>CAVRBA010000049.1:0-7479 GCA_963719015.1 uncultured delta proteobacterium | reverse complement strand
GTAACGCGGCGATGCCGCTGCGGAAGAGAGAGCTCTTGCGTGCTTCTGATGCAGGGGTGACCGTGTGCGGGTACGCAAGGGCTTTACACCTTTTCCAACAGGAATCGGTGCGCGATTTTATATAACGCGGCTTTGCCGCTCTGGGGTGATTGATGCCGCATGATATTTGCCGAGACGGTTGAATCCAACCGGCATAACGGGCCAACCGGCCAACGGGAAAACCGTTAAGTGCCGTATTCGTAAAAACCTTTTCCGCTCTTGCGGCCGAGCCAGCCGACTTCTACATATTTACGCAGTAGGGGACAGGGACGGTACTTAGAGTCATTGAAACCGTTGTAGAGGGTCTCCATGATTGCCAGACAGGTGTCCAGGCCGATTAGGTCGGCCAGTGCCAGCGGGCCCATCGGGATGGTTCATACCCAGCTTCATCACCGTGTCGATGTCTTCGCATTTCCCCACCCCATGATAGAGGCAGTAAATCGCTTCGTTGATCATCGGCATGAGGATCCGGTTAGCGATGAAACCCAGGATAATCGTTGGCTTCGGCCGGCGTTTTGCCGAATTTTTCAGATCAGTTCCCAGGTCAGCTTAAACGTCTCCTCCGATGTGGCAATGCCCCGGATGACTTCCACCAGTTTCATAAGCGGAACCGGGTTCATGAAGTGCATCCCGATGACCTTGTCGGGACGTCCGGTTTGAGCGGCAATGCGACCGATGGGAATGGAGGACGTATTGGTTGCCAATATGACAGATGACTGACAAATTTGATCGAGGTCTTTGAAGATCTGGAACTTGAGGGGCTCGTATTCAGTTGCTGCTTCGACGACAAAATCAGCTTTGACCATATCCTTTAGATCGACGCTGGTTTTAATTCTTTCCAATATGGTTTGCTTTTCAGCGGCGCTTAATTTGCCTTTCTCGACGCTTCGCCCCAGAATCTTAGCTATAGTCGTCAAACCGCGCTCGACAAATTCCGGTTTGATGTCGTTCATAATGACGCTCAGACCACTCGTGGCGGCAACTTGTGCGATACCGCTTCCCATCTGTCCGGCGCCGATGACGCCGAAGGTATTGATGCCCATGCTTGCTCCTTCAAGGGGGTGGGTGGTTTCGTAATAGAGCCAATCTCTTCGTTGTGCTGCGCTTCGCAGGCGCTGCGGCGTACGGGCAGTACGCCTCACGCCGCAAAAGCTTCCACGCCTTGACCTTGCCTATTACGAAACCATTGTTAAGAATTAAGTCTATTGACCCATCTAATTTATGTGGTTATTTCGAAAAGTGGTATAAAATGCGCAACCCGCAACCCGCACCCCGCAACCCGGTTTCTATCTTTTAACGACCATCGCCACTGCCTCACCGCCACCCAGGCAGAGGGAGGCCAGGCCGGTCTTGCTGTCCCGCCGGATCATTTCGTGAATTAGCGTTACCAGTACACGGCAACCGCTGGCACCGATCGGATGCCCCAGAGCGACACTGCCGCCGTTGACGTTGACGACCGCCGGGTCGAGGTCAAGCTCTCGCAAAACGGCCACGGTCGAGCCGCTGAAGGCCTCGTTAATTTCATACAGGTCGACATCTTTTACGCCAAGGCCTTCCTTCTCGAGGCAGCGGGGAATGGCCCAGATCGGTGCGACCAGCACGTACTTCATATCTATTCCGTATGATGCCTGGGCACCGATCGAAGCCAGGATGCGGCAACCCAGGGCTTCCGCTTTTTCGCGGGCCATGACCGTAACAGCCGCCGCCCCGTCACTGATAATCGATGCATTGCCGGCTGTACCCGTGCCGCCATTCTTGAAAGCCGGTTTCATTTTGGCCAGAAAATCGTAAGGGGTTTCGCGGGGGCATTCATCCGTATCGAACGGGACCGTTTCGCCCTTCCGTCCGGGAACATCGAACGGAACGATTTCGTCCTTGAAACGCCCGGCGGCAATGGCATCCAGGGTGCGACGGTAGGATTCCGTTGCGTATCGGTCCTGATCTTCCCGGCTGATTGAATATTTTTCCGCACACAATTCGTTGGACATGCCCATGTGGAAATCGTTGACAATATCCCACAATCCGTCATGCATCATGTGGTCCTGTATTTTTCCCGGTCCCATGCGATATCCGAAGCGCGCCTTTTCCAGAAAATAGGGCGCCAGGGTCATGTTCTCCATCCCGCCGGCAACAACAACGTCCGCATCTCCCAACTGGATCGCCTGGGCCGCAAGCATGACCGCTTTGAGAGCCGAACCGCAGACCTTGTTGACCGTGATGCAGGCTGTATCCCAGGGCATGCCGGCTTTGACGGCCGCCTGCTTGGCCGGGTTTTGACCGTATCCGCAAGGCAGGACCTGTCCCATGATGACCTCATTAACCACATCCCTGGAAATACCGGCGCGATCGACAGCGGCCTCGATGACGGCGGCCCCAAGCTGGGTGGCGCCAATGCGTCCCAGCGATCCGTTGAAACTGCCTAACGCTGTGCGTACCGCACTGACGATAACGGCTTCTCTCATGGTTCATTCTCCTCTATTTATTCTGTCTAACAATCCATTTGGAAGATTGACGCAGAGATTGAGTCAAAGATTGATTCTCGAATCGTTAATTACATGTTTCTGCGATACTGTCCGCCGACCTCATAAAGTGCCTGGGTAATCTGGCCCAGCGAACAGACCCGCACGGCGTCCATCAGTTCGGCGAAAATATTTTCGCCTTTAAGGGCTGCTTCCTGCAGTCGTTTCAGTGCCCCGGGTGATTCACTCTCATGACGTTGCTTGAATTCTTTTAACCGCTTGAGCTGCGATTCTTTTTCTCCTTCGGTGGCCCGCGCCAGTTCGACAGCTTCTACCAATATCGTTGTGTTCAGCGTGAGGGTCACGAAAGGTGTTGACGCCGATGATGGGCATCGCCCCGGTATGCTTCAGGGTCTCGTAGTAAATGGATTCTTCCTGGATTTTACTGCGCTGGTAGCCGGTTTCCATGGCTCCCAGAACGCCGCCGCGGGCGGTGATGCGGTCGAACTCCATCAGGACGGCTTCCTCGACCAGGCGCGTGAGTTCTTCCACGATGAAACTGCCCTGGTTGAGGTTTTCGTTCTTGGTCAACCCCCACTCCCGGTTGATGATCAGCTGGATGGCCAGGGCGCGACGAACCGATTCCGTGCTGGGTGTCGTGATGGCCTCGTCGAAGGCGTTGGTGTGAAGGCTGTTGCAGTTGTCGTAGATGGCAATAAGAGCCTGCAGGGTGGTGCGGATATCGTTGAACTGAATGTCCTGGCTGTGCAGGGAGCGGCCCGAGGTCTGGATGTGGTATTTCAGCATCTGCGACCGCTGAGAACCGCTGTATTTATCGCGCATGGCCACGGCCCAGATGCGACGGGCGACCCGGCCGATGACGGTGTATTCTGGGTCCATGCCGTTGGAGAAGAAAAAGGAGAGATTCGGTGCAAAGCTGTCGATCGGCATGTTCCGAGACAGGTAGTATTCCACGTAGGTGAAACCGTTGGCCAGGGTAAAGGCCAGCTGTGAAATCGGATTGGCGCCGGCCTCGGCGATGTGGTAGCCGGAAATCGACACCGAGTAAAAATTGCGAACATGCTTGTCGATGAAATACTCCTGGATATCACCCATCATTTTCAGGGCGAAGTCGATGGAGAAAATACAGGTGTTCTGTCCCTGGTCTTCCTTGAGAATATCGGCCTGAACGGTGCCGCGCACGTTGGAAAGGACCTCGGCGCGAATATTTTGATAGGTCTCCGGTTCAGGGGGATTGCCGTTCTCGGCCGTGTATCGCTCCACCTGCTGGTCGATGGCCGTATTGAGAAACATGGCCAACATGATCGGTGCCGGGCCGTTGATGGTCATCGATACTGATGTGCCGGGGGCACACAGTTCGAAGCCGCCGTACAGAACCTTGACGTCGTCTAGGGTGCAGATACTCACGCCCGAAGTGCCAATTTTGCCATAAATATCCGGTCGACGGTCCGGGTCATAGCCGTAGAGCGTCACCGAGTCGAACGCAGTGGAAAGACGTTTGGCTTCGTAGTCGGCCGAGAGTAGCTTGAATCGCCGATTGGTCCGAGCCGGATCGCCTTCACCGGCGAACATGCGCGTGGGGTCCTCATCGATCCGTTTGAGCGGGAACACGCCGGCGGTAAACGGAAATCGCCCGGGGACGTTTTCCTCGCGCATCCAGCGGTAGATTTCGCCTGGATCCTTGAATTTGGGCAGTACGATTTTGGGAATTTTCTTGCGCGAGAGAGAATCGGTATAGAGCGGTACCCGGATTTCGCGGTCTCTCACCATGTAAACGAGTTCCTCCCCCCCATAGACTTCCTGGACGATCTGCCATTCATCAAGCACCTTTCGGGTCTCTTCCCGGATGCTTTCACTTGCGGTGGCATCATTCTGCTTCAAGTGTGCGAGGAGTTCCTCCGGCGCATCATCGATCGTCTTAATGACTTCCTCGAAGTGCCATCTGGTCCGCAGCCTTTCCGCCTGTTCGGCTGTCTGCTGGTGATAGTTTCGGACCGTGTCGGCAATTTCGGACAGATAGCGTGTGCGCTCCGGTGGAATGATGATGGTTTTTGAGGTCGATGTCTTGGTATCCGTCCGGGGCAGATTCGAGGTGAATACGATCCCGGTCTTTGCGGCAACTGTGTCCAACAGGGCGTGATAGAGGGCCGTCACGCCGTCATCATTGAATTTTGAGGCAATGGTGCCGAATACCGGCATGTCTTCAGGATTCTTGTCCCAGGCGTTGCGGTTGCGTTGAACCTGTTTGCGGACGTCACGGACGGCATCCTCGCTGCCACGTTTTTCATACTTGTTGACCACGACGATGTCGGCAAAATCAAGCATGTCGATTTTTTCAAGCTGGGACGCTGCACCGAACTCGCTGGTCATGGCGTAGATGGAGACATCCACCAGATCGGTGATCAACGAATCGCCTTGGCCGATGCCGGCTGTCTCGGCGATGATCAGTTCGAACCCGGCTGCCTTGGCCACCAGGATACCTTCGGATAGAGCGACAGGAATTTCAGTCTGTGATCGCCGAGTGGCCAGAGAGCGCATGTAAACTCTCTGACTGCCGATAGCATTCATCCGGATTCTGTCGCCCAGCAAGGCACCGCCAGTTTTACGCCGGGAAGGGTCGCAGCTGATGATGGCGACATGAAGATCCTTGAAATCATGGATCAAGCGAACAATCAGTTCATCGGTCAATGAGGACTTACCGGCGCCGCCGGTCCCGGTGAGACCGATGACGGGCACCTTGCGCTTTTGCAGCTTTTTTTCAAGCCGAGCTCTCAGCTCCGCGAGGTACCCATTCTCCAGAGCCTTGGCTCTTTCTACGGCGGTGATATAATTGGCAACGAGTTGCTTGTTTTCAGGGTTCAAGGTGTCAACGGGCAATTCGAAATCCTTGACGGTGGAAAAATCGAGGTCGCACACCATGTGGTTGATCATGCCCTGAAGACCGAGCCGGGCGCCGTCTTCGGGAGAATAGATTTTCGCGATCCCATAGGCTTCGAGTTCTCTGATTTCATCCGGTACAATAACACCGCCGCCGCCACCGAATACTTTGATATGACCGGCATTCCGTTCCCTGAGCAGATCCACCATATATTTAAAGAATTCAATGTGTCCGCCCTGATAACTCGATACGGCGACACCCTGGACGTCCTCTTCAATGGCGGCATCGACGATGTCCTGGACCGATCGATTGTGACCGAGATGGATAACTTCAACGCCGGCGGCTTGAAGCAGCCGGCGCATAATATTAATGGCGGCATCATGACCGTCGAATAGCGAAGTCGCCGTGACCACGCGGATGTTGTTATTAGGTGTGTAAACCTCGGTAGCTGCGCTCATACTCCCTCCTGTTAGGTGCTGAAGGACTTGGCGAATAGAGAATCATTGGATCCGGGTGCTTTGCCGGTCGCATCGGGTGCAGTATTTTTTTCGCGGTGCATCCGCAAGGTCGATCCCCCAGAGTTTTCATGAAATGCCTGGGTTCGGTGCTGGTTCGAGAATCACCGGACCGTTTCGGTGCACATGCGCAAGATAAACTCGGTTTGCATGTCGATATAGTCATCGATCGTGTAATGTCGTCCGAAAAACCAGCGTCTGAAGGTCCACATGTGTCCCAGAACCGAAATATTGTGTGCGGCCATTTCGATGGAGCGCTCGTTAAGGTTCGGTAGGTCGCCGGATGATGCAATCCGGGCCAGGACCGCCACAAATAGGCCGGTAATCCGCAGTTCGTTTTCGAGGACCCTTTTTTGCCACTGTGCGGGCAACGAGCGGGTTTCCTGATAGATAAGGAGAATAAAATCGCTCATGCGGTTGCACACGAGAAAGTATTCGCGGATCATCTGCGCCAGAGCGTCGCGTCCACCGGTGGCCTTGGCCAGTGTGTCTGTCACCAGGCGTTCGACTTCGGCATGGATAGAGTCGCAAACCAGATAGAGGACATCTTCTTTGGAGGCCACATACTCGTAAAGAGAGCCGATAGAGAAACCGGCCGCTTTTGCGATTTGGCGGGTTGTCGTTTTGTGAAACCCGTTTTTGATAAACAGTTTGACGGCGGCTTTGGCGATCTGGTTGCGTCGGCGTTCGACGAGTTCGGGGTTTTTTATCTGGGTCGGGATATCTTGGGTCCGGCTGACCTCATGCATGGCAGGTTTCCATCCGTCAGGTTTTCTACAATGGCAAAGGCATTAACCGTATTGCCGAGGCAATGCCGCGAAAAAAAACCGAGCGAGCGCTCATTCGAATATTTAGCATGGTACCCGGTTTTTTGTCAAGTTTTTCCCTTACCTTTTTACCCCGGATCATAGCGGTGAGAACTGCAAGCGTGAAATTCTATATATAATAGTAATAATTACAAATATAAACGTAATTTTTCGCGAAATCTTCATCTTCGATCGCCAAAATACCTGTTGACAAATCGCTCCGGTTACAGTTATTTTATAGCTACCTGAATGAGCGCTCGCTCAGTAGCGGTTTGCAAACGCTAATCGTTATCCTGGGGATATACGTTGACGGCTTGTCGACAACCGTTTCCGCGGCAGCGTACCCAAAAAGTACCTGGCGTCGAGAGCGGGGCAGCATATGATTGAGAAAACGCCTGAGGCCTTTTAACCCGTTTCGGCTCTCGGTTCAGGCGTGGCGATATTCGAAAGGAGGATGTGGTGGACTTTGATTTGACCAGGGAGCAGGAGATGATCCGCAGGGAAGTCCGTCGTTTCGCCCAAAGTGAAATCGCTCCTGTGGCCGGCGAACTGGATGAAAAGGAAGAGTTTTCGCCGGAACTGACGCGCAAGATGGGCGAAATCGGTCTTTTCGGACTGTTCGTGCCGGAGGCATATGACGGGCAGGAGATGGATTATCTCTCCTACATCATCGCGGTAGAAGAAGTTGCCCGAATCGACGGCTCACAAGCGGCGACCGTCGCGGCCGGCAATTCCCTCGGAATCGGTCCTATTTATTACTT
>CAVRBA010000048.1:0-5478 GCA_963719015.1 uncultured delta proteobacterium | reverse complement strand
GGTTTGCCGTTACGGTCATTATAGAGTCGCGAGCTGATCTGGACATCCAAAACACGACCGTCCTTGGTCAAGCGTTTCGTTTCGAATAACTGAATGATGTGCCCGCTGAGCATACTCGCAATGGCGGCCTTCGTTTCCTGTAAATTCTCTGCAGGCACAAATTTAATCAACCGACCCAGCACTTCATCGCGCGCAAATCCAAAAGTGCGTTCAAAAGCGGAGTTGACGTGAGTGGTTCGACCTTCAATGTCGTAAACCACCACCGGATCGGGGGAAGATTCCAACAGAGAGCGATACAACTTTTCACTTTCCCTCAGAATGGCCTCGGTCTTAACTCGTTCATCCAGTTCATGGCGCGCATCAGTGATCAACTGTGCTTTTTCAAGGGCCAAAAGCGCCAGTTCAGCGAAACGACTCAGTATCGTGACATCTTCTTCCTGGAACCGTTTATCATCCTCTACCCGTGCCAACCCGATAACGCCCAGTACACCTTTTTCGGATATCATGGGGATCCCCACAACAGGGCCCAATGGGTCGAGGCTTCTATCGGGTAGACGTCCGGACCAGGATTGATAATCGTCGACCACCACCGGCTGTTCAGTCTGCCAGACCTTGCCGCCCATACCTTCACCGATTCTAACACGGCGGCCGAGCTGGCCTTTGAAAAAACCCATCCCGACCTGCATCTGCATCAGTGTTTTGCTCGGTTCCAGCAGGTAGATATACCCGTGCCCCGAACCGGTCAGCAGGGCGGCCCGGTAGAGAATGGTCTCGAGCAACTCGTCCTTGTCGAGCAGGTCGAGCAGGCCGATGGCGGTTTCATGCAGTGCGGTGAGGTACTCGTTGCGCCGCCGCAGGTCTGAGCTGCCCTCGTTGAGATCGGTGCGCTATCGCCATTCTGCGGGGTCTTTTTTCGGGCTGGGTGGCGGGATGGTTTATTCTGCAAATTTTTCGGCACCTGGTTCTACACCGAACCTGTAAGAATCTCTTGAGGATATCGGGATGGACATCTGACCGGGGTTACGACCCTGGTGAGTTCACGGCGGCAACCTGCCACCGGTCTAAACCCCTCAGGAATTCCCCTCCCAACCAACAGTTACCTTGTCGGCATCGACGATCACCGGCACCTTGCGAACCCCCTTTGAATACTTCAGCATTTTATCGAGATTCCCGGTTGATGAATAGACGTCAATGTACTCGAAGTCTTTGTCCGCTTCCGTGTGAGCTGCCCGAGCTTCCTTGGTGAACGGTCATGTGTTTTTGCCGAAAATCAGGATTTTGTCTGCCATCTTGCACCTCCTCCACACGGGTGTGGTTCGAAAACACACCGGCAGCCCGGGGTATTAATTGAGGATGTCACACCCTGACGGCCCCTTTTTCCGGCTCCGGCGGCAACTGCTGGAGTGGTAGCAACATTTCCTATAGGTGTCAATGATTTGGAATTGACAAGTCCTAATGGTGCTGCTAAATATACCTGTTTTTGTTCCGGCAATACGATCTGCGCTCCCCGCCCCCTACCCCGCTCATGCCGGCCATCATTAACCATGGCTTCCAGCATCACTACACGCATGCAATTACCATAGGGAGGCTCGGGAAAAACTGTGCGGCTGGATTGACTCCGCACGGCAGGCAGATTGAACCGGCGAGACAACCGGTAGCGCATATTTTCAGGCTGCATCGCAGGAAGAAGCGGGGCTGACGGAAAAACGTCGCAGACTATGGTTGAAAATCAGAAAAGGATATCCCGGGTAACGGTTATCATCAACGAGCTTGGTCTGCATGCGCGGTCGGCCGCTCAGATAGCCAGGCTGGCCGGCAGGGCCCATTTTAAAGTTTGGTTGGCCAAAGGCGACGCGTCGGCAGAGGCGACGAGCATAATGGATCTGCTGACACTCGAATGCCCTCAGGGAACAACGGTGGAAATCACCATCGAAGACCCATCAGACCTGGAGGTTCTGAACGATATTACGCAGTTGATCGAAAACGGATTTGGAGAATAACGTTTCATGCAGGAAACCAGCAAAAAGGAATTCATGCTCAAGGGAATCAGCGCCTCGCCCGGTATTTGCATCGGCAAGGCCTACCTGGTCGACAAGGAAGGTGTCGACGTCGTTTCCAGATATGCCATTGAAAAGGAAAATCTGCAGGACGAAGTCAAGCGCTTCAAGGCCGCTGTCAAGAAATCAAGTGACGAATTGAGGGCCATCATAGACAACACCCCCGACGAATTTCGCCAACAGACCAGCATCCTGGAAACGCAGGAAGTGCTCCTGAAAGATAAGATGCTTTACGGCAAAACCATCGATGTCATTGAACAGGAGCGCGTCAACGCCGAGTGGGCCCTTCGACAGGTAGTGACCCATCTCAAAACGATTTTTCAGGGCATGTCGGACCCCTATCTAAGGGAACGCGCAACGGATGTGGTCCACCTTTCCGAGCGTATCATGGGCAATCTGGTGGGAGCCAAACAGGTCAATATCGGCATGATCGACAAACGGGTCATTCTGGTCGCCAAGGATCTGTCACCGGCGGAAACCAGTCAGATCCGACTGGAGCGGATCAAAGGATTCATCACCGACAAGGGCGGCAAGACCTCTCACACCGGCATTATTGCCCGCACGCTTGAGATACCCGCCGTGCTGGCTCTGGGCAACGCCACCGCGAACGATTCGCAACGACGATATCGTCATTCTTGACGGCAATACCGGCACGGTCATCGTACACCCGACCGAGGACACCCTGCTCGAGTATGAAGAACGGCGCATGCGATACGAGCGTCACAAAGCGGCCATCAGCCGCAGCAGTCGTCTTCCGGCCAAATCGATTGACGGCCAGGGTGTAAAATTACTGGGAAACATCGAACTCCCTGAGGAAGTGGTTGCGGTAGTCAATTATGGTGGCGACGGCATCGGCCTCTACCGTACCGAGTTTCAGTATATGAGCCGCCCCAGCTTTCCCAGCGAAGAAGAACTCTATGACAAATACTCCGATGTCGTTCAGGTGATGGCCCCCAAACCGGTGACGATCCGAACCCTCGATGTGAACGGTGACAAATCGCTTACAACCGAGAACGGCATACAGGAACTCAATCCGGCCCTTGGCCTACGAGGCATTCGCTACTGCCTGCAGCGTCCTGAGGTGTTCCGCACGCAGCTAAGGGCAATCCTGAGAGCCGCGGTTCACGGAAATGTCCGGATTATGTTCCCGATGATTGCCACCGTGAGCGAGGTTATCCAAGCCAAAAGAGCCATCGAAGAGGCCGCGGTATCCCTGGAGAAAGACGGTGTCCCCTTCAATGCCGATTTGAAAATCGGCGCACTGATCGAAGTTCCCTCTGCGGTCATAATGGCGGATGTGATCGCAGCGAGAGGTCGATTTTTTCAGCATCGGCACCAACGATCTGATCCAGTACACGCTTGCCATCGATCGTGGCAACAAGAATGTCGCCCATCTCTTTCGGCCGCTCGATCCGGCCATCCTGCGCATGCTGAAACGGCTTTCGGAAGTCGCCAGACAAAACGGCATCCAGGTGTTCATCTGCGGTGAAATGGCCGGTTATCCGATACACACGCCCCTTCTTTTGGGCCTCGGGTTAGACGAACTGAGCATGAATCCTCAGTCGATACCGACGATAAAGCAAATGATTCGATCAATTAATGTCGGTGAAACAGAAGCCCTGGTGGACGAAGCACTCAAATTGATGTCGGCGGAGAAAGTCTTTGCCCTCTTACGCGACACATACGGAAACATACTCCGAATTCCCAGACGGAATAATCCGACAGCGCAGCCATTATTTCAGAAACGTCGCAACTATCGCGCTGGCCCCACCAGATGAGTCGCAGCCGGCTGAATGCGACCCGTTCCGTCTCGATAGCAACCTGAAGTAAGGAAGTATTTGTGGCAAAAGGGCAGAAAAGAAATATTGCCGAGAATCGCAAGGCCCGCTTCAACTACCACATCGAAGATGTGTATGAGGCCGGCCTCGTTCTCAAGGGCACCGAAGTAAAATCATTGCGCCTGGGACGGGCCAACATCAAGGATGCCTACGCCAAGATTAAAAATGGCGAGGTGTTTGTCTATCAGATGCACATCAGCCCCTACCCTTTTGCCTACTATGACAATCACGACCCGCTGCGTCCCCGTAAACTGCTGCTGCACAAACGCGAAATCAAGCGCCTCTATGGAAAGAGCAAACGAACAGGGGGCATCTCTCATACCCCTGAGGCTTTATTTCAAAGACGGCAAGGTGAAAATTTCTCTGGCCCTGGCAAGGGGCAAAAGAAAATATGACAAGCGTGAATCGATACGACGCCGTGACGAGCAACGGGTGTTGGAACGCGCGCGAAAGAAGTATACCAGCCGTTATTTGAAGTAGTTTCAAAGCCCCATCTAACACCGAATCGCCGCGTTGCGGACCTCCTCGGTCAGTGTCAGGGGGCCCTGCCCCTGACGCTGAAGACATACGCATATGTATGCTACGTTTTTCGGCCCGCGCCTTGATCTTCGCCGTGATCTGAGGTTTTGAAACCACTTCCAGCCTCGCAGACAAAACACAGGGGGCACACGTCTGTTCGCCGGCCATTGAAGCGGCTGTCGATTATTTTTATCCACTTGACAAACCTACTGAAATCTCTTAAATTTTAGTTGAAACTTGTTCTTTGAAAAAGCTGCAAAAGCTTTTTATCCCAACACCATTTTCCTCACCTCTCATTGCTTTGAGCTTTGAGCTTTCGCTTTGAGCTCTTCCATATGGGGGCGAAACGGCTTCGACGGGGACAAAGAAGCTCAGGCTGCATACCGAGCATCCTGCCAGCTCGTAAATCCGGTGGGGCATAAACATAATCGCAGACGATTATGCCTACGCTGTAGCTGCATAGCTACCGTCCTGCCAGGCTACTCCCGCGGGCCTGGTAAGGGCGTCGACTAGTGGGATAGCCGATCCTGGGTACCTGTAACGGGTGAGGCGAAATTTTAGCAGGTTGGCCTTGCGGACATCCCGCCTGGAGGAGTTCCGCAAGGCGAGATTCAAAGTTCAGGATAAGTATGTAGAGGTCTGGGTGGAATGTTTTCGGACGCGGGTTCGACTCCCGCCGCCTCCACCATTATATTCGTATTAATATCAATACCTTATAACGGTAAAACGCCGAAATCGCAAATTGCGCCCAAATTGTGCCTATTTTCTCCATTTTTCTTTGATTTTCGTCGATTTCTGATTTTCATCCCGCCGCCCCTGGCAAGAAGTCATTATTCATGCATGGGCTTCGATTGCGGTGATGCCAACAAACCTGTAGCCGGCGACTCACAGAATCCACACCCAAGACACCCCGAATACCATCCGTACACTTTTGAAAAACGCTCCCCTATCATTCTCTAAAGGCATCAAGATAGGCGAATAAAGCCGGCGAGCCTCCGGTGTGGATAAATAAAATATTAGCGCCACTGGGAAAATGATCATTGCGAACCAGAATTTAAGGGACG
>CAVRBA010000047.1:0-38242 GCA_963719015.1 uncultured delta proteobacterium | reverse complement strand
AGCGAAACGGCTCTTTACTGTAACCTTTTAACCCTTCATTCGTTTAAATAATAAAAGTGGGTAATTTCAGAGCATTTTACCAGAAGCACCGGGACCGGCTTTTTGCCTACCTGATGAGGAGCACGGGGGATTATTACCTTGCCGGCGACATCCTGCAGGAGAGCTTTACGCGGTACCTGGAAAAATACGGTGAAAAGTGGCAAAACCCGGCCCTGCTGTTTACCATCGCCCGCAATGCCGTGGTCGACGGCCACCGCAAACAGGGGCGCGAAAGCCCCGCTGTTCGATGAGCCGGAGTTTTCCCGACCCAACCCGGAAACGCAGATGATGGTGCGCGAAGACTACCGCCGGGTGCTGGCGGCCATGCAGGAACTGGCACCGGAAGAAAAGGATGTCCTGTCGCTGGTGGTCAGCAGCGATCTGTCCTACCGGGAGATCGCCCGGATCACCGGCACCAGCGAGGGCAATGTCAAGGTCCGGGTGCACCGCGCCCGGGTGAAACTCAGGAAAATGATGAAACCAGGTGAAAAATGAAGGATTATCTGATAAGCAGTTATATAGACGACGAACTGAATCTGGACGAAAAGATCGAGTTCGTCGAAACCGTGCATGAACAGGCGGCCTTCAAGGACGAAGCCGTTGATCTGCTGCACCAGGAAAAGCTGGTGCGCGGCGAGGTGGTCGACCGCGTGCCGGCGGTCGTGTTTCCTGAAAAACGAGGGTTTTTCATTCCGCTCTGGCGGCCGGCCGGCATGTTTGCCGCCGGGCTGGCAGCCGCCCTGCTGGTTATGTTTTTCGTGACGCCGCGGCAGGAGCTGCCCGTGCTGACGATGCACCGTTTTGTCCTGTATCAGCCGGATGTGAAGCAGGTGGAGATCACCGGCAGCTTCCTGGGCTGGGCCGCCGTGCCCATGAAGCGCAGCGGCACCAGCGGCTACTGGGAGGCGGTTCTCGAAGTGCCGGCCGGCGAGCACCGGCTGTGCTACATCATCGAGGGGCGCAAACGGATCCCCGACCCGACGATCCCCATTCGCGAAAAGGATGATTTCGGCGGCGAGAACTCGATTCTGGCTGTGAATATGAAGACGTGAAAATACTGATTCTGCATCTGACGGTTGTCGCCCTTTGCCTTGCAGGGTGTGCGGCAACCCACTATCACGAGCAGACAGTCGGACCGGGTGACCTTTTATCTGAAGGCGCCCGGGGCCCGGGGGGTGGTGTTCGCCTCGTCGCTGGACGCTTACAGCCCGCACCTGGCCAGCAAGGTAGACGGCTCACGCTGGGTGGTCAGCGTGGCGGCCGGTTCTGAATTCCGGTATTTTTACATCGTGGACGGGGCGGTGCACGTGCCCGAGTGTAAATTTTACGAAAAGGATGATTTTGGCTCCCGCAATTGCGTGTATGTGCCTGAATAGGGATCGGACATAAAAATGAAGATGAATATGTGGTTCGTCTATTTCAACAATTGATAGTTTCAATGATTATCATATTAAAAATAAAACCTGAAAACCATCTTTGCGGGTTTGTTGCGGTGGCTTCGGCGCTTTTTATGGTGTTGTTTGCAACTGCCGCGCTGGGCGATGCGATCGACGACAGCCTGCCGGCGAATTCACCGGCAGCGGTCAAGGCCAGCGCCCGGCAGGCGATTCAAAGCGGTCTGGAGCTGCAAAGCGTGATCAAGCTCACCCGGGCCATGCAGCAAAACAAGTTTAACGAACAGCAGATCCAGCTGGCCCACGCGCTGATGATCGAGGCCAAGAACAGCAGTATGCCCGTGCAGCCGCTGATGAACAAGGCTTTCGAGGGAATGGCCAAGAGTGTGCCGCCGTCCCTGATTGTGAATGCCATGGAAACGGTCCAGTCCCGCAATGCGTTTGCCTTCCAGCGCGCTGCGAAGCTCTCCAATGACAAATCGCGCACGCAAAACCTGGGGCGCACGCTGGCGGCCGGCCTTGCCGCCGGATTGTCCGAAACGGACGCCGATAAGATCACCGGCAACGGTCCAGCAGCGAGCCAGGCTCCATGAATTCCGACCAGGCATACAGCCTGGCCTTGAGAGTTATCAGACCGCCCGCGACGTCTCGCGCTTAGGCGTTTCGTCACAGGCCGTCACCGGCATGGTCATCCAGGCCTTAAACAAAGGATTTAACCCTGAAGATATGCGTGCCATGCGCAGCGCCTTTATGATGCAGGCGCAGCACGCCGAACCGCAAAACCTGGCGCGCGGATATGCCGCGGCCATTCAGGAAGGCAAAGGATTCCAGGGGGTAGCGGGGGCAGCCGGCGGCCAATCGGGTGTCTCGGGTCAAGGCCGCGGTGTTTCAGGCGGCGGATCCGGTGGTTGTGGTGGCTCGGGCGGTGGCCGGCGGTAGTGGCGGATCAGGAGCCGGCAGCGGCGGATCGGGTGGTGGTGCCGGTTCCGGCGGGGGGTCCGGCGGCAGCGGTGGATCGGGCGGTGGTTCCGGCGGTAGCGGTGGCGCCGGCGGCGGGGGTTCGGCGGCAGCGGCGGTTCCGGTGGTGGAGCCGGCGGCAGATAAAAAAACTATTTAGTGCGCATCCGCGGTTGTTTGGGGCGCTGAGATGTGTCGCATTCAGAATTGAATGAGCGAATAGAAGCTATTGACTTCCCCAAGCCCGGATATTTCACGCCCCTGAGGGATTCATTGGCAAGGCACTCAAGAGTGCAGCCGTAGTAAACCTACTGCAAACCCTTGATAACGCCGCCAATGGATGCCTCAGGGAGTGCCCAAGGGGTGACATCTTTTCTGCTTTTCTCTGAAAATCATAAGTTGCAAACTGTACCCTGTCTATTATGCGTAAATTTCAGTTCAAGTATCTAAAATTCCAGAAATTTACCCATAGCGTAGTAAAGATTTCATGAAATTTCGGGATAGCCATACCCGGCGTAATACAGTCCCGCATGAACCCAAACTCCATTCCGAAATTACAGAGCGGCGCGACCAATTATGCCGAACCTCACGACATGGACATCGGGTGGGAGCGATAAAAAAGAGACGTGCCCGGTTCTGAATGACCCCGCGCCCGATTGCTACTGCCTGACTCGGAGCAGCCTTGACGTTTCGTTGGCCGTCCAATTCTGCCTGAGAGACTTCAGGCAGTGCCCGATCTACAAACGATACATGGGAATCCCGGACTATGGGAAAGAAGAGGGATGCCCGGTTCTGGATGACCCCGCGCCGGATTGCTACTGCCTCTCACTGAGCAGTTTTAACGTTCCGAAGATTGTTCGATTCTGCATGAGAGATTTCAGAGAATGCCCCATTTACAAAAGATCCATGGGGGGCCCATAGTCCTGATAGACGCCGCGCACGATACATCAGTGAATACCTTTCTAAAACCTTTGTAACCTTTTCTCCTCCTGCACGTTTAATAATCAAAGAGTTCTGGCAGTCAGGCCTGATTGCAGTGTTTTGATATCGTCTCAAATCACTTCATAGTGGCCGATAAAACATCGGATTTTTATTTAATTCAAGGGGAAAGGGGAGGAAAAAATGAAGAGAAAATTTTTGAAAAAATTCGTTTGTTGTTCAGGATTGCTGTTCATGACATTTCCGGCCTGGAGCGCGGTTCCGACGAACCTGATATCCGGGGACGGCACCGGAAATCAAGCACCGTCTGTCGCCGATGTCGAGAATCCTTTATTCGAGGGTAACATGGTTCTGGCCCAAGGCGGTGGCGGCGGTGGTGGTAACGGCGGCGGTGGCTCCGGCGGCGGTGGCGGTGGCGGTAACGGCGGCGGTGGTGGCGGCAACGGCGGTGGAGACGGTGGCGGAGATGGCGGCGGTTCCGGTGGCGGCTCCGGTGGTGGCTCCGGTGGCGGTTCCGGTGGCGGTAATGGGGGCAGTGGCGGCAACGGCAGTGGTGGCTCGGGCAATGGCGGCCAAGGCGGAAACAGCAGCGGCAACCAGGGCGGCAATCAGGGTGGCCAACAGGGCGGAAATGTCGCCAATGGACCGGGTTCCGGTACGCAGTCGCAGAGTCAAAACCAGGCGCATACCCAGACCCACACGCAGACTCAGTCCCAGCAGCAAGTTCAAGAGCAGTCTCAGGTTCAGACCCAGACCCAAACACAGGCCCGAACCGCAACGCAAACCCAAACACAGACTCAGCTGCATAACGACGAGCAAACCCAGACTCAGACCAAGACCCAATCTATGGTACAAGAGGCCAGTGCTTACGGCCAGGATGAAAGCACCGACAGCAGCAACGACCAATAAAGTCAGCTGAACGGATACAGAAGAAATCAGGGGGCACCGGATGGTGCCCCCTGTCTGTTTCCAGCCTCGAACTCCAGGTCTTCAATTTGTGTCAATTGTCACTTACATTTATTGTTACAAATTTGAGAAATTCAATCCGATTGGTCTTTTCTAAAATCCCCCTAACCCCCTTTGTCAAAGGGGGAAATCGAGTTGGCTTTATGTATCTATCTGAGGCGGATAAGAGCAATGTCGCGCGTTCCTTCCAACCTGAACATATTCATTTTGACAATTGCTACAATCACGAAATAGCAACAATCAAATCACACTTAGTTTTACGGATTATTTTCCTATCCGAGAAGGATAGGAATACTAGCGGCGGCATCTAATGTGATGTAACACTCCTTCCGTTGCAGATTCGCAGTCCTGTCACATGAATCACCTTGGCCGCATGAAGCTGAAAACATCGGGTTACCTTTCAAGACCAATAGCGCTAACTGATCGTATTCTTACTTTCAAAAGAATTGTGATCCCTTATCTCAAGTTTTGCAAGTGTTAATGAGATCAACTGACCAGGTTTTATTTTAAAATTTGAAACCCGACCGGAAGGCCTACTGCCCACGTTCAGGAAATTCAGTGAGTTGAAATACGGAGATATTAAAACAAGGCATACTGGGAACGCTATTAATGACTTTTGTCCCCAGTATGTCCTTTCCAACCAATTCGGTTATTAATTCTACCGTATCTGTGCCCTGGCGAGCACTACAGGGACATTGTCGGCAGGATTGTACAAGCTCATGAAGTCGTTAACCAGATCCGTGTTGGTGTTCGCCAGGTCAGAGACGAAGGGATAAGACAGGGTTTGGTACAAGAGCTCCACCGTCACGTTCAACCTTCCTTTTGCACCCGCCACATCAATTTCGTAGGTCAACTCGATCCGAGCCCCCGGTGAAGTCTGCATCATCGACAGCCAGTCCCGTAGACGGCGATGTCGCCAAGAGCATTGACCTTGTCGAATCCTGCGGGCAGCAGCCGATTGTCTTTCGCGTAGGAATACGCTCTTAGAAGCGTATAGGTCACCTCACCTTCATAGGTAAGCATGATAGGTTCGTAGATCTGCACCTGGTCATCGGAGGTGATAGTTTTATAATGGAATTCATAGGTCGAAGGATCAGCATCCTCGGCGTCATTGCCTGCAATTCGTCCATCAGGCAGCGGCTTGCCGGACTCGAAGATCAAATTTTGGTTGGCATCCGTGACAACCACATGCAGCCAGCATCGCCGCGAGGGCAGCCCGCTGGGGAGCTTATGACCGGCGAGGTTTTCAACATCCACCGTCACCGATAGCGCGTCTCCTGTGCGGAAGGCAGAAGCCGTCAATTCGGCCGTATCCTGCCCAAGCTGGGTGAGCGTGCGAGCGAGTGGTGTCGTCAAAATGAACGGTATCTGCGGTTACTCCTCAGAACGTCCGCGTTGGCCTTGAGCAGGTTGACCATGAAACTGTTCCCACCGACGTAGTGATGCTGCCAAAAGGGGGATCTCGCCGCAAGGGTTGGCGGGCGGTTGCTGATTACGACCGATCCGACGGCCTCTGGAAGATGGCAGTCCTGGCAGGTTTCAGCACACCGCTGTGCTCCCACTCCAGATAGGTGGTCTGCTCAGGGAACTCATAACCGATCAGATCACCATTTTCGTCCAGGGCCGGCGTATAGAGCGTGTGGCAGGATCCGCAATGGGCGGAATCCGCAATTTGAGTGCCGGGCATCGGCAGGAATCCGGCGTTATTTTGCATCGGGTTTTGCCGCGGCTGATCGTAGGGCCCGAATATCAATCGATTCGGCGGAACGGTGGCGGTGTCGATAACATACTTCCCCGTAAAGCTGTCCGGTGTGCCCAAGTTGTCCGGTTGAATCTGATGGCAGAGTGTACAGGAGACACCGTCCATTGCGGCCTCGTGAAGATAATGAGCGGGGTCGAGAAAACCCGGAGTCAAGAACGCCGACGGCAGTTCCGTCGGTTTTCGCCTGGTAACGGGCCATGCCCATATGGCAGCGGCTGCATTTTTCTTCGATTAAAGATTGCTTCTGGATTTGCGGATTCCAAGACTACTTCCGCGCTGATCTTGGCCTGCCACAATGGATCCTTGGCGGCATTGGCCATCATGGTGGACCGCCATTGGGCATCGTTGGATACATCGGTGCCGGCTTCGTCGGTCAATCTACTGTGACACAAGGCACAGATACCGGAGCCTGAAAAATCATCCGTTTCAAAGATCGTCAGTGTGGTCGCAGCCAGACCTGCCCCAGGGCCAGGGCCTGGTCCGGCACCCCGCCCGGCTTGTTGGGCAAAAGCAAAGTCTGAAGTCTGGAGCAAGAGCGTCATGGTGAGTGCCAAGATAATGGATCTCAATGAGATGGGATGCATTTTTCCTCCTTTCAGGCGAGCTGAAATTGTTTTAAAAAATTTTCTTAATTTATTGCCAATGTCGGGTGAAGGGTGATTGAAGAGCCTTACCTTGAAACTGCGGCAACAATAAGAAGTAGCAATAATCTCTCGCAGCCTTTCTTAAGGGAATGTACGGGGTAATCGATATGTCGTTTACAATTGATCATCGTCCGGTCTGGGCATGAAAAAGGAAGGCTATTCAAAATAGAAACGTACCAGGAAGAGAAAAGTTACAAAATTTTAAAAAAATGCGATTCATTTTGTTACAGGGAAAAAATTCTCAATTTGAAAAAGCCTCTGATCGCACGCATGCCTTTTAATCTCAGATTGCAAGCCCTATGGAGGCTATGACCTCTCAGGAGAATGTTGACGCATCGTTGACACCAAATAAAAAAAGGCCTCACAAGAATTTCCTGTGAGGGCCTTAACCTATCGTAATAAAATGTTTTATGTGGTGCGCCCGGTAGGATTTGAACCTGCAACTTACGGATTCGTAGTCAGATTGAAGCTCGCAGCGCTCACTTCTCGGCGCTTTTTATAACTGGCTGCTATTCGGACGGAAACGCTTTGTACTCGGATGGCTAATCCAAATATTTTTTATTCGGAGTCCACTATAGAGACCTTTTTGAGTACCCTCACATAGCCTACTGGAGAGTCCACCAGAAAACCGACGGCATTACCATATGCTTCTTTTTATCTTCATCAGGCAGCCGGTAGGTCACCACGACCTGGTTACCTTCTTCTGTCTGCATTCCTTCTGTTCCGGTGCCTTCTATCGGTAATTACCAGGTCATATTTATAATCTCGCCTCTCATCGCTTGAACGCCTGTCAGGCAGAATGGTCTTTAGACACAGACCACAAGCCAGGGGATAAGACTCCCTCTTAATTGGTACGACCCGGCTCATGTCCATCCTTCTATATCCACTCCAGAAGTCCAGTAACTCACCAAAGCACTCTGAGTCGAGGACTAACTCCTTCTGGTCATCAAAAGCCACGACGACTCCTCCATGCGCCGACCTATTCGTCTTTTTCACCATGAGTTTTCCAGTCTTTCTCGTACTTTATTTTTTTTGTACTTACTTTTCTCCAACGAAGTTATTCAATGACGTTATAAATTAATCTCAGGATAGTCAACAAAAACCATAGGATGTCTGAGGATTGCACAAATCAGAGCAATGTTATCAGTGTGCCCCGAGAGGGGTGAGGGATTTAGCCTTCAGATTCCGAGACAAGGTCTCATTTTCGAGGTTCTAAGCCCTCTCACTGTTGGCGAATATCACAAAAACAAGGGGGTAAAATAGGATGGTCAAGCGTTAGCTCACAGAGCTGTTGCCACCTCCCAGCGAATCCTCGCTTGAAGTCGTCGGTAGCATCCTGCTATGAAAAAGTCAATAATATGATGGTGAGGAAGTGCTAATAGCCAACCCTTCTTAAAGCGTGGCTGAGTGTTTTTTGGGGGGCAGACCTTTATAATTTTGCAACAATATCAAGTTCTTTGAGTAATCTTCAACTTCTGCCATGCAATAATATCCGTTTTACGTTGTGTTCGCTTGCGTCGCTCAGGTAGATGGAAACTGTAATTGGTGACACGCCGATTTGCACTACTCCGTCTGTTCACAATAATTCGTTTTCGGCAAAGACTGCAAAACTGAAGTTTGCCTTCCTTTTTATACGGAATCTTTCCGTTCGATTCGCTCTCATCCCAACTTCCATAATGACCAATAGTCTCTCTGAAACAGTCACAGCATAAGAAAATTTCTTTTCCGTTGTTGAAGGCAAGAATCGTAAGACCATGCAAATAAGTTCCTTTTTGCATCCCTTATCTCCTTTTTTTGCCTCTTCATTTACCTTAATCTTTATACCTTCGATTTGGTTTATGTTTGCCCCAGGGATATCAGCGCATACGACTCCTACAATATATTTAGAAAAATAAGAACGTATCGCGTTAATGACAATGCGAATTGACAGGTAAGGGAGAATTATTTTTATGTTTTCATAGAACCGTCCTTCCCCATGCCACTTGGTGCTACTGCCTCAGCTGAAGCATCCTGCAAAGGGTGTTGAAATAACGCTATGCTGCGTCACAAAAGAAAAGCCCCCACAAACATTATCTGTGAGGGCTGTAACCTGCTGTAACTTTAAAGTTTTGCTGGTGCGCCCGGCAGGATTTGAACCTGCGACCTACGGATTCGTAGTCCGGCGCTCTATCCGGGCTGAGCTACGGGCGCGCATGAACTGAAACTGGATTGATACGCAAATCCTTCCGTGATGTCAACGAAAATATTCTCCGATCCTGCTGCATCAGATAAGTGATTGTCAGGGGTCAATCAACAAAGATTTGACGCGTACCCGAGCGAGAAATATTGGCTTTATCCCCACTTCATCCAGATGCAATCACTCCAGTCCAGCAACATGTGAACAAGCAATCCAATGGCAATAAGTCTCAGCTTCGGAATAAACACTGTGGCGGCATATATTCCGATTGCCGGTGCACTGTGGAGCGGATGAAATCCTAAACTGCAGCGATTGGGATCATAAGCCGGAATGGCCAGCATGTGGTCCAAGTCAACCACCAGCGTTATCGTCATTACCAGCCAGGCGATTTCCCAACGTCTGCGGAAGGCAATGCGTGCAATTGCACCGGGGATTAAAAAATGGAGTAAAATATGAATAATTGAACGTAATGGCATTGATTCCGTGAGCATAACAGGTTATCGCAACATTAAAATGATTGTCAAAAAACGTTACGTCATTCGAGCGTTTTTTTTCGCAACCACTTACACCACCCTACCGTATTTCGATATTTATTTTTGAAAAGCGGTATAACAAATTTTTATGTAAAAAAATATTATTGTTTTCAGCACCCATACTTGGATGAGCGCCTATATAAAAGGGCAAATCGGGAAAATGAAGTGAAATCAAAAGCCGCCCCCCGAGCAGTGAACATATCCTTCACCGCCGGATGGCGAAAAGGGTTGCTCGTTGTTTGAGTTTACCGTAAGAAACGGGTCATGTCGAATGCTTACGAAACCCACATGCTGACTGCGATCGCCGAAGCTGAAAAGGCCAGGAAAATTAATGAAGTTCCCATCGGCGCGGCTATTATAAGTAGCGACGGAATCATCCTGGCGAAATCGTACAATCAGGTGATCACCCGGAAAGATCCAACAGCCCACGCCGAAATTCTCGCCTTGCGTCAAGCCTGTCGAATTGCCGGCAATTACCGGTTGCCCGGTACGACGCTTTATGTTACCGTCGAACCCTGTCTGATGTGTATGGGTGCCGTTGTACATGCCCGGGTGAAGTATGTTGTTTTCGGTGCGCATGATCTGAAATGGGGCGCCGCCGGTTCGCTCTACAACCTGCCCGCAGACTCTCGGCTCAATCATCGCGTGGAAGTCGTTTCCGGTATTCTTGAAAGACCCTGCAGGCAACTGATGCAGGATTTTTTTCGCTCGATACGTAACCAATCGCCCATTTGATGACGCGCGAGGGCCACCGCAGGTAATAGGCCATAATCCTCGTATTTTCGTTATTTTTGGTCGATTCTCAAATTTAACAAAGGAGTGTCAAAGTTGGCAAATGTCGTAATCGTCGGAACCCAATGGGGCGATGAGGGCAAAGGGAAGATTGTCGATCTTTTGGCCGCCGATGCTGAGGCGGTTGTCCGTTTTCAGGGTGGAAACAATGCCGGCCACACGATGGTGGTCGATGGCGAACAATTCATCAGCCACTTGGTGCCTTCCGGAATTCTCCAAGGCAAAACTTGCATCATCGGCAACGGACTGGTGGTTGACCCGGCCGTACTGATCGAGGAACTCGAATACCTGAAAGGTAAAGGCATTGATGTCGGACCTGATAAAATCAAGATCAGTGAACGCGCCCACATTATTATGCCCTATCATAAGGCCATCGATCTGGCCCGGGAAGAAATGAAGGGCGACAAAAAAATCGGAACCACTGGCAGGGGGATCGGTCCGGCATATGAGGATAAATCAACGCGACGCGGGGTACGGTTTGCCGACCTTCTCGAGCCGGAAACATTTGAAGAGAGAGTCCGAACGCTGCTGGATGAGAAAAATTTCTATCTGAAAAACTACTTCTCAACAGCGACCATCGACCCAGAAAACGTTATCGCTGATTGCCGACAGTACTCGGATCGATTGGCGCCGCATGTGACCAACGTGTCCATCACGTTGAGCGCGGCCATGTCTAAAGGACAACATGTTCTTTTCGAAGGGGCCCAAGGCACCCACCTGGATATCGATCACGGCACATACCCTTTCGTTACCTCATCCAGTACGGTCGCTGGAAACGCCTGCTGTGGTGCCGGCGTTGGGCCCACTACAATTACCGATGTTATCGGCATTGTAAAGGCTTACACAACCCGCGTCGGTGCGGGTCCCTTCCCTTGTGAACTTCTCGATGAAATCGGCGTCTGCATTCAGGAAAAAGGCGTTGAATTCGGAGCCACTACCGGGCGCAAGCGCCGCTGTGGCTGGTTGGACACGGTGATCCTTCGCAATGCCGTGCGCCTCAATGGATTGACCGGTCTGGCCATAACCAAACTCGACGTTCTTGGCGGGCTTGAGGAACTCAGAATCTGCACGGGCTACGAATACAACGGCCAGTTGATGAATGATTTTCCCGTCAGTCTCAAGGTGTTAGCCGAGTGCGCGCCGGTTTACGAAACCCTGCCGGGTTGGGCGGAAGACATTTCCGGCATTCGTGTGTTCGATGATCTGCCTGAAAATACGAAGGCGTATCTTAAAAAAGTCGAACAACTCGCGAAAACGCCGGTCCAGATTATTTCGGTCGGCCCGGGAAGAGATGAAACCATGGTCCTCACGAACCCATTTGCCTGATATTGGGATTGACAAGCAAGCAAAAGTGCTTTAATTAATTGGCCCCTAGTCGGGAAGTGGCTCAGTCTGGTAGAGCACAGCGTTCGGGACGCTGGGGTCGGAGGTTCAAATCCTCTCTTCCCGACCAAACAAAAGTAACTCAGGCGAGCTTAACGGCTCGCCTTTTTCATTACTTTTGTAGCAGTATCGTCACCCGCCCTGCCCTATTATAGTGTTTGTCAAAAAACGTTTCGTTATTCGAACATTTTTTGAAAAACTCTTAGCGCACCCTTCCGATTTCGGAATTTATTGTTGAAAAGCGGTATAACCGCACTGCATCATCTGTACGATTTCGGTTTTTTGTCAAAATGAAGAACCGGCCGCCATTTCCAGGCGGCCGGTTCTTTTTTAGGTAAGCGTGGCTTTGGAAACCCGTCTTAAAAGCGATAACGTATTGGCGGCAGGTACTGGCCGGCCAAGATAAGGTTAAACCCATCTTTGATTAGGGGAAGCCCGAAACAAAGACTCACCGCAAATGATCAGTTGTTCGCAAATTGGGCTCTGCGATTTTGTGCCCAAGACGCTTCATTTTGCCCCCTAATGATGGGTCGCTCTTCGCCGTAACTAATCGTGTTCAGTCGTTCGGCGCTGATACCCAGATCGACAAGGTAATTTTTAACCGATTCGGCGCGTCGTTCGCCCAACACCATGTTGTAGGCATCCGTGCCGCGCTCATCGCAATGACCTTCAACAGTCACCTTTGCACCCGGATTAAAGAGCAAATATTGCGCTTGGCTGTTTAAAATCATTTGGGCTTGATCCGACAATACAGAGCTGTTGTATGCGAAATGGATATTTTCATCGATAAATTCTGTCCCAGCGGTTTCAGAGGGTGCTGTTTGGGTCTGAGGTTGATCGTCCCGTTCGCTGTCCCCGACGGATCTGTCCGATGCCTGTGATACTTCCGGCTGGGTCTTTTGCACCACATTTTTTTTAGCACACGAAACCGTGAAGAACGCAAAAGCGAAGATCATGGTCAACCCAATAACCAACCAATCGTTTTTTCTCATTTTTTTCCTCCTTTGGTTTGACGTTAACGAATCCGTCAATGTCATGTCGGCAATGGCCCTTAGGAAGCCGTTTCCAGCGGGGGTTCGCCGACGGCAGCTTGCTGGTCTCCTGCCGCAAACTCCGATTTCGTATCAAGGTGACGCCGATTGAAATTAGAGATGCTGTTCAGCGCCTTGACCGATGCCATCTCCAGGCTGTCAACGATATGCCCCGTGGTCGACGTCAGCTTGGCATGCAAGAGCAAAAGCGGAATCGCGGCCATCAGACCAAAGGCCGTGGTGTTCATGGCCACCGAGATACTGGCCGACAGCAGATCGGCCTTTTCGGCCGGGTTCGCATTGGCCACCGCGGTAAAGGCCTGGATCAACCCCATGATGGTGCCCAGCAGTCCCAGCAGGGTGGCGATGTTCGAAAGCAGCGCCACATAGGGCGTGCGCTTTTCCAACTGGGGGATGATCTCCATCATGCTCTCTTCCATAGCGATTTCGATGTCTTCACGACGCCGGGCCGCACCCTGACGCGCCAGTCCCATCCCCAACATTCGGGCGATAGTTGATTTGTCCTTGGTAGCCATGGTCCGCACTTTGTCAAACTCGCCTTTCGCCAGCATCGGATAGAGAACGCTCCATATTTTGCTGTTCACGCTGCGAACACGGCTCAACTGAAACCAGCGCTCCACCGCAATGGCCATTCCAGTCACAAACACGAACAGGATGGGATACATGAACATCCCACCTTTCTGGAAAAATGCCAGCATTGAATAGATTCCCATTATTTTCCTCCTGAACCGGCAACGCCGGACAATGAATGCCGAACTTCGAGGTGCGAATTCGACAAACTTAATTTTTCGTACCCTGTCCTGATCCTGTCCACTGTTCTATACGGCAGGCAGGAAGTCGATCGGGTACAGGATAGTGATCTTCGGCACATCGTCTTTTGGGCCAAAGTTGAACCTTCTGATGCGTTCAACAATCAGAGCCACCAGTTCAGGCGAAGCCAGATCGGTCGACTCTACCGCGCACAGAGATACCGAACCATTCGTTTCGATGCTGATTCGCAGCAACATCTTCCCGCGCAGCGTCGGGTCCTTGCGCAATTCCCGGTTGTAAATCCGATAAAGCGTCGCCTTGTAACGATCGAAGATGATTTGAATTTCCTCGTCGGTTCGGCCGAGAGCCAACCCGTCGCTCAAGGGCCTTGATGATTCCGCCAGATCCGCAATCGAACTTTCGACCCGGCCAAAACCGGCACCATTGCCACTGCCACCGCCTCTGCCGATACCCCCGCCACCAAGGCGATTGGCGTTGCCGCTTCCGACGTTGCGGCTAACCCCTGCATTGCCAATACCGCCGCTGGAGCCGCCTTTGGCCTGCATGGCGACCAGCGATCGTTGAGCCACGGCCTGACCCGCCACCCGAGGCGTTTCTTTGCTCAGGCGCGCTTCGGTTCCGAGTTTCGCAATCGGTGTTTCATCCATGAGATCAGCAAAAGCTTTCTTGAATGCCAAGACACCGACACGTTCCGCTTTTTTCCGTGCGGCTGCTTTTTTGCTACCGCCAGCGGCCACTTTCACAGGTTCAGGAGCCGGCGCCGCTTTTGGGGATTTCTTCGTTTTTTGTTTCTCTGGCTGAAGCTTTTGGGGTTCTTCCTGGACCGGTTTCGGCTCCGGCTTAGGTTGCGGCACCGGCTTGGGCGGTTCCTTCTTGACCAGCTTGGCCAGTCGTTCCGGAATCTCGACCACGGCGTCAGAACGTTCCATTATCGGCACCCTTACCAGGGGAATGATAGAACCAAAGACAAAACAGAAAAGCATTGCAACGAGCACTGCGCGGCGGAAGTGCCTTTCGCTTTCGGCATCCTTGGTCCATGGCATGATCAACGCCCTGTAAGGAACGGCCGATATCTCTCGCTCTATGACGAACTCTTCTTTGCGCCGTTCTTCACGTTCGTGCGCATCATGGACCTCTTCATAAAGGTATTCCAGTTGCGCACATCGTTCATCCACCTCGGCCTGAAGAGATGTCTGTTTTTCAGTAATCCCGCTGATCTTCTCCTGGAAACGAGCAACACGATCTCGAGCCCGTTCCAGGTGTCCGGCGGTATCCTCTATTCCAGGGATCCCTTTCCAAAAAAGTTGCCCCGCCTTCAGCTCATTCAGCTTGTCAAAGGCCGTGCAGACGTCCTGCAAGGCATCGAATCGCTGTCTGGCAGCAGAGAACTTTTCGAGCTCTGCCTCTACAACACGCAGATCATCTTCGAGCGTCTCACGTTTTTTCCGAATTTGCTCGATCTGCGCGTTCAGTGGCGCCAATTCCTGTTCCAATAAGAATGTATTCACGGCATTCCCACTAACTTTGGTCGGGCTTCTGGGTGACGGCCAGAGAAATCCTGCCGTAGCCAGAACCCGTGCAGGTTGACATTATTTTTTTAAGCGCTCTGAACGGAATCGTTTTATCCGCAAGGATAGTGACCTCCTTGCTTTCAACGACCGTTTGGGTGCTTATCCCGATAATGTTGCGTTCGAGCTGCTCGAGCCGCTCCGTTATTTCTGCAACCGTCTCCAACTCGACGCCTAATAGCTCGGGGGTACTGATCACAGCCTTGCCCTGAACAATGACCAATTCGGGGCTGACCGTGATCTCCACGGTTTCCCTTGGTTTGCTTTCGACGATGGATTCGGGCAGATGGATATCCTTGGGCGGTTCCTGAACGTCACTGCCGGATGAGTGAAAAAGCAGAAAGAAAACCAGAATAGTAAAGATATCCATCAGCGATGTCAGGAGCAGACCGGCGGCCTTGTTCCTGTTACGCCCCATCCGTCGCATACGTCGGCTACTTCTCATGGCGCATCTCCTATGGATATTTCGGGGAAAAGTATGAGTTTCTGAACCTCTTCACTGCCTTCCACCTGTAATTTCGCGCTTCGCACCGCATCCATGACCTGAATGAGAAAATCGTACTCTATGTCCGGTTCCATCAGGATTGTCGCGTCTTCCTTTTCCGGGTACTGGGTCTTCAGGCGCATGAGCATTTTAGAGAGCATTTCCATATCGTACAGATCGTCTTTTTTCGGAATGGCAGCCTCCACCGAAGACCCGTTGGCGATCTCAAATCCTGCCTGACGCACAATCACCTCGATAGCAAAATTCGGCGTGTTAGAAGCCGCTCCCCCAGCACTGGTCGGAACGCTCAGTTCCATGATCGCCACGCGTGAAAAGACAGCACTGATGAGCAGAAACGGTATGAGCACGACCATCAAGTTCATGAAGGAAGTGACATCCAGTTCAGGTGCTGCTCGCATTAGTCTTTTATTATGATGTCGTCTGGTCATGATCAATTTGCCTCGAATTGACGCTTGGCGAAATTGGAGATGCTGTTCAGCGCCTTGACCGATGCCATCTCCAGGCTGTCAACGATATGCCCTGTGGTAGACGTCAGCTTGGCATGCAAGAGTAAAAGCGGAATCGCGGACATCAGACCAAAGGCCGTGGTGTTCATGGCCACCGAGATACTGGCCGACAGCAGATCGGCCTTCTCGGCCGGGTTCGCATTGGCCACCGCGGTAAAGGCCTGGATCAACCCCATGATGGTGCCCAGCAGTCCCAGCAGGGTGGCGATGTTCGAAAGCAGCGCCACATAGGGCGTGCGCTTTTCCAACTGGGGGATGATCTCCATCATGCTCTCTTCCATAGCGATTTCGATGTCTTCACGACGCCGGACTGCACCCTGACGCGCCAGTCCCATACCCAACATTTGCGCCATGCTGGATTTATCCTTGTTGACCATTTTCCGGGCTTTTTCGAACTCTCCCTTGACCAGCACCGGTAGCAAGACATCCCATATTTTGCTGTTTGCGCTGCGAACACGGTTCAACTGGAACCAACGCTCCACTGAGATGGCGGCGCCAACGGCAAATACGAACAGAATGGGATACATGAACATCCCACCTTTCTGGAAAAATTCCACAATTGAATAGAATCCCATGACTTTCCTCCTATACAAAATAACGAAGTTACTCTGGCGCCATCCATTTGCTCCCCTCGCCGTCACGTAGAAAGTTCGAATGAGGGTCGGAGGCGCGGTTTCCCTATTTCTTCTGGATGGACGCTATTTCGCGGTGCTGATTTGAAAAAATTCAAGCTGCCGCATGAAAACATCCCGATCCACCGGCACATCGCCGTCGTTCAACAACATGTTCAAGCTGGTCTCCACCCCGATTTCCGAGCTTTTCCATGGAACGATATATAGAGACTTCGGGGCTTCATCGTTGCCAACAATGGATATACCGGACAGCTCCTTGGCTTCTGATTCCTTGTCTTTGGCCACATCCTGAGCGAGGGCCATGACGGCCGGGAACAGGATAACGCACACCAACAGAGCTAATTTGCGATTCATCGTCCCTCCTTAGGTCCAAGCCTTGAGTAACCATCCTGGAGCAAGGACCCGGATACCTGGACCCGCTCCGATAAGGCATTGAGCCCTTGATATCTATTCGCGACCAAGCCGGGCGCGCAAATCTGTAATCCATATTTCGACTTGTCGATCTTCAGGCATGGCCTGGCTGTAAATCTGGTAATGTTCGATGGCACAACTCAGGTCATTCAAATACAGATCGCAGAGAATCCCCAAGTTTCTGTGCACCGGATAATAATCCGGAAAGCCCTCGAGGGCCTTCTCATACATCGCCCGAGCCTCGTCAAATCGTCCCCTTTTGCGAAACCACAAACCATACTCATTACAGGCCGCTGGGTGTCCGGGAACCATTTCTATCGCAGTTTTTAGATGCTCCTCGGCCTGTTCTGGTTTGCCAATATGCTGGTAGGCAATCGCAATGTTGATATAGGGCGCCGTGACGCCGGGAGACTGTTCGATGATCTTTGCCAGAATATCGATGGCCTTGCTGTAGTCCTGCTTATTCAGCAGAGCCACTGCACGCTCGAAGTCCCTGCGCGATGCCTCATCCATTTGAGGAACCTCCGATAAAAGAAACCCTTCCCGGCCATCTTCAAGCCGCGTCACAGAGGCTCCTTTAACTTCTGAGGGCTTCTGCTCAACAGCGGCCGGCGAAACCTTTCCACCGGTGGCACAACCGGTAAGAACCGGCAGCACCATTACCAGAAAAATTAATCCGGCGCAGATACGTGTAATTCGCCTGGGTATCTTTTTATTATGCATGCCGCTCATCACGGGGTCTCCCTTCTCGCAATCCATTCTCATCGCAACGCGGCGTCCATCCGGTCGCCCGCATCATCACTTTGGCGTACGGTCCGTTCTGCCGCGGTAGATCCGGGTTCTTGGATCTCTTCCGGCGTCGCAGGTTCATCACCTGAAGCGGTCTCGGGGACTTCGGTCTGTTCGGTGGCAGATGATTCATCTTCGTCAACATTGATACCGGGTTCGGACGCTGGCGTAGCTGCCACTGCTGGCTTGTCGATTTCATAAACGAAAGTTTCCAGTGATCGAATGATGCCGCAGGTTTCTTCCAGCTTGGCATAGCGGGCCGGCATTAATACGGCCAATTTCTTCAGACTCTTGTCGACCCACTCATTGTAGACACCCCGGGAGATCAGCTCGAGATTGCTCTCGTGGACGGCGATGGCCTTCTCTTCGAACGGATAGGCCTGCTCTTCGATGGCCATTTCATATTCTTCCAGTTCCAAGGGGCTCAGTCCTTCAGGGCGCTCCGAGGTCATCAACGTTTTGCTAAAGTGGGCGTAGATCTCGGCCAGATAGAATGTCGAAGCAGCCGTGATCTCTCCGATTTCATAATCGATGAGTTTGTTGAATTCTTTCGTTATCGCCTTCATCAGATCGCGCTTCTTGCGCAGATTAACCTCGAAAGGTTTTACCAGCCTGACAGCCACGAACTGCTCATAATGCGATTCGGCCAGAACCAAGGCGGCCTTTGCGGCTATATAGCGCGTTCGGGGTGTCCGGGCGGCACCAGCAGATGCGTCGATTGCAACGATCGCCTCGAGCTCTTTCAGGTAGGATATCCGATCGTTCTGCGCCTTCAGAATCTCGGCGATTTTGTTGCGCGTCTCCAGGTTGAGCTCCACCGGTTGAGGGAAATAGCCGACATAACGCCGGTAGACCTCAAGCGTGCCGAGGCTATTGCCATCCTTTTCGTGCAATTCTGCCGCCACCAGAAGGGCTTCGCGCCTGATTTCGTCGTCATTGGATTCCGTTTCGATACGCTCGTATTCGCTGGCTGCCAGGGAGAGTTGGCCGTTTTCACGGTAGACATAGGCGATCTTCTTGGTCACCTCGGGCTGTAACTCGTGCCCGGGGAAAGTCGTTCGGAATCCGAGGAGCACGTTGGTCGCAGATTCCCAGTCCTCAAGCTGAATCAAGGCCGCGGCAGCATCGTATTCGGCGGTTGGCCGGATAGAAGAGGTTGGCGCCATCCGACCCACCCGCAGGAAATGGTCCGCCGCAACCCGATGATCCTCGGCGGCTTTGGCCAGTTCGCCCTGCTTGTAAATCGATGCCGCCAGGTTATCGACCAGGGCATCGCGTGTCTTGTCGCCTGTTGGCAGCAAAGCCAGAACTTCCAGATAAGCCGTCTCGGCTTCGCTGTATTGCTGAAGCTCATAGGACGAATGGGCGATGACCAGCCGGGCCGATCGGATGACATCAACATCGGTGTCTGGGAATACCTCGAGGAGTGTGTTCGCGGCAGCCAGTGCCTGCTCATATTCATCCATTCCGTATAGATCGTCCGCTGCCGCCCCGAGGACGATGGCGGCCTTTTCGTGTTTCGGAAAGGTATCGGCGAACTTGAGCGAACTGCGCACAACCTCCCGCTTGATCTGATCTTTGCCCTCCGGTGCTGCGGCACCCAAATCTTCCCGATAAGCGCAAACCGCCGCATAGCCGGCGTGGGAGGATTTGTCGTGGGATGGGTAGTCGTAGGCAGTCTTCTCGTATTCCACGGCCGCTGCGCTAAACGACTTGTTTTCGAGCAGCAGGTCCGCCAACTGGTAGTTGATGGTCGGCGATTCGGTATCCATGGGGAATGAGGTCAGATACTCTCGATACCAATGCAATGCCTCCTCGAAATTGGACGGTTTTTCTGCGGCCATTTTCGGGTTCTGATAGCTGGCATGGTAATGATTCGCCAGATCGGTCAGGTTGGTCTTTAAATGACCCAAAACGTCCGAACGCTCACTGGGTTCGTGATACGTCCAGTATTCGGCCTTCAACCCGTAGGTGGTGGCAAAAGCCTTTTTGGCGTCGAGGACCAAACTGGGGAAGCCACCAGCGGTATGAATTTCGATGACCCGCATATGGAAGTTCGGCGCCACCTTGTGGAACGGGTTGCGGCTCACGAAGGCGTTATATGTAGCGCTGGCGTCGGCATAACGACGCTTGTCGAAGTAAAATTCGGCCAGGTTGCTGTAGACGCTGTCCTCGTAACTGCGCGTGCCGTGACGGGAGAAGTATTCCACCACGGTATCGGATCCTCCGAGGTTGGAAAAACTCAGGCTGATAACACGGAAGGTGTCTTGCATCCGTTTGTGTTCAGCCTCGTCTTCGGTCTGCTCGAAATCGTATCCAACGGATACCTTGTGATCCAGCAGCGCAACAAATTTATGCAGGCCGTCTTCATAGAGCTCTTGCTTGTAGAACGTCCAACCCAGTTTATACAGGGCGAGCTCATAGAAGGACGAACCGATGCCGGTATCCACAACGCTTTTGTAGGCGTCTTCGGCATCCAGATAATGTTTGTAGGCAAAGAAGCGCTCAGCGCGCCGGAACTGAACTTCATCGATATAGCGGGAGCGAGGGAATTCGCGGACCATCCGGTCCATAACCGCCATGGCCTCCTGAGGTTGCCCCAATTCCTCGTAAGCGCGGGACATTTGGTACAGAACTTGGTCGTTGCGTTCATAAAGGGGGTAGTCATCGAGCAGTTTTGCGTAAAGCGCAATGGCCTCGCGGGCGCTTGCCCTTTCAAGATCATCCACCTTTTCGGCATGTCCAACCGCCATCGCTGGCGCAGCAGGTACGTGTTGCGGCCGGGTCGCGCGTCTTTCAAAATCCGTCTCGGACTCCAGAGACGGCATCGGCGCCGGAACGGATTCTCCCTTTTTTGAAGAGATCTGGTAACGGGCAGGCGAGTGAGTAAAGAGCGTCTTTTCGTTTTCCGGAACGGGCAGCACCGCTGTTGACTCCTGATCCGCTGGTTCGGCATCCTCGGTGAGCGTACCGTATTCCTTCTCGATCTTCAGATCGGCCAGGCGACGAATGGCCTCGGGTGTTAAGTCCGACTGCGGCGTTTCTTCCAAGAAGCGTTGATAGCCAAGCATGGCTTTGTCCAAACCGCCTTCGATCTTCTCTTCCTTGATCTCAATCCGCACATGACGCAAACCGGCAATCGTGTTCTTGTCGCCGATCGATTGACAAGCCGATAAAATAAGCGGTAGCGCCAACAGTGAAAGTCGGATCCAGTTCATCGTTCCACCCTCTCCTGGGTCTGGGCTCTGGTGGCACGGTCGTAGCTGTCGGCCATGGCAAAGCGTGCCTTGATTTGGAACTCGGCGAGACGATCACGACGCTTGCTGAGTTCATTTACGGCCATGAGTTCCAGCATATGGCCCTGACGTGCCATCAGTTGCCCTACCTTTTCATGCGCCTCCCGGATCAGAATTCGCTGGCGGCGTATCGTATCGCCGTAACCCTGGTAGCTTTGCGTAGCGGCCTGGCGGGTGCGTACGAATGCGGTATACTGTTTTTTCAGCAGCTCGATCTCGCTATTCAGGTCCTGCAGATGCTTGTGCGCTTCAGTGAATCGTCGGTCGTAGTCCGTGTAAATGTTCCACTTCAGAATCCCGCGCAAACGGTCGATACGGGCGGCGATCGCAGTGGACATGACCGCTCCACCGGCCGTCAGGTTGCTTTCCAGACGATTAATATTCTCACTGATGATCCGCTCCTTGGAAGTCGCCAAATAGTCGGGGTTCGGAACCACCAACATGACTTTCAAGCGTTTTTCGATCCGGTCCCGCTGCTCCAAGCGCAGGCGCATTTGCGAGTCAAGCAGTCGAAATTCCCGGTCGATGGCAGGCAGCAGCGGATGGTAATAGGCTCGGCGCCGTTCAATAATTTCTTCGAAAGCATCCAGATCCCCTCCCAGGCTTGCAACTTTTGGCGCAATTGCTCCAGATCGAGGTAGTTTTTAAGGGATTCCTGGAAATCGTGGGAAGCCATCAATTCGAGAAGGTAATAAGTCTCGGGGGTTTGCGGCAGCCGGCGCAGCTTTATGACCCAGTTGGCATCCTGCTTCAGTTCTTCCCGCACCAGGGCTTTTAAAAAGTGTCCCTCGCGGATACTCTTGATGGATTCGCCGAGTTTGTCGATCTCGGTCCCGAATCTCTCCAGCGCACTGCCGTAAAGCACCGCCGCTTTACTGTGCACGTTCAGTTTGCCGTATGCATAGGGAACGGCGAGCATGGCTTCCTGCACCGCAGCGTCTGTGACCTCTCTATCAACCAGGATGCTCCAGGGAACCAGCGCCCTGTCGAATCGTTCCTCAAAGGCATCGGTCCAACCCGCCCCCAACAGGGCCCGGTTGGAGAAGGGACCGGCCAAACGCACCCGGTCGAGGACCTGCTTGGCGCTTTCAAAATGGTGTTCCTCCAGCAGTTTGGTGCCGAAGACCAGGTTCGATTTGTCCTTTATCGCCATCGTGGCGGGGTCTTTGCTGCTGATTTGACCCGCACGGTCGAGACACTGGCGCCCCTCCTGCACTTTGCCGTCCTTCATCAGTGCAATACCAAGGTTATACGTACTGAATCCTTCAAGGCTTTTGACCCCCTGGAGCCGTTGCAAAATTTCTGCGGCCTCGACAAAACGGCCATTGGCCATGAGGATATGAGCGCGCAGGAAAGCCAAGTCGTACCGAATCCTTTCAGGAACGTCGCCGCGGATACGTTCCACGGCATGCAGGGCATTGACCGGTTGATCTTTCTGGAAATAAATCCGGGCCAAACGGTAGATGGCCTCGTTGCGCACCGGCTCCTCAACGTTGCCCTCGATAACCCGCTTGATAGCTCGCCCCGCACGATGGTGCATCCGGTAGGCCAGTTCAAAATCACCCACGGCAAACTCGGCCTGGTTGATATGGTAGTAAAGGGTGTCGCGCTGAGGTTCATCGAGCCCGTGGTGCTGCGCCAACTCGATGTCGAGCCTGGCAATCGAATCGAACCAATCCCCCTGATAGGCACAGTACAAGGCCTCTCCAAAATAGAGATCCTTCAGCTCTTCAGGGGCGGAACGATCGGCCGCTGCCGAAGAGGCAATGAAGAACATCAAACTTGTCAGTATAACGATCCGCCTGGACATGAACGCGTTACTCCTTAAGCGCAATGCTATTGGTTGCCAGGGATAGTTCCACGATTTTGGGGCCCACATCCTTTTTGACCATGAAGCGATCCGTTTTTTGGATATCGGCGCCTCCCGCGGATTTTCCGGTGATGATCACTTGCAGATCATGAGCACCGGTTCGGATATTGCCGGTGTAGATGCGCTGCACCCCGCCTTTCTGCAGAGCTTCAAGTTCCTTGAAAGTGTAAATGTGATGCGCGACCGGCTTGCCGCTCAACTGGATCTCGACCGAGTCGAGCCGGAAAGTGGTGTCGTTCGCCAGGGATACGAAAACGGCGACCTGCGTGTTGGACGGATACAGCAACTTCTCTTCAAGCTGATGCAGTTCCGCGGCAATGCGCAGAACATCACTTTTGATTTCCTGGACCTGTTCATCAAGGCCTTTGATTTGTTCCCTGGAGACTTCCTGGCCATAGGCCGCAAGGCTCAACCCAAACATTGAAATCCCCAAAAAAATTGCTTTAAGCCAGCAGCGCATGTTGGCCTCCTCACCTTGGTTCGTCATTAAATGTCATCCGCGTTTGAGCGCGGTTTTCACTATCTGGAGTAAAACATCCGAATTCAGTTTCTACATCTTCCCGATCACATTGATGAACAGCCCCTGGTGTCGGTAATCCAGTTGGGTCAGGTCATCCGAAAAATCACTGAAATTATAGCCGACCCCCACCTTCATGTGATTGCCAAGGTGGCGGTATAGTCCCACCAGCGCCCCGCTGCGGCTGTCTTGTGCATCCGGCAAGTCGAGTAAGCGCAACTCGAAAAGCACGTCCCAGCGATGGAGGAAGTGCCAGTCCGCACGCGCCACATACAGGTGGGCACGACTGTCGAAGAACTCCGGATTTTCCCGATCCTGGGCCACCTGGCCATGACGGTACGCGTACTTGCCACCCACGGTCCAGCGAGGCGTCAGGTCATATATGACATCCACCGATCCGATGTGACTGCGCTGGATGACGCCCGTAGCAGTGCCGGCCACCTGATCGGCCGTCGGCAGATTGTAGAAATACGTGTACTTGAACAGGGCGTTGAGACGGTCATTTTGAACGGGGCGATACGCGTAGCCCAGGACTGCTTCGGTGTAATCGCCGTCAAAGAACTCTCCCAACGAACTCTCACTCACGGCATAATTGAATTTTCCGATGATTCGCCAGTCCTCTGAGAGTTGGTACTTTAAGCTGTTTTTAAACAACCAGGTGGTACGTTTGGAGAAACTGGCGTCGAGCTGTTCGGTATTTTCAATCAAATATTCCAGGGCGCTGGCGATCTTCAAATTGTCAAACCCGTAACCGGCACTCACCCCCAGTGCGAATCTCTCCAGCTTCTGCGCGGTCTGTCGATCCGTGAGCGTACCGAAATCAAGATTTGCGCCTAAATTAAGGCGGTCCGTCGGCGCGAGGTCAATGCCGGTGGCATGCGTCAGCCCGGTGGGTACATCGCCATGGACGTATCGCTCCTCAAGAAAAACGCTGGCGCTGTCTGAATAACGGGTGCGGAAACCGGAAGCCATGTTACCCTTCCTGGCTCGCAGACCATTGTCGGTTCGTTCGTTCTCGAGGGTATAATTGTTGTAAAGCGTGGTCCGATCGGAATACAGGTACTCGGTCCCGATCCGGCCACCGGTACCAAGATCTCCGCCGGAAACCTCTCCGTCAACGTTGAAACGGTCGGTCAAACGCCAACTGCCACCAGCACCGATGCGGTCGTTGTCCTCGCGATTGCCACTCGTCCTAATCGTCCCTTGCGCGAAACCATAGGTCGTCCAGCGTGAACGCGAATCGTACAGCAACTGGGCTACCGCATCCGTACGGTCGCCCTCTTCCTGGGTTGCTGGCACGACCGGCGAGTTGTCCTGGCGGCTGTCATGACGCACCCCGGAACTCAAGGTCCAATGATCACCCAAGCGGTAATCGAGATCCAGTTCGCCGGTCTCCGTGTCGAGGCCCTCACTCTGTTTTTGTATGTCAGCCTTTAAACGCGCTCCCAAACGATCAGTGAAAGGCAACGCCGCCGTTCCGCCGTATTGGTTCAGATCCCGTGCCGTGGCCAGACCCGGTGCCGAATACCCCGCCCCCAGATCCTGCATGTATAGGGTGACCCGGCCGCGACCATTGTCGAAGAAGTCCTTAACGCCGACACTGGCATCGACCCGATAGGCTGAGGCGTCGGCCTCAACACCGCCGAAGGAATCTGTGGGCCTGAAGTCGAAACCGCCGTCAACAGAGGTCGTCGAAAGTACTCCCGGCCCTTTGCTGTTGCCAGCTTCCAGCCTGATCCACGACTCCGCAGACTTGCGCAGGGTCACATCCGCTCCGCCCAACCTGTTTTCGATGTCCGCTTCTTCATCTCGGCTGGCCGTCACGCCGACCTTGATGTAGTCATTGAGCCAGTAATGAACCCTGCCGCCGATCGCCAGCGTGTCCGGATCTTCGAACCCCGGGGTGAATTCGTAACGAACCACCAAAAAGGCCGGATTCCCACTGATCGAGTCACTGCGCACCAGCAGACGGTCGTCTGCCGTTGCTGACAGGGGTTGGGCCAGCAGGATTCGTCCCTGCAGATAGTCGATGTCGTAATCGAGGACCGGTGTCAGGTTCTTGACCTCCACAACAATCCCGGAATCCTTGTCGCGGACTTCAATGCGTACCTGTTCGGAGCCCATGAGAACGTCCTGCCGTCTGAGGAAATAGAGCGAACCGCCCGTTCCGAGAAACTCATCCCGCCCGGCCACGGTGCCCGGGTCCGCTGCGAATCCGTCCAAAAGGAGACGCGGCTCGCCGAAACCAGTGGTGCCAAGGGGCTGGTAGTGCAAATTGGCGCCGTAAAGACCACGGTCCACCCGCACCAGATCATTATCGTTGTATCCGATCATGAAGTTACCCCAGAGCCCGTAGGTTTCGTCTTTTTCCATTTTGATGTAAAATTTGCCCTTGGTCGGCGCATCTTGAACGACGGTGCTGTCATCGCCGAATGTCGGGTAGTAAAAATCCGTATCCAGTCGTCTGAACAAGGCCTCGGGGGACTTGTCCATGAAATTGGTAAAAATCTCGTCCAGAGGTCCTTCGCGCGTATCGGCGCTCGCGGTCAGTGACCAGTCGTTCTTGAATTTGCCGTTGGTGTAGAACGCCAGGCGACCCTCGAAGCTCATGTTATCGCTGTATTCGGGATTATCCGGGGCGAGCAATTCAGCCGGCCCATCGGTTTTGTTACCGGAAACGGTCAGGTCGGCGATTCCTACGGTAAACCAGTCGCTTTTTTTCAGTTCCAGATCACGCAGGAAGAGCTCGCCATTGCCGAACTCGTCCAGCACGCCCACCTCGACGGTATGCATTCCGCCCGGCAGTATTTCTTCAGCGACGAAACTGCCGGTGTTGTCCACGGGTACGACATAACCCGCCATCCAGACACGGTGTCCTTGCGGAATGGCGTTACCGTGAACCTGCACTGTACCGCCCTTGATCGGGATATTGCGGCTGGCGATCCGACTCTCGCCATAACCGACCAGCAGTTCCTCGCTGGGGTTCGCTTCGGCAACCGAGGGATCGATCTGATCGACCACCCAAAGGGGTTGGGGCTTTGTCTCGTCAAACAATCCCTGCTTGTCGTACACCCGCACCAAATATTTCATTTTATCCACCGGCGCAGAAAAGGACGCGAAATCAGCCTGCCATTGGGCCATACCGTCAGCGTCCATGGCAATCACGGCGATAGGCGCATCGCGGACGGACTGCTCCTCTTCAAAAATTCTGACCTCCGCCCGCTCGATGAAACTGCGGTAGTTGGCATACAGGCGGAAACGCACCAGGTTTTCTGCAAACGCCGTATCCTCCTGGTCCTGATAACGGATCGTACGCGGCCAGGCGGTCACGTTCAGTCGCGGTTCCGGTTTAAGGCTGTCGTATTTGAATTGGATTTGAGCATTTTCAAGCGCCACGTCGGTACAGCGCTGCACATCCGAACTGCATTTGCCCGGATCGTCGAGCGGCTTTCCGTCGACCGTGATGCGCATGAGATTCAGCCCAAAAGGATCAGCCGGGGTCACCTCGCGGGTCATGGGTGTGATCTCGACCCCCTCGTAGTCATCGAGCAAAACCGGCTCATCATAGACCACTTGCACCCGGACGCGCGCCGTATCGGATTCGATGAAACCAGCGTTCACCACGTCATCGGATTGGACATAGCCACGCCCGTCGAATTCAGCCTGCCCTTCTGTCAACCCCATCTGCTCGCTGACAGCCTGCATGGCTCGCCGTGCGCGCGCAATGGACAGACCGATGTCATCTCCGTAAACCGCGGCCGTGCGCCGATCCAGACGTTTATTATCGGTATAGCCGATAAATCGCAGCCGGACATGGGTCTTGTCGCTGATCTCTGCCATGACGCGCTGTAAATGCTCGGTGTAGCCGGCTGGCACAAGCGGTTGACCGTTCGCGAACAGGATCGGATCGATGGGTCCCGACGATGCATTGTAAACCCGCACGACAGTCTCGGCACCCGCAGCGTCCGGGCATATTTGGGGTTCATCGGGCAGATCCTGCAGGGGGTCGTCATGCCATAATTCCACCTCCACACGCCGATTCAGCGTCCGGCCCTGCTGCGTATCATTGGAGGCCACCGGATGTGACGCACCTCTGCCCTCACTTTCTATGGCGGCGTTGGGCAATTGCATGTCTTCCTGAACGGCCAGTGAAACGCGACGGGCAACCGCTTTGGAAAGTCCGCTGTGATCGCCGTAGATGCGCTCGTCCCTTCCTTTCAGCGGAATGTTATCGGTGTAAGCGATGAACTTGACGACCAGGTTCTGTTTGCCGCGAAGGTTGTTCAAGGCATGTCTGACCTGCCGCAGAAACGATTCGGGGACATTCGCCATACCTTCGTCATAATGAAGCGGGGTAATCAAATTCTTTACGCGCGCCCTGTGGGAATGCCCTTCCTTGTAGCGTAATTTACAAACCGTCTCGGTCCGGCAGACCTTGATGCGGCTCACTTCACGGGGTACGATCACTTCCGTCTCGACAAGCTTTTCAACGATCTCATCGTACCAAACCTGCACTTCCACTCGCCGGTTGAGCTGCCGTCCTTCCTCGGTCGCGTTGTCGGCAACAGGCTGGCTGTCGCCGCGCCCTTCGTAGGAAATGGCTTCGGGCGGAAGGCTCAGGGCGCGTTGGCAATATTCGGCGGTGGTGCCAGCCCGCTCGCGTGACAAGCCGACGTTGTCGCCGTATCGTTTTAGCAAGGTTTCGCGGAGCGGCAGGTTGTCGGTATGACCAATAAAGTGGAGTCGCACGTTGAGGCGATCGCGCATGCTATCGAGAACCTCGCGAAGACGCACAAGGTAGTCCTCGGGAATCTCCGCTTCGCCCAGATCGAAATGGACGGGCGGAACCAGGTTGTCGACCTTTATCGTTTTGGCATCTTGTTCGATGGTCTCGCCGATCTCCGTGCGATCGCCCTCTTCCTCCTCGAATATGGCCGGGTCATGAATCCAAGGCGTGAAGGACTGGTCGGTCGGCAGATGAATTTCGGATGTGGCTGCGCGCGAGGCGGTCTCCCTTACTCCGGTTTCGGCGGAAAAATCAGCCTGTGCGACGGACGTGGTGATCGCACACAAACACAAAATGGCGATACCGCGTTTCATAATGAATCGCATCAGCATGATTGGGGTAAGGGTCATGGTTTCCATCATTTCGTTATCGACGGCTCGTCAGCGGAGCACCGCGTCTCCAAAAAATTTCGGTTTCAACAGTCAGTCGATAGCCACCTTCCGACCGTTCCCACTGTTTGGTGATTTCCTTTTTCAATGTACCCAGACGCTGATTAACCAGGCCTTTCGGTTCGACATCAGCGAGGTATGACAAGCGCAGCAGGGAGGGCGCCTTCTTCAGCTCTGCAAGCAACTGGTCGAGCCGGGGCTTCCACTGCAGACGCAGTTCGCTGGTATTGGGCTCGAACACGCCGCCGGCAATATCGATACGGACCACGCGGTGGATGGTCGCGCCAAAATTGAAGCGAATCATCTTGCCGCGGGTGGCCCGTTGTACACGCGGATTTTCGGTGGTCAGGCGATAGCCGGTCGGCAGGCTGCGCTCGTCCAGCTTCAGGATGACGTTGCTGCCGCGATCCTCATTGGGCACAGCCGCACACGTGATGTGAAAGCGCCCATGTTCGTCTGTGGTGGCAATCAACCCCCGCACCGTCACAACGCGAACGCCGGCCAAGCCTTCTTCGCCCGTGTCCTGCCGACCGTTCAGATTGCGGTCGTCGAACACCTTGCCGATGAAATCAGTGCAATCGAAATCCGGATCGGGCACGACACGCACGGTGGCCGTCGCTTCCCCCGAGACAGCCCCGCCTGTGGCGGTATTGATCACCTGTGCCCGGTTGACGTACTCGCCTTCGGCGACGCCGGATCCCACCACCAGCAAGAATTTGAAGGTTTTTATCTGGTTGACTTGCAGGTCGAGATCATCCCAGAACACTTCCAGGCCGTTGATGAGCGGTTCGACCGGTTGGCCGTCCAGGCGGGCTGAACCGGCCACGTATTTGAAGCCGGCCGGAAAGCGGTCGACGATGCGGATGTCGTAAAGCGGCGCGCCGAACACATTCGACACGGTGATCGTGTAAGGCACCAACTCCCCCCGAACCACGTTGACCGCGGACGAGGTCTTGGTTATGGCCACGGCTCCGCCCAGTTCCGGATCGATTGGAATGGGATTGTTGAACACCTGGCTGTGACCCGGCAGGTTCCCGTTGTTCAGCACCAGGTGAAGATGATAAGTGGTACCGGCCGCACCCGGCAGGACCGACAACGGCGGTATCGCAGGGTACGTCGTCACCTCGCAGAAATCGGCTGTAGCCGGCACCGCATCATTGGCGCTGCCGGGGCACGTTGGAACGGAAAATGCCGCGCTGGCCGTGTCACTGGCGGGTGGGATGATCTCGGACGGCGCGCTCACGTAACCAGTGCTCGGTGGAGTTACCTCGATGAGATAGGCGCCGCCTGCCGGACAGGAACCATCGCTGAAGTTCAGGTCGAACTTGTAGAAGCCGTCCTGAGCTGTGACCTGATTCTGCTGAATCGGATCGTCGAAGCACTGGCTTGGCAGAGCGCTGCCGGTGGCCGCGTTCAGCAGTGTGAGGCGAACACCGGCCACCGGTACCCGCGCAACCGAGTTGTACGCGGCACCGTTGGGCCAGAGCGGCATATTCAGATTCTGCAGATAGCCGCCCGATGCTACGTTAATGGCGCTGATCCGCTGCGGACCATTGGTGAAGGGCGAGTCGGCCATACCCAACGAGGCCGTGTTCGGACCTGCGCCGGCCGCAAGGAAGCGCAGCTCATATAGTTCCGCTGAACCCGCGTTGGGCACCAGACCGCTGATTCGATATGCACCGCTGGCATCGGTCAACACCGTGGTGACCAGCTGGCCGTCACGATAAAGCGCCACAGACCACCCCCCCAACAATGCCTCGGTGCTGGTATCGCAGACCCTGTCCAGGTTGGCGTCGTGCCAGACGTTGCCATTGAAGATGCCGCTGCCCGGCGTGCCACCCACGTCAAGCGATACGCTGGCAGAGGCGGTCTGTGCCGGATCGTTCCAGCGAACAACACCGGTATTGGTGATGGTTGTCCCGATGGCAAGCGCGGGGTCGATCTGCACGCGGAAACGCATGACGGCACTGTTGCCGGGTTGTAAATCTCCGTACTGGGCGGCGTAGTCCGCCGTGAGGGTCGAGCCTGCGAAGGTCACCCCCGCCGCCGAGCCATTCAGCGTGCCCGATCCGGCGATGTAGGCCACCTGGTTGCCCAGCGGAGGACTGAGATCGTCGCTCACGATCACGCGCGTGGCGGGCAAGGGACCGACGTTGGTCACCCGCACCGTATACGCCAACTCGCCGCCGGCTGTAGCAGCGCCGCCACCGGCGATGGCCACTTCCTTAGTGACTGAGAGCAGCTGCGCGTCGCCCACGACGATGATGGTCGGCTGGTATGCCGTTGGACGGCAGTCCGTCCGCATCGGTCGGTTCCGGCGACAATTCGTTGGAAGTCACCCGGCCCTGGTTGCTGATAAGGGTACCCGTGGGTACGCCGGCATTGACTCTGGCCTCAAAAGTGACCGTAGCGCTATTGCCGGCTGAGATGATTCCGCCACCCGGATTGTCGGATGAATGAACGGTCAGGCCGGCAATCAGCGGCGATACACCGCCATCGGGTCCCACTGACAAACTGTTAAGACGCATGGAGTCGGCGACATAACTGGTGTTGGCGGGCACGGTGTCAGTGAGCGTCACTCCCGACGCTGGGATGGCGCCATAGTTGCTGATGACGATGGTGTAGCGCAGCACGTCACCCGGATCGACGATCCCGGGTGAGCCGAAGTCTTCGTGGATCTGCACGGTCTTGTGGGCGTATACAAGCGGCAGGTTGCCGACCACGTTACGGGTCGGATCGTCGGGAATCGGAGTGGCCGGGTCATCCGACGGCTGTTCGGGCTGCGGGCCACTTCCCGCGCCACTGGCGCTCAAGAAACCCTGGTTTTCGATGTACAGGCCGTCCATGGCGCTCGGATCAACCACCACCTCGAATGTCACCGTGGCCACATTGGCTGCCCCCGGCGCCGTATCGGCGCGCAGGTATCCGGCCGTAGCGTTTTCCGGTGCATGAATCAGGATGCCGGCGTGCAACGGATTGATGCCGGGGCTCGGGTCGGCCACGGCAACACCGTTGAGGGTCGTGCTGTTGGCGACATAAGTGGTATTGGCCGGGGTATCGTCCCGCAGGCGCGCATTTACGGCATCCTCTGTTCCGATGTTTTTGACGGTGATGGTGTAACGCAGCGTTTCGCCGGCCATCAGGACGTTGGGGTCCCCTGACATGATGGTGGAAATCTTCTGCACCTCGAAAGCCGGCGCCGAAGCAATCAGCGTCTCGGTCGGATCTGTGTCACCGGACAGGTTGGGATCATCGCTTTGGAGCCGATCGGGGTTCGCGGAGACGAGTTCGGCCTGGTTGAGCACCACGGTTCCATTGGTGATCGCCGCCGCGAGTGCGACTTCGAATACGACCACGACCGTATCGTTGGCCTCACCCTGAGCGCCGATGTCGAGATCGGTGACACTCACCAGTCCTGTGCCATGGGTGCCGCCCACCGCACTGGTGCCCGAAGTGTCGGCGCCCGCGGGTGCGCTGATCAGATTGATGCTGCCGGAAGCGAAAGCCGGTGTGGCATTGAGGCGATCGACCTCGTCCATGATGGAAAAGGAGGTCAGGCCCACGGGCCCAGAGTTGCTGAGCTGAATCGTGTAGCGCAATGTATCGCCGGGGGTGGCATTGCTGCCGGGATTCTGACCGGTTGTCACGTTCTGCACGCTCTTGCTAAACGCCAGGATCGGCGCTTCGCCGGTGACAGTGTGGTTATCCTCGTGGTCGAGGGTGCCTGGCGTACCGTCGGTCAGTACACGGTCATAAGTGCGCGGCGCAGCGCCCGCTGCTTCGGGGTCGGCGCTGAACCATTGTGTGACCCCGGCGACATTGGTCAGCACGGTCCCGTTCTCGGTCGTCAGGTCCAGCTCGAGATCGTAATCGACGATCAGGCGCTGATCAGTCGCCAGGCCGCCGGCAACTGATAAAAGGCTGATGGTCCATTCGCAGTCGGGTTGGCCGCTGAAGCTCACTGAATAATCGGTGCCCTCAACGAGCGGCGCCGGCGTCCCGTCCGCCAAAATGATCTGCGCGGTCACATCACTCGGCCCGGCCGCGCACATTCCTCCCGTTGCGCCATGGGGCAACCGATCGGTAATGATCGGATTCCAGGCAGTGCCAGTGCTCGGGTTGTGAACATTCAGCGTGAAGCCGGCGGGGGTACCCACCTGCATACTCGCCGGACCGGTTTTTTCCAGGGTGAGTGCATCGGGTCCGATGATGGTTATGTCGGGCGAGGTATCTGAGTCGCCATCGGCCTGGCTACCGGGATTATTGTCGATTTGGTTGTAGGTATATGAGGTGGTATTGTTGAACACGAGCCCGCTGACGTTGGTCGGGCTATCAGCAACCAGCACCGTTATGTCGATGGCGATCTGTTCACCGGCCGGGATGTCGATGCCGATGGTCGTATCTTCAATGACAACGCTGGTGGCGGTGCCAGTATTGACCGGGGTCCACGGTTGCGAGCCGGTAGCTTTGGTGACACTGATAAAGGTCAAATCGGCCGCCGAGGCACTCAAATCATCGAGAATGCGCACGTCGTGCATGGCCGCGTTGATCGGTGCGGAAGGCACGGTAATCCGGTATACGATCCGATCACCGATGGCCGCCAGAGCCGAGACCGGCGTAACGATGGTCTTTTCCGGGGGTTCGATGATCGTCGTATTGCTCATTTCGAAGATCGCCGGTCCCACTGGCCCGTATAGCTGTCCGGACTGGGCAGGCAAAGACCAGTAGGCATCGACGGTGACGCTGTTATTCCATGTCTGGTTAGGACCGAAATCGGTATAAAAACCGATATCGTAATCGATGGTGACGCACTGCGCCGGGTTCACAGGGGTGCTCAGTAGAAAATGCAAGCTGCCGGCGCGCCCTGCCGGAGGAGTATAGGTATAGTCGCTACCCGCATTGAGTGCGACACCGCCCACTGAGACACCGCCATGATTGCCGATACTGCTCTCATCGAACTGGCCGGCGAGTTGATCGGTCATCTCAATGCTGTAGGCAGGCGCCGAGCCGCTGTTGCATGCCTCCAACCGGAACAGCATCGTATCGTTGACCACATCCACCGTCGTCGGGCTGGTGCGGCCGCTGCGTTCTGTTTTGGTGACAGTAGCGATGACCGGCTGGTACAAGGTAGCAACGGCATTGCCGGTAAGGACCGGCGCGTCAGTATAGCTGAGTGTCGCCGTATTGGTCAGGGTGGTAGAAGCGACATGCGCAATGCCGGCATCAGGCAGGATGCGCGCGCGATAATTGATTTCGAGGGTGTCGGTGGTTGGGTCACCGAAGGGATCGTTGACCACGTCGCCGATTGACCAGGTCAGGGTTCCGGTTTGACCGGCCGTGGGCAGGTTGGCGGCAGTTATAGGCGCATAGGCGAAATTGGAGCCCGGTCCGCTAACAGGAGAGGTGTAGTCCGCAGTTGTATCACCATTGATGCTGACCACATCGACAAAGGCCATACCTGCAGGCAGCACATCCTGGACCTGGACGTTACTTGTCAGTCCACCGCGCAGATCCAACGACAGGCGATAGGTGATGGTGTCACCCACACGGGCAATGGCGTCCACTGCCGTACTGAGGGGCGGAACATCGTATGTATCGTTGGTGAATGCCTTGGCAATGCTGGTGTCATCCACCGTGGGGGTGGTGGCTACCGCCGGGCCCGTACAATAATCATTGGGTGCGGTCCAGCTGGGACAACCTTCACCGGTTCGTTCGTATCCGCTGTCGCCGTCAAGGGAGGTCCAATCCACCCAAACACTGTTGCTGAAACGTACCGCTCAGCGACTGGACCACAACACGGTAAGTCAGAATCAGGGATTGACCAACGGGAATATCCAGGCTGTCGTCACCGTTGGCATGCCCCCAGACCAGAGGGCCGACAGGCGCATTGTCCGGCGTTGCAACAAAACCTGCTACTGCCGAGCCACCGATGGTCGCCGTGGGAGTAAAACTGGTGTACAGCGGCAACCCGGACGGCAGGGTATCCACCACATTGACGTCCATGGCAGTGGCGGTGCCGCTGTTGAGAATAGTGACCACGATATTCGAGCAGATCGCCACCGGCGGCCGGGTCTCCGGGCGACGTTACGTTGCTCATCGTCTTGGTCACCGAGAGCACGGATTCGACCACGGTGACCGCGTGCGGTGTCATCTGTCAGGGTCTTCCTGCGCACCGGTCTCGCCGTGGGTGTAGTTCACTACCACCGAATTTTGCAGCGTGTCGCCGCTGTCGGTGACCAGGTCATTGTTGACACGAGCATAATACTCGATACGGATAAGGGGCGCGATAGCGCTTTGGCTCGGGTCGTTTTCGGTCTGAGTGACCACCGTGCCGATATTCCAGACGGCGCTGCCGCTGGTGCCGTCCGCCGGAAAGGCGTTGAAGGCCGCCTCGTCCGGCGCCGCACCGTTGATGGTCGCAATGCCCTCGAAGGTGTAGGTGATATCGTAGCTGGCATTGTTTTCCAGGAAGTAGCTGATGCCGGCGGTGTTGAGACTGTCGGTGACAAGAACGCCTTGGGTCGTGCCTTCGGGCAGATTGATGTCGATCGGAAAGGTTTTGTGTGCACCGATCGTGGGTATCACGGCCGGGTCCAGATCGGTCTTGGTCAGGGTGACCGGGGGTACGGTAGCATGATCGCTGGCATTCGGTTTCGTAGTCGTTGACGTCATCGCCGGCGTTGGGCAGCGCGCCGATGCGCATGCCGCTCTCGCTGCCGTCAGCGCCGATCATGCCCGTGCTGTTGAGCGCGGTGGATTGCTCCGGCAGCGACGTCCAGTCCGCCTGGATGGTATTGTCCAGAACTTCGAGGGGCTGCGCAGCGGTATCGACACTGACGTCAAAGGTGAAGCTGATAGCCCTCGCCGGGGTTGATGCCATTGGGTGGATTCCAGCTGAAGATCGGCCGGTTGGCGCCCAGGGTCGTGGTGTCGATGGTGTCCGGTGGGTTGGTGCCGCCCACAGTGCCCGTGAAGGTCATGTTGCGGCCGGTCAGGTCGTCGAGTACACGCAGGTTGTATGCGGTGGCCGTGCCGCTGTTGGTTGCCGTTACGGTTACCGTGAGGATATCGCCGGCATCGGCATTGGCGACGGCAAAAGCTTTGGTGAGATCGATGCGCGGTTCGCGCACCAGGACATCGACCTGGCCGAAATTGAGCACCACCGGGTTGCCGCTTTCGTCGATATAGCTCGCCGTGGCGGTGGTGGCCGGATCCCCATTGGAAAGCACATCGGCGTCATTGGTCCCGGCGGTGTTTTCGACGCGGGCAATAAACCCGATCTCGAAATCGTAGCGATTGCCGACGGTGCCGTTGGTCACGCGCTGATCGCCGAAATTCCATTCAACGAAGTTGTCGTGTACAGGTCGGGGGTAAAGGTGCCGCCGGGAACGAAATTGGCCGCCGAATAGGGCGGCGCATTCAGGTCGACGACCGGGGCTTCGCTGCAGCGCAGGCCCGCGGGCAGTTCGTCCCGGATCACGAAGTTGCGTAACAGGGCCACCGGCAGCAACGTGTTGAGCCGGTATTCGATTTCTTCACCGATGGTCACCGGCTGCGGACCAGGCCCCACGACCAGTCGGTATTCGACAAGATCCGCAATCCGCTTGGGTTGTGTCTCCACCGGAATGACCCGCACCGCGGCTGATCCCGGCGCGGAGGTGTAGTATCGTGCACCACCGATATCGCTGTTGGGTCGCGGATCGACGGTTTGATTTCCTGAAACACCCGTCAGGGTGTCGTAGGTGGCGTCGGCCGTATTGGTGAAGGTCTGCAGCGGTGCCGCGTCATCGTCGTAATCGACGCGGTAATACAGCTGGACCGACTGGCCCGGATTGATGCGCAGCAAGGCGCTGCTGTGGGTGTAGGCAAAGGTGATCACTGCCGGTGTGCCGTTCCGGACAATGTTATCGCTGATGGACGCCCTCGATCGGCCTCATCGGTGACGCCATCGCCATCGTTGTCCAGGCCGTCGCTGGCAAAAGGCAGAACATAAGCCAGGTCGCTGGCATCGAGCCGGTCGGTCACGGTGACATCGTAGGCCGGAGCACGCTGCACGCCGCCGCTGCTGGCTTCGTTGGTCACCGTCAGACGATAGATATAAGCGTCGTAGGCATCACCGTCGTCGGCCAGCGGGACAAAGTTAGTGCACGTCCGTCCCGCTGTCGTACAAGGATTCGTTGCAGACTTCCTTGACCACGGTGATTTGCGGTTCGGTGACGGTGACGTCGACCCGGCGGATCGGCTCGTTGGGGTAACCAACCGTACTCGGGCCCAGGGTATATTTTTCAATTTCGTTGGTATTGTCATTTCTAAAGGTTGCATCGAAAGTTGAATTGAGAACATCGTAACTGTCCGCCGCATGGAAATTGGGCGCCAGGCTCTGATCTTGTGGCTTGTTGAGTAGACGGGTTGTCGTATAAACACGGAACCACTCGTCCGCCTGCTCAATTCGCTCCGCATCGGTGACGTTGAAGCGCCAGTCGAACCAGCCCTCATTCAGCGCCGTAAGGCCGCCCGGGTTCAATGTCACACCTTTGATGAGCAGTGTGGAGGTGTTGTTCGGATCAGCAGGGTTGTTATATGGATTGGTGGATGAGATGTAAGCTTGGCCATTGGGCACTTGATCCACCACGTCGATGTTTTGCACGGCGATATACGCAAAACCGGGTGTTTCAAAGCCGAACCAGCCACCGGTTTCGATGTGGAAGGAGCACTCCTCGCCGATCTGCACCTCCTCGTAACCATTGGCATCATAAGTAGGTAAATTATTTTCGTTACACGTGCCAAACTGGGTTTTCTTGAGGTTGAAGCCGATAACCCGCGCCCAGGTGGTATCGAGGGAGTAGTTGTTGGCGCGGTCAAGTTCATCGTCGGGACGTGTGATCGGTGCAGGAAAAGTGAGCGGGGTACCGTCGCTTAAAGTGATCTCTCCCACGACATCGGCGCGGAAGCTGAGATCGTCGATTAGTATCCTTGCCAGAATAGAGGTCTTTACGACATCGAAATTATACGTAACCGTTTGCCCCGGGGCGATCGTGGCGGGCGCAGTGCACTCGTAGACCGTTGCGGTGCCCGGAATGGCTATGGGTGACGTGGATGACGAGATCCATACCTTCCAGGGGTCTGGCTGGGGCGGAACACCCGAAATCGAAATGGGACTGCACTCCGTCGGCGCATTGACCACCTCCATGGTGGTGCCGAAACTGACGAAGGCATGAAAGTCAGTGGCATCGTGGCCGCCGTTGTTGGTCAAAAGCACCGGCAGGGTTAGAATTTGGGTCGTGTCGTTGGTTAGAATGAACACACCCCCGCCGATGGCGATGTCCAGGTCTTCAGGGAAGGCTGGGATGTCGCTACCGTTGGGGTTGCCTGTCCCATTTCCCGTCAGTGTAAAGCTCTGGGGGTTTTGGCTTGAGCAGAAGGTTTCGAAGTCAACGAACAATGTGTTGGCCAATGGTGTCTGGTAGGTCGGATCAGTCCCTGGGTAAACCTCCGGATTGACGTCAAGGTTCGCACTTCGATCGTAGTAATCAGACTGGATCAAAACGACGCGGAAGGTGACAAC
>CAVRBA010000046.1:0-12166 GCA_963719015.1 uncultured delta proteobacterium | reverse complement strand
GGATGAATATTTTTGTGCCTGGCGTTTTACGCTGGCGGATAACCCTTTGACTGAGGGCGGTCGTTGACAAGCTGTGACGTATTCTTCTTATTATCGATCTAAGCCCTCCACCTCTGGTGGAGGACCCGGAGAGGTTCTACCATTCCGGGGCGTTGTTTTTTGACTGTTCGTTCATTTTCTTTCACGTGAAAGAAAACGAACCAAAAGAAAACGCCCGTGTCCCGCTTGATCCTGTGCGTCGTCGATGCGGCCGGAGCCCGCGGAAACTCGCCCGCCTGCGGCGGACTCAAACAGTCCGCGCGCTATTATCCGACCGCCTCGCCGATGCTCGGCGCGGGACAAAGGGAAAAACCAGAATATAAACAGCGTTTCAAGCCCCCCTCAGGGGGGGCTACCTGAGGCCTCCCGCTCTGCGGGATGAGCCTCACTGATTAAACAGACCCGCCGCATCAACGTGAACGGAATCACGTCATTGGCACGAACCGTTGTCGGCGACGACTATGCATTATCGCTAAAATATCTATCGGTGCGGCCGTGAAAGCAATGATCTGCCACCAGATAACCGACCTGAAGAAGAACCGGGCACCCCTGGTGTCAGCCGAGATAGCCAGGCCGGTACCGGGCGTAAAAGACGTATTAATCAGGGTGACCGCCTGTGGTGTGTGCCATACCGAGCTGGATGAAATCGAAGGGCGCACACCGCCGCCGGCATTTCCGGTCATACCCGGGCACCAGGTGGTCGGCCGGGTTGTGGAGACCGGTGCCCTTGCGGAGCGGTTTCGTTTGGGGGACCGTGTCGGTGTTGCCTGGATTCATTCGGCCTGCGGACGATGTCCACACTGCCTGGCCGGGGCAGAGAATCTATGCGCCGAATTCAAGGCCACCGGGCGGGACGTGGACGGCGGTTACGCCCAGTTCACCAAAGTTCCGGAAGCCTTTGCCCACCGAATACCCGATGTCTTCACCGATGTCGAAGCGGCGCCGTTGTTGTGCGCCGGCGCCATCGGTCTCCGGTCTTTACGGCTGACCGGGCTTTCTGACGGCCAGAACCTCGGGTTGACCGGATTCGGCGCATCCGGTCATCTGGTATTGAAAACCGTTCGCAGCAAGTACCCGAGCGTCAAAGTCTTCGTCTTCGCCCGAAGCGGTCAGGAAAGGGCGTTTGCCAGGCAACTCGGAGCGGTCTGGGCCGGTGACAGCACGGACGCGGCGCCCGAGAAACTTCACAGCATCATCGACACGACCCCGGCCTGGAAGCCGGTGGTGGCTGCCCTTGATAATCTGGTCCCTGGGGGCAGACTGGTGATCAATGCCATCCGCAAGGAGAACAGCGATAAGAACGCTCTTCTGAAAATTGACTATCCGCGGCACCTATGGATGGAAAAGGAGATCAAGAGCGTCGCCAACGTGACCCGGCGGGACGTCAGTGATTTTCTGGAGCTGGCCGCTGAGATTCCCTTCCGACCCGAAGTTCAGGAGTATCCGCTCGAAGAGGCCAACAGCGCACTGCTTGATCTTAAAGAACGCCGGATCCGGGGCGCAAAAGTCCTCAGGATCGATTGACGGAGACTCACTGCCGTCAACTCGACTTTTTCTTCGGTAGAACCAAGTTTAACAGGACCCCAACGATTCCCGCCAGTCCGATACCCCCGAGAGTAAAAAGGGACATCCCGCCGATTCCGAACACCAGAATAACCGCAACGATGATTAGATTACGCGCTTCGGTCAGGTCATCGCCGGCCTTGACCAGAGTGTTCAAGCCCACGACCGTTATCGCTCCGAAGAGCAGGAGCATGATTCCGCCCATGACCGGCACCGGGATGGTCTGAAGCAGAGCGCCCAGCTTACCCACGAAGGCCAGAAGAATGGCAATCACAGCGGCCCAGGTCATGACCACCGGATTGTACATCTTCGTGAGAGTAACAGCACCGGTCACCTCGGAATAGGTCGTGTTTGGCGGTCCCCCCAGAAACGAAGCGAGCACTGTGGCCAATCCGTCACCAAGCATGGTGCGGTGAATACCCGGTGACTTGAGGTAGTCCTTACCGGTGACGTTACCGATGGCCAGGATGTCTCCGAAGTGCTCAATGGCCGGTGCGATGGCCACCGGGACGATGAAAAGGATCGCTTTCAAGTTCCACTCGGGGAAGACAAACTTGGGCATCGCAAACCAGGCGGCCTCGGTAACCGGCGTCAGGGTGACCAACCCGAACGCGATACTGAGGAGGTAACCGGCTCCGATTCCGATAAGGATAGGTATCAGGCGTAGCATTCCGCGGCCGAGAAGGGAGACGAGGATGGTGGTGGCGAGGGTTACCATCGAGATGATCAGGGCGGTTTTTTCCGGTACCAGGACTGCCGAACCATCACCAGTCCGACCCATGGCCATATGGACGGCCACAGGCGCCAGGATCAGCCCGATCACCATGATAACAGGGCCGACGACCACCGGTGGTAGCACGCGCTCCAGAAATCCACTGCCGAACAATTTTACACCGAGACTCAATAAAACGTAAACCAAACCGGCTGCGGCCAGACCGCAAAGCGTCGATGGAATCCCCCAAGTTTGAACGCCATGAATGATGGGGGCAATAAAGGCGAAGGAGGAGGCCAGAAATATTGGTACCATCCGCTTGGTTACGAGCTGAAACACCAGGGTACCGGCTCCGGCCGTGAACAGGGCAACGTTGGGGTCGAGGCCGGTCAGAAGTGGTACCAGCACCAGAGCACCGAAGGCGACAAAGAGCATTTGGGCGCCGATGATGGGAACCTTCAGGCTGAAACGGTTTTCTGCGGATGCAGGATCTTGAGGCATGGAGTATTCTCCTCTCTCAGTTTTCTGTTCGGGTGAGCGATGTCTCGGCAGCCGTGAGGGGTCGGCTGACAATCCAGTTCAAGAGTCGGTGGCGTGGTCAAGTCGCCGTTATCGTAGTTGTCAAAAAAACGATCCATTGTTCGAACGTTTTTTTCTACAGCCACTTATACCACCCTTCCATATCTCGGAATTTATTTCTGAATAGCGGTATAAATAGTGCCCACCCACGGTTTTATAAAGAGCAGCGAGCAGTTTCCGATTCAGAAATGTGTAATTTTCTGCAAGTTAGATGATATCAAGGAATTTCGCGGAGGCGAATTTGTGTGCACCACTCAAGCGATTCTGCCGACTTGTCCGCCTTCGGCGTGATTGCCGCCGAAATTGCTGAAAAGGGCCCTTTACGGACAGAACTATTTAGCGAACCGTTACCAACAGCCTCGCAAAGAGATCTATCGAAACTATTTTGTTCCGAATATTTTATCGCCGGCATCCCCGAGTCCCGGCAATATATAGCCGATATCGTTGAGTGCATCGTCAACGGCGGCTACGTAGATATCTACATCAGGGTGCTGCTCTTCAACCCGTCGGATACCCTCCGGTGCGGCCACCAGGAATAAACCTTTGATAATCTTACATCCGGCTTTCTTTAACAAGCTGATGGTTTCAACCACGGTTCCGCCGGTGGCCAACATGGGATCGAGAATCAGTGCAATCCTTTCCTCAATGGCGCCGGTCAGTTTGACATAATATTTGACCGGTTCAAGGGTGTCTTCGTTGCGGTAGAGACCGACAACACTGACCCTGGCCGAGGGGATCAGGTTAAGGACCCCGTTTAGCATACCGATGCCTGCCCGCAGGATCGGCACAACGGTGATTTTTTTACCCTTTATTCTCTCAACATTCACCGGTCCGGCCCACCCCTGAATAACCTCTTTTTCAGTTTCCAGGTCTTTGGTCGCCTCGTAGGTCAGTAAATTACCCAGCTCGGAGGCAAGATCCCGAAAATCCTTGGTAGTAATTTTGTGCTCCCTCATCAGTCCCAGCTTGTGTTTGATAAGAGGATGCTCCACCACGTGAACAGACACAGCGCCTCCTTGTTGTTGTATACGGTTACCCGTGTGCGTGCGTTTCGCCAATGACGAAACGAGTTTGTATCCATCCAAAGCTCGTTAATACGCTGGATGTTATTCTGCAGGCGACCGGTTGCGGCGTTCGTTTCGTATGTCACGCCACGAATCTTTGCAGGATTTGCCCAGAAAAAAACCTCACTTATGAGTTAGATAACTCTATAGCGCCATCAAACATGCGTGGATGAGCACTGGTTAATACGTTGAAGATATTGAATTAATTGAAAAACGGAAGGGCAGGGAGCGGGCACACGTGTCCGCGGCCTCTCTCCCTGCTTATTTTGGGGCATGGCTTATACGCAAATCAAAGATTTGTCAAGAACGCAAATGGGGCCGAATGGCGCTTACCAGGTTCCCAGCGGCCTGTTAAAGGTAAAATGGAAGGGATCTTTTACCAGCTTTTGGGATGCTTTCGGAACACTATTATCAATGGCGGTAAATGGAAGCGCAAGTACCCACACCCCGGCGCCGAGGATGGTGGCTGCGGCGCCCAGAGGCCGCATGACGATCAAGTCGTATGTCATGGAACCCGCGCTGGGTTCTTTGGTGTCCACTTCGGCTTGGGCCAGTACCTGGCTGCTGAGGGGAACGATAACCACGGAAAGGGCTATCAAAAGAACAATGGAATGTTTAACGAGTTTATGCATATAGTCCTCCTTAAGCGTATTGCGATGCCGGCACCTTTGCTCGCATCCGGCCGATTTTTAATTATTATACTATACTGTCAGACGGTTAGCAATCATTAACCTGAAGCCGGTTCCTCGAGAAAAGCCGGTGATGGATCTTTATATGCATCACGAGCAGCGATTCATAGAAGTCGCCATAGCCCTTCCCGTCTACCAGACCTTCACCTACAGTGTACCGGAAGAATTCGTCGATTTCATCGAAACCGGCATGCGCGTTTTGGTTCCTTTCGGGAGGCGGCGTGTCACAGGCTACGTGCTCGGCACGCATCTACCACCACCGCAGAAAGACATCAAACCGATTCTGGATATACCGGACGACACAGCCCTCTTCCCGCCGTCGATGATTCCTTTTTTCCGCTGGGTCGCCGATTACTACATCCACCCCATCGGCGAGGTCATAAAGTGCGCGCTGCCCGGTGGCTTGAACATTAACGACTTTGTTATGCTTTCCGTCACTGACGCCGGGCGCGAAGCGATGAAAACGGTGGCACTGGAGGAAGCCGAAAGAGAGGTTCTTACCCAATTGAAAAATGGAGACCGGCGGTTGAAAGACATTCGTGCCGGATTGGCGCACAGGGTGTCACGCACATTTTTCAATTCCCTGCAGGACCGTAAATGGATTACTATCACCCGCGAGTTGAAAGGTGACCGGATCGGGCCTAAAACCGAACCGTTTGTGGCATTCGGACAGTCACCACCGGAACCGAATTCCCTTACCGGACAGCGAAAAAAAATTTGGGAGCGGGTGATCGCTGCGGGGGAGATTTCGACCAAGGCATTGAAAAGCGATGTTCGGACGACAAACCGTACCATCAACGCTCTGGTTGACTCGGGATATCTGACGATTACGCGCAAGTCGGTTTACCGTGACCCCTTTGGCGATACCGTCACCGCAGACACACCGCTGATTCTCAACCGGGACCAACACACGGCCACAGAGCGGCTGATCGATGTCATCGGCGCCGGATTCGGCGCCTTTCTCCTCGCCGGAGTCACCGGCAGCGGCAAAACCGAGGTATACATGCAGCTGGCGGCCGAGTTTATCCGTAGGAAGTTGCCGGTTATTGTCCTTATCCCCGAAATTGCGCTGATTTCCCAGATGGAAAGGCGCTTTCGAGCGCGTTTCGGAGAACAGGTGGCGATACTGCACAGCGGTCTGTCTTACGGTGAGCGTTACGACCAGTGGCTGCGGATTCAACGCGGAGAGGTGACCATTGCCATCGGTGCCCGATCAGCCATATTTGCTCCTTTTTCCCGTGTGGGACTGATAGTTGTCGACGAGGAGCACGATACGTCTTACAAGCAGGAGGGTAGCTTACGGTATAATGCGCGCGATCTGGCCGTGGTCAGAGCCAAGCTCGACCAGGGCATCGCCCTGCTCGGATCGGCCACCCCTTCGATTCAGTCATACTACAATACCAGCCGGAATAAATTTGTCGAGCTCACTTTGGACAAACGGGTGGAAGAACGACCGCTGCCGGATATCACTGTGGTTGATATGCGTAAAAACAGGGATGTACGGGGAATCGGGCGGTTTATCACAACAGAGTTGCGGCAGGCCATGGCGGAGACCCTTGTCCGGAAAGAACAGGTGCTGCTCTTCTTGAACCGTCGCGGGTTTGCCAATTTCCCAGTCTGCCGGGACTGTGGCCAAACGGTCAAATGCAGACACTGCGACATTTCCCTGACCTTGCACCAGAAGGCCAATGCCCTGCGATGCCATTACTGCGGCTTCAGCCGGTCGGCGCTGGCCGCCTGCGATGCCTGCGGCTCGAATCGCATAAGTCATTTGGGCCTGGGAACAGAGAAAATCGAGTCCGCTGTCGGTGAACTGTTTCCTGAAGCGCGTGTGGCCCGAATGGACCGGGATACTACAACCCGTAAAGGAGCCATCGTCCGCCTTTTGAAGGAACTCAGAAACGGAGGCATCGATGTTCTTGTCGGTACCCAGATGGTAGCAAAGGGCCATGATTTCCCGAATATTACATTGGTAGGAATTATCTGTGCAGATCTCTCCATGAGTTTTCCGGATTTCCGAGCCAGCGAGCGAACGTTTCAACTTCTGGCCCAGGTTTCCGGGCGGGCCGGCCGGGGTGATGTTCCCGGCCGGGTGATACTTCAGACGTACAATCCCGAGCATTTTAGTATTCTCGCTGCGCAAAAACAGGATTTCAGATCTTTCTATCAACAGGAGATCGGATTTCGCAGCGCCTTGAAATATCCTCCATTTTCAAGGATAATACAGTTGAAAATTGCCGGGCGTGACAAACGGAAAACCGAAACTCTGGCAGGATCGATCGGTCGGTATTGTCATCGGTTGCGGCGGAGCGAGAGCCACTTTCAAAATACCGTCGAGGTGATGGGGCCGATCGAAGCCGCACTGACCCGAATTGCCGGTAAGTATCGTTGGCAGATTCTTATCAAAGGCCAACACGTGAAAACGCTTCACCGGTTTACCCGCAAGTTGCTGGCTGAAAATCCGACATTGTTCAATCAGCGGGGGCTCAGCGTGGCCGTCGACGTCGACCCTTATTTTATGATGTAATTCGGAATACGGACAAACCAAGGAGATTGTTAATGCGATTCGCTTTCCTCTGTTTTATCTTTTGTTTTCTTACTTATCTTTTTCCCATCGGTGCATTTGCGGACGAACAGATCGGTGATCGAATCATCCTCGATGGGGTCACATTCGAAATGGAATCATCCGTACTTAAAAAAGCGGCAATACCCTCGCTGCAGCCGATTTTGGGAGAAATGCAATCGGATCCGTCACTGCGGATTTCCATTGAAAGTTACGTCGATGCATCCGGTGAGCCGAACAAAGATCTGCGACTCTCTCGCCGCCGCTCCCAGACTATTTTCAACTGGCTCGTCGCCCAGGGGGTTGAAGCCAGCCGCATCAGCCCGGTGGGATACGGCAGTGCGCGGCCCCTTGTTGAGAAAGAGACTAAGGATGAGACAGTAAAAAACGCCCGGATCGAAATCGTTAAAACCAAAGAGGGCTATCCGGTGGCAGAATTTAGCTCTACTCGCCATCAGTTCGAACCGGTTGTGGATGGGATGGAAGTTCGCCACGATTATGTCGTCCGGAATACAGGGACGGCGGAGCTTCTTATCAAAGAGGTTAAAACCGGGTGAGGGTGCACGGCTGTCTCGTTTTCGAGGCAGATCCCTCCCGGTGGAGAGGGTAAAATTGCGATTAAGGTCAACACCAACGGATACGGCGGAAAAGCACTCCATAAAACCATCCGGGTGTTAACCAACGATCCCCGGCGCGCCGAGACACAGCTCTCCATCAGCGGGCCGGTCAAGGTGTTTGCAACTATAACGCCGCAAAATGTAAGGCTCTATGGGACGATTGGCGCGGCATTGAAGGAAATTGTGAGGATTGTGCCCGAGGAAAGCTATCCGTTCAAGATAATCGATACAAAGGCGCAGATGGGAAAAGAGATCCGGTATCATCTCAGCGAAGACAATCAGTCCCGTCAAACCGCCTACCTGTTGACAGTGGAGAGTTTGAAGCAGACGACCGGACGTTTCTACGATACGATTTACCTGACGACCGACAGCCGGATTAAACCTAAAATAAGTATTCGGGTCTACGGTAAAATTAGCGAACCAACATCCCCAAAGGCCAATTAATAGAGCCCTCGGGTTGTTTTTATTAACTGGGAGCGGAGGGAATGATCAGCGACTTAGCGTACAATCGTGCTCATAACACAGCATAAAGAAAGAGCAGGATTCCATTGATTTAATGCGGTTAATGTGCGTCCATTAATGACCTTTTTCACGTTGTGCGGACTTGCCTAGCGGGAACAATTCTCAATCTAAGCTGGATACTCAAAATTGCCATCAATCATTTATGAATGGGTAAGTCGTTAGGAGTGTTATGAATTATTCAAAATACGATGCCGTCGTTTTCGATTGCGACGGTGTTATGTTTGACACCACCAAAGCCAACACGGCTTACTACAACCACATCCTGGAACATTTCGGAAAACCGGGAATGACGCCGGACCAGTTTGCCTATACCCATATGCACACCGTCGACGAGTCGCTGGCCCACCTATTTAACGATGAAACCGAGCGCGCCGCCGCCTTCGCGTTTCGCAGCCAAATGAGTTATCTCCCGTTCTTGCAATTCATGAAGATCGAGCCCGATCTGATTTCACTGCTCGCGTTTCTTCGGCCAGAAGTTCGAACGGCGATTGCAACCAACCGGTCGGACACCATGCAACGTGTGCTCCATTCCAATGGCCTGACGGATGCCTTCGATCTGGTTGTCACCGCCCTTGACGTGGTGAAACCCAAACCTTATCCGGACCAGCTGAACAAGATCCTTTCCTATTTCAAACTTAAACCGGAACAGGCTGTATACATCGGAGACTCGGAATTGGATGCCGCTGCCGCCGGCGCGGCCGGTATGCCGTTCGCCGCTTTTGCCAATCGGAAGCTGGATGCCCAATATCACATCAGCCGTTTGAGACAGGTTAAAGATATCCTTGATGGAACCGTCACCGGCTCGTCATGTCGTCGACAGGCGGAATAAGTTTTCCCTTTATACCGCGTATCAAAAATAAATTCCGAAATACAGAAGGGGCGCTGTTAAGTCATCGGCGGCATAGGATGCCCCGCCCTATTGGTTGCCGAAGCCGTTCTGGTCGCCACATTCCGGACATTCCCATGTGATGCCGTTACAGGACATTCCCCAGTAGTTTTCATGCATGCAGACCTGACAGATCCTGAATCCACAGCGACACCGCCAGCAGAAGCGGACGGTTGCGCCACATAAGTGGCAGACCGCCTGTTTTTCACGCCAACGTCGTTGATATCGTGTTGTGGGTTTTTCTTCAACCATGATAGCTTCTGTTGTTTCCGAACCGGTGCAGCCCTAAAATATCTGATACCGGGGCACGAATGGCGATGATGGTCATTTGCGCCACGATGGTTATCGGTGCGGTTGCGGTCGGTGGACGAACCAACCGGTCTTTGTTGGATGCGCGACCCTTCTCGCTCGACCGTTATAATATCAACACACCCGCAGCGACCGTCAAGGGTGCCAGGCCCTGTGATCCATATTCTGTTCTCGGTGGACTGATCGAACCCCATTCCTTGTTGTTTGCCGTCGTTGGTGGTATGCAGGCTGTGAGCCTGCGGGTGCACCACCGTTTGCATACCCTAGCGGCCATACGCCGGCCGGTCGCATGGCAGATATCGATATTCAGCCCAAGGATCGGCTTTACACCGGCAAACAAAGATAAGGATAATCTAAGTGATCGAAGAAAAAAAGATACTGTATCTGATCGACGGCAGCGCCTATATTTACAGAGCCTATCATGCCATCCGCGGCCTGTCGAATTCCAAGGGATTGCCGACAAATGCCGTATTCGGATTTACCCGCATGCTGATCAAGCTGATCGATGACCGCTCACCTGCCTTTGGGGTCATGTTTTTCGATGCCAAAGGTCCGACCTTCAGGCATGAAATGTATGCGGAGTACAAGGCCAATCGCCCGAAAATGCCCGAAGACCTTGTATTACAGGTTCCGATCATCAAGGAGGTTACCCGTGGATTCAACCTACCCGTTATCGAACAGCCGGGGTATGAGGCCGACGACCTTATCGGTACGGTGGCACGGTTGGCGGAGGATGCCGGTTTTGACGTCGTAATGGTGACCGGCGACAAGGACTTTGTGCAGTTGGTGACGGCTAAGGCCATTATATGGGATCCCATGAAGGAGGATACTATCGATACGGTTGCCGTGCATGAGCGGTTCGGCCTAATCCCCGGCCAGATGACGGAGGTCATGGGCCTGTGTGGGGATAAGTCCGACAATGTGCCCGGGGTGCCGGGGATCGGGTTGAAAACTGCTCTGGATCTGATCAAAACTTACGGTAGTATGGAAGCCCTTTACGAAAATGTGGAGCGGATCACGAAGAAAAAACAGAAGGAAAATCTGATTCGATTTAAAAATCAGGCTTTTCTGAGCCGAGATCTGGTCAGAATCGATACGGGTGCTCCCGTGATATTCACCCCTGATGACTATCGTTTGGAGGGCCCCGACGCAGGAAAACTGGCGAGCCTCTTCAAAGAGCTCGAGTTCAACCAACTCCAGAAAGCTTTCGGTACGACCCGCAAACCGCGCAAGAAGGACTACCGGGCCGTCATGGAGAGGGCGGAATTACTTGAGCTGGCGGATATCCTCAAGTCTGCCGACCTGATTGCCCTGGATACTGAAACAACCGCCACCGATCCGATGCAAGCCGATCTGGTCGGGCTTTCCGTGGCGGTGAAAGATGACCAGGCGTTTTACATTCCCATCGGTCACACAGCTTCGGATGCATCGGACCAGCTCGAGCGTGAAGAGGTGCTAAACACCCTCAAGCCGATCCTTGAGTCTTCAGAGATCAAGAAAGTCGGTCAAAACGTCAAGTACGACTGGATTGTACTCAGCCAGAGCGGTGTTGAACTCGATGGTGTGGTATTTGACACCATGCTGGCTTCATACCTCATCAATCCGTCCAAGCGGGCGCACAATCTTGATCAAATCGCCCTTGATTTTCTGGATCATAAAACAACCACCTTTGCGGAAGTATTCGACAAGGGGATGAGCAGTTTTGCCCAGGTTTCTTTGGAGAAGGCTGTTCCGTATGCCTGCGAAGATGCCGATATCACCCTCATGGCCCAGTCAGTGCTGGACCGCGAGCTTGAAAAGATCGGCCTGACAGATTTGTTTCAGACAGTGGAAATGCCGTTGGTTCCGGTGTTGATGCGCATGGAACAAAGGGGAGTGGCGGTCGATGAAAATAAACTGCGAGAGCTGTCGAAGAGCTTTGAGCATCGACTCGAGCAGTTGGAGAGCGACATCCATACGCTTGCCGGGGAACCATTCAATATAAATTCTCCCCAGCAGATGGGCCGTATTCTGTTTGAAAAGCTAAAGCTTCCAGTGCAGAAAAAGACCAAAAAAAGAACCGGCTATTCGACGGATGTCAATGTATTGACCGTGCTCGCCCGCCAGCATGCGCTTCCGGCGCTGGTGCTGGAGCATCGGACATTGTCCAAGCTCAAGTCAACATACGCTGATGCGCTGATTCAGCTGATCAATTCGCGTACCGGACGGATTCACACGTCCTTTAACCAAACCATTACGGCAACCGGGCGCCTGAGCAGCTCCGATCCCAACCTGCAGAACATTCCCGTTCGAACGGCGGAGGGGCGGGAGATTCGCCGTGCGTTTGTCGCCCGGAAAGGTTGGCAACTACTTTCGGCCGATTATTCTCAAGTGGAGTTGCGCATCCTGGCCCATTGCTCGGACGACGAGATCCTCATTCAGGCGTTCAGAGAGGGAGAGGACATTCACACGCGAACGGCGGCGGAGGTGTTTCAACTATCAGCGGATTCGGTTACATCTGAACTGCGACGTCAGGCCAAGGCGATTAATTTCGGCATCATCTACGGTATGAGCCCATTCGGCTTGGCACGTCAGCTCGACATTAGCCAGAAAATGGCAAAGGTTTACATTGACAATTATTTTG
>CAVRBA010000045.1:0-100451 GCA_963719015.1 uncultured delta proteobacterium | reverse complement strand
TTGGAAGGTGGTTGTCTTCCTTGCCGAAATTGTCACTGACATGGACATGGCCGATGCGGTCGGCGAAAGCTTCGATCAGTTTGACGGTGCGTTTCCCCCGCGGACTGCCGATATTGGCGTGACCGATATCGAGAGTGAGCCTCAGGGTCGGCAAGCGGTTAAAGACGTCCGCAAGATCGCCCACATCGACGCAGAACTGGGTGCGCGGGAACATGTTTTCCAGACAGAGAGTCAGGTCGAGATCCGCCGCTCTTGATGCGATGACCTCCAGGCTCTCCATTGCGAAACCGCGAGCCAGTTCCGGAACATAGGACCCCATTCCGGTAATGTAAGCCGGATGGACGACGACCTTGTCGGCACCCAGCAATGCGGCCGTTTCGAGGGACTGCAGTACTTCCGTGAGGGAGGCTTTACGAATGCTTTCGGTCAGATCCGCCAGTGAGACGAAGGTCGGCATGTGACAAACCAACCGCATGTCGTACCTCTGAAGGGCCGCCAGAAGGCCATCTTTCTCCTCTCGCACTATGGCGTAGTGAGCTGCCGGCGGATCCATCGTCAGTTCCAGGTAATCGAAGCCAAGGGCCGCTATCGTATCGAGTTCGTCCCGCACCGGTGTGACCGGAAAGTTCATGGCACCATACTGCATGGGATCCTTCCTCCGCAGATTGAAAACAACGTTGTATTGATATTCTACCGCTTTTAAAAATATATTCCGAAATACGGAAGAATTTTACCTGTTTCATCTGACCATACACACGGTATCGGTGTGCAGTAAAATACTACTATTCGATTTTCGCGCTCAATCCCCAAACGAAATGCCGAGATCCCGGGCGGTCAAAATGGTATCGCAATCCAGGGGCACGCTTTTCATGCGTTGGGTACATTGTTCAAGAGGAACGTGATTTACAATCGGCGGATCGAGGACGACCATAATGCCGGACAAGCCGTGATGTAACGCGCGGACGCTGGCTGCGCCGAATCTCAGGGAAAGAAGGCGGTCAAAGGAAGTGGGGGTTCCGCCGCGCAAAAGATGACCGAGAACAACCGTGCGGGCTTCCTTTTCGGTCAAGGTTTCGAGATCAGTGCAGACCCTCTGCCCAACGCCTCCCAGTCGATCTGTCTGCCCGGGTGTTTTGGCGACCGCTACAGTACGTTTGCCGCCCTGGGGTCTTGCGCCTTCGGCAACTACGATAATAGAAAAACGCCGGCCGTTGCGTTCGCGCTCCATGACCTTGTGTGCCACCTTTTGGATGTCGAAAGGGATTTCAGGTATCAAAATAGCGTCAGCTGTGGCCGATACTCCGGAATTCAACGCGATCCAGCCGGCATAGCGCCCCATGACCTCGACAACCATTATCCGTCGATGGGATTCTGCTGTTGAATGCAAGCGGTCGATGCATTCGGTGGCAAAGTGGACGGCCGTATCGAATCCGAATGTGACGACGGTTTTGTCCAGATCATTATCGATGGTTTTAGGCACTCCCACCACCCGTAAACCTTTTTGATACAGGACGTTCGCAATTGCCAGCGAACCGTCTCCACCGATCGCGATAAGGGCATCCAGTTTATGGTGTTTGAAACTGGCGACAAGTCCGTCTGTTCGATCCCTTTCAACGACCTGACCGGAATCATCGGCACAAGGAAATTTGATGGGGTTGCCCCGGTTCGTAGTTCCTAAAATTGTACCGCCCAGGTGGGTTATGCCGCGCACAGCATTACGGTCCAGGGGTATGAGCCCTCCCTGGGGATAACGTTCTGGAACTAGCAGTCCATTATAACCATCGCGGATACCGTAACATTCCCAGTCACGATTGACAGCTGACAAAACGATAGAGCGGATGACGGCATTGAGACCGGGGGCATCGCCGCCGCCTGTCGATATAGCGATTTTTTTTATCGGCATGTCAGGGTATGACCTCTTGGAAAGTTAGTTTTACGGAGCATCACCGTTCCGGGATATATCTGCGGGGATATGTGCCGCTCGCCGCAGCAGTCATGCCTGGCGCACTGCGATTGATAGTTGCTCGAATGGAGAGAATAAAATCGATACAGTGATTGGGAGATGAATGAACGGACAATGGACAAAAAACCAGGGTTGCAGTCAGTCAAAACCGGGATTATTTCTTTCGGTCGTCCCCGCGGGGGCAACGAAAATTTTGGTTTGGTGGACTTGAAACGATACCGGTTCTGCAAGCGGCAGTTTGTTTGTGGTCGATAGATTTACATGCATCCGGTTTCAGGTGTTCGGGTTGATTTTGTCCCGCAACTTACCGGAGCACTTAAAGGTGACGACGCGGCGTGGTCTCAGCATCATGGTGTTACCGGTGGCAGGATTACGACCTCTTCGCTCAGATTTTTCCTTTACACAGAATTTACCGAATCCACTCACCAACACGTCTTCACCGATCGCGAGGGTCCGTTTCATTATCTCCAGGAGTGTTTCAACAGTATCGGTGGCCTGTTTCTTTGAAAATCCGTTGCCTTCGGCAACCGCTTCGATAATTTCGGCCTTTGTCAATGCCATAGCGCAAATATTCCTCCCCCGAATAGTTCAAAACAATTATGATAAGTTTATCAATAATATAGGATGGTTACAATGTCTTTAATCATATTTCCGAGATGCGGGTCGTTCTTCAGAACGGTTATTCTTAAGTATATCCTACTAATATTCTTGACAATATAACCCAAAGTTGTCATTTAAGCAATAGAGAAAAAGGGCAACCCCATAATTTCTTAATCATTTTGACTTTATTCCCGTTAACCGTCGTGTGAACAGGGAGGTTTTGTGAACGACCTTCAATCGGAAAATATTAGCGAAAGTATCCAGGAAAGACGTGTCGTTAAAAGGACGCCAACGTCGAGTACCTATACCGCAGAGATAAAATTGAGTGCCGTGCCGATCCATCAACTCAAGCTGCGTGATTCCTCACTCCATGGCGCCTGCCTGGTCGTAAAAAATAATTCATCGATTATGGATCACCTGACGGTCGACCAGACGCTGAGCATCCGTTTTCACTCTGTCGATCGATCAAGACCGGCCGGTATATTCAAAATAGAAATCAGGCATATCACCGAAGGCAATCCCGGACGGTTCGACGGCCACTATTTGGTGGGCGTGAAGATAATCGAGCGCCTTACCGGCAATTAGATGTCGATCCACTTTGGGGCGGACACAAGGTTCGCTTCCATGATCAGAAGAACGATTCTACTAGCTCTTCTGAGTTGTAAAGGTCCTCAGCGACCAGTGTCTGACATCAGCGGCCTGATTGTTCCTCAAGCGGCATTCATTCTGGCGGCAAGCCGGACAATCATTATCGACACACGGATCCATATGAATCAAGGCGCTTGCTCGGCCGTCGAATTGTTTGATGACGATATTTTCCACTTTTTTGGCTTCTTCATGTGCCTGCTCAAGAGAGCAATCCCGCGGTAGGACAAGGTGCATGTCGATATGTGTGTGATCACCTGATTTCCAGGCCCGCAGCTGGTGAATATCGACCCAATTCACTCTTCGGTGTGCTGATGAGTAATTCCGACAGCCGTTCCAAGACCCGATGATCGGCGGCATCCATCAAGCCCCTGAAATGATTGGCGCACCAGCGTAAAACCGGTGACGAGAATGTTCAATCCGACGATACAGGCGATCAGTCCATCGAGCCATAACCATCCCGTCAGTTTGAACCAGCACCAATCCCAGCACGACCCCGACAGATGGTGTAAACATCGGTCAGCAGGTGCTTGCCATCTGCAACCAGAGTGATGGAGCCGGTCTGTCTGCCTGTTCGGATCAGACTGATACCCAAGATAAAATTGACGCAGCTGGCGCCTCACCAATAATAACCAATCCAATATTCAAATGCGCCAAGGAGCGGGATCGAATAAGTCGCGGGATGCCGGTTTTGAAGATGCCGAAGGCCGCCATGATGATCAATGCGCCTTCGAATCCGGCAGAGAAGAACTCGATCTTGCCGTGTCCATAGGGGTGATTCTCATCCGGCGGTCTGGCCGCCAGCAGAATACTGCCCATGGCAAAGGTGCTGGCAGCGACGTTGATGATCGATTCTAAAGCGTCCGACAGAATGGCCGAGGACTGGGTCAGGCGGTAGGCGTAAAACTTCACGGCCATCAGAATGGCACCAATCAATAAGGACAGGCTAACGAGGACCAGCCGGCGTCTCTGGTCCCTCGCACCCACATCCGCGGACTTCCAATTGTTTCGGATTCGATTTGCGCCAAAGCGACCTTCGCTATCGTTTCAGACATTCATCGACAATGCGGATGAAGAAAATCTACAGGGCAGGATCGGGGCTGCTGTTGTAAATGAACAACGGCGGCAATAACCTTTTTGTACTCCTGAAGAATCTTGGCAACGTATTTCGTGTCAAGCCACCACATCCGTTCTCCTTTCGAATCGAGTTCCACCGGGTGATAGTAAAATTCTATCCGGGTTGAGGGACGGTATCTATCGAACGCCATCTGGGCCCGTCGCATATGATAGGCGGAACTGACGATAATGGCCGACGTCAAGTTCAACTTTTCCATGATCTGAACCGTCTTGCGCGCTTCCACGTAAGTGCCGCCGAATTTTTCGATAATTGGTTCGTCCTCGGGCGTCGACCTGCCGATGAGAACCTGATTTTCGGGCAGATTCATCCTTAAACCGAAATACTGAACGACCCAGGGCCAATCGATGGCGGGATGGCGCAAGGGTAAAATCAAGACGTTGCCCTTTTCCTTGGCTGTAACAGAGCCGTGCCTTCTGCGATGCGTTCCTTGTCTTCCTTGTAGGAACCGGCCAATACCACCACGGCATCGGTATGGCCGCCCTTGATCCCGCTGTCGATACGCAGAAATTCTTCTCCCTTCACGCAGAAAGAGAATGGCGCAGACAGTGGCTGCAAAACCAAAGCAATTATGATTTTCCGGCGACGTGGCTTCATGAAACTCAACCAGAATGGTAGTGAAGACAAGGAAAAGTACGGACTCGCCCCCATAAGACCGTCTCCTTCATCCCTTTAATTGGCTTGACTGAACACCGTCTCGAACAGTGTCCGGCGACGCTGATAGGGAGGGACAGATCGTCGTGGATGTTTTCCCTTTTCTTGAAAGTATACATTAATTCGTGGTGGAATGGCAATACGAGCGCTCTTCGAAAAGTGTGTTGATCCTGTTTCATCGGCGTTATTACGTCTTGTACTAAACATCGCGGGGGTAACTTTTGGTCGCTGCTTCTATTTTTCTTTGTCTGTAACGCCGGCTTCTTCGAATGTTTGCATTTCACTGAATATCTTGATGGCGGCCTCCATGATTCCCATGGCAAGTGCCCCGCCGGTGCCTTCTCCGAGGCGCATACCCAAGTCGAGGATCGGGGTGAGTTCGAGGTGTTCCAGCATGTATCTATGGCCGGGTTCTTCGGAGCAATGGCCGGCAAAAAGGTACGCTGTTGACTGTGGAGAAAGAACACCGGCAATCAGAGCCCCTGCGGTTGAAATAAAACCATCGATGACGACCGGTCGCTTATAAAATGCCCCGGCCAGAATACATCCGGCGATGCCTCCGATCTCGAATCCGCCGATTTTGGCTAGTATATCGAGGCCGTCGGTAGGGTCAGGTCGATTGATGGCGATGGCACGCTGAATCACATCTATTTTGCGCTGTAACCCCTCGATCGTCTACGTCCGGTACCTCGTCCTACCATCTCTTTCAGGTTGCAACCGGTAACGACCGCTCCAATTGCTGCCGATGAGGTGGTGTTACCGATGCCCATATCACCAGTGCCCAACAGTTGGATGCCCTTATCGAACAAATCCGCGGCAACTTCGAAACCGGTTAAAATCGCCGTTTCCGCATCCACGCGGGTCATTGCCGGGCCACGGCTGAGGTTGGCCGTGCCTTTGGCGATCTTGTGGACGATTAATCGGTCTCCAGCGTCCAATTGCTGAGGATCTATTTCCGGTATCACCCCCATGTCGACCACGCGGATTTCAGCCGCTACGTGACGGGCCATTACGTTTATCCCTGCACCGCCGTTGATAAAGGTTTTGATCATTTCTCCGGTAACTTCTTGCGGATAGGCGCTGACCCCGTCAGAGACGACACCGTGGTCGCCTGCCATGACCACAACAGCCTTTGGTGTGATGGCCGGATGGGTGGTTTGCCGGATCGCACACAATCGTTCGGAAATATCGTGCAGTCGCCCCAAGGCCCTGCTTGGCATGACCAGCCGTCCCGTTCGCTGACGGGCCTTCTCGTGCCAGCCCGCATCCAGGTGTTCAATGCCATCGATTATCTGGTTCAATGTCTTGCGAAAAATGTCCATTGCACGGCTCCTTTGATTCGTCCAGGGTCAATAGATTTAATAACTATCGAGCGCACAGGTCATTGTTTTTTAGATGTTTCATCCTAATAAATTCGATGGCACCGCCAAGGCCATTGCCACATTTCCTAAAAACCTGTTGCCTTAATCAGGCCCACTGGTATATATGTCCTCTTTCCCATTTTCGCAACCCGTCGAATTTAAGGAGGAAGTCATCAAAGGTTTCGTGGTGGCGGGAACCACCAGCGGTAGCGGTAAAACAACCAGTTGCACTGGGTTTCCTGGCAGCTCTGACTCGGCGTGGGTATCGGGTGGCTCCATTCAAGGTTGGCCCCGACTTTATCGATCCCGGGCATCACACACGGATTGCCGGGTCTGTCAGCCGTAACCTGGACGGTTGGATGCTTTCGGATGCATACAATCGTGATAGCTTCGCGAGACATGCACGCGTTGCGGATGTTGCCGTTGTTGAGGGCGTTATGGGCCTTTTTGACGGGCGCGACGGAAAAAGCGAGGCCGGTTCAACGGCTGAAATGGCAAAACGGCTTAATTTGCCGGTTATTCTCGTGGTCAATGCACGCAGCATGGCTCGCAGTGCAGCCGCGTTGGTTCAAGGTTTTGAAAATTTCGACCGGGAGCTGAAATTTGCCGGGGTTTTGTTTAACAATATCGGCAGCCCCCGCCACCTGCGGTATTTGAATGAAGCGCTTGAAAATCATGTGCGCATGCCCTCTATCGGTGGCATCCCCCGCCAGACAGCCATTACAATTCCGGAGAGACATCTCGGACTATACACTCCGGCAGATCACACCCTCTCCGAGGATGTCGTTGCCCAACTGGCCGATCTTATAGAAGACAACCTCGATCTGGATGTCTTTCTTCGACGTCTGAATGACCACCACCCCGTCCCGGTAACAGCGAAAGAAGGCAGCTTGCCTGCTATCAAGCACACCGGCAGCGCCCGCATCGGTGTTGCCCGCGACAACGCATTCTGCTTCTATTATCAGGACAATCTGGATCTGCTGGTCGCAGCGGGTGCGCAGCTTGTGTTCTTTTCACCCATGAATGACGCCGACCTGCCCGCAGGGCTCGATGGTTTATATCTTGGCGGCGGTTATCCGGAATTATTTGCACCGCAGTTGTCTCAAAACCGTTCGATTCGCGAGAGTATCAATCGATTCAGCGCAGCCGGAATGCCGATCTATGGGGAATGCGGTGGCATGATGTATCTTGGGGCCGCAATAACCGATCTGGAAGGGATCCGGCATCCAATGACAAATTGTTTTCCGCTCGAAACACGTATGCTGACTCGATTGAAATCACTTGGATACCGTGAGGTTCGGCTGACCCATGACAGTTTATTTGGGGCGTCCGACCTGACGATACGTGGTCACGAATTCCACTATTCCGAAATCACGACAGTACCTGAAAGTGTCGAGACTGTTTACAGTGTGACGGGCCGTGCTGATGGACCTCGATTTTCGGAGGGGTACCGGGTAAAGAACACACTGGGCAGTTACGTGCACCTGCATTTCGGCAGTCAGTCGTCAGTCTCGTCTTCATTCATTAACAGTTGTCTGGCCTATAAAACATGAAAGGAAACCTGTGAGATGAAGCCCGAGGAAATTGAAAACCTGAGTTTTCAGATTATCGAAACCGAAACCGGTCCCCATCAGTTCCCGCCGGATCAGTGGACCATCGTGAGGCGGGTCATCCACACATCAGCCGATTTCGATTATCTTAGAAACCGTGCGATTTCATCCAGAGGCCATTACAAGCGGAATCACGGCAATTCGCAACGGCTGCACCATCGTCACTGACACCAACATGGCCAAAGTCGGTATGCGAGAAAGAGACTTGAACCGATTCGGTGTTTCAGTGAACGTGCTACATGAGCGATCCTTCCGTTGGCGAAACGGCCTTAAAAAATGGTACCACTCGCGCGAAAGCGGCGGTTGACAGGGCAGCTGCCGAAGTAGAGGGAGGCATCTATGTCGTCGGCAATGCGCCGACGGCTCTACTGCAACTCATCGATCTGATTCAACAGGGTAAAGGTCGTCCGGAATTGATCATCGGTTTTCCGGTGGGTTTCGTCAATGCGGCCGAGTCTAAAGCCGCATTGATGGAACAGCCGCTTCCATACATTACCAATGTCGGGCGTAAAGGCGGCTCGAACGTTGCGGCAGCAGTGATTAACGCAATCGTCCTTTTGGCATTGGCGAAACCATTGACGAATCGACAGGGAAAACTGAGAACCGGTTTCACTACAGGAACGGCGGCAGCTGCAGCGACCAAAGGTGCACTCAAGCGCCTCTTCGAAAAACACTCTCCCGAGTAATGGTGGCGGTTCAACTGCTCACCGGACAGACAATTCGCATACCCATTCACTCCTGCGAGACAAGTGAATGACCAGTCGGCTGTGTGCACGGTCATCAAAGATGCCGGTGATGATCCGGATGTCACCAACGGTGCCGAGATCGGCGCCCGGGTGACTCTGCTGGTGAATCCGACCGCCCGAACGACAGCAGAGTCGGTCGTCATCAAAGGTGGCCATGGTGTGGGGCGTGTAACCAAGCCGGGGCTAGAAGTTCAACCTGGTGAACCGGCGATTAATTCCGGGCCGCGGCGGATGATCACACAAGCTAGCCCGGGAAATAATGAAAGAGCATGCTTTTGACCAGCCGATCCAAGTGGAAGTGTTCGTTCCAGCTGGAGAAGAACTAGCGCGTAAAACCCTTAACGCCAGGCTCGGCATCCTGGGCGGAATATCGATCCTCGGCACGACAGGTGTCGTCACCCCTATGTCGCATGCGGCCTATACCGCCACAATTCAGTCAGCGTTGTCGGTGGCCCGGGCATGTGGACAGGAGCGGGTGGTTCTGACCACCGGTCGGCGCAGTGAACGGTTTGCACAATATCTTTGGCCGAGCCTGTCGGAGGAAGCCTTCGTTCAGATCGGCGATTATTTCAAATTCTCCCTTCAAACAGCCGCCGATATGAGTTCAAAAAACTGTCCCTGGTTGTCTTTTTTGGCAAGGCTGTCAAAATGTCCCAGGGGGTACCGCACACCCACGCAGCCAAATCGCGTCATGTCGCTCAGAACACTGGCGCAATGGGTCAGACAGACGTGCGGCCAAACCGATCTGGCGGTCGCGGTCGAAAAGGCCAATACCGCGCGGCAGGCCTTCGATATCGTTCGCACGCGTTGCCCCGGCGTCATTGAACGCGTTGGGTCAAGAAATCATTATTGCGTCCCGGAACTTTTGCCGGTACGACAAGTCCAGGTTGCAAAGCATCATCCTCGATTTCGAAGGGCGGATTGTCTTCGACTCCGACGCCGGACAGGACGGGGGCATGTTAATATGATCCCGATCACGATCATCGGAATGGGAATGTCGTTAAGCGATCTGACAGACCGGCAGCTAGTCGCAGATCCGAAAGGCCGATATTCTGATCGGCGCCGAAAGGCATCTGAACTATTTCACGGACGTTACGGCCCGCAAGAAAACGATCGATCGCAACATCAAAGGCATCGCCGACTACATTAAACGACCGAATGGACGATCATTCAATTGTCGTTCTGGCTTCAGGAGATCCCCTGTTTTATGGTATCGGTGCCTACCTTTCAAGAACTCTCGGCGCCGATCAGGTCATCGTGCACCCGAATATTACAGCCGTGGCAGCGGCCTTCGCCCGAATCAAGGAAGCCTGGCATGATGCCGTTATTGTCAGCCTGCACGGCAGACAGCATGAAGCGCAGTTTCTTGAATCCGTCAGAACCGTCGACAAACTCGCTGTTTTGACGGATCCGCATTTTCATCCAGCCTATCTGGCACAGAAATGTGTCGATGCCGGCCTGACTGACCTTCGGATGTGTGTGCTCGAACGGCTCGGTACCGAGGACGAACGGGTGACTTGGTTCACGCCATCGCAAGCCGTTGGGTTGACCTTTACCGAACCGAATCTGGTTATTTTCAGACGGGCCGAGACAAAACTAGTCTCTGCCGCAATCGCTACGATTGGGCTTGCCAGAGGAGTTGTATGACCACGAGCGGGGCCTGATTACCAAATCCGAAATCAGGGCCGTCACGATTTCAAAACTGAATCTGGAAGCGGGGCATGTCATTTGGGACTTGGGGGCGGGAAGCGGTTCGATCGGAATTGAAGCGTCCATTTTTGTAAATAGAGGACGGATAATAGCCGTTGAGAAAAATCCTAAACGGGCACAGCAGATTGAACATAACCTGAAGCGCTTCAATGTCAGGAATCTGGAGGTAGTTCAGGGTGTCCTGCCCGCTGCGATGAACGGATTACCACGACCGGATCGCGTATTCATTGGTGGTGGCGGGAAGGATCTTGCCGCTATTGTCCGTAAAGCCGCCCGCAGGCTACAATCCCGCGGGATAATCGTCGTCAATACGGTTCTTCTGCCGAACCTGACGGCGGCCATAACCGTCCTGGAAGAATTGGGCTTTCAAACCGAAACGGTTCAGGTCCAGATAAACCGCGGCCAATCGATGCCTTGGGGACGGAGGTTTGATGCCGAAAATCCGGTTTGGATAATAACCGGCAAAGCGCCGATATCACCGGCGGTTGCGGATCAAACGTCCAGGATGATCGCCGACTGACTGGAGAAAATAAAACAGCCGAAACCGTATTGTAAAAATCACGTTGTTTCCATTGTTATTTTAGATAGATATCGAGAAAAAAATCGCACCGCGATGACCAATTGACATAACTTCTCATCATTAAAGAGGCCTCATGGAGAAGACCAAAACACCCGATCCGGTACTATTCGTCGGCGCCGGACCGGGTGATCCGGAGTTGATAACGGTTAAGGGACGAAATGCCCTGGAGGACGCCGATCTTGTCATATATGCCGGTTCGCTTGTACCGGAGGCGTTGTTGAAATGGACGCGACCCGACTGCAGCAATGTCAGCAGCGCCGCGATGCACCTGGATGAGATTATCTCTGCCATTGACACGGCCTATAGGGGTGGGCAGAAAGTCGTCCGCTTGCATACCGGGGATCCCAGTCTTTACGGGGCCATTTACGAGCAGATGACGGCCCTTAAGGCAAGGGGAATACCCTACCGGGTCATTCCGGGTGTTACCGCCGCTTTCGCCGCTGCTGCAGCCATGGGAATTGAATATACCCTGCCGCAGGTGTCTCAGTCCCTGATTCTCACCCGAATGGCGGGAAGAACGCCCGTGCCGGAACGGGAAAACTTGGCGGCACTGGCCGCACATAGAACCTCGATGGCCATATATTTGAGCGTTCACCTGGTGGAGCAGATGGCTGAAACGCTGATGCAGGCCTATGGCAAGTCAGCCCCCTGTGCGGTGGTATACCGCGTGAGTCATCCGGAAGAACGGATTGTTTGGACCACCATCGACCGTCTTGCTGCGACGGTCAAGGAGGAGAATATTACCCGTCAGGCACTGGTTATCGTTGGGGAGATTTTGAAAGCAGGACAGTCGGATCAGGTGCACCCTTCGAAACTCTATGATAAACATTTCTCGCACGGATTCAGAAAGTAAATGAAAACCGTTCAGCAAAAGGACGGTTACGCGGTATGGGCACTGACACCCAATGGTGTCGGCTTGGCCGCCACGCTTGCCGCCGACATGGCTGCGGTTGATGTGTACCTGTCCGGGTCTCTGAAAATTGACACAGGGACGCTTCCAACGGCCGAAGCCCGGTTTTTCTCCAGCCTTTCAGATTCGCTGGCGCCGGTCTTTCACCGCTATCGCGGGCACATATTTATTACATCGACCGGCATTGCCGTCCGTGTCACCGCACCGCTACTGCGTGGGAAAACCGTCGACCCAGCCGTGGTCGTGGTGGATGATAGGGGCCGTCACGCCATCAGTTTACTATCGGGACACATTGGCGGTGCCAACACCCTGGCCCACACGGTGGCCCGGATCATTGGCGCTGAGCCGGTCATCACGACGGCCACAGACGTCAACCGGCGGCCGGCCATCGATGTGCTGGCCGTTGAATGTGGCCTTTTTATCGAAAACCCGGTCGCCATCAAATACGTCAACATGGCCATTCTACGCAGCCAGCGGCTGGACCTCCACGACCCTTATTGTTTGATGGTCGATGCACTGGATTCCAACCTTGTGAATAGGGTCGATCCGGCCGGGGCGGACGCGAAGATGCGAGAGTGGACAGGGTCGGCTGGTCGGGCCGGTGTATTTATCGACGATATCCGGGTTGACGTTCCTCCGGAAGTATTGATATTACGGCCCGCAACTTTGGTTGCCGGCATCGGTTGTAACCGCAACACCGCCGAGAAGGAAATCCAGTGGCTGCTTGACCATGTTCTCGACAGTCACGGACTATCGCCCCATAGCCTCAATGCGATTGCAACCGCCAGCCTTAAGAAAGACGAGCCCGGTTTGCTGGCAGTGGCCGAGGCCTGTGGACTACCGATCCGATTTTACGAAAAAGACGATTTGAACCGGGTCGATAATATACAAACCCCGTCAGTGATGGCGGAAAAGCACATCGGAGTGAAAAGCGTATGCGAAGCAGCCGCGCTACTGGCAGCCGCGGGTGGAAAGCTGATCGTGGCCAAACAGAAAACACCCAACGTCACTGTGGCCATCGCCCGAATCGCCTTTACATCGTAGGGATCGGGCCGGGGGATAAAGACCACATGTCACGGCGTGCCACGGATGTCTTGGCCGAAGTCGACGCTGTGGCCGGATATACCACCTATATCGATTTGATTCAGGACCTCATCGGCGAAAAAGAAGTTATCGCCACCGCCATGACCAAGGAAGTCGACCGGGTCGCCGCGGCCATAGATATCGCTTTGTCGGGACGATCCTGCGCGATCGTCTCCAGTGGGGATCCGGGCATCTATGCCATGGCCGGCCTGGCCTTTGAAATGTGCCGGGAAAAGAAAATTACGGTCAGCCCCGCCGGAACTGATAGCGGAGGATCGGCAAACGCTGAGAAGCAACTGCAGATCGAGGTTGTGCCGGGCATACCGGCGCTTTGTGCCGGTGCCGCGTTGCTCGGCGCTCCATTGACCCATGATTTTGCGGTCATTAGCCTCAGCGATCTGCTGACACCCTGGGAAACAATTGAAAAACGACTCGCTGCTGCGTCAGACGCTGATTTTGTCATCGTCTTATACAATCCGAAGAGCCGGCGCCGCAGCGGTCACCTCGAAAAGGCGCAGAAAATCGTCCTGCAGTTCCGGGATTCGCGCACACCCGTGGGGATTGTCAAGCGGGCCAATCGCGAGGGACAGGTGGTGACGTTTTGTGATTTAGAAGGTCTGCACCGTGCCGATGTCGATATGCAGACGATCGTTTTCATCGGCAGCAGCACGTCGGTCCGTTATCTCGATTTTATGGTAACCCCAAGGGGCTATGCCGCCAAATACACCATAGACGGCAAAATCGATTAGACGTCATCTCAATAATGTTTTTAGCCCAATCCGCCAGAGGCGGACAAGTCTCGGCGTTTGCTCTTCGCTTCAAGTCCGCGACGTACGTCAGTATGCCTGCGGGCTGCGACCCACAAAGAAGGAGCGATCAGTTGGGCAGTCCCGCAGAGCGGGGAGTCTCGGATCCGCCTTGACTTTGGATCAAAATCCTATTTTGAGATAACTTTTCGGCAACAGTGCACCCCTGCAAGCAGTTTAAATACGAAAGATGCGGACGAGGGAAACTGGAACCATCTGACGGCTGAATTAATGAAAGAGGGTAGAAGATCCGTGAAACACGCACGTTCTCAAGCAACTCCTTGTCTGGCGGTTCTCGGCACCGGTTCGGATGTTGGAAAGAGTATCATAACGGCCGCTCTGTGCCGAGCCTTTGCCAACCGGGGTGTCCGGGTGGTCCCCTTCAAGGCTCAGAACATGTCCAACAACTCGGGGATCACTCCCGAAGGGCTTGAAATGGGTCGGGCCCAGATCGTTCAGGCCATGGCGGCCCGCGTTCCGCCCCATGTCGACATGAATCCGATCCTGTTGAAACCGACGAGCGACGTCGGTTCGCAGATCGTTCTTTTGGGAAAGGCGATTGCCAACAGCACGGCCGCCGAATACCATCACCGCAAAGATGACCTGTTTGCAGGTGCTGCAGCCGCTCTGGATCGTTTGCGCGCGAGCAGCGACCTGGTGGTCATCGAAGGCGCTGGTTCGTGTGCCGAAGTCAACTTGATGGCCCATGATATCGTCAATTTTCGGATCGCCGAGTATGCCGACGCTCCGGTTATTCTGGTGGCGGATATTCATCGCGGCGGCGTCTTTGCTCAGATCGTCGGCACCCTGGCGTGCCTACCAACGGATCATCAGCAACGCATCATAGGCTTCATCGTTAATCGGTTCAGAGGTGACCGCAGCCTTTTTTCCGATGGGGTGCAATGGATCGAACAAAAGACGGGCAAACGGGTTTTCGGCGTGCACCCCTGGTACACCGATTTGACCATCGAGTCCGAGGATTCGGTGGTCATCGAGAATCCAAAGATGGTAAATTCCGGCCGGATACAGGGACCGGCCATCGCCGTGGTCCGGGTCCCTCACATATCGAATTTTACCGATTTCGACCCGCTGGAAGGCATCGAAGGCCTGCAGATCTGTTTCCTTGAAAAAAGGCAGAGTTTGAAAGCGTTTAAGGCCGTCATTCTGCCTGGCTCTAAAAATACCCGATTCGATCTTGAGTGGCTGCACACCACGGGGTGGTCTGAGGAAATCGGCCAATATGCAGCCGGAAACGGTCACGTGCTGGGCATCTGCGGCGGTTTTCAGATGCTGGGTGAGTGGGTACATGATCCGTCCGGGTTAGAAGGATCACCGGGGAGTACCCCTGGGTTGTCTCTTCTGCCGGTGGAAACCATACTGCAGGCGCCAAAAACGACAACCCTCACGCAATTTGCCTGGAACGGAAGCCATGGCTGTGGTTATGAGATTCATATGGGCCATACCAAACGCAAGGGCGGCCGACCGGTTTTTTCCGTCAGCGAGCAGAACGGTCGCGCCTGCAACCTCGAAGACGGTTGCGAAGTCGGGCAGTTCAGGATCATGGGTACATATATCCACGGCCTGTTCGACACGCCCGTGATTACCGAGCGCTGGTTGAAGACCATCGGCTTGGCAGATATCGCCATCAGCGGTGTCTATGGCCCGGCTGCCAGGGATCGAGACTTGGACCGCCTTGCCGAACACTTCGTGGCCCATGTGGACATGGCGGCCATTGCCGCGACCATCGGGCTCGATTTCTGAGCATATAGTTTCTTAAAATTCGATTTTTAAGGGATATTCAGGTGCAACAAACCACGTTTGTCATTGGCGGCTGCCGTAGCGGAAAAAGCGGTCACGCTTTGAAACTGGCCGAGAGTTACGATCTGAACCAGCGGGTGTATATTGCAACTTGTGTCCCGCAAGACGAAGAAATGCGCTATCGTGTTGCGCGGCATCAGGCGGAGCGAGGCAACCGTTGGTCCACGGTGGAAGAGCCGCTGCAGCTGCCGGAAGTCATAGAATCCAATTGCTCGCCGGACACCGTGCTCCTGGTCGACTGCTTGACTCTCTGGGTCACCAATATGATTATGGCTAACGACAAGCGGGATCCGGAGCAATTGCTTGTGCCGACACAGCGATTGGTGCGGTCTCTGGCAAATGCCACGGGGCCAGTGGTCCTGGTGTCCAATGAAGTCGGCACCGGCATCGTACCGGAAAACCGTTTGGCACGGCTGTTCAGGGACGCGGCCGGTTCCGTCAATCAGTCTGTGGCTGCGGCTGTCGACATCGTCTTTTGGATGGTCGCCGGCCTCCCGATGAAAGTTAAACCGTTACATTAGGTATTGTGGCTAATCAGGTGCACCGTCACGCATGAAAAATTTCGTCAGCGCTCTACATTTCATAACGATACTGCCTCTGGGAAAACCAGGCAAATTCGAGCCGTCCGGTATGCTCCCGTATTTCCCTCTCGTCGGACTGCTGCTCGGGGCAATGATGTTGCTTCTTGACATCATTTTCTCGCAGCTGTGGTCACGCCCGATTGCTTCACTTCTCGATGTTTGTTTCCTGGTGGCAGTTACCGGTGCTTTTCATTTAGACGGTCTGGGCGACACTGCCGATGGATTGTACGGGCAACGCGGGCGTGAGGCGGCTTTGGAGATCATGAAAGACAGTCGTGTGGGTGTCATGGGACTCGTGGCGATTGTCTGCTGCTTGGCGCTGAAATGGGCGGGAATTTCCGGTCTGGACGTCCATCGCGGACTGTTATTGACGATCATACCGGCCTATGCCCGCAGCAGCATCCTTATCGGCATCCGCGTGCTGCCATACGCCCGACCGCAGGGGGGAACCGGCAGGGCATTCTTTGAAGATAAGCCGGGTGTCTTTGCTTTCTGGGGTATGTTACCCCCTGTATTACTCTCCTTTATTTGTGGCTGGCAGGGTATTCTTTTGAATGCCGTTTTTATGGTCGTGGTTATGGTGACCCTCATTTATTACAAACGCAAAATGAACGGTATTACCGGGGACATGCTGGGCGCAATGGCCGAAGTGACCGAGGCGGCCATGTTTTTGGCAGCATCCGCAGGAGGCTTGCCATGATTCAGGGGCATGGTGGCGACATATTTACGATAGCGACAATTATCGGCTGTCGACCGGAAGATATCGTTGATTTCAGTAGCAATATGAACCCTTTGGGGCCACCCGCTGCTCTGTTGGACTTCTTGGGAGAATCTCTCAACCGGATCACTTTTTTGCCCGACCCCGGAGCGCGCCCGGCCATCGAAGCTTTTGCCAAGCATCACGATGTGCCGGCTGGTCAAGTCATGGCCGGCAATGGCACCACACAGCTGATTTACGCACTTCCTCAGGTGTTGGAAATATCTCAGGCTCTGATTGTGAGCCCCACCTATTCGGATTACGCCGATGCATGTCGGATGCATGGCGTTCCGTACACCCATCTTTTTACATCGGAATCCTGCGGGTTTATACCCGATGTTGAGGAAATGAGACCGGCTGTTGCCGAAGCAGACACGGTTTTTATCTGCAATCCCAACAACCCGACCGGTCGAATGATACCCGCTGATGTTATCGACCACCTGAGCCGTGAACTACCGCAAACCAGATTTGTGGTCGATGAGTCGTATCTTCCTTTTGTCGATGAGACGCAGGGTCTCAGCCTGGTGAAAACCCAACGGGATAATGTGATTGTATTGCATTCCTTGTCCAAAATTTTCAGAATACCGGGATTGCGTATCGGATTTCTGACTGCAGCCAGAAAAATCGTCGAACGGTTCGAAGCCTTCCAGAAACCCTGGAGCATCAACGGGCTTGCACAAGCGGCAGTCGAGTATTTGATGAACCACGCTGACCAGGCGGACCGATTCATTGAACAAACACGCCAATTCGTACGTCAGGAAAGAGCGTTTTTCGTTAAGAGCCTGAAACAGCACACCGAGATAACCGTCATACCAAGCGATACGGTTTTCATACTGGCCTGCCTGCCCGAGGGCCGGACGGCATCCGAGCTCAAATCCCGGCTGTTGAGGCAAAAGATACTGATCCGTGATTGTTCCAATTTCAACGGCCTCAACGAGTGTTACTTTCGGATTTCGCTCAAATCGAGAGAAAGCAACCGACGCCTGATCGAGGAATTGATCCAGTTCTTTCCCCGAGAAAATGCCAACAGCTGTAAAGTCAAGCATCTTCCCGACGGCAGAAACGGTCAACCGAATGATCATTGACATTGCCGCATTGACGGTGCTCCCGACCGCGTTTGTTCTCGACCTGCTCTTGGGTGATCCGCAACACATTCCCCATCCGGTCCGATGGATGGGGCGATTTATCGAATACGCAGAACCAATTTTTCGGAAACGGATGGCAAACGACAGTCGGGCCGGTCTGGCCTTTGCCTTAACAATGATTCTTTTGGTCTGGGTCGGTACCGTTGCCAGTGTATACGGTGCGCATCGTATTCATCCGGTCCTGGGGTGGTCGATAGAGGTGATCCTGATCTACTTTGCCCTCTCGACCAAGTCTCTCCGGCAAGCGGCGACAGTCGTTCACGGGGCCCTGAATAGGGACACACTCTCTGAAGCCAAGCAGCGTGTGGCTATGATCGTTGGCCGCGATGTGGAAGGGCTTTCCCGCCGGGGAGTTATCCGTGCTACCGTCGAAACTGTGGCCGAAAACCTCGTTGATGGCGTGATGTCACCAGTTTTTTACGCGGCCATTGGTGGCGCGCCAATGGCCATGGCTTTTAAAATGGTCAGCACCCTGGATTCCATGGTGGGTTACAAGACACCGCTATACAGGGATTTTGGCAAGGCTTCGGCCCGAATTGACGATCTGGCCAACTATATTCCCGCCCGGCTTTCCATGGCGGTCATAGCTGCCACCGCTCAAATTCTTTTCGGTAGCGGACGCAGATCATGGCGCACCGCTCTTCGGGAAGGCGGCCGGCACAGCAGCCCGAATGCGGGTAGGCCGGAAGCGGCTTTCGCCGGTGCATTGGCCCTGAAACTCGGTGGCCCGAACAGCTACCAAGGGACCCTGGTGGACAAACCATATATCGGGACTTTTTTCGGCACGGCAATACCGGACCATATCTTACAGGCCTGTGAATTGATGTACCTGAGCGCTTTTCTGTGGACGCTTGGCTGCTGGACATTCAGCAGCCTCTGTGCCGTGCTGGTTTTATGACCACCCGAGATAATTTATAGCGTAAGTGCTAACCGAAATGCCACTTACTGATACGTCATGGCGGGACACAGCATGTACCCAACCCTATCCACTTCTTATAAAAACAGATTTGCCTTCCAACTGGGCACCACATCTTTCATATACCCGGACAAATACGCGGCCAACGTACGGCTTCTGGCCCCTTGTTTTGACGAAATTGAGCTTTTAATGTTTGAAAGCCGGCCAGCGCAGTCATTGCCGGCCCGAGATGAGATCCTTGCACTCCAAGGGCTGGCAGCAGATTTCGGAATCCGTTACAACGTTCACCTTCCCTATGATGTGGCGCCCGGCGGGAGGGACGCCGTTCAACGTCGCCAGGCGGTGGATGCCCTGCGGAAGGTTATCGCGCTTACACACCCTCTTGATCCGACAACCTACACACTCCATCTGGCCTGCGGGGAAAATCCGCGTGATCCGGATGCCGTCCGTAGATGGAAGGATCGCGTCCAGCAGAGTCTCAAACAGATCGTTGGACCGGATATCCCTGGCCGGTCACTGTCGATTGAAAATCTGGATTATCCCCTGCAATGGCTGGACGAACTCATCACCGCGCATGACCTTTCTCTCTGTCTCGATATCGGTCACCTGCTTATTTTCAGTGGTGAATTGACGGAAACATATGTGCATTACCGTGACCGTATTGCCCTTATCCACCTGCACGGCGTTCGCGAGGGCCGGGATCATCTGTCCCTGGAACAACTGACCCCGGCCGAAAAATTGACGGTAGCGAACATTCTTGAAAATTACACCGGTAGTGTTTCACTGGAAGTATTCCGGTTTGAACATCTTCTATCATCTCTGGGGGTGCTTGAGAAATTTCAGCATTCATGGGAGGATCAGTCAACACCAACGCAGAGGAGGGAGACCAATGAACATCCAGACCCATCAAAAAATCGACCATGATCTCTGCGGCCAGCCTCTCAGTATTGAAGACGGCGTCAGCCGGGTCGAAATGCTTACGACCGCAAACATGGCGGTGGATGGAACCGGCCTCGTGCACGGCGGGTTCATCTTCGGGCTGGCAGACCATGCAGCAATGATAGCCGTCAACCATCCCAATGTCGTTCTAGGTGCTGCCGAGGTCAGGTTCCTGAAACCGGTCAAATCCGGTGAGACGGTTATTGCGGAGGCGCGAGTGGAAAACCGGTCGGGAAAGAAACACATCGTTCCAACCACGGTTAAGCGTGACGGCGATACGATCTTCGAAGGCACATTCACCTGCTTTGTGCTGGATCGCCACGTGCTCGATTAAAAGCGTTTCGATTACACGCCCAAGCGACGCTCAGGGAGGACCATGTCTCAGGGACAGGAACACATTTGATTTCGTTGTCATCGGTTCCGGATTCGGCGGTAGCGTCAGCGCGTTGCGGCTGGCCGAAAAGGGGTATTCGGTGGCGGTGTTGGAAGCCGGCCGCCGTTATCGCGACCGGGATTTTCCAAAGAGCAACTGGAACGTTTTTCGATCGATCTGGTTTCCGTTTTTGCGGTGCTTCGGAATGTTGCGGCTTAACTTCCTTTCGGACGTGATGATACTCAGTTGGGCCGGTGTCGGCGGCGGGAGTTTGGGATACGCCGGCACGCTCCTGGAGCCTCCAGACGCGTTCTTTAACAATCCCCAGTGGTCGGAAATGAAGGACTGGAAAGCCGCTTTGGCACCGCATTACCGGACAGCCCGACGCATGCTGGGAATCAGTCGGATCAAGGACCTATCACCGGCAGACGAAATCATGCGACGCGGTGGCGGAGAACCTTGACTGCAGCGACACTTTTCGCCTCCAGGATGTCGGTGTCTTTTTCGGGGAACCGGAAAAAACCGTTCCTGATCCCTATTTTGACGGTCGTGGACCGGAGCGATGCGGTTGCCGTCTCTGCGGCGGCTGCATGGTCGGATGCCGCTACAACGCCAAAAACACACTGGTCAAAAACTACCTCTATCTGGCCGAGAGAATGGGTGTCAGCGTGTTTCCCGAAACCAAGGCCACGCTGATTCGCACAGGAGCAGACGGCGGCTACCTGGTAGACACAGTGCGTTCAACATCAATGTTCAAGCGCAGACCACGGACTTTCAAAGCGACGCGATTGGTGCTTGCGGCCGGCGTGCTTGGAACCCTTTCGCTCCTGCTGCGCTGCCGGGCAGAAGGTACACTTGGCCCGGCTCTCACCCATGCTTGGCTGCCGTGTCCGCACCAACAGCGAATCCCTTACCGGCGCCACGGCCAGGGACAAGAGTGTGGACTATTCAAGAGGTGTGGCGATAACCTCGAGCATCTATCCCGATGCCGTCACCCACATCGAACCGGTAAGATTTCCGGCCGGATCGGATTTGCTCGGTTTTCTGGTAGCGACCCGATTCACAGAATATGCCCCGGCGTTGCTGCGGCCGTTGAAGTGGATTGCCGGTATTCTTCGCCATCCACTGGTCCAGTATTCGCGCTTACTCTGGCCTTTCGGTTGGGCCCGGCGTACGATCATCCTGCTGATCATGCAGACCGTAGATAACAGCGTGACGGGTATATCGCAAACGCCGGTGGTGGTGGCCGTTTTATCCGGCCCTGGTATCACGCCGCGAACACGGCCGTGAAAAGGTTCCGGCCTGCATTCCTCAAGCCCAGACGGCCACCAAGGTTCTGGCGGAAACAATCGACGGCGTACCCCAGAATGCCATCAACGAGGTTCTCCTCAACGTCGGAACAACGGCTCACATTCTGGGTGGTTGTGTCATCGGGCCAAATCCTCAAAAAGGGGTCATCGACGGCTGCAACCAGGCCTTCGGATATGAAGGTCTCTATGTGGTAGACGGATCCATGCTTCCGGCCAATCTGGGAGTGAATCCCAGCCTCACGATAACCGCCATGGCCGAACACGCCATGAGTCACATCCCACCGAAAGACAGCCCCGGATCGGACGCACTTGCGAACGTCAACCGGGAAAACGGTTAGAAGTGTCATGCCGGATTTCACTGTTATCAGCAGTAATCGCCTGGAAACTCTTGCCGACCGGCTGGCGGAAATCGTTCGCCACCCGTTATCATCATCTCTTGAACCCGAGACCATCATCGTGCAGAGTCGTGGAATGGAACGCTGGGTATCGATGGCCCTTGCCCAACGGAACAAGATTTGCGCCAATGTGTGGTATCCTTTCCCCAATACTTTTCTTGAAACCATGTTCCGGCGAATTCTGCCCGATCTTCCAGAGCGGTCACCCTTCGACCGCGAGGTCTTGACATTCAGAATTCTGAAAACCCTTTCCACCATCCTCAATCGTCCCCAATTCTCATCCCTCCGACGCTATCTGGCCGACGATGATAGCGGCCTTAAAGCTTTCCAACTCTCGATGAGGCTGGCCGATCTATACGATCAATACCTGGTCTTTCGACCAGAGATGATTCTTCAGTGGGAAAGGGGACAGGGCGACGATTCTTCCGACAGTCGCTGGCAGGCCGAATTGTGGCGCGCTCTTGTCGGCGGATAAGAAAAGATCAGCATCGCGCACGCCTACAGCAGGAATTTTTGGTACGGCTGAAATCCGCATCCTATTGATCCGAATGACTTGCCGTCACGGGTTTCCATTTTTGGAATTTCTTACCTACCGCCATTCCACCTGCAAAGCCTTGTCGGCCTGTCGCGGATCGTTCCGGTTAATATATTCCTGCTCAGTCCGTGCCGCGAATATCTGGGCCGATATACTTACCGTCAGCGAGATGTACCGTCTAACCAGGAAATCGGGGCCAAACGCCGATGCTGGCGAAAACCTCCACATGGAACAGGGGCATCCACTTGTTGGCGTCGATGGGACACCTGGGAAAAGAATTCTTTTATTTGATCAATCAGTATGACGTCCAAATTGAGGATTGCTTCGAAACCGACGGACGGCATCGACCTGCTGTTCCAGCTCCAATCGGATATTCTGCATCTCAGAGACCGCACAGAGCCGAAATTGCGCCAGGATGGCACCCCAGTTGCAGACACGCCGGAAAATTTCCAGCCGACACCCGAAAACGGTACTGCCGATCGATCGATTCAAATCCATTCCTGTCACAGCCCGATGCGCGAAATCGAAGTCCTTCGCGATAACCTGCTGGCCCTCTTCGAGGAAGACCCCGATCTCAAGCCCCGCGATGTCATTGTCATGACCCCGGATATCGGTGCATACGCCCCCTATATAAGTGCCGTTTTTGACGCCCAGGAAGGGGATGACCCGGTCATTCCCTATGGTATCGCCGATCAGAGCACCGGCAGGATGAGCCCTGTCGTCCGCAGCTTTCCTATCCCTGCTCGACATGCCTGGTAGTCGTTTCGGTGCGAGCCGGGTTGCTCGGCCTGCTCGGATCTGCCGGTATCAAAGAGCGGTTCCGTCTGACGACTCCGGACATAGATACCATTGCTCGCTGGATCTCGATGTGAACATTCGCTGGGGGCGTGACGCCAAAAGTCGCGAAACGAAACGGTCTGCCCGGATACGCCGACAATACCTGGCAGGCCGGCATCGAAAGACTCCTGCTCGGATATGCAATGCCCGGCAATGGTCAGGCGATGTTTTCCGATATCCTACCCTATGATCACATCGAGGGTGGTGAAGCCCAAATCCTGGGACGTTTCCTCGAATTTCTCAGCCAGCTTTTTGAATTGGTCCGACCGTACTCGATCACGCTTTTTCGCCGGCAGCCTGGCAGCCACTCCTGAGCGGAGATGCTCGAATGCTTCATTGCCATAAACGAGACCACCGATAGGGATCTACAATATCTTCACAGCTGCCTGGAGGGACTCGGCGCTATGGAGAGGCTGGCCGAATTCTCTGAACCGTTGGACTTTGGAAGTGGTCGGGCGTACATTGAAAACCAAATCGATGCGGTTCCGGTGAAGGCGGATTTCTTTCCGGCGGTGTAACGTTTTGTGCCTTGCTTCCCATGCGCAGCATTCCTTTCAAGGTGGTCTGTCTGATCGGATTGAACGCCGATGCCTTTCCCAGAGACGATCACCCCTTGGGATTCGACCTCATTGCCAGGCATCCTCGACCCGGTGACAGATCCCGTCGCAAGGACGACAAGTATCTCTTTCTAGAAGCCCTGGTATCCGCGCGCCGGAACCTTTACATCAGTTACGTCGGTCAGAGCATTCAGGACAACAGCCATATTCCTCCATCGGTCCTCGTCAGTGAATTGATCGAAAACATCGCGAAGGGATATGGGGTACCGGAGGGCAACCTTGTGGTCCGGCATCCGTTGCAGGCCTATTCAAAACGCTACTTTGAAGAAGGCGAACCGGAACTGTTCAGCTACTCCCGGGAAAATTTCATTGCTGCCGCCGGTGCCGGTGATTCGAGATGTCCCGTCGCCGTTTTTTACCGAACCACTTTCAGAACCCCCGGCAGAATTTCGTACCCTTCGACTGGAGCATCTCTGTCAATTCTTCACTCACCCGGTGCGCTATCTGGCCAGGCGGCGTCTCCGACTTCTACTTCGATGAGTCGGATCAGCGGTCTCGAGGACAAGGAGAATTTCAATTTAGATGCACTGGGCCGTTATCACCTGAAACAGGAACTGCTCGGCGCCAGGCTTTCAGGCCATGACCTGGATGATTACTTTTCCTGTGCAAAAAGCCAGGGGCGACCTGCCGCTGGGCACTGTCGGACGCGTCCTCTATGAACAACTGGAGCAGGAGACCGAGTGGTTTGCTGAAGAAATATCGGAATTCATTGGGGACGAACCGGCCGAATGCGTTCCGATCGATATGGCCGTTGGGGGAATTTCAGTTGCTGGGGGCATTGAACGGGCTGTATCGGCAAGGGCGCATACAGGCGAGGTTTGCGCGGCGGAAAGCAAAGGATTGGCTTTCGGTCTGGATCTGTCACCTTGTTCTTTGTGCCCTGGAAGACAGCCGTCATCCCGCCGTCTCGATCCTTATCGATACTGACGGCGCCGTGCGCTTCAAACCGGTTGACCGACCTGAAACCGTTCTGAAAGACTTACTGGAAAATTACCTGCGAAGGTTTGCGGCGTCCGCTGCACTTTTTTCCTGAACTGTCATACGGTTACGTACAATTGGTGACGATTGAGGGTAAAGATCCGCAAGCGGCTCTCATCGTCGGTTCGAAAACAGTGGATCGGATCAGACTACCGGAAAGGTGTCTCGGAAGATCCCTATTACAAGTTGTGTTTCGGTGGGAGTGATCCGTTTGACGATGAATTTCAGTCCCTGGCGCAAAAGGTCTTTTCACCTATCCGAATAGCATGCCGAGATGTTGGGCTGACAGTGAACCATCATGACGGTGTGACCTCGAGAGTGATTTTTTCGACCGACTCCTGGGCCTCGCACATAATGTCCTCGATCTCGCCTTCTTCGAGACCCAGTCGTTCCAGAACGACATCATCCAGCATGTACATGACCGCGTCGAGGCCGCTATCGATCGATCCGACCATCGTCATCGCCTCGGCCATGTTGGCAATGGTGTTGGCCGTTAATACGATGGATGCCAGCTCTTCCGGACCTTCTTCGGCAAGATCGTCCGGCACTTTATGGTGATATCGGATAGCGTTGGCGAGCGTCTCCGGTATCTGCCAATGTCGGCAAATCTCGTAACCGATTTCGGCGTGGTCGAATCCCAGAATCCGATTTTCAGCACTCAGGAAAGTTTTGTCCCCCGCTGCCAAGAACTCATCGAAAAGGCTTTTGCGGTTCAGCACCGGGCGGTCGAGAACCAATTTACCGACATCATGGATGAGGCCGGCCGAAAAGGCATCATTTTCAAGCTGGGGAATTTTTCGCTGGGCAATGATCTTCGATCCGAAGGCAACCATCATGGAGTGCTGCCAGAGCTTACCCGAATCCATATCGTAGCCGTGCAGCCTGTCACCGAGCAGGCTTGAGGTTCCGGCCAGGGTTATCAATTCCCCCAAGGCCTTGTAACCAAGTACGACCGAAGCCTGCTGGATCGATGACACTTTCCCGCTCATGCCGTAATAGGCTGAATTGGCCATTTTCAGTACTTTTGCGGCAATGGCCTGGTCGGTTTCGATGAGTTCTGCCACCTGCTTGGTGCTCGAATTTGGGTTGTCCATAATTTCATGGGCCTTGAAAACGATCTGGGGCATCGGCGGCAGTTCGCCGAGACTGCGCATGATTCTCTTCTTCAGATCCTGCTCCGATGCCCTGGCCGTCATTTGTGGTCGATGTCGGTTCCTCAGAAGGAGGTGCGTTTTTCTGGGAAGGTTCGGACATCACCTGAGTGGTCTGGTCGCAAATCGATTTCGATACGGGTGCCGCAATCCGGGCATGGAAATGCCAGGATTTTACCCCCGGGAAGTTTGTCATCGGGGATGTTGTAGCTGTTCCGGCAACTGTTGCATGCGAATTTCATCGTTCCGATAACCTCCATTGTGGCGGTATGGCCCGGTCTCTATGGTAATGTATATGGTGATTCGAATGATTCAGAAGAATGATTGGGTCTTACTTTATCACGATTATCAGGTGTCAGATGTTTGATCCTGAATGTGGAACCAATTGTAAAGGGATTCCTTGAGCCGATCCGGGTCGGCAATCTTCGTCGTCTTCATGAAGACCGACACGCAGGGAAATCTTTATCCCCATCACCCCACGGCCACCAAACAGCGAAAAGAATTGTACCAGATGCATTGGTAGATGTGAAGACCTTCTGCCCTGGTACAACACCGAAGACGCGATTGAAGTAGGTGTAGAAACGCGGTGGTGACTTTTCGATGGTGGTGAAATCCCACTGGGTGTCGAACTCCTGGGTAATCGGGATATAGATCACGTCCATATCGCACTTGTCGAAAACGACGAGAGCGGTATTGAACATCTCATCCCAGCACCACTGGTTTTCAGAAGGGATATTCATGCTTATTCTGGCGCAGATACCGCCATGTTTTTTTCCTATTGTCGATGCCATCGCTTCTCCTGGCCGTCGGTGCTGAGAATCAATTACACTGAATCCGGTATTCAGGCTCTTCCATCTTCCTTAATAGAAGTTGTTGATGTCCAACTGACTAAGGGAATTCCGATTCAATTATCGTATATCGTTCTGCAGGATTCATGCCGAATGTTATTGTTGTGAGTTTGTAATAGCTACAGTAGGTTAACTATAAGCGAGTGTCAAAATAAGTTTTTAGGTTGCCGGATTGACGCCCGTGAGCGGCAGGCCGTCAATCGTTTGACCGGATTCCGTCGGTGAAGTCAGGTGTGCGGAGAATAGACTGCGGTTTCCGTCCTGTATAAAGTCCGTCCGCCCAGCACGGCTATTTGCGGTATTTTCGAAACCCGGAAATGATCCAGTAGAGTCCCCAGAAAACCGCTACCGGCCCTGCACCAATAATGATAAACTGTTGCCCCGGGCGGACCCAAGGTTCGAAGTAAGCGGCTGTTGCCACAAGCCAGGCCATTGAGACAAATATGGCCAGACGCAGAAACCCTGTCAGACGTAAATGGATTTTTGGGTTTTCGTGTGCATCGTTAGGGGGGATACGTCGGCGACGCGACAGGCGGGGAAGGAATATAATCCCGAGCACGATAAGGCCAACGATAAGTATTTCCTGAAATCCGGAAAACATGGATCTCCCAAAAGATATGACGCCCGCAAACACCGGAAAGGGCCAATGTCAGAATACGGGTGCCGCCAACCCGCTTCTTATCCTATGTTTCAGAAACAGTGAGTCGGTGTTCAGATTCTTCTTATTCCAGTTGATCGAAGTGAGGTCTGTGTACCACAAGACGCCTGCTTACGCAATTCAAGGTGGTCGGGTGAAACACTCGCATTGACAGATTGGGGTTTGTGCTGGTGTCCGGTTATGTTATGAATTCCTAAATCAATCCTGGATAGGCTATGACGATTTCTCGACTCATTACTGCGGAATTCGAGCCATGTTCACGCACTGAAGCGAACCGTTCCATTCCGCTGCGGATCGGATCGCTTCTACGGGGAGAAGTGCTCGATATTCGGCCAGATGGCAGAGCTTTGATAGAATTCGGGCAGGCACGGGTTCTGGCGCAGGTCCACTTTCAGGTTAAACCGGGGACAATTATCTGCGCCCGGGTCGAAAGTACGGGCCAACCATTGCGGCTCACCCACATACCCCAGGCACCCGATCTCCTGGGCCGTGATAGCGCCAAACCGCCAACCCCCAGTTATCTCCGCCAGGAAGCGGCCATGAGGCGTTTACCGGACCTGATCGACCGGGTGTTAGAAGAGGGGACCAGGGGACCGACGGGCAAACCCCTGCCGGAAACCGTGCGCCAGGCCCTGCTGGCCATTCGTCACTTTTTTTTGCCCCTCGATTTAAGTAACCAGACTGAATTGATATCCAGTCAGCTGAAACAATGGATCGAAAATTCCGGCGCCTATTTCGAACAACGGCTGGCGCGACTATTGCTGGACATGCCGGCCCAAACCGACGCGTCTTGCACCGGTCGGTCAGCGGGACAAGCAGATGCGGGTAAACTGGTCCGGTCCGATTTGAAAGCAAATCTTTTTATTTTAAAAGATTTTTTTGATCGCGGCGGGCAAAAGGAATGCTTATCGGGGGTGTCCCCAAAGGACCTCGATGAACTTAAGACAACCATGGGTCTATTGTTAGAAGAGATTGAGGACCGGTCGAGGACCGTAATTAAGAATCGGGATGCAGAGCATTTCCTCTTTACCCATCTCTTGAACCTGACTCCGGGAGATCATAGAGGGTTGCTGCAAGTAATAGTCCCCCGGCATCGGCAGAATTCGGATGATGCCGATGCGCATTTGTCTGTGTTGCTCCAGATGGACCGACTCGGCAATATCCGCTCCGACTTTTGGCTGACCGCAATCGGTCTGCGAGTGACGATAGTGGTCAGCGACACGGGAATCAAACATCTGGTCGATAACAACATCATGAATCTTGACGCTTTATTACGCCGCCATTTCAGGGCCCTGTCAGTTGAGGTAAGGGTCGCGGACCCCGTGGACCCGGTAATCGAAACCGAAGGCCGTTCGGCGGTCGACTTTTTCCATCAACGGACCATCGACACCAGTGTCTAGAGACATTTCGCGATGAACAATAAAAGATACCAACAAGGCCGTCGCCGTCACATACGATCAGACCCATGGTCGGGCACCGAAAGTCGTGGCCCGTGGACGTGGGCACCTGGCTGATAAAATCGTCGCCATTGCCCGTCAACACAATGTTCCGTTGCAGCAGGATTCAAACCTGGCAGGGCGTCTTGGAGCTTCTCGAACCGGGCACGGAGATCCCCCCTGAACTTTATTATGCAGTGGCCGAAGTTCTGGCCTTTGTTTACCGGATGAATCGCAAATATACGCCCTCATGCAACTCTTCGACCTGATCAACTCGCCCTTGAGTGGTCCCGTACTGATAGAGGCCAGTGCGGGGACCGGCAAGACATACACGATCTCCGGTCTGTTTGTACGCCTTGTCATCGAACACGGTCTGAGTGTGGATCAGATCCTTGTGGTAACCTACACGACGGCTGCCACCCAGGAATTGAAAACACGCATTCGTCAGAGATTGATCCTAGACCCGTAAGGGATTCGCACAGGGTTGCGACGATGATTTCGTTACCCGCCTGGTCGATAAAACCTCTGACCGGTATATGGCATTGAGACAAATTGACAACGCTTTGGCAGATTTCGATCGAGCGGCTATTTTTACCATCCATGGATTTTGTCAACGCCTGCTTTTTGAAAATTCGTTTGAAACCGGCACGCTATACGACACGAGTCTTGTGGCCGATCCGACGGTTTATTTCCAGGAGGTGGCCGAAGACTTCTGGCGTAAAAATTTTTACGCGGCCGAACCCGAATTCATCGCATTTGTTTCCAGCATTGCGGCGGCTTTCGGTCCAACCATATTTTACCGCCTGCTGCACAATATCAATATACCGGATCTTGTTGTCTTGCCACACATAGACAGCGCGCCAGCGTTACGTTGCGATGATTATAGAAAGCATCACCGGCAACTCGCCATTCATTGGCCTGCCTGCCGGTCGGCCGTTGTCGATCAGCTTAAAAGCCCGTCTCTCAATGCAAGAATATTCGGAAGCCTCAAACCGGATCGCTCGGCAGCCAGGACTCAGGCAACGCGATCTGAAAATTAAGACGCTAGCGGCTGCTATGGATCAGTTTTGTCGACCACGAGAGGCCGATTTTCCCGCCATTCAAAGGTTTCGAAAAATTCTCCGATAAATTTCTGGCAGAGACCACCAAAAAAGATCATTCCCCACCACAGCACCCGTTTTTTTCTCTCTGCAGCCGATTGCATATGCTGCTGAAACGTTAAAGTCCGAAATGTCGCAATATTTTCTCTACCTGAAAACCGCGTTTTTCAAATATTCGCGCACAGAACTTGCGATCACCAAAAAAAAACGCAACATACAATTTTACGATGACCTGCTGTTGTCGGTTAGAGATGCTTTGGAACCCGGCGAACCCGGGAGCGGCAGTCTGATTGCAACCGTGCGCCGGCGGTTCAACACTGCTCTGGTCGACGAGTTTCAGGATAGCGACGCCATCCAGTATGAAATTTTTTCACGGCTGTTCGGTGAACCACCGTCGGTACTTTTCATGATCGGCGATCCGAAACAATCGATATACAGCTTCCGTGGTGCCGACATTTTTTCTTACATTGAAGCCGCTGCCCGCACGGCATCCAGATACACTTTGGTTGAAAACTGGCGCTCTTCCCCCGCGTTGATAAAAGCTGTCAACACTCTTTTCGGGACTGTCGACATCGCCCTTTCTCTATACAAGGAGATCGTGTTTGAAAAGGGCAGGGCCGGCCGGACCCGAATCGGTGAAATGGCCGACGTACCTCACCGGCGCTAACGCTTTGGTTCCTCCCATCCCGGGACGGCAAACCCATCAATAAAACCGATGCCGTGAGATGGATTGTTGCCGCTGTGGGAGACGAGATTGTGAGGCTGGTTACGGCGGGGCAACGCCGGGTGAAGCCGGAGGATATTGCGGTCCTCGTCCGCACCAATCGACAGGCCAGAATGATGAAAGAAAGCCTGTCAAAACGGCGGATTCCATCGGTTCTCTACGGAGCGGGCAACATATTCGACACCCTTGAGGCCGGAGAAATCCAGCAGGTACTGGCGGGGATTCTCGAAAATAGCAGAGATGAACGGTTTCCGTGCCGCTCTGGTTACAGATATGCTGGGGGTCCGCGCCATCGACCTCGATACCGACGCCACCAATCCGGTCTTTCCTTGATAACAGACGGGATCGGTTCCGCGAGTATTCGGTAATGTGGCATCGCAGGGGATTTATGTCCATGTTGCGATGGCTTATGTCGCGAGAAGAAGTGCGGGCCCGATTGTTATCTTATCCCGACGGGGACCGCCGCCTGACAAATATCCTCCACATCGCCGAAATACTGCACCAATACGCAATGGAGAACGCTGCAGAGCCTGCAGATCTTCTCAAATGGTTTGCCGATCAGCGCAAGCCCGGAGTTCCGCGATCAGAGGAGCACCAGCTTCGGTTGGAGAACGATCACCGGGCGGTGCGAATCGTGACGATCCACAAAAGCAAGGGGTTGGAATATCCGGTCGTATTCTGCCCTTTCGGATGGGAGAGTTCTCTAATCGGAAAAGAACGAGAAGTCGTCTGCCACGGAAACGGGCCGCCGCGACGTCGAATTCTGGACCTGGGATCGGAGCGCTATGATGGACACGTCCGCAAAGCACAGCAGGAGAATTTGGCTGAGAACCTGCGGCTTCTTTATGTGGCGATCACCCGGGCCAGATCGCATTGTTTTCTGGTGTGGGGTCATATTAAAACGGCCGAAACCTCTGCTCTGGCATACCTTCTTCACCAGCCGCCGGATAGATGATGGGCAAGACGTTGTCGACGTCCTAAAATCACGTCTTGCTCGATTGAATTGTACCGACCTACTTGGCAGACCTGGAGCGTCTGGTGGCACGATCCGAAGGGAGTATCGCCCTGATGGACATGCCGCAATCCGGCACAGCCTTACCACCAGAGCAGAAAATGGCTGCACCGCCGTTATTCTGCCGGTCTTTTTGCGGCGACATCGATACCTCCTGGAAGATATCGAGTTACACATCGCTGGTGTCCCACCGTCAGCAAAACATGGATCTGCCGGATCGTGACGGACCTGACGACAACACCTGGGCCCCACCGGACGGAAAATTGGACCCAACGATTCCTGCGGCACCGAAAGCGGATAAGGACGACAGGACGATATACGACTTTCCCAGAGGTGCACGCGCAGGGATTTTTTTTCACAGCTTGCTGGAACAGCTCGATTTCACCCAGTCAGATCCGGAATACCCGTGATCAATTGATCCGTGACAACCTGCGCTCTCACGGATTCGATCCGCAGTGGCTGGAAACGGTAAGAACAGCCATCCAGCGGGTGCTTTCGTGCACCATTGCTCAACGGTGAGGAAGATTTAATCCTCGGTGACATCAATTCTCGCGAACGGATTAACGAGTTGGCGTTCACCTATCCGCTCAAACCGTTTAACCGCTATCAATTACAGGACGTCTTTGTCCGCCACAGGGGCGGCAGTATTCCGGAAGCGTTTCCCGTGCAATTGGAACGACTCGAGTTTTCGCCGTCCGGCGGTTTTTTGAAAGGTTTCATTGACCTGGTTTTCCAGCACGACGGGCGTTTCTTCCTTGTGGACTGGAAATCAAACGATCTCGGCCGGCAACCAGCGGATTACCACGTTGACAAACTGCAACCGGTCATGAGCGCATCGTATTACATCCTGCAGTACTGTCTATATACCCTGGCCCTGCACCGCTATCTGGCAATACACCAACCGCATTACAATTATGACGAACACTTCGGTGGGGTGTTTTACGTCTTCATCCGTGGCGTCGATCCGGAACGGGGACCTGCTTACGGCATTTACCGTGATCGCCCGGATGCCGAGCTTATCAAAGCACTCGACAGAACGCTGATCGCAGGCAGATGACATACCTTACGGGGCTATCGGGAATCGGCCTCCATGTGTGAAGATGACCTCAATGACATCCACAGATTTGGCCTCACTTTACACCAGCGGCTATTTAACCGAAATCGACGTCCATTTCGCTGATTTCATGAGCCGTCTCGACAGCCGTGAAAATCGGGCGCTGACCCTTGCCGCAGCACTTCTCAGCCGCTCCGCTGGAAGCGGCCATGTATGTCTCGACCTGAATGCGGTGGATCGATCGATAGCCGTTCCGCCCGGCGAGAACCGCACTGCGGTCATCTGCCCCGAGACAGCCGATTGGGTCAAACGATTGCGAGCCAGCCCGGTGATCGGAAACCCGGGTGAACGGCGCCCCTTGATTCTTGATGATTGTGAAAGGTTGTACCTCTATCGCTACTGGCAGCTATGAACAGGACCTCATTGCCGCCATCACCCCTCGGACGGACACTGATGAACGCGCGACGGAAAGCCTGAAAACCGACCATTACAAAACGCTTTCGATCGCCTTTTTCCGTCCACTGATAAGAGTGAAGGGATCGATTGGCAGAAAGTTGCCGTCCTGGTCGCTCTGATAAAACCCTTTTGTGTCATAACCGGCGGACCTGGAACAGGTAAAACCCACACCGTTGCCAAAATCCTCGCACTGCTGATCGAACAGGCCGGAGACACACGATTCAAGGCAGTACTGGTAGCACCAACCGGTAAAGCGGCGGCAAAATTGGGCGAATCAATGAAAACGGTTGTGAAAACGCTCGCGTGCAGCCCGCCTGTCAAAGAGCGTATTCCGGTTGATGCCCAGACGATCCATCGACTGCTGATACCGATTCCTGGAACCCCCTTTTTCCGTTATGACAAGAGCAATCCGCTGCCCGTCGACCTCGTCATTGTCGACGAAGCCTCGATGATAGATCTGGCGCTGCTGTCCAAACTCACCACGGCTTTGCCTGATCGGGCCCGTTTGGTGCTCATTGGTGACAAGGATCAACTGGCATCCGTGGAAGCCGGGGCTGTATTGGGAGATATTTGCGATCGCGGCAGTCGGCATCGGTTTTCTGCAGCTTTCCGTCAATTGGCCCGGCAGGTTATCGACGTGCGGTTGGGTGATAGCGGGAGCGAAAAATCGAGCGGGATTCAGGATTGCATTGTCAATCTGGTCCGAAGCTATCGATTTGACGATCATGGTGGTATCGGCGCGCTGAGTCGTGCCGTAAACCGCGGTGATGCCGAAGGCGCCCTGAAGTTGATGAAAAGCGGTGATGACAGCAGTATCGCCTGGCGGCCGGTGTCGACAACTCGGGATCTCCATCAGTCACTTAGCGTGCGCATCGTCCAGGGGTATCGCGACTACCTTTCCACCAGTGATGCATTACTGGCGCTGGAACAGTTCAGCCGCTTCAGGGTTTTGTGTGCTGTAAACAGGGGGCCATGGGGAATTGAGGCTCTTAACCGAATGACGGAAGCGGTGTTGCGACGGAAGGGTCTGATCACGTCGGGAGATAACAGATACCATGGCCGATGGTATGTTGGGCGACCGATCCTGGTCACGGCCAACGACTATGGGTTGGGATTGTTCAATGGCGACATCGGGTTGACGGCGCCGGCAACAGCCGATGATAAGGCCCCGCTGGTGGTCAATTTTCCGGATACCGGGGGCAATGTACGCGGTATACCGGTTGCGCGGCTATCAAAGATTGAAACCGTATATGCCATGACGATACACAAAAGCCAGGGATCCGAATTCGACCGAGTGCACGTTATCCTCCCTGATACCGATTCGGCGGTATTAACACGGGAGTTGATATATACGGCCGTTACCCGCGCCCGGTCAAGCGTGACTGTATGGGGACAACAAGAGGTACTTGAGAAGGCATTGTCTCGGCGCATCGTCCGCCGATCCGGCCTGCGTGAGGCGCTTTGGGGTCGGAATACGGATAGGATCGGAACAAAGGATTCAGTGGTTTGAAACCGTTTCCATCTCAGAAAGGGCGGCAAACACATCCGCAATGACGCTCTCGGAAACAGCCGCCATTGCGGTGCTCATGGCTGCCACCACTGACGAAGGACCCTGGCTGGTGGACAACTCACTCTTCCGATAGGATTTCTGAAATATGATCGCTTTGTCAGCTTGAGGTTCACCGACCTTAGAGAGCGTGACAGTTAGGCCGATGATGGCCTGCCAGCCATTACGGGTATCGTGCTCTAGAATTTCGTCCACTGTGCCAGATACGACGTGAGTTGCCGACAGACGGCCGGTATCAGTGAGCACAGCCGCGAAACGACCCGATGCTTTCATGTCACGGGCCAGATAATGGGTCACTAGTTCGGCGGGATTGGATTGCCAGCGATGATAGTGATAGACGTTCCGCTGATAGGGCTCCGGCTGGTAGACAAGCCTCTCCGTGTCATAGAGTGGTGCCGCCGAGAAGGGGTCTATTTGCAGGACAACCGCCAGGTTACTGTCCGCTGCTGCCTGGGGCGGATCGTAAGCAAAGGTGTAGTATGATACATCCTGTACAGGGTGCGACGGGCCAACACAACCGCTGAAGACCAGGCAAAGGACAATCAACAATCGAGGTGGATCACCATGGATAAGTGATTTCATGAGGTTCTTTCTCCTTGCAGGCGGCTGAAAGAGCCAAATCAGGATGGTGCTGGAATAATTTTGAAGGTTCGACCATCCCATTCAAGTCCGGCGAATAGAGGGCTTGCCGTCCCCGAGTAAAGCGACACCCATCAACGCCTTGTTTTATACGGCACATGTTATCCGGCTAGGGATCAGGCGTATTCCGTGCGGGCAGCGGTTTTCCGAATAAAAGCTGCGACGGCTGATCCGCGATCTGATCAATGGCGCGGTTGAGCTTATCAGCGGTCCGATCGAGTTTCTGGAGGGTGAACATCAATTGGGTTGTCAGTTGCTGTATCCGGCCATCGGTGTTTCCGACCAGATCTGATCCGGAATCCAGAAGTCGACTGGCCTTGGTCATTGATCGGTTCAGGGCAGCGACGGCATCGGATAGATCTTGTTTGTTGGTGCGCAGGATTTCCGAAAATTCGGTTACGGTTCCATCGGCATTGCGGGAAAGCGTGTTGATGGAGATAGCCGCTGTGTCCACGGATTCAAGGGTCGTGTCCCAAACGTCTAACGAGCGCTTTACCTTTGCTGTCAATTCGGCAATTTTCATTTCGGCAACGTTCCGGTCGATACCATCAAGAATCGTTTTTACCTTGGTAGAGATATTTCCGAGGTCAAAAGATTTCAATTGCTGCAGTACGTCATTGATCTCACTGATTATCTGTTGAATTTCAGAAGGTTTGGTAGCAATTATCGGGTACTTTGAGGGGAAAGTGATCCGGGGAGAAAGGATCGTTTCCGCTGGTTTTCTACGATCGAGTTCAACAAACATGATGCCGGTGATACCGACGGCTCTGAGTTGGGCGACGAAATTCTCATCGGGTTTGACTTCCGGATCGATTTTGAGAACGACTTCAACAAGCGTCGCATCGGGTGCAACCGTAATGCTTCCCACCCGTCCGATGGAGACACCCCGATACTTGACTGGCGAGTCTTTGTTGAGACCCTGGACCGATTCGTCGAAATAAGCCACATAAAAGCGGCCTTTTTCCAGGTGATGTGACAGGCCCAGCCAGACGACGGCGATAAAGGTGATCACGAATCCCAATACGACGAAAACGCCGACGCTAAATTTGGTCTTAAGAGATGCCATAAATCCATTCCTGGTCCGATATGACTGGTATTCGTGATGATAATATCATGAAATCTCGTCAGATGGTTGATATGCGCCCAGGTTAGAACCCACCGTCGGAAAGCCCGTTGGGCAACCGTATCTGCCGATCCTCATCTTCCGGTGGATCCAGCCGGTGCGACTTGCGGTGGAAAAATTGTCTCACCAGCGGATCCGGGCTGCCGTCCCGCAGACGATGCGGATCGCCTTCGGCGCGGATACCCTTGACGCTCTTATCGAGCATAATGATCCTTTTCGCTACACTAAAAACACTGTCGAGTTCATGTGTTACGATAATTATCGTCGTTCCGATTGTCCGGTTGATGTGTAGAATCAGGTCATCGATTTCAGCGGAGATGATGGGATCCAGCCCTGCCGACGGTTCATCCAAAAAGAGAATTTTAGGGTTGAGAGCCAGAGCCCGAGCCAACCCGGCACGTTTTTTCATGCCGCCACTCAGCTCCGATGGTAAGTGATTTTCATATCCGGCCAAACCGACCAAGTCCAGTTTCATGCGGGCCATGGTTTCTGTGACCAGCGGCGAAAGGCCACCGTATTCAGCAATCGGCAGGATGACATTTTCAATCAGAGACATCGACCCGAACAGGGCCGCACTCTGAAAAAGGACACCGATTTTTCTCAAGGTCCGATGAAAACTTTCACTGTCACATACGGTAATGTCCACCCCGTCAATAATGACATTACCGTCAAAGGGTCGCTGCAAACCCACCATATGCCGCAGGAGAGTTGTTTTGCCGCATCCGCTTCCGCCCAAGATGCCGAGAATTTCACCGCTGAAAACGTCGAAAGTCACGTCATTCAGTACGACGCTTTCATCGTATCGGGCCTCGAGATGGTTGACGCTGATGATGGTTTCACTGTTCAAACTGCAAGCCCTTTTCTATGTTACAAATAGCTTCTAACGACGGCAAATATGGAATCAAAGAGAATGATCAAAAATATGCTGGTGACCACCGCGGACGTGGCGGCATTTCCGACGGCGTCCGCTCCCCCCCGGGTCTGGAAACCCCGCAGGCATCCAACCCATGCGATCAGGGCTGCAAACACAACGCTTTTGGAAAGGCCCCAGAGGACCTCGAACAGAGTCAGGGCCTCGAGGGTTTGCCTGATATAGGCGTTGAGAGTCAAATCAAGCAATGAAAACCCGATCACTAACCCACCGAAAATACCGAATATATCAGCAAAAAGGGTCAGCAAAGGGACCACGATTATGGCGGCGAGCAACCGCGGGATGGCCAGAAACAGAGTGGGAGCAAAACCCATGAGAAAAAGCGCGTCGATTTCCTCTGATATGCGCATGGTACCGATTTCGGCGGCAAATGCCGACCCTGATCTTCCGGCCACGACAATAGCAGTCATGATCGGACTGAGTTCGGATACCATCGCAACGGCAACCAGAGATGCCACATATATGTTGGCGCCGAACTGCTCCAGTTGTAGCGACGACATAAAGGCGATGACCAATCCCAAAAGGAAGCTGATCAAACCGACGATGGGAAGGGCGCTGACCCCGGTTTTTTCCATCAGGGAAATGGTATCGTTGACGCGCAATGACCGGGGGTGCAGCAATACATGTATCAACGCCATTGTTACTGAACCCAGAAACGATACCATATAACGCAGATTGAATAGGCGCTCGAGGGTCATCTCCCCGGTACGGACGAAAAAGTTGAGCGAGGTTTTCCCTTTTAACGGCGCAACCGTGGAGATCCGGTTAAAATCGAACTGGTTTAGGATTGGGCTAATTTCAGGTTGGGTATTGCGAATCTGAAAAATTCCGCCGCTTTCTTCAATCAGGTTCCGTAATTCGGAAACCACCAGGGCACCGTAATCATCGATTACCGATACTCTGGTCAGATCAAGGATCAATTGGCGGGGCAGTTCGCTTCTGATGGTGTCATTCAGGTCGCGGAGGATCCGTCCGGCTGACTGAACAGTGAGATCAGTATTAAACGATACAACAAGCTCGTCTGACTGGCTTTCAACGATATTATAGAGGGAAATGGGTTCGCTTACGACCGTTCTCATGGGATTTTGGGATCACCAGTGCCCTGAATATAATGCTCAAAGAGTGGCGACCCAGGGGTATCCGTGGTTCAGTGCACGGTATGCAGCATGATTTTTATATGGTCGTCCGCAGGCGCATTTGCACCGGCAAGGATGTCCGGTGTCGACATTTCAGATGGCTCGTTACTCGGGACTGCGGCATTTACGTTCCCGGCAGTAGGAACGTCAACTTTTCTTGTTGCAAGATACGGCGGTTGACAGAGCCGACTGGACTTGAGCCAAAAGAAGGCACTCTTGTGAGCATGACGGAAACATGGTTTTGCGTTGATCGCATTCCCGGCATGGACTCTTGACGAGATAACCGATGTCGAAATCAAACTGGCACTTAAACCGATTCGTGGTCGCGGGGTGTTTTATCAAAATGCAACGTTCCTTTTCAAGTGAGCAGAAAGTTTGGTTCGAATTGGGTCAGTTTAAAGTAACCGTCTAAAAATCAGTATCTAATGATACCACAACAGCGGCTGCATAACAACAGAAACAGCGCAATAGCACGTTGTGCAAAATACGGCTCAACTCTTCCGCACTAGGCAGGGATTCACTGCCCCAAATGCATACCCGGTTGTCCGACTTGGAAAACCGTTGGGCTATGACCGCTTATGTGGAAGCGATCAGCCGCGCTTGAGATCGTTGACAATTCCATCGCCCATGTATACTGTCCACTCGATTGCGTTTATTGGTAATAAACATGACAACGAATAGGGATCGGTGGTAAGACAGATGCGGATCGGGGTCGGGTATGACGTTCACAGATTAACGGCCGGTCGCCCGCTTTTGATTGGCGGTGTCTCCGTCCCGTTTTCAAAAGGCCTCGAAGGGCATTCCGATGCGGATGTGCTGCTACACGCCGTTTGTGATGCATTGCTTGGTGCGGCCGCTGAAGGCGACATCGGGATCCACTTTCCGGACACCGATCCCCGTTATAAAAATGAAAACAGCATGCGGTTGCTGGCTGCGACAGTGAGAATCATCCGCGCCAAAGGGCTCCGTGTCGCCAACCTCGACGCGACCGTATTTGCCGAAGCCCCGAAATTACATCCCTACCGCAAAGAAATGCAACGTAATATCGCTCGAATAATAGGTGTCGAACCGGCGTGCATCAATGTCAAGGCAACGACCACGGAAGGTCTTGGCCACATCGGCAAGGGCGAGGGTATCGCCGCCATGTGTGTCGTTTTGCTGACAGCAGATACGTCTGCCTGATACCCAGCCCTTATGACATGATAATTACTATCTATATAAATCCAATATTAACAATATATTAAATAAATATAATACATGACTTGCTTTAAGTTATCGGCCCCCTTTGAACCGGCCGGTGACCAACCCAGATCAATTGCCGCCCTGACAACCAAAATCCGTTCGGGAATACGTCAACATGTTCTGCTGGGAGTGACCGGATCCGGCAAAACGTTCACCATGGCCCATGTTATCGCCAACCTTGCACGACCAACCCTGATTTTGGCGCCAAACAAGACTCTGGCAGCCCAACTGTATAATGAATTCAAGAGTCTGTTTCCCGAAAATGCGGTCGAATATTTTGTCAGCTATTACGACTATTATCAACCTGAAGCATACATCCCCACCAGTGATACTTATATTTCAAAAGATTCCTCCATCAACGAAATGATCGATAAATTGCGGCATTCGGCCACCCGATCGGTGCTGTCCCGCAGGGACGTCATTGTCGTGGCGAGTGTTTCCTGCATTTACGGTCTCGGTGCCCCGGAGGACTATCTGGGAATGCGAATCGACCTCGAGAAGGATATGGAAATCGACCGCGACACGCTGCTGCGTGATCTGGTTGCCTTGCATTATGAACGCAATGATTTCGACTTCCATCGCGGTGTCTTTCGGGTCAGGGGAGACAGGGTGGAGCTGTTTCCGGCATACGAAGAGACAAAGGCCTTACGCATTGATTTTTTTGGCGAACAGGTTGACCGTATTGCTGAAATAGACGCTCTAAGGGGCCATGTGATAAAAGATATGCCCCATGCGACCGTGTTTCCGGCCAGCCATTATGTTACCTCGCAGGTCACTCGGAAACGTGCCATCGCGACCATCATCGATGAACTCAAGGGACGGATGGATTTTTTCCGCTCGGAAAACCGTTTCATCGAAGCCCAACGGGTAGAGGAACGGACAAACTTTGATCTCGAAATGATCCAGGAACTCGGTTATTGCAACGGTATTGAAAATTACTCGCGCCATCTCACCGGCCGGGCCCGCGGAGAGCCACCACCGACACTTCTGGATTACTTTCCGGAGGACTACCTCCTTTTTATCGATGAGAGCCACATTGCCGTGCCTCAATTGCGGGCCATGTACAAGGGTGACCGGTCACGCAAGCGAAACTCTGGTGGAATACGGTTTTCGGCTGCCTTCAGCCCTCGACAACCGGCCGTTGAAATTTGAGGAGTGCATCGAACGGTTCAACCAAGTGATCTATGTTTCGGCCACACCAGCCGACTATGAAACTACACAGACCGGCGGCGAGGTCATTGAACAGATCGTCAGGCCCACTGGACTGATCGACCCGGTCATTGACGTACATAGCGCCGTCAACCAGGTAGATGATCTACTGGAGGAAATCCGCATCACTTGCAACAAAGGTTACCGAACCCTGATAACCACTTTGACCAAGCGCATGGCCGAAGACCTCACAGATTACTACACCGATCTGGGATTGAAAGTGCGCTACCTGCACTCGGACATTACCACCCTTGAGCGAATGGACATTATTCGCGATTTACGCCTGGGTATTTTCGATGTGCTGGTTGGAATAAACCTGCTGCGAGAAGGTCTGGACATTCCCGAAGTTTCACTGGTGGCGATCCTCGACGCCGACAAGGAAGGCTTTCTACGTTCAAATCGTTCGCTGATTCAGACGTTCGGTCGCGCGGCCCGAAACGTGGATGGTCGGGTCATTCTCTATGCAGACAAACAGACACCATCAATGCGGGAAGCCATCTCCGAAACCGATCGTCGTCGCCTCATCCAGGAATCCCATAACCGTGCCCACGGCATTACCCCAGAATCGATAAAGAAAGACGTCGCTCCGGTTTTCACATTCGCCTCCGAACCCGCCGAAACCGGTTCGGAAACCGAAAGGGTCGCCGAAAAAGTGGAATCTTACGGAAATCTGGACAATATCGATAAGGCGATCAGGGAGATAGAAAAAGAAATGAAAGACGCCGCCAAGGCCCTTGAATTCGAGAAAGCCGCTGAAATGCGCGATCGTATCAAAGCACTGCAGAAGTTCGTGGTGTTTGAGGAATAAAAGGTTTCCTGTATCGTGGAAAGCCGCACGCACATGAAAAATATTGCCATGACGGCTGAAGCCGCCGACCGTGAAGATAAACCCAACCTGGCCGGTCTCAGGGAGATGCTAACGCGGGTGTCGAACGGGCCAGGTGTCTATCTGATGCGGGATATCGACCGGTGAGATCATATATGTCGGTAAGGCCCGTAGCCTCAAAAAACGTCTCGGGTCATATTTATCCAAAGTCGGCCGGTTGGACATTAAAACCGAGGTGCTGATCAGAAAAATAGCGGATTTTGAAACCATCGTAACATCCTCCGAGAAGGAGGCTTTAATCCTCGAGTCCAATCTGATCAAACGCCACAGACCGCGCTACAACGTCGACCTGAAGGACGATAAGCGCTATCCTTTGTTGCGTCTTGACGTCACGCATCCGTACCCGCGACTGTCCATTGTCCGCAAACCGACAAAAGACGGCGCGCTCTATTTCGGGCCTTATGCCTCTGCGCATGCCGTGCGGCAGACGCTTAAGGTAATCAATAAAACGTTTATGCTGCGCAAATGCACCGAAAGAGAGTTTAAAATACGGACCCGTCCGTGTCTGCACTGCCAGATGCAAGGATGCCTGGCGCCATGTTGTCGCGACGTGGACCGCGGTGCATACGACAATATGGTCAAGGAAGTTATCCTTTTTTTAAAGGGCCAAACGCCGATTCTCATCCGCGATATCAAAAAAGCTGATGCGCGCTGCTGCTGAAATACATGATTTTGAAAAAGCCGCCAGGCTCAGGGACAAGATGTTTGCCCTCGAGAAAACAGTTGAGAAACAAGTGGCCGTATCAACCGATTTCAAAGATCGCGATGTGATCGCTTGTGCTCGCACCCCGGATTTTTCTCTGGTGACGATGCTATTTATTCGCGGCGGATTTCTTCAAGGATCTCGTACGTTCACTTTTTCTGCCACCATTGCCGACGACAGCGAACTGATAGCAGCCTTTATCCGGCAGTATTACGAAACGGCCCAGTTTATACCGAAAGAAATCCTGGTCCAGAGTGCGCCGGAAGACACGGTATTGCTCGAAGAGCGGTTATGTGAACTGAAAGGGGCGAAAGTCCGCATCCGAAGGCCTTTAAGGGGGGCTAAAACACGATTGGTGGCAATGGCCGTCCAAAATGTCGAAAAGGATCTTGATGAACAGGCTGAAAGCCTGTTCGGCCGCAGAGCATTGATTCAGCGACTTCAGAAACGCCTCCGGTTGCAACGTCCACCCCGCAGGATCGAGTGCTTTGACAACTCAAACCTGGCCGGAACCATATCCGTAGCCAGCATGGTGGTCTTCGGTGATGGAAAGCCGGACAAAGAGGCCTACCGTCTCTACCGGATCAAGGATGTCACCGGACCTGACGATTATGCCATGATGAATGAGGTTCTACGGCGGCGGTTTACCGGTCATGAGACCTCATCGCCGTATCCTGATCTGCTGATCGTCGACGGCGGCAAGGGGCAGTTGAATATTGCTTGCGCAGTGATCGCCGATCTGGGGCTTAAGAATCGGTTTGACATCATCGGTATCGCCAAAAAAGATGCCGATAGAGGCGAACCGGAAGACAGGATCTTCAAGGCCGGAAGAGCCAACCCCGTGAACTTTGGTCGGGATGCCGATCTGTTGCTCTTCATTCAACGCATACGTGACGAAGCCCACCGCTCCGCCATTTCGTATCACCGCAAAAAACGCGGTAAACAGGCCATTCAATCGACCCTGGACCAGATTCCGGGTGTCGGAAAGAAGAGAAAGACCGCCCTGCTGAAGCATTTCAAAAGTGTGCAACGGATGCGTGAGGCGAGCCTTGGAGGAGTTGTGTGCCGTGCCGGGTATACACCGTCAATTGGCGCAAACGATCAGGGAGCACCTGCTGAAGTCCGGCACCCCCTGATCGATATATCGTCAAATTAATAAAATAGATCGGTTAATAGTTCAGTTTCTTCAACACTTCCTTCAGTTCCTCAACTGCCGCTGCCGACCGGTTCAATGCCGCCTGTTCATCCTGGGTGAGTTTAATTTCAACGACATCTTCGATACCGCCGGCCCCCAGTTTTACCGGTACACCGATGAACAGATCCTTGAGTCCGTATTCACCCTCGAGATAGGCGGCGCAGGGAAGGATTTTCTTTTTGTCTTTAAGAATCGATTCGGCCATTTCCACAGCGGCTGACGCCGGAGCGTAGTATGCGCTGCCGGTTTTGAGCAGGCTGACGATTTCTGCACCACCGTTCCGGGTTCGTTCGACGATGGCATCGATGCGGTCCGGGGGCATAAGCTCCGTAATCGGAATACCCGCCACGGTCGAGTAGCGCGGCAGGGGCACCATCGTGTCTCCATGACCACCCAACACGAAGGCATGGGTATTTTCCACCGAGACGTTCAATTCCATGGCGATGAAGGCTCGAAAACGGGCCGAGTCCAGTACCCCGGCCATGCCCAGCACGCGTTGTTTGGGAAAACCGCTGGCGTCGAAAGCGACATGACACATGGCATCCAGAGGGTTGCTGACGATGATAATAACGGCCTCGGGAGATCGTTTGGCCACCTGTTCGGTCACTTTCTTCATGATGCCGGCGTTGGTGCTGAGCAAATCGTCACGGCTCATTCCAGGTTTGCGGGGAATTCCGGCCGTAATGATGACGATATTCGATCCCTCTGTGGCGTCATAAGCATTTACCCCGGTGAGACGCGCATCGTGCTTCTCAATTGGCGCGGCTTCTGTCAGGTCTAAGGACTTGCCCTGAGGAACACCTTCGACAATGTCCACCAGTACCACATCGCACAATTCCTTCTCAGCCAGCCGTTGGGCGGCTGTGGCCCCGACGTTGCCGGCGCCGACAACAGTTACTTTCTTGTCCATGACGATCTCCTTTCGATGAACTATCGGTTGTTTTGCCGACAGGGTGTCTTCGGGGTTGGATAGATCAAAAAAGAAATGGTTAACACAAATACCGTTAATGTCAACATATTTATACCGTTCTTCATATTGACACAATCCGATAAAACAGGCTATTATATTAGGGTTTAATTTCATGTTGCCGGCGGTGACGGATTGCCGAACATGCGGAAATACTATGCCGCCAAGACGACAGCGGCACCGACCAGAAACCGTCATCATAATCATTGCCTCTGAATCTGCCTGGAGTCGAGTTAAATGGCCATTGTTAATCTGAAAAAACGGGAAATCGAGTGTAAGATTGTGTACTACGGACCCGGACGATGTGGGAAAACGACGAATCTGGAATACATCTTCAAAGCGTATAAAAAGCAAATAAGTGGTGAGATGGTATCGATCAATACGGACGGTGATCGAACCCTATTTTTCGATTTTCTGCCGATGGAACTCGGTAAACTCAAGGGATGTGATGTCCGTGTTCATTTGTATACCGTTCCGGGCCAAGTGCAGTACACTTCGACCAGGAAACTCGTTCTAAGGGGTGTCGACGGCCTGGTTTTTGTCGCGGACTCGCTGGAGGTCCGTCGGGAAAAAAATATGCTGTCCTTAAAAGACCTTCACCAGAATTTGAAGGACTACGGGTTGAATATACTCAAGATTCCTCTGGTACTGCAGTTCAACAAAAGAGACCTCGCCGAGGAAGGGATTCCGTTGATGCCGATCGAGCAGATGGAAAAGGAATTGAACCGACAGCTCAAGGTACCTTCATTTCCAGGCCAGTGCCATCAAAGGTGATGGCGTCGGCAAGACCCTGCAAGCCTGTCTTAAACTGACGCTGCTGTCCTTAAAAAAGGAATTGAGCTGGAACGACTAGTTCAAACCCATGAGCAAAGGTGCTGCATTCTCTGGTCATTTGGAATTTCTCAGCCTCGGTGAGTTACTGCAAATCATCGGTAACAACGGGGGCAACGGGTGTTCTGCGCATCATGAGCAAATACGCCCAGGGGTCCGGGTTCGATCTATATCGACAAGGGGGACCCGGTAGACGCGATCAATGGAGAAAAGATCGGTCTGGAGGCGCTGTTCTCGTTGTTCGGTTGGACCGAGGGTGAATTTTCATTCACTCAGGAGAAAGTCGACAAAAAAAACGTCATCAATAAAAACCGTATGGAAATCATCCTTGACGGTTCGCGCATGGTGGATGACGGCAAGATTGAAAAACTCGGTCCGGTATCATTCAAAACCGATGCGCCGGACAGCAGTGGTGAAAAATCCCTGCCGGTGATCAAAGGTCCCTTCGTCGACTATATGTATGTCGTGGACGAAGAAGAATTCTACGAGGGCGACGAGATCGTCATCGAAGGAAATTACGGGAACTGGATGTGGGTCGTTCTGGAAGGAATCGTCGAAATTTCGAAGCAGACACCGGAAGGACTCACTTCAAAATCCTGCGGCTCAGCGATGGCGCCTATGTCGGCAGCATATCGTCATTTCTGACCGAAAGCAGTGTGCGAAACGCCACGGCCAAGGCCGTGACCCGTGTTCAACTGGGGATGCTCGATTCCCAACTCCTGGCCAATGAATATGCTGCCATGAGTCAAGAGCTGCGGGACGTCGTCAAAAGTCTCGATAAACGCCTGAACCAGGGTCACCGACAGTGTGGTTCAAATTGTCACCGGAAACGGGAAGTCCGAGGATTTTTGAGCAACAAGAAAGCCGTGATCGACCAGGGTAAAAACGAGGAGCGCGTCTTTGCGATCACCCGTGGCAAGGCAGCCATTGCACGCAAAATAGAGAGACCGTTATGTCCCGCTGCTCGAGCTGAAAAAAGGGGACTTTTTCGGTCATATTCCGTTCTTAAAAATGGGACACGAGCCTCATGCGGCGGCGGTGTTCGCGTCACAAGACTTGAAAATTTCACCCATTGACGTGGCCGGCCTGGTTGCAGAACACGAAGCACTGCCAAACTCCTTTCGCCATATCATCGAAAATTTGGCAACCTGTATATCGGTGACGACCATGATTGCATGTGAATGCCACGAAAAAAATATGTTGCGGAAATCTGAAAAAGAAGAACAACAGTAAACCGTTTAACCGGAAGTGGGCAACATGACACGCGAAGACAAAAGGAAATTCATCCGGATCAATTCACTGAATCTGTCTTATGTCCTCGTAGACGGTGAGGGCGAAGCCGATAGACAAACAATGGGCCGGACTCTGGATGTATCCGAAGCCGGCATTCGATTAGAAACCAATCTTGCGGTCGAAAAAGGCAGGCAACTCATGCTGTCCATTGGGTTTGAAGACGAACTTGTGGATATCAAAGGCCATGTGATACATGCCGCGGAAAATAAGGACGGCAAATACGAACTCGGTATCAAGTTTATCAGCCCGGATGATACAACCCGTAAAACAATACAGAAATTTATCAAAGCGTTCAGGAGCCAACGCGGCGCTGAATAATTGGTCATCGGTAACCTAAACGCTGTTACGACGCCAGAAGCTATCGCTGAACATTGCGCGGCAATAAAAGGTAGCATTGCAGGGGAGGGTGGTAATGGGAACACCAGTAGTTACGACGGAATTTAAGGATATTGAATTGATGAAAAGGGGCAAAGTTCGGGACGTTTACGATCTCGGGGAGCACCTCTTGATGATTACCAGTGATCGCATTTCCGCATTTGACGTCGTGATGCCCGATCCGATCCCCGACAAGGGAAAGATCCTCACCCAGACATCCCTTTTCTGGTTTAACGCCATGCAGTCTCTGGTCAACAATCATGTCGTCACCGGAGATGTCGACGCCTACCCGGAAATCTGTAAACCCTATGCCGACCAGCTGCGAGACAGGAGCATGCTTGTTAAAAAAGCCACGCCACTACCCATTGAATGCGTCGTCAGGGGATACATATCCGGCTCTGGTTGGAAGGCCTATCAGGAAACTGGACAAGTTTGCGGTATCAGCCTGCCGGCCGGCCTCAAAGAGTCTGAAAAATTACCGCAACCGATTTTTACGCCTTCGACCAAGGAAGAAATCGGGCAACACGATATCAATATTGATTTCGATGAGACCGTACGCAGAATCGGCAGAGAGGCGGCTGAAAAGGTTCGGGACCTCAGCCTTGAAATTTATCGCCAAGGGACCGCGCTTGCCGAACAGAAGGGCATCATTATTGCGGATACGAAGTTCGAATTTGGGTACTACGAGGATGAACTCATTCTGATCGACGAGGTTCTGACACCGGATTCATCTCGTTTCTGGCCCAAAGACACTTACTCTCCGGGCGGGGCCCAAAAGAGTTACGACAAGCAGTACCTGCGAGACTATCTGATATCCATTAAATGGAACAAACAACCCCCGGCACCGCGTTTGCCCCGGGAGGTGGTTGACAACACCCGCCGAAAATACATGGAGGCGCTTAGCCAGTTGACCGGCGCCGCACATGCGTTTTAACGAAGATTCTATACCCCTGGCCGATATTTGTGAATCAGATTCGACCTACCGCGTCACAACGGCTACCACTATTGACGATTTGACGGATTCGATCGCGGTGATCGGTTTGATTCATCCCCCGATCCTGCAACGGGACAAATTCTGGATACCGCATTGTCTCGGGTTTCCGTAGAATCGCGGCCAGTCGCGCACTCGGCCAAAAGACCATACAGACCCGTTTACTTCCGGATGATAGCGACGAATCGACCCGCGTCTATCTGGCGATCGCCGACAATTCTCTCCAGAGATCATTGAACCTGATCGAATCTTCCCGCGCCTTGAATCTGCTATCGAGAGTAGCGAATGACGAACATCATTTAGTCGAGATGGCTGCCGTATTGTCGCTGCCGAACAAACCCGGCCATGATAGCCAAGACTTTTGCCGCTGACCGCCATGCCGACCGCTATTCAGGCTGAGGTGGTGTCTGAAGGGCTGCCGCTGTCCATGGCGCTTGAACTGGACACAGTTCGACATCAAAACAGCCGAGAAATTAGCTCGAATCTTCACCGACCTCAGGTTGGGCTTGAATCGCCAGCGCGAGTTGCTGACCCATTTACGTGAAATTGCCAAACGAGAGGATCGATCTATCGATGCCATATTGGTTGACGACGAAGTCAGGGGGATCACCGACAACGTCGATCTTGGCAATGTCCAAAAATCCGGGCAATTAAGGGCGCTTCTCTACCGGTGGCGCTATCCGTCGATCGCCGAGAGGTCGGCCCAATTCAACGACCTGGTGAAAGCAATGCGACTCGGGAGCGGGATCAAGCTTACTCCCCCCATTCATTTTGAAGGGACGGCATATACCCTGTCGATAACCTTTGAGCGGTTCGACCAACTTGTCGATCGCGGCAAAAGCCTGAAAATCCTGAGGCAAAGTGATGCTTTGAAGAAATTTCTGGAGGAGTGACACCGATGACGCCAATCAGGAGTAGTACCGGGAAGATCTGTGGCTGCATTGGCCGCCGGTACCGGCTTGTTTCCACCGTATAGAATTCAGGGAAAGAGACGGCTTGCAAGGGTGTTAACCCGCCTCGGTTGCAAGCTATCCCAAAAGGGGCGTGACGATCATTTCGACAAACAGGTATGTGAGTATCCCGATGGCGGCCGCCAGCATGGCAACAGCGTAAATTTGGGCGTTTTTGTGGCGGCGTTTTTCCTGCTCGTTGTAAAAAACAAACTTACCGCACTTGATACAGCGTCAGTTTTCGTAATTTCAGGGTTACGACATGTCCACTGGGGCATTGAACCTCTTTAGGGGGTAACGGCATAGATGACTCAACTCACTTTCAGGTTATTGTAATAATCATCGATAAACTCCCAGCTTTGCTGGGGAGACGCCCAGTGTTTGACAGTTCCAAGAGTTAACAAATACCTGAGACGATGATTATGATGAAATAATTAAAACCAGATAGAGATCTGGTGTTCATGGGGCAGACCCAGTCTAGCAATAGAACTCTTACAGCTGGCAAGGTCGATAATACATTCCTTATATAAAATAACATTCAATGACCGGCTGGTTGCCCGAGATAATGGTTTTAAAAAAGCGCTTTGAGCGGTCAACAAGCCATTCCTCCGGCTTTGCCGGAAGTCATTGAACGCCCGCTTGGATTGACGCCCACCTTCGCGTACGTTCTATTCCTGTTTCTTACCGTCCGCGGCGGTGTCTTCATTAAACGACTTGAAATAGGCGATCGTGTCCCGTCGCAATAATAAATAGGTCGAGAGACCGAAAAGTATCAGAACCGTCACGGTCACCACACTCAGGTCGTACTCAGGTCTTTTGAATATAAACATAGAGAGCAGCAAATAAAACAGAATGATCACGACATTAAAGAATAGGCAAAGTGGTCTGCGCCCACTTATTGATGCCTGCAATAAAAAAACAGATGGCAATACCGACGGTGAACATCAGATAATCATTGCGGACGAGGGTATCACCGGTAAAAAATTTATAATAAAAGACGAGGTGCACCAACCATCCGAGCGCGAGACTAACGATGGCCAATTTAACGAATGTCGGATACGTGTCGAATTTTATTTCCCAGTTAAACATGGTCCCTTTCAGCCAAAATCAACTCGTTAGTGTCCATCCGCGACAAGTGGATCCGACATACGGAAGAGTGTCCAGTTCATAAATGAGATTTTTTTCGCTGGGCAAGAACGCATCCCGCCCATGGCGGGACCCTGCGGAAAAAATCCATTTATGGATTGACACTAGTTATTCGCTGACGATCGCCGGCCACCGGGGAGTTCCCAGACTCCAGAGCCTCGATGAAATGGTATCATTGTCCCAAAAGTATCCCCTCATAATGCATTTGCATCCCCCAAGGCAAGCTTAAATTATCTGCGACCGTCATCCGTTCGGCCTCGCACCGTCTGATTGATTTCCACGCGGATCCCATCCGGATTTAATTCTAACCCAACGAAACGATTTAGTTTCCGATCCTTGTAACATTGGGCCGCTGTATTCCCGGAATTCGAGTTATCTTCTAAGGGATAGAGGGAAGGAGCCCTCCCGGCTGCAGACTCTTCTAAAAGAGCTCCTGGAAACAGTCGCGAACACCCTCAATTGCCGGTTCTACCGGTATGGATGCATGCGCCATAAAACCAATATAAAATTCTAAAAAAATGATCTTTTTTCTTGACAAACAAAAAGCATCAATTGTAAACAGCTATAACAACTAAATAGGATTCAGAAAAGAAATGGGCATACAAGAGCGGAAAGAGCGTGAGCGTGAGCGGCGGCGCCAACAGATCATTGTGGCCGCCAAACGCGTTTTTTCCGCCAAGGGTTTCAACAAAGCCACTATGGAAGATATTGCCAAGGAAGCGGAACTCAGCCCCGGCACCATATACATCTATTTCAAGAACAAGGACGAACTCTACGCGTCCCTTTCCTTGCGCATACTAAAGCATCTGAACATTCGCTTGGAACACGTCAAAAACGAATCATACAGAAACCACAACGAACGCATTTCATCCCTGAAAAAAGCCCTTTATGACGTATACGCGTTCGACCCCCTTATTCTCATCAACATGTTCCATCTTCAATCCAGTGAAACTCTGAAAAATCTTTCACCGGAGTTGCTGGATGAAATCAAGCATCTTTCGCGCAGCTCTTTGGGAACCATGGCCGACATTTTCGAAGACGGCATCGAGCAAGGCGCATTTATAGACCAGCATCCGGTGGCATTGGCCGACATTTTATGGGCCATGTTTTCCGGAATCGTCCTCTGGGAAGAAAGCAAGCGCATTATCAACGAGGACAAAGACTACCTCAAACCGACGCTCGAGGCCGCTTTCGAGATATTTCGCCTAGGCATTTCGAAAGCGGCGCTGACGGACGGAAAGAGCACAAACCGAAATTGATGCTGATAGCCGGTCACCGGTTCGTCGCTCATACAGCGCTGCGGTTGTCGGCATTGGAAGTAGGGGGACATCAGGCGTGCAGCGGTCTATACTTCAAACACATGTGCTTGATGCAACAGCGTTAAAAAATATAAAAATCCAACAGGGGAAAGGAGGTCAATCGATTCAGGTTTGTGAGGGTTATCGCCGCACGCTCATCCGTTAACCATACAACCCACAAGCTTTAAGGAGTGTGATCTATGGCAGATAAAGAAGTTGTCGAGACATCAGAGGCTCAGATAGCGGTACACTGGCAGGAAGAAGGACTCTATTATCCCACATCAAAATTCATCGCCCAGGCCAATATGACCGATGAAAAAATCTATGATCGTTTCAGCCTGGATAATTTCCCGAACTGTTTTAAAGAATACGCCGATCTGCTGACCTGGTACGAGTACTGGGACGAGATCCTGGATACCAGCGACGCACCGTGCTACAAGTGGTTCAAGGGCGGAAAGATCAATGCCAGCTATAACTGCGTTGACCGTCATCTGGCTGAATACAAGAACAAGACGGCGATTCATTTCGTGCCGGAGCCGCTCGAAGAAGGCTACCAGCACATCACGTATCAGGAATTGTATGTCCGCGTGAACGAATTCGCAGCCCTTCTCAGAGACTTCGCCGGTCTCAAAGCGGCGACCGGGTGACCCTCCACATGCCGATGATACCGGAACTGCCGATTACCATGCTGGCATGTGCCCGCCTCGGGGTCATTCACAGCCAGGTGTTCGGTGGTTTCAGCGGTCGTGCCTGCGCCGACCGGATCGTCGACTCCGGCAGCCGGGTGTTGATCACGGCGGATGCGTATTACCGCAGCGGGTCTCTGCTCGACCACAAGCAAAATGCGGACATTGCCGTCGATCTGGCGGGCAAGGACGGACAGAAGGTAGACAAGGTCCTCGTATGGCAGCGCTATACCGGCAAGGCCTCCAGCCCGACAGCGATGGTCGATGGACGGGATTATTTTGTCAACGATGTGCTCAAAGACTACTACGGCGCTCGGGTCGAACCCGAAAAGATGAATGCCGAAGACCCGCTGTTCCTGATGTACACCAGCGGCACCACCGGAAAACCCAAGGGCTGCCAGCACGGAACGGGCGGATATCTGGCCTACACCGCCGGCACCTCCAAATACGTGCAGGACATCCATCCGACCGATGTTTACTGGTGCATGGCCGACATCGGCTGGATCACGGGTCATTCCTACATCGTCTATGGCCCCTTGGCGATCGCCGCATCCATCGGTGATTTACGAAGGCGTTCCCACCTATCCGGATGCCGGACGCGCCTGGCGGATCGCCCAGGATCTGGATGTCAACATCTTCCACACCGCGCCGACGGCCATCCGCGCCCTGCGTAAAATCGGACCGGATGAACCCGCCAAGTACAACTACGAGTTCAAACACATGACCACCGTGGGTGAGCCCATCGAGCCCGAAGTGTGGAAGTGGTATTACAATGTCGTCGGCCAGGGTAAGGCCGCCATCGTGGACACCTATTGGCAGACCGAAACCGGCGGCTTCCTCTGCAGCACGCTGCCGGGCCTCATTCCGATGAAACCGGGCAGCGGTGGCCCCGGTATGCCCGGCATCCACCCGATCGTCTACGACGATGAGGGCGCTGAGGTTCCGGCAGGTGCTGGCAAGGCCGGCAATATCTGCATTCAGAACCCCTGGCCGGGTATGTTCCAGACCATCTGGGGTGACCGCGACCGGTTCGTCGAAACCTACTTTGCGCGCTACTGCAAGGACCCCAAGAGCAAGAAGTGGCAGGATTGGCCCTACATGACCGGCGATGCCGCCGTGGTGGCCGAAGACGGCTACGTGCGTATCCTGGGCCGCATCGACGATGTCATCAACGTGTCCGGGCACCGTTTGGGGACCAAGGAGATCGAGTCGGCCGCCCTGGTTCATGAAGCGGTGGCCGAAGCCGCGGTGGTGCCGGTGGCCCACGAGATCAAGGGTAAAGAGCCGGATATGTACATTGCGCTCAAGCCCGGGTATGAGGCCAGCCCGGAACTGGCAAAGCAGATCTCCGACACCATATCCACCGAGATCGGCAAAATCGCCAAACCGCGGCACGTCTGGATCGTCCCCGACATGCCCAAGACCCGGTCCGGCAAGATCATGCGGCGGGTGCTCGGCTCGATCTCCAACAGCCAGGACGAAGGGGATGTCACCACCCTGGCGAACCCTGAAATTGTTACAGCCATCAAGAAGATGGTTCAGGGCTAACCGGCCCCGATGTGTTGTCCGGGCGTCGGAATGCCGTCGCCTGGACAACACCGCCGGTCGCTCCGGCGACCGTGCCGTATAACATAAGGAGCCTTAACCATAATTGATCAAGCCGATTCAAGCGTCCCGGCGCGGACGCTGTCCATCAGATGTTTCAACCGGGCGTTGGATCGGATTGCGAAGAATTCTGAAAGGGGGTGGTGCCGCAAGCGGAGGTTTGTCAAGCCCGTTACAACCACAACAAATTGACAATCAACGGCTCAGACGATTATACAGGAGGAAAAAATGAGTGGAACCACTTGGGTATACATAATGCTCGGCATCTACATTATTTACTGTTTCTATTGGGGGTTGAAGGGGTATTTCTCCGAAAAAACCTCTGCCGGGTATGCGATTGCGGGCCGCTCCATCCCCTTCATCGCGTTTCTGATGGCGGCGACGGCGGCATCGTTCTCCGGTTGGACCTTTATCGGTCACCCCGGCCTCATCTGGCGTGACGGCCTGTCCTACGCGTTTGCATCCTTTTACGTCCTGACCATTCCGATCACTGGCGCCTTCTTCGCCAAACGGAACTGGCTGATGGGCAAACGCTACGGTTTTATCACGCCCGGTGACATGTTCGCATACTACTTCAACTCGGAATTCGCGCGCTGGCTGACCGTGTTCACGGCATTCCTCTATTCCATGTTTTACTCGGCCGTACAGCTGATGGCTTCGGCGGCGCTCTTCCACTGGGTCGCGGGCGTGCCGGTGACCTTCGGCGCCATCTTCATGGCCTTCATCGTCTGGTTCTACGTCTGTTCCGGCGGTCTGAAAGCCAGTACCTGGGTCGGCGTGCTCCAGTTCATCCTGCTGGTTGGCGGCATCATCCTTCTGGGGTACTTCGTCATCACCTCGGATGCCATCGGCGGCTGGACAGCCTTCTCGGCCAAAGCCAACGCTCTCGACAAGAACATGCTGGAAGTCCCGCGCGTCATGGCCCCGGCGCTGGTCGGCCCGGCTTACTCCAAGGCCGCAGGTGAAGGGATCTGGACGGCGGTCATGGTGCTTTCCTACATGTTCGCCCTGATGGGGATTCAGTCCTCCCCGGCCTTCACCCTCTGGAACTTCGGCATCAAGTCACCCGGCGCCCCTGGCCTGGCAGCAGACCTTCATGTCCACCTTCGTGGTCGGTTTCGCCCTGTTCTTACTTCACGGCCTTCCAGGGCATCGGCGGCAAAATTCTTCAATTGGAGGGGGTCCTCGAACTGGCCAAGGACAGTGACCTGGTACCCAAACTGATGGTGGAATTCCTGCCACCGTTTGTGCTCGGTGTCGTCTTCCTTGGCGCCATCGCGGCCATCCACTCCACGGCGGCACCGTACATCGGCACCGGCGGTACCATCTTGCTGCGCGACGTTTACTGGCGCTATATCCGTAAACAGGAAGCCGGCCATTCCGAGCAGATCTGGGTCAACCGTCTGCTGGCCACCGTCGTGACCATTGCCGCCTTGTGGGTCGGTTTGACCTCCAAAGCCGCGCTGGTTATTCTGGGAGCCTTGGCGACCTCCTTCGGATTCGTGATGTACGTCTTTCTGATGGGGGTCCATTGGGGCTTCCGCTTCCCGAGCATCGGCGCCTGCCTCGGGGTGCTCGCCGGCATGATCGCGGTCTTTCTCACCTACTATGTCTGGAAGTACCCGCTCTCGTTCCACTGTGCGGCGTGGGGTACCGGCGTCGGACTGGCGGTAGCCTACCTGTGCCGCGGTCTCGGCATCAAGGACAACGAGGAGACCATCAAACGCCAGAACGAGGTGCGCACCTTCCTCGACAGCATCGATTCCCCTTCGGAAAGCGGTCGCAAATGGCGCAACGCCATGAAGATCGTCGTGCCGATCTGGTACTTCTTCGCCATCGGTCCGGCCTGTATCCTGGGCAACAATGCCTTCTCGTTTGCCGGATTCACGCCGCTGTGGTCCTGGCAGATCTTCTGGTGGATTCTCGGTATCGTCATGATGTGGGCCCTGACCTTCAAGGCCGAGATGTCGACGACCTCCAAGGCTCAGATCGAGCGGGCTGAAACGGACACCATGATCGTGGTCAAGGAAGCCTAACAGCAACCCACGGAAGAGGAGAATTTAGCCATGAAACAAGAAGATCTATGGTTGATCGGCATCGTTATATTTTGCATCCTGTTCACCGGATCGTTTGGATGGGGCCTCTGGGGCTAACCCGAAGATCCGTCCTTAACATGAATCAATAAACATCCGGCCGGAAGAAGATCGGTTCTTCCGGCCGGACAATCCTATCATCATTGACCTGGCGCCGCCCGTCGTTTCAAGCCATCTTTTAATTGGTTTGCTGAATGACCGGTGGAGCCAAGGCATCGGCCGTATTTATGCCGAATTGCCTTTCCAACCCTCAAACTTGAGGCGCCCTAAAAAATCTGCTATGGGGCAAACAGTGAACAACTTGTTGAACAGTATTTAACGCATCAACGCAGTCCTGTTGGAACTTTTCATATCGAAATGGGATTCATCGGCCGGGGTCGACATTCACGTTGCGACTGTACCGCGCACCCTAATACCCCGCCTCGACCAGTCACTAAATTGAATGTTCCAACAGGTTAAATTTGCCAATTCGATCCACAACGCGATCTTGACATATATAAACGACCATCTGGTCTCAGCTATCACTCAAAGGAGGCAAAACATGACCAATCTGTACGATGTGGCTTTTCAAAAATCGATCAACGATCCAAACGGATTCTGGGGCCAGGCCGCTGAAAACGTTCACTGGTACAAGAAGTGGGACAAGGTCCTGGACGACTCGAACAAACCTTTTTACAGGTGGTTCAGCGGTGGAGAAATCAACACCTGCTACAATGCACTCGATTTTCACATCGAGCAGGGACGCGGGGAACAGGTCGCGCTGATCTATGACAGCCCGGTGACCGACACGATTAAGAACATTCACTTACTCCCAACTGCGTGACGAAGTGGCCAAGTTTGCCGGCGTACTGGCCGCCCAGGGTGTCACAAAAGGGGACCGGGTGTTGATTTACATGCCGATGATCCCCGAAGCCGTGATCGCGATGCTGGCGACAGCCCGTATCGGTGCGGTCCACTCGGTCGTCTTCGGCGGATTCGCCGCCAAGGAACTTGCGGTGCGCATCAATGACGCCAAGCCGAAAGTCATCGTGACGGCCTCCTGCGGCATCGAAGTGAAGCGCGTCATTCCTTACAAACCTTTGCTCGACAGCGCCATCGACATGGCTGATTTCAAACCGGAAAAATGCGTTGTTCTTCAGCGACCGATGGAAACGGCCAGCATGGTTGACGGGCGCGACCTCGACTATAACGAGGCCATGGCCAATGCCCAGCCGCACGACTGTGTCAAAGTGGCGGCCACCGATCCTTTGTACATCCTTTACACGTCCGGTACGACCGGCGTACCCAAGGGCGTTGTTCGTGACAACGGTGGACACGTGGTTGCCCTCAAGTGGTCCATGAAGAACATCTACAACGTCGATGCCGGCGACGTCTATTGGGCCGCCTCGGATGTCGGCTGGGTCGTCGGGCATTCCTACATCGTCTATGGCCCCCTGTTCAGGGGATGTACGACCATCCTGTTTGAGGGTAAACCGGTCGGCACACCGGATGCGGGCGTATTCTGGCGGGTCATCTCCCAGCACAAGGTAAAAACCATGTTCACAGCGCCGACCGCCTTCCGGGCCATCAAGCAGCAAGACCCGAACGGCGAACTGATCAAAAACTACGACCTGTCGGATTTCAAAGCGCTTTTTCTGGCCGGGGAACGCCTCGATCCCGATACCCTGCGCTGGGCTGAAAAGCACCTTGGCGTACCGGTGATCGATCACTGGTGGCAGACGGAAACCGGCTGGGCCATCGCAGCCAACTGCCTGGGTCTGCATCATTTTCCGGTAAAGGAAGGCTCGCCCACCAAACCGGCGCCCGGCTGGAACCTGCAGGTGCTCGATCCGGAGTCCAAAACACCGGTTTCGAAAGCCGGTGAAATCGGTGCCCTGGTCGTTAAGCTGCCGTTGCCTCCCGGAACCCTGCCCACCCTCTGGAACAACGACCAGGGGTATATCAAGAGCTACCTGGAGGAATTCCCCGGCTATTACAAGACAGCAGATGCGGGATACATCGATCCGGAAAACGGTATGCCTTTGTCATGTCCCGCACGGATGATATTATCAACGTTGCCGGCCACCGTCTGTCCACCGGGGCCATGGAAGAAGTGCTGGCCGATCATCCGGAAGTGGCCGAATGTGCCGTACTGGGTGTCGACGACAAACTGAAGGGTCAGGTCCCGGTCGGATTCATGGTTCTCAATGCCGGGGTCGATCGTCCGCATGACGAAATCTCCAAAGAAGTCGTCCAGATGGTCCGTGACCGCATCGGGCCGGTGGCATCCTTCAAAACGGCGACGGTCGTCAAACGGTTGCCCAAAACCCGCTCCGGCAAAATTCTGCGGGGAACCATCCAGAAAATCGCTGACAACAAGCAATGGAAAATGCCGGCGACGATCGATGATCCCGTCATACTCGATGAAATGACAGCGGCCCTGGAGAAGATCGGTCTCGGAAAAGCAAGGAAAGAATAATTAAACGTTCGGGAATTGCGGGATAATGCAAAACGGAGTAGCCGGCACTTGAATGCATTTTTGTGCCGGCTACTTTTTTCGGAATCCGGTTATTGCGATTTGGTTCGAAGTGGTTTCAAGACCTTAGATTGCGCCCAAGTGCAAGGCGAGGGCCGACGAAAAAACGCAGCATACAGAGGAGGATCACAACACCGCAACCTGTCCGCCCGCCTGAGGCGGGTAAACCTTTGGCGGGTTGGGTGTTAGATGGGGTTTTGAAACCACTTCTCGGTAATCCCTCTTAATTACTGGATGATCTTATGCCGAAAAAAGTGCTTATCGTGGATGACGAGCCGAGCATCATCGTACCGCTCCAATTTTTGATGGAACAGAACGGATACGAGGTCCTGGTGGCGTTCAGCGGAGAAGAAGCCATGGAGGCCATCGAAGAACATCATCCCAACCTGGTGCTGCTGGACATCATGCTGCCGATTATCGATGGGTTCGAGGTTTGTCAGCGTGTCCGCGAAAAACCCGAGTGGCGCGACATCCGCATCATCATGCTGACCGCAATGGGCAGCGATGCCAATATCGCCAAGGGACTGGCTCTCGGGGCCGACGCGTATATTACCAAACCGTTTTCGAACGCCGAGGTCATCGCCAAAGTACGAGAATTGATGTGCCGATGAACCGCAGAAACACATTCTTGTGGTTTGTTGTCGTCTGTGTCGGTTTCATCCTGCTGGTGATTCTGAGCCTGGCGATCCTTTTCTGGCAGCAGCTTCCAGCGGATGATCAGTCGATAATCATCCGTATGGTCAGGCAGAATGTCGGCTACTTATTCAGTGCGGCCGTCCTTTTGTTGGCCGGACTCGGATTTGCACTGGACTGGCTGTTTCGCCTGTACATCCTTCCGATCGACAAAATTGCTTCAGAAACCCGCCTGATGCATGCAGTCAACCCTGGCCATCGAATCTCCATCGAAGGCAGCCGCGACATCATGCGGTTGGTCGATATAATCAATGAAGGTGCCGACCACCACGAAGACCTCCTGAACCAGGTCCAGCATAAAATTGATCACGCCCGTGCAGAAGCCGAAGAAGAAAAGAATATCCTGGCCGCCATAATGGCGGAGCTTCCCGAAGGAATTCTCATCTGCAATACGGAAGGGCAAATATTGCTGTACAACAACCGCGTCGTACAGCAGTTGAGCGGTAACGCCGCCAATGATGGGGCTGAGGATATTGACGATGGCGCATCAGGACGTTTCATTGGCTTGGGCCGCTCCGTATTCGGATTGATCGACAAAAACCTGATCGTTCACGCCCTGAGCGAAATCGCAGAAAAATTGAAGCGCCAGGAACCGGATGTGGTGGCCTATTTTGTGGTTGTCGGTACGGGCCGATTGTCTGCTTCGCGTCGAAGCCGTGCCGATATTGAATCACCTGCGAGAATTTACCGGTTTCATTCTCATTTTTTTTGACATCACCCAGCAGCTTGACGCCGAAAAATCGCTCGAAGCGATGCTGCGGTCCCTTTCGCGAAAAACCCGGTCGTCTCTGGCCAGCATTCGGGCCGCCATTGAAGCGATAATCGATTATCCGGGTATGGCAAGTCAAGCAAATGGAGCGATTCAAGGAAATCATCCACCAGGAATCGATTACAATCGGTAATGTAATCGCGGAGACCACTTCATATTACTCCGGACAACTGCAGACCCGTTATCCGTTGGTCCGCATACCGGCTGGAGAAGTGATGGCATCGGTGGCCGGCAAGGCCAAAGAAAAATTCGGCCTCGACATACAGGTCGATTTGCGAGAGGCTGATGTCTGGATTCAAGTCGACACATACTCCATTGTTTCGGCCTTGCTGTTTGTGCAAGAACGCCTGATGGTGGAGACCGGCTGCAAGGAATTCGGATGCCGATCATCTAAAGAGGGCCGGTTTGTCTTTGTCGATTTCATATGGCAAGGCAAAGCGGTAAATATGGAAACGCTTCGACAATGGCAAAATCAGACCGTGGCTGTCGACGACGATATTCTCCCTTCGACTCTCGATGAGGTTATCGGACATCACAGAGCTGAAATCTGGTCCCATTCTCTGGGAACGAACGGTCAATCGTATCTGCGGGTACTGCTACCGGCAATGGAGGGCGTGGAAATTGAAAACATACACAAGCTGACCATACTTTCAAAGAGTCGGCCGGAATTCTATGACTTCGATTTGTTCAATCAGCCCGATCAGGAACCCGATCTGGACAAGCGAAAATTGACCGAACTGACCTACACGGTTTTCGACACCGAGACCACCGGATTGGACCCGAAGGGCGGGGATGAAATCATATCGATCGGTGCTGTCCGCATCGTCAACGGGCGACTTTTGCCTTCCGAATACTTCGATCGACTCATCGATCCGGAACGGGAAATCCCATGGCAGTCGGTTCAGGTACACGGAATAGAGCCGAAGATGCTCACCGGTCAACCGACGATCGAAAGAGTGTTGCCGCTGTTCCATCAATTCGCCGGAGATACGATTCTGATCGCACACAACGCGGCCTTTGACATGCGGATGCTGCAATTGAAGGAAGCCGTCAGCGGTGTGACGTTCAATAATCCAGTGCTGGACACCATGCTGCTCTCGGCTGTCGTTCACCCTGGACACAAAACCCACGATCTGGAGCAGATTGCCGAAAGGGTGGGGGTCAGTATCGTTGGTCGCCACACCGCTCTGGGAGATGCCATTGCCACGGGTGAAGTTTTCTTGAAACTGGTCGCTTTGTTAAAAAGTCAGGGAATCATAACCTTGAAACAGGCCCGTGACGCCTCCCGCAAGACATATTATGCCCGTCTGAAATACTAACAGCCGACTTATATAAAGGCTTCTCTTCCAATTTCTGCGCGGGTCTTCGTTCCAAGTCCACGACACCTCAAACATTATGCGCTTCCATTCGGTCTGCTCGGTTTCCCATTCTGCCTGCCCGCTATCTTGTCTAATCATCATCGGGCTTTCCCAAGGGCAAAGTGAAGAAAAAAATCGAGCCCTTGCCTCGGTCGCTTTCCACCCAGATACGCCCTCCATGGAAATTGATGATCCGCTTGGTGATGGATAGACCCAGACCGCTTCCTGGCGGACGTCCCTTAAGATTGTGTTTGATCTGCCGGAATTCCTGGAAAATGATCTCCCGATCTTCCATACTGACACCGATTCCGTTGTCCTTCACGGAAACAAGGAGCTGATCCGATGCAACGCGTGAGACCGATAGACGATGTGTCCGTCTTCATCGTCACAGAACTTAACGGCGTTGGATATGAGATTCACCATGACCTGGATCAACCGGTCTCTGTCACCGGCAACAGTTGGCACGTGAGCAGGTATGTTTTGATCGATTCGAATCTGTTTTTCCCTTACCAGTTGACTCGTGGATGACAGGGCATCCTGAATCACTCCCTTGAAATCAACCTCTGATATCTGCCAATCCATTCGGCCGGTCTCGATTTTTTGAAAATCGAGGACTTGGTTGATCAGGCGCGTGAGGCGTTCGCTTTCCTTAACGATTATTGTGGTGAATTTCTGGTGCTGCCGGCGATCGACATTCGGGTTGGCATTCAGTATTTCGGCGATAGATCGCACCGACGTCAACGGCGTGCGCAATTCATGGGTGACTGTCGATATGAATTCGTCTTTGAGCCGGTCCAACTCTTTCAACCGTTCGTTGGCTGCCCGAAGTTCGGCAGTGGCCTTTTCCAACTCGCGACTGTAAGCGATGACTTGACGGGTTTCATCGAGAATATTCATAACCTCATCGATACTCAGGGGTTCCTCTTTGACCGTTTTGGAAACCACCACGCGCGCTGAAGCGGATCCGATGGTACCGGCCAGAAGCTTCTCCACGTAGTTGACCAGCCCGGCGTCCGCCTGACGGTCATCTTCCCAACCCGTCGCGTATTTATTTGAATAGGTGGCCAATTCTTCCTCGGTGCGTTCCTGGCCTAAAAACCGAACCACCAACGATCTCAAATCGCCGACCGAAGCTGTTCCCCGCCAGAAACTCGACCCTTCCGTTTCTCCGGCATAATGGTATACATCCACGAAAAGGGTCGCCTGTGTGTGCTCAATGGCGCTGGGACGGCTGTAGAGTGAGACCCCGATGTAAATCAGTGTATTGAAAAGCAAGCTCCAGAACACAGCGTGAGCGACATGATCGAAATCCTGCAGGCCGAATAATGCAAACGGATTTAACCAGGCAATGCCGAAAGGGCCTTGGTTGACGAAATCGGGACCAATAAAACCTGCCTGCACCAGGGAAGGCAGCACCAGGGTGTACATCCAAACAATGAAGCCTGCAATCAGTCCGCTGATCGCACCGGATTTTGTCGCGCTTTTCCAGAAGATACCGCCGAGAATGGCCGGAGCAAACTGGGCGACGGCTGCGAACGAGACCAGCCCGATCGACACCAATGTGTAGTATTCGCCGATGAAATGAAAATAGGCGTAACCGAACATCAACACCAAGACGATACTGCCCCGCCGGATACCAAGCAGGATGCCGGCGAGATCGTCGCGTTCCGCCAGTTGAAGCGATGGCAACCGCAATAGAACAGGCATCGCCAGATCGTTGCAGATCATGGTGGACAGGGCAATGGTCGCGACGATGACCATCCCGGTTGCTGCCGATATGCCCCCGATGAATACCAGCAGCGTCAGACTTTCCTTGTGTCTTGCCATGGGAAGGGTCAAAACGAAGGTGTCGGCATCGAAACTGCCGGCACCGAAATGCAGCACGCCGCCAAAGGCGATTGGCAGAACGAAAAAGTTGATTGCCAAGAGGTAAAGCGGAAAAAGCCAGACCGCTTTTTTTAAGTGATCTTCGTTGACGTTTTCAACCACCGTGACCTGGAACTGCCGCGGCAGGAACATGAAGGCCATCATCGACAGAAAAATATGAATGCACCAGCTGGCATATGTTCCGTTTTGGATTTCAATGGTAAACAGTCGCCGCAACTCCGGCATCGCACGGGCCTGGTCGAAAATATCGGCAAACCCATTATAGATCCCATAGGTAACAAAGATACCGACCGCCAAAAAGGCAATCAGCTTAACCATCGATTCGAATGCAATGGCGGCAACCAACCCTTCGTGCCTCTCTGTGGCGACGAGGGAACGGGTGCCGAACAGGATGGTAAAGACGGCCAAAATCAGGGCGATGTAGAAAGCCGTGTCGTAATAAAAAGGAATTTGGGTAAAGTGCCGTGGCACATTGATGAGCGGATATCCGGTGACAACCAGGTAACTGGTCGATATCGCTTTCAGTTGCAGCGAAATGTACGGGATGATGCCCAGAACGGCAATAATGGTCACGACACTTCCCAGGGTGGTGCTTTTACCGTAGCGCGAGGCGATGAAGTCAGCGATGGAGGTAATACGGTGGACCTTGCTGATGCGGATAATCTTGCGCAGAACCAACCAACCCAGAGTGGCAACCAGCGTCGGTCCGATATAGGTCGGCAAAAATCCCAATCCGGATGTCGCTGCCAGGCCGACACTGCCGTAAAATGTCCAGGCCGTACAATAGACAGCCAGGGAGAGGGCATAGATATACGGATTGCTGACAAGACTCAGACCGATTTTGGCATGTCGGTCCCCGATATAGGCAATGGCAAACAACAAACCAATGTAGCCAAAGGAAAAAAACAGAATGGTTTCAGTGCTCAGCATAACGACTCTCAGTGCCTGAGCCTTTTAAATTGACGGCTCGGAGAAGAGGGGAGGGCGTCACGATAACGCGTGACACGCGTGACAAAGACGATCAGGAGTATTAACAGCATCCAGACGAATTAACAAATAGAGATAAAGCAGTGGAATACCGAACAAGAATGTTTCCAGGTTGAAAATGGATAAGATCGGGTAATCAAACAGAATGAATCCGAGTAGAAATATACCGAACAATCGGCGGCTGATGACTGAGTCGAGCGTCATGACGGTCTCCCAAGCCCAGGTAAAATGACATCGGAATCAAGATATGCTATGTTCGGTTCTCCGCAATGTGTCAGCCCAACCGGCAAATGTGGCAGGAGATGGGACCATCGCGATCTGTGATGGGTGGTCGGTGCAGTGCCGGTCGTTCGAACAGAAACCCGAATCGGGTACAGATTGATTTTCATATATCAACAATGCGTATCCAGTGTCAACGGGTTGCGATACACCTTACTGTTGCAATAAATATTCATGTCAATACTCGGGCTTGAGCTGAGGAGGTAATCGTCCCTCAATGGCCCTGAGAAAAATCTACATCGATCAAGCGGTTGTGGATACCGATCCGGTTCGTGATATTTGCGAACGGCTGGATCTGCCCCGGGAAATCGTCTGCAAACGCCCAGAAGGTTTACGACGTTGTGGCTGCGGCCGACGATCCGATCAAAAAGGGTAAAGAAATCCTCTATTTGACAAAAAACAAAGGGGCCTTTGTCAAAATGTGCCCCGGAACACGCCATTACACCTGCTGTGATTACGGTATCCTGCACATCGGAACATACTGTGATATGGACTGCGCCTACTGTATCATGCAGACGTATTTTCACCCACCGATTTTGCAGTATTTTGTCAATCACGAAGATCTCTTAAATGAACTCGGGCAACTTTTTAACCGCCCTAACATCAGCCGGATCGGCACCGGTGAATACACCGACAGCCTGATCTGGGAGAAATGGACCCATCTGTCATCTTTGCTGGTCAACCGGTTTGCAGGGCAGGACAAGGCGGTGCTGGAGATTAAATCGAAGACCACCGCCGTGGAGAGCCTTGAAGGGAGTCTCTCACCAGCGCAAAACCATCGTTTCCTGGTCCCTGAACACGTCCCCTATCATTGCAACGGAAGAGCGGTCAACGGCCACTCTGTCCGCGCGATTGCGCGCTGCTGCCCGGTGTGAATCCTGGGGCTACCCGCTGGCCTTTCATTTCGATCCGATGTTCATCTATCCCGGGATGTGAGGATGATTATCATGACGTCGTCAAGCGGCTTTTTTCGCAGGTGTCTCCGGAAAACGTGGTTTGGATCAGTCTCGGGACCTTTCGATTTCCACCGTCGCTCAAGACGATTATCCAAAAACGTTTTCCGCAGTCCAAAATCGTTTATGGCGAATTTATCCCTGGCCTGGACGGCAAGATGCGCTATTTCAAACCCTTGCGGATCGCGCTCTATCGCAAGATGGCCGCATGGATCAGAGAATATGCTCCGCAAATCACGCTCTACTTCTGTATGGAAGACGATGAGGTTTGGCGTAAATCACTGGGATTTGTTCCCTGCCGATCGAGGGGGACTGCCGCGGATTGTTGGACGAAAGTGCCGTTCGTCACTGCGAACTTGATCCAGTGGCTCTTGAGACGCATTGAGGTGGGATGAGTGGATTACCCGTCATTCTATGATTCTATTCAAGCAAAATGGATACGAGAATATATCGAGATGAAGAGAATGGACTGGCAAGGGTGTACGGCAATACGATATCTGCCGATGGGACTGATTTCGTTCCTTTTAATATGTCTATTGAGCCCTGCGGTGCAGGCTGCCGAAATGGTGAGCGTGAAATGGGTCGATGACGGCGATACCATATTGCTCGCCGACGGACGACGGGTACGTTACATCGGTATCAACGCTCCGGAGGTGGCCCATCCCGAAAAAGGGCAGGCAGCCGAACCGTTTGGTGAGGCGGCCTACGAAGCAGAACAAATTTCTAGTGCATGGTCATCGGGTACGTCTCGATTTCGATCGTGAAAAAAAAGACCGATATGGACGTGTACTCGCCTATGTTTACCTTGAAGACGGGACCTTTGTTAATCTCAAGATGGTCGAAAACGGATATGCTTATGTCCTTTCTTTGAAACCAAACACCCGCTTCGAACACATGTTTTTAAAGGCCCAACGTCGGGCAATGAAAGCAGGAGTGGGAATTTGGAGCGATTGGAAAGAGGGTAGCCGATGAAGGCATTGTAGGAAACAAACGATCGCGACGGTTTCATCGCACGAATTGCCCGAAGCGCCGGTACGATTCACCCCAAAAACCGGATCGCGCTGTCGAGCCGCTGGGAGGCCTTTTGGCTTGGTTATGCACCGGCGAAGCAATGCGGGCCCTAAAAGCATTTTATAGCGGTTTTCAAAATTTTGTTCCGTTTGTAACTAAATAAAATATCGATGATGGACAATCCGGAAATTTTAGAATTTGGATAGCGGACAATAAAAAATCTAAATAAAACAATGTAATTTCATCAAAGTTTACGCGGTGGAATCCCATCGACACAAAAGAAGCAGACCTGCGCAAGCCTAAACGGGGACAAATGATGACCGAAAACATCTCACGAAAATTTATTAGGCCTCACCCGGATTATAAAATTTACGACGCTTTGTGGGTTAAATCTTACCAAACTTTGAATTACGGTTCTTCTGTGTCAAGCAGATTACTGCGCTTGAGCCATGTCCTTGCTGAAAAAAATCTATCTGAAAAAGTCCATTTGCATCGTGTCTTGGAAGTTGGTGCCGGACCTGGCCTACACTTGGAATTTGTTCGTCATGGTTTTGGTGAGTACTTCTTAACGGATTTACGCCAAGATATGCTTGACATGGCAGCAGAAAAATATGCTTACAAGTTTGCTAACCGAATATTCTATAAACAGGAGAATGCTGCCAAACTATCTTTTGCGAACGATAGATTTGATCGTCTGATTGCCATCCACGTGCTGGAGCACTTGAAAGATCCGCATGAGGTATTAGCTGAATGGGCCCGGGTTGTGTCTCCTGGTGGTATCATAACCATAGTATTACCTTGCGACCCTGGCTGTCTTTGGCGTATAGGTAGAAATTTTGGGCCACGACGCAATGCCGTAAAATTAGGCTTGGAATATGATTACTGGATGGCACGTGAACACATAAATTCCGTTAGTAATTTAATTAGTTTAATTAAATACTACTTCGCCCGGTTGGAAGTCAAATGGTTCCCAGCCCATCTGCCGTCTGTTGACTTAAATTTGTTTTTTATTTGTCATATTAAAGTTTGATCTCGGTTTACAGAAAATTGAGACTCGAATAATCAGGGCCAAAGAAGGCCGTTATCAAAATTAGAGTTTTTTTATTCTACTTTTCCCTTACCCAAACTTTAGGTTAGAGCGGTATAAACGTGAAGACACTTATATGAAGCCACCTATTAGTAATAATCGTCCCTACGCAAAATGCGTCGATATCGTTATCATTTTGATAGGCGGTTGGACCTTATATGTCCAAATCTTCATGGATTCATTAATAATACCCTCTATGTATTTAGACTCAACGCATGAGTGAGCCATCTTTGATAGCCGCTGAACGACGTGAAGACTTGACCCGAACATCTCGTCTACTGTATGAGGTGTTCAAAATCGAGTGCTTCAATAGTTATCAATATCTTAAATGGCTATACGAAGACTCTCCAGAGGGAAAGGAAATCTCCGCCAACTTGGACGATGGAAAGAGGCGGTTAGGGCACTATTGTGTGATCCCCCAGACGTACCACACTCCTTGGGGGTTAAAATCATTGTGCCTTTCATTGAACACAGCAGTTGCGTCAGCAGCCCGTGGTCGGCACGTTTTTGTGAATTTGGCCAAAACAACCTATAAAAAGGCTTATCATCACAGCCAAATTGAGGGAGTGATTGGTGTTGCCAACGCTTACTCCACTCCTGGATTTGTTCAACATTTGGGATTCAACCTGCTTATGCCATTGCCTGTTGTGATTGGTATCCTACCGCCAATCCAGGGGAATGTAAATTGCTTTAAAGTGACTGGAGATTTCCTTAAGTCTAAGACGTTTAAAACTATAGTAAAACAGCTAAATGATGCTCCTACAGAAGGGTGGGCGCAGCAATGGGTACCAGATAAGCTAGCTTGGCGATTAGCTCGGCCAGGGGCGCGATACGCCTTGCACCTCAATGATAACGCATTGGTAATTTCCACTTTTGATACCTTCAAAGGTATTCCTATCGCGATAATTCTGAAGTTTTTTCTTCTTTCCAATCAGAAAAATATAAGATTGTTTTCGATTCTGACTGCAATCTGTAAATATTACGGTACTTTTTTTTATTTGTATGCTGGTTTTAATGCGCATGCTAAGACAATTGGATTATCTCTACCAAGAAGAATAGCGCCTTCACCCTTGAATCTGATATACCGACCGATCTGTCCTGACCGTTATAAGAATCAAAATAGGATTGACCTGACCAAATTTGAATTTTTCGATTTTGATGCTTATTGAAATTTGTATAAATACGTTTAACAATCGGGGCCAATCACCGTGAATATTACATTTACGTTTGACGTTGAATATTATGGTTCCAAATCTCGCACAGGATCGCGCTTTGCTAAAATTATTAGAGACATCCTTGATTTCTTGAAAGAATTAGAAATTCAAGGTACGTTTTTCATAGTCGGCGAAGTAGCAGAGCGTAATACTAATTTAGTGCAAGAAATTGCTGCCGGAGGACATGAAATTGGTTTTCATTGTTATACACATAATCCTTTGGACAGGGTGCAAGCAAATATTTTTAGAGAAGAGGCTAAAATTGGGAAAAAACTGTTAGAGGAGGTTTCTGGCCAAAAAGTAGTCGGGTTTCGAGCGCCGGTGTTCTCTTTGATACCTTCGACCGTCTGGGTCATAGATGTGATCAAAGAATTGGGTTTTAAATACTCGTCAAGCGTAATACCCGCTATCCATCCGCTATACGGCTTTCCGGGCCTTCCAGAGCACCCTTTTTATTGGCACAATGGTATATTGGAATTTCCGTGCCCAGTTGCCCGTATCGGTCCATTTCGTTTCCCATTTGTCGGTGGCATTTACTTACGTTACTTACCGGATATAGTATGTCGTTTGTTGCTGAAAAGATGTTTAAATCCAATTATCTGGACTTACTGCCACCCACTTGATTTTGACTCAAAAGAACCATTTTGTAGAATCGAGAATACCTCCCTTCCAGTAAGTGTCTTATTATGGCTAAACAGAGGCCGCACGATTAAGAAGATGCGGCAACTTTTAAAAGGCCGCTCAGGCCATCCTTTACGCAAAATTTATGAAAATGTGATTATTGAGCAGGATCAGTAAACAATTTATGAAACAGTTCATAAATAAGAATGAATGGGGATCCAAAGTGCCTGGATACGGTTGTCATTCTGCTCGGGATGTGGACCATTTTGATACAGTTTTTTATCTATGCCGGTTTCAATTTCGATCAACTGGACGCCTGGACGCCGGCTCTTCTTATTGCCATTTTGTTTTTTCTTAGTTGGTTGGTGTTCTTACAGCCAAAAAGGCTGATATATACCAAAGGTATATTAAGCCAAGGGGATCGGTCAATGAACCAGATTCTTTGGCTCCCATTGATGGGAATACTTGCGGGAGTTATGTTGAAGCATCTCTTGATAGTTGGAGTCAGCGCTATTGTATTTCTGGGCTCATTAGCTGCCTGGAATCGACAGTTTTTTTTTGCAGAAATCGAGAGCACTTCGTCCTACCAGCCGCGTTTTGAAAATTCGGTGCTGCTCGCGGTTATGTTTGTCACAGTGATCATCACACTTTTTGTCAACCGTTCCGATCCCGACGACGCCTATTACCTGAACGCCTCCATGGCTACCTTGCGGCATTCTGATCTACCGCTTCTGAGCTTCAACGGGATATATGGCGACTCCACCCACTCCATCCAGCAGTCTGATCAAAGACCGCAAACCTACATGATACTCATAGCGCTCTTGTCCAACTGGACTGGACTTTCTCCAAGGATAATTTATTACGAGTTATTTCCGCCGCTTTGGGCCGCTCTGGTACCCTTAGCCTATTTCGTGGTGCTGAAGCGTTTCTGTCCCAAAACAGCTTGGGTGGCATTGCCTGTGTCCATGCTGATGTTACTCGCTTGGGGAGATGGGCATCGTGTATTCGGCAATTTTGCATTTGTGCGCTTGTTCCAGGCAAAGGCCGTGCCTAGTTACCTTCCTGGCCCCATTGTTGATTCATTACGCAATAGAATTCATGGAGAAACCGGCGTGGAAGACCTGGTGCATGCTCTTACTGTTACAATGCTGTGCGATCGGCTTGTCCACCACTGCAGCAGTTACAGCTACATTGGCAGTTTTTCTGTCTTTGCTTGCATCTGCCGGCCTGGCGAAACGGCGTGTCCTTTTGGCATTGATCGGAGCGAGCACTTTCCTCTACAATGGCCTAATTTTGCTCTGGGTCCTTAGCGAACGTGTTGTCCAGCCAGAGGTGGGCGACCTGGCTGAAATTTTAACTGTCTACCAGGTGATTGGAAACGGTTTAAGAGGCTCCATTGCCCTGCTTCTTTTCTTGCTTTTGCCTCTCCTAATGATGCGACAAAACCACCCATACCGGTTCTGGATGTGGAGATACGTATTTTTGTCGGTGCTTTTGCTCTTCAACGGTGTTACCACCAACTTGGTAGGCCGATTTGTTTCCGGTGTGTTTTCTTGGCGGCTATACTGGGCTGTCCCTCTTCCTTTGTTTATTGGAGTGAGTTTCGGATTGGCCATAGACGAATTTTTGAGCAATTCAACCGAAAGTGCTAAAAGAAATCTGCTATGGATCATATGTCCCGCCATAGTTTTTATATTTTTTCTTATGGCCGGGCAATGGAGCATATCATCATCAAACGGCGTTCAATTCGATGGACCTGGACCCAAAGTAAATCCGCACTCCAGAGAGGCAGCAGAGGTTGTACTGAAGTATGCAGCCCGGGATGACCTCGTTCTGGCTCCTACAGCCGTTGCGTCAGTTTTGACCGGTTACGAAAATTATCCCCGCCAAGTCTTTGTAAGACCCCACTACCTGATACTGCAACCAGGTTTAGCAAAAAAAGAAGCGGAAGAAAGGATAACTTTGGGCCGAATCGTCGAATCTGGGTGCACCAATTATCAAGATGATAAATGGGCGAACGGGCAACTACAGTCACGTGATATCAGAGTCGTCGTTTTGCGTAAGCGTTCAGTGGCTATCTGTGAAAATTTAATGATATGGCTGAGACAAAGCGGATACACCAATACAGAGACTCAATTCTATCAGATTTGGAATAAACAACATTGATCTTATGCTATTATGCATATTATTATGCGACTAAATTTCATTCTGATCGAACCGTTGCCGCCATATATAATGTCTATCTATTATTGATTTTAAAATGGGGTAATTTCTGATGAACCGCCTCCCTCGGTGCAGTCGCCATATCATATGCCAAAAAATTTAGTAAAAGCTGAATGCCCAGAATGATCGGAAGTGCCGCCAGCATAACTGTGCCAGCCGTGGCTGCACGCTCGCTTGCTATTGACATCGACCATTGAAAAGCACCAAATCCAACTCCGGTCAGCAGAAACAATAAACCCAGGATAAGATTAATGGAGGCAAGGGAAAAATTGCGCAAAAAGTAATTATAAAAGATCCGCTTGCTACCGTTGATCACATGAAAAACGGGAAATCGGCAGAGTTCTTGAAATACCTTGAGATTACTTTTTTCCTCACCATAGACGGCCGTCATCGGCAATTCAACCACGTGTGCTCGGATTGTGCTCAATCTAAAAAGAAGGTCCTGCTCGAAAAAAAAACGGTCATGAACTTTGTCAAAAGGTATCTGCGCCACCACCCGTGACTCAATGGCTGTATATCCATTTGTCGGGTCAAAGAGGTTCCAGTATCCTGACGATAATTTATTGAAGAACGACAGCGCGGCATTTCCGATTTTTCTTATAAAAGGCATATTGGAGACAGACGATAGGCTGAAAAACCGGTTGCCTTTTACATAGTCTGCTTCCCCACGATCTATAGGCGAAACAAGATCGGGAATAAGGCGGGGTGTCATTTGACCATCGCCATCCAACTTTACGATGATGTTTGCGCCGGCATTGATTGCCGCCTCGTAGCCAACCTTAGTCGCACCGCCGACACCTCGATTCGTCGGCATACTAATGACCTTCACCCGCGAATCGTTTCGGAAAGCCTCTCGAGCAAGGGTGCCGCTGTGCTCCGGGCAGGCATCATCCACACAAAATACCATCGACACGATATTTTCACGCAGAACCCCTCGAACGACGGATATGATCGTACCCGAAACCCGAAAACAGGGAATGACAACGGCGACAACCGCTCTGGTAATATTAGCGTTCCCGTTTTTTGTATTGGCCGAACAATTATGTTCCATGGCGGTCAACCGATTATTTTGGTAATGATTTCCGACAATGACAGCATGAGAGTCAACATTGGATAGCAATCTATTGAATGTTGGTTTGGATGTCTATAAAAAATTAGATGGATGGGACGAACGGAGCGGAAGAATTTAAATTGGATATGGATTTTTTGTTTGCTTGTGAACTAAAAAACATTAAATTTTTGACATTTTTAAACAGCAAAAGGGATTCAATTTAACGAATCCCTTTTGCTGTTAGTTCATGATTTACCGTAAATCAATAGGCGGCTGATTTACCATATATTTTAGCTGTCAAAAGAAAGTTCCGTTATTCATTCTTTTTTTTTAAGACCACTTATACCATCCTGCTCTATTTCAGAGTTTATTATTGAAAAGCGGTCTAATTGGAAAAATGATGTTTATTCCTGATTCTTGTCGGCATCCGCAATGACTTTTTCGGCGACTTGGGCCGGAACCTCATCGTAATGAGAAAATTCCATGGTGAATATGCCTCGGCCCCCGGTCATCGAGCGCAGGTCCGGTGCATAAGTCAGAAATTCCGCCATGGGTACGTGTGCCTTGACCACCTGATTACGACCGGCACTGTCCATTCCGAGCACCCGACCGCGGCGGCTGTTGAGGTTCCCCATGATGTCTCCCATAAATTCGTCCGGCGCTGTGATGGTGACTTCCATGATCGGTTCGAGCAGTACCGGGTTGGCATGCTCGGTCGCTTTCTTGAATGCCATTGAACCGGCAATCTTGAATGCCATTTCCGAAGAATCGACAGCATGGTAGGAACCGTCGTCCAATGTTATCCTGAAGTCGATACAGGGGAAACCGGCTAAAACGCCTTTTTGGCATGACTCGACAATACCTTTTTCCACGGCGGGTATATACTGCCTGGGGATCGCACCGCCCACGATGGAATCCACGAATTCAAATCCGCCGCCACGGGGTAGCGGTTCTACCTGGATCCAACAATCTCCGAACTGGCCATGTCCACCGGTCTGTTTCTTATGCCGTCCCTGAACCCTGACTTTCTTTTTAATCGTTTCCCGGTATGGTACTTTGGGAATATTGAGAACGGCTTCGACATTGTATTTTCTTTTCAATTTTTCGACAGCAATTTCAATGTGGATCTGGCCCATACCGGACAGCAGGATTTCCTTGGTTTCAGCATTGCGATCCAGTTTTAACCCCATGTCTTCTTCCATCAGCTTGGTGAGACCGCCGTATATCTTATCTTCGTCACCCTTGGACTTTGCGGTCAAGGCATAGGAAATCAATGTCGGCATCGGTTCAATGCCGGCAAACCTGACTTTTCGATTTTCAGCGCACAGTGTGTCACCGGTGGTCGTCTCTTTGAGCTTGGCCACCGCAACGATCGATCCGGGTACAGCCCTCTTGGCCGGTTTTTGTTCTTTACCCGCTATGGTCATCAATTGATTGAAGCGTTCCCGGGTGCCCTTGTTTGTGTTATAGAAGGTTCCGTCCTCACCCAGGGTGCCGGAAACCACTCGGAATATCGTCAAGCCGGCCGGCATAGGGGTCGGCGACGGTTTTAAAGACGAAACCGGCAAAGGGTTCCGAGGTGTCGGGGGCGCAAATCGATCACGTTTTCGCCCGATTCGTCGGTGGCCTTGAACGACGCCCCGATCAGCAGGGGAGGGGACGCTGTCGGCGATAAAATCGAGCAGCAGATCGACACCGATGTTGGATGTTGCCGAACCACAGAGTACCGGTGCGAAAATCCGCGAAATGAGGCCCTTTTTTAGAGCTGCTTTTATGTCGTCATCCGTGAGTTCTTCACCTTCGAGATAGCGTTCAATGAGCGCATCGTCGGATTCGGCCACATTTTCGATGAAGGCTTCTCTTTCAGCCTCCACCGTGTCTTTCATGTCAGGCGGAATCTCAATTTCAGAAACTTTTCCGTCGGCATTGTAAGTGAACGCTTTCATCCGGACCAGGTCGACCACGCCCTTGAATTCGGTTTCTTTGCCGATCGGTAACTGCACAATAATCGGTTTAGGATCAAGTATTTCGCGGGCCTCTTCCAAAGTACGGGTGAAGTCGGAGCGCTCGCGATCGAGTTTGTTGATGAAAACGACACAGGGCAGGTTGAGCTCTTTGGCGTATTCCCAGCCTTGCTCGGTTTGTACTTTGATACCATCGACGCCATCGATCACGAAAAGGGCACAATCAGCGGCCTGCATGCAGAAAATGGTATCATTGAAGAAGTTTTGATCACCCGGTGTGTCAATGATATTGACCGTGTGTTTCTTCCAATTGAATTGGTGGAAGGAGCCGCTGATGCTCGATTGGCGCTTCAGTTCCTCCGGTTCGAAGTCCATAGCCGTGTTGCCGTCTTCAACGCTTCCAATGCGGTTGGTAACGCCGGCTTTGTAGAGCATCACCTCCGCCATGGAGGTTTTTCCTGCGCCACCATGGCCGACCAGGGCGATATTTCTTAATTTCTCCACAGTTTCACTCATCTACGTTCCCCTCTCATTGGCTGATCCCGTTCCATTTAGAAGCTGCAAATCTGATCTGTCTACATTTTTCAACTGCAAAAATCAAGCGCAACTTTGCAAGAAGTTTGGTTGATCTGAAGATTTTATACCCGGCCAAGCGGGGATTTCAATATCCAGCTTCATTCGATTCGAGGCTCACGGTAAAAGGACCTGGCAGCGTTGCCCAAGTGTCTGTTACCGAAGCCATTTGGTGAAAGATCCAGGCAATTAGTCCCTCGTTTGTGGTGCGCACAGCCGCAGGCAAGCGATAAATTCTTTGTTGCCTTTAGGACCACGAATCGGTGAAGGTATCACTGCGTCAACCGAGAGGGACATCCGATGAAAAAAAGCGGTCAGTTCATCAATAACCTGCTGATGATGGACTGGGTTCCGCACCACACCCCCTTTGCCCACTCGGCCTTTACCGACTTCAAATTGAGGTTTGATCAGTGTCAGAATGACAGTGTCCAAGGTCGTAAACTGTAAAATGGCCGGCAGTACGAGACGAAGAGAAATGAAAGAGACGTCCACTGTGACCAGGTCGACGCATTCGCCAATAGTCTCGAATGGCATATGCCGGATATTGGTCCGTTCAATAACAACCACCCGGGAATCTTGGCGTACTTTCCAGGCCAATTGTCCGTAACCGACATCGACAGCAAATACTTTACGGGCGCCGTGTTGGAGCATAGCAGTCCGTGAATCCGCCGGTGGATGCACCGACATCGAGACAGACCCTGTCTGTCACGGTAATGCCGAACGTCTGAAGTCCCGCTTCCAATTTGAGCCCACCGCGACTGACATAGGGAATGTCCTCCCCTCGAATAAGGATCTCGTCATCATCGGTGACCAGTGTGCCCGGTTTGTCAAATGGTTGCTGATTGACCAGAACGTTGCCGGACATGATAAGTGCCTGGGCGCGTTGTCGACTCGGCGCCAGGTTCCTTTTTAGAATTTCGAGATCAAGCCGTCTTTTATCAGTTTTTGTCATGAATAACGTACAGTTGTGGTATGCAGCCCAGGCAGATCACATTTATGATATGGACGGGACCCAAGGTGAATGGACAAACATTATGGAAGATTGAGATAAACGGCCCCGAATGACTGCAGCAGAAGCAACAGAGGGTTAATAATAACCATGAGGCGAGCCTTAACTCGCCCGGCGTTCCGGTATGTTACCGGTTGTGATCAATTGCCTCGCCGCTTGGGCAATAGCCGGCGCATCGATGCCATATTTGGTTCGCAGGATCTGCTGAGACCCATGTTCAACAAACAGGTCCGGAATTCCGATCCGCTTCAATTTAAATCCGCTGATTCCGTTATCAGAAAGACACTCCAATACTGCTGATCCAAAACCTCCGGCAAGAACATTCTCCTCAACGGTGATGACTCGCGGAATCTTTTCGACCAGTTCAGAGATCGTATCGATATCCAACGGTTTGATAAATCGGCAATTGACAACCGTTGCTCCGATGTTCTTCAGATGCCAGAATGCGGCCAGCCTGCTGCGCCGCATTCAGCGGTTGACCCAGTGCCAGTATAAGGACATCATCTCCGGTCTCAACGATTTCGGCCTTGCCGATCGGAATTGGTCGGAGCGGCTCAGACAGGCTGGCCCCCTCACCGCTGCCCCGAGGGTAGCGAAATGCAACCGGTCCATCGTGTCTGATCGCAGTGACTATCATATGACGCAGCTCGTTTTCATCCTTAGGCGCCATTATCACCATATTTGGCAAGCTGCGCAGAAACGACAGGTCGAACAAACCGTGATGGGTCGGGCCGTCATCGCCGACAATACCGCCACGGTCAATGGCAAAAATAACGTGATGGGCATCCAGGCAGACATCGTGTAAGATTTGATCATAGGCCCGCTGCAGGAAGGTGGAATAAATCGCGACCACAGGAATAAAGCCTTCGGTGGCCAGGCCGGCCGCGAATGTGACCCCATGCTGCTCGGCAATACCGACATCGAAAAATCGTTCCGGAAAGGCTTCCGAAAAGGGTGTCAGCCCCGTACCTTCCGGCATTGCCGCCGTGACGGCAACGATCCGCGCATCCTTTTCGGCCAGTTCCTGAAGTGTCTTTCCAAAAACCTGGGTGTAGCTCGCGCGGCTGCTTTTAACGTCTTTGCAGGTCCCGGTGTCGACATCGAAGCTGCCGCAACCGTGGAAATAGACGGGATTCTGCTCGGCCGGTGGGTAACCCTTACCTTTTTGGGTGGTCACATGCAGAAGCACAGGTTCTTTTAGATATTTAATATTGTTTAATATATTTATAAGATGGTTGAGATTGTGCCCATTGATCGGGCCGAAGTATTCGAAATTGAATGCCTCAAACAACATGCCCGGTGTAACAAACGTCTTGAACGACTCCTCGGTGCGTTTGGCAAATTGGTAGATGTCATCGCCAATTTTCGGCAAGCCTTTGAGAAACAGACCAAAGTCCCTGCGAATTTCCTGAAGCTTCTTGCGGGAAAAAGTTCGACTCAGTAGCGAGGATAAAGCGCCGACGTTGCGGTTGATGGACATTTCGTTGTCATTGAGAATGACGATCAGTTGCTTGTCATTGTGGCTGCCGGCCTGATTGAGTGCTTCGAAAGCCAATCCGGCAGTTAAGGAACCGTCTCCTATAACCGCAATCACCTTGGAGGATTCCTTTTTGATGGATTTACCGCAGGCCATGCCCAAGCCGGCTGATATCGACGTGCTACTGTGACCGGTGGAAAAGGAATCATATACACTTTCGGTGGTTCGGGTAAATCCTGACAAGCCTTCATGGCGTCTCAAGGTATGAAAGCGGTCTTTCCGGCCGGTAATTAACTTATGGGCATACGCCTGGTGGCCGACATCCCATATTATTTTGTCCGTCGGTGTATCGAATACATAATGAAGGGCAATGGCCAGTTCGACCGCACCAAGGCTCGATGCCAGGTGCCCACCGGAGTTGGAGACCACCTCAACGATCACTTGGCGGATCTCCTCGGCCAGCTGTTCAAGCTCGGTTCGAGATAGGCTCTTTATATCGACAGGGTTATTTATTTTTTCTAAGTGTGACAATTTCTCATATCCTATTTATTTAAATGATTATATGAGGGAAGCATAAAGATTTATCGAATTAAAGATAAGGGATCAACGTTGGCGATCGATAATATTGCGTGCAATCGCCCGAAGGGCAATCTGTTTTATTATCAAAAATGTCAAAAACCTGCAAGGTCACAGCGATCTTCGTGTGGGCCAGCTCTTTGGATTCGGCCAGGCCGAATAGAGCAGGGTAGGTGGACTTGTTCTGGACACTGACAGTACCTGTCTATTTTCCAAGAAAGGCGGATTTCCCTCGACATTGAGAATATCGTCTGGTTATTCTTCAAACTCCTCATTTTGGGTGAACGGTTCGGAGGCAATATCCCCCTGATTATCTTTGAGCAAAACCTGTATTTTTCGCTCAGTTTCATCCAATTTTTGGGAGCAAAAACGGGTCAATTGAATCCCTTCCTCGAATTTGCTCATTGCCTTCTCCAGGGGCAAGTCGCCGGACTCCAGATCCTGAATGATTTTTTCCAACTGCCGCATAGCCTGTTCAAACGATTTTTTTGCCATTCTTGAACCTTTCCTTTACATCACAGCTTATTGAACCCTTGGCGAGGATGATTTCCAGTTTCTGATCCACAGACACGGCAACGGCGTCTCTGACGATGCTCAATTCTGGCAGGGTGCGGGTAATGCTGTATCCGCGCGACAAAATAGCTGTGGGATTTAGCCCGTTAAGTTTGGCAATACATTCTCGCAAACGGGTCTGCTTTTCTGAAATAGTGGTTTGACAATGTTTGTTGAGGTTGTCAGCAATACGTTCAAGTTTTTCTCTAAATTTATCGACAGAACGTCCGGGGGAATTGTAGGTTAGCTTTTCTTGTTGCCACCCGAATTGGTCTTGGTACCCGCGAAGCAGGTTTGTTACAGCACGATACAATCGACCGCTGTGATCGTCCAGTTTAAGCCTGTGATCGATGATCTTTTTTCTGGGGTCAACGAGTCGAGCGACATAATTATTAATCTTTAATCGATATTCTTTAATGTAATGATGTAATTTATCATAAATAAACGATAGATATCTATTCAATTTTATTATACAATTCTATTGCAACGGGAACCACGAGTTCTGGTCGCAGCTGAAGGCGTCGGCGCCCTCAGCATCGGCGACGAAATCTGCAATGGTAAAATCAGTTTCGTGTCCGATTGCCGAAATGATCGGGATGTCAGAGGCGAAAATCGCGCGGGCCACATCCTCCGCATTGAATGCTTGAAGATCTTCCAGCGAACCGCCGCCGCGGGCAAGAATGATGACATCAACTCTCTTGAAGTCGATTGCAGAATTCGATCGCAGAAACGATGTCTGTAGCAGCGCCGTCACCTTGAACCTTGACTGGCAGAATGTCTATGGATCGACCCGGACAACGGCGTTGGATGATGTGAAGCATGTCATGCACAACCGCACCAGTCGGCGATGTGATCAAGCCAATGGCGTCCGGCAGATAGGGCAGTGGTTTCTTGGATTCGCTTGTCAAACAGGCCTTCTGCTGCCAGGCGGTTTTTAAGCTGCTCGAAGGCGATCTGCAGCGCCCCGACGCCTTTGGGTTCCAGATATTCCAGAATAATCTGGTAGGAGCCCCTGGGCTCATAAAGGCTGATCCGGCCAAGTCCGGTCACGGACATGCCGTCTTCGGGACAAATTTTAAGTTTTGATTTTGCCCCCTGAACATGACGGCCTGAATTTGCGAATTTTCATCTTTGAGGGTGAAATAATAATGCCGGGAAGACGGCATCCGAAAATTGGATATTTCAGCCGTCAGACCATATAAAAGGAAAATTCTGCTCGAGGATGGCCTTTTATCTTGCTTGTCAACTCGGACACCGAGTAGATGCGGGCGGTAGTACCTTGGGAGGCTGTGGTGGTCATTTGAGGTTTAGAGGCTTGTTGCGTCTGATGGCAATTTGGCGAATAGGGTCGATCTTTACTGCTGCCCCTCTTGCCGATTATTAACGTCTGATAAGATATATTATGTAAACTTTTAAAAGGAGCGGAAGATTGACGTTCGCTGCTGGGTCGGTTTTTTCGGCATAACGGTTCAGCACTTCCCTCACCGCCGGCACAACGTATATTTTCTCGTGATCCATCCGGCTCAGACATTTGGCCAGAATCTTTGCTTTCTTGTGATCAGCGGTTTGTGTTTGTCCATGATAAAGACATACTCGCCCTTTACCTTGCACAGACCGCTTTTGACCTTGATGCCGGTGATGCGCAGGTTTTGTTCCGACACACTGACCTGGAGTTTTTCGGCCAATTCCACGAGTTCGCGATAAAGGACTTCGGGTTTCATGATAAATTTTTTTACAAAAAATTTATGAAAGTTTGGATGGTTCTATAGATTAATATAAGTTGAAATTTACGCATTGATGTTATATTATCCTGGAAAAAATTACGAGTAGTAAATAATAAACCAACTCTTATGAGCGGCGTAGCCGCGTTTCATAAATTCGGAACGAATTTCCGAATTTATCAGGAGGCTTTAATGGACTCAGTTCCGATTAGACAAACACAAACTCAAACCCAAGTCATTGTCAACTCGTTCGTTCGCAGTGTTTACAACTGGATGGCGATTGGGCTCGGCTTGACCGGTTTTGTCGCCTATTACGTTTCTAACAGCCCGTCATTGCTCAATATAATCTTTGGAAACATGATCGTGTTCTGGGGCTTGATCATCGGCGAACTGGTTTTGGTTTTCACGCTCAGCCGCCAGAGTGGCTAAAATGCAGGCGTCGACAGCGACAGCCATGTTTGTCGTCTATGCCGTGCTGAACGGCGCCACGCTCTCGGTCATATTTCTGGCGTATACGAAATCATCGATCGCCTCAACCTTTTTCGTGTGTGCCGGAACCTTTGTGGCCGCCAGCATCTACGGTTGGGTCACCAAGAAAGACCTGACCTCGTTCGGCAGTTTTCTGTTCATGGGCCTGATCGGGATCATCATCGCCTCGGTGGTCAACATGTTTCTCAAGAGCTCCGGAATGGCAATGATTATCAGCTACATCGGGGTGTTTATATTCGTCGGTTTGACCGTTTACGACACCCAGCGCCTTAAAAACATGGCCCTGACCCAACCCGCCGACGCAGATGGGGCAGTTGTGCGGAAAGGCGCCATTTTAGGCGCCCTATCCCTCTATCTCGATTTTATCAACCTGTTCCTGATGCTGCTGCGGATTATGGGGAACCGGGAATAATATCCAGGATATAACGCAATTCCGAGTATCTCCCCTACCCTGCAAGTACATAATGAAAAGGCGGGAATAATCCCGCCTTTTTTAATTTAGATTCAAACCCTAAAGAAATATCGTTATTTGTTCAAGGTTGTTCTGAGATGAATTCACTTGAGCGTTCAGCACTACTGTGAACATAACTGGGAAGACTTGGAGAATGAGGCAAATCGATGCTTCTCCTGTTCCGTTTCGCCTCAACGCATGCTTGATGAAGCCAGGATATTGCCGCATCTTCTTTGGTTATAAGCGGCCTCGTTTTTAAGCGATTAATACCCTTGTTTAAGGCATGCAGGAAAAGGATGCATAGGAAACGAGAATAAATGGCCGCAAATATCGGTGGTAATAATACCAGTCTGTTTTGGGTGATATGTTTGTTGAAATATAATATTGCGCTTTTGTGAAATTCAAATACAGACCGGATAACACTCGAGTCACTACTGCCACCCACATGGTGCATGATTTTAATCGTCGGCCAGTACGTGACCTTCCAGCCTGAATCCCACATTCGCTTACACCAATCCACGTCCTCCCAGTACATAAAGAAACGATCATCCATCATCCCGACCTGTTCCAAGGCCTCGCGACGGATAACCATACAGGCACCGGATACCCAATCGACATCTATCGGGTCTGATTCACCTGCCTTGTTGGACAAGATGTTGGCACAGGCCAGTCGGCTATTCGGAAGAATTTTAGTCAGAAAAGATCGCCGTCCGAAAAAAAGAGAATGAAATCTGGGAAATGACCGGGCAGATCCCTGCATGCTTCCATCAGGATCAACAATACCCGGACCGAGAATCCCGACATCCGGATGTGCATCCATGAAAGCGGCAATTGTCTCAAAAAAATAGTCCGAAAGAACGATCGTGTCGGGATTCAAGAGCACAATATAGGGCGAGCTGGTTGAATCTATTATGGTGTTTATGGCCCTTGAATAGCCCAAATTTCCTTTATTACGGACGATCGTTATGTCAGTATATGTTTTTTGTATATAATCGATAGGCTCTTCAGAGCTATTATCAGATACAACAATGTTCGGTTTTGAACCATTACATGAGCACTTCACCGAGGCAAGACAATCATGCAAAAGTTCTGAACTGTTGTAATTTACAATAACAAGATCAATCATTTAAATGGCACCTAATGTAGCGATATGACCAATGAATCATCTAACAAAGATGGTTTGAACCAGAACTTTAATCATTATATTCTCGAGATCTATTACATTATGCCTCTGAAATCAATACACAATCTCATAAAGGCGCGATCTATGCACACATTTTTATTGTGAGGAGCCTACTATATAATATTTCGCGCTTACAGTATTGAATTAGCGTGCCTTAGCTGGAGCGGTTAATTCGCAATCGACGGGTCAATCGAGGTAGGAGCTTTTCTTTTTCTAAGAGATTCCAAATATATTCGTCAAGAACTTTTTTATTTTCTTGGATTTTCCGGCGTTTTGAAGTGCGTTTACACATGCCTTTAATTACACTCATATCCGCAAGCCATTCACAGCAGACAAAATGGTTTTTTGACTTCAGTGCTGGACTTAATTCCGCGTCCTGTGTGCTTTTATTATAGCTTTCGTCGGAAATACGAACTGTGGGTGTGGGAGGTGCCAATAACATCACCGCATTCCAGAGAAAAGGTTTACTGTAATGATTAGAAGTTGTTATATCGATGCTTTGAAAGTCACGTGCCATTCTAATTAATGATAGAAACGCCCGGCGCAGCCATGGCCGTCGATTCACAGATAGCTTGAGCCTGCCAAGTCTCAGCCCTGCATGATACCTAAACACGATACCAATATCCTTCCAGAATGTTCGGTGAGACGCTTCAACCTTGCGGGGCAAGCTAATGTCTTGGAAGGTTGGAAAACCGACGTATACCATTTTTTGCATTTAATGTAGCCTGGAGAAAACCGCGACCGAACCATTGGTCAGGCTCCATATGGCAGCCCTCTGCCCACTCGTTCCAGGCGTTGATAAACACCAATCCATCCATGCCTGCTCGTTTTGTAAAATCAATCGTGGATGAAAGCCAGTACTCGTAATTATCAGGGACTCCATTTAGCACCACGAGTGCACGATCCTTGGTCCGCGCAGTATTATCCCAAGAAGGAAACACCGTCTTGAAGATACGCGATTTACCGTATGTTCGATCGAGATATGATTGCGCAACCGTCGCGTATTGCATCACGTTGCCCTGGAAAACACTATGAAACGTGATATCGTGATTGATATTCGACGATCGCAGATTATGCGGAGGGAATTCTACGCCGCTATCAAATCCAAACTTGACGTAGTCCTCATTGCCGTGGGTCAGCGCGGCACAGATGTGAATTTCACCCAACCCAATCGATCGGCAGAATTCACGCCACACCCTTGCCGATTTGCGAGCATCAGGCAGTCGTTGCGGGCGATAAACGATCAGTAATGGCCTGCCGTCAACACGGATGTAACGACCATCCTCGAAAAAGGGCACCAATGACTTGATGAAGTTGAGGTCGTCGTCGGGCAAGTGTTTTTGGGCAATCAGAACCTCGTGATCAGCTGCGTCCCAGCGTCGTGTCCAACTCTCGTTGGCCCAGCATAAACAAAACGGCAAGTCGCTTTCAGGGTCTGCAAGCATGTCGTCCAAGGGGCGGTTCAGCAGCCGTTTCCCGGAAAACCAGTAATAATAATAACAAAAACCATCAATGCCATATTGCTTTGCCACCTTGATTTGATCGTGACGCGTTTCGCGCACACGCAGGTCGTAAAAGCCGAAGTCACCTGGGCAAATGAGGTTGACGATGGCCATCGAACATTGGTCTCGTCTTGGTAACATTTGTCCATTCGGTGAAACCTTTGCCCCACCATGGTCATTCTCCGGTGTTGGATGATACTGGGTTAGGTAGAATGCAATCAGTCTCGGAGTAGACCTTTCGCTTTCTATTGGATTATATTCGTCGATTTCCATTTGCTATGATTTTAAGAGTCTTGGGGATATTTGCACTTCCCCCCGCACTGCCTATCATGAATTAAAAAAACTCATTTGTGATGCCCAAGTTACTTCGAAAACGTCTGTAAGGGATTTATAAACCTCTAACGATTCCCATTTTCCAGGAAGATCGGACGATGACCGAAACCCTTACCCTTTATAAAATGATGTGATGTTATAGTGAATTTGTAGAATCGATGTTCATTTCACACGGCATTCGAGCAAGTTATATTGAAATTAAATGTATGCATGGCCATCAGGACGTCCCGTCATCCACTCTCCGTTTCATCCTGTCGAATTCGTATAAAAAGTCTTTGTTGGGCTATGTGCAAAACGTTTGCCGCAGTCCAATATAGAACCAAACCTGCAGGAAACGGGTAGAACAGGATGAAAAACCCTGAAGCAACTATAATGAGTAAAAGGTTTTGACGCCGCTGAGCAGATTGATTGACAGCGGGGGTTGGGGAAAGTTTCAAGGCGGATAGAGTCGACAGTGCCATGAGTACAGGCAATGCGTTGAAATACTCTCCCAGTAAGGGAATTTTGAAGCCGAAAGCAAAAAGCTTATCAGGCTCGGCCAATGTTTCTATCCATAAAAAAGGTGCACTGTGAAATTCATAGGCTGAACCGAGAACATGAAATAAAGCAATCAGGACCGGTAATTGAAAAAGCACAATGAAGAGTGGTTTCAAACCGGCCAACGGGCTGGTCCCCTGTTGCTTATATAAATTTAAAATCCGCTCGCTTTGCTCTTCTCCACGATAATCCTGCTTAATAATTTTTAGTTCAGGTTGTATCCGTTTTTGAACTTGAACAAAGGCTTCTTGGCTTATCAATGTTTTCCTGGTGATCGGGTACATCGCAATCCCGACAAATACAGCCAGGAGAAGAATTACTGCGCCCCAATTTGGTATAACTGCATACATGGTTGTCATCAACCATAGCAAACCAAAACTCAACCAGCGCATCCACCGCCACAGACCCGGAAAAACCAGCCTCTCAAATTTCTGCGTGCCTTCCTTCAGCACTTGGATGGATTTAGGCCCGGAAAAAATAACAAACTTCCACTGAATACTATCACCAGGCGCTATCGAATGCACTGGCAACTGTATCGATAATACCGGCAAATGATTAAAGGGTAATTCAGTGGTGTTATATCCTTCTAGTTTAACCGAAACTTGATCCAGCTTAAATCCTTCCTTCGAAACTTGAATGAATTCGGGTGCCAGTAGAAGAGCGAAATATCTGCCATGAAGTCCCACCCACTTATGTTTCGAATGAGACCATGGCAAAACAATGGGATCAGTTTGTTTTGGACGAAAACGCTTAACCTTGCCGTCTATCAATGCGACAGGTTCCACGAAAGAATAAATCGAATCAGCATAACCCAGCCCATATGAACGTTGATCCCCTAATCCTGGCCCAAAAGATAGTTGTAACCGATCATCGGGGTGCGGCGAAAAAACCTTATTAGTGGAGTTAAGCATTAGAATGGTAAGATTCAGACGGCAAACCATTGGAATTTACCGAAGCCCAGCCAATCGATCAGCTACATTGCTACCAGCATCCACTCCGGCGAGGCTGTCAAAACGTTGAGGTATCGGTTCAATTTTTGCTGCAAAACGAGCAAGCACCATAATGTTTGTGTAAATTAAAAAAAATCAGCAATGGTCTGCTTAAAGATATCAAATATTCGACGCTGTTGAGTTTGACACTTACTGGGGGGCAAAGATTGGTAACGCTTTCCATCGCAAAATGCCATCTGGCGCTTGAAATATTGTGAAGAGATTGCTGGGGTTTTGTCTGTAAGAAACGAGAAGGCTTGATTCATCCTGAAACCTCCCACTCAAAAGACACGGCATCGCTCGTTCGGTTGTACCGTATTTTTTTGAGCCATTTTTGAACCAAGTAGAAGTTGATGCTAAACGTCCAAAGTTTTGGAATAACCTGCTATCTATTAACCCTTCTCGTCCAACATAGAGGCCAAATTCATCCCGTCAAAGACAACAATAACGAGTAGCCCTTCCAACGTAACTAATGGCTCGATTTAGTGGCGGCATCTGCGCGGGAAAATGAAAAGTGGTTTTGTAGGTCCACAAAACAAAAATGATGCGGGAATACGAATATTGCTATGATGCTCATAATTGAGAAAAAGAGACGGAAGCCTTGAAAACGCGCATAAAGCCATAACGCAAAACCAGAAACAGGAATGCTGGCGACTGAAAGCTCCATTTATTTTAGAATCAAAGAATCACCATGATCAACGTGACGATTGTTAAAAAGACAACAAAACAGCCACCAAATAGAGTTGCGGGCAGCTTATCCAAAACTTTTTCAAAGCGAGGACACATAACACCAGTGCCAACGGCATAACAACGCACAGCACTGCGACAATCAGGACAATTATCCATCTGTCTATCAGGTTTGCCACCCAATACTCAGGTGAAGCCCGAAGCACATCCAATAGAGGTTTGGACATCGCGACTGTCTATAAGGCAAGGAATGTAAGTACTACATCAATTTTTTTAGTTTTGTGAAAAAACGCTCCATCCACTCTGAAAAACGTCTTAAGCATAAACACTTTCCTTACGATAAACGCACAAAATTGAAGTCTTTGCACAACCACCAGAAAAGCGATCTAAAATCCAGCCTTTATGGTTGAGATTCCTTCAATAATTTCGCCTAAAACTACTATTTATGTATGTTATTACTTGTGACTTTTGGATTATTTTGTGCCCTATCTTCTTCAATGATTTCAAGTCGGAGGATGATATGGAATACAAAAGAATGAAAGAGAAACTTAATATACACATCTTTAAAATTTGGCTTGAAATTCAAAAATATCTTCTCTAAAAGCAATATTGATTGCTGGTGCTGTCAGGCTGCCTATAATACCCTGCAGGGGTTGAAAGTGCTAAAGGTTGCTACCGTAAAGGGTGGATAAGAGAGCACGGGGTTAATAAAGCTCTTGGGCCAGCGTTGAAAACGCTCTTGCAACTCCGATTTGATCCCAGAAAAAACAAAATTTTCATGAATGAATTCTGATACAGGACTGAATTTTATCTCGCTTAAGTAATAAATGCGGATAATATTACAGTCAATATGGGTAGAAATGGATACTACGAAGAACACTTTGTAGATAGTAAAACATCTATGAATTCAGCTCGAATCCCAAGATCGATGTTATCAATCATGATTATTGTAGTCGGTGTTTTGGCAGTCTGAGTAATAAATCCTGCTATATCGTAACCCCAGTGCATGGTGACTAACGCACCTTTTGCATCAACTGGGTTACCGTGATACTCGGCTGGTTGGTAATGTATAATTTCACCATTCTCATTACGCGCTGCCCAGCATTCGCTCTTTTTTGTCTTGTTGACCAATGGAGCAGTAAATACATGAGCGCCACCGGTTTTAAGTACCCTAGCAATTTCCTTAAAAGCTCTTTGGGGATTGAAGATATGTTCCATAACATCTTGAGTAACAAATAAATCGAACGAATTGTCGGAAAAAGTCAGGCTTTCGAGGTTCTCGCAGCGATAGCCATATAGCGGATGGTTAAGTCCAGGAGTGACATCGGGAAAATACTGCGATGCAGTGTATCCTTTACATTCATTGAGTAGTTTTATACTTGCACCTCGTCCACCTGGGGATGACTCATGTATACTCAGATTTCTGTAATTCGGATAAAAATCGTTAATCACTTTCATTAAAGCACGCTCACGAGGGATTGAACCGCACCCAGAACAAAATAAATGGTCACGGAACCACTGCTCTGAAGAACTGAATGTGACAGTTCTCTCACAAATGGGGCAAAATCCGTTGTGCATAAAAACTTTTTTTTTAAAAAGCCGCATCTCACGACTTTTAATTGCATGCAATTTGAATAGTCGCGATATATGTCCATAGTTATCAAACGATCTAAATAATTCTATCGCACGTCTTTTGATATCTGGCACAGTCACTTTAGTTGGCATTAATCATCGTTTCTTGTAGGAGTGAGGCTCTATCCCCTTAGCAAGTTGCCTCAGGTAGCCATCTGGAGGGTGGCTTGGGTTATGGAAAGGTTCCCAAGGGGTTTTCACTGTTGTTGTAGTCAAACCACTTCTATTCTACTCTTTGTAAAAAGATGTGAGGATATTCCATCAATAGAGGAGAAACCTTTGCATAACCTCAGAAAAGCGTCCTAAATCCCAGCCTTTCTGATTGAATGTTCTTCAGAAAAATCCCCTGAATGATTATATCTATCTGTTTTTACTTGTATTTTTTTCTTTTTTATGCCATATATCCTTCAATTATCACTACTTGGAGGATGATATGGGCTATAAAAAGATGAAGAAGAATTTAGGCTTCGCAGATTTTGCTCTCTCCAGTTCCCTCAAACACAACCGCAGCCTCAAACTCATGGATAAGATTTCCCATTCCATCGATTGGGATAGAATCAATGCGGTCTTGATGAGCCATTACACGGTCGGCACCAGCGGTGAAGGCGCCGATGCCTATCCGCCTCTGCTGCTCTTTAAATGCCTGATGCTCCAAAAGTGGTTCCGAATCAACTCCGACCCCGAACTGGAAAACCAGATCAACGACCGATTGTCGTTTAAAAAGTTCCTCGGCCTGCCCTTGAGCAAACCCTCCCCGGATCACTCCACCTTCTCGCGCTTCAGGTCCCGATTGTCCAAACAGGCCATGGACCAGCTCAACTCCGAGATCCTGCGTCAGTTTGAAGGCCAGGGACTCACTATCAATGAGGGCGTTGCCGTCGATGCCAGGCTTGTTAAATCCACCAGCCTCCCTCTCAGCAACGATCAACTCAAAGAAGTTAGAGAGCAACGAAATACCCCTGAAGGAAAACTCGATAAAAACGGCAATACCAGAAAGTTCTCAAGAGACCTCGAATCCAATTGGGTCGTGCAAAACGATGAACCTCACCACGGTCTAAAGAACATGCCTCTGTCGATGCCAACCATGGCTTTATTCTGGCCACCACCATGACTCCGGCTTCCGTGCATGATACCAATTACCTGCCCTATTGTACCGTATACAGCCGCCACACCAAACAACCGATCGAAAAGGTTTATGCCGACAAAGGATATGCTGGTCAGCCCAACCGGGATTTCCTGGCCCTTAATGAAATCGCCGATGGGATTATGCGAAAAGACTCGACGACGGCCAAAATCACTGAATATGAAATAGAGCGAAACACAAAAATATCAAAAGTCAGATATATCGTTGAACAATACTTCGGAATCAGTCACCTGCACGATGGCGCTAAAAGAGCAAGATTTACTACCATCGCAAAAAACAATTTCGATGCTTGGTGTCGTCAGGCTGCCTATAATATCCGCAAGGGGTTAAAAATCCTGAAAGTTGCCACCGTATAGGGTGGATAGGTGCGCCTGGGGGGTGAATAAATCCTCCGGGCAACTCAAATCGCTTCTATAACGCTGATTTAATGATTGTAAAATTGATTTAATCACGACCCGATTCTGTTGCCACGCATAAATTTAACCGGTTTTTCTGAAAAAATTTGACAAGAGTCCTATAATCGGTAATCCAGCCAGATTTTCGAAGCTCTCTTATTAATATTGGCGACGTTTATGGTTTTAAGGAAGATCCTTGAATAGCTATCAGAAGAAGTTTTTTTATTATTATTTCCGTCGCAACAAAAACAAAGTCCGCCTATTTTTAAGGGTTTTACTATCTATAAATTCAAAATATTTATCAAAACTTGAGGTAAAAACATCCAGACTATATGGATGGTGTTCATCATTTCGATTGGCCAACAACTTTTTAACCATTGGGTCTGTATGTGGGACAAATTCGACAAGCACGAAGTTTGTTATTTTTGAAAACCATTGTGCCACCATAGAAAGCGGGATACAACAAGAAAAGACAAGGTGGTGCACCAGCGCAAGTGCAAGCAATAGATCAGCAGGTCCGCGGTCCATCAAGCTTGATCTTTCCCTGCTGTCCCAACCCAGACCCGGTGATGGATTCGCCAGATCCATCGTCAGCGGTAAGATATTCCGGGATTCATTTTTCTGAAAAATCTTTTTATATAAAAATTCGGTACAAGCCGGATCCCCTTCGATACTAACCACAAAGGCGCCATGCGATGCGGCAATTAGAGAAAATTCTCCTGTATTAGCCCCCAAATCCCATATCATTGAAGGTTGCAAATCTCTGACGACCCTGTCCACATAATATGATTTTGCTGACACATCTTCCGAATCATAGGTTCTGATTAGCTTGTAATCTTCCCAAATTTTTGAAAAACGTTTCCAGGTTATACTGTTGATGGTCTTTTTAAGCGACCGTATCAGCCCGATAAGTCCGCGATCATTAACTTTCAGGTTTCTGATTTTTCTCGTCGATTTCCCTCTTCTGATATCGTCTTTACGGTCAGCAGAATTTTGATATCGAGAATGAAGCGTCAGATGCATAAATAATCCAGGCTGATATTTTTTGAATCTTGGGAGCATTCTAACAGCCAATTCCAACGGAAAGCCGTTGATGAAACTGCGCCACATGGATAAAAGCTGTATGTCACAATAGGCAGCAGCAGCCAGAGGGGCCAAAAAATGGGAGCAGAACTGCCCGTATGCTATCCAAGGGCTTTCTGGAATGCGGCGTCCTACCGATAGCGTATCGATTAAATGTAGCTGTTCACCGTCGTATTGAACATTGAACGCGCTGGCATCTCGCAACCAGAAGCCCATGGGGATCAGCATTTCCATGACATCGAGATGGAGTAACGCCGCATCTTTGAGCATTGAAAAAGACCATTCCCAGGGGTAACTTACCATCGGGAGGCGGGGATGAGATAGGCAGTAAACGCTACCTTTTGGAGTAGAATTTATTATCTCGACTTCTCTATGTGGTAGTAGAATTCCTTTTTTAATCAGCTTTTCATAAACACCGGAATCCCTGGCGAGTTCAAAATCTGCTACTCCGGGCCGGAAAATACTCCGATAGATGTCGTTGTCTTTGCAGTAAACAGATCCGTAAGGGTCCCTGAACGATCCATTTTCAACATTCATACGGACTAGGCCTCTCTTTTCTCTTTTTGATCTGGCTCCTCTTTTTGTTTGTGTCTGAATAATCGACTTAAAAATAATTTAATGCGTTTCCAAAAGATTCCGATCGATACACTTGCCGCAGCAATCCCGGCAATAACCGCCTGAATCATCATACTGCCTGTTCCAGGGTCGATATAAGCATAAGCTGGTTTCGTGAAAAACATCAGAAAAGAGATTGCTGTATAAGAAAAAACGATTGGGGGTTTTGTAACCATAGGTCCCTCCGACTAAAAATTTTGATTGTCATTTTACTATATCAGCTACTTCATTCAGGTAAAGAAACGAATAAAAATTTAAATTCTATGACTTTCTTAAAGGCATGTATTTTTAACATCTATATGGTAAATGCCATGACATCGATGACCCAGGTCTAACGGTAAAAAGTGCCAGGACATCGATGACCCTAAAAATTAAAGCCAATATTTTGAGGATTCAACTCAATATTTTACAGTGTTCAACTGGTAAACAAATGAATCTACCAGTTCTTCGCCAAGGTACAATTGTAATCTGTGTATCTCGGTCACAATCACTGCCTTGACGTACGAATATACAAGGCTCTTTGAAACTTTGAATTTCTCTCCGAATATATCGAGAAACCGATTGCTTCGAATAAATCGAATGAGATTGATATTGCCATCAAGAACGTTATCAAGGTCTGGCATTTTTGTATTCGCTCCTAATCGTAACGGCTCAAACCCATTGCTTTTTATTGTTTCCAGCGGCGTTTTACCTTTTAAATAGCTGTATCGATGATGTTTGTTATGAAAACGCTGAAAGTTTTTGCTCTGTCGTTTTAAATGATTGCAACTGTTGAACCATTGGCGACGGAAAAATTTCGATTATATGTATCATTGAACTTTTCAATAACACCGTTTCGCCAGGGTTCTCCAATCGGTATAAAGACCGGTTGGACACCAAAGTGATGACAAAGCTTTATGACCAAATCAGGTGATCTGGGATGTCGGTTGCTACCCCGAAAACTGATCTCATTGTCGAGCTGCAAATAATCTGGAAGTCCAACTGCTTTCCAGCATCTTAAAACAACCTGACGATCCTGCTTGGATCTTTGTGATTCAATGTAAACCTGATGGCTAAACAGGTCCATCACATTAAATGAGTAAAATTTGCCACCGTTCCTTATATATCGGAGTCCAACAAGGCCGGCCTGGTGAAAAATATTGAAGTCGAGTGGTTCTTTTAAGTACGGATATTCAACGCCCTTGAAAATATACGAAGTTTTTTTTAACCAGTCCTTCTTTTTTTAGGACCCGATTAATCGTACGATCAGAGGGAAATCTAAAACCTGACTTCGAAAGTTCCCACTTGATTGCTGAAACACCGATCTGACCAAATTTTTGAGAATCAAGACGAGTTCGAACTGAAATGATCCGCTGCCTGTCAATTTCACTGAGCGCTGCAGGCTGCTTTTGGGGAGCTCTGGACTTGTCCTTGTACCTGTCCGGCTCACCGGTTTGATGACGTTCCAGCCACTTGAAGAACCAATTTTTTGAACGATTAAGCTCCGAATATATGGATTTTGGAGTTGCTCCTTTCAGATAGAGGTTGATAGCTTTTTTACGAAGATCTTGTTCCATCTGATACCCTCCTTGTTGTAAGTTAAACAAATGGGTATCAGATACAAATTGAAACGAATAGGGTCACCGATGTCCTGGCACAAATTGACCCTTAAGGTCATCGATGTCTTGGCACTCATCATCTATATTTTATAGCCAATTCTTTAAAGTATGTAATCTTTACTGGCCATCATTGCATAAGAGTTTTAGGCTATTTTATTTTTTTTGAGAATGTAAGGGCAATTCTCGAACTTCAAGATCGTGAAGTGTGTACTTTCCTTCTTTGCTTCCGGGATCAAGCCTGAATTGTTCGACTAAATTGGGACCGGGAACTTTCAGATAAATAGCATTTCTGCCTTTCTTTAATTCCATTCCGACATCTTGAAAGGCCACAAAATATGGTTTGTCGATAGTTTTATAAAATAATTGAAGTCCTGTTTTGCTGGGTACGGTTATATCTACTTTAATAACGTAGCTGACATTTGGTATAATCTGAAATGATGGCAGAGAAAAATGCGGATCATTTCCCGTTGATGTAATAATGACATTTGATCCATCGACCACCATACTGGAAATATCATAGCGCCTTTTGCCAACCCCTTTGATAAATTCTTCTGGCCGGAAGCGGAGTTTTACATTTTTCAGATTTTTAAATTGATTTTTCAGAGAAAGCAGCTCTCCCGAAATCTCATGGAGTTCGAAAAACGATCTATGTTTGGTTATATAGTAAAATCCGATTAAATTTAGATCAGTCTTATAATTGAAATATTCCTCAGGCAACATAACGGCAAAGAAATGGTCCGAGTCTTGCCACTTTGATGGTTTAGTCACGGCAACTATCCTTTGATCGATTGCAATCGCCAGAAGAATATCATCCGCATTGTTTGAGCTAGATGCTAAATTTCCTTTCAGGAAAGTAGGCTGAACCAGATCCCACTGGATTCTATATTCATCGGTGTTTGAAACTGAATATTCATTAACGCTTTTACCCAGCAGAATATCATATTCAACTTTTTCGGTGTAATTCACCAGGGATCGACTGTAAGGAGCTCCAGATCCGAAGATAGCTGATATTCGCTTTAATTCACGGTGAAAAACCTTCTCAATTTCAGCAGGATTATAAGAACGGTATCCCACACGTTTTCCATTGACCGTAGGAGAATAGTAAATGCGTTTATTTGTGAGATTATATTCTTTAAATTCAGGATATGTGCTTGATAAAACTGAAATACCGTTGGTTTCCCATGGGATTTCAGTCTGGATAACTTCAGAGATTGTCGGAAGATAATCCATTATTGTAATTGTTTTGTTAATCTTCTTCCCAATTGTCTGTTTCGGAAATTTTATAAAAACGGGAATAAATGCGATATAAGCCAAGCCGTGGTCATTAAGTGATAATCGATTATACTCAGCGGCGGCAGTATAAGCCACGCCATGATCTGCACTGATAATCAAAAGTGAATTATCGAAAATATCTTTTTGTTTCATAGATTTAATGATTTTTCCCAGAACCTTGTCAATGTATCCAACCTGGAGCAGATATTGATGATGGGCAAAGTTGATCAGACTCGGAGTGGTTGAATTCTTCTGTACATCGGTACCGATCGGAATAAATGAATTAAGATAGGTCCTCCCCGACGGAAGATACTCCAAAGGACGATGAGGCGGCAGCGAATGAAAATAATTTAATGAGTTACCGGCTTTGAGATTATTACACCATTGATTCAATAACGTCAAAAATTCATCTTTCTCTTCATGGCTGTAAAAGAACCCGAAGTTGCTCCAGGCTGCCGGCAGTGATGGAAAAATCTTACTTTCAATAGTTTTGTGAAGATAGGAATAAAAAGGTAGGGTAAAATAGTCAGAAAAAAACATTTTCCTGTTAAAACCTTTCTTCACTAATCTACGCGGAGCCAGCTGTGTGATTTGTTCAACAATATTGAAATAAGAATATTTATCCTGAAGCCAGGTGAATAGGTTTTGTGGGTAGTAATGTAGTTGGGGCTTATTGTCAAGTTCGAGGTGCGTTGCCTGTCCAGATAGGATAGCCGGGATTGCTAAATCTGTATTGGATGCGATAGTCTTTGCGTTGGGGTACCAATTTGCAGTTTGAGATAGCAAGGAAAAATTAGGATATCTTGCCTGGTCAATATTGCCTCCGCTATCCAGTAATGAAGTCAATGAAAATTCATCAAAAATTACAATAACAATCGGCACCGGATTCTTAACGCTGTTGCCCCCTATTTGTGTAATACTGGCTTTTTTTACGATAGTCGAGGCTGGAGTAAATGCTAAAAGGAAAACTGGGAGAATAACGGCACCGAACGAAGTAATTCTGATAATATCACGGAATACAGTCTTTCTAAAATAAAGCAAAAGGCAAAACAGGGAAATGGTCAGTCCAATAAGTAGATAAGCCATTACCTCAATGCCAGGCAAAAAAACCAGCCCGGAAGCATGTTTATTAAGAAGATTCTGGCTCAACAGAAAAATCATTAAAAATAAATACAGCGAATCAAAAATTTTACCGGCATATTTTTTATTGATCTTAATAAGGATGAGTTTTAGAAGAACAAAAAAAGAGGGGATCCCAAGTGAGGTCATAAAAACTGTGCTAATAAGGATAAATGGCGTTACGTTGTGTGAAATCAAAAAAGTCGTTTGAGTTCCAATCGTTGAAAACAGTGGTGAAACAACTGCAATAGCAAATAACCCGTAAATGTAAGCGTATTGTTCCCAAAAAGTTTTAATTAAGGTTGATTTCTTAAAATGCATTCTTTTTCTTTATTTTACTCATTCTATGAGTGAGATACTCAACGCTCGAGTTTTTCATTGTGTTGACGCAAATAAGTAATAGTATTATTTAGGCCATCTAATAAATGAGTTTTGGGTTCCCAACCTACTTCGTTACGTATACGTGAAATATCCAACACATTCGTGGGAACGTCTATCGTGCGACCCTGTATATAGTTACATCTTACTGGATTTCCTAAAACGTTTGAGATTGAGTTTATGATGTCGGTCAAGCTATGTCCTTTACCGCTGCCAATATTAAATATATGCTCGGATCCCTGATAATCTAAAACCTTGACGAGTGCATCAACGGCATCGGAAATATAAATAAAATCACGCGTCACAGATCCATCCCCCCAAATTTCTATAGCCTCACCTTTTAGTGCCGTATAGAGGAAGACAGCAATAGCTCCTTGGTCAGAGTTTGGTTGCTGGTAAGGACCATAAGGATTAGACATGCGAATAATCGTATAATCTAATCTGTCATGATAGTGGAATAAGGCAAGGTATTTTTCAATAGCCAGCTTGCCAATACCATAGGCACATATAGGATGATTTTGGTGAGTCTCCGGTATTGGAATCTCTTTGGGAATGCCGTATACGGTGCCACCTGATGAAATAAACATAATCTTTCGCACTCCTGCCATTTTTGCAGCTTCCATCATACGAACCGAGCCAAGGATATTTGTCTCTATGTCGTATGCTGGATTTTCATTAGAACTTTTAGGTTTGGTGGTGCTGACAAGGTGAAATAAAACTTCGCAATCATGAAGTGCTTGATTAACTTCTTCGGTGTTCAGAAAATCCCCTTCGATCCATTCAACTTGTTGTACTATGGCCAATGGAAAGGTATGTCGGGCACGAGGCTGGTCGAAAACACGGACTGTATGTCCCCGGGACACTAATGCCTCACAAAGATTGATCCCGATAAACCCTCCACCACCAATTATAGTGACTTTCATAAAACGAGTATCTCTCTATAATTATTTGATCGATATATACAATAGATTGTAATCATTTGAAAATTATATTAGCGTTCAACATACGTCAATAATCGTGTATGTTAGATGCAGGGATGTTTTGGAAGACAAAAGTGAAAGAATGTGGGACGTCAGTTTTGCTATATACATGATTTGGTATCCTGACAGTATTTAATTCGGTATGCTATCTGAAAATCAGTTTTTTGTTAGGACATACCAATTATGTCTGGAAAGTTCTTCCCTAAAACGATAGTCAAATCCAGTATCTTTTGCGATAGCCAGAAATGCATCTTTTTCATAATAAAAATCCAGACCACCGCTGACATACGCCTTGTCGCTATAAAATACAGATAGCATAATTTTTCCGCTCGGAGCCATAATCCGATATAACTCCTTCAGATAAGCGGAACTTTCCGGCATTGGCATGTGAGTGAATACCGATGCAAGCAAGGCACTGTCAAACGCATTATCATCATAAGGAAAAGCGAATGCTTCGGCATCGATATCCCCTTCTTCCCTGTCCAATACATCCGAATACGCACTTTTGATTTTAAAATGATGAAAGTCGAAACAAGGGGCATATGGGGTTATCTCTTTTGCACACCACTCGATCATTCCACCATGCCGATCAAAACCGGTATAGGATTTTAACGATTTGTCCATAAGGTAACGGGCAATACGTCCGCACCCGCATCCCACATCCAAAAACCGGGGCGATTCATCGAGGAAAGATTCTTCGACCAGCATTTCGACAACCAGTTTTCCGGTCCATTCAAAAGTTTGGGGCAGTTCATCAACATCGCCGCAGACCAGTTTCATATATTCATCAGGAGGAAAGGGAATATTCTTTTCAGTCATAATTACCTCTCAGGTTCGATTTTTAATTATTTTAAATTTCTGCTCGTGTCTTGTTTCTCATTTTCCTTTCGGACATTTTTGATCTTTTCAATATTAAACAAGACTTTCACAACTATTTAGATGCGCTAACCGAGAAGATAACTGAGTTAGGATAAATATAGGTGTGCAGAACTTGAGATAGATTTATTTTTTTGCATATAGTAATGGAGTATATGTTTAATCGGCGTTCTTACGTTTCCGAATAACATAAAGATCTTGGTGTTCCCACCAATAGGCATGTCTGTATAGCCATATAGTGTCCGTAAGATTTTGTTTAACAGCATTTGTTACGAAATCGAGAGATACGATCGTACTTCCATACTCGGATGTATCAAGGTCTTTCTGTTCACTCTGCGGGGCAAACCAAAAACCATTATCAGGAATTACAGGATTACCGTAGTTAATTCTGCTCGATAATCCATGCGTCGTAAATATTAAGCAACCTCCTGCAGCGGTTAAATCATATAATTTTTTCAACCAGCGCGACCAAGTACGGTGTGGCATGTGTGAGAAAAAAGACAAAGCAAACACCACATCATATTCATTTTTTAGATGAAGATCTTCCGGTATGGATTTTGATTGAATAACTGGAACGTTTAATTTGTTCCGTAGAAAATCTATCGCACTTTCATGGATGTCACATGCCATTGTCTCAATGAATCCGTGGTGTTTCGCTAAATGGCGTGTGACGCAGCCATATCCTGAAGCAAATTCCAGCAATTTAATTTTTTTTTCAGATTCTGGAAAAATTTCTTTAATCTGAGAGATTAATTTTGTGCAAGACTTTTGTCCATCTTGAAAGTAATAATCTACAGCCAATTCCTGTGATTGAAATTGAGGATGATTGACAACAAATTGAAAAATAAAATCCTCTGAGTGAATTTCCGGTGAAACACCATAGCGGATCGCAGAATTTATGATTGCATCTTTTATCGTTGAAGTAGTCACGCGTTTTGCCCTCCTTAGAATTTTCATTAACTATCCTTACTGTCTATTTTATTGAACTTTTTATGATGGATGATATCACCTGAATGACAATTTTGGAAAAGCATTTTTCAAAGTTTAGAGATAGGACAAAGGATAATACAAAACTACATCAAATATTAGTTCTAAACGGCAATATGTTGTCTCTGTGCATACTGAATATCGTCATCTTCGATCTTGCAACTGACCATAACATCTATATACTCTGCGCGGATTCCATGCTCTATATTGTCAATCGTGATTATTGAGGTTGGAGTTTTTGACCCGTGTAATGTATTTAGCTATATCTAACCCCCAATGCATGGTTACAAGGGCATCATTTTTATCAATTGGACTGCCGTGATATTCAGGTTCGCGGAGAAAAATGACCTCACCCTTCTCTGTCATTTGAGCACATCGCAAGCTCTCACTATTCTTGCGAATCAAAGGTACTGTGAATATATGAGCACCACCAGTTTTTAGAACACGCGCGATTTCTTTGAATGCCTTTTCAGGGTTGAATAAATGCTCCATCACATCCTGTGTGATAAAGAGGTCGAAGGAATTATCAGGAAACGTAAGTTTTTCCAGATTTTCGCTGCGATAACCGCTTTTCGGATGAATCTGCCCAGAAGGGGTGTGGGGGTAATAGTGGGATGCCGTATAATTTTTGCATTTATTGTGTAGTTTGATACTTGCACCCCGGACGCCGGGAGATGACTCATGAATGTCTAGTACCATGAAATTCGGATAAAGATCTTTAATCACTTTCATCAATGCTCGTTCACGAGGTATTGATCCGCATCCAGAACAAAAGAGATAATCTCGAAATGATTTCTTTGACGAACAATAAAAAGTAACACCTTTTTCACAAATAGGGCAATATCCACGGTGTGTAAAATCATTTTTCACTGATAACCGAAGGACACGGCCTTTTATTGCATGCACTTTGAATAGTCTCATTATACGCCCATAGTTATCAAACGATCTAAATAATCGTATCGCACGCCTTGTGATCTCCGTATCACTCGCCTTAGATGGCATTGTTCATCGTTTCTTTTTGGGCTGTTACATGGGGTCTATTCAATGATGTGATCTTAACCACTCAGTCGTCATTCTACAGAAGCAGTTGCCGATATTCATAAATCACGTGTCTTAGTTCTTTAAATTTGCCGGAGTTTTGAGATCATATCATGTTCGACCTCATCAACGAATTGTGAATTGTTGGGTGAAAGGATACTTCAACTGGTTAGATTAAAAACCAACGCATGATAAAGTTCTTGTAGCCGTTTCTTTGGAATTCAACGTATTTTAGTGACTACAGTTTCAAATTGTGGTCAATACGGTCAAAGATACAAATCGAAGCATATAATTTTGAAGCCTTGCTCCGCCAGGAATTGTGATAATTTGATTC
>CAVRBA010000044.1:0-144420 GCA_963719015.1 uncultured delta proteobacterium | reverse complement strand
TCATCGTCGTCACGTTTGTGGCGATCACCGATGATCGATCACTTTGCTAAGAATCTCCAAAAAACGATCCCGGTCGATCTTTTCCCCTGTTCTGTTGATGGTTGATTTAATAAGACCCTTTAATTCTGACCACCGGTCACCGAGTTCGATTTGTCGGTTACGCAATTTTTCGGAAACGGTTTCAATCTCTTCCGCATGTGCCTGGAATTTGTAAATGAACTCCTCGAACCGTCGGATACGTTCGTCGAGACCCAGACATATTTTTTGCGTGGCCGCGTCTAAAAGCAGCTGGGAAAATTCAGGCGACACGAACTGAGAGCGGACGGTCGCATACCATTGAAAGAGAGCAATGAGGTTGGCAATATAGTTGATATTGTTGGTCACAATCCGCTTTTCACCGTAATAGCGACCAGGGCTATACGGCACATTACCGCTTTTACCGCCGCTGGCGCCGATAATCAATCGACCACTTCGCCGTTCGTCTTTGCGGTGAATCGTACCCGCAGCAATGACGGTGCCGTATTCTAACCGGCAGGGACCGACCAGCCCCCCCTGCCCTCCGAGGAAAATAGGAAGTTGGTTCAGCATCACGCCCCGGGGTACGTCCCCCATAAGCGAGGCGGTGGCTTTGTCCTGGTTGGGTGTGTAATTGAAGTGAATGTAAGAACTGCCAACCTCACTGTGGTTTTTTTTGTCCGTCCCACCGGCCATCAGGCAGTCGCAGAAATTGATCAGGCTGCCCAGCGTCACATAGGGAAACAGGATCGTCTGCTTCAAACCGACCGTGTGGGCAATGCTGGCTTCTTCCTCAAGAATCGTTCCGTCGCGAACGTGAGCGCCGAATCCGGCTGAGGAACCATCCAGAAAAACCGCATCCTTGAAATACCCACCTCCAAGTACCACGCCGGACCCGATCTGACAGTCAACAACGTTGCCGGGCCTTCATTCCCCAAACAGACCCCGTCGAGAATAAGAGTGGAATGGCCATAGATCTTGCACCCGGAATGAATGATAACACCTTTACCGGATATCCTATCCGGATCGATGTCTTCGCCGATTTCGACCGCTTCCGGTGCGGGAAATCGTACACCTTTATCCTGAAGCCGCTGTATCAGCATCCGGTTAATTTTCGTCATAAGTCTTACTTTCTTTCACCTATATGGAGGGTTTCAGATCGCATCATGCCTGTAGTGGCTGATAGTCAGTGACGATCTCCTTGAGCGTCGCCTTAATTTTTTCGATATCCTGGTCTGCGGAAAGTTGTTGCTAAATCATCAATCTTAGTGTTCAACTGCGCCAAATTGCATACTTCTCCTCGCAGGGTCATGATTTTCTCGTGACTCGTACCGACAACCCCCTCCCCGTCCGTAATAAGTTCCTCGTATAATTTTTCACCGGGACGCAAGCCAATGTATTCGATTTTGATATCGACATCAGGTTCAAATCCGGAAAGGCGGATCAGATCACGGGCCATATCGGCAATTTTAACGGGTTTTCCCATGTCCAGCACAAAAACCTCTACCTGATCGCTACACAATGCACCGGCCTGCAATATAAGCTGGCATGCTTCGGGAATGGTCATGAAATAACGCGTGACATCCGGATGAGTGACCGTGACCGGTCCCCCGATTTCAATCTGTTTTCTGAAAAGAGGTACAACACTGCCGACACTGCCGACCACGTTACCGAAACGAACAATGGCAAATTTCGTCTTGGTCACCGGGGTGTGATCCTGGCATTGAATCAGCATTTCCGCAACCCGTTTGCTGGCCCCCATAACGTTGGTTGGTCTGACGGCTTTATCCGTTGAAACAAAAACGAAACGGTCAATATCGAAGTTGCTGATGATTTTCAACAAGTTTGCCGTACCGGCAACGTTGTTTTCAAGCGCTTTCCAGGGTTGCAGTTCCAGCATGGGTACATGCTTGTACGCGGCCGCGTGAAATACTGTTTGAGGGCGATGAATTTCAAATGTTTTTCGAAGTTGTGCTGGATCCTGAATGTCCCCAAGGATCGGCACGACAGGTACATCGCCAAAATTTCGTTTGAGTTCAAGTTCGATTTCAAAAAGTGGGCTTTCTGCACGTTCGTAAAGAAGGATTTTTCCGGGCTTGAAGCGACAAATCTGGCGACAGAGTTCTGAGCCGATCGACCCGCCCGCCCCGGTAACCAACACGCTATTGCCCTCGATGATAGTGCCGATCCCCTTTTCATCCAACTTGACGATTTCTCGACCCAACAAGTCGCGATAGGCCACGTCACGAATGGCTTTGACAGACACTTTTCCGTTTATCAACTCACCATAACCCGGTAAGGTCTTGAACGGGATTTCACTGGTTTTGCAATGTTCGACAATGACGCGCATCTGCTCACCGGTAGCAGAAGGAATAGCGATCAGTGCTTCATTGGCTTTTACTTTATCGATAGCGGCGGAAATTTCGCTAACCTTTCCGAGAACGGGTACGCCATGAATCTTTCGACCGATTTTATTGCGATTATCATCTAAAAAGCCAACGATTCGGTAAGGTAATGCTGAATTGTGGCGAATTTCACGGTAAATTTTTTCACCACAATCACCGGCACCAATGATTAATAGTTTTTTTGCATTTTTAGGTTGTTTGTTGAATATTCTGGATATAGAAGGCCGCGCTTTGTCCGATTTGCTATCGCGTGTAAAACTTTCAAAAAATATACGAATAGCCAATCGAAACCCGGCGATGAAGAGAATGGTCAAAAACCAGTCAATGACGATGACGGATCGTGAATAGCCGATGAAACGTGTTTTAAATGCAATGAAAACGGCTATCATCAAGGAACTCAGGGTCGCGGCTTTTACGATATTGAGTAGATCGGATACGCTTGTGTACCGCCACATGCCTCGGTACATGTCAAAAAAATAGAAACAGACGACTTTGAATATTAGCGCATAGGGCAGCATCCTTAACATGGAAGCCACAAAATATGATGGCACGGAAAACTCAAATCGAATGAGTAAGGCCGTGTATAAGGCTGCTACCATAAGCAGCAGATCCAAAATAAAAATGACAAGAAAATTCTTGCTCATGATTCTAAATTTCATGTTTAGTGTTGAACACCCCTGCTGCGAAGGACACTATAGAAAGTCACGACCAATACATTCAAATCAAACAAGAAGGAACGATGGTGAAAATAATATTCGTCCAATTCAACTTTCTTGGGTATCGGCAAATCATCCCTCCCATTTACCTGAGCCCAACCGGTTATTCCCGGCACAAGCGTGTGGATAGACTTCTGTGTTCGCAATGCGACCAAATCATCCTGATTGAATAAAGCCGGTCGCGGCCCGACAAAACTCATATCACCCTTTAGAACGCTTATGATCTGCGGCAGCTCATCCAAACTGTACTTTCGAAGCTTTGCGCCAATCTCGGTTAAATACTGTTCAGGAGATGTCAGCAGATGTGTGGCCTTGGGCGGCGTGTTAACCTTCATGGTCCTGAATTTCGGCATCCTGAAGATCGTATTGTTTCGGCCAACCCGGTCTGACCAATAAAGGACTGGCCCTGGGGATGACTTCTTAACGAGAAGGGCAATGAGTAGCATTGGAATCGCAAAAACTGCGCTCGAAATCGCTGCAAGCAATATATCTATCATCCGCTTCATGTTCAGCAGCTGACCTCAAGACTGACAAACGTTGTTATCTTCCGGCCCAATTGCCTGGTTAACGTGTTGGTTTGTAGTCGTGTTCATACCAGGAGACCGTTTTTGCAATTCCATGGCCGATTGTAAACGGTGGTATCCAACCCAATTCTCGCCTGATTTTCGAGTCATCCACTGTCAACGAACCAGTGAGACGGTTGGCCATCTGGCCCTTACCGACGACACGGGCAAGGATATCTAAAATAATGGGGGTTAGAGGAATGAGTCGCTTTTTTTTACCGAGGGCAGTGGCTATTCTGTGTATTAAATCCGGTGTAGAAAGGTTCTCTCCGTCGCTTAACAGAAAGGTTTGGTCGGCCGCCTTCGGATGGCGAAGACACAGAACGATGGCATCAACAAGGTTCTCGACATAAATCATACTCCTTCGATTGTTGATGCTCGCCAATGGAAGCGGAAAACCGCGATCGACAACTTCAAGCAGCTTCAAGAAGTTGGCTCTGACACCCGGACCATAGATCAGGGGTGGCCGCAAAATGACAACCTCCATACCCATTTCAGGCGCCGTCTTTCTGAGTTTATTTTCGGCCTCCATTTTACTGATGCCGTAAGAATCGAGTGGCGCGGGTTTGTCGGTTTCTCTGTATTCCACAGAATTTTCTTCGCCATTGACCTTTATGGAACTTAAGAATATGAACCGTCTCACACCAGCGGCGGCAGCCTGATGGGCCAGATTCATCGTTCCGTTTACATTGACGCTGCGATATGCTTCAAGGGGATCGGCAACCGTATCTTTCAATACATGAACTCTGGCTGCGGCATGAACGACAGCATCAATGCCTTTTAGGGCCATTTTCCAGTCGGTATTATTATCAATATTGCCAATTTCTAAAAGTGAAACACCCTCTACACTTTTGAACGTTCCTCCCCTGCGAATCGCTCCTGTCACAGCCCATCCATCGGCGATAAGTCCTTTTGACAAAGCATTCCCCACAAAACCACTGGCGCCCGTGACGATAATTTTTTTCAAAGAAAAATATCCAATTAATGCCGACTTGCTTCTAACGCTTGTTCCAAACAGTCCGGTTGACGTAGTCTGTGTAACTTAGAATGATTCGCAAGACCTTTTTTGAAACGTTGTTGGTGTCGTAGTCTTGAACCAATCGGAATTGGCGAGAATCGTCGGTGTGCTGTGAAATGACGACAGCGATTGACTCAATAACTCTGTCGGCTTTAAGGCCGCACATGATCAAGGTTCCCTCATCCATCCCCTCCGGCCGTTCATGCGCCTGCCGGATGGTTATTGCCGGAAAGTTAAGGATCGAGGATTCTTCGGTGATCGTCCCGCTGTCAGATAGGACGCAGAACGCATGCTGTTGAAGTTTTACATAATCGAGGAAGCCCAACGGTTTGAGCATGCGCACGGTATCATCTATCAGAACTTCTTTAATGCCCTCTATTCTTTTGCGGGTTCTTGGGTGCACGGAGAATATAATCGGTTTTTTAAATTTTGAGGAAACGGCATTGAGTGTTTGCAGCAAATGGTCGAAATTTTCTTTACTGTCAATATTTTCTTCACGATGAGCGCTGAGAAGAAAGTACTGTTTGGGTTCAAGCCCCAAACGATCTAATATATCCGATTGACCAATAGCCGTTTTATAATGTTCGAGGACCTCCATCATCGGCGATCCTGTTTTGATAACCATTTCAGGCTTTAAGCCTTCATTGATCAAATAGCGGCGGGCGTGTTCAGTATAGGTCAGGTTAATGTCACTGATATGATCAACAATTTTACGGTTGATCTCTTCAGGAACCCGTAAATCAAAACAACGGTTTCCAGCCTCCATGTGAAAAATCGGTATTTTTCTCCTTTTAGCTGCAATTGCAGCGAGGCAACTGTTCGTGTCTCCCAGTATTAAAAGTGCGTCTGGTTTCTCTGACGCCAGGACAACATCTGATCTTTTTATGACCTCACCGATAGTTTCAGCGGCCGTTGCACCAGCTGCTTCGAGAAAATGGTCGGGTTTGCGTATTCCCAATTGTTGAAAAAAGATTTCATTCAATTCGTAGTCATAATTTTGACCAGTGTGGACGAACACATGATTCGTGTGGCTGTCGAGTTCATATATAACTCGGCTGAGTTTGATGATCTCGGGCCGCGTACCGACTATTGTCATGAGTTTTATTGTCATTGCGCTATATTACCTTGTTTTGAGGCGATGAGACGGAACACTATCTAAGCAATTCGCCTTTGTAGGTTAGTTTCACGTCTTCCACCATCAACTTGTGTTTCTTAAGGAGGGCAGCGGTTTCCGTAAAATCAAGCACCTCATCAGCGGAACTGTACTCTTTAGTGAGCGCAATCGCTTCGCCGTTTTTTTCATCGCGCAACTCCGGCAGCATCGACAGAATGGCGTAGTAATTACCGCGGGCAACACAGCGGTTGGATTCCTCTTCTGAGGCCATAATTTCATGCATCTTCTCGCCTGGACGAATCCCTTTCACCTCAATATCGATTGAACGGTCGCCGATGAGTGCTTTCGCAATATTCATTACGGTCGCCGAAGGCGCTCTCGGCACGTACGTTTCTCCGGATTTCGCCTCACGGATAGCAGTAATGACGGTATCGACGGCCTGATCGAGACTAAGCAGGAAGCGGGTCATATCCGGTACCGTTACTGTCACCGGTCCACCATTGTTGATTTGTTCAATAAAGAGCGGAATGACCGAACCACGCGATGCAAGAACGTTGCCGTATCGCACACAGATAAAACGGGTTTTAGGGTTTAGGATATTGGCCGCGGTGAAAATCCGCTCCTGGATCGATTTGGTCATCCCCATCACGTTGACCGGCTTGCAGGCCTTGTCTGTACTGATGCCTACCACTGTTTCGACCGGATAATCGTTTTCCTCGATGGCTCGAACGATATTGGTAGCCCCCATACAGTTCGTCAGAACAGCCTGGGCTGGAAAGTATTCACAGGCAGGGACCTGTTTCAATGCGGCCGCATTGACCACAATATCGGCGTCTTTGACTGCAGAGCAAAGGTCATGATAATTACGGATATCCCCAATCCTGAAATTCAAGCACATTCATGAAGTTACGGTAAATCACTTCGTCCGTAGCCACCAGACGATGAAGATACGAAACACGCATCTCGTGCTGTTTGGCTTCGTCCCTGGATAAAACGATGACCTTTTTAGGCGTTCCCAGTTCACCGCTCAAAATTCTCCGGATGAAGGTTTTACCCATAGAACCTGTTCCGCCGGTCACCAAAATTGTTTTTGATTTAAATATCATTCTTGCAGTTTTTCCTCCTTGCATAGTTCGTTAATCATTTTTTCCCATGTCGGCGGTTTATAGCCGAACTGTTTTCGGAAACGTTTTGAAACAAGACTTCGATCACATTCAAAACTATCATCGGGTTCGATGTGGATTTGTAGATTCAGGTGTTTTTTGATCATCGATAAAAGATCATATTTGCTGATCGGATCTGATGAAACATGGAACATTCCCGATTTGTTCGTTTTATCGATGATTATTTTCTCAATGATTCGGCTCAATTCAATGGTCGTAAAGCCAGTAAAAATAGCCCTTCTGAAGCCGCGGATTGTACCTTTTTGAGCCAGGAACCACTCTAAAAGACTTGTTTTCCGGGAGAGTTCTCGTCCAATCATAGACGTTCTCAAGGTAATGCAGTTTTCTTGATCAACCTCCCCCATCAATTTGCTGCGCCCATAGAGGTCTCCAGCGTCAGCGATATCCTCTTCACGGTAATTACCCTTTTTACCCGAAAAAACACAGTCCGTGCTCAAATGGATCAACCGAGCGTTTATTATCTGACATAGATGAACGAGTCTGTGGGGAAACAACGCATTGATTTCAATGCAGGGTATAATTTCTTTCGCTGTTTGGCGCTGCTTAATGATGCCAACGGCATTCACGACACAATGCGGGCGAAACTCAGCCAGAACACCGTGCAGGCTGTCAATGTATCTGGCATCCACGCCGGGATATGAATTTTTTTTCGTGAAAAGGTCAAAAGGTTGATAAACTTTCGAATCTTGTCGTAAAGTTACCTTGACATCGTGATTTTTTTGCAGATGGCGCAGCAGCTGGTGACCCAGCATGCCGTCACCACCCAAGACAAGGATTTTCATTCTCTCGCCTCGCTTTTTAATCCTGAAAGATAAACGATTAGACGCTCAAGGAGCAACTCCCGTTCAAAATGGTTTTCGAAATATTTTCTGCCATTAGCCCCCAAATCATCACGTTCTTGTTGCGTCATATCGTATACGCGCATCACAGCCGACGAAAGCGCAGCCGGATTCTGGGCCGGACATGTAATGCCGGCACCAGCCTCATCAATGATCCTGGCACCTTCGCCATCCAGTGCGGCCACGATCGGTTTTGCACACGCCAAATACGATTGGATTTTTGACGGGATGGTAAGCGCAAATATCGGTTCTTTTTTCAATGTTACCAAAAGTACATCAGATAGAGCAAAGAACCGCGGCATGGCCTCGGATGGGTAACTGCCCAAGAGGTGAAAGGTGTCAGATAGACCCCGTTTATCGGCTTCTGATTGAACCCAGTTGGACATTCGGCCGTCCCCCAAAATGATCCAGTGTATGTCTTTGTGATGTTTTAACATATCGGCCGCGGATATTATACTCTGAAAGTCTTGTGCAGCGCCGATGTTGCCGGCAAAGACCACTCGAAATCCATCCGGCACAAGTGACTTTTCAACGCAATCAGAGGGAAATGGAACCGGCTGATAAAGGGAATCAGCACTATTGGGATAGTAAAAGATTCGGTCTGGCTCCCCTCCCTGATGAATAATTGAAGGCTTAAACGCTTCAGACTGGATAAGAATGCGGTCACAACCCTTGTATATCAGGCGAACCAGTAATTCGACCAATTTAAGGACAGTTTTTGATCGGATAGCATCGGTTGCTGACAGGCTCTCGGGCCATAAATCCTGCATCCAAAATACAATCGGTGCAGACGTAAATATCTTCATAATAATCGCCGGAATTGCAACCGTGATCGGCGAGGGTTCATAAACAAATATAATATCATACCGTTTTCTGCAGAATATAGGTCCGAATATACTAGAGAATAAAGCAAACGAAATAAAGTTCAGGGCCAATCGAAAACCACTGCCACTCCCCCTTGGGGACATTGGTGCCCGATGGACGGTAATTCCGTTATATATCTCGCGCGATTTGTTCAGAGCCGAATAGCCGTGAAAGTATTTGCCATGCGGATAATTGGGGATTCCGGTCAAAACTTCCACGGAATGCCCTCTTTCCTTTAACCCTATCACCAGGTCATTTATGCGAAAGTTTTCCGGCCAGAAGTACTGTGAGAGAACTAAAATTTTCATTTTCGTTCGCGATGCACCACCAGATGAAATAATTCAATATACGAATCGATAACCACATCCCAAGTATAATTGTCTAGTGTGAAACGCTTTAAATTTTGACCCCATTTTGTTAGGTCTGATGTTTTTTCTTTCAGCAAATATTCCAATCCTCGCTTTATTCCCGCGACAGTGGCATTTACCACCATTCCTCCGCCGATATCGGCTACAGCATCGAAACCACAACGGTCAGTCAACAAAACCGGGGTGCCTGTAACTCCAGCTTCAAGGGCGACAATTGACATGGCTTCCTGCCGTGATGGGATGACGAGAAGCCTGGCAGCGTGGTATGCACTCGACTTTTCGATACCGCCCAAATAGCCGGTAAAGTGAACTCGATCTTCCAGTTTTAACTTTTTGACCTTGTTTATCAATTCAGACAGCATGCCGCCATCCGGACCTGCATAAACCAAATGAAATTTTCGATACGCTTGTTCGAGCTTGGCATAGGCATGCAAGAGCAAATCAGGTCCTTTTATTCGATTCAGCCGGCCGACAAAAAGAATAAACGGATGACTTCCCAAACCAAACTTCCTGCGAAAATTTGATACGTTCGGGGCATTATAATCAAGCGGGTCAATGCCGTTGGGTATGATGGTAATCTCTGAAGACCCAATCCCGTAATTTTCATACTGCACAATTTCGTTGCCGGATATTGCGATATGGGCATCCGCATCGGCGATTATGCGCTTTCCGATAAGGTGGTTATAAAACCGCTTAACAAATTTTGACCTCCCGGTAATTGGTAAAGCACCGGCAGGACAGACCACATAGGGTTTGCCCATTTTTCGTGCTGCGATATAGATGAGCGCGTTGATAATGGTCCAGTGATTCATGAGGTGGATGATATCGGCATTTGCGACTGCGGCATTGATATCGCGAATCTGAAAATTGGGTATATAAAAACGTTCCGACAGGCATTTGATTTTTATGATCTTCACGCCTGAAAGTGCCTTGAGGTGATCATGGGTTAAGCGGGTCACAACCGACAGAATATCGCATTCGATTCCATGTTTAGATAGGAATCGGCCGATTTTAAAAGCCCGTTCGGCCGTCCCGCCACCAAATACCGGGTCCAGAGACATATTAACATTTAAAACTCTCACGAAATGCCTAATACCCCATATTGCCCAAAGTCTTTATGTACCAATCGGCAAATTTTTTTATGCCATCCTGAAATTGTACGGGTGGTCTGAACCCGCTATTGAACAATTTGTCGGCACTGTAAACGCGGTCACTGCAGATATTGCTGCGCCTTAATGCTATCAGTCCCGCACGTAGAATGGCATACCGGAAAGGAATAAACATTGCCCTGACCGGCCTTTTGCGGAAATATTTACACAACAGATTCACGACGTCGAAATAGTTGTTCTCCTCGACATTGTCATCGGATACGATGAAGCGTTGCCTGTAATACGAATCTTTGGATTTCACAAAAAAAAGGAAGGCAGCCGCGACGTTTTCTACCGAGATGAGATTCAACCGGCGCCTGTAATTGAGAGATGTCTTCAATAAAAGTATGGCTCTAGATTTTAAACGTACTTCCTTAGCAAGTTTTAGCAGATTTTTTCCATTGCGTCCGAATACGGCTGTTGGCCTAACGATGACAATTTCAGTATTTTTTTTTATCCTATCTAAGAGGAGGTTCTCTATTTGCAGTTTGTTTTTTTCGTAAGCTGTTGACGGAATACATTTGGTTTCTTCATTAACCACGCTACAAGTTGTTCGCCCAGCGACGACGGCGGTGGAGCAATGGATAATCCGCTTCACTTTTTTTGCTGTACATACCCGGGCGAGATTGAGGGCTCCCGCCATATTGTCTCCGAAAGACTCAGCACCAATGTTTGACAAGTTTATGACGGTTGAGCGGGGTTCAATAAAATTGTCCAAAGACTCTTTATCGAGCAGGCTACCCCTAATCACTTTACACGTCTTCGGCAGGTTTAAATCAACCTTTCTTCGATGGGAAAGGATGGACGTATTTACATCGTGAAGTTTAACCAGTTCTTGAATGAGATGAGATCCGATAAAACCGGTACCACCAAGGAGATTGATTTTATGTAATGTCATAATCGATGGGCCCCAAAAGGACCTGGAAGGCCATCCCGCCTATCTGAAAAACCGTTTACGGACCGACTCTAATGTATTTCGCTAATAGGTGTTTAAGATGCCATAGTATTCGATGTCCGGTGCGGTTAAACAGGGCATTGAAAAGCATTCGAACTGATTTTACATTCAGGACGTTCTCAGGATACAGTCGCAGGGCTGTTTTAAGACGCCCTAATCCTGTAGAATATCTTCCCGCTCGCAGGTGTAGTTGGGCTGACATCAGCTGTGCGCTACTCAAGGATCTATTTCTGACAGCTTTGATGCTTTTCGGTAAACGGGGTTGGTTTTTAAAATATTCGGTGATGATCCGGACGGGCTCATCCGCTTTTTGAGGATCGCCTTTTGCAAACGTTTGCGAATCATTGTGAATTCGAAATGAAGCCAATACATCTGGAATGTGAAAAAAACCACCGACAAGACCCAGGCGCAGCCAATATTCATAATCCGGCATTTGCCTATAGGTACTATTCCAGCCTCCTACCGCTTCAAATGCCTGGCGCCGAAAAAGAATACCCGGACCTGGTTGGCAGTTCAAGTTGGCGACCATGTCCAGGTAATTGAAATCAGCGTTTCGCACGCGTCTAATAATTCTTGATTGCGGATCAATTAAATTAAAATCGCCATAGGTGAGGACAACACTTTCAAATTTTTTCAAAATGTTTACTGAAGTTGTAATCGCCTTAGGCATCAGGACGTCATCGGCGCTGAGATATCCGAAAATTTCCCCGTGCGCCATCCCCCATCCTCTGTTGAGAGTTGCTGCTTGCCCCATGTTTTCGTGTCGATCCCAGTAAAATTGTTTCCCGTAAATGTTCAGGATTTCGGCCGTATTGTCTGTAGACCCGTCATCCAAGACAACGAGTTCGATGTTTGGATAATCCTGAGCGAGGACACTATCGATGGCTTCCCTGATATAACGGCCACCGTTGTAGGCTGGGATAACAATGGTAACCAGCGTCTTTGTGTCTTCTCCCATACTCCCTTCGTTAGATTTACGGGCAATTATTTGTTTGATCGAGCCCTGTCGGCAACAGGTTGATGCGGTCAAATTTTGGTATTTTGCCGAACCAAGGTCCAGTTTTTGAGATTTGGTACGATAGCAGGGTCTGAAACTAGGCGCCTCCCATTTATGGCTTGTACGGGAAAGCGAGCCGACGTTGTATCAATGCCATGGCCATGGCTGCAGAGAAGACTAATGCCACATTGACTCCTCCGAGATAAGGGAAGTTTAGCTGACAGAGAATATTGGCGAGAGCCAAACCAAGGTATGCAACAAGGAAATGGTTTTGGGATAACCGGAAAATGATAAATTCCATGATAATCAGTATCGTGCTCGCCAATAGCATACCAATCGCTACGATAACAATTGAATCCGAGTAGAAGAGTACTGCCGCTATTCCAGGCAGTGTTAAAAAGGTATGGTTTGAATGCCTGGGATAATGGGTATGGGAGGCCGATATTTTCTGATAGATCGATTCGGCCCCTCGTTGAGGGTCCTCCCTGATCGCCTCCTTAGCAACGGTATGCCCCTATGATTGTAGGCCGATATGGTTAAGACGCCTTCCAACCCAACCCAGCGATCGACAAATAACTTTAAGACCTGGCGAAAACTGTCGTGGACCAAGAATCTTCTCAACTCGTTCTGATCGACTGGGTTTGAGACTTTACGATTATATGTTTCGGCGGAAGTTTGTTCCATGTAGTAGGTCTCGATGCGTCCGAACGTCACAGCAGTAATACTGGCAGCCAAGGCGATTACGAGAAAAACGACAATATATAAAACGGTTCTCAAATTGAGTCGCTTTATATATTTTGATGACTGGAACCAGAAAACAGCGACAACCGGTGCCACGTGAAAAATAAAGAGCGAGCGGCTCAGTGCTGAAATCGACACGAATAGGCCTTCAAGCCAAAAGGGCAACATGAGGGCGATGGGGGTGAGGTGTCGGATCTGTTCTTCAACATGGACCAGTACACAGACCCACATTATAAAACCTGAGTGGGTCAGCATAGAAACGAAAACGTTTAAATGCAACGGCAGAATGACTTTGGCATCCACACCAATTTGATAAAAGGCCGCTTTGTAGTTCCAAATACAGAAGGCGACAATCAAAAAGAAACTCATCGCCCAGAGCCAAATTCGCCATTCAAGGTACCATCCAGCAATATTCTGTCGAGAAACTGTCTGAAATTGAAATCTTGGCGTAAAAGCCAGTGCCAGTTGCAATATGCGAGGCAGGCATACACCGATTGCTGCCGCTGATGCAGCTTTCAAAGCCAGATCCCAGGTTTCAGGTTGACCATCAAAATCGCCTGTGGGTTCAATAAATTCGTACGCGATAACATTGTGCACTGTAAATTTCACCCAAAACCCTAAAAACAAAAAAACGGCAAAGAATAAATAAGCATATGATCTTGGGCGTGGATAGCATAGCAAAAGCAAACACATGAAACTCAGATTAAAAGCATAGTATACAGCAGCGCTTCCTGAATAAAGATGAGAGACTGAAATGATGTATGCGGTGGCAAGCAACGCACTCCCCAAAATGACCCATAATATCGGTTTGTTCAAAAATTTTTCTCCATCAGCCATATTTCCGGGGTCTTCGGATATGATAGGCAAGCAAGTTGGTGAAGTATTGATCAATCGCGGCATTTGCCAGAGGCAGAGCAATTTTTCGGCCACTGCCTTTTTAGAGACCCGATTCTCTTTGGGACCGCTCAAATCTTGATTTTTTCGGGTATAGAGCGGTTCTATTGGTTGCGACTATCCAGACGGGTCAATTCGGTTGGATACGTGTCAGGAACGGTATGGGGGACAATTGCAACAGCTTCCATACCGAAATAAATGCCAATATGTTCAGCAATATTAGGCTTGTTGTGTTCGCCCAAGCCGCACCCAGACCGCCCCAGATCGGCACAAAGATTACGCTTAAGCAAATATTCGACAAAGCAGCGGTGACATTGATCCATTTCATCACATTCTCGTACTTGGTCATTAACAGCAAATTCCCCACTGATCCCATCATCATGGTGACCATCTGACCGATAGCGAGAACCTTGAGAATGGGCCCACCTTGACGGAATTCAATTCCGAATATTCCCATGATATGTGCCGGGAATAGAAAGTAGAGCAGGAGCAGAGGACTAGCGACGAGCAGCATCATTATGGTGGCCCTTTGAGATAATTTTTCGAGATCATGCAATGCCTGAGATTGGTACAATGCCGCAAATTTAGGTGCGGCAATACTGTTTACTGCCAATAGGGCAATTGTTATTAGCATCGACAACCGTAAAGCGGCCGAGTAAACACCAATCTCTTCAGATGTTCCGAAGATTCCGAGCACGATCGAATCTGCCATACCCATAATCATGACCATTACCGTCGCCCAGCCCATCGGTACAGATAACACCAGTATGTCACGAATCGAAACGCCACCAAGAGCGGTATTCTGTCTATCTGATGGAACGGCCTTGTTCCATACACGGAACCCAATGAAAACGGTAATTATTGTGGAAGATAGGTAGGCGAACAGGGCCCCGGCGATAGTGACCTTGAACAGAGTTGAGACACCAAATAAGAGACAGCTGAACATCGGCACGCACGCAGCCTGAAGCAATGTTGACTGCACTATCTTTTTAAGGCCGCGTAGAGCCTCTGCTATCACGTTTAACAGGCTGAAAGGAACGATGCTTAATGACATGACACGAATGGGAAAAACCAAATCCACATCATTGAACACTTTAGTCGCTAACACTGGAGCTGCAAACCAGACTGCCGCGCTGATGAGTCCGCCAACCAGCATGATGAATCGACACCCTATCACCAAAGAGAGTTTGGTGTCATTCCAAAGTCTTTGTTCTGCCTTCACCGCACAGATTTTTATCATTGCCTGGTCGATCCCCCATCTGGCCATGCAAGAAGATAAGGTACTGATGGTTAAAGCCAACGAATAAAGCCCCATCCCCTTTGCACCCAAAAGGCGAGCCAGGAATACATTGAAAACAAACTGAACCATTGCGCCCGTAGCCCGAAGCATGAAGGAAGCAAATGCCCCGACAAACAGTTCACGTAGGTTATGATCAAACTTTGACCACAGCTTGCCAATCGATGGTCTCGATGGATCGGATTGATTCACAGTATTCAAAACAGTTAAATTATATGGCTTGATTCTTTTGGAAATTAAAGACGGATTATTTTGCTGAGAATTTTGAATATTTGATACATCGGCTCGACAACAAAGCGAGGGCTCTTTTCGACAAAACGGTTTGTCAGGCTATATAGAGAGTTTCTTTTATTGTCAGACGGGCTCTGATGCGTTTTGGAAATATCGGATTTCGTTTTGATGGCCCACATGGCTCCGTACGGAACTTCGAATTGTTCGCCGTTTGAGTCATGGGTGTGGAATACTTCAGATGCATATATACGCCACTCAGTACCAAAATCTTCAGGTTGCCAGCCAGATTTATGCTCCTGCCATTCGCCACCATCAAGGCCCCATGCATCGGTTTGAGTTTGTTGATGTTGAGGCATAAATCCCAACGGTGTAAATATTGCGATCTGACGGCGAGCAATTTGGTTGGTGGCCTGCAGTAATTTTAAAGCTTCTGCCTTTTTTAAATGTTCTATTACATCCACTAAAATAACAGTATCAACGGAGTTTTTCGGAAACAGTTCTACAGCGCGGGACCAATCAGAGTTGACGAGAACGAAAACCCTATCAGTACGCGTGCGAATTTTTTCTCGAAGAACCTCTAAATACTGAGGAAATGGATCGCAGCAAATATGGACTTTTGCGTGAACATATTCCTGGGGAACGATTCCACATCCGATATCAAGGACAATATCTACAGGTTCCAAAAATTCAATAATTTCCGTCATGAGGCTTCTTTTATTAACCCAGTGAATCACGATGTCATAATCCTTCCCAAAGAATGCAGACAGTGAAGCCGTACTATATATCTTTATGTTGCCAATTGATAAATCGCTGAAGGTATCGGGGCAGACTCGGTTGATTACATTTTAGCCTCAGCGCTTTCATTCGAATAAAATCCACTTTCCAGGCACAGTTGCTCCTTTAATGTCGCGCGCAAATCATGTTCGACCATTTCTTGAATCATCTTCTCAAAACTTATTTCCGGCTCCCAATTCAAATTTTTCTTGGCCTTGCTGGGATCGCCAAGCAGAGTTTCGACTTCAGTTGGACGAAAATAGATTGGGTCAATAAAAATGATATCTTGGTTTTCGTTTAGTTGCCGGATTTGTTCTGCTGTCTGTTTTTCATAATTCTTTTCACAGGCGAGGCATTCGAAATCGACTGTCAGACGTTCACCGCACTCACAGACCCAGCCGATTTGCTTGGCTGGGTTGCCGACCACAAGCGCGTGATCAGGTATATTGCGATTGACAACGGTGCCGGCGCCGATGAAACAATATTGCCCCAATGTGGTGCCGCAAACAATTGTGGCATTGGCGCCGATGGTGGCGCCTTTTTTGACATGTGTCGACCGCACCTGATCCATTTTTCGGATCTCCGCCCGCGGGTTGTATATGTTGGTAAACACCATTGACGGCCCACAGAATACACTGTCTTCGAGAGTCACGCCTTTAAAGACTGAAACGTTGTTCTGAATTTTGCATCGTTTTCCAATTGAGACATCCGGGCCAATGACCACATTTTGACCGATGTTACAATTTCTGTCAATATTGGACCCGGAGAGTACATGGGAAAAATGCCAGATCTTGTAACGCGCCAATATCCCTCGTCTATCTGCGATCAATCGTCCTAAGTAGCGGAGAAGGCTTGATTTCGGCTACGAACCCGGTTTCATTGACACCGTTTCCTTTCCACCCGATTTTAATACCGACTTCAGCGAACGCTTTTTCGCAAAGTTCCCGCACAGTGTACTGTTTTCCTGTGGCAATGACATAATCATCCGGTCGATCCTCCTGCAGAATCAGCCACTGGGCCCGAACATAATCCTTTGCATGTCCCCAGTCGCGTTTGGCATCCAGGTTACCCAAATAGATATTACTCTGCAGACCGATGGCAATGCGTGCTGCAGCGCGGGTTATCTTTCGGGTGACAAAGGTTTCGCCGCGCAGCGGTGACTCATGGTTAAAGAGAATCCCGTTACACGCAAAAATATTATACGCTTCGCGATAATTCACTGTAATCCAATACCCATATAATTTAGCGCACGCATACGGAGAGCGCGGATAAAACGGGGTTTTCTCCGATTGCGGTATTCCTTGAACTTTGCCGTAAAGTTCGGAGGTGGAGGCTTGATAGAATCGGGTTTTGTCAGCCAAACCCAGTAGCCGAATCGCTTCAAGAATACGTAATGGCCCCAGCGCATCCGCATTGGCCGTGTATTCGGGTGTTTCGAAGGATACTTTGACATGACTTTGGGCGGCCAGGTTGTATATTTCATCCGGTTGGATCTCCTGGATGATCCGGATCAGGTTGGTCGCATCAGTCAAATCCCCATAATGAAGAGTAAATCGAACATCTTTCTCGTGGGGATCCTGGTAGAGATGGTCCACACGCTGGGTATTAAATAGCGAAGCACGCCTTTTTAATCCGTGGACCGCATAGCCCTTCTGCAAAGAAATTCCGCCAGATAGGCACCGTCTTGACCTGTAATACCTGTTATTAATGCCTTTTTATCATGTGCCTTTGTACGACTCATAACGAATTCCCTTTCTATTGTATCATCACAATATATTCGTGTTGTATTTCCAGTCCCTCGAGTTTTTTCCTCAGTTTTTCCAATGATTCGGTAGCCGTTATTAGTATTCGATCGAAGTCAATTGTGCCGATGTTACCTGTTGCCTGGACAGTATGGTTCAAAAATTCTTTTCCGATCTGGTTATCGTCCAAAATGGCCACCAATAATAAATTGGTTTCATTCAAGGTCAGGTATGCAATTTCGGCCAAATCATTTGCACCGACAAACACGAGTTTCTTCACCCCCTGCGATTGTAAATTTTGAAACAATATACTGAGTTTTTTACGCGCATCTCTATAGAATCCGTAAGAGTATTTGATGTATTCGTACGTCAGGCGGGTTTTCTCTGATGCGCCTTTAGGCGTGAGCAAGTACCTAACCCTGTTCTTGGGAATATGGGTAATTTTGAAATAACCCTTGCTCGCCAGTCGTTTGACAAAAGAATTGACCAATCCGACGGATACGTTCAGATTATTGGCGAGTTGCCGTTGACTCGGGGAATTGTTTCTCTCAATTTCCTCGAGCAGGTGCAATGTGCGGAGGTCTTGGGGATTCATAAGCCTTTGTAATTAATCGGGGGAAAGCTGACGGGATGCATAATGTTGAAATATTGTCACACCATCCGGGTAAATCGCGTTGAATGCTGTTTTGCATCCTCCTGCGGGGATTCAACAGGACGTGGCGACTGTACTCATTTGTTTTATCCGACTGTCGTTTCAAGGATGGCGATTGAAGGACGGGGATGGTTAAACGATGACAGCGGCGTCTCCCGAATGCCTCGCCCTTGCCAATGCGATTCGTGAGAAAGATCAGTTAACGGGAGATGGCTCCGCCGGGTAAGTTCCACAAGAAATACCTGTGAACCAATTGAAATAACGTGGATATTATACATTATGGCAACAGCGTTCAAAATGTAAACGTTCAGTATTTGAACATTTGTAGAGAGAGCTGTCAAGCAGATTCTTTTCAATTCTGATTGGTTAACCGATGTAAGCCTGGTTGGACCAATATTGCGGTACTAATTGGATGAAGGATCGATTGTGAATATTTTGTCCGATATTCGTAACATAGTCTTTAGGCTGTCGCCAAGAGGAATCGAGCACTTCCCTGATCTTTTTCGCGGTTACCGGGCCGATTCCATCCACCCGTATTCAATCTTTCAACCGGAGCCATCAGGGCCTTGGAGACGGAACCGAATCGTTTCAAAAGACGTTTTGCGATTTGCGGCCCTATTCCAGGTAGCCCTTGCAGGATGTAGAGTTGCCGAGATGCCAGTTTGCGCGGACGGTAGCCACTTCGCAAGGGCATAACATCTGTATTTTTCTCTATCTGCCGGGCCATGTGCTGCATCATCTCGACAGATTTTCCGCTCTTGACCTTGAATAAACGATCGGAACGTAAAATATGGTTTGAATATTCAACAACGCCCCCTGGATGGCGGATCGGCTGACATTGAGGTCAGTTCGGAAAGGATTTCCCTCGATAAGAAGCAGTGGACGGCTGGTGTTATTTCGCAAGTGCCCGACCTGCTTGAACAACCTCCCGTCAATAAGGGATAGAAGGAAGTCAGTTGCCGTTTTTCGTTCAATGGTCACACGGTCATTGACGATATAGTCACCGTATGTCATTTTATCAATTGTCACGTCTATTCCCGCCTGGATCATCAAATCGATAATTCCCGAAGGTCTTTCACGATAATCGGCGGTAACTTTCATCTTGCCTCTCTTAAATTAGAGTTCATAAATGAATGGTCGATGGTGTTTTACAGAGTCCATTCATCTATGAGGATGTTGATCACGGGGAAATGCCGCACAAAAGGTTGAGGTGATACGTAATGAACGGGCGTCGCATGGTGTCAACCTGCGGAGAAAACTACCCGGTAGAGAAAAAGTCCTTTATGGATAGACACTTTTTATTTTTGTGATACATCATGCAATTGGAGCATCGGCTATTTTATTACAAAACAGCCACCCGGCGGTTGTTGGACCTGGTGGCTGTTTTGTGGTTGGCAGCTTTAGTCAGTAATGAATCGCATTGCCATTATTGCTTGACCCTTTTTTCGACGACGATTCGGTCTTTGTTGACTTCGTAAGTCTTCGCACCGATACCCGGAACGTCTACGAGGTCTGCGGGTTTTGCAAAAGGACCGTTGGCTTCGCGATAGGTGACAATTTTATCGGCATAGGCCGGTCCAACCCCTTTCAGTTGGGATAATTCCTGCGATGTCGCGGTGTTGATATTGATTTGGGGCAATTCGGCAGCCCAGACGGTGTTGAAAAGGACAATAGCGGTCAGGACGGCAGTGAGGACGGCAAAAGTTTTTGTGATCGTGTTCATGAGAGATTCTCCTTTCCTTGTGGTTTGGTTGTTTGTGGTTGCGGCGCCGTTTGATTTGATTCATTGTTTAAACCGTCGCTTTGGTCCTGACAATCCCAAAAAAATGCGTATATTTCCCCTACTTTGATTCTCCGATTACTTAGGTAATCGCCATGCATCAGTGGATAAAAAGGGAGGAATTCAGGATATGACCGCCGCCGACACCATTGAAGTACACGCCAATATCGTCATGACAACCGAATCTCTGAGGGTAATCGTGGACAACACGAAAAAAATGGCCGGAAGGAATGAAAAAGGGCATTATACCGTAGATACCGCAGATGCGGTGAGTGTTATGGTTTCCCGATTTCTGCTCGAAAAGAATTTCGAATCGTATGCCAAAGATGAAAAAAATTATCCGCCCTGTGAATCATGCCCGTCAGGTTGACCATGTGCGATAGAGGGGTCAAACACAGGATTTTCCGATGCGTGACATCAGCGGATCCTACGCCACGGTATAACGCTGTCTTCACGCCTACAACTTCGATTCAATTTGCGCAACTGCCCGCATGAAAGCCAGCCGGACCTCCTTGGCGTAAGGGTTGTAGTTGTGCATGTCGGCAAACAACTGCCAGGTATCGTGCTCCACAACGTCCAGAATGTGCAAGAGCCGTTTGTATCCCTCGGTGTCGATGGGCAACTGCCCGGCCTTAAAGGCCGATAGGGACCGGCCGATGAAATGGGTCAGTGCCAGGCTGACGGCGATCTGTTGGTCGTGCTCTTCGGGTGTCGATTCAATAACTGTTAAGCCTAATCGCTTAAGGTAGTCAACCGTCTTGAAGTAAAGCGAATCACTGATCCGCACGCGGCAGAGCGCAATTTTCATCCCCGCTATCCCATTAGCCGCACTGTCCGGACCGAACATGGGATGAGTGCCCAATATGGCAACGCTTTGAGGCAATTCGGTCTTCATCCATTGGACCGGGTATACTTTGACTGAGCAGACATCTACCACAAGCGCGTCTGGCCTGATCAACGGCTTTATTGTTTTCAGTATGGCTTCAAAAGACGAAATCGGTACGCACGGTATAACGATCCGTTGATTACAGACCTCCTCGAGGGTACCGGCACAAATATTTACAGGCAGGTGTCCATCGTCGATGTTCCTTCTACCACACACGACAACGGCGGCGTCTTTCGCAAGATGTTGTGCTGCCAGTTGGCCGAACCGGCCATATCCTATGATTCCAATCATAACAGATATTCTCAGTGTTAACGTCCCAGAGGTCAGTCAGCCCGAGCTTTCTGTCGCAGGGCGAAGTCCGCCAGCACCAGTGCCGACATGGCCTCGACGATCGGTACCGCCCGCGGGACCACACAGGGATCATGTCTCCCTTTGGCTTCCAACACCATCTCTTCACCCTCGAAATCAGCAGTTTGTTGGACTTTTCCGATCGTTGCCGGCGGTTTAAAGGCCACCCGAAAAACGATTGGTTCACCGTTGGAAATTCCGCCCTGTATGCCGCCGGAATAATTGGTGAGCGTACCCAATCGACCACCTTTCATAACAAACGGGTCGTTATGATCCGACCCGCGCATGCGGGTACCCGAAAAACCGGATCCGACCTCGAATCCCTTGGTGGCCGGAATGGAAAGCATAGCCTGGGCCAGTTTTGCTTCCAGTTTGTCAAATACCGGCTCTCCCCATCCCGCCGGGACACCACGGCAAACACAGGAAACGACACCGCCGATCGAATCGTTGGCCGCCTTCGCTGCCTCGATTGCGGCCTGCATTTGGTCCGCGGCGGACGGGTACGGGCAACGGACCAGGTGTTGGTCCACTTCTGCACGGGTAATCCTATCGAGGTCGGCATCAGGAGCTTGGACAGTACCGACAGAACTGATCCACGCGACGATCTCAACCTTGTATAATTCGAAGAGAAATTTTTCCGCCATAGCTCCCGCAGCAACCCGCCCAATGGTTTCACGGGCACTCGATCGACCGCCGCCGCTGGATGCCCGAATACCGTACTTTAACTGATAGGTAAAATCCGCATGCGAAGGGCGCGGGACTGATTGCATTGTTTTGTAATCAGAGGGTATCTGGTCTTTATTGGCGACAAAGACGGCAATCGGCGTTCCGAGGGTTTTTCCATTTTCAACGCCTGAGAGAATCGATACTCTATCGGCTTCAGAGCGATCTGTGGTCAGATTGCTCTGCCCTGGACGCCGGCGATCAAGCTGTGGCTGAATGTCGGCTTCCGACAGATGGATTTTCGGTGGGTAACCGTCCACTATGGCACCGACGCCCTTTCCATGGGATTCCCCATAGGTCGTTACCCGGTAAAGCGTTCCAAATGTACTGGACATAAGATGTCTCCATACGGTTGAGTCCGTTAGATCCGTTGGCCGGTCAGGCCGGTTTGCCTGCTTTTCGAGTTCTGAATTGATGCAGCCACTGCAGTCTTCTCGACGATCTGTAACGCTCAGCTTCGGTGTCGATGAAATGCTGAGCCGCACGCTCGTAGAGACGGTTCCCTTTCAATAGAGAACCTCGCTCGATTTCTTCCAAGGCCCCTGTCCCTGTCAGCGAGGGACGGTTGGTGGCGGTGCGTGATCGGCCGCATGCGTCTTCGGACGTTGCCGGCGAAGCCTGCAACCAGATGACCGTACCGCTGGAACGCATAGTCGTCAGGTTTTCGGGGACAGTGACAACGCCGCCACCAGTAGCAACGACCTGGCCGTCCAGCTGGGATAGCTTTGAAATCACTTCCTTCTCTTTTTCTCGAAACGCTCCCCACCCCCGCCGGGCGACAAATTCAGCGATATCCAGACCGACTTCAGTGGTTATCATCTGGTCAGTATCCACAAATTTCAGGCCCAATTTGTTGGAAAGTACCTTAGCAACGGTTGTCTTGCCCGTGCAACGATATCCGACAAGAAAGATGCTCATAAATGAATGAATTCCTGCCCAAACAAGTGCTGTAATTCATTGACCGCCGGCAAAAATAAAAGAATGGTGTCTCAACCACTCAAAGCTGTCTTTTATAGTGATTGTCAAAAAAACGTTCCGTTATGCGAATGTTTATTTCTACAACCACTTATACCATCCTTCTATTTTTCAGAATTAATTTTTGAAAAGCAGTATAAACCTTTTTTTCGGGCAATCAACCGGCCATTGAATGATGATATTATTATTCGTGGATGGGCTCTATATCCCAGCATACAGACTATTAAGAACCGTCCAAAAATTTGGGAAAGATTTTCGAACGCAATTTTCAGCTTTGATTTTCACGCCAGGAACCTTGAGTCCGGCCAGAGCGAAACTCATGGCGATGCGGTGATCATCATATGTGTCAATTGTCGCTCCTTTCGGGTTGCCCCCCTCGATTCTCAATTCATCCGCGCCACAGTCGACAGCGACACCCATTTTGGACAGCTCAGCCGCGACGGCGCTTAAACGGTCACTTTCTTTAGCCCTGAGGTGAGCGACGTTTTTAATGACGGTTGTTCCGCGCGCGAAGGCAGCCACAACGGCCAAGGTGGGGACCATATCAGGCAAATCGGCCATGTCGACGGTTATACCCTTTAGAGGACCACCGATCACCCTGATGCCATCGTTAACTTGGACGACCTGGCAACCCATGTTCTTCAGGCACTCGGTAAGACGAACATCGCCCTGGCGTGACGTCAATGAAGTGCCGATGACCTTTATATCGGCGCCGGTTATGGCGGCGGCGCCCCAAAAATATCCCGCCTGGGAACAATCCGACTCCACCCGATAAGCACCGCTTCTGTAAGTCTGCCCGCTGCGCACGGCAAACTGTTCATACCCCTGCCGGTCCACGACGATCCCGTATTGGTCCATGACATCAACGGTCATATCCACATAAGGTTTAGAGACCAGACCATTGGTGACCTCAATATCGACGGTTTGGGCGGCAAATGGCGCAATCAAGAGCAGAGCTGATAGAAATTGACTGCTGATGCGACAGTCGAGGGCAACTTTTCCCCCCTTGAGATTGCCACCGATGATCTCGACCGGTGGACATCCATTTCCGTTTAGCGACCGTGCCGCCACCCCCATTTGATTCAGACCGTCAAGAAGATCCTGGATCGGTCGTTCCTGCATGCGCCGGGTGCCGGTCAAGGTAACGCCTCCTTTTCCGAGAACGGCCACCGCTGTCAGTAATCGCATGGACGTACCCGAGTTCCCGAGGTCAAGCGGGATTGCGGATCCCTTCAGGCGACCATTGCTCCCGTGCACCTCTAACCCGTTGTGTATCTCTTTGATGGTGACACCCAAATGGGTGAGGCACTTGCGGGTGATGATCGTGTCTTCACTTTTCAACGGATTGTCGACGGTGCACCGGCCGTCCGAGAGGGCGGCCGCGATAAGCATCCGATGGGTATAACTCTTGGAGCCGGGTACACAAACGGTTGCCTTTTTAACGATTCCCGGTTTGATGTCAATCATATGAAAATGATTCCGATAGGGTTTTACAAGTTCGGTATAATGTAATCGTTTTTAGCAGTGGATATAAGATTTTTCTTTTTAGGCAAAAACGCATACAATTCAATGTGTGGTTATTGTACCTGAAAGCGGCGTTTACCTTCTAATTGATATGGGAAAAATCAGGTTACCGTCTGCTACACTCTCATTAACGATTTCTCCACGGCTGCTGTCATTACCGCCAGCGGTGCTTTTTCCCCGGTCCAGAGTTCAAATTGGATTACGCCCTGCTTGACGAACATCGATAGACCACCAATGGTCTTGCAACCGGATTTTTCGGCTTCCCGCAACAAACGGGTTTTTAATGGATTATAGATAATGTCCATCACCGTCAAATCGGGTGTTAACAGCTCGGCATCCAGCGGCATTTTTTCGGCATGGGGAAACATACCGACCGGTGTTGTATTGATGAGAATCTGTCCCGCAATGCTGCGGCACCCGGCAAGTGGTTGAAAATCTGCCCCGAGGTCATCCGCCAAAGCCTTACCTTTATCGGCGGAACGGTTCAAGATGACCACCTTTCCCCCGGCCTGGAGGACACCGAAACCGATCGCCCGGGCAGCGCCGCCGGCGCCGATAATCACAACCGTCCGGCCCTGCACAGCGGTTTCGTCGGTCAGAGCCTTCACTGCGCCGAGATAATCTGAATTGTAGCCGATCAGTCGACCGTTACGGTTGACTATCGTATTGACGGCACCGATTCTTTCGGCTTCGATGTCCACTTCATCCAAATGGGCCATTACCGATACCTTGTGCGGGATGGTTACGCTCACACCTTTGATGTCGAGTGCCCGTATGCCCGTCACCGCTGTGCGAATGTCTGTCACGCGAAAGGGGACATAGACACCGTTGTGACCGATATGAGTGAAGGCTCGGTTGTGCATGACAGGGCTCAAGCTATGAGATACGGGATCGCCGATGACGGCGTAGACGGCGATCGATCCGGGTCCGAGAAATTCATTCAATTGCGGTTCCTGAATTTCGCGCGACACCGTGATGATTTCCCTGAAAATGTGATACAAATTTTCTTTACTCAGCGGCCCTCTGTTGAACATATTCAAGCGCTGTATCAGGCTGTTCTCTCGTTCCGGATCAACAACTTGCGCACCTTTTCGTGATTTGATCAGTCCGATACGCCTTGCGATCGACAACCGCTGATTGATGAGTTGGAGTATCTCGTCATCGATCGAATCAATTGACTCTCGCAATTTTGATATGTCTCTATCTGCCACAGGGTTCGACATCGATATCACCATGTCTGGCCGACTATTGGGTCCGCCGTGTTATTATTGTTCTTCGGCATCGGGGCTATAATGGTCGTAGGAAAAAACGTGCCGTTCGGCGAACGTTTTTTCCTACAACCACTGATACCACTCTTCCGTGTTTCGGATTCTATTTTTGAAAAGCGTTATAAAAATAAATAAAAAAGCCGTGGGATCAGGTTGCCTGCCCACGGCTCATAGCGCTTTTTGGATTCAATTTTTATAATCGCTGCGCCCCGGGCAGTTCGGCATCAACAGTATGCCAATAATAAAAGTAATCGCCGCCCGAAGTGACCTGTACCATTTCCTTCACGATGAGTAAGGTATTAAAATCGCTCAGATCAAAACTCATATTGCCGGCCCTGTCAAGAAGTTTTTACCTGATCTTATCCCGGTAGCGCCCGTAACGGTGCATGCGCGACCGAATCCTTCGGGTCGGTTCCGATGGATTGTAATGTTGGTTCTGCACGCCGGAGATAGCGGTATCCAATCGTGCCAATACGTCACCAATGTCTTTCCGGTAAGGCACTTGTTTGCGGTCTTCGAATAAATAGCGCAAGGCACCTTTGGCGAGGACGAAAAGCAAAAAGAAGAATACGATTGGGAAGACGATACTGTCAAAGAGATACCCGGCAATCAATTGCAGTGTCCAGATAGCGATATTGCGTGATTTGTCCCTGAAGAACTCTGCCTGATTTCTGAGGTACTCTTTGACTTCGGAGAGCTTTCCTTTGAGAATGAGGCCGGCGATCCGGTTGTCTTCCTTCTCCGTCTCTTCGGGAAACAGGCGTCGGTTGATGTTCTCAACCGCAAAGTCTTCTTTGATACTCTCGAAACTTCTTTGAGATTCATCAATCAAAGGACCGGTGATTCTTTCAGAAATAAAGGCAGCACCGGCGATGGATAGTGGAAACACTATATAAAGAACCACAGCGCAGACAGTAAGAAAATATGTCGCGTCTTTTGCTAAATTATTCAAATGGTCGGCGCGCGGGAAAACCCATCCGACAACAACGACCACCAACCCGCAGCCGAAAGCCAAAGCCAGGCTCCAGTGGTCTATGAGGTCTACAGTCTGGAGAAGCAATCGTGTTACCAAGATGACGGTTCCACCAGCCAGTGCTGTTTTCCAGGCGATATCCACATAGTCATAAACGGATTGGACGATATCACCGATCTCGAGATTGAACCCGATACCTACTTCTGATCCTTCGATGACGGCCAGTCCGGTTTTAATTCCTGACAATAGCAGGAAACCGTTTATTGCTTTGTCCATGGACTGGTCGAGGTAGGCCTGATTGACAGTCGCAATCCTGTCCAATCCGAGCCACTGAATCGGCCTATCGGCGTAACCGCCAGCAGCAGCAACGATCGCGAGTAACAGCACAATAATCTTTGCGGCTCTGAGTGTTTGCCGCATTTTGTCAAGGCCTTTCATTGAGAAGGGAATCTCTGGGGTGGTATTCCGCCAATTTTATCGCTCCGGACGGCTTAAATGGGGGTTCGTCTCTGCGGAATAGAGGTTGCCTCATCTTCTTCCTCAACCATCAGTACGATCCCGTCACCAGGATAAATTCTGCGTTTGACTACGGGGGTGGGCCTTTGAACCGACGGCCAGAACTCCGGACGGGGCTCTGGCCCTTCCATAGCGGACGGGGGTGCCTTCCTGTCCAGCATGCGCGGATTCTTGCGGAGATCCACACCGGCGACCGGGGCACTGAACTCGATGGCAATGTTGTTGGGATCAAAGGTATAGAGCGAATGGATGAAACCGTGGTCGACGATTTCCGACACCCAGATTCCAGCGACCTCGAGTTTGTCTTTCAGTTCCCATAGGTCATCATCGCCGTCAACTTCAAAAGAGACGTGATCAAAAACCGCCGCGCCTTTGATCGGGGCACCATGATCTTTCTCTGGCCCTTTTTGGACATCCGGCCACTCGAAGAATGCAATCATGTCGTGCGCGGTAATTTCGAAAAAGTAATGACGATAACCGGTTCTTCCCAGCCCGACAACAAGTCGCATGCCAAGCAGATCCCGCCAGAACCGAATGGTTGCAGTCATGTCACCGGTCACCATTGCCAGGTGGTTGACCCCCGTGTATGTCGCCATATCACTTCGTCCTGGTTCCGCGTTTTCCGTTCTGGATCGTCAACATTCATTGGCTGCGGATCATGATAAGCAGCATTTTAAATTGTTCGGAGGCGTGCAGCGCATGTGGCACATTGGCCGGCATGATCAGCATTTGACCGGCATTCACCGTCCGTGGTTCACCGCCAATGGTGATCTCGGCCTGTCCATCCAAGATGTGGACCACGGCATCGAAAGGGGCTGTGTGTTCACTCAGGCCTTGACCTTTATCGAATGAAAAGAGCGTGATGTTGCCGCTATCTTTTTTGAGAAGTGTTTTGCTGACGACCGATCCGATGCCGTAGGTAACCGAATCGGCAAGATTAAAAGGTTCACCCTTCCCTATTTCAGTCGTCTTTTCCAATTTTCCTCCTTTATTGTATCGCTGTTCGGATTAATGCGCCGACTCTGGCGAAAAATGTTTTTGATATCCGTTTTAAACATGGTTTTAATCAATTTTGGGAAAGATTATATAAAATTTCAGATTAAATCGGCACAGCCGCCTTATACACGGTAACGTTTCCAGTTAAGGTGTATGCCGATACCACTGCAGGGATGAGAACAGCGTCACCTTTATTCACTGCTGTCACCTCACCAGTATCGAGATCCTTGATACTTCCCGCACCGGTCGTGCAAAGAAGAATTTCCACACTCCGGTTTTTAGGGCTCGCATAACTTGTTTGCTGATGGAGATGTATGACCGATAAAATAAACTCTCTGGCAGGACATTCATAAATGGATTCCCCATCGATTCCGTGTCGCAGCGACAAAACCTCCGGCGTGCGCTCCCCAAAATCAAGTACCTCAAGCAGCGCGTTCACGTCGATATGTTTATGAGTCAGTCCACCCCGGAGGACATTGTCCGAGTTGGCCATCAATTCGATCCCGACGCCCTCCAGATAAGCATGCAGTTCAGCTGCAGGCAGGTAAAGCGCCTGTCCCGGCTTTAAAAGGACCAGATTTAGAAAAAGGGGCGAGAGGACCCCGATATCTTCCGGATATGATTTTGCCAGGGTACCGATCCATCGATAGACATCTTTTTCTTCAGAGATTTGACGGGCTGCGTCTGCCGCCTGTTTCGCCAAACGCTCTTTTTGGATGGGAGGTAAGGTCATCAAAGACCTAAAAAAAGATTTCAATCCCCTTTTCCCCGGGTGGTCCCGCAAAATTTGCAACAAGGATTCCATCATCTCAAGTCGCAATCGACTGGCAAGCGTGATAATATCCGGGATTCTTCGAAAACCATGCAGTGCCCAGAAAGGGGTCAGGGCACAGATACACTCGGGTTTGTGGTTGGCATCTCTGTAGTTCCTTTCAGGAGAATCCAGCGGAATGCCCAGGTCGTCCTCCCGTTTATAACCATCCCTGGCCTGCACGGCGCTTGGATGGGCTTGAAGAGAGAGTGGTTTTGCCGCTGCCAGCACTTTTAACAGATAAGGAAGCTCATTTTGAAACCTTGCGGCCACTTTTTGTCCGAGTATTTCCAAGGGATGCTTATCGATCAGGACTTTTAATGATTCCAAGTGACCATCCACTGAAACCTGTGATGGGGCCTTCGGATGTGCCCCCATCCAGAGTTCCGCCTGGGGCGTTCCCGAATCCGATTCAGTGCCGAGCAGTTCCGGTATCGCTGTGTAAGACCCCCAAGCGTATGGTTGAATCGTGTTTCTCAATATGCAGATACGCAGCATTGTACCGTCCTGATGTTTGTCATTAGCGAGGTCCTTATTTATAACCACCCATAGCCGGTTGTGCAATACGGAATTAAGATTATGATATACAAATCATCTGTAAACCTCAACTTCTCTGGAAAGACTCCCAAAGTATAACAGTTCCAAGGGTACACCAATACCTGAGACGATGAATATTATATTTAAAATCCAATGATCGGCTGGTTGGCCGAAATGATAATATATAAAGACCGCCTTGAACGGTTCACGAATCATTGCGCCGGTTTTGCCGCAGGTCATTGAATAAAAGCTCCAATCGCTTCATTCACTGACTGCACGGCGGACTTCAGACATGAACCCGCATTCATGTTTTTGGCGGCCGGAACCCTATCCTTTGCGTAAAGAATTATGTAAGGTGCTGAAAGTCTTGACTTTGTTTGACTACCAATGTATAATTGATCGATTTTTACATAGAACAAATTTGATAGAATTTATAATGGCCCGATGCCAACAGCCTGCTTTGTCGGCCGGCTTTAGAAAAGCTTAATCCTGCTATGTACACAATTGAATCCGCTGGTCTCAGTGACACTGGTAAAATAAGAAAAGACAATGAGGACACGCTGCTCGTTGACGACGATATGGGACTTTATGTCGTGGCCGATGGAATGGGAGGGCATCGCGCCGGTGAAGTGGCCAGTCAGCTGGTTGTCAATTCGATTCGTGATTACATTCAGAGCTGTTATAAAGATAAGGCGGCGGCGCCCTCTGGGCTCGCCGATCATACCCTTTCCCCTGCAGCCAATCTGATTCTCAAGGGGATTATTCTTTCTAATGAGGTCGTGCACGAGGCGGCAAAGAACAACGATGACTATCATGGGATGGGATCAACGGTCGCGGTCCTGTATATCAACGATGGGACTTTGGTTGCAGCCAATGTCGGAGATAGCCCTATCTTTCTCATTCACAAAGGCCAGATTGATACGTTGTCGGTGATGCACACTGTAGTGGCCGAGCACAAGGCCGCCAATCCGGAAGGAGCCGATCAGATCGGCACAGAATATAACCATGTGCTTACGCGCGCCATGGGCACTGAAACGACCGTCGAGGCCAATATCTGCGAGGTCCCATTTTTTATAGACGACCGGTTGGTTATAAGCTCCGACGGGTTGACCGACCTTGTTTCACCGGCAGAAATTCTGGCGACAGTGATCGGTCATCCCCCTAAAATAGCATGCCAAAACCTGGTAAAAATGGCCAATGACCGTGGGGGAACCGATAATATTACCGTCATTGCCCTGCAAGTCATTAAGTCTGGAAACCGCCAAACAAAATTGACCAACCTGCTTTCGCGACTGTCAAGAATTCTACGACAATCACTGGCGCTAAAAAAAGATAATGGAAGACGAAGAGGGTTATAGGATGCCGATTCTCACGCTTAAGTTCAAGAAAAACAAAATCGCGGATTTCCCGATGCAGAAAGGTCGGTCAATTACCATCGGCCGTCGCAGCAACAACGATATTGTTATCGAAAATCTTGCCGTTTCTGGACATCATGCCAAAATCGATGCCATCGGTGACGGATTCGTTCTCACTGATCTGCAAAGCAAGAACGGCTGCTTTGTCAATGAACAGCTTGTCACCTCTCACTGGCTCAAGCATGGCGATGTTGTCAACATCGGCAAGCATACGCTCGTCTTCGCTTACAATGACGGAGAGTCCCGTCCCGAAGAGGCCGGTGGTCAGGCTGATCAGACAATTGTCATGGATACGAACCTGTACCGGGATATGGTAAACAAGAACAATACGCCGACCCCCGCATCTCCCGCCGAAAAGAGTCAAGTCATCGGTGTCCTCTCCTATCTCGCCGGCGGTGAAGGCGAGGTGACTCTAACAAAGAAGCTCACAAAAATCGGAAAAGATGCCGCGTCGGATATCGTTGTCAGCGGAATCGGCGTCGGTCAAACGGCTGCGACCATCAGCATTCGACCGAATGGATTTTACTTGAGCCATGTCGGGGGGTTTTTCAAGGCCAGAGTAAATAATGAAGCCATAAAGGATTCAATCTTGTTAAAAGAATTCGATGTCATCGAACTCGGGTCGACAAAATTACAGTTTTTCACCAAAGACTGAATGAATATCGCATTTATTCACTACCACCTGAATACCGGTGGCGTGACGACAGTACTCCGACACCAAGTCGATGCCCTGAGAAAAACCGATAATATCCTGGTGCTCACAGGGGAACATAGCCAATCAATGTTTCCGGTCCCCACGGTTGTCATCGACGGACTTGGCTACGACACACTGACTCGGGCATCCCTACCAGCGAAAGATGTTTCCAACGCCATCTTAGAGGCGATCAATTGCCACTTTAACGGCCCTTGCGATCTGTTGCACGTCCATAATCCCACCATCGCCAAAAATAGAAATTTTCTCAAGATTCTAAGACGACTCCAGTCCGTGGGGATCCCCCTTTTTCTGCAAATTCACGACCTGGCAGAGGACGGGCGTCCAGGGTTATTCTATCATCAAGCCTACCCCGTTGACTGCCATTTTGGGGTGATCAACAGTCGGGATTACGGCCTGTTACGCCGGGGGGGGCTCAATCCGGCAGGACTGCACCTCGTGCCCAATATGATCAAAAAGGACATTCCCGTCAACGACAAAGCCGCTTCGGGTACTGTTCCAGACAATTTCGTTTTATATCCTGTGCGGGCCATTCGAAGGAAGAATATCGGAGAGGCCATCCTGTTGTCTCTTTTTTTTCAAAACGCCGAGACACTCGTTATCACTTTGCCCCCGAGCAGTTCCATGGATGTCATGGCGTATGAAAGTTGGATTCTATTCGTGCACGCAAACAATCTTAACGTTGTTTTTGATGCAGGCCTGAATCAGGATTTCGTTCGACTGATTCAAAAAGCGCGATTTATTGTCACGACCAGTATTGCCGAAGGGTTCGGATTCTCGTTTTTAGAACCATGGATCGCCGGCAAAATCCTCTGGGGGCGGAAACTGCCCGACATCTGCAGGGATTTCGAAGAAAACGGAATCGTTCTCGATCACTTGTATTCACATCTGTTAATACCGCTGGACTGGCTGCCTAGAGATTCTCTTTATATTCGCTGGGAAACGTGCATGCGCAATGTCATGCGTTACTTTCACTATCCCATCGACCCGGATGGCATCGAAAGCGCATTTTCGTCTGTTACGATTGGGAACCGGATTGATTTCGGCTTACTGGACGAAACTTACCAAAAGCGCGTTATCGATCGTATCGCGGCGGATCGATCGGCTGCAACAGAGTTGGTTCGTATCAACCCTTTTCTCGCCCAGCCCGGTCATTTAAGCGACTCGGATCGCCTGATCGAAAAAAATTCTCAAGCGATTTCAGATAATTATAACGCTGCTGCTTATCAAAAAACGCTTCGGCGGATTTACGACTGCGTTGTAAGAACCAAGGTCACCCACTCCCTGGGGCACACACCTCTGCTGGATTATTTTCTGAATCCATCTAATTTCAGCCTGCTTAAATGGTGTGATTATGCCTAAAAGTGACCGGTGGCGCAAAATCCTTACGCCCCTTGAACCCATTCCCAGTGGATGTGCCCAACGTGGAAAACCGCGGGGAAAGATCGTTTGCATGGTGTTCGATATCTATGGAACTCTTTTTATCAGTGGTTCGGGGGACATCAGGGCGACAAAAAGGGCCAATTTCAATTGGGTCCGAATAGAGGATTTGCTGCACCGCTACCGGATTGAAAAATCGCCAAAGCATCTGCTGAGCTCGTATTTCAGTGCCATAGAATCCGAACACATCATTATGAAAAAAAAGGGCATCGACTATCCCGAAGTGGATGTCATCCAAATATGGCGAAAAGTACTGGGATCCTGCCGACCTGAGGACCTTCACTCCTTTGCTTTCGAATTCGAACTAATTATCAATCCGGTCTATCCCATGCCCCATCTCGGTGACCTGCTTTCGGCCTGCAAACGCTCCAGTATCAAAATGGGGATTATTTCAAACGCCCAGTTTTACACCCCGATCCTGTTCGAAATTTTTTTTAACCGTGATGTGGCCACCCTCGGTTTCGATCCTGACCTGACCGTGTATTCCTATCAAATCGAGCAGGCCAAACCGTCAGCGGCCCTGTTCGAGTTGATGGGTGAATGTCTGGATAAAAAGGGGATCCCGCGCTCGTCAACCCTATTTATGGGTAACGACATGCGCAACGACATCAGGCCTGCGCATGCGGTAGGCTTCCAAACAGCTTTATTTGCAGGGGATGCCCGATCTTTGCGCATGCGAATGGATGACGTCAACTGTCGGGGCTTTTCTGCAGACATGGTCATAACCGATCTGAATCAATTGGTTGCTTTTCTGGAACAGTAGGTTAATTTTAATCAGCTGAAAGATCGAGAGGATCCCATGGAGAAATTCCGAAACCTACCCTTAAGTGGTATTATTTCTCAGTTTATCGCTTAATGGACGACACAACATATACAAGCACTTAATGGACCCAATGCGTAATTACCCAATAAAACGCTATCGATTGCATCACGCCCTGAAAAGATTTCATGATTTTTTCGGATTGAGAACCTTCATAATATTTGCACTATCCTGCATAGTGCCGATGCATTTGCCCGTCACCCTGAAAGCAGAATCCGTCCTGGAAATCGGCAAGTTTTCTGCCGCAAAAGAAGGCTCGCAGATTCCACCGGGCTGGAAATTGCAAACTTTTAAAGCCATTCCCAAAACCACCACCTTTTCACTTGTCCACGAGGCTGGCACCGTCGTGCTTCGTGCCGAAAGCCGTTCCTCTTATGCGGCCCTTGTAAAAAACGTACATATTGATCCACGAGAATTTCCGATTATCAAATGGCGGTGGAAAACAAACGGTATATACACTAAGGGGGATATCAGTCGGAAGGATGGCGACGATTATTCGGCCCGGCTCTACATCCTCTTCGAATATCAGCCTGAGAAACTCAGCACATGGGAAAGGCTGCAATATCAGGCCGCTCGCTTGTTCTTTGGAGAATATCCACCAACGTCCGCAATTAACTATATCTGGGGCAATCGTTCTCCCCTTGGATCAGTGATTCCCAATGCATACACGAAACGAACGATGATGTTCGTGCTGCAGAGCGGAGGACACAGACTCAACACGTGGATCGAGGAAAATCGAAACGTATATGAAGACTATCTACAGGCATTTCGGAGTGAGCCACCGTTCATCACCGCCATTGCGATCGCCAATGACTCCGATAACACCGGCGAATCGTCTATTTCCTATTTCGGCGATATTGAATTAAGGAAAAAGTGATTTATCTGTCAGGCCTGAATTTCCTGCTTTAACCCCTTGCAGAACAAAGAGCCGGCAGCGGGACAAGCGGTATTGAAAATCCGTACAACTGCGCTGGTGGCCATATCGGCAGCTTTTATTTCTTCACTCGCTCGACATAATTACCGGTTCGCGTATCAATCTTGACGATCTCCCCTTCATCGACGAAAGGCGGAACCTGGATGACGTATCCCGTTTCAAGGGTGGCCGGTTTGCTGTCACCCGATGCTGTGTCCCCCTTGGCCCAGGGGTCGGCCTGAACGATCTTCAATTCAACGAAATACGGTAAGAAATGCCGATGGCCCGACGGTCGAAAAGCAGGACACTGCAGACCGTATTCTCTTTTAATAAATTCTTGGCTTCCCCTACCTGGTCCTCGCTCAACATGTCTTGCTCGTAAGTCGAGGTGTTCATGAAACAGTAGTGTTCACCATCGTTATACAAGTACTCCATTTCAACTTCTTCCAGGTTGGCTTCGTTGAATTTTTCTCCCGAACGGTAGGTGCGGTCAAATTGAGCACCGGTGATCATATTCTTCAACCGGCATTTGTAAAGGGCCTGGCCTTTTCCGGGTTTGACAAACTCAAACTGGACAACGATGAAGGTTCGCCGTCGATTTCAAGTTTAAGGCCTTTTCTGAGATTTGAACTGTCCAACATAGATGCCGTTCTCCTTCTACTCATAGTCATTCAGTTCATAAGGTCGTGGCGGGAATACTGTCCGGTTGCGGCACCACCGCGTGTAATCTCAACGCTGAGGCCGCGGACGGCTTCGACCAGGCGTTTGACTTTTTCAGGATCTTTCTTGAACCGGATCGAATGGCCGCAGTCGTCGATAGCATTGGTACCGGTACAGCTGTCGACGCCGGCTGGTCTCACCAGTGTATAGCCCTTCTTCAACGTTTTCCGGCGATATGCCACCGGCCAGTATGACCGGTATGCGGGTATTCTCCACCAATTGGCGGGCCACCTCCCAATTGCAGGTTCGGCCGGTGATACCAATAAAGCCCGAAACAGGTTGTTCGGTCGTTGATGGCGCCAAAGGCGCAGCGCTTTCGACGATCAATGTGTCGGTGAGGAAATAATCGCTCACTGTCTCAAACAGACCGGCCAGTTCAAAAGTGGGCACCTGGTGAGCGAATTCAGATTGTGCAATTGGGATAGACCGCATGATGGCGATTTCAGGAAACTCTTTTTTGACTATTTTCTGAAGATCAATCATCTTTCGGCAGACATCACGAATGCCCATTCCGTCCGACAGGGAATCACAGAAGTGAATAATGTCCGGTTGGTAATACCGCAATACCTGCCGAACGGACTCTGGTTGGTCGAAGGTATTAAAAAGCGGTATCAAACTGCTCCGGCAACCCGCAGATTGTGCCAGCCGCACAGTATCGTAAATTTCCGGATTTTTCCATTCCGTCTCAGATAAAACGACACTGCCGATGTGGTCCACTCCCAACTCAAGGATAATTTCGGCTTCAGTCGGCGTTTGTATTTCATAAATTTGTACAATCAAACTCGTTTTCCCGAAGGCACTAGATGTCCCCACCAGCGCCACGCAACGTAGCACAATTCGGTTGACATTTTGTGCGGTGTCTACCATATTCACCCTATTTTCGCAAACCGTTTAAGCGGTCGCTTCCGGTTTGACAACGCTATTGCGAACGACGCAACGGTTCATATGTATTACAATAGTCTGTATGCTATTATACTGGTTTCAAGAGGTTACCGATGATCCTCATTATCGATTTTGGCTCGCAATACAATCAACTGATTGCCCGACGGGTCAGGGAAAACCGCGTTTACTGCCAGATTGAACCGCCAGATATTTCCATCGAAACCATCGCCTCGCTTAAGCCGGAGGGAATAATCCTCTCCGGGGGCCCTTCGAGTATTTACGAGAAGAATAGCCCGAAGATCGATGCTGCAATTTTTAGAATGGGAATCCCGGTTTTGGGAATCTGCTACGGTATGCAGTACATGGTTGATGCTCTCGGAGGCACTGTCCGGCAGGCTAAAAAACGGGAGTATGGATTTGCCGAGTTGCACATTCGCGGGCAGAACCGCCTTTTTACCGATATTAACCCAACGACCCAGTGCTGGATGAGCCATGGGGATTCCATCGAAAGCCCGCCGTCAGGGTTTACCGTAACAGCCTCGACCGACAATACACCGATTGCAGCAACGGTTCATGCCCAAAAGAAACTCTATGGGCTCCAGTTCCACCCTGAAGTGGAGCATACGCCTCTTGGGCGGAAAATGATTAAGAACTTTCTGTTTTCCGTTTGTTGCTGCCGCCGGACGTGGACGATGAAGTCGTTTGCACGCGAAACGGTCAAGCGAATCCAGGATCAGGTCAATGACAAATGTGTCATTCTCGGCTTAAGCGGCGGGGTCGACTCTTCCGTAACGGCAATGCTGATCCACAAGGCCATCGGGAAGAAACTGATCTGTATTTTCGTTGACAACGGCCTGCTGCGGAAAAACGAAGCTAAAAAACTCAAAGTAACACTTAATCAACATCTGGATATCAACATCCGCTTTGTCAATGCGCAGACCAAATTTCTCAAATCCCTTAAGGGTGTCACGGATCCGGAGAAGAAGCGCAAAATTATCGGCAAGATCTTCATGGACGTGTTTGAGTTGGAGGCCGCCAAAATCAAAAATGCTGATTTTCTTGCCCAGGGAACCCTTTACCCGGATGTGATCGAATCGGTTTCCGCCTTCGGCGGCCCGACTTCGGTCATAAAATCCCATCACAACGTCGGCGGTTTACCTGCCAAAATGAAACTCAATCTGGTGGAGCCGCTGCGGTACCTGTTCAAAGACGAGGTCCGCAAACTCGGCAAAACATTGGGATTGCCCGATGAACTCATCTGGCGACAGCCGTTCCCCGGTCCCGGTTTGGCTATACGTGTCATTGGGGAGATCACCTCTCGACGCTTGAACGTTCTCCGAGAAGTCGATGACTTGCTGCTTGATGAAATCAAAAAAGCCGGTTACTATAAAAAACTGTGGCAATCATTCGCCGTCTTGTTGCCAATCAAAAGCGTTGGTGTAATGGGTGATGCCCGCACTTACGAAAACATCGTGGCCCTTCGTGCGGTTACCAGCAGGGATGCCATGACGGCCGACTGGGCCAAATTACCCCACAGTTTCTTGGCTCGGGTTTCCAGCCGGATTATTAATGAAGTAAAAGGCGTCAATCGGGTGGTTTATGACATAAGCTCCAAACCTCCCAGCACGATCGAATGGGAATAACCAATTATGAGCGATCACAATTCAGATGATTTCAAATTTGGACTCGATCAGGAAAATCCTGATGACGCACTACAAGTCGCCCCCGAGGATAAACGCATCGCCAAGCTAAGCAGAAGGATCACCGTCTTGGCAGTCATCATTCCCTGTCTGATAGGTGTTGCGCTATTTTTCCTCTATCTCGATCTCAAAGGCCGGGTCATTCAAAATCAGACCAGTGGCAATCAATCGTTTGAGGTTCTTTCCCAGGATTTTACCGTCCAAATTCAGGACCTATCGGCGAAACTCGCTCAGCTGGAATCCGGCATATCCGAAAAATCGACCCTAACCGAAAAGGGTAGCGAAGATTTGAAAAAACAAGTCGGAAAGCTGGAAAGCAGTCTGAAGAAGACTGACAGCAACCTGAAAAAAATCAATACCGCCAAAGCTGATAAAAAGGCACAGGAGGCTTTGGCAGACAGCTTGGCGACCCTCTCTACCCAGGTCGGTACGCGCAATGCTGACTGGGATGAAAAAGTGGCAGAGCTATCGACCGAATTTGACAAAATCAGGCCTGAAATCGTTAAATTCCGAGAAGAAATCGGAGAATTCGCCACCCTGGTCGACTCCAAAATAGACCGTAGAACCCTGCTGCTGGAGTTTGACAAACAGCAGCAGAAGTTGACGGTTCTCTTCGGCGACATTGAAAAGAAATTCATAGCCATCCGATCCGATCTCCGCAGATTGGACAAAGACCTTCAGAAAACCCGACAGTCCTTGCGCCAATTAGCGGCAGCAGTTCCTCCGCCACCTGCCTCCCCGGGACAGGGGCAGCCCGGTACCGGCAAAATTATCGAACAGAACCTGGAATAATAGTGATGAATATCGACGCATTACGGACACTGCTCGATGCTGTCGCGGCCGGAAATACCCCCGTGGCCAAGGCAGTTGACAAACTGAAACACCTCTCTTTCGAAAATATTGCCTACGCCCACATCGATCATCACCGTTCCCTGCGCAAAGGATTCCCGGAAGTCATCTTCGGTGAAGGCAAGTCTGCGGATCAGATTGGCGGGATCATGCAGCAAATGACTCCCCAGGAAAACGTCGTCCTGGTCACGCGAGTTGCCCCCCAGAAAGCCGCTGACGTCCTTTCCCGCTTCCCAAAAGCGGTTTACCACCAAGATGCTCGCATGATAATCCACAAGAAAATCGACCTCCCCGATACGGGCCGGGGGACAATTCTTGTTATTACCGCTGGCACCTCAGACATTCCCGTGGCTCAAGAAGCTTCCCTTACCGCTTCCGCCATGGGGAACAGAGTGGCTTCGATTTTCGATGTCGGTGTCGCCGGACTTCACCGATTACTTAACTATCGCGACCTGATTGATGAGGCGACAGTGATTATTGTTGTTGCTGGGATGGAAGGCGCTCTTCCGAGCGTCGTCGCTGGGCTGGTCGATCGACCGGTGATCGCAGTCCCGACAAGTGTCGGCTATGGTGTCAGCCTGGGGGGGTTGACCGCTCTTTTCGGCATGCTGAACAGCTGTAGTTCAAATGTCGCAGTGGTGAATATTGACAATGGTTTTGGTGCGGGCTACATGGCGGCAATCATTAATCGAGAATAAAAACACCCCCTGATAAAGTACATCAGGGAAACAATGAACTAAAACCTACCTCAAAAATAGGGTAGGGTTCATGGCAAGGTACGAAGCGGCGAAAAAGCGGCGCATACATGCAGTATGTGAACATTTTGAGACGATTCGTAACACAGCCATGGGGCTCTTAGAATATTTTTGAGGTGGGTTCAGAATAATCTCCATACTCTCTGCAACCAATTTCGATTCTGGGGCCACTATTTTTGTAAAAAGCACTCGTTGGCCTTGGCCAAGCTGATCGAGGCAAAACCAATTGTAAACGAAAGCGTGGTTTCCAAATCCACCCGCCGGTTCTCGTCCGGGGCCTCCTCCATCATTTTCCATGCTTTTTTACTGATTTCGAAAGATGAATAACACCTTTTGGCGGCGTTTGAAAAACAAGTATTTTTTTTACCCGAATTATTGAGCTTGTCAATGGTACTGGATGCAGCGGTTAACAGAAAGTCAAATTCATCGATGGTAATCCGCTTGCTGTATCCTTGCTGAAGCATTTTCAATGAATCCAAAACGGCTTCTTCTTCATAGGTCGGCTTGGGGGGAACAGAGCATGCAGCCAAGGCGGAAACGGCGAAAAGCAGCAGTAAGGTAAGTGCAAAACGTCTTTTCATTGAGTTTCACCTTTATGTTCAGTAAATTTAGGTGCGGCCACACAAGATATGTCTCAATTATACGTGAATTGCATCGCACAATCAAGCCAAAATACTGATAAATATAATAATTACTATCATGTATCTTTGTTAGGACGGGTGCTTGTGACACGTTTTAGACGCTGTCGCTTTCTGAAAATTTTAGATTTTTCAGATTCAGCCGATAATGATGTCAGAGGTACCCGTCGATAATTTTTCAATGCAGAGCGTCTTAACTCATTCTTTATTCGTTATTATGCGAACTAAAATCCTCTTCTACGGCGCGATCGGATTTTTCTATCTCGGGTTTCACAGTCAGGATTCCCTGTTGTATTTCTTTTTCGCGATTTATCTCTTCAGCCTGTCTGTCTGTTTCTTTTTATATAAACGTGAAAACCGGCAGCGAAAACCGGATACTGACCTCATCGAGGAGACAGACAGCGAGTGATGGCGCCTCTGGCGGAGTGGCCTATATATGAAAAAGGTTCAGAGTCTACCCGCCACAATATCCTCCCAGATGCTTTCACAAGAACGGATCGCGATCTTATCCGATTCGATCAAATCTAAATTAATTTCGGCCTGATATTCGGTGATTACTTGTTCGATATCCGTAAGGAGTTCGGTTGTATCGAAACTCTCCAGGGCTTTATACATCTTCAACTCGTCTTCTGCGCGGTTGATAAGATATTTCAATTTGACAAGACCAACCTGGTATTTGGCGATTTTATCGTCAAGCGCGCTGCAATATCCTGTTACCAGTTGTACAAGTTTCAAGTTATTACGGATACGATGATCTGTGATCGCATCGCTATAGGTCGTGGCATTCAATTGCTCACGTGTCGCCCTGATTTCATGAGAAAACTCTCTATCTCTTGCCATAAGATCAGCTCGGATTGAACGGGCAGTGTTGATGCGTTCGGCCATTTTAGCATGCAGATGAATCAGGGCATTGATTCTCTGCTTGATCGCCTGCACGCCGTACTGACCTCCCCATACTGCATTGGGCACTAAAAATACCCCTGTTATTAAGAAACAGAATAATACCCCTTTAATGAACCTGTTTGATCCGAGTCTCTGCATCATGAAAATATCCTTTGGTGTTAACCTTCCGACTCAATCAGCTGGCGAATTTCATCGGTGACAAACAAATTGTTTCCCTTTTTCTGCCAAGCGGAAAGGTGTTTGAGCGCGAGCGGGTCGCGTGCCATCAATTCCGATGACAGCCCCATCAATTCAATCGTTTTTCCTTTCCACTGCACCAGGTGCGCGGAAGACTCGGCGGCTAAAAACATCACCCCGTTGAGGGAAACCCAGTCCCCTTCCCAGGTAAACAGATAACTTGCTGATTCAGGGGGTAGTTCTACCAAGCCGTTCAATCCCAGCCATTTGCCCTTCCATTTGCGTAAATTTCGGGCAGCGCCAGGCGTCAGGCGACTAACGCGGTTTATAAATAGGTCAGGTTCACCCCAGCCAGCCAAACAGCTGGCAGCCTGGTCCGATAAAGCGGTGAGATGGCATTTGCGGTCGAATTGGCCGGTGCAGATCTCACTCCAAATCACTTGATTTTTGGCCTGTTTATCAAACCCACGAAGTGCACCGGTGAGGTTTCCCCGCGCAGGTCTTGTTTCCGAGGCTATCATTTTCTCTTTCTTCTGCAAAATGTTCTGCCAGATCTGAGGCAACGAAGGATAGCGGTCAGATTTCAGATCGACTGTCAACTGGGTCTGTAGAACGCCGAGGGTAAATCGACGCATGGATGTATCGTTCTCAGCGATAAGGCGTTCGCTGGTTACGTCACGGCATACAGGCATCACCATCGATTCGATATCGTATTTGCGTTGCAAAAACAGAAGTTCCTCGCTGCCCTTATTTAACCAACGAACCGGTTTTTCAAGGTGATCGATATAGGCTTGTCGTCGTTGTATCGTCTGAAGCTGGAACTCAATCTTCTTTTCTTCGAGAGCCTGCTGCAGAGATGGGATGTTTCGGGACCGGAGTTCCGCTAACATCTCCTCTTCAATCCGGCGAATACCGGTTCGATACTGATCTTGAAGGTCGATCAATATCCCCGCTCTGGTCAACATTTCATTTCTGGTTTTTTGCAGTTGATCCGGAATTTCCAGCAGTCGGTTCTGTGGTGTCGCGCTTGATACAGATCCGCCTGCCGGTGCGGCAACATCATGGTTTAATTTTTCTGGTGGTGCCTTGATCTGCGAAACTGCAGAAGTCCCCTCTAAATTCGACAAAGGTGCCGGCTGGTGATGCCGGTAAAGAACGTATCCGCAAATTCCGACCAGAACGAGACATCCGGCTAAAACTGCGCCGAGCGTTTTTATGTGGCTGGTATTAAATTGGCGATCTGAGTTGTCGATTTCATCCGCTTCGTAATCTCCGTCGGGCGCTTGTTCAGGTTCCTCTTCACTGCCCACCTCGTTGTTGTTATCGTTACTGTCGGTTTCGGGGGTATCGTGTTCATGTTCTGCGGTTACAATGATTTCAGTGTTCGGCTCTCTTGGATACGCTCGATCGCCAGATGATTTTTCTTCCGCAAGGTTCACACTGTTGTCAGGTTTGGGCTGTGTGCCCGTTTCCCCGCGCCCGGTATCGGATTCGATATCAGGCGAAGAGTCATCACTCACGTGTCCCATAGTCGAATTGTCATCTTCGGCAGCCGGACGCTGCTGTTCTGATCGATCAAAATCTCCCTCTGCTGGACGATTAGACTGCAGATCAATATTACCGGTCCCTTCATCCAGAGATCGTTTCGGTTTGAAACGCTCTCTCTTCCTAATCTCCCCCTCTTTCACGGTGGCATTTTCGTCAGCGAGAGCTGGAGATATGAGTTCAGAAACTTCCTCAGGACTCAATTCCTTGATTTCGCTGTCATCAACTTCGCCCCCGGACCCTGATGCGGCCGGGCCGGCAATATTATCTGGCGGTGTTGGTCCTGCAGAGGCATTTTCTTTTTGGGCGTCGGCCGTACCTTTTTTTTGTTTACCGTCCATCTGTCTTATCTCCAGGTGTTTACCTGTTTCTATTGGGAATAAGGCCTATTTTATCTTAAATGGTTATCGGCATCCGGTATGATCTCTTGAGCCTCTCATACCCACCGGGGTTTTCGTACTACCGTAATTCAATTTCCCCGGTTTTCAATTTCTCAACAAAAGGGACATCGGCGGGCGCAAAATCGTATTCGTCCAATCGGGCAATCGAAACCCACTTGATGCAATCGTGGGCCTTGACCCGGAAGTCGCCGGCTTTCCATAAAACGTGGTAGGCTAATAGCATTATCGATAGGTGACTGTAGTGATGTATGTTCACCCCTAGAAACTTTTCCACCTGAACATGTATAGCAAGTTCTTCTTGTAACTCTCTTTGTAGACATTCTTGAGGGGATTCTCCAGGCTCAACCTTGCCACCGGGGAATTCCCACTTTCCAGCCAGATGACTGCCGACTTTTCTTTTGGCAATCAAAATTTTGCCTTTTTTTTCCATGATGGCAGCTGTCACTTCAATATATTTCGGCATGGTAAAAATTTCCTTTTCTTGGGCAGTGGATGGTGGTACAGAAAATCGATAAAAAATAGAAACATAGCGCTCACGATGGTTAATGAGTATCATTTCGATAACGTCACAAGAGTGCCACAATCAACAATTTGAAACCCTTGCTATCAAGGCTGAAAAATGGGTGGAGTAAAGACACGGAAAATTAAAGTGCAGATTTTGAAGGGGCTATTATCGTTAACAGATATGGGAGGCCGGCGAAAGCTATTGGATCGCAGAAAAGCGCCCGCGTTACCCCACATTCCCGAAAGGCGTCGATTAATCCGTCGAAGTGGCTTCGATCGCCGGGGCATTGTAAACTGTTCAATCAGAAAAAAACGTGAACGCAGGGTGGCGTTTACGGGGCTGATGAAAACCGTTACTCCCTCTGGGTGATTCGGCGCCCCCCGGTAGGTGAAGGTTACCCGGTTATTCAGTTTAATAATGGCTAATCGATGCGTTAGGTCCTTATCGCTTCTGGATGAATTGCCTGGATTTTATCCCTGGCAATAAGGCTCATTCGACGAATGAGACACCGATCATAAAATGTCCGCTAAAATGGCCCGGCTTGCCTTTTGTGACGTGGCGGATTGTGGTTTTAAGCTGCCTGGTTGTATTGGCTTTGGATTCGTCCAGGGCATAATATTTAAGGTCTAACTCCTGCCCGACTTTTATATGCTCTAAAATTGGAGAATCCTCTTTCACCAAGATGCAGACACCGTTATCGGACATATCCCTGAGGTTGAACTGATAAATGGGTAACGGTGCTCCGAGGTTGATTTCAACACTATGGAAACGCTCAACGTCCATTCGGGGCTCTGATCTTCTATCCTCAGAAGAACTATTTGCCTCTCTTTTCATAACTGCCCCTCTTTCTGAATGGATGCCAACTGCAAAGGCCCGAAATCGCTATAACCGCTGACCCAATACGCTAGTCAAAATTATAACATCATCCGCTGAATAAAAAAAGGGACAAACTGCAACTTGTCGATTCGGATTGACTGGGTACCTGTTTAACGCCTTGTATACGGAACGCAACGGTGGAGGTGCATCGCTATCCTTATGTGAAATGATTTACCCAAAATTGCGGAAAATATTTCTAACTCTACACGAAATCTGAAGGTCTGTGTTCTGAGTTTCTATTTAAATCAAGGTACTTAATATTGCTATACAATTTGCATGAATCTTGCATTGGATCTTGTAATTATCTGCCCGAACGTTTAAATTCGCGCCGTTTCGCCCAGAAAAGCGTCGCTTGTCGTAAATAGTTTAAATTTAAGACCTTATAATTGCGATATCTCTGCGTTTGTTAGAGGAGGCCTTGTTTGTCGAAAAATAGAGATCGCAGACGTATGAAAAGAATTTCCTGGGAATCTTGGGTGACCATAGAGGATTCGAATACCGGCCGAGTTCTTACCGGTATACTGTACAATTTCAATTCGGAGGGTATTTATTTCGAATGCGATGCCCCCCTTAAAAACGGCAGCGAGCTCAGCGTTAAGGTAGAAAACTTACCCGAGACGATGCACGCCAAGGTTTTTCGGGCCGAAGTGAAGTGGGCTGAAGAAATCGTAGCTCCTGTCGTCATGCACAACTATGGTGTGGGCGCTTGTTATGCCCGCATGGGTGGCCGACCAGACTCAAGATCGGATGGCCTGAAGGTGATCCCAGGAGGTATGGAAACGGCTCAAGAGGACTGATTTCATTGCAATGTTTGTTTTTTGTTCGACGCGCCATTCTAAACGTACTCGTCGCCTGATTCAAGGCATGCCGAGGCAACCTCGCGTGAATTCAGTAAGGCCCGGAAAAAAAATCTAAAAATTACCCAAAAATTCATTGCCAGACCCACCCCTAAGGGTTTAAAAAGCGGTCATGCAAATTGTGAAAGATAGCCCCTATGGTTGGGCTGCCGGTAAACCTGGGTGGGTGCTGCTGCACGGTGACGAAGACCGAATTCTTCAAGTGATGATGAAGTCGATGAAGGCGCTTGAACTGAAGGAGGTCGTAACGGAACTCGTTGAGGGTGGAGAAAAGCAGCGGTTCTATCAACTGCATGTCGACAACCTACGGCTGGCCTATGAATTTCTTTTCATGGCCAGAGCCACAGGCTGGTAGACGCTTGTTGCCGCTCTTTCAGGCCTGCAGGAAAAATCAAAGGAAAAATCGAGTCCAATGCACAATCCTGCCGACTGAATTACGGATCAATCGATAATGACATAACTGCCCTTCGCTTTCATTTGGGTCCTGCCCCTGTTCCTGTTTTTTTCTCTCAAGGTTGTAGGGTTTGCGTTGCGTTTCAACTGCGGCCGGATTATGGCCAGTCCCAACACAACCGCTGCCAGAAATAAAGATGTGATAAAAATAAAGTAGGCCATAACGCTATTTTCCGCTCATAATTGCCGTGATATTCAAATCAAGCCGATGCCCATGCCAGGATAGTCGATGGGCACCCACCAATCGTTCACCTTTCGGTACTGTCTTTCCAGAAGCAAACGATATCCGTTGTCGCAAGCATCCGGTCTTTTAACAAAGCAAAGATTGTGCCGTTACTCCAATAAAAGAAAAGACAATATAAATCTCTGTAATTATAACCAAATGAATTAAACGCGAAATGACTGTCGAATTCGGCTATGGGTTATATCCCCCATTCGAGTGGGTGAAAACCCGTAGCCGGTGAAACGAATACCGGTTCCGGGTCACCCCGGTTGTGTGGGACGTCCTTTCCGAATGGCTACCGCCGGTCGATATTATAAATCAGCCCATAACAAATCTCCGGAATCATAATTATCGCGCGAGCCATCGCCATCAGTGTCCGCAACGACCCTGTAGCTGACCTGGTCGATGACGGTGAGTTGGGCACTGGTGTTGCCCTCCCCTTCATATATAATGATCCCGTCTTTGGGCCAGGGCGACAACGTATCGTCTATCACTAAAGGATCGGTAACGGGTGTCGCAATCGTTATGTAACCAAAGTCGTGGTGATAGTAGGTTCCCGTTAGGTCCACTTCGATTTCGGTCGCACTGGTCTCGGTGATGCTGAGCGAGTAATCGTTGACCCAAAACACCTTGCCCGTCACATTATCTCTGACACGAAAATCCATGGTGATAATAACTGGCATTCCTGTCTGATCGGTTGCCACATCGCCCGATAGTGTAATATCTCCCGAACTGACGTTGTTGAAGTTAAAATGGATGACTTCAATTTCACTCGTGATCAGAGGAGACAGACCCATCAACGGCAACGGGCCCCGAGATGACGATTCCTCCGTCACAGTATTGGGTAAAAACGAAGGATCCTGAAAAAACTCCGGTGGTGTCTTCTACGGACAGGGTATAGCTGACGGAGCCGCCGCAAGATCCGATAATGGTATCGCTTTCGGTTACCAACGCAGCAACCGCTGATTTTTCGGAAAAATCAATGTTTGCAGCAACACCGTGCAAAATTGCGGGGAAACGATATACGAACAGGGCCTCGTCCAAGCCATTTGACGGCATTTCGGCTCCCACACCCAGAGAAAAGACACTGCCTGTTTGGGCCCCAATTAAGGATTCTGTCGCCAAATCGACGGCGTTGGCGGCTGTTATGGGTGCTTGAGATGTTATGCCTGCGTAGGTTATCGGAACCGGTCCAATAGCAACGCTGTTACCCCCTCCCCCTCCCCCGCCACAACCAATGATGGTTACAAAACTTACGAGAAAGGCAAACCATGCGATAAAGAACCGCTTAGCATTCAATACGTGCACTAGTGTTCCCATCTTGTCCTCCTTGACCTTGTTTCCATTGGAAAATCATTCGGTTCTTAATTGACCTTACGCCTTCACTTTGCTTGGTTGAAAATTTTCCTGAAATATCGTCGAACTCGTGCCCTATTCTATCACTTGATCGATTTTTTTGAAAGAAATCATGATCAGGAAGGTTGCAGGGTCGTTCCAGTCCGGAAACGTTTTGTTTTTTCATCCAAGGTAAAGGGAATTGAACCCTCGAGAGCCCAGAAAGCACCGAGGTAATAGCGGCACTGTCAAGAGGCGCTTAACATCACTGTGTATATGAGGTTCGGGGTGAGGACAACGAGAAGACGCTCAGGTCAGCAAAGAACCATTAGCGCAGAAAGGATAAAAATTAAGGTTATCGACAGCAACTGTAATGGTGCCCGGGGCCGGAATTGAACCGGCACGGCACTATGTACCGAGGGATTTTAAGTCCCTTGCGTCTACCTGTTCCGCCACCCGGGCAACTGGCATATGGTGGCCGCCGGGTGAACCGGCGGCATGATGGAATTAACCCAAAACACTACCGGAATGCAAGTGAAAAGGCCTTCCGCCGGCATCACCCTGGCACCGGCGCTACCCTCGGGATGCATGCCCTTGTCGAATAATGTCGTATTTCCTCACATTCTGCTTGCAAATAAGCTCTATCCGGAGTTTCACCAAATGGAGACTTTCAGGGTCAAGGCACTTTGAAACGCGAGTCGAGATTTCGGTCAAAAGGCAGGGCCACGGAAGCTTTGGCGACTCGTCCCGAATCTTGTCAAATACAGGGACTTCTGATATGTGGTGCCGTATGCCGTCTTCCAATACAGAACCGCTGATTATACTGGCCTCCAAATCCCCACGGCGGCGCTACCTGCTGGAGCAGGCCGGCCTGACGTTTTCGGTTGTACCCAGCCATTTCGATGAAAGCACTATCCCAGTGTCCGATCCATCGGAATTACGTCAAAAAACTCGCCGAGGCCAAAGCCATTGAAATCGCATCAACATATCCGAAAAACTGGATTATCGGGGCCGACACGATCGTATCGATCGACAACGCCGTTTTAGGTAAGCCGGGGTCGGAAGGTGAAGCCCGGGACATGCTTCGGCACTTGAGCGGGCGAATCCACCAGGTCTATACGGGCTACTGCGTCTGCTGCCGATCTCAAAATCGTCAGTTCTCGGATGTGGCCAAAACGGATGTACAGTTTAAAAATTTGACCGCCGACGAGATCAACTGGTATATCCACACCCGCGAACCTTTTGACAAAGCCGGTGCCTATGCCATCCAGGGTCTGGGCACATTTCTGGTTAAAAGCATCAGCGGTTCCTACACCAACGTGGTCGGACTGCCGGTCTGTGAGGTCATCGAGCTTTTAATCAGAGGAAAAAGTCATTGGATTTAAAATCAATATCGACGATAACCGCAAACTTTCAGGTGTCCATCCGTGATTAAAGAAAATCTATTACAGATCCAAGAGCGTATCCGGCGGGCGGCGATCCGTTGTGATCGCGACCCTGCAACCGTTAAACTGGTGGCTGTCAGTAAAACCATACCGACCAGCGGTGTCAAAGAGGCCATCGATGCCGGTGTGACCCTTTTCGGCGAGAATTATGTTCAGGAAGCCCGGGAAAAAATCGATGCCCTCGCTTCCTACGCGGTATCCTGGCACTTTATCGGCCATCTCCAATCCAACAAAGCCAAGTATGCCGCCGGACTTTTCGAACTCATCCATTCCGTCGATTCCCTCAAGCTGGCCAGGGAAATAGACAAGCAGGCGCGGAAACGCAACAAGGTTCAGCCGGTGTTGATCCAGGTCAACATTGCACAGGAAGCCAGCAAATCCGGGACGACCGAAGACGAGGCGCCCGCGCTGGTCCGAAATGTCAGCCAACTCTCCAACCTGTCGGTACGCGGCCTTATGACCATGCCGCCGTTCTTCAACGCCCCCGATAAGGTAAAACCATACTTCAGGGCATTGCGGCAGTTACGCGACCGGATTGCAGGCATGCAGATTGACAACGTATCTATGGCGGAGCTTTCCATGGGTATGACCGGCGATTTCGAGGTGGCCATCGAAGAAGGCGCCACCCTTGTGCGCATCGGAACCGCCATCTTTGGAGAAAGACAATGAAATTGATGCTTCACATCTGCTGCGGACCGTGTGCCATATACCCCATCCGGGTTCTGCGACAGGACGCCGCCGATATCACGGGGTTTTTCTACCGGCACAACATCCATCCCTACACGGAGTGCCTCAGACGCCAGGAGACCCTCGAAAACTACGCGGATCAGATCGACCTCAAGGTCATTTACCAGAAGGGGTACGCGTTGGAAGAATTTCTGCGCAGCGTGACTCACCGGGAGGCCAATCGCTGTGCGTATTGCTACCATGACCGCTTGCGTTCTACGGCGCTTTTGGCCAGGCGCAGCCGATCCGACGGGTTTACCACGACACTGCTCTACAGCAAGTTTCAGAATCATGAACTGATCCGATCGGTCGGCGAAGCCGTGGGTGAATCTGTCGGCGTCCCTTTTTACTACTACGATTTTCGATTGGGTTGGAAAGCGGGTGTGGATGAATCCAGGCGGATGGGAATGTATCGCCAACCCTATTGCGGCTGCATTTACAGTGAAAAAGAGAGATTTTACAAACCGCCTGTCGCGGGCCTCCGGATAAGTGACGAAAGCGGTTTTCATACATGTAAATCCGCACCCAGTAACCACCGCCGGGCTGCCCTGCGATTGAACCGTTTCTTGACCTCGTCTTATTAACTGATACCATGTTTGCGAATTTTATCTACTTTATCATCGTTCTGCTCATATATTCCACCTATCAACCTTTGGCGGAGACCAATTTTTCACCGCTCGATACGGCCTTTTACTTTATCGGTTTGCATCTTCTGTTTGCTTACTTGTGTTGGGTCCTGTTCAGGCGTTTGATACGCCGCACTAACAGCGAAAATTTTGTCCGCCTCGACCACGGGTTTAACACCCTCCTCACCCGGCTGTCGATTCTGGCGATCGTTCTCTTTGCAATCGATATCTACGGATTGAATCTGCCTTCATTCCTAGCCCCGCTGCCGGTTTTTTCCAATATGCCGACCTTTATGGCCTTATTGTTTCTGGCACTGTTCATATCCTCTCTGGCCATCGTCTGGACCTGCGCCTATGAGCACCTACCGGCACTTCTATGCCGCGGACATATCACGCTCGGCCTACGTGTGGTCCCAGATCTCCTTTTCGATACCGGTCCTGCTTCCGTGGCTGGTCCTTTCGGGCATCACCGATCTCATCAATGCCCTGCCCTTCACCGGGCTGCAGAAACTGCTGACGACAACGGAAGGGTCGGTTATATACTTCCTTTTTTTTCTGGTCATCGTGGCCGTGATCGGGCCGGCAATGATCCAGAAATTCTGGCGCTGTCGGCCCATGGAGGACAGTACGATCCGCGAAAGGATCGAATCACTTTGCCGCAGGGCGGGACTCGAGTACAACAATATACTTTACTGGCCAATCTTTGGCGGGCGCATGATAACCGCCGGTGTCATGGGCCTTGTAAAGCAGTTTCGCTACATCCTTGTGACCCATGCACTCCTGCGGCAATTGGAGCCGGATGAGATCGATGCGGTCATTGCACACGAAATCGGCCACATCAAACGCCACCATCTCGTCTTTTATTTGGTCTTTTTTGCCGGCTTTATGATCATCACGTACGCCACCTATGACCTGATCGTCTTTGCCGTGATCTATGCCGAACCGATATTTGAATTTTTCACCCGATTCGGTTTTAACCCAGTGACCATGACCTCAATTTTTCTGAGCGTCAGCATGGTATTCATCTTTTTAATATATTTTCGTTTTTTATTCGGATACTTCATGCGTCATTTCGAGCGCCAGGCGGACGGCTACGTATATGCCCTGTTTGACACCGCACGGCCGCTCATCACAACTCTGGAAAAAATCGCCCTCACCAGCGGACAGCCGCCGGACCGCCCCAACTGGCATCACTTCAGCATTTCAGAGCGCATCGGATATTTGACCGATTGCGAAGCCAATCGCTCCGCTATCAGACGCCACGATCGCAAAGTCAAAAAAAGCATCGTGATGTTTATTGCCGGCCTTGTCCTGGTGGGGGGTGTCGGGTATTCGCTCAATTTTGGTGAAACCGGAAGGCAGCTGAGCAAGCATTTCTTCGAAAAAATCATTCTGCGGGAGATCGAAAAACACCCTCTCAACCCCAACTTATACAAAACCCTCGGCGATCTGTACTTCGAAAGCGGCAACTATGAAGGGGTACGGCAGGCTTACGAAACATCCCTGAAGCTCAAGCCTGACAACCCCCATGTCCTCAACAACTTGGCCTGGCTGTATGCAACGGCGGAGGATGCCCGATTTCGTCATCCGGAGCGGGCCTTGACCCTGGCCAAAGCGGCTGCCGCCATCATTCAGGAACCTCACATCCTCGACACACTGGCCGAAGCCTATTACATCAACGGCATGTATTCCAAAGCACTTGAAGCGGCGGTTCAAGCCCAGCGGTTGGCGCGGGACAACCCCGCCTATTATCGGGAGCAGGTGCAAAAGTTCAGAAGAGCGGCGGGTCCGACGGTTTAACATCATGATATTCAGGAAGGAAGAATGACACGGTGAAAGGCTTCAGCCAATTCGAAGAGCTCGCCTTCGGCCATCTCGCGGCAACGCCGCCGCATCCATTCTTCTAAGTCGGCAATACCGAGTTCTATGACCTGGCTGGCATGACATCGCAGCGCGGCAAGTTTGACTTTGAAGGTATCCGTGATATCGGACCGGTAGTTAACGTCTTCGGCGGCCCAGAAAAGCAATTTCCGAACTTTGTGGGGTTCCAATCCTTCAGCCAACAGTTCCGGGTAGGCCAGATGATCCCTGGCGTATGGAAAAACAGCGTCCATCACCACCTGCCCGGTAATCCGGTGGTCGCGGTGCCAGATGTATCGACGGTACGGATCTGAGGTCACCACTGTCCGGGGACGGTATTTTCGAATCATCCGGACAATTTCTTTGCGGAATTCCGGCGTGTCTTCCAACCCCTGATCGGGAAATCCGAGAAATTCGACCCGTTCGATACCCAGGAGAGCGGCAGCGGCTTTTTGTTCTTGTTTCCGAATTTCAGTCAGATCTCGAGGGGACAACCTGCGATCAGTGGTTCCTTTGTCTCCCGTCGTGCACACGACATACACCACACGTTTGCCGGACCTGGTCCAGCGCGCAACCGTTCCAGCAGCCCCGAATTCCACATCATCCGGATGGGGCGATATAACCACAGCATCGGTTTCACCCGTTTCCTCTCTCATGTCATACCTCCTGAATTGCAGATGCGTGTGTATTCTTCTGATAGCGTCGCGGCGATGGCCGACCAACCGTAATGCCGGATCGTTTCACGAATCTCATCGCGGCCTAAAAGTGTTTTTTCGGTTTCGGGTGTAAAGAGGAGTCTTCCTATACCCGCCGCAAGGGATTGAGAATTATCCGCCTTCACCACGAATCCGGTGCAGCCCTCTTTGAGAATATTATCGACAGCACCCACCGGTGTGGCCACTACTGGCGTTCCACAGGCAAGAGATTCGAGGGCAACCAGACCGAAGCTTTCATAGTGGGAGGGGACCACCAGTGCGTCTGCAGCACTGTAATAGATCGGCAGATGACGCTGTTCAACCCGCCCCACAAATTTTACATGATTCTGCAATCCTAAATCACGGACCACCTTGCGTAAGCGTCTTTCTTCAGCAGTTCGGGGCCCGTCTCCACCGACGATGATCACTTGGACGTTTTTCCGCCGCTTCAAAACGGCCGTGGCCTCTAACAGCCGGTCGATGCCCTTGAGGGGTTCGAATCGACCGACATAGAGCAAGATCGAATCCCCGCATGCATAACCGAGCTCATGTCGAGCGGCCGCCGTGCCCATCGGTCGAAATACTTTCAGATTGACACCGCATGGGACGATAGCCACCTTTTCCGGTGCGGCATCATAGAAGCGGTTGAGTTGTTCCCTCTCTCTTTCTGTTGCGGAAATGATCCGATGACATTCGCGAACCTGTTGCCGCTCGGTTGTGAGACGAATAGCCGGCTCCAGCTTTCCAATTCCGATGCTGTTTTTCACAGCCGCCAATGTGTGAAAGTTAATCACATGCGGTCGCTCCCAGCGTTCCTGCGCCATCTTGCCGAGGCATCCGGACAACCAGTAGTGGCTGTGTATCAAATCGTAATCGATCGCGTGTTGGTTCCGAAAAGCGTCCAACTCCTGAAAAAATTTCGGCACCTGTCGATAGAATGCCTCTGATGTATGGCGTCCGTTCCCGCTGGTCAATTGAATCAGATTGACATTCTGCCCAAGTGACATGATCGCCTCGCCGGAGCCGCCTGGGCGAGCAGTGTAGATATCTACGGCGTGTCCCAATTGCCCCAACTCCCGTGCAACATCCCGGATATAAACACTCATGCCGCCCGTATCGCGGGTGCCCAATTTTCCGATCGGACTGGAGTGGACGCTGAGCATGGCGATTCTGAGGGAATTTTTCGTCAATGAAAGATCCTTTTTCAGTTTTCGTCCGGCCATGGCATGGTCAATCCAGATCGATCCTGCAATTATACAGCTGGAGCGGTCTTCCTCCCAACCTTATCTTGTAGATTTCGCCGCCTTTCAGGAAATCATACGTTATCAGCCCGGATTGAATGCCGTCCTTGAGACTGAGGACCTTACTCATAAGTCCGACACTCAATTGGCTGAATTGTAGATCATAAGCGTTGTTGTAGAGGTAGCGGGTTGATCGGAAATCGAAACACATCACCACCGCAGCAGAAACCCCATCGATCCGGAGAGTAAAAAGTTTGAGTATGCCAGCTTCTGCTAAACTTTTTGCAATTGCACGGAAAAAAACGGCCATGCGTTGGGTCATGAAAGCGGCTTTTTTCGCTTGATTTTGTTGGAAGAAATTTAGAAAGGTGTCCATTACCCTATCGGTATCGGCAGGACTCTCGGCCAATAGGTATGAAACGGTGCCGGCATCGTGCAATCGTCTAAGTTTTCGCCGGATTTCATGCCGTTGTTTTCCCGGCAACTGCAAGAGATATTTCTCCCACGTATTAGGAAGCTTAAGGGCCAGGCTCACATCCTGAGGTTGGAATGTGAACCGGCATCCCAGGTGCACGGCCATGTCCTTAAAAACCGTTAGAATGGACGAGTCTGACCGGACGTGTTCCAGGACCAAAGATTTGACTTTTTGTCTCCGAAGATCCCGTACCATGCATGCAAAGAATTCCTTTTCTCTGCCGGGTACAATCACAAAATCCAGATAATCACAAACCGATGTATCCCCGGCGAATGCGGCGGAACTGTGATCGTTATTCAGAATTAACGGCACGACGCCGACCAAACTATCTTCAGATCTTATTGCTCTCAGATAAGGCGTCGATCTGGTGCCAAAGCTGTCTATCCAGGCTTTTAGCCAAGGCGGTGATACAAACAGGCAATGCCAGTTCACACGGTTGCCAGGACTGTTCCAAAGTCCAGCAAGGCTGGTGATCGTTTCTTCCGTGACCCGATACAGATTGTGTTTCAATGGGCAATTTTCAGTTATGGTCTTTAAAAATAAAATTATGGACGAGCGGAATCGGAGCGCGCTTCACTTTTCTGACGTGCGGTTGAATTCAGTCCCGAAATGGCGAAGCGTTCACTTCACGGTCTGATGCACTGCAACAGTGCGACCGCTTCTTGCCGCTTCTGCCAGCGCGTCCAATACACGCATGTTGGCGATGCTGTCTGTGAGGGGACATTCCGGTTCAGCAAGCCCCCTGACAACATCCGCAAAATGTTCGACCATCAGCTGGTATTCATCGGCACCGGCGACGGTGACCGCTTGACCGACCTCTTCGGTTGCAGCACGCAACCGGTAAAGCGCGTCTTTTTCCCAGGGGATAAAAGCATCGTGAGGGAGTTCAATGGCCCCATCGCGGCCAATGATGCTGTATGTTTGCTGAAGCGCCGAATCGAAACTGACCTCTATACTTGCCAAACCACTATTGGGAAAAACCAGGTTCCCAACCAAATGAATGTCCACTCCCGAAGAATTGAATACCGCTTGGGCCTGTACATGGGACGGTTCGTCGCCGAATACCCATCGGGCCACGCTGACGCCGTAGCAACCGACGTCCAGCAGCGCGCCGCCACCGGTTTCGGCCTTGAGCCGAAAATTCGACCCCTCTTCCATCACATCGCTTTCCATGCGATAACAGAATGCCGCTCGCACCAGGCGAGGGGCACCGAGGCTCTCATCGCTGACCAACTGTTTGATACGCCGGCTGCGGGGATGAAAGCGATACATCAACGCCTCCATGAGCAGCAGGTTTGACGCCGCGGCGGCATGGGCCATTTCCTCGACTTCCCGGGCGTTGCAGGCCAACGGCTTTTCACACATGACCGGTTTGCCCGCTGCAAGGCATTTCAACGTCCAGGGCCGATGTAAGTGATTCGGCAGTGGAATGTAAACAGCATCGATATTTGGATCTGTCAGCAAGGCGTCGTAATTGTCATACAGACAGGGTATCCCGTTTTTTCGGGTGACCTCCCGGGCGGTCTCCGGCGTCCGCGATGCCAGGGCGCGAACGATTCCGTTACGCGACTTTTGAATCGCCGGGATAACGCACACACGGGCGATGGTTGCATTGCCCATAACACCCCAGCGGATGGGTTCAGCCATCGACCACCTCCAGCCGTCCCCCTGCTTGAGCCGATTTGGCCGCGGCCTCCAGAATCGCCACCACCCTTACAGAATCCTCTAACGGTGCAACGATCGGTTCGCCCATTAGCAAATGATCGGCAATGTTGCGGTGAAAAAGATAGTGTTGTCGTTGCGGTTGCGCCATGTCCTGAGGAACGATTTGGCCGGAAGAATGACGGCGGTACAGCAAAAGTTCCGGTGTCATCTCGGTGGCCGGAATGTCGTCTTGGTGGTAATAGAGAAGCGGATCAGTGCTATAGGCCCTCACATCGCGCCAACGGCCAAGGATTGCCCCTTTTGTTCCCAATAGGTACCATTTGGGCTTGCGTACGGCCGCAATGTCCGAATGCATAAACTCGGCCTCCTTCCCACTGGCAAATCGGATGAGAATCCGTTCCTGATCGGCATTGGTGACATCCTGCCAAACGCGTTTGTGGCGGGTCGCACTGACCGAAGCCACTGGTTCCGGAATCAGGCTGACCATCCAGTCGAGGTAATGAGCGCCCCAATCATAGGCTGTTCCACCCGATATCGGGGCGTGGGAGTGCCAATAGCCGCAGGGATGCGAAAACCCCCCGACGAAAGTCTCCATGTAAAAAAGGTCACCGATCAGGCCCTCTGCCAACGCTTTTTTGATGGAAAGGTAATCAACGTCCCAACGCCGGTTCTGGTGGCAACTGAGATGCAGGTTGCCGGAATCGGCCATCCGTTCCATCGCATCCGTTTCCTTCCGGTTGAAGGCCAGCGGTTTTTCACACACGACATGCTTGCCTGACGCCATCATCTGAAGCGACAGGGCGGCATGCGTATTGGGCGGTGTGGCCACGATGACAAGGTCCACTTTGGGATCGTTTGCAAGGGTTTCGGCGGATTCGTAAATTTTGAGCTCTGCAAAATCCTTAAGCGCTTGTTCCCGCCGTTGGGGGTTCAAATCGCAGATTGCCTTCAGAGCTAAACCGGGCGTGTTCTCCACACCAAACCCGTGGAGTTGTCCGACCGATGGCGCATACCCGAGAATGCCGATTCCCAGAGTGTTCTTCGTGCCGACAGTGCCTGCCAAATCACGTATCAACCGATAGAGGATCTGCTGAAATGTGGGATGCTCGTATGCGGCCATTGTGGACACCGCCACCTTGCCATTTCCTGACTTCCGACACACCAGCACCGGATTGTGACTGTAATTCCAGTCGGCATAAAGCAGGACGTCCATATCGTCTTTCAGGCCATCCACGGGACGGTGAATGCCAGGGAGGTATACGGCATCTGGAAGACGCGCGGCTAACGGGTGTTCAGGGTTACTGAAAAGTACCCGCAATTCCGTTTCAGGACCTGGCGGTCCAATACGCACCCCAAAGATGTCGGGCAGAGGGTTTTCACCATCCGGGCTCAATAGCAACCAACCGCCGCCGGCCCGAACATAATCCTCGAGCAATTTTTGCCCGGTCTGGTTTAACGCCTTTCCGACGGTCACAACGACGTTCGCATCGCTCAGTTCCCTTGGCAATTCAGAATGGGTGGACACGCGGACATGCGCCATGCTTTTCAAGTAGCTCAACAATGGCGCACATTCAGTCCCGTTGTCTTCAGCGACAATCAACACCTTTAATGATGGACGATTGAACATTTTCTGAATACCTCTTTAGGGCCGGTTTGATTCCGAGAAAACCGATCGCCAACGGACACCCTCCGGTGTATCTTCGATGACCAATCCGATACGTTCCAGGCTGGTGCGTACAGCATCCGCCGCCGCCCATTGCCTTTTTTGCCGGAAGGTGTTTCGCAACCCGATCAATTCGTCGATCATCGGCGTCAAGGTGGCCGCCGGGTCCGCAGACCTTGTTTTGAGTGCCGGGCCGAGTAGAACGATCAAATCTCGGAGGGTTTCCCTACCCTGGATAATGAATTCTTCGTTTTCCAAATCCGCCTGGGCCCGCCAAAGGGTCCGGTCGAGTTCCAACAGAGCGTTGACGATCGTCTTGGCATCGTAGTGTTCGATGCCGGAAAGAAACGATTCCCGGAGAGAATGAATGGTTTTCCAAAACCGAGAATTCGAACCTTCGGTATCCATCCGCTGTGTCTGTGGGTTGTCCGCCGGTGTTTGTACCCGCTCGGTATCAATCAACTTCCCCTTGAAAGCATCTATCGAAAATCGATCTCCCTTCTCGAAGATCATTTCGCGGTTGCCATGCCGCAGTAATACACTTCCGATCCCACGGACCCCGGCTTCACCCGTTTCAAGATCAATGATGCATGCGGTGTGTTCATCGATGCCGATGATCGCCACATCTTCCGGTAGCATTGCTGCTAAATGATCAAATCGTACTTTACCCATGAAGCAGAATCGGGTGTCATGGGTTCCCCCTTCGGCATTGTTCCAGTGGGGCACAACAACCAAGTTGAAACCCAAAGCACCGAGTATGTCCATCCCCTGCATCCAGTGCAGGTCCTGGCCGACCTTGTAGATTTCATAGACCGGTAGCGTCATGCGTCCCATCGTGAGGGCGGCCGCACTGGCCGCTACCAAGCAACCGCCGCTGCGAACCTTATCGATCAGAATGTCCGGAATCGGTGTTGCCTGAAGCTGGCGTACGGCATACGTCGGGCTACCGGGCCCCATCAGAATGAAATCGGCTTCGCGCAGCTGATGGTAGGCCGATTCAGCCTCGTAAGCGGTGCTATCTTGCGCCGATTTGAAAGAAGCGATGGTCAGGGGATAACCGACACGATTCTTGAAATAGTCAATTGCCCGGCGGCAAATCTGTTCAACATTGAGCTGAAAACCGGCTGGCGTGTCAAGGAAAACTGCTTTTGGCAGCGCCCCGAACATGTTCAATTGGTCCTTGTGAACTTCAACCATAGTGGCCGTGAGTTCCCCGGAGCCCATGAGGACGATTTTTCCTTTTCGGGATGTCATATTCTTTACTTTAACCGGATTCCGCTGGAAATGGAATGTTTCGCTGTTCTGGTGCAACATGAACGTGAAACGCGTTTTCGTTCTGCACACGAAAAACGATAGCTTTCGTATCCGGGAGGGTCAAGATGAAAGCGAGTACCAGCGGGTTCAAATGCGGTGAGCGCATGCTCCGAAACCACAACGTCACTGCCCGAAACTGCCGGAGAACAATTGAAATGAGATGCTGACCAGATCATGCCGGCGGATTCAGGCCAGACAACTTGGCGTTATGAACGGTAATCCGAATTCTTTTTGGTCAGGATTTTTAAATGGGTATAAATCTTTTTCCCGCCACCCGTGATCAGAATCACAGCCATCATGTAAAAGCAAAAATAGACGAACCCGGAGGCGGCGGCAAACTGTTCGATCTGGGTAATCTTTGGCATTACTTGTGGAATCCGGTAGATAACACCGACGCCCGCCAGCACGAGCGCTACCCCCCATGCGACCTGTAACCGCGCTCTGTTTTGGGACACCTGATTCACATCAACCTGCTTTTGGCAGTTAGCATTTTCCGTTGGGATGAACGGCACAGTTTAATGACATGTTGCAACGGGGTCAGTGAGGTCTATAACCTCACTTAGGAAATTCACTTCAGCGGCCCTTTAAACTGCGGGGGCCTCTTTTCGAGGAAAGCGCGGGTGCCTTCTCTGGCATCTTCGCTGGCCATACATATGGCGAAGGCATCGATTTCGATGCGGCACCCGGTGACAAGGTCGGTATCGACGCCGGCGTTAACCGCTTCCTTAGCCGCACGCAACGACACTTTCCCTCTAGTGGCTATCGATTGTGCCGTTTTAAGCACCTCTTCCATCAAGACTTCGGGACGACAGACGCGATTGACAAGACCGATTTTCTCCGCTTCCTCCGCGCTAATCATTTTACCCGTGAATATCATCTCCTTGGCGCGGTTCCTGCCGATCAGTCTCGGTAGGCGTTGGGTTCCTCCGAAACCGGGAATGAGACCCAGACTGATCTCGGGCAGACCGAACATCGCATTGGTAGACGCATAGATGAAGTCACAGGCCAAGGCCGTTTCTGTTCCGCCGCCGAGGGCATATCCGTTGACCGCTGCAATGACAGGGATCGGAAGCGCCTGCAGGCGGTTGATAACCTTGTGGCCAGCTTGTGAAAAAGTTTTGGCTTGGAGCGTATTGAACGTTGCCAGTTCGGTGATATCGGCCCCGGCGATAAATGCTTTCTCGCCGGCACCTGTCAGAACTATCGCCCGGATGGATTCATCCCCCGCGATCTCATCAAGTGCCTGATCGAACTCCGAAAGCAGCGTGTTGTTTAATGCGTTCAGAGCTTTGGGTCGATTGAAAGTAATGGTTGCGATCCCGGAATCGATCGCCACGATAATGCTGCTGAATCCCATGGATACCTCCAATTATATCTTAATAATGGACTTGCTTATCTGTTTATACCGCTTTATAAAATTAGATTCCGAAATACAGTCGGGTGGAATAAGTGGTTGTAGAATAAAACGTTCGACTAGCGGAACGTTTTATTCTACAACCATTATACGGGACAAGCGTGTGTTCTTGAATTAAAATGGATAATGAAATGTAACGGTTTTGTCAAATCGAAAACCTGCCGTTGCCTCTCGCGACATCAGCGCCCTGCCCTTCACTGGCCGACGTGATGTAAATTGCCAGCAGAATCAGTCCCCCGCCGATCAGTTTTAAAACGGTCAAGCCCTCGTTAAACAGGATATAAGCGAGAAGTGTGCTTATAACCGGTTCGCCGAGCAGACTTACCGCAATCAAACTCGCACTGAACCATTTTAAGGCCCAGTTATAACTGGAATGCCCAATTAACTGGCTGATCAGCGCCATGGCAAAAAACCAGGTGTAGGTGTTGTCGGAAAAACCGCTGATCGGCAATCCCAGACTCAGGACCAGGGACCAGAGAAAAATGGCGGCACCAGCGTAGCATACACATATATACGCCAACAGGGATAACCTGCGTCTCAGGCTACGCCCTAGAAGCAAATACCCGGCCGCACTAAAACTGCCTGCCAGCGCCAGAGCATCCCCCCATAATGCCTTTCCGCCGCCTGTAAAATCACCGACTCCGATGATGACTGCCCCACTGACACTGAGAAGAATGCCAACGATAACGCCAGGTTTCATGCGCTCTTTTGTTATCAACGGAGTCAGCAACCCGACCCAAAGAGGATTGGTGTTGACCAATACGACACTGTTGGCAACGGAAGTCAAACTCAGGGAGTATATCCACGTTCCGAAGTGAAGCGCAAGAAACAGCCCTGACAATAACGCGAGACCCAGATCGCGTCTTGATAGGGAAAGCAGTTCCGGCCGCACCTTCAACAAGGCCAGCGGAACGATAACGAGACTGGCCAGACCGACTCGGTAAGCGGCAATCACCAAGGCCGGCGCTTCGGTTGCCAACCGCGCAAATATTGCGCCGGTCGACACTGCAAAAACACCCAAGAGCAGGGCAAAGTGTGGGTCAATGGCCGGTACGGCCGGAACAGGATTGTGCGGTTCCGTCATGAGCTATAATTTGGCGGATGGGGCACCGATGGTGTCAACAACCGATTTTGAGGAATATGAACCGGAATCCCACCAATTTTATATGATGCGATTGATTGCCAATGTCGTCAACCTTTGGTGCCCCCAAGCGGTTGTACCTCGATAAAGGCTGTGGGATTGGTATCTTTAATGTATTTCTTTATGCCCTGTATAATGCCTTCACAGATGCGATCCTGGTATTTCGAATTCATCAGTCGCCGGCACTCGCGGGGATTACTGATAAAAGACGTTTCTACAAGAATCGACGGCATCTGGGCACCCAATAGGACATAGAAAGGGGCCTGTTTAACGCCCTTGCTTTTAATTCGAGAATACCCTTTCCGTTGCAGGTGACCGGTCATGGTTCCCTGAACGGTCGTCGCCAGACGGCTCGATTCATTTATTTTGGAATAGTGCATGAGGGAGAAAAGAATTTTCTCAAGGTCGCTGATGTTGTTTGTGGAAGTGGCATTTTCCATGGCTGCTACCCGTTTGGCCTCATCGTCATCAGCGAGGTTTAAAAAGTAGGTCGAGATACCGTAAGCCCGTTGATCCCTGCTGGCGTTGGTATGGATCGATATGAACAGATCGGCATCTTTGGTGTTGGCAAAAGCGGTACGTTCTTCCAGGGTCAGAGACTGGTCCTTGGAGCGGGTGAGAATCACTTCGCACTTGAGTTCCCTTTTCAGTTTTGCGGCAAGTCGTTTTGCGATCTGCAGAGTAATGTGCTTTTCATGGACCCCCTTGACGCATCCTGGTGCACCGTAATCTTTGCCACCGTGCCCCGGATCGATCACGATGCGGCGAACACCAAGTGAAAGCTGTTTGGCAATGTCGCTGGTTGACCGTTTCGGGTCGATTTTTACTCTGGCCTTTCCCGCTTTCGATCTATCGAGAGCTTCTGATTTACCAACTCCGCCTTTAATATCCATGACGATACGGAAAGGCTCCCTGAGTGAAAACACCTCGAAATTGGCCAGGGACTTGATATCGACCACGACACGCACCATTTCCGGCGAGTATTGGCCGGCCCTGGCGTGCCTGAGCAAATCGTCGTTTATGGGGATGATTTTATCCAGCCCTGTGCCCAAGCGGCTGTTATGCAAATCCACATAGAGTCGCTGCGGTTTATCAATCGACGGGTCTTTATTCAGTAAGTTGTATTCAAACTTCGTTTCCTGATCGGCATCGATCACCAGCCGCGTATAATTCGGATTTGACCAGAAACGCATCCCGGTGATGACGGCAGTGTGCCCCGGTTTTGAATTCTTTGTTTTTGAGCCTGTGATTTTTGGTTGAACACCCACTGCTACAGTGCCGGTGCCACTGATTTCACGAATGGCCGCTTGAGCCCTATTGCTGTAATCATCTTCTGGATATTGTGTGACCACCCGCTGTAAACTATCCAATGCATTCTGCCTGTCACCGCTTTTGAAAGATTGTTTATAGAGTTTGTAATAGAGTGTGCCGGTCATATACAAGCTGGCAGCAGCCCAGTCTCCGGCAGGATCGTTCCGGTAGGTCTTGTCAAACTGTTCGATACAGGTGAGCCAGGCGTCCCTGTATTTCTGACGGCGGGGCGTGTTGCGAATATTTTCATAACATCCCATGGCGCCTTCAAACCGCTTTCTGGTCTCGGCGTCCGATTTGGTCTGCGATTTCTGGGCAACGGAACCGGTAGAGGTGTCGTTATTCGCAACGGGGATGGCAGCGATGGCCTTTTGGGCACGGCCGACATACTTACTTTGGGGAAAGCGCCGCTTAATTCGTTCAAAGTGGTCGATCGCTTCCTGGCGGTCGGCCGAGCGACCCGACTGCTTGTAAAGCTGATAATAGAGGTTACCGGTCATGTAAAGTCCGGCTGCCGCCCATGGACCTTCAGGATCTTGGCGATACACCTTCTGGAATTTATCGATGCAGCTCATCCAGTAAGAGCGAAATTTCTGCTTGGACGGATCATGGCGCAGCTTTTTGTAGCAGGCTTCGGCGCTGATATACCTGTCACGGGCACTGCTTGTCGCACCTTCTACCAGAAATGGCGGATACAATAACAGCAGTAATCCTGTGATGCATAATAATATGGTGAAATTGTTTTTATTCATACGGACGACATCTCAGCTATCGGGATCCTTCTTTGGCAAGTTCACAGAGTCTGTCAAGACAGTTCAATGCTTCAACCGGGGTCATACGTGTTATATCGATACGGTTCAGCATCGCCAATACAGCACTTTCGGGACCACGGAACAGTCCCAGCTGTACCGCATCACTCTTGGAATTCAACCGACCGCCGGGGAGTCCTGGGGCCGAGGTCACAGATGGGTTGCCGCTTTCAATCCCGGCCAGGACTTTTTTGGCCTTTTTCACTACCGCATCAGGGACACCGGCAAGACGTGCGACCTGGATACCGTAGCTCCGATTTGTTCCCCCTTCAACCAGTTTGCGCAAAAAAATGATCTCATCATTCCATTCCTTGACGGCAATATTGAAATTCTTCACCCTTGGGAAAAATCGCGCCAAGTCTGTCAATTCGTGATAATGGGTTGCAAAAAGGGTTTTGACACCCTTACCGCCACCCAAATCGTGCAGTTGCTCCGCGACGGCCCAGGCAATGCTAAGTCCGTCAAAAGTGCTTGTCCCACGGCCAATTTCATCCATTATCACAAGACTCATACCGGTGGCGCTGTTTAGGATGTTCGCGGTTTCCTGCATCTCAACCATGAAAGTGCTCTGCCCCTGGGACAGGTTGTCGAGAGCACCGACACGGGTGAAAATCCTGTCTGTCAGGCAAATCGACGCTTTACCGGCCGGTACAAAACTGCCCATGTGGGCCATCAAAACGAGCAGCGCCACTTGTCGAAGCACCGTCGATTTACCAGCCATGTTTGGGCCGGTTATTATCAGTACCTGCTTCTCAACGTTGTCGAGCCGTATGGTATTGGGGACAAATCTTTCCCCGGTGATCATTTTTTCGATGACGGGATGCCGTCCATCGGTAATGTCTATGCAGCCGTCGACATTGATAACCGGGCGGCAGTAGCCATTCTGATCGGCAATTTCAGCCAGGTTCATCAGGCAATCCAAACGGGCAATGAACCGGGCGGTCTTCTGTATATTACTGTTGAGGCGGATGACTTTCGTCCGCATCTCCTGAAATATCTCGTATTCAAGAGCCGCTCGTTGATCCTCGGCATTCAGGACCTTGGTTTCGAACTTTTTAAGTTCGTCCGTAATGTATCTCTCTGCATTGACGAGGGTCTGTTTGCGGACATAATGGGGGGGGACCTTTTCAATGCGTGATTTGGGCACTTCGATGAAATATCCGAACACCTTGTTAAAGCGGACCTTGAGCGCGGAGATCCCCGTCGTTTCCCTCTCCTGTGCTTCCAGCCGTGTCAACCAGCCTTTACCGTCGCGGCTGATGCGCACCAGTTCATCCAACTCAGCGTGATAGCCGGTCTTTATCATCCCGCCTTCATTGACGGTCAATGGTGCATCGTCACGAATCGCTGCTTCAATTCTCTCCGCCAGATCAATATGGGAACACCAGTCTTGCCCCGGTTTAAAGAGTGTTGCCTCGAGTTGGCCGGTAAGGAACTCGATTTCCGGTAAAGTTTGCAGTGAACGTTTCAGGGCCAAAAAATCTCTGGCATTACAGTGTCCCATGGTGATCTTGCTGCAAAGTCGCTCCAGATCGGCAACTGACTTTAGAACGTTCTGCAGCTTTTTGCGAATGCCCTGAGCCTTTTTCCCCTCCGCAACGGCATCCAGGCGCGTATTGATCTCGACGGCATCAATGGAAGGATAGCGCAACCATTTTTTCAACAGTCGTCCGCCCATGGCGGTCAGCGTCCGATCGAGTACATTGAGCAGGGTACCCCGCTGCGAACCCGACCGTATGTTGGTTATCAGCTCGAGGTTCCTGCAGCTTAGATCATCGATCCACAGGTACTGATCAAGAAAATAGGTCTCAATACCACTGATGTGCTGCACCGATTGTTTCTGTGCCTCCTGCACGTAGGCCAGCAGAGCACCGGCCGCCCGGACGCCGGACCGTGAATTTTCGCATCCGAATCCTTCCAGCGAAATGGTACCGAATTGCTGCAGCAGTCTTTCCCGGCAAGATCGAAAACCGAAGTTACTGTCGGGCACAAACGATAGGGACTTTTCTCTCATCGCTTCCAGAAAAACGGTGAAGCTTCTGTCTTCTTTCAAAGATTCGGGTAGCACGATTTCACTGGGCGATATTCTAAGGCTTTCGGCAATCACCTGGTCAATTTGATCGGTTTCAGTTTGACGGAAAGTGCCGGTTGACAGATCCAGACTGGCCAATCCGAGAATCTCGGAATGGCGCACCACGGCCAGAATATAATTGTTCGTCTTTTCATCCAGGAACTCGTTTTCGACCAGCATGCCGGGTGTGATCACCCGAACAACTTCCCTTTTTACCAAACCCTTGGCGACGGCCGGATCTTCAACCTGGTCACAGACGGCAACCTTCAGTCCAGCATCGAGTAAACGCGCGATATAGCCTTTGGCAGCCTTATGAGGCACTCCGCACATGGGGATCGGTGAATCGTCTTTTTTGTTGCGCGATGTTAATGTGATTTCCAGAATACCGGCCGCTTTTTCGGCATCATCGAAGAACATTTCGTAGAAATCACCCATCCTGTAAAACAAAATAGCGTCGGGATACTGTCCCTTGATGGACAGATACTGATTCATCATGGGGGTGGATTTCGGTGGACTCATGGATGATCAAACTCTAGTTGATAGCGGCAGGACGTGCCGCCGACGGGCCTATTTCTCAAAAACCGGTCCTGTTTTTATTTTTTTGTTGCGGATTCGTCCGGATTGATAACGACCGTTTTGGCATCCGGATCCGCGTTCGGTAGGGCTTCGGGCAACGGCGCCCCTTTGACGGTGTCCAGTTCGGTCTCAAGGGAGGCAATCTTTTCGGTCTGTTCGGTCACCTGAGCATTGAGGACTTTTGTCTTCTTTCGTGTCTTCAAGCCATGGGCGGTAAGGAAGTAAAATCCCATAAGCAATCCAGCCAGAAAAAAGATCCCGCTGAAATATACGATTTCCAATTCTGGTGTTTTGTATTCAGCGAATATCAGGTCGAGGCTCAGTGTCTGCTTTGTTTGTAAAAAAAATGCCTGATTTTGGTAGATCAAAACGATAACGAACGCAATGATGAGAGCCCACACAGCCATTTTAACCTTTTTCATAATGATCTCCATCCGCTAGAATTTGAATTAATCAAAGAGCTTATGCTCTTTGGCCTTAAAACTCAACCTTTTTTTGGCTACAGTGCTTCAAGCGCCACATCGCCCCAACAGCCGATTCGGTCGTCGATGATGATCACCATACCGGTCACCCCATCTATCGTGCGCCCGTATTCAATAGCCTGAGAGATGTCAGCAGCCGAGTGCACGCAGTTGCCGATGGCCGTTGCCGCGGCGTCAGCCAAAGCACAGTTGGGAGATACGATACATACGGCGTCGGAATTGCCCGTGCTCCTTGAATGACCCACTGTCCCTGATGACGTGCAGATACCTAGCGGCATCTTTTCATGGTCCAGCTTCAGACCAACGCGAAGGCTAAGCGGGGAAGAACCCGCATGGATACCCATCACCAGGGGGCTGAGCGTCTTGACAAAAACATCGCCGCCATTTTCCACAATCACCTGCGGGGTATGAGACAGCAGATCGTGTCCGACGTTTGCGGCAATGGCGCCGGCGACAGCCGCCATCGGACCGACACCCGCCTTTGATGAAGCCATTATCATGTCGCGAACGATGGCCGGAGCGGGCTCGTCAAACGCTACGGGCACTAACGCGTCGAGAAATAACGGGTTGCGTCGTATGAATCCTTCAATGAATCCGCGGTACTGAGCCACCAGTTCAAGCGCTATATCCGTCAGGTCACTTTGGGAATGAATCTGAAGATCGGTCTCCTTGACCATTACCCTAAAGCTCCTGAGACCCGTCGGCTGACCCAGGGTACGATAGAAACGATTCTGGGCAGTAGCAATTTTCATATCAAATTCTCTCTGATGCTGCCAATTGGGGGTATCCGGACAAAGAAAGGCCAGTGAGCTACCATACCATCGGCTTCGGCCGAATATTTTCGGGGCACAACCTCAGAAAGTACTGATCTGTCATACCGGCGATAAAATCCCGGACGATCTCGTAATTCGTATGCTGCGCCAAGTACGCCGGGGACATGTCTTTAAGAAACTGGGTGTAGATGACCGAGGCTGTTTTATTATTCTCAAGATCCGTCAGGTACCTGTCATACAGCAATTCGAACAAAATTTTTATCGTGCCCAGGTGGGTCTTTATTTTCGGGTTCATGTAAATGCGTTCGAGGTTGAAGGTCTTTAGCGCCAGCAAGGCCTCCGAGGCCTCGGGGCTGAAAGTGACGTATGGTTTTCGGTAGCTGCTTTTGATGACGTCCGAGACCAGATTGAAGACGATGGTGCCGTTGGTGTTCCCGAGCCGTCGGACGCATGTTTCGGGGATATCCGAACGTTGCACAAGGCCCAAACGAATGGCATCCTCGATATCCCGACCGATGTAGCTGATGGTGTCCGTCATCCGGACCACACACCCCTCCAGGGTCATCGGAATCAACGGCGTATCCGGATCCCTAATTTTGGATTGGGCCTCTTTCTCCAGATCTTCAAAGACCTTCTTGCGTTGCGGCATCAGCTGCATATTGTGGACCTCACCGTCGTGGGTCAGAATGCCGTCGAGTGTCTGTTGGCAGAGGTTCCACCCTGTGCCCTTCCGCTCGACCCGGTCAAGGAACTGCACGCTCTGCACGTTGTGGTGAAAGTGTCCAATGCCGTTATCATGGCAGATCTGTGACATTATCCGTTCGCCATCGTGCCCGAACGGAATGTGACCGATATCGTGTCCTAGTGCTATGGCTTCGATGAGATCTTCGTTGAGGCTCAGAAAACGACCGATCGTACGGGCAATTTTTGAAACCAATTGGACATGCAATACCCGGTGAGTAATATGATCGTTTTCGATAAGGTAGAAGACTTGGGTTTTATCGATGTATCGGGTATAGGCCAATGAATGCATGATCCGATCGGTATCGATTGAAAACGGCTGTCGGTAACCTTCTTCGAGAAACGGTTCCTGGCGCCGACGCCGCCCTGCGGAATTCAATGTCGCTTCGGAAGACAGGATCTTTTTTTCATTCCGGTCGAGATCCGCAGTGATGCTTCTCAGTGAAGGGCCGGCATGAGGTTCGTCATATGTCGCCATTGTCGATCATTCGCTCCATCAACTCTATGTAATTGATTCCGGCTGCTCGGAAGCCTTCTTTACCATACTTCATATTGGCTTCAAGAACCATGAAGCAGCCGTTTCCAAGGCAGATATCAATTCCGACATCGTCCCAACCACATTTGCGCGCCGTGTGTAGGGCCAATGCCAGAGCGGTTTCTGGGACTGTATCAAGCGAAATTCGACCGCCGAGAGCAACATTGCTCCTGAATTCATGGGGCGGGTTGATACGCCAGTAGGCATGTGCGATCCGTTTACCGATGACGACCACACGGATGTCACGGTCAATGCGTTGATATTCCTGGATGTAAGCCGGATGCGGTCTTTCCAGATAGGTGTCGAGTTCCTGTATATTATTAATCAAATAAACACCCCGCCCCAAGGCCGATCCCCGCGGAACTTTGGCTATCAACGGAAAACCGAATTGGTCGGGTATCCTTCTCTTCTGCCGCTTTCCGTAATATACCCGCGTGCGGGGATGGGGGATGTCAAGCAAGGCGAACAAAGCCGACTGTTTTATTTTGTCCTGCACGAATTTATACGTATGATAGCTCGGAAATGTATTTTTCCCGATGGTATCGAACAATTCTGCATAAAAGCTCGAGGGGTAGTAAATCTTGACCGCTTGACGTATCCGTTGCTGGTCGCCAACACTATATTCCGAGAAATTGGTTTTCACGCCGAGTGTCACGACGTTGCGACAGCTTTTCAAACGCCCCTCAAGTGCGATCACCTTGAATTTTGGATCCATGATGTGACAGATAAGGTTATCGTTCTTCAAACAATATCTTAATCCATTTCAGGCCGCGATCGGTGTGACTACCGGCCCAATAAATTTTCCGACAGCGTCGACATTGGCGGAACTTTTCACAGTGCTCCCAAATATAGTCAGGGATGGCGTAACGCACCCCTTCTCTATCGACCGGTTCGATAAGGGTATTGCAAACAAGACAACGGGAATAGGGATTGATGTCTTTCTTCGAAATATTGAGCGCCCGGATAACTTCCCTTATTTGCTGGGCGGGTTCGTTGGCTTGAATGAAAATGCGTCGATTGCCCTGAAGTTGCTCGTACCGTTTCCGAGTGCGGGTGAGTCGATAACGGTCACGGTCCAGTGCCGGTCCCGATTCATTCACTTGGCTTGAATCTTCACAGGTATCGAAGCCCAATAAGCGCAACCATTTGGTCAACCTGCCGAGGGTTTCTTCGGTGGCAAATTTGACTGACATCGGTGTTTGTTCAACGTCCTATCTGCAAAATTTTTTGATAGGCATTCTGTATCTGTTTGAACCGCTCTTCTGCAAGCGTCTTGAATTCCTCCCCGAGGTGAGCGACCTTGTCGGGATGATACCGGCCGACCAATTCCCGGTAGGCTTTCTTAATGTGTGCCTCACTATCCGATCTGTCGACCCCTAATACGGTATAGGGATCGTTACTCTCAAATCGATCGGCGGAGCGCTCTTCATCGTCTGCAGCGCTCGCCCCTCTTTCCTTCTTACCTTTGGGGAAAGCGGTCGTACCGATCGGCTCGTCACGCCGCCTTTTATTCAACTGCGAATAGAGGAACCGCAGCAGCAGACCCAATACGATGAGGTCATCCACCCAACCCAAGCCGGTGATAAAATCCGGCAACAGGTCGTATGGGAACAGTATGTATAAAAGAGCCAGAAGGACGTACAACCACTTTTTCATTGGAAAAAGAACACCCTGATATCTGCATCATTTCGTATGTGAATATAGGCAATTAACACGCGCTAATCAACACTCAGCTGTTCTCGTAGATGGTTTCCTTTTGCCCACGGTATTTCTTTATACAGTAGGTCGCAGGCTTTAAAAACGCAACAGGCAGTCCACTTATCCGGTCAGAAAGAAAGTCATCATTATTATTCTATCGGTGACCGGTCGTACATCAACCGCCGATAGGGCGTCAGAGACCGTCGTCTTCATCACGGTAGCGGTGTTTTTTAATCCGAAAGCGAACGAATCCGACCACCGTCAACAGGGCCGCCGCAAGAAACAGGATCTCGTAAAGGTATCCTGCCAGCATTGCCAGAAAAGCGGCAGGCCTCTCCTGAGATGAAAGCCACTGTTTCTCTAAATCCTGTGCGGAAACCGACAGGCTGCGGCGCACAGATTCTTCGATTTCGGAACCTTCTTTGAGGTGTTCAAGAATTCTTACGATTTTTTCGTCCCCGTAGGTATCGGCGATAAAGGCCACGATGCTGCGACTCTGGGCATAGGCCAACATCAACGCATGATCGTCAGTCGGGAAATCGTCCGCCAGGACCGCTAGCGGTATTATGGAACCGGACAGAATCGCCTCTGTCAGCAGGGCCGGTCGCGGTTCTTCCAGCAAATCGGCCACCCCGTCACTGGCCCATTGTGCCACACCCTCTTCCAGCCATCTTGGTATCCGGTTGCCGGTGATATGCGCATGCAGAAAAAGATGCACCATTTCGTGTTTGAGAAGACTTTTGCCGCGGTGAGGGCGCCGGTTGAGCCGGCCATAATCGATAACGATCAGGTTGTCAGCCGGCACGGCATAGGCGACGATCAACGGATGACGCGCCAATTTCCTGAACATCTCCCTGTTTTGAATGAGAACGACGGTGGGACGGTGGGGCAGATTCCATCCGAACAATGTTTCAAGATCGGCCTTAATCACAGGCATATCATCGGCCAGGTCGTTTGCCGCTGCTTCAAGCGGCATTTCAAACCGCACTGTAATGTCTGGACGGTCAAGCGTTCTAAACGGTGTATTCGCCAAGGAGAAAAACGGTGTCAATACCAAACCCATAACAAGAAATATCGTCTTCGTGTTACCCACAATATCTTTTCTCCCGGTTCGATTTCCAGGAATATAGGCCGGTAAAAAAATACGGATTACGGCGCCAGGGCCAGGGTCAGTTGCGGCACGTAAGTAATTAACAGAAGCAGGATGAAAAGCAATGCCAGATAAGGCAAAGACGCTTTGTAGAGTTGCACAACGGGTTTGTTGAATTTTAGGCTGGCGATAAACAAATTGATGCCGACCGGCGGTGTCGAATAGCCGATTTCGAGGTTAACCAGAAATATGATGCAAAGATGAACGGGGTCCACCCCGTAAGTCAGAGCTATGGGTACGATAACCGGTACGATGATAATAATGGCCGAGAAAATATCCATTATACAGCCGACGGCCAGTAGAAATAGATTGAGGCCGGCCAGGAAAATGTACTTGTTCTCGGTCAGCGACGTTAGATATCCAAGGATACGAATGGGAATCTGTTCGTCCACCAGATAACCGGTGAACCCGAGCGCGAAACCCAAAATAACGATTATGGCACCGGAAAGAATGGCACTCTCAACCATAATTCCCGGTATTTGACGTCGAAAGGCAATTTCCTTGCGAATGAAGCACGCGACCACAATCACATAGATCAGGATCACAGCAGCGATTTCGTCAATGGTCACAAAGCCCCCGTAAACACCCACGACGAGCACCAGGACAATTGGCCATTCCCAAATTCCGGCCTTAAAAGCCGCCGCTATCTGCGGCCAGCTGGTCGACATTCGATGGGGTTCAGACTTGTTGGCGGAGGTGGTTAATTTTCGATGGATCATCGCATAAAGTGACAGGGCTGAAACCAGCAGAATACCGGGCAGCAGAGCGGCTTTGAAAATGTGGGCAATGTCGATTTGCGAAATAACCCCATATAAAATAACCGGCAGGCTGGGAGGAAACAACAACCCGAGGCTTCCCGAGGTCGTCAACAACCCCAATGTGAAAGGCTCGCGGTAATCTTCCTTACGCAATACGGGGTAAAGGACACTCCCCAGGGCCACGATGGTCACTCCGCTGGCTCCGGTCAAGGCCGTGAAGAAGGCGCAGGAGCAGAGGGCCGCTATGGCAAGACCACCGGGCAACCACCCGATCACTGTCTGCAGGAAATTCATGATCCTTCGGGGTGCGCTGGTTTCTGTAAGGAGCACGCCGGTAAACGTAAACAGTGGCAGGGCGACAAGAACCGGCATCGATGCCAAGCGGTTCAATTCAATTATGATCATCTGAAGCGCCATCCAGTCTTTACTGACGGCGTAAAGGCAGAACATCGTTATTCCGGCGATGACAGTGAATAAAGGGGCTTCTAACAATGCAAAGCCGGCGATAGTCACAATCCCCATTGTGAACAAATTCACAAATCCTCCCTTGAGGGGTGTGCAATGCCGGAGGGATCGGCCTTTCTATATTGCCCGTCTTCGCGTTGATCTGGCTTATTCGGGCCAGTGAAACTCCTAAGTAGATATCGAAAACTGGCCAGGGCAAAGAACAGTGGAAAAACCAATGCCGTCGCACCACGGAAACCCAAAATGGTCCACTCGTTTTTCACAAAGAATAGTGATGCAACAAACAAAATGGCCATGACAGCCATTCCGAATAGGCCGCTGATAAGCCGGGCGGTGCGGCGCGTCTTGAGACTGGTGTAGCGCAGCAGGATTTCAAGCTTGATGTGGCGCCCCTTTTTCAGGGCCAGCGTCGCACCGAACAGGGAAATATAAAGAACAAGGGTGGGGGGCAACACCAGTGTCTCCTGAAAAGAAACACCAAACAGATTGCGAACCAATATGTTGAAAGTGATCAGAAGAACCAGGGCAGCAAACAGGACCACCACAAGGGCTTTCTCCAGATATTCCAACGCGCTGTCGATCTTGGTCAGAAAATGCATCAGACAGAATCACATCTGCGGCCCAGCCCCTGATCACTTGGCTGCGCCAGGATCAAGGCCAGGTAACTGTCACTGCCGCTTGGCTTCGAGCAAGGCCGTCACCGAATCGAAAAGTTCCCGCGAATATAGTTTATTGACATTGTCGTCGTAAATAATCTGGGCTTTGGATGCGAAGAGTTGCCGTTGAGCGTCGGTTGGTTTCTCAAATACCATACCGGCATCCTTAAGGGCTTCCCGGGCTTCCTGGTTGACCCTGCGGGATATCTGAACCAATTCGTCGCAGAAAAGAGCCGAGGCTTCCCTTAAAACCTTCTGGTGTTCCTCTGCAAGGGAGTCGAACGTACTCTTCTTAATAAGAAAGGCGCCGGTGGAATTAACCAGCGGATAATCGAGCATGTATTTTACCTTGGCGTGCCACTGATAAGCAATAGCGGCCGCGGGTGGCGAATAGAAAGCGTTGATCATTCCGGTTTCCAAACCGGTATTGACATCAGTAAGTTGGAGTGGATATGTCTTAATGCCGAGAGTATCCATACTGGACTTGGCCACAGGATCTCCCTTCCAGACCCACATTTTTAAGGGGTCAAAACCTTCGGGACCGGTCATACTTTCATTGGAAAACAGGTAGACGAACCCGGCTTCGGCAAATCCCAGCAGGATATATCCCTTTTTTTCAAATTCCACGGCAAATTGGTCCATCAAACGTGATTTTACGAAATCGACTTCGTCATAATTTTTATAGAGCAGTGGGGCCTCCAGTATGCGGATTTGTGATACAAGAATTCCCAGCCCGACCCCGGAAAACCCGGCGGCCTGAATACGATTGGCCTGCATTTTCCTTAGGACGTCTATTTCATCTCCACTGATTCCCCCGGCGTAAACCACGAAGGATACCGAACCGCCGGTTCGTTGCCGAACCTCATCAGCCAATTTGTAGAGGGAGTTTGTCCACGGACTACCCTCGGGGGTGATAAGGGCAACTTTGATTACGGTCTCGCTGCCGATAGCCACTGTCGGACTCTGCCAATACATTAAAAAACTCAATAACAAGAGTACGATCAAGGCGTGGCGATATCGTCTGTTATTCTCCATCATACCATCCCCAACTGATCAATCGATAAACAGTCTGTCTGTAGCGTTCAAATAGATGCGGGCCCTGTCCATGGCCACCTTGTTGAACAATCGGAATTCCTCCACTTCTACCGGTTGGCTGAGGACACGATTAAGAACTTCTGTAAACCGCTCACGATCCTGCCGGTGATAGAGATAATAGCGGGCAAAATAGAGATCCGTGAGCAAAAAAGAATCCCCCTGCAACTGCTTTAACCGTCGGTAGTGTTCCAGAGCCAAGGCGGGATTGCCACCCACGAGGGGAGACCGAGCGGCGTAATATCCGAACAGGACAAGGTGAGCGACGCCGTGAAAATACGATTCGTCAAGTTCTATAGCCCGCTGCATGGTTTTTTCGACCCGGTGCGCCCCGGCCATAGCGCTGATCGATTCCCGGTTGAGGTTTATCTCGGCACTCAGGTTGTATCCATACCAAAAAAGTGCCGGAAGATCTTTAATCCCCAAAGTATGAATGAATTGTCCGGCGGTAGTGATGGTACCCAACTGCCGCCGACAGTCGGGATACCGGATTTCTATGGCGCGCAGAGCGTATTCGCTGCCCTTGCGGTAATATGCGGATGCGGTTTCAATCAACCCTTTCGCGTGTGCGCGATCGGCAGCTGTTGGAGCAACAATCAATTGTGCTGAATCAATCTGGCCGTCAAAAAAGATGAAGGCATAACTCCCATAAGCGCGTGAGAGAAGCACCAGCAATTGCCGGTTGTGCGGATCGCTTACGAGCATCGCTTCCAACAATTTTATGTGGGCCGGGAAGGCTTTTCCCAGCAAATCAAGGTCATCGTCGCTTTCGTACGCGCTAAGGCCCTCTGTTATGGTGTCGGTAACCACCCGTACCGTCATCTGTCGAGTCATACAGCCAGCCAGCATCACTGTTAGTAGAAGAAGGCTCGTCAGGAGAATATATGTCCCCGATTCCCTCTGTTTGGGTGAGTGAGATTGACGCAGAGAGTGTATCGTCCACATGCCAGATTCCTCTAAGAGTTTCCTTATCCCATCGCAGATGCGCCCGTTTGCACAGGCCCCCTATTCGCACTGAACTAAAAAAAACGCGCCAATGTGCCGCATCCGTCAGAAAGACCGACGTTAGCCCCTGCATGATGTGTCGGGAAAACGAGGTTTTGCTATCAGTTCTAAGGTCACTGACTGTCGGCAGTTGCCGCAGGTGGTGGCGGGGAGGGTTGCTTAACGGGCGCTACGGTTGCGCTTCTGTCGGTCTTTATCATATGCGAGCGGCCCTCAAAGGTCGAACCTTCCTTGATATCGATTGAACGGGCGGAGATGTCTCCAATCATTTTCCCGGTCGATTGAATCTCGAGATGGCTCCGGGCAATCACATTACCTTTGACCTCACCCTGAATGATGATTGTGTTGCCATCGATATCGGCCTCAACGACGCCAGTACTGCCAATGACGATATCGCCATTAAGTTTGATTGATCCGATAACGCGGCCATTGATGAGAATATTTTCCTCGCCGCTCAGTTCGCCTTCGATTTTTATGTTTTCGCTGACAAGCGACACAGATGCGCCGGTCGTTGACATATCCATAGGTTTCAGCTCCTTGAATGCCTTTTTGGCCTGTTTTTATCGAACGCTAGCGGTTGCGCATGTTGACTTCGCCGTTAAACACAGCACCTTCCTTCAGGGCCAGTACGGGGGAGGTGATGTTCCCTGTGACCTTTCCGGTTCGTTTTATATGCAACTTTGAACTGGCGATCAGGTCCCCCTCGGCGTTACCGCCGACTTGAATCGTTCTGGCTTTAAGGTTCCCCTGTATTGTGGCCGACTCCTTGATATCAAGATCGCCTTCGAGTTGCATACCGCCGGTGTGACGTCCGAAAATCTGAATATCGTCTCGGCCGGTTATCGATCCGTTGATGTTTAAGTTTTTCCCCAGGTATGTTGCGCCTTTGCTGACCGGCGTCTCGTGCGGTGTCGGAGGCGGGGGTGTAGTTGTGGCTGTGGCCGTTGTCGTTGATTCTTCACGTGGATTTGATTTTTTGAACCATCCCATGAATGAACTCCTCTTTGCAACTGTTGCTGTTAAGCGTATAACATACCGTTTATTTATAAATAAATCAATAAATCAGTTGAGAAATCGCCAGACGTGTATTACACCTTCGAACAGGGATCCATAGTGGGACAGGTGCAGGGAGTGGCGACATCAGACGACCAACCCGTTGTTTGCTCCCCAGTGAGTTACCCTATACCTCACCGCTCAGGAGAGATGAGTGATGAAAGCCGTACTGACAAATCTTCTGGTGGCAGTGCTTCTCTGGAACACTGCGGTCACAGCCGATACGACCGAGCCCCGGGAAATCGCGGCAAGCACGCCTCGAAATGGTACGGGAACAGATTGAAAAACGGGGAATCACCGACCCCCGGGTGTTAAAAGCCATGCGTGTCGTCCCGCGTCACCTGTTCGTCCCCCCGGCACTGCGTTCAAAAGCCTATAGCGACCGTCCGTTAGCTATCGGTGAGGGGCAAACAATTTCGCAACCATACATCGTGGCCTTGATGACGGAATCTCTGTCATTAAGACCGGCATCCAGGGTTCTGGAAATCGGCACCGGCTCGGGTTACCAGGCCGCAATCCTGGCTTCTATGGCAGGTGAGGTCTACACGATAGAAATCAAGCAACGGCTTTATCAGCAGGCCGACAGAACCCTGCGCGCTCTTGAATTGAATAATATAAAAACACGTCTGGGAGACGGCTATTACGGATGGGATTCCCAAGAGCGGTTTGACGCGATTATGATTACGGCAGCCGTTGACCACATCCCCCCGCCGCTGCTGCGCCAGCTTAAAGACGGCGGTCGACTGGTACTACCGTTAGGTAATCCTTTCAGCTACCAGAACCTTGTCCTGGTAACCAAGAGCGATCAGGATTTCAAAGTAAAGCAGATAACCGGTGTCCTCTTCGTTCCCATGACCGGGTACGCCCTCGACCGGAAAAGGTAGGCTCCCGTGCTGCCGCAACGCGTTCGGTGGGTTATTCTGACCGCCGTTTTTCTGATATCTTTTTCCTCCCTGTGCTTTGAGGTTCTCCTGGCGCGGGTGTTTGCGATCAGTCAATGGAACCATATGGTCTTCATGGTGATCAGCATTGCCCTTCTGGGGTTTGCCGCCGCCGGTACGCTCCTGAGCCTGATAAATTCCAGAAAGAAGAGCCATAATGCGGGCCCGGTATCCATCGAATTCCTGGTGGCTACCAGTCTGGCCTACCCTGTCACCTCAACCCTCGCCTTTCTTATCGTGATCCACCTGCCGCTCGATTATTTCAGACTGCCGCTGATACCCATTCAAATGGTATATCTGCTATTCACTTACCTGTTGCTGGTCGCACCGTTTTTTCTGGCCGGACTCGTTATTTCGAGTGCCTACAGCATGATACCCGAAAAAACCGGTATTAATTACTTCGTTTCCATGACAGGATCGGCGTGCGGCGCCGTCCTGCCCGCCGTTTTACTTCCACATATGGATGAGGGACGTCTGGTCGTTCTCACCGCCGCTTTACCGCTTCTGACTATTGTTCCCGTCCTGTTTCTGCCGCCATCACCGGAAAAGTCAGGCGCAGGATGGCTTTACTCCCGGAAAACTCTTTTGAGCATCGCCTTGCTTATCGGAGGAACCTCTATATTACTCACGACGACCGCAAAGGATATTCTGGCGATCAGGGTATCGCCCTACAAGGCACTGGCCCAGATTCTCCAATTGCCTGAAAGTCAGGTTGTCGAGACCCGCAACGGCCTTACGGGACTCACGACAACTGTCACAAGCCCCCATGTGCGGTTTGCTCCCGGATTGAGCCTGAAGTTCAATGGCGAGCTTCCCCGGCAAAAAGCAACTTTCAGGGATGGTGACAACCAAATGGTACTCTCTGAAGATACGCCAAACCCAGGGGATCGTTTTGCCGCCTACACCCTTTCCTATTCCGCCTACAAGTTGGCCGACAACCCCTCAAAGGTTCTGATTATCCAAAATGGCGGAGGGTTGGGCATGGCCTGTGCCCGGGTGGCCGGTATCCCACATATCACGCTTGTGGAAGAACACGCTGAAATGGCACACATCGCCGCCGGGCACTATCGTTTCGCCGTTGTCAAATCTCTATCACCACGTCAATTCTTAGACCGGTCAACCGAAAAATACGATGTGATTCATATTGAAAACTGGGGAACCTCGCTACCCGGCACAGCGACTCTTAACCAAGAGTACCTTCTCACAATTGAAGCCTTGACGGCCTATCTCAAGCACTTGAGCGCTAACGGTATCATTCTCCTTGCCCGCCGACTGCTTCTGCCACCCTCGGATATGTTGCGGTTATGGGCGACTGCATTTGAAGCCATGAAAGCAGCAGGGTTCGTTCGGCCCCAAAACCATTTGGCCGTTCTGCGAAATTGGGATACCTACGTAATGCTCATCTCACACCGCCCAATGGTTTCAGTGAATGCGCTGTCTTCGTTCGCCGAGGAACTCAATTTTGATTGGGTTTATCTGCCGAACAACCTTGAGGGGTGGTTCAACCGCTATAACATACTTGACGCCCCCTATCACAACCAAGCCATCGGCCGGCTGGCTGCTGCTTTTCAGGATGGTCGTGAAGAAGAATTTTTCGATTCCTATTTCCTCGATGTATCGCCCCAGTTCGATGATCGGCCGTTTCCCTATCGATTTCTGAAATGGCATCGGCTGATGGATCTATTTCGCAGCACAGGTAGTCGAATGCATACCTTGATCCTGTCGGGTGAAATGGTGATTGCAGCGGTTTTCCTTGCTGCTTCAATTTTATCCGCGGTCTTGATGGCACTGCCTTTTTTATGGTTCCGGAATTCAGCCAAACGGCCGGCAGTCGCACCGATCGTCTATTTTCTCTTTGTCGGCGCCGGGTTTATGCTGATTGAGCTTTATTTTATCAAGCGCTTGGTATTACTCTTTGGAGATCCTGTTGTCAGCTTTACCGCAGTCCTCACCGGAATGTTGGTGTTTTCGGGTATGGGCGGATTTCTATCCCAGCGCTTGACGGATCGATCACTTATCGGGTCTTTGGCTATTTTGATCCTGGTAGTGAGTCTGGCTGAACCGTTGACAGATCGGTTATTGGAATCGGTGCTCTTTTTACCACGATTGCAGCGCTATGCAATAGCCCTGGTATGGCTGTCCGTTCCGGGAATTCTCGCCGGTATTCCCTTTCCCCTGGCCATGCGACACTGCCTGAGGACACCGGTGGATAGAGCCTACGCCTGGACGGCCAACGGCTGTACATCGGTAATGGCATCAATAATTGCCGCTCAACTGGCAATAAGTCAGGGCATAACAGCCGTCATGACAACCGCAGCGGTGGCTTACGGGGTCGCACTGCTTTGTGCCGTGATCATGCGGCAGGCAGCAAAACCGGAAACGACTTAACTCTAACTGATATTCTACCGTTGATTTATGCCTCACAAAGCCTTCTCACAGTGTCCGCTTGCGCGGCTGATCACCCCTTCCACCCCAGTTAGGCGTTTCATTGAAAAACTCCCCGCCTGGTGAATTAATTGTAATCAAACTGATTGGGCTGTCGATAAGATGCGTATGAAAATAAACGTCGAGTGTTATTCCGGTTATCGTGTCGATGAAATCCCGCGGCGTATCAAATTCAAAGCGCATACGGTTGACGTGCGGGAAATTATCGATCGCTGGTTGTCACCGGATCATCGTTATTTCAAGATAAAAGGCGACGACAACGCGGAGTATATCATCCGCTACGACACCCAAAAGAGGAACTGGGAATTGACGTTTTATCGCACGATGAGGCGGAACAACGATCCCTGAGGGTTTGCTACGATCCTACCAATTGTCTCCTACAATTTTGTAACACGAATCAGAATTCCACATCAGCGAAACATCATTGGTCAGACAATATATAAGGGTGGCTGTCGGAAAACAGCCACCCTTTTCATTTATGTTGCGGTTATATTGATTTATCCCATTTCTTCTGCCTGTTTGGTCGTCGACAGACGCGCCGGTTGAACCACCGCACCGGTTCCGCTCCCGGAAGTCATCCCACCATAGGAAGACACCTCGAAATCCGGATAGGCGTTACCGGCATGTTCGGAGAGATCGAGCCCCTCGAGCTCTTCTTCCGGCGTTACGCGCAGGCCGACGGTTTTGGAGATTAATTTAAACATGATGAATGCTGCCGGAAAAACCCACAGGAAACAGGCAGCGATGCCGAGCAACTGGACACCGATGATTTTTGCGGAAGTGCCGCCAATGTTGAAAATACCAGCTGCCAGCGTACCCCAGGCACCACAGACACCGTGGACTGAAATTGCACCCACTGGATCATCGACCCGGATTTTGTCGAAAAAAAGTACCGACAGAACAACAATGATGCCGGCGGCGGCACCGATGATAATGGCGCTTCCCGGTGTCACCGTAGCACAGGGGCTGGTAATAGCCACCAGACCGGCCAGAGCGCCGTTGAGGCTCATACCGATCTCAGGTTTGCCGAACTTGATCCATGATACCATCATTGCCAATACAGCTCCGGCGGCAGCGGCCAAATTGGTATTGACGAAAATCATGGCGATATCCTTGTTGGCGGCGGTAGTGGAACCAGGGTTAAATCCGAACCATCCGAGCCAGAGAATAAATACGCCGAGGGCGGCAAGTGCCATATTGTGACCCAGAATCGGCTTGACACGACCATCTTTGGTGTATTTACCCATACGCGGTCCCAGAACGATGGCACCGGCCAGGGCCGCCCAGCCGCCAACGGAGTGAACCACCGTGGATCCGGCAAAATCGATAAAGCCCAAACCTTCCAGCCAACCGCTACCATTAAATAGACTGCCCCACGCCCAGCTGCCGAAGACCGGATAGATGATACCGCTGATAAAGGCGCTGTAAATTAGATACCCCGTAAATTTTGTCCTTTCGGCCATGGCTCCCGATACGATGGTCGCAGCCGTGGCGGCAAACACAACCTGAAACATCCAGAATGCAAGAACCCAGGGGTCACCTCCCACGCTGAAATCACTGAGAAAGAACCCGGAAGTCCCGAACCATCCGGTGCTGGTCGCCCCAAACATGATACCGAAACCGACGGCCCAGTACGCCAGAGAGCCTATGGAGAAATCCATCAAGTTCTTCATCATGATATTTATGGTGTTCTTCGCACGCGTGAAACCGGACTCCACCATGGCGAAACCGGCCTGCATAAAAAAGACCAAAGCGGCGGCCACCAATGTCCACAAATAATCGGCATGCGATTGCACCAAGTCTATAGCATTCCGGTTGGACTCTATTGTTGGTGCCTCGTCACCGGCCCATGCCATGGTAATGTTAACGATCAGGAACAACAGTGAATAGATGATTTTTTTCATGGTGTGTTAACGCCTCCTTCGTGAATAAAGAGTAATTGTGACTTTAATATTGGGGGTTATAAAAAATGTCTGTAAAGCGAGTTATCGCTATATTGCACTTGAGCCGGTTTCGCCTGTGCGGATTCTGACCGCTTGTTCCAGCGACGAAATAAAAATTTTTCCATCCCCGATTTTTCCCGTACTGGCTGTTTGTGTGATCACGTCAATCACCTGGTCTGACAAGGCCGAATCGACCACGATGCCGAGCTGAATTTTTGGCACGAAATCGACTTGATACTCAGCCCCGCGGTATATTTCCTTGTGTCCCCGCTGCCGGCCAAATCCTTTTACTTCGGAAATGGTCATGCCGGTAACGCCAATCTTATTAAGGGCATCTTTTACGTCATCCAGTTTGAAGGGTTTAATAATGGCTTCTATCTTTTTCATGAAACGTCTCCTCTGCGATTGCTAAAATAACTGTTCAGTCCCGGGCAATTTCCCGAAGCTATACAGCAAAGCATGTGCCAGTATCGCCCACGACAGTCAAATATACAATATATATAACTATTTTAATTAGTTATTAACAATAACTTCGCTTAAGATTGACATCAACAAATATACATTTATGTAATCTTGTGTATATGAAACTACATATATGTATATTTTTTCTATATAATTACAAATATGTTTTTATCTATAATGTAATTGGACGACCAGGACCGTAAGGGGACAAGATACGACGGGGAAATTGCAAGGAGTAATTGCAGGGGGTGTCAAGAATTCGAGAGGGTCACAAACATCGGTGTCAGTAAATGGAATGGCTGCCGATGATATATCTGGCAAAACAGTATGGGTGGGCTTCCCATGGCCCTTGTCCTGCCCTTCACATCAGACAGTCCATCAATCGATAGCCCGCCGGAACGACTCGATGGCTTCCGGCAGCAGACGTCTGACAAACGCCTCTTTATCGCGTGTGGTTAGTGCATGGAAATCCGCGTACCCGGCATGCGCGTGTGAAAGCTCGGGCGGATCTTCCCTGCTTTGAAGTTTCAGTTTTTCTGTATTATGAATCAGTTCCAGAAGTGAGTCGTTCTGACAGAAAAACCGTGTGATCCAATTGAGCCGATGCATCAGTTCGAAACGTGTTTGATCTGCCAGGAAAAGATGGACTTCTACGACCTTCAGCTGATCGACTTTATCGAGAGTATAAAACCCTGCGGCCATTCCGAGATCAAGGACGCCCATAATAAGCTCATAAAATCCCAAAGTGCTGGCGTCGCCGGGCTGAGCCAAATATAGAAGGGTCTTGTCTGAAAGATCGGAGATTCTTGTATTCTCGTCGCAGGACTCGTTGAGTCGTTTTCTCCATGGTCCGAACGCACGATCGTTGAATTGTTTCGTCCGATATGTCTGCAGATCGACGATCTTTGCCATTGGGTCGTTAGCGCTTTCAGGATATTAGGGATTAAAGTCCATGAGCGGGTGTTGTTTTTTTGTGTTACTGTCCGGTCGGGCAGTCTATAGTGTCCCTTTAATAATGGAATGCAGATAGGAAGTCAATCGCAGCAGACCAAAAGCCGGTTGAACGAGATCGTCTTTTTAAAGTATGAAAATTGAAAGCAGCCGCATTGGTCGAAATCATCTATGCCTCGGTATCGTCATGAGAAAACCCCGTATGTATACAGCCTCATTTTCGCCACCGCTGATATTTCGAAATCCTCACCTGCAAACCGTTCTCTCCAGTAGTAAACTCCGTCTATTCAGAGGACTATCCGCTAAAACGATCGCGCAACCGAAAATTCTCGATGCGGGCCGGGGTATCCGGCTCTCAGGTGTTCTCTCTGCGCCGCCAAAACGACCAGTCAAAGGAATTGTGATTTTGATTCACGGCTGGGAGGGCAGCGCCGAATCGACCTATTGTGTTCGCACGGCTGACGCCCTCAACAGAAACGGCTATAGCGTGTTTAGACTCAATCTTAGAGATCACGGGGGCAACCACCACATGAACGAGGGCCTATTTTACGCCTCGTTGCTGGATGAAGTTCACCGTGCCGTCTCCCAGGCAGCTGGTTTGGCGGGTGACGTACCGGCGTTTATGGTCGGGTTTTCTTTGGGGGGTAATTTTGCTCTACGCGTTGCTCTTCGCTGCCGCAGTGAGCCGATCGAAAATTTGCGCCATGTTTATTGCATCAGTCCGGTACTCGACCCGCAAAAGGCGACGGTCAGAATCGATTCGATCGATTATATACGCTGGTATTTCATGAAGAAGTGGCGCCATTCGTTAGTCAGAAAGCAGTCTTTTTTTCCGCGTCGATACGATTTCAGTCAACTTCTCGTAAAGACATCAATCGGCGACCTAACAGATGCACTTCTGGAACGCTACAGCCAATTCAGTTCGATGAAAGCCTATTTCACGTCGTACACATTGGTTGACGATGCGCTGCAGGATCTTCCGCTTCCGACCACTCTTCTTACCGCCGCCGATGACCCCATCATACCGGTTGAAGATTTCAGGCAATTGAGACTGAACAGTCGCACCGAACTATCTATTCAGCAGTATGGGGGGCACAACGGATACATCGAGGGATTTTCGCTGCGCTCTTGGTATGAAACACGAATCGTTTCTCTATTTGACGGTCTTGCGATCTAAACGGATATTTCATGTTGCCCTCGTCAAAACACGCCCGTATTTTTTCATCTATGCCGAAGACGGATGGCATTGCAATTTCATCTAAGGTGTATATGTTTGACCACTTGGCAGCGCAAGGTGACGAATCGGTCTTGATCATTAATAGTTTATAAATCCGCATCGCTAAAGGAGGTTGGGAATGGATGAAGACAGGACACTGGCTATACTGAAAAATGCCATATTGCTCGAAAAACGTGGAAAATCCTTTTATGCCACGGTTGCCGACCAGACAGACAAGGACGCCGTTCGTCAGTTCTTCAAGCAGATGGCGACAGAGGAAGACAGCCACATCCGCATACTGTCCGAACAGTTCAAATCCTATAACGACACAAAATCTTTCAAATCCTCAGCTTTCGAGACCGAGCATTCGGCCAATTTTGCCACGGACATTATCAATGCGGCGTTCAAGGAACAGGTCGCAGCGGCAGATTTTGAGGCCGCCGCTATCGCCGCCGCCATGGCCATGGAGAAGAATGCCATAACCCTCTATTCGCGACGGGCGAAAGAAGCGCAAGATGACAATGAAAAAGCGCTGTATCGCTGGCTGGCAGATTGGGAGAAATCACACCTTGAGTTTCTTGCCGCAATCGATCGGGAGCTCACCGAAAAGGTATGGCACGACAACAATTTCTGGCCGTTTTAGAGCCAATCACCGTCTCTTGGAAGCAATGAACCAAGCCCATTTACATCGCCGATAAGCTTACACTTTTAGCGGTTTTCTCCAGCGGTATCAGCATCACGGCACACGGTGCTTTTTCCAGTATCGTCATACCGACATAGTCCACCCGGCCCATGCTTAAGTTGCGGTGGGAGTGGTGACACCCGACCACCATCAGATCAACCGGAATTTTTTTTGCGATTCGACAGGCTTCAAGGGCCGGATCAGCCGGTGAATAAATGATGGAAACCTTCTTCATATCTGCCAACCGCGGGTAAAGGTCGCTCTCAATCTGTTGATCGACGTTTTTTAGCGCTTCGATCAGTTTTGGATCGTCGCGATCCAGATCCTTTAAGTGATAGTCGAGCGCATGGAACACATGTAATCGGGCATCTTGGGACCTGGCCAAACGCACAGCCGCGTCAAGAGCATACCACCCGGCCGGTGAGAACTTCAGCGCGATCAGAATTTCTTCGAACATGGCGACTTTCCTCCTGGTTAAAATTATCATGGATGCCACGATTCTATGACCAGCGCCCGCATCGGCACGCTAAGTGAAAACCGGTTCCGATGCAGATATTAACCAACTTACCATTCTATAGTGGTTGTAGAAAAAACGTTCGAATAACGGAACGTTTTTTCTACAACCACTTATACCAGCCTTCCATATTCCGGAATTAATTTTAAAAAGCGGTATAAACAGTAAATTCCGCCTTTACTTGACCATGCAAACAGCAGTGGAGGAGATCCAGTGGTGGCGGTGCCTGGGCTGCCGAGCCCGGTGTCCAGAAAGAGATGTCAGTGAGTGTAAATCAAGGGAAGCCGAATCGCTAAGAAAGGATTGAAGTGGCAGGATATTATCCGGCGTACCAATTTATCGACTGGAACCATGAACAACCTGTGTCGGAGGCCGTTCATGGATCCCGCTAATTGCTAATAAATCAGAGGTTACCAGAGCGGCCGTCGTCGCAAGGATCGCCCAAGTCATCCATGCGAGAATGTTCGGCAGTTTCACTCACATTGCAAACAGGGAGTGGTTCTGCCTTTGCCATTGGTTTATTGCAGCATTCCGGGGCTGTCGCATCAGGGCCGCTTTCTTCAATTTTCTTGCCACAATTTTCACATTCGTAAATCGTCTTGTCTGCCATTAATGCCTCCTTTAAAAACAATATCGTGCTTCGTTGTCCAGTGTCCGGGATAGTATGAAAATTTCACTTGCGTGTCAAGTCGCTTCCCGATCAACGTCGATATTGCGCAGAGAGATGAATTGCGTCAATAACTGATAATTCCAACCACAGCTCCGGTCATGCAGGTGGCGAGAGTCCCGGCAACAATGGAACGGAACCCGAGAGCGACGATTTCGTCCCGCCTTTCCGGTGCCATCGTCCCTAACCCGCCGATCATTATCCCTAAGCTGCCTGGATTGGCAAATCCGCACATGGCATAGGTCAAGATCAATTTACTGCGGTCGCTCAAAACGCCTTCGGCAAGACGGCTCATGTCCATATAGGCGATAAGCTCGTTGAGGACTGTCTTCGTGCCCATCAAAGCCCCTGCTGTCGTGGCTTCCGACCATGGAATCCCCATTAGCCATGTCACCGGCGACATTATAAAACCAAAGATCCGCTGCAAAGTAATCGTCGCTCCGCGCCAATCAGGCAGCAGACCCAATATCAGGTTGATCAGATGCACCAGACCCACAAGAACCACCAGCATGGCAACGATGTTGATGACGAGTTTGACACCTTGAAGCGTTCCTCTGGTCACGGCGTCCATGGCGCCAGAGGCCTCTTCAAACACGACGATCTGACCTGTTGTCGGCACGCTGGTTTCAGGCACCATAATTTTGGCCACTGTCATGGCGGCTGGAACACTGATAATTGACGCCGTCAGTATATGCCCCATGACATCGGGTATGGTGCGGCTCAATAAACTGGCGTAAAGCACCATAACCGTTCCAGCGATAGTGGCCATTCCGCAGGTCATCAGGGAAAACAACTCGCTGTGCGTCATGTGCGGCAGGTAGGGACGGACGAATAACGGCGCCTCGACCATACCGACGAAAATATTTGCCGATACAGCCAAACCTTCGGCACCGCCGACCCCCATTGTCTTCTGGAGAGCCAGTGAGAGTCCCCTTACCACCATCGGCAAGATTTTCCAGTAAAACAACAAGGCAGACAGGGCACTGATGAGCAAAACCAGCGGTATCGCACGAAACGCCAATACGAAACCGGCCCCGGGAAACTTTTCGTCAAAGGGCAGTGCACCGCCACCCAGGTAGCCGAACACAAACGAGGTCCCGGCCAGTGTCGACTCTTCCAGCGACATGACTATCCGGTTGAGTAGCAGAAAAAATTCTCGGAATAATGGTAACCGAATCAGCAGGAAACCGACAACCAATTGAAGCGCCAGGCCGACCACGATTGTCCTGAGGTGAACAGCCTTACGGTTTTCGCTCATCAGCAGAGCGGCAAGCGTGAAGACGACGATACCCATCGCACCATGCAACATCATCCCCCCCACTCTCGTTTCCACATTCGACATTCCGTTTCCGAAGAGGCATTTATATGTAAACCCGCTGTTTCCATAACAGATGGACTCGGGTATGTCCACGTGGATTCACACCCCAACGACTGCCTTCCCCGTATTGACAAAGAGACCCTGTGCTGGAAAGATGGATGTCAACCATTCGAAACAGAGCTCAATCAGCACCGATATGTCGCAAGGAGAAATCATGCAAATGCTGGTGAAAATGATTGGTTGGGTGGTTCTGTTATACGCCATCTATTGTGCGGTCCTCTTTGCCGTCCAGCGTCAAATGATTTTTCCCCGCGGCCTCGTCGCCCACGGTCAGTTCTCAACGGACGACACCCTCATTGTAGAGAAAATCTGGCTCAAAATCGCCGACGGCAGCGTCATAGAAAGCTGGTATCTTCCGCCAGTATCCATTGCGGCGTCAACCCGCTCGCCAGCAGTCATTTTTGCTCATGGTAACGCTGAGTTGATCGATTTTTGTTCTGCCGAAATGTAACCGTTTACCAGTCTCGGTATTGGTGTGCTGCTCGTTGAATATCCCGGCTATGGCCGATCGAGTGGTACCCCGTCCCAAAAAACCATCACTACCGCCTTAATAACTGCTTACGATGCTCTGACAGCCAGGGAGGACGTCGATCCGTCAAAGATAATATTATATGGGCGTTCGCTAGGCGGCGGAGCAGTATGTGCCCTCGCCGCTGAAAGACCGGCTGCAGCCATGATCCTGACCTCGACTTTCATCGGTATCCGCGCCATGGCGGTGAAATACTTTGTTCCCGGGTTTCTGATCAGAGACCCTTTTGACAACTTGACTGCGGTGCGGAATTTTCCCGGACCGCTTCTGATTGTCCACGGCCGCAACGATGAAATTATCCCCTTCCGTCATGGTGAGACGCTCCATCACACCGCAAAACGGTCATATTTGGTGGCCTACGATTGCGGACACAATGATTGTCCGCCCGATTGGAACATTTTTTGGAAAGATATCGAAAACTTTTTGCACGAAGCGGGGATTACCGATTAATCGCCACAAGCGATGCCACTGGGTAAGGCGCATCGCCTGATGCCGTGATCGTCTCCCGGTAGTAGATGATTTCCAGATTCAAAAAGGCTTTCAGCAACTCATTCACCTCAAGGAGGTGATGGTCACAGAAACGGCGTTGTGGTGTAAATTCCGGTCGCTTGAGGTAGGTTTCGAAAATCAATACACCACCCGGGATAAGGGCTGCGGTGATCTGGGGAATGAGGTGCCGATTAAGGTACCTGATATTGAGGATCAAGCTGTATCGATTCGGACGAAGGTCATAATGATCGAAGTCGATACATGCTGCCCGGATCATCGCATGCTGACCGATAATTTTTTTCAACCCGACATCCGAAATGTCCAGCGCGTCGACCTTAAACCCGTTTTCGGCCAAAAAGACTGCATTACGGCCGTTACCGGCGGCAATGTCAAGGGCTGTACCGCACCTCGCGATTCCCGCAAAGTTCGATACAATATCGGAAGTGTCAATGGGGTATTGCTCTTGGTTGAATTTGCAATTCCATTTGGCCCTATCGCTTTGCATACGCATCTTACCCGAAGATTATGCACGACCTGAAGCAACGTTTCAATTTGAGAAAAGAGTAACCGGTTTATTTGGTGCCCAGGCAGCGCCTTTTTCGCCATAACGCATAGACGCCAATTGGGCCGCTAAATACCCGTTGTCGACAGACTCGATCACTAATCATCCGCGGGGACCATCGGTCCGAATCCGAATTCACGTCGTAAAAGCGAAACCGTTTTCGAATTTACCGCAAGCTGTTGGATGTCATCCGGACCCACCCAGCGGGCCTCCTTGGCATCGTCCCCCGCACGAATGTCGCCGGCGACATAATCGGCGATGAGATCGACAATAACGTAGTGGAAACGAATGTTACCGTTGCTGGCCTTTTCAAGTAGATCAAAAGTGTAAATCGGGTGTCTGGCGCGGATGATGATGCCGGTCTCTTCAAGGATTTCGCGTTCGGCAGCCTCCTGCAAGGTTTCACCGAGTCCGACCTTGCCACCGGGAATGGCCCATTGGTCCTGGGCAGGTGGTTGGCCGCGACGTACCAGAAGAACGCGGTTGTCCTTGAAGACGACGGCACCGACGGCAACCCAGGGTCGATCGGGGTATTGTTCTATCGACGGATCGCCTGAATATTCTGTCACGCTTCTTTCATAACTCAAGATTTGCCCTCAACGATTGTAAACGATGCGATAAATGGCACCGGCGCGATCGTCCGATACCAGCAAAGCACCATCCGTCATGACCAGAATGTCGACCGGTCGTCCCCAGGCTTTGCGCCCCTGCAACCAGCCTTCAGCGAAAACTTCGTAACCCACTGCCCGGTCGTTACGCAGGTGAACCCTTGTAATGCGATAACCGATCGGAACACTTCGATTCCAAGACCCGTGCTCGGCAATGAAAATGTCACCCCGATATGTTGATGGGAACATTTCGCCGCCGTAAAATTTCATTCCCAATGCGGCCACATGAGGTCCAAGTGCAATCATTGGTGGTTCGAAGTCCGTACAGTTGAATTTGTATCCAAATTCGGGATCCGGTAAGTATCCGGCATGGCAGTAGGGAAAACCGAAATGCAGACCCCTTCCCGATGCCCGGTTCAGAGTGTCTGGCGGCAATTCATCACCGAGCCAGTCCCGCCCGTTGTCCGTAAACCAGAGTTGCTGGTTTCCCGGATGCCAATCAAAGCCGACGGTATTGCGGACACCGCGTGCGAAGACTTCAAGATCTCTGCCGTCCGGCAACATCCGCATGATGGTGGCATAACGTTTGTCGTCTCTCTCACAGACATTGCAGGGAGCCCCAACGGGTACGTAGAGACGGTCATCCGGCCCAAAGGCGATATACTTCCATCCGTGATGCGTATCTTTCGGAAATTCATCGTTCACAACAACCGGTGGGAGGGGGGCTTCAAGGTTAGCTTCGATGTTATCGAACCGCAGAATACGGCTAGTTTCGGCGATATACAAGGCGCCGTTCCGAAAGGCAACACCATTGGGAGCGTTAAGCCCCGTGGCGATCACAACAACCGCGTCGGCAAGATTGTCTTTGTTGCGGTCGATAACCGCATATACTTTACCCTCCCGGCGTGTTCCGACGAAAACGACACCGGCGGGGCCGCGAGCCAGCGAACGTGCGCCGGGAACGCTATCGGTGTAAAGGCTTATGCGAAAGCCCTGCGGCAGCTTGATAGCGCCCAGTCGGTGGCTCTCGGATCGGCAGTTGTTTCCTTCGGTTCCGATCAGCACAGCGACCAGAAGAAGGAACCGCAAGATCTTCCGGAAACGTTGCATCGGCGTTCCTCTGTTGAATACAGTCAGTGTCCAGCAGATAGTAGGTCTTTGGAACAGCGGCGTCAACCTTGGCGGGCGCTGCCGATGCACCTTATGCCTGGTTTACTGAAGAGAATTAGCGCTCACCGATGTTCTTTTTATAGTGGTTGACAAAAAATGTTCCGTTATTCGAACCTTTTTTCCGACAACCACTTATACCACCCTTCCGTATTTTGGAATTTATTTTAAAAAGCGGTATAACCATTCCGTAACTTGGATTTTTCTCTCGTTGGTGGGGTTAATGACCGATCCACCTTGCGAGGAAGCTGTCACTGAACGACCCAAGCCCTGTTGTCATCCGCTACCCATAAAACGGACCGTCGACGCTGGGCCTTGGAGGCCTCCGTTTGACCCAAAAGCTGTTATTGTCGAAGCAAGTGCGATGGCTTGACATAACGCCCGGGCGAAAGTAATCTTCGCTATCTGTCGATCGCGTTTGTTTTTGGTTGTCGGAATCGGATGCAGAAATTGAACCGCTCGGAATATTGACAGACACAATAATGCTCAACCACAATTCGTAAATGGCCTATTTGAGTGCTCCATGAGGGAATCGTTGATGATACGCTCCAAACTACCCCAAGTCGGCGTGACGATCTTTACACGCATGACTCAGCTGGCAAATCAACACGGGGCACACAATCTATCTCAGGGTTTCCCGGAGTTCGATGTACCTTCCGGTTTAATGGACCTTGTGGAAAAACACATGCGGGCCGGCAACAACCAATACGCACCAATGCAGGGTGTTCCCACGTTGCGCGAACAGATTGCGCTCAAAGTGAGCGAACTTTATGGCGCCAGTGTTGACCCTGAAACCGAGGTTACCGTCACCTCCGGCGCGACGGAGGCGCTGTATGCCGCCATATCAGCCGTGGTACACCCGGGTGATGCAGTGATCGTCATAGAACCGGCCTATGATGCATACATTCCCATCGTCCAGTTGAACGGCGGACAACCGATCTGCCATGAAATGAAATTTCCCGATTATCGTATCGACTGGGATGCTGTGGCAGATGCCGTTTCTCACAAGGCTCGGCTGATTATTCTCAATTCCCCGCACAATCCAACCGGCACCATTTTAACCGCTGAAGACCTCGCGACCCTGCGGGAAGTCGTCCGTAACACGGACACCATTATCGTCAGCGACGAAGTATACGAGCACATCATATTCGACGACCATCCTCACCAGAGCCTGCTGAGGGATCCGGAACTCGCCGCTCGCAGCTTCGTCATCAGCTCCTTTGGAAAAACCTACCATGCCACCGGCTGGAAAATTGGTTATTGCATCGCGCCGGCGTATCTTACGCAGGAGCTGCGGCGAATCCATCAGTTTCTCACATTTTCATCTCCCACACCGATGCAGTTGGCATTTGCCGATTTTTTGAAGCAGAAAGAAGTCTACCGCGAATTGCAGGTTTTTTACCAGGATAAGCGCGATACTTTTCTGGCGCTGATAGAGAATACACGCTTCAAACCGTTACCCTGCCGGGGGACGTATTTTCAACTACTCGACTATTCTGCCCTCTCGGATACGCCGGATACGCAGTTCGCCGAGCACCTGACGGTTGAACACGGTGTCGCAGCGATTCCGATCTCGGCTTTTTACCAGAGTGAAACCGACAACAAGGTCCTCCGGTTCTGTTTCGCTAAAAATGATAACACCTTGAAAAAGGCAGCCGAAATCTTATGCAAGATCTGACAGTAACCCTGATACAAACTGAGCTCGACTGGGAAAATGCCGAAGCCAACCTTCGCCGCTTTGACAACCTTCTTCTCGGTTTGAAAGAAGATACCGACCTTATAGTGCTACCGGAAATGTTTACCACGGGTTTCAGCATGAACGCCGCTTCACTGGCAGAAGACATGCAAGGGGCAACTATCGACTGGCTCCAGCAAACCGCCCATCGACTGCAGGCCGTCGTTGCCGGCAGCATCATCATTGTCGAAAATGGTAAGTACTACAACCGACTATGCTGCGCCAACCCGGACGGACGGCTGCAAATTTACGACAAGAAGCACCTCTTTCGATACGCCGGAGAAGAAAAGGTATACACCGCCGGGGACTCTCGGCTGCTGGTTGAAATCAAAGGTTGGAGAATTCGGCCGTTCATCTGTTATGATTTAAGGTTTCCGGCCTGGAACCGCAACACAGGCAACGACTACGATCTGGCGGTCTACATCGCCAACTGGCCCGCAAAACGGGCCGAACATTGGAAAATACTTTTACAGGCGCGGGCCATCGAAAACCAAGTGTATGTCGTGGGCGTCAACAGAATCGGCACAGACGGCCATGGCTTCTATCATAGCGGCGACTCCTCGGTCATCGATCCGCAGGGAAAGTTACTCTTTCGCAGTGCCCACGCCCCCTGTCGGTATTCGGCGCAACTCGACGGCGGCCTGATGAATGAATACCGCCGGTCATTCCCGGCCTGGATGGATGCCGATCAGTTGGTTTTGCGATAAACGGTTGTTTCCGGGTGAAAGGCCTGCCAGGCGAACCAGTAAGCATAAAAGTGGGCTACCGAACGCCCCTTTCTATCGAAGACACCCACAACCTGCCCGGATGGATCTATTTCGATATTTATCGTGACCCCTCCCAGATTATCTCTCAGGTTTCCTGTTGCACCCTGAAGCGTGCTCAACGGGTAGGCTCTTGACTTTCCGTTGATTTTCAGACCGAGAATTCTGGTTTTTGTTGAAAGATCTGTGCGCACACGACCGACCGGAAACATCACCCCCCCGATCCGGTAATAACCGGTATAAGGATCGATACTGTAATCTCTCTGGTAACCGGTGGCGGTCGACAATACGGAGGTACCGGGATGGCGCCGTTTCCATGTCGCCCACTTCATCCGCTGAGAGGGAAGCTTGGCCAGGACGGTCCCGGATAGGGGGCCGGTAACGGCTTTTTCCATTAGTTGCGACCAAAGGCTTTCCGTCTGGTGGTCGTAAATCAATACATTGCTCTTATAGAGTCGACCGGAAACGCCAAATGTGAAAACCTTGCCTGATATGTTGCGGGAGTACACGACACCCGATTGCGTCAGAGGTCAGAAGGTCACAACCAGTGGTGTGCCATCTGATTGTGTCATTGACAACCTCATGCCAATTTAAGATCCGAATAGGATAGGCACGGGCAACAGCTCCGATGACAACACCGATAACAGGGTCATCATCCATCAAAAAATCGGCTTCATCCGGTATGATGAACTGCGGCTTCAAAATCGCCGGAATTCCATCTTTCGGCGGACCACCGGAAAGGATTTCCTCCTCCGGCACTAAAGCGTTATCGAGGCTGAATCCGACCAGAAAAAATCCTGTCAACAGCGCGACTGTCAGGGTAGCAATCCGTAACATTTAATGCCTCCTGTATTTTTGGACTTTTATACCAATTTTCAAAAATAAATTCCGAGATACGGAAGGGTGGTATAGGTGAACGTAAAAAACATTCGAATTGCGGAACATTTTTATTTTACAATCACTTTAGAACTTGTCGTGCAGCGGCAACGATCCTTTCATTCGATAGCCACAAATCAGAATATAAAAGCCGGGCCTATTAACGCCCGGCTTTTTTGTTTCAGGTTTTAAGAGAATCGGATGGTGCGCCTCGATTCGGTGGCTTGTCTTAGTGGATCGCCTGCATCCAGTATGGATTGATAAGGTCTTCAAAAATTGACAGTGCCGCTGCCGAACCTTGTCCGGAGGCTGTAACGATCTGTTTGTAGCCACCCTCAACATCTCCGGCAGAGTATATACCGGGAATGTTGGTGCGGTGTTTTTCGTCATGTTTGATAAAACCGTCCTCGGTCAGTTCGATGCCGATTTTTTTGGCCAGCTCCACCGACGGCTCGTAACCAATGGCAATGAAAACACCATCGGTTTTCATGTTAGAATCCTTTCCGCTCTGATTATTGTGCAGGAGAACCTCTTCGACCCGCTCTTTTCCGCGAATTTCTTTGACTTCACTGTTCCAAATAACCGGTATGTTGTTGTCGAAAATCTGTTTGGCCAGAAAATCCTGGGCGCGAAATTTATCACGCCGGTGCACGATAGATACATCGATACCAAGGTGAAAGAGGTGCAGAGCCTCTGTAACAGCGCTGTTGCCGCCGCCGACCATGATGACTTTCTTGTTCTTGAAAAGAGGGCCATCGCAGGTGCTGCAGTAGCTGACACCCCGTCCCGACATCCGCGTTTCCCCCGGAACTTCCAGGTGGCGATATTTGGCACCGGTGGCCAGCAGAACCGCACGGGTTTCAAACTTACGACGGCTGGTTTGCACGACAAGGGGTGAATCGGGCCGGATTTCCAGGACCTCTTCCCCTGGAAAGATCTGCACATATTGCAGGGCGTGGCTGACCATGATATCCACCAATGTCTTTCCGCCCACCTGCGTGAAACCGGGATAATTTTCGACGATCGGTGTTGTCGCCACCTGCCCTCCCAAGGCATCGCGCTCCACCACGGCGGCTTTGAGACCACTCCGCTCAGCATAAATCCCGGCTGCAAGACCTGCCGGTCCGCCCCCGACGATGACAATGTCGTTTTTGACGAATTCGACATCGCTTTCCGGTATAAAGATGGTTTGGGGTTCCAGTTTTTGAAGCGATAGCGCAAACACTTCCTCGCTCTGCGCGCCCTGACCAATCAGGATATCGTTAGCGAACGTTTGAGGAACACTGTGAGCCGAGTATTGATCCGCCAATTCCGGTTCACACTGGATATCGATGATCTCCACCGAAACCAACTCCGGCCGTTCAATGGCCGCTCGAACCGCATTAACAGCCTGCTGCGGGCAATAGGGGCAGGTCGCACTGACAAAGACCTTGATATTTCGGGGCGTGTCGATCTTTTCCAAGACCTTCTGGGTCTGTCCGTTTAGATTGCTTTGCCCCAGACCGACAAGAATCAATGTTTCCAAGAACGTACGGCCTTCTTCACCCAGTGGTGCACCTATCCAGCGAATGTTGACCCTCTCAGGGGCAATCAACAAAGTCGGGGAACGTTCAACATTCCATTTTCGGGCCAATTCATGATCCAGGTGATGTTCGCGAAAAGTGATTTTTGATGACAGTTCCCTGAAGGCGCGGACGATTTGACGGTTTGTCTGGGTATATATGTTGTCCCTGCCCTTTTCCATAAACATGTACAATGGAATGTCGTGCGGCAGTTTCTCGAAGGTCTGTTTCAATTGCTGCATGAATTGTTCCTGGGTGGCTGCCCCAGCCTGGGCTTCCATGGTGGCGGTGTTCTCCAAGGCGGTCCCTCCTTGTTCTATATTCTCAACCCTGATTTCTCTCTGATTTCACACTAAATTCGGATTTTCTTCGGATGTAAACTTAAGGATGATGCTATTCGGGTGTCAACTGCCAATCCGATGTCGCTCAACCGCGAGTTCCCCAGCGTCTGCCGCGTGCGGTCGGCTCTTGAGAGTCGGTTGTCACACGCGCGATCTCAGTCAATCGCCAGAAGTTGCCTTGGCGGTGAAAATCGCCACCTGTCTGACTTGGCGTTAGAACTTTCGAATGAGAATTCAGAAGTTCAAGAGCGCTGAAGCCATGATCAGGTCTTCCTCGTTGGTCACCTTGATGTTGGTCTTGCTTCCGCTGATGATATTAACCGGATACCCGATACGCTCAACAAGGCTGGCATCGTCGGTTGCCGCATAACCGTCGCGTCGGGCACGTTTATGGGCTTCCATAATGATCCGGTATTCAAAAACCTGGGGAGTTTGGATCAACCACAGCCCGTTGCGTTTCACTGTAGCGGTGATATGACCCTTGCGATCGGCTTTTTTGATGGTATCGGCGACAGGGATTCCTGGAATGCAGGCACCGCTCACCGCGGCACCTCGGATACAGTCTTCTATCAATGACGAGTCGATTAGTGGCCGCACGCCATCGTGAATTGCCACCAAACCTTCCTTTTGGCCGAGTTCTTTTAATCCGCGAAAAACGGATTGCTGCCGCTCGTATCCACCTGCCACGAGTTGGACCGGCTTCTTCACGCCCGCGGGCATCAGGACCTGATCACGGCAATAATCAAAATCCTTTTGAGGAACAACCATGCAGATCTGTTCGACAGCTGCACACACACTGAATCTGTGGAGAGTGTGAGACAGAATGGGGCGACCAGCGACAATCAGGTATTGTTTCCGCTGTTTGGTACCCATGCGGACACCTTTTCCGGCAGCGACAATTATTGCATTTACCATTTTGTTATAAGCTATTTATGTATCATTTATTTTTATTTTACTTTAAGTATTTTAGTTCTTTCGGTAGCGGCACGCCTTTGCCCATAGTATCCTCACCGTAATTGACCCCGGCCAATATTTCGAGATCCTTTAAAGCCCTCGTGTCACCCTCAAATGCGACCTGCAGTCACCGCCTCCTTCTGTATCTTACCGCCGGCCCACTGGATATCGAGTACGCTACTGGCGTCGAACCGAGCATCGCCCACGACCATTTCAACCTCTCCTCCATAATGCAGCACGATCTTTGCCACCATCAGGCTCGGTCGACTGTGAAATCCAAGCTTGACGGGGATACCAACGGTAATCGAACTTCTTTCGATGTTTTCATTGAGGATCTCACCAGCCAGTTTGGTGCCGACGTTCAGAAAATGGCAGGTGTAATAAAGACCGTAGTTTATTGTTCTTTCCAGCAATGCCTCGGCATCAACGAGAGAGGCTAGATGATCCTGCACCCTCTTGTAGATATTCTTATAACCGGCATCGTAGAGGTGGCGTTCATAAAAGTGGAGCAGTCGCCCCATGATTTGAAGCAGATGGAACACGGCTGAAAAATTACCCCGAAGCTGTTTCAACTTGCGATTTCCGAACCGATATCCACCATGGATCACATAGGTGTCGAAAGAGGACTGCAGGTTATGAACCAGCATTTCAAACCTTCTGACCTCAACCTCGTTGATCTTGTCCGGTACGATGGGTCGGATTTCCCCGATGTCATATGGCTCGTAAAATCGGAACTGATCCAAGTTCTTGGCAATACGAATGAATTCACTGGCAATATTGACGATGTGTTTTTTCTGCTGATCCCGGTTATCATCATCGATGTTGTATTCCAACAGATCATTAGTCATCACCTCAGGAAATGAATCAATGTCGATCGAATCTGAAGGCTCGGGAATACCCAAACGGCGGGCCTCGCCGATAATGACCGGTGATAGCTTTCTCAAGGTATTGGTTAAAAACAAGGCCGTCGCCTCGCCCTCACGCCTGAAGTTTTCCATATCCACCAAATCATAGAATATTAGGCGATTGAGGATGTGTTTCTGTGAGTAACTGGCCAGGCTCAAATGTCGAACCGCTGCACTGAGTTCCCTGAAAAAATACCAATCGGTATTGTTCTTGGCCCCGTGGAAATCGAGAAAGTCTTCAAGTAATTGGGAGTTGGCAATGAGGGCAGCATAAAGTCTTTTGCTGATAACACTGTAGGTAGAACTCTCATCAGCCAAGAATTTGCAGTACCGCAGATAATCGTGGGTGAATATTTTGACTCGTCCGGAGAAACTGATATCGCATGCGTTCTGGGTGTTCATTAGTATCAGCCAGTATTTGCGCGTTGTTGAATTGGGGTGTCAGGTTGACGGCTGTCAACGAATGGTCGAACAGAGCGGCCGAAGCAGTCCATAAGCCGAATTTTGTTCTCTGCGTGCAGTTACCCGCCGCAGAGCAACGATCATTCATCTGGGATACCGGTTGCCCGGCATCTCTAGCGACCTACCCGGGAGCTCGGGCGGGACAACCCTCGAATGCTCCTCTATTTGGTCTTGCACCGGGTGGGGTTTACCGAGCTTCCCCGGTCACCCGGGGAACTGGTGCGCTCTTACCGCACCGTTTCACCCTTACCCCGCAAACAATGCGAGGCGGTTTGCTTTCTGTTGCACTTTCCTTCGCGTCGCCGCGACTCCACGTTATGGAGCACCCTGCCCTGTGGTGTTCGGACTTTCCTCCGGGCCATTTTAGCATGGCCCAGCGATCGTTTGGACTGCTTCGACCGTCTTTGTTGCTGTAATGCCTTGTTATAGTGGCTGTCAATAAAATGTTCCGTTATTCTAACGTTTATGTCTACAACCACCTATACCACCCCTCCATATTTCGGAATTTATTTTGAAAAGTAGTATATAATGTAATATTAACGAGTTCTAACTCAAAATCAAGATCTCATCATGTGACATTCTCATGCCGTAATGTTTTAGGTCGTTTTTTCTACGGAGTCATCGGTTGAATCGGCCAATGGATATATCAAGCGCTCACAATGGGGACAATAAAACACTTTGTCGAAACGCAACAGTTCGTTGAACATCTGGGGCGGGAGATTGACGTGACACCCCATACATACGGCGCTTTTTACTAACGCAATGGCCGTACTCCCGATATTTTTTTTTACAATTTCATACAGTTTTAACAATTCAGAGTCAGTGGCGGCAATGATATGACGCCGCGCGTCAACCAGCCCATCGATCCTTTGTTGTATGCTATCGGCAGATTGTCGGATATGTTCTTTTTCGCCTTCTATGTCCCGAAGAATACGTTGCAGTTCGCCTTTCTTCTCGGATAAGCTGGCCTCTATTTCATCGATCTCTTCAAGGCAGGCAAGCATTCGATCTTCTATGGCGGATAGGGATGCCGCCAGGTCTTCGATTTCTTTCAAAGAGGATTGATATTCCTTGTTGGTTTTGACTGCGCGCAATTTTTCTTCGCTCTTTGCAATGCTGGATTGCACCGATTTGGCCTCCGACTCCTGGGCGCGAAACATTTGCTGCAGTTCACGCAAGCGTTCAGAGACATCGCTAACGATTTTTTCGCTGCCTTTCGCTTTTGCATCCAGGGCCGCCATCTGACCGGGTAATTTATCAAGCCGCGATTGCACGGTTGCCGATTCCATCTCATTTTCTTGAAGTTTCAATAGCACATCAAATTTTTTCTTAAGTTCCGATTTCATGATCACCCGTTTGTACGTGAAGGTTATCCCTGATTAAACCTGAACAAATGGATTGCTTTCGAGCGTGCAAGCAGACACATTAACTTTGAGTCCTCTTGTGGCGAATGCGGCACGTAACTGCTTGGTTAGCTCAGGCACCATTATGTGCTCAGAGGCAAAATGGCCAATATCGACCAATCCACGCCGAGCGGCCTGGACGTCTCTGGCTTCGTGATAACGCAGATCGCCGCTGATGAAAGCCTCGGCGGGGGATGCCAGAAAGCGTGCCACAAGGCTTCCACCGCTCCCGGTGCAAATCGCCACTTTTTTTACTCTCAGATCCGGCTCACCGACCATGTTGACCGTCGTTAGACCTAATCGTTTTTTAACTTGCAAGGTCAGCGATTTCAGGTCTGTCTTAACGGATAGTTCACCCCATCGGCCGATGCCCTGATGGGTTTCCTGTGGGGCGAGAGGATACACGTCATAAGCCATGGTTTCGTAAGGATGTTGTGACTTCAAATGGTCCACAACCCTCGCCAGTTCAGGAGCTGAAACCATGGATTCGATCCGAACTTCTGCGACTTCGCTCAAGCTGCCGCGCCTACCCCTATAAGGGGTGGCATCCTGTTGGGAAATAAAAGTCGCCTTGCCAGCGACCCTGAATGAACAGGACCGATAGGCACCAATGACCCCTGCTCCGGTGTCAATTAGGGCATCCAGCAGATTTTTTTCGTGTTCCTCCGGGACAAACACCACGAGTTTGTAGACAGAATCGGTGCTCCCACCGACAAGCGGCCGAAGATTCTTCAGCCCGATGCGGCGCGCCAAAATATCATTCAACCCACCGGAAACACTATCGTAATTTGTGTGGGCCGCGTAGATCGATAGCCGATTCTGCGCCGCCAGGCGGATGCACCGGCCAACCGGTGAGGTGAAGTTTACAGTTCTCAATGGATTAAAAATCAATGGATGGTGGGTGATGAGCAGGTTGACCTTTTCTCGGCAGGCCGCCGCGACCACATCTGGAAGGGGATCGAGGGCGATCCATATAGAGTTAACCAGCCAGTCTCTTTGGCCGACCTGCAACCCGATGTTGTCCCATTTTTCAGCCAACCTCGGCGGGGCCAAGTGTTCCATAACGCGGATAACATCATCAACCGTGGTCGTCATGCCGTTCACCATTGTGAGTTCGTTGTTTTACCCAAAGGCAGTATTCACCGGTAGAGAGTCATCACGTCTTTGGTTGGATCATTAAAAAGGCGCGGTTGCTAAGCAACCGCGCCTTTTAATGAGGTCTCTCGTTTATCCCCGAGTCCAAGGTCCGTGATTCCATCCATCCCGGAAACGTCCGTCCCTCACTGGCAGGGAAATTTACCAATCGTTTTAAGAGATTTGAGTTCATAGTATGGGCCCACCTGGGATCGAACCAGGGACCTACCGGTTATGAGCCGGTGGCTCTGCCAGCTGAGCTATGGGCCCACAGGTACGTTTTTGAGACGTATCTACCTAACCCCAAAAGGGCTGATTTGTCAAGCAGAACACTCGGCCTCATGTCGGTGTGACCCTATCCGTGTGCTGCACATTTTTTTCAATTTTCATAACCATTGATCGTCCGCCCGGTCTCAGGTTTCAATAAAATGCTTCAGTTTCCGGCTCCGGGTCGGATGCCTCAATTTTCGGAGTGCCTTGGCTTCGATTTGCCGTATCCGCTCACGGGTGACGGCAAAATCCTGTCCGACCTCCTCGAGGGTGTGGTCGGCCTTTTCCCCAATTCCGAAACGCATGCGCAAGACTTTTTCCTCTCGGGGAGTTAAGGTTGCGAGAACTTTACGGGTTTGCTCGGCCAGGTTTAAATTGACGGCGGCATCGGAAGGAAGCATGAACTTTTTGTCTTCGATGAAATCCCCCAGATGGCTGTCTTCTTCTTCTCCGATAGGCGTTTCCAACGAGATGGGTTCCCGGGCTATTTTCAGCACCTTGCGCACCTTTTCTAATGGAATTTCCATTTTCTCGGCAATCTCTTCGGGTGTTGGCTCACGTCCCTGCTCCTGGACGAGATACCGCGATGTGCGTATCAGTTTATTGATCGTTTCGATCATATGCACCGGTATACGTATGGTGCGCGCCTGGTCGGCGATTGCCCGGGTAATGGCCTGCCGAATCCACCAAGTGGCATAAGTGCTGAATTTGTATCCGCGTCGATATTCGAACTTGTCGACAGCTTTCATCAGGCCGATATTGCCTTCTTGGATCAAGTCCAGGAACTGAAGGCCGCGGTTCGTGTACTTCTTGGCAATGCTGACCACAAGTCGAAGATTGGCCCTGGTCAATTCACTTTTGGCCAATTTTGCATTGCGGCGGCCTTCCGAGACATTGGTCATGACCCGCTTGAGAATTCTGTTTTTTGTTTTCAGATCCTTTTTTCGTTCTTCAATGGCGGTATAAATATTGTTCAACTCTGTATATAGTTCGACCTGTTCGTTTTTCTTTAAATTTGAGTACTTACTGACCCATTTGGCAAAATGGGTTTTCGACTTGAGATTCTGGCGAACTTCCGCCAGCGGCTGATCGATAACCGCAGCGCGTCTGGAAAAATTTTGCCCCATACGATCGAACCAATCAATCTGATTGTAGATCCGAATTTCGATATCGTCCAGGATGCTCCCTTCCAACCGCCACTCCTTCAGGAGTTCGAATATTTTTGCATTGCGCCGCTTGATTGATCGGCGCACGCGGCGCTTATCACCCGGTTTCAGTTGGGTAAAAAACAGCCTCTCCCGAAAACGATTGTTCTCCGAATGAAACTCAGTGATCGATCGAATGGTATTGAGAAATTTTTCCGTCTGAACAGCTTCATCAACGTATGTATCTCCTTCGTCGATGTCCCTGAGAACGTATTTGGATCGAAGTCCTCCTATTGCCATTTGCTCTCCGAGTTCAAGGATCGCCTCAACGCCGCTGGTCGTATCGAGCAACGCTCTCAAAACTTCTTGCTCTCCAGCCTCGATTTTCTTGGCGATTTCGACTTCCCCCTCGCGGCTCAGCAATGTTACCATTCCCATTTCGCGCAAGTACATCTTAACCGGGTCCGTAACAGCGCCAAAGTCAGAAAGAGCGCGTTGACGCTCTTTGATTTTTAGTTTTCTGAGTTTTTTGGCCTCTTCTGATTTCTTGACACTTTTTTCGTCCAGGATATCAATATCGTGATCGTCAAATAGCATCAGTGTTTCTTCGATCTGCTCCGCGGAAAGGGCGTCTTCAGGCAATACGGCATTGATCTCATCATAGGTCAGATACCCCTGTTTGGTACCTTTCGATATCAGCGCCTTCACTGTCTTTTTGCTTATTTTCAAAGTGCCGATACGTTTTTCAATGGCCTTCATATCTATGGCTTTTGGGGCTGCTTTTTTAGATTTTTTTTGTATGGGCTTTTTCTTAGCAGCTGTCTTTTTAACGGTTACCCGTTTTTTAGCGGATTTCTTTGCCATTAAAGTATGCCTCCCGCGAATGCTCCAGTTTGTATGAAGTTCAACTGCCGAACAATTTGACCAGCACGCCACATCACCCGTTGATAAAATCGGGTCCGTGGTAAAAAGAGAAAGACGTCACTTCCGGTTGATTAATTCCATTTTCCGTTTTTCGCGTTTGATCGCCTGGCTTTGTTTCTCAATCAGCAATTTGTTCACCAATTTCTCGTCCCTGTTATGCACGGCCTCTTTGATACGGCTGTCGATATCCTGTTGGAGCCGATTCTTATGGGTCATCTCTACAAAATACATAACCTGTTTTTCACATCCCTCGATGGTCCACGCCTCGTCCCGTATTGCCATATCGGCAACCAGTTGCCGGTCATTTTCGTCAGCGAGACTTGCAAGGATGTCGGCAATCCACAGCTCCGGCTTCAACTCTGTAAGATTGCGTGATTCGCCAGGATTCGATCGAGCCGTCGAGCGATGGTAGCAGCTCAAAATTACCTGCCCGATGCGTAACAATCTCTGATTGTCCAAACACGACAGGGCCTGCAGTTTGGCAATGGTTGGGCAAATATCTGGTACCTGCAGCATCATGGTAATGATCTGCCTGTCCAGGCGCCCGTGAACTTCTGCTCTTGCATCGTTGAAAATTCGTTTGTCACCAGCGGGGCTTATGTTTGCCGGTCGATGAGCAAAGCGCGACACCGATCTTGCTTCTTTCTGGCGCAGTTTTTCGAGCAGGGCGGTTTCATCAATCTCCAACTGTTCAGCCACCATTTTCACATACAGCGATCTGGCGACGACATCCGACACGGAAGTCAGGGTATCTTGCAATTCGGAGACGATCTTCACCTTCCCTTCTACAGACAGACCATGCCGACTGACAGCTGTTTCGAGCAGAAACGGAATGATATCCAAAGCCCTTGCAGCTGCTTTGTTGAAAGATGCTGCACCATGCTCGAACACGTATGTATCCGGATCGTAACCGGAATCCAAAACTAAAATCTGCGCACTGACGTATTCCTTGTCAAACACGTCGATGCTACGCCGGGCAGCCTTGATTCCGGCCTCGTCTGAGTCGTACACCAATAGAACTTTACCGCTTTCCCCGATGCATCCCCGAAGCAGACGGACGTGCTCCGGGGTCAATGATGTACCGAGAGTTGCTACGACATTGCATACGCCGTGCTGATGCAAGGCAATAACATCAAAATATCCTTCTACGATGATAACGGTGCCGGTTTGTCGGCAGTACGGTTTAGCAAGGTGCAGCCCGTACAAAGATCGACTTTTATTGTAAACCGCCGTTTCAGGAGAGTTAAGGTACTTGGGCAGGTCGTCGTTCATCACTCTGCCGCCGAAACCCAAAACGCGATTATTGATATCTATAATCGGAAAAATAATCCGGTTACGAAACCGATCATAGAATCCGCTCCGGTTTTTTCTCGGCACAACCAGACCGCTTTTTTCGATGAGTGCCTGTGGCACACGCTTCCCAACAAGGTGATTAAGGACATTGTCCCATCCCTCGGGCGCATACCCTATTTGAAAAAGGTCGATTGTTTCCTGGGTCAATCCTCTTTTTTGAAGATAGTCTCTGGCATTTTGGCCACCGGTACTGTCTTTCAGGGCACGGCGAAAATAGAGCATCCCTTCCTGGTTGATGGCCAACAGACGTTCGAATTCATCCAAACGCCTTTTCTGATCCGGGCTCATGCGTTGGTCAGGCAGAGCGATACTGTAACGGCGTGCCAGGGTTCTGACGGCCTGAGGAAAAGCAATCCCCTCCTGCTTCATGACAAAGGAGAAAACATTGCCCCCTTCACCACACCCAAAACAGTGGAATATCTGCTTGTCTGGACTGACGGTGAATGAGGGCGTTTTCTCAGAGTGAAACGGGCACAAGCCGAGATAATTTTTCCCACTCTTTTTTAAAAGTACGGCTCCCGAGACCACATCGACAATGTCGGCAGCGCTTCTTATTTCTGCAATTTTGTCTTCCGGGATAACGTTGGTCAAGAAGAGCATCCTCCACTTCTATGGATCAAGGGAAGTTGGTCCTTTAATGGAGGCGATTAAATGGGATGTAACTTAGCGAAAAATGAGTCGAACTCAAGAAAACAGCGTCTCACGTCGACGTTGCTAGGGTCGATATGTATCATAGTGGCCATGCTCGGCGTATTGGGTAAAGCAAATTAGCAGAAAAATATAATTTATGGCGCCCCTAATGTCAAGTAATTTTTGTGATTAGGGCGAATCAGGCGATAATGAGGATGTTTTCGTTTTCGTGATCGCTATGGCCGCCTTTAAATCCAAGGTTCCGGTATAAAGGGCCTTTCCAGTAATAACACCCACCACGCCGGCTTCGCTCAACGGTAAAAGATTTTGGATATCCTTTATCGACGAAACGCCGCCAGAAGCCACAATTGGAATCGAAACCGATTCAGCCAGGCGGCGGGTCGCTTCGATATTTGGACCGGTTTGCATTCCATCACGATGAATGTCGGTAAAGTTTATCGCGGCTACCGAGTTGTTTTCAAACATACGTGCCAAGTCAACCGCCGTAATGCGGGTCGTTTCGGTCCAGCCTTCAACAGCTGCCTTACCGTCTCGGGCATCGATGCCGATGATGACTCGGTCAGGGTATTTTCTGCAGATCGTTTTTACCCGCGATGGATCCCGTATCGCTTCCGTACCAACGATCACCCTGGCCGCACCGGCAGCCAGATAGGTCTGAATGGTATTTTCGTCACGAATGCCTCCACCGACCTGGACATCAACGTTGACGCTCGCGATAATTTTTCTAATCGTCTCGAGGTTTCTGGGTACTTTTTCAAAAGCACCATCCAGGTCCACAACATGAATGACTTCCGCCCCTTCTTCGGCCCAGCGTCTTGCCACAGCGACCGGATCTTCGGAAAACACCGTCACGTCTTCTTTTCGCCCTTGTAACAGTCGCACGCATTTGCCAGATTTTATGTCAACCGCCGGTATAACAATCATGGTTTTGGAAAACTCTCAAAAATTTTTTCGAGTCCGGCACCCGCCATTTCATCAGCGGAAACCCAGCGCCCTTTCCGACGAAAGAAATCCGACGCCTTGAAAAGGTCTTCAGCTAACGTCTGTTGGGTCTCATCGACATAGCCGGACCAAATATCAACCCCGTCAGCCACCCTTATCAAGTGTATGCTCAAAGCGACGGAAGCCGGACTTTTTACGGCAAGATTTGTGCCGACCCGGTCATCATAGCGGTAGATGTACCCGGTTAGAACGGCATCAGCACCAGCCGATTTCCCGGCGCGCGTGATAAGTTGACGTTCAGGAATTCGTTCGTTTCCTTGGTTGATAGTTCGATCACGAACGAGCATTGCGATGCTCGAATGCCGCTCCAGCATGTCAACTGCTTGTTGGGTCAGCCGATCGCCGGTGTCAGGGGGCACCTGACCGGCCTCAAAATAATTACCGCACAAGGGACATTTGATCATTTCCTTCTCACCATGGATAGCGCTCACATCAGTAAATGTCAGAATCAGAACTGTTTTAATGTCGTTCATCGTACCCGGTTGCTCGGTCTTGACATGTGTTTCCACGCAGCCTGTGAGCAACAAAACGACTCCAAGAGCACTAACCAATAAAAGAAAGATTTTTCGAAGATTAATCATTGATGAGGTTTCCGAACGGGTAGCCTTTAACTTTACCGGCATCAGAAGAACCCAGGTTGCGCAACTCAACAGGCGGTTGTAAGACGCTTACGTTTGACAATACCGCGGCAAGGCCTGAAATGGGACACCCCTCCGCCGTTTCAGCGAAGATGCAGATCTGTTATATACAAACGCCGTTTTTTTATTGAATTTAAAATTGGCCGATGCCCATAACGTTTTCCAACACCCTTTGTTGGGTGTGTTCCCTACAGTGCCCCCTTAGAAGATCTGACGCCTGTGATCCGCTCATCGATGCAAGCGGCCTCGCTCAATGCCCGCGCCGTTGCCTTGAATATCGATTCAATTACATGGTGCGCATTGTCGCCATAATGCACATTGATATGCAAGTTCATGCCGCATCTGTTGGCAAAGGCCCGGAAGAACTCTTTGGCCAGGCCAATATCGAAATGCTCGCCTGAACCTTGCATTCCGGCAACATTGTACACCAGGTAAGGACGATTCGACAGGTCTATTGTTACGCTTGCCAGTGCCTCGTCCATCGGGGTGACTGCATGGCCGTAACGTCTGATTCCTTTACGACCACCAAGGGCTTGTTTGAAAACATCTCCTAACACAAGCCCGACATCTTCAACCGTGTGGTGGTGATCGACATCAAGGTCTCCGGTCGCATTTACAGTAAGGTCAAAGAGGCCATGAACAGCACATAATATTAACATGTGATCGAAGAACGGTATACCAGTGGAGATGTCGTATTTTCCGGTTCCATCGAGATCAAGAATGATTCGTATCTGGGTCTCTTTTGTCATTCGTTCCACTTCTGCCGATCGGCCCATATTTTTATTATCCTTTGTATTTTATTCTGAATAACCGATAATAATTACTACAGATACTGATGGCAAGTCAAGCCTCAAATCCCGACCTCAAACACCAGCTTTACTAAAGACTGCATCTTTGCGACCGGACTTGCAAAGATTCTCATATTGGAATAATGAAGGGCCGAATTTGTACTTATCCGTAAAACCTTTTTTACACTTGGCAGTGCGCAGGTCTTCAGGTGCTGCCTCCAGTATTATCAATAGAAATTGACTCAGATTCGGGAAAACCAATGGACCCAAATAAAAATTCACCCCGCAATGATTACTTGGACTGTACGCGCTATAAATGTCGCCCCCGTAAACACGTGGCTGTTTGCCAAAAATGCAGCTGGAGAAACGGCTGCAATGCTTACGGCCGCTACCGGCAACCTGAACTCCCGTTGCGTCTTTCGATTGGCAACCCGCGCCGAAAAAACCACAATATATGACCGGTCCTGTCTCAAAGAGGGCCTTTATACGACAATTGCTATTCCAAATGCCACGGCCATTTTAGTGTTGTGTCCTATATATAAATGACAAAACTCGGATGGAATTTAGAGCTTATCCCAATCTGTAAACAATCCATATAAATCCCAAATAACAAAACACAAATTCCAAAAAAATCTCAAAATACAATCAATGAAATTCCAAACCTTTTTGAATCATTGGAAATTCGAATTTGGATATTGTTTGCTATTTGCTTATTGATGCTTGTCATTTTTGCGATCATGGGTGCAAAAGAGTTTTAAATATCCATCGCTATTTTGATAATATATTTCTGAGACACAACACTAGCTGCCTTTTGCTTATATGTCAGATTTTAACGGCATTTTTTCTTCCGGCATTGCCCAGATTCTATTTGTGCCTGCACGCAGTCACAGTGTCCCCCAATCTGTTTCCGAAAATGCATGCACCGGTCGCCGCTGGATGATTTGTGAGAATAACGGCAATATCGTTGATCCTCCCAGATTGCACCGGCTGCGCATCTGTACATAATACCGAATTCGCAATAGTTGTGGCATCGAAGTTTGAGTCTTCCTCCGGCGAACTTGACGGAATTTTCGCTTTTTTCCAGTTTATCTGTAAACACAACGATAGATCCTATTTAATCCGTGTCTTGTTGCTCACCCGAAACTCCCGATGCAAAGTACCCCAGTTTTATCCGTTGTAAGGTGTCTGAATTGAGAAATGCAAAAAAACGGGTGGTCCACTAATGGACCACCCGCTCAAGGAGGTCAGAGGCAAGAGCACGAATGTCGACTCGTTCTCTTGAAAAGGTTTGCGATTGATTTACCGCATCCCTCTAATATTTCAGAGACCAACAGAATGAATAAGTTACAAAAGGAGTCAATTCAAAAGCGCAAGGAGATATGGAAAGGCTCTGGAACCCCCCGGTACCTTACGGTAACCGGTCTCCTTGCGCCGTAAGGAGGAAAGATGAACGCAGATATTTGCACATCTTTCTGAACAGCCCGGGCTATTTGGCTGTTCAGAAATAATGAGCCGTTTAATGATCGTGGGTTACACATGTCGGGGGTCATAGGGATCTAAGGTCGCTTTCAGATTTACCAGTTAGCATGTCAGGCAACAAGTCAGATAGCCACCGTCTTTTTTGCCTTTCGTAGATGGCCTTCATTCGCCCCCTTTTTCGTTTCCCTCCGGCGTATCTTTGAACGGCCACCATGGGTTTAATTCTTCTATCGCATCAAAAAACTCGTCATAGTTTACGCCATGAAGCTCTGCGAGAGGCCTATAGAATTTCTCCGTATTCGGATGATACCTATTTTGGGCTAACGTGCTCATGAGTTGCTCAATTGTTGTATCGTGAAATGCACAAAGTGGAATAATAACAGCCGAATGTATAAAGAGCCTTTGTTTTAAAACCTCGATTTCGTTTTTTAACTGTTTTATTTCAGCCCTTACATCATCCATCATTCACCCTCTTTCCAAACACATCTTAATTTTAGGTCACGCGGTATCAGACATATAAATTCACTTTCGTGTTTGTCTTCATTGTAGGCATAGACGAGCTCTCTTGGCACTTCAGCCCTAAACACAGCCGGCTTAGCCAATTCATCAAAACGGCATGCAAACCATTTTGCCCTATCAGGGTTCGATGTCCACGAAATGCCACGCAACCGACGTGCCACGCCGTGGCCAGATACCCCGCGATAAAGGGTAAAATTTTCGCCATCCGGTAGATTGTCGCCCTCGGCAATGAGCTTATTTCGGTCTGCCTGCTCTAAAAGAAAATGCAAGGTTTTTAGGGGTACGTGGTAAAGATTCACAAGAGTGTCAGTCAACGCGAATAAAAGAGCTTCTTCATACATTCCGGTCTGTTTGAGCGGCTTCCAATTATCAATCACGAATGATACCTCTCCATTGCTTCCGCATTCCACTAACACACCCACGATATTGCCGGCTTCAATATATTTAAGCGCATCTATTCGACGGTAGTCTGGCGTAATATCCGGAAACCTGTTACGGATAACTTCAACAATTTCGGGCCGCTCAAGCGGTATCGCACTAAAATTCCATTCCATCACACTTCCCCCCTCAACTTTATCTTATTTATTTCTGCCGCCGGTCCCGGTCTCGGGACTTTGCGAACCGCTTGAGCGATGATTCCATGACAAGCCACGTTTTACCGACTTTGACGCCTTTCAAGCGGTTGGATAATAGAAATTGACGGACCCGGCTATCATTGACGCCTAAAAACTCTCCCGCCTGTTTAGTTGTCATGTAACCGCGTATCATTTTCGCACCCATTTTTAAGCGATAAATTCCAATAGGCTATATAACGTTACCGTTAGTTTGTGTCAACAGAAAAGCCAAAAGACAATAAGCCATCAAAGTTTTCCATAGAAGGTCTTATCAAGTTTTTATCATCATCTTACCCCGTATCTTTTTGTCGACATACGGGAAATGTAAGTCCTTTTTGTCGCCTTTAAGATCATATATTTTCAACATTTCAGCCTTCTTATCCGCATGGTTATAGCCCTCTTTTTTATGTATATGTTTCAGGATGTAGTTACGCGCTTCCCATGGTGTGTAAGTGGAATAATTCAACCGATCCTTTAGCTGCTGAATAAACAGCCATTGACCGCTGGTCGTCAGAAAGAGTTTTTCGTTTCTGATGAATGCGACAAGCTCCGCGCCTTCGAGCATGTGCTCAAGATCGGTCGATTCCGGCTCTTTGTCTTCCCTACCGGCCTGCTTTTTAAATGTAGCATGCGTATTTTTCCTTTTTGCCATTAAAAACTTTTCGACAAGCCAAAAAGCGACACAAATCAATCCGAAATAAATCAAATATTTTATATCCCACATTATTTCACCATTCGGAATTTCAGTTCATCGATGAACAAGCCACGCGTTTTTTACAGCCGACATTTTTTGATCATATCTATAGACAATTATAACATGTTATTGGCTTGATCAATTACATTAATAATAGGATTATACCACCCTTTTGGCGGTGTTCATACATCGACAAAAGTCAAAAGGCCGGACTCTTTTGAATCCGGCCTAAATTATTGTAATTATTGGTGGAGATGAAGGGATTTGAACCCTCGACCTCAGCGTTGCGAACGCTGCGCTCTCCCAACTGAGCTACATCCCCACAAGCAACGGTATAACGTAACAAAGAAAATGAAGACGGTCAATTTAAAATAAGTCTATCCCTATAACACCTGACAGCGCATGACTGGGTGCAACTATTTTTCCAAAATATCATGAGATCATGTCATGGGGTGGCTTAAATAAGCAATGCCGAGTGGATGTTGCTCGGCATGAATACGTCAGCAGTGGATAAGGATTGTATCACCCGAAAAAGATTAAACAATATGAAAAGATGCCCCTCCTGCTGACGAAAATACGTAGCGGTTTCCAATCGGAAATGTATCTGCTATGGTGAGATCCCTTTTCGGATATGGTCGCGATGTTGCATTTCCGTTCCTATCCATATCGCACCGAATCCGAAAAATCAAAATCACTTCCGCTACACCATTTCACGGGGTTAGAAAGCCAAACCCCGTGGTGAATTAACAAATCGCACGACTGAAAATATCATTTTGCACGCCACGGAGACGCAACATGACAAACAGGATACAGCTAAAGGACGCATTCAAAACCTATACCCATGACCAGGATAAGATTTTGCCCCCTGAGGTAACCGTCAGGCGTTTGAAAGAAAAACTTAAACAATTAGATCTGAAAATTCTCGAACGGACGGTCAGGATAGACAAGGGACGGTTGGATATCCCGGTTTTCTTCAGTTACTGCGGAAGTGACGCCGCGGAACTTACCGGGACAAAAAAACAAATGGGCAAGGGAGCCACACCTGAACAGGCTGAAGCCAGCGCCGTTATGGAACTGGCCGAACGGTTCAGTTTCTTTAGTTTTGCCAACAATCCCGGAAACTTCACCTCGGCTAAATTTCGAGATATCGGGAAAGAAACCCTTCCTTTCGAAATGATTGCCAAATCTGTGCACGATAATTCACCGGACCTGGAGGCCTCCCGCAGTATATTCGAGACGCTTCCATTAATGTGGACACAGGCGTACAATCTCACCAGTCAAGAGGAACTGATGATTCCGTTCGACTGGTTCTATGCGATCAACGCATTCAACGGGCCGTCTGCTGGCAACTGTACCGAAGAGGCACTCTGCCAGGGAATCTGTGAAATTGTCGAGCGACACACATCATCGCTTGTCAGTCACAATCGGCTCGTTCGCCCCGCCATTGATCCGGATTCTGCAACAGACCCATTGGTTGTGGAGATGCTCAACAAATACCGTGAGGCCGGGATCAAGGTTTACCTGACCGATTTCTCGCTGGATATGGGCATTCCGACAGTCGGCGCGCTGGCTTATGATCCATCGACCTTTCCTACGAAAAGCGAAATCGTTTGGACCGCCGGAACCACTCCGAACCCTGAAAAAGCGCTGAGCCGCGCCCTGACCGAAGTGGCTCAGCTGGCTGGAGATTTCAACAGTGGAACCAATTATGTGGCCAGTGGCTTACCAAAATTTAACCGGATTGACGACGCTGCATTTGTCACGCACAGCGATAAAATCGTTCAGATTTCAGATCTTCCGGACATTTCATCGGACAACGTCCGTGTAGAGGTAGAGAATTGTATTTCCACATTGGCTTCCAGGGATCTCCCGGTCATCGTTGTTAATACGACCCATCCATTACTCAATATACCGGCTTTTTACACGATTGTTCCCGGCGCTCACTTCAGAGAACGGGCATTGAATACCAGCGTAGGCATGTTTTCCGCCAAACTGATCACTGAAAAACTCGCCCCTCAAGATGCCATTCAATCTCTGGCAACCTTCGATCGTAAACTTCCCGGGAAATATTACATCAGCTTCTATCTGGGTGTCTGTCACCTGAAACTGAATGCGCCGGAAGAGGCCTTAAATCATTTCCAAGAAGCGCTCGAGCGTCGACCGAACCACCAGGACATTGCCGCAATTTACTCATACATGGGCGTATCCTACAGAGAAATGGGGCAATATCATCAGGCACTGGTTGTCCTGAAGGAGGGAGAAAATTATGATCAGGAACGCACGGATATATACAATTTAATGGGTTACTGCCATTTCAAATTAAAGCAGCACGAAGAGGCCATCCGCTGTTTTGAGAAGGTCATCGCGCTCGATCCCTCTTCTGCAATCGATTACGCCAACATCGCCTCTAATTACCGCGACCTCGGACAAAAAGAGAAAGCGATTCGCTATTATGTTATGGCGCTCGAAATCGATCCTTCAATTTCCTTTGCACAGCAAAACCTTGAGAAAATGGTAAAGGATCTGTAGACCCGATCACCGGTGTAACGAGGGGTAAAATTACCCCGGAGGCCCCCTTCTATAGTCCAGCGGGGTTCATGTCTCTACCTGTTCGATCCGGCTGCGCAGGTGTTTCATCCTCTCGCCGGTAGATGAGGCAGTGATCTCCATCTCGCGAAGCCTGTCAACGGCACGTTCCTTGTCGGTCTGCAGCCGGCTGAGGCGGTTTTCCATTGTGACAGTGCCATCGTCGAAGATACGAAATTTTTCCGTCAGGTTTTCGGTGAATTTTTGGGAAGCTTCTTCGACAAGTCTGTGCAAATAGGCAAATTTCAAGTTTTCCCGGTAGTTCTTACATTGGAAAAGGATCGACGCTTCCGTCTGCTTCTTCATTTGGCGGACGCTCCGCTGAAGTGCCTTGGCATAGGAGCCTGCTCGAACGGACGCCTTAATTCTAAAAACTCTCTTGATTAATTTCAAAATTGAAAAGTACCCCGCGTGGACGAAGGCCTCGGTTTTGATCCTGTTGGAATACTGCAGGAATGGAACCAGAGACGGCAGATGAAGCCCGGCGGTTGCCTTTACAGCGTCGATGTCAGGCGGCTCAAACCCTGACAGGTGGTGATCAATTAAACTTTCTATCTTAAAACCGTTCAGAACATTTTTCATGTCCATGAAACCCTTATCAACAATGCCGCCGTACGGTTCGAGGATGGTCTTTAAATTCTTGTAGATTTTTTGCTCTTCACCTCTCACGAAATTCACGATATCTGGATAAACGGTATGGGTCATTGTCACGTCAAGGGCTTGCTTGAATTCCTGAAAGACCATGAAAACGGTGTTTCGGAATCCATCAACCGCCAAATTCCCCTGGTATTTGTTGAAATCGACCTGGTGGCTTCGAATAAACCCGAGAAGTTGACGAAGGCATGGCCCGGAATATGTGTCGAAAAATCGATTAACATCAACGTTCAGTTCACTAATTATTTTTGGCACAGCCCCGGCAATCGTCGTTTCTATTCCCGTTCGGATCTGTTGCATACGCTCCTGCTGAACAGATATACCATCGATAAGTTTTCGCGTATCACCATCGCTGCGCGACAGCAGTTCGCGGCGAATCCTGATCCAGTGCGACAGCCCGGCTAAAACGATACCGTGGCGATCGATCTGACTCTTGAGCATCAACTGATATTTTTTTCGAACAATCCGCCGGCGGAGGTGATGTAGAAATCGCTGGTATTCCGTTTTCAAAAACCCAGCAATTTCAGGCTGATGCTCCCATTGGGACAAACGCATACGGTCCTTTTCAGTCAGATGATCCCTCAGGGTTTCGAAAAGGTGATACAGCGCCGATAATGTGAAGCACTGCGGCTCGGGTATGATTAGATTGAGTTCGTTCGATACCCTCGCCACGAGATTACGAAGATCGTTTAGGGATTCATGCTCACTGATATCCGCGTTCACGACCAATAGGACACTCTCGCCCAGCCCCATTTTTCGAATGATTGAAAGGAACTTGATATCCGCTTCGCGTAAGCCGGTCCGGCTGCTGACGATATATATGATCAAATGCGCCTGCTGGAGGTAATCCTGTATCATGGCCATATGAAGCGGATTGGGTGAATCGCTGCCCTGACAGTCAGCAAGTTCGGTATCACCGTCGAGTTGGCTACTGTTAAGTTCCAACTGTAAATCTTTCAGATAAACCGCCAGAGAATCATCTCCCACATACTGCCAGTGATCGATGAAACCATCCTTTTCAAAATGCCTGGTGACATTTTGCTCAGTCAGGATGTCCTTGATGCGACCATACCCGTCAAGATAGTTGGCCATAAGAACGGTATTCAGATTTCGCGATCCCTTTGAAATCAATTGCTCTACAGACAGGCTTTCAAGCAATTTTTTAAGCGCTCCCCGGGAGCTGACGTCGCGAATATCGAAGGTAATCTTGTCAGCCATGGTGTGCGCTGCCGGCATCAGAGTCAATGCCTGGACGATATCCTGGTTAACTTCTGTCCACGATTTAAAAACCAAGCGGGATACCGGATGGGAGCCGCGCTGAATACGGGTCACTATCGAAGTCACCACACCCGCCCCACGCTTGAGGTAATCGCCGCCCAGCAGGGAATTTAAAAAAGTACTTTTACCGGACTTTATCGTCCCGACAACGGCGATACGCAGGGTTTTCTCCGATAGTTGCCGCTGTAACTGCTGACACGAAAGCTTCCAGCGTTTTAAACCATCGGATTCGGCACCCGGAATGGATGTCCCTTTTTGTAAAAGCCCGAACAGTTCATCGTTGATGTTCAACAGTTCTTGTTTGTAATCGTTATATCTATTCATGAGAAAAAGACATTAAAGCGAATGAGAACCTTCAAAGACACCACCAGTATGAATGGGTGTCATTTAGGGTCAACTTTTTCAGTTGTTCTGCTGATGATTTGGTTTTCCAGAAAAATACGAATAGACGTTCTTGCCACAATCGTTTCAGGGTCGCGATTTAGTGCAACGACCACCCATCGATTGTCAAAATGATTTCAGTTGATATATCGAACGACTGTCACGCCCTGCACTCTCCAGTTCGAATTGAACCAAGATTTCAGAGGTTGTGCCCCTATGGGTTTTGTGTTATAGAAATTCTGTAGATGCTGTTGGACCAGCGAGTTTGTGCGCATGGTATTCCAATCGAAGTTAATGGTTTGAGAAGGAAACCGTTATTCATGTCAGAAAAAAGCCCCGAATGCCCCTTATACAATCCACTCAACTGCAAAGAATACTATAATCCGAAACTCTGTGCATTTGTGAGAACAGATAAAGACTGCCGAAAAAAGAAAAAGCCCAAATCTAAAAAGGTCGCAAATCTCAAGGCCTAAACCTTCAGCAATAGCGATTGATTTCGTCTCTTGAAGTGCCCCCGCCCGAACAGAATCCCACTCAGAAGACAAATGATTTCCCCTGCGAGAATAACTTTATCCTTGGTCTGAACCCCAATCCTCACGCATTACCGGAAGTGGATGAAAGCCACATCGGATCGAACCCCATCCTTTTTACAGCTTCATGCCAACGATTTTCCACTGGGCAACGAAAGACAACGTCATCAAGGGCAGGACATGTCAACCAGGCGTTTTCCAACAATTCCGCCTCCAGTTGCCCCGGTCCCCAACCGGCGCATCCCAGTGAGAGGATATAGGCTTCAGGACCTCGATTCAGCGCCACGGCTTCGACAATGTCCCGGCTATTACTCATTGCAAATGTCTGACTGACCATCAAGCACGACTCCCAGGTAAACGGTGGCCCGTGAAGCATGAAAATTTCACCCATGTGAACCGGTCCACCCATGTGAACCTGTGTGGTTGAAGGCGTTGGCTCGTAGTCGATTTCCAATTCAGCGAAGATCTCCCCGCACGTCAGTTGGGTGTGAATGCGATTGACAACGATACCGATGGCTCCCTCGGCGTTGTGCTCACAGATAACGGTCACTGTCTGGTGGAAGTTAGGATCTTGCAATCCGGGCATGGCAATGAGGTAATGCCCTTTGAGTGATTCCTGTGTCGAAACCATGTTTGCCCCCAAAGAATGATACGGATGCGGCCGGACTGAGTGCCAGCGCACCCGCCGAAAATAGCCGAATTTACTGATTCAGTAACCCATTGTCAAGTTGACAACCCGCCTATGATCTTATTTTGACAGCGCTCACTTTTTTGTTTATTCTGTGCGGCATCGATCTGGCATGCATCCCCTCGCACCAAACGTGTGTATCGATTGACAACAGCCGGTCGATATATTTCTTCCGGGCGGTTCCAACCCACGAAATGGCAGTGTTCCAGGATAATAATGTCATACGATTTAGCGTGGAATAGATATGTTAGGGGATTCGAATAAAATGAAAACGTTAACAAAAATGCGCACAGACGCTCAACTCCTTTTTTCGGCCGGCCTCAGGGCTGTTGATCCTGAAATCGCCGTCAAGAAATATTGCCGGATTGATGGCAACCGGCTGCGCGTTGGTTCCGGTGAATTCGAACTCGACTCTTTTGAAAAAATCCACGTGATCGGTTGTGGGAAGGCCACCGCCCCTATGGCACAGGCGATCGAGACCTTACTCGAAGACCGCATTACAAATGGCGTTTTAAATGTGAAATACGGTCATCTGGCCCACCTTGAAAGGATCAGTATCATCGAAGCTGGTCACCCTGTTCCGGATCAAAACGGAGAAGAAGGCGCACGTCGCATCATGGAATTGGCCATGTCGTCCGGCCCCAACGACCTCGTGCTATGCCTCATCTCCGGCGGTGGATCGGCACTTCTACCGCTTCCAGCCCCCCAACTCATATTGGCGGATAAGCAGGAAACGATCCGTGTGTTGATCGCGTGCGGTGCAACGATACACGAGATCAACGCTATCCGCAAACATACTTCAGCGATCAAGGGCGGTCGTCTGGCGCAAGCGGTTTATCCGGCATCCCTTGTCACCCTAATTCTGTCGGATGTGGTTGGTGATGATCTGGATGTCATTGCATCGGGACCATGTGTTCCGGATTCCAGTACGTTTCAGGATTGTATCGGTATCTTGAACAAATACGATATTCGTTCGAATCTGCCTGATGCCATTGTCAGACATCTACAAGCCGGGGCTGCCGGTAAAATTTCCGAAACACCAAAACATGACGACCCGGCTTTCAGCCGCGGGACACAGCTGGTTATCGGCAGCAACTCCGATGCGATCAAAGCGGCCGGGACTGAAGCCAGCCGAAGAGGGTATTGCCCGCTGATCCTCTCATCCATGTTTGAAGGCGATACCGATGAAGTATCCCGCGTGCACGGTGCGATTGTCAGGGAGGTCCTAAAAAGCGGTAATCCGGTATTACCTCCGGCCTGCATCCTGTCTGGTGGTGAAACGACTGTTGTCTTGCATGGCACTGGACGTGGTGGCCGCAATCAGCAGTTCGCCCTGACTCTCGCGCCGCTTATTGCGGGCCAGCGTTCCGTCGTCGCTCTGAGCGCCGGAACAGACGGTACAGATGGCCCGACTGACGCCGCCGGGGCGATCATCGATAATACGACGATCACCAAAGCTGAAGCCATCGGGCTCGATTATCGTAATTATCTCGATAACAACGATGCGTACAATTTCTTTAGCAGGACCGGAGAACTGCTCATAACCGGCCCCACCAAAACCAATGTCATGGATTTGCGGGTGCTTCTTATCGCCTGACTTCCGAATAAAATTTAAGACCGGATTTATACCGCTTTTCATAAATATGTCGCGAAATACGGAAGGGTGGTAAAAGTGATTGTCGAAAAAAACTCCTATAACGGAAAATATTTTTGAAAACCACGATATGACGCTCAGGGTATCGAAGTGTGGTGGATTGAATGAATCCAGGTGGCGAGCCCGAATAGTATAATTACAATTTCCCATAACTCAAAGGACTAAAGGACGCTATCTTTCAAAACAACTCAGCCTGCCCCTCTATTCCAGTGAGTTCGTACAGTTTGAGCTCCCCCAGCGCGTTTTGGATATCGTTGACCCGAAGATTGGACTGCGCCGCTCGCCGGGTATTTTCGCCGATAATAATGCCGTTAGGATAGGATTTGGTGAGCTCCTGTAGCCTGAAGACCGTATTGACGGCATCACCGATGACCGTGTAATCCATTTTCTTATCAAACCCGATATTGCCGACCACCACGTCACCGGTATGCACGCTGATACCCACGTTTACTGTCGCACCCAACTCTTTTTCAAATGACCGGTTAATTGCGGCGACGGCGGCTTTCATCTCTAATGCTGCGTTTGCCGCATTGTCTGCATCCTGTCCACTTGATACCGGTGCGCCGAAAAGTGCCAGAAATCCGTCACCGAGGTATTTGTCGACAATACCGTTGTATTTAAATACGATTTCACCCATGACCGAAAAAAACTTATTGAGCAACGACACGGTTTTCTGGGGCCCCATCTCCATGGCCAGCTCGGTAAACCCTCTGATATCGATATTAAGCAGTGTAACGGTCTTGATTTCATCGACAACGGTTCTGCCGGTATTCTCTCCGTGAATGATGCTATCAAGCACCGCTTTGGGTACAAATTTCTGAAACATTCGACGCATGCCTCGCTCGTGCTCGGCCATTGATACCGTTTCTTTGTAAAGACGTGCATTTTCTATGGCAACGCTTACCGACGCTGCGATGGACTGCAACAAATCCTCATCATTGGGAGTAAAATCACCATTGATCTTGTTGAGAACTTCGATGACGCCGATAACCTTTCCCTGTGAAATCATCGGTACGCACAATGCCGACCGGGTCATGTAACCCGTGTGTTTGTCGACACCCGAAAAAAAATGTGGCGACTTCAGAGTATCATTGACGATTATCGCCTCACCCCGCGCGGCGACATAACCGGCGATGCCCTGCCCCATTTTCAAGCGGAATTTTTTCATCGACGCCAGTTGTGTGTTAAAGGCTACGGCCAATTCAAGTTCGCCACTATCAAGAAACAGCAGTGAACCGGCCTCGACATTCATGAGAATCCTGACCATATCCATGGTGTACTTCAGGACCTTTTTCATATCGAAAGTGGACGATGCCAGGGCGCTGCCGATCTGTTTTATGGTCTCCAACTCCTGGTTGCGTTTAAGAACGGCGGCCGACAAGCGATTACGCTCCATCGCTATGGACAACCCGTTGGCTATCCATTCGATCAAATTCTGCATACCATCAAATAGGCCTGGCGATTTAGCGGATAAAACCAGGACTCCGGTGACAATTCCATCAATGCGCAGCGGTGTCAGCAAGCAGGCCTTGCGACCTGAATTACCGAAAAGATCCTTTTCAATGACACTGATCTCCTCGTCATGATCACCTCCGACGCCCGTCGGCTCTTTTGGGTCGATATCGTTCAGGACGACGGTCGCCTCTTGTTTGAGGACTTTTTCGAAAACCGTATCTGTACTATCCAACCAGGCCCCTTTGGTGATATTAGAGGGACTATGGGACAGCATGTCGAACACCGTCAGGTGAGTGGGCATCTGGCCGGTTTTGGTTAAAAGCAAGGCCATGTCGAAGGGAATAACAGCATGCATTTCTGCCAGCACGGCCTGGAGGAGTTCACTGTCCCTGAAGCTTGAGTTTATAATTTTGAAGATTTTTTCGATCGAGCGCAGTTGCAAGAAACCGCGGTCGTTTTCCTTGAGAAGCCGCAAATTCTCATACGTAAAAGCGGCATTGCTCAAAAGTGGCGTCAACGCTTCGATGTTATCCTGAGTGTATGCCGTGGCGTCGTCTTTGCGGGAAAGGGTCAAAACACCGATAATCTCCTTACTGGTTTTAATCGGCATGCATATAAAAGACTTGGTACCGTAGTGCGGCAAGTTGGCTCTTCCAAAACGACGATCTTTCTCAACGTCTCCGACAACCAACGGTGATTTGTTGATGACGGCATATTTGGCAATACTGGACTCGAAATCGATTCGGTCACCCAATTTTACGTATTCGCCCAGCCCAACGCTGGCCTTGACCACAAACGCCTTGCGTCCCCTCTTATCTACCGTCAAAACGGATCCCAGATCAGACCGGGTAAGCAAAAGGGCGCGCTCCAATGTGACATAAAGGATCTCTTCTGGGTCGAAAGTGACGTAACAGAGTTCAGACAGTTCTTTGAGGATTGAAATTTCCGATGCTTTTGTTTTCAGCTGGCTAAACGTGCTACCGAATTGCTTTTGCAGAACCGAGAACGACTCGACGATGTTCTGCAGTTCATCGGCCCCGGTCTTCAATTTATCCCCGGCCATTTCGGCGAATGAATTGTTAAGCATTTTGTCGGATATGTTCGTTATCTTGTCGAAAAGGTTCCTGAGGATGATAAAACCGACCAGGGAAAAGATCAGCACTCCCATAAAGAAAAGAGGCACGTACCTGTCTGTGAGTATGTTGTGCTTGTAGCCAAAGTAAAGGAAACCAAAGACAGGAAAGAGGAAAAACAGACCGAAAATAAGGTTCAGTTTATAGGACAGTTTGCGATTTCGAAGGGAGTCTTCTCCCAGCCATTTATATAATTTCATCAACCGGTTTCCTTTGCGGCCGGCCTGCCGTGACCGACCGAGATTTATACGAGATAAGACGCTAAAATTATATATTAAAACCTTCAAAGCATCAAGAAAAATGACTTTCCCTAACCCTTGACTTTCCCGTTTGGGTTGCGTATACGGCCAGAGTTTTCTATTTCTCGGAACTGTTCATGTTTTAGCCATTTACCAACAGTCCGCCGATTTCATTCATTTTTCGGTATGTATCGAAAAATGAATGAAACAACGCACGAATAAGAGTATGGCGGTTTAATTATAACGGGTAGCTTGACCACCCCACGGGTGTTTCTATAAAAACTGGCTGGTTTTTCCGCTCGGGTGACCTGCAAACGCCTATTGCCAGATATATACCGCTTTCAAAAAATAAATTCCGAAATACAAGGGTGGTATCAATGATTTTAGAAAAAAACGGTCGAATAACGGAACGATTTTTGACAACCGCATTAAAGAGCCTTTCATGGCCGGCGATTACATGCGGCCGAGACCATCAGCACCCATAAATGCCTTGCCAATGGATGAGTGCGGGCCCTGAAAAATACGCGGGATTGAGAAAGGATACCTGTTTTGGAGCACATCAACCTCATTGCCACCGAACTCGACCTGAAACCTATCCAGGTCCAGGCCACAGCCGATCTTCTCGATCAGGGAGGAACGGTACCGTTCATCGCTCGCTACCGGAAGGAAATCACCGGCAGCCTGGATGAAATTAGCATTACTGCCATCCGGGACAGACGCCACCAGCTTGCAGAACTCGATGCCCGAAAAGCAAGCGTATTGAAATCGCTTGAAAACAACGGCCACCTCACTGATCTGCTGAAAGAAACCGTCCTGGCTGCAAAATCTTTGGTCGCGCTAGAAGATGTTTATCTGCCTTATCGCCCAAAACGACGAACAAAGGCCGCAATCGCCCGTGAAAAAGGGTTGGAACCGTTGGCTCTGGATATTCTCAAGCAGGACAACCGTGATCCTGAAAAATTGGCGCCCGCTTATATCAACGCTGAAAAGGGGGTGACATCGATTGACGACGCCCTTGAGGGTGCCCGCCACATCATCTCTGAAATCATTAACGAAGATCCATTGGTACGGGAACGCCTGCGCGACCTTTTTTTCAGCAAAGGGATCATCCTGTGCAAGGTTGCCACGGACAAGGAAACCGAAGGGGCCAAGTATCGTAATTATTTTGACTGGAAAGAACCGGCAGCGACTGTCCCGTCTCATCGAATGCTGGCCATGCGTCGTGGAGAAAAAGAGGACATGCTAAACCTGAGCATGTCACCACCGGAAGAGGATGCCCTTATCCTGATTGAGGAGACCTATCTTCACGGTGACGGACCGGATACGGACTCAGGTGAAAATGGCTTTAACAGACAGTTATCGGCGGCTGCTATCACGTTCGATGGAAACTGAATTACGCCTGGCAACAAAACAGAAAGCGGATGAGCATGCGATCCGGATTTTCGGACGTAACCTGCGCCAGTTGTTGCTGAGTCCCCCGCTCGGTCCCAAGCGCGTAATGGGCATTGACCCGGGTTACCGAACTGGTTGCAAGGTGGTCTGCCTGGACAGACAGGGCAAGTTGATGAAATATGACACTGTTTACCCTCACTTGAACGAAAAAAAAGATCGTCAAGCGGAAGAAACGATCACCGCGCTCTGCAAACACTATGACATTGAAGCCATTGCCGTCGGCAACGGGACCGCAGGCCGGGAAACCGTTTCCTTCGTACGCAGTAATACCGCTTTGCAGAACATACCGATATTGCTTGTAAATGAGAGCGGCGCTTCGATTTATTCGGCCTCGGAAACAGCCCGCCGTGAATTTCCCGATTTGGATCTCACCATTCGCGGTGCCGTATCGATTGGCCGCCGCCTTATGGATCCATTATCCGAGCTCGTCAAAATCGAGCCCAAGTCGATTGGTGTCGGCCAGTACCAGCACGATGTCGATCAATCCGCCTTGAAGAAAGCCCTTGACGATGTCGTTACCAGCTGCGTCAACGCTGTCGGGGTGGATGTTAATCGCGCCAGTGTCGAACTGCTCACCTATGTTTCCGGATTGGGTCCCCAGTTGGCCGCAAATATTGTCGCTTTCCGAAATGAACACGGGCCGTTCGATTCACGGACAAGTTTGAAGGACGTGCCTCGGCTTGGCCCCAAAGCTTTTGAACAATCGGCCGGATTTCTACGAATCCAGGGCGGAATCGATCCCCTTGACGCCAGTGCTGTCCACCCGGAAAGCTATCCGGTGGTCGATGCAATGGCCGAGGACCTCGTTTGCACTGTGACGGATATCTTGCGTGACGCCTCTCTTAGGAAGAAAATAGACCTTTCACGTTACGTCAGCGACCGAACCGGCCTGCCCACTCTGCAGGATATCCTGGCCGAGTTGGCCAAGCCCGGTCGGGACCCGCGCGAGGATTTCACATCCATCGATTTTGCCGGTCACGTTAACCAAATTGCCGATCTTCTGCCGGGGATGTCACTTCCGGGCGTGGTTACAAATGTAACGGCTTTCGGCGCCTTCGTCGATATCGGCGTTCACCAGGACGGTCTGGTTCATATCAGTGAATTGGCAGATCATTTTATCCGGGACCCTTCGGAAGTCGTCGCACTGAATCAGAGGGTAACGGTAACTGTCATAGACGTCGATCAGGAACGCAGTCGGATTTCACTGTCCATGAAGACGGTTCCCGGCCAGCGATCAACGGTGCCTGAAAAAATGAGGGCCCCGCAGCCGAAAAACTTCAAGGGCAAAAAGAACAATAAAAACCAGAAGGCCCGACCGTTTCACAACCCCTTTGCGCAAGCACTCTCCCGGGGGGGGCCCAAACGCTGACCTTTAATTGTGGAACCATACCGTATGCGTGCTGTTATTCAACGGGTTAAACAAAGCGCGGTGGCTGTCGACAACCGGGAAGTGGCCCGTATCGGGAGCGGATTGGTCGTCTTGCTCGGTGTGAAACGCGGTGATACGGAGGCGGACGCCGAGTATATGGCCGAAAAAACTACCGGGCTGAGAATTTTCGAGGATGCCGCCGGTAAGATGAACCGCTCCCTGATCGAAGTCGACGGTGAGATGCTGGTGGTTTCCCAATTCACACTCTACGGCGATTGCCGCAAAGGAAGACGCCCGTCATATATCGAGGCCGCAATGCCCGATCTGGCCGAGCGTCTTTACGAATGTTTCGTCTCTGGCGTGAGGGAAAAGAATATACGGGTTCAAACCGGTCGGTTCGGCGCCACTATGGCTGTATCACTGGTCAACGACGGCCCGGTGACTCTTATCATCGAAAGCAGATCCAGTGTTCGATGAGGATTGAATAGATAACTAGACCGTATCACCGGTTGAGGACCTGAGTCCGAGCTGATCAGCAAGCACCCATTGCAGAAACTGGGTGTAGACCCGCCAGCTGTTATCACCGTAACCACCCGCCATTAAATAAGCCATGGGAATCTGGCGCGCTTTCAGAAACTCGTATACCAGACGGTCACGCGCGAGAAGTTGTTCCAGGCTTAACCTCAGGCCGGCAGTCGAAGGCAGTTCATCTTTTTCGTAAGGATCAGCGCCGAATACAACCACCGCGATTTCTGGATTCGGCCGCTCACCCAACTTCTGGAGACCGTTTTCGAGTTTTGAAATATATTGCGCCTCTTCGCCGGCAAATACAGGGATATCGATGTCGCTGGGGATAAAAGACGGGTTGAGTCTGCCCGCTGCGTCATGAGAAGAGCCATCAAGCGGCCAACCTCGCCCCATATGAATACTGAGGGTAACGATGGATGAATCGTCGGCGGTGAGCGCCGCGGTACCGTCACCTTTGTGGGCATCGGTATCAATAATCCAGGCGGTTTGGATACGATGCTCCGCTTGCAGTTTGCGGACAGCAATAACAATGTCGTTTAAAAGGCAGAAACCGTTGCCAAACGATATTTGGGCATGATGCATGCCCCCGCCGAAATAAAAACAGAATCTCTTCTCTAAAGCCACATTGCAACACTGCCAGGTGCCGGAAACCCGATCTTGTATACGCTCAAACAACTGGGTTAACGGTTGGGAAGCCGCGGCCGGTTCATACCGATGATACCGTCCCTGCGAATCGACCAGTTCATAGGTTTTAATGATTTCAGCTTCAAGTTCGTCTGAAAACAATCTGCCGACGTAAGCAGGATCATGTACGCGTTCGAGGTCTGACCGATCAAGCCTTAGCCGGCTTTTGGGTATGTACCACTCAGCCAGCCGAGGTCCGAAAATTGGATGCGCCTTAAGGTTCTCAAAGGTTCGCTGCGCCCGGCTGTCCATGATGGGAATCTGGATGCCGAACTCAAAAAAACTTACCTTCTGATCCGGATCGTAGAGTATCATCGATTCGTCAGGCCCCGCTTGGCTTTATCAATTCTGCGCCTCCCTTCAGCATGTAACCTCGGTACGATAACCCCTGCCATTTTTTATATTAAAACCTACCCGGATTGTTCGTGGGTGTTTCTTTCCTCGTCCATCCGCCGTAGCCCTTCCAGCAACATCTCCATGAACATGCCGAGTACTGGGGCTGTTTTTTCCTTTTCCGACAACGACTGGTGAAATTTAAACTGGCCGTCATTTTTGTTTAGAACTTCGAAAAACGCCTCCTTACCGTTTAACTCGTTGTGCGTCGCGGCAACCAGTTCACCCTGTCGAAAAGACAACTTTGCCGTACCATCAGGCAAAATCAAAGAAAGCCGGCCGGTCTTCTGATTCAGATTCAATGTTTGAAAAATCTCTGCCGGGGGCATCTCTGAAAGTCGTCCCATCATGCCAGAAGCAATCTCTTCAGCCACGGCAAGGTTCGACTTTGCCAGACGCTGGGCGAGCAGTCTGGCCAGATACATTTGAATCGACGGAAATTTGTTCAGTATTTGCTTAAATTCCTGCCCTTTGATGAAGATTATCGTGGCCGGATCCACAACCTTGATTGTTGCCCCGACCGGTTCGCCGCTGATCAGGCTCATCTCGCCAAAGATATCGCCTTTTTGCAGGAACGAGAGTCGGACACCCTTATCGTCGAGAACGTCCACCGTACCGGCAAGAATAATGTAAAGGTGCTGGGCGGGATCCCCTTTCCTCAAAACGATCTCATCGCGCACATATTTCTTCAACTTCAACAATGCGACGATATCTCTTAAATTCTGACGGTCGAGCGCTTGAAATATCGAGAACTTGCTAAGCAAACCGGCCACCGCGTCGATTTTGTGACCGCGGTCTATTCCGTTGGCTGATTCTTGGGAACGTTGACGGGGTAAAGGTTCGATTTCGATAATACCCTCGCACCCGCTGCACGTAAGAGTCTCGCCCGGAATCCGATCGACACTCTCATGGTTGACAAGAACACGGGTGAGATCGGCGACAAGAACCCGGCAGGTCTCTTTCTCGTAAGGTGGGGTGATGACCGCAGTGGAAACAAAGGTTTTTTCGCGTTTCAACTTCAGCAACAGCGCATTGCCCGACAGTTTGAATTCATCATCCTTTGTATAGCAGGGGCACTTGCGGTTATCCACCACGCGGAAAACGATTTCAGAGTTGCTCATATCCTTATTCTCTCCGGTCCGGCCTGTAGGAGATATGGATCGTTCCGTTAGGCGTCCGGCAAGCCTTCGATCCAATCCTCCCACTCGTTGCCGGCGTCGCTTTTGAATTTCTAACGACCAACTATTATAACATCCTTTGGGCCAGATCGGCAATCTCAATCGTGGGGGGCAAAAGCCGGATTACAGCTTTTTTATCACCGTTTTGAATCGATCTACCAGGTTCGCAAAATGCCGGCAGGCCGATCGCACTGGCTCCGATGACCGCATGTTCACACCAGCGGTTTCCAATGCGTCCAAAGGAAATTTGCTACCGCCAAGTTTTAAAAAATTCAGATAGGACTGACGGGCAGCCTCCCCTTCCCCGATGATCTTTTCAGCCAAGGCGATGGCCGCGGAAATGCCCGTAGCGTATTTGTAAACGTAAAACGCAGAGTAGAAGTGAGGAATCCGTAAGCACTCCAAAGGCAACTGTGGATCAATGACCAGTGCATCTCCGAAGTACTCGTGGAGCAGGTCACGATATACGCGCAAAGTGTCCGCCAAAGTCAATGGTTGGTTTTTTTCGACGATATAATGAATGTTTATTTCAAATTCTGCGAACATGGTTTGGCGAAAAAGGGTCGCTCGAATATTTTCTATTTCACGATTGAGGATATACGCTTGCATTCGAGGGTTTCCATCGTAATGTCTCAACAGATGACGGCTAAGCAAAATTTCGTTTAACGTTGAGGCGACCTCTGCGATAAATATGGTGTATTCGTGGTCGACATACGGTTGATGCTTTCGGGCATACAAAGAGTGCATGGAATGGCCAGCCTCGTGCAGTAAGGTGTAAAGGCTGTTGATACTTTTTTCTTCGTAGTTCATAAGGATATAAGGCGGCGAATCGTAGCAGCCGGATGAATACGCCCCGCTTCGTTTTCCGCGGTTTTCGTAGCGGTCAACCCACCCCCCTCTAAGCCCTCCCTTGAGGTCACGGGCATAGGCTGCGCCAAGGGGTTCAAGCGCTTTGATTCCAACCTCAACGGCTTCTTCAAAAGGCATGTTAAACGTGACATCCGGAATAATCGGTACGTAAGTATCGTAGAAATGAAACGTCTTTAGGTCTAAGGCTTGCTTTTTCATTTCAAGGTAGGCGAACAGCGACGGCAGATGTTCCCGTACGATCATGATAAGATTTTCATAAACCACCTCCGGAATGTCGTCTTCAAAAAGGCTGGCCGACCGGCAACTGGGAAAATGTCTCACCCGACTATAGAACAAATCCTTTTTCACGGAAAAAGAAAGGCTTGCCGCCAGTGTGTTTTTGTGGGCTTCATAGGCGGCGTAGTACCGATAAAATGCATTCCGGCGCACATCTCGATTCGCAGAGGTTAACAGGGTGATAAAATTCCCATGGCTTAATTCTAATTCAAGGCCCTTATCATCCGAAAGGGTGCCGAAATTGAGGTCGACGTTGTCCAATTGGCTGAAAATCTGAAATGGTGCTTGGGTCACTTCAAGACTCATGGCAAGGAGTTTTTCTTCCGCGGCACCAAGTGTGTGCGGTTTGTTCCTTAGAATTTTATCGAGAAAAAACAGGTAGGGTTTCAAGGATACATCGTCACGGTAACGCCGCATGAGATCATCCGGTAAGGACTGAATTTCCGGAGTCATGAAACTGGCGAATTCCGATGCACGCGTCACCAGATTGGTGGCCCGTTGAACAAGCCCTAAATAGAACTGATCGGATTTGTCTTGATCACTTCGCAACTGAGCATAGGTGTAGATCCGATCGAGACGTCGGAGAATCGAAAGGTGAAATTCAATACATTCGCTTAGTATTATCGCCGATTCATGAAGGTGACCTTTGAATCGGCTGTAAATTTCGATCTCCTGCTCAATGGTGTTTTGTAACTCAGTCCAGTCATCATCAGTGCTGAAAAGGGGGGTCAAGTTCCATTTATGGTTTTCAGGGATGCTCGTACGTTCCGGAATCCGTTTGGTGCTCATCCAGGTTTACCTTTCCTCGATCCGATATGATAAACAAGCCCGGTATTTCACCCAATAGAGGCTTTCCCAGCTAAGGCATTTTGAAGTGAATCGCGATAGCCTGGCATGAGTCTTACGGACGCACCGCTGATAACTTTAAAGAAGTCGATTACATCGAAAGTATGGTCATTATTACACAATCCCAGGGCATTGGGTCGGCAGTCCTTACACTGTCAAACCTGCAAGGGCCTAAAATCCAAAAGGATAAGACGTAATCACCATAGCTACTATTACAGGCATGTTTCTTGCTTTTCAACTGGTGACCTTCAGGCTAATTTCGAAATATCGGTGCCTATCTCATTGTGACCGGACATGGGAACCAGGGCAGTCGGTATTTTTCTATCGTTCAACAGGTGGGTTTGAAATGACTCTTCGGCCGACATATCGCTTCAACTTGGATCGTCGTACCGGCAGGGATCGACGAAATAGATCGAAGTTTGACGTCATAAAACCGTTGATAAGCGGTAAACGTGAAAATGCACGGCGCCGCAATGATAGAAACGTTATCGTTTATTTCGATCGCTACAGTCCGGCTTCGCTCTGGTTCATCGTTATTATACTGATATTGAGTGTGGTCGACGCCCTTCTGACGATGATGCTGATCCGTAACGGTGCCGTCGAGTTGAATCCCGTTATGGCCTATTATCTTAACATTAGCCCGCAGGTTTTCTTGGCAGTTAAATACACCTTGACCAGTTTGTCAGTATTTATCCTGCTAGTTTACGGCAGTGTTGTCCTTGGGGGCGCGCAGTTTCACATCCGGTCTGTTTATCCCCTAATTATAACCGCGTTTGCATCCGTTGTGGTTTGGGAGATATATTTGATAGTAAAGGTTGTTTTCTGAAGACGCTAAAGTATTTCCGCACGTCGATCACATCACTTCTACCTTACCTTCAACCGGCTGACGATCCGAACGCCAACAAAACAATACCCCTTGAACCGGCCTTGATTGGCCCTGGTGATATGCATGATCTCAGATCTGTGAAACTCGCTCGGTTGACCGTTTGCGAGCAGGTGGAACTGAATTTCGATCTCCATTCCTGCATGCAGGTGGCGTAGAATTGATGAGTCCTCGGCGACTAAGAAACACGTTCCGTTACGGGATATGTCTCTCAGTTTGAACTGATGGATGGGTATACCGCTAATCCGCACCACAGCGCTGCAATCAGGACTGGTAAGATTTCTTCCTTCCTCACGTTTCTCAGCTGAATCACTTCCTGTTTCGTTATCCCTCACTTGTTCCCTCTACCATACCACGCCAATCCATAGTGAACTGATTGTAACATTGATATTCATTGATTAAAACAGTCCTTTTTGAAAATCAAGTGGCGCTGTCAACAAAACCGATTGGGTGTTTTTACACAAAAAAAAGGGGTATAACACCCAAATCTAACCGGACAGATGATTTGTCCTGCACCTCTTAATTATTTTTAACTATTTGTTATTTTAAGTATAATTTTACTTATTACACCAATGGCATGGTCTTTGCCATAGGTACTCTGAAAGAATTCGTTATTTTCGCAGAGACACAAACGATGAATAATGCCAAGGTTAAAAATGAGAAGCGTCGGAACGGACGGTATGCCCACCGCAGTCAGATCGTTAGGGAAAGTCTGATAACGGGGACAGTCGTTATCGGCATGATGCACAATTACAGCATGGGGGGATTCAATTTCGAATCCAACACCCTGATTACCCTTGATGATGTTATTTTTCTCGGTCTTGCGGAATCACCTTATACGACCACGCCTCAAACGTATGAATGTCACAAGGTCAAGATCCAATGGCGAAGAGATGTCTTTCGTTCCCGTTATAAATATACTTATGGCGTGCAACATCTGGATCCGATAGGTATTTTTCCCGAGTTTACGGAGCAATATTATTGCGATTTTCCTAAATATCGCAAACTGATTACAGCGGTTAACAATGAGCTGAGAACTAAAGATTTAAGAAGATTTATAAGAAAGCAAATGGCGACGTCCGTTTACTTCGTTGCGGAAAACAATATCTACAGAGGACTGATTCGTGATGTCAGCCGCGGTGGAATCTTCATAGAGACCAAAAGCCGCCTGAAACTGGACCAACATGTTCGCCTCGTCATTCCTAACACAAGGTTTGATAACGGTGTCATGATTAAGGCTCAAATAGTCCACCAGTCACGATCCGGAATCGGTGTCCAACTTCTTGGGATATTGAAGGTGTAGTGTTACCGGCTCTGATAGTTTGAGCAGCAGAGATGATATGAATAATTTAGCATTTTGCTTGCCGCCTTCGCGATCGGAACCGATTATTACTCGCTCTCTAAGATTTTATGAATAATCGGTTCGAATATTACTTTTTTTCTATAGAAATTGAGTGATAACAGCACCGAATAACAGGTGATGATGATTAAAGACAAACCTTAACTAATTGTTATATTTTATAATATATATTTTTTTAATCTATTAGCACGAATTTTGCATATAGATACCAGTAATAGAGAAATTGTCGCAACAATCCTCAAATTTCTCTGTATTCCTCCCCTCAAGGGCAGCCATGGTGGCTGCCCTTGCTTGTTGACAATTTCAAGCCTCATTCCATTCTCGGTTTGATTCATGTCATACGATAAGAAAAGGTAAGCTCGATGCCATTAAGGCGCCATTTGGTGAGGTGGCCAAGAGTTGTCAAGGCTGCCACGAGCAATTTCGTTCGCAGTAAATCGGAAATGAACGCAGACTTGCAGGGCGCACATTAATAACGTCAGGTCGTATCAGCGCACAAGCAGGAAAACGGCAAGTGCGGAGAGAAGCGCCAGCCCCAGAGCTATATAGGAATTGCCACCGGTTGGGTCCGCTCTGCCGGTCCACATTTTAAAACCGGTGACCATTGGTGCGATCAGGTTGTCTCGTTTGACCAGCAGGTAAAAGATCACCGCCATAACGTGGATAACGATCAGGATAAGGATCACATCCGAATTCAGCCGGTGGATCCGGGTCAGCCAATCGCTCGTTGTCTTGCTGACGAGATTGGCCAGTGGACCCTCGGTGAAGATGTCGTCATTGGCGAACAAACCGGTTCCCGATTGAATCAAGAGCACCAGCAGCATGGCGAGGATCGACCACGCGCCGAGAGGATTGTGACCGAGGTATCGTGGTGCCCCCCGCTTCAACAACCCCGCAGCGTACCTGAGAACAGCTGCTGGAGAACAAACAAATGAAACGAACCGTGAGGATCGGCTACCGAAAAATCCCCAGGCCATTCGAAAAAGAAGCAGCGCCAGTATGATATAACCACTAAATTGATGGTACAGCATTGCGTTGCCGCCGATCTTCACCGTTGTGAAGGAGACAGCGACTAAGGCCACCAACAACCAGTGAAAAAGTCGGGTGGGAAGATCCCAAACTTTTACCCGATTCACCGCTGCAGGATTATTCGCCGGTTTTTTAGATGTCGCGGCCACATCTCCCCCATATCGCTATTGGTCATTGAGCACCAGTCGAATACCAAGATCCGTGATCCGACCCGATTCACCCAATCACGCCTTGGGCCGACGGCCACAGGATTCTTCCGATTCGTTTAATGACATCCTCTAATTACGATTGCCGTTCTCTCTCCCGCGCGATCTCTTTTCGGTATCTTTCCAATGGTTCTGTGAGGCTATGAATCGCTTGCACCCAAAATGTCGAATCAGTCAAATCGGATTTCAAAGCGCGTTGGCTTACTTTTTCAACCGTATCACCGCCGGAGAGCCGCAGAAACGTTTCGTATTCAGGTATAAATTCAACACCCTTGAGACGATAGCGAAGGAATAAGGCCCGAGCCAGCAAATATCCGAAAGTGTATGGGAAGTTATAAAAAGTGGTTTCGGTAATGAAAAAGTGCAGCTTCGACGCCCAAAAGTATGGATCTTCGCCATCGATGACCAGGACATTCCCGTAGATTTTACGTTGGGTCTCGGTCATAAGGGCCTTGAAGCGTGAAACAGACACCTCCCCTTCCTGGCGTTCCTCGTAGAATGCTTTTTCGAATTCAAAGCGGGTGGTGATGTCGAGCAAAAAAACAGCCGCATCAGTCAACTCTGAATCCAAAAGCCCGAATTTCTGTTGATTGTCTAGCCTTTCATCTTTGTACATGCCATCGATGAGAAGGTGTTCTGCAAAAATCGACGCTGTCTCTGCCAACGTCATAGGATAGCGTCGGGCAAACGGCCGTGCCCCTTTCAATAAGTATCCGTGCCAGGCGTGACCGACTTCGTGGGCCAGAGTGAGTATATCGCCAAGCGTCCCATTGTATGTCATGTACACGCGCTGTTCCTCGATGAGAGACGATCCGGTGCAAAAAGCGCCCGGCCTTTTACCTGTGCGGGCTTCGGATTCGATCCAGCGCGTCTTCAGCATTTTTCCAAAATAATCGGCCAGTGCAGGATAAGACAACTCAAAAGCCCTGCGGACCATATCCACCGCCTCCTCCCAGTCGAAAGTCCGCGAATTCTTTAAAGGCAAGGGGGCCTCGCGTTCAAAAAACCAAATACCGCTCCGACCGAAAAATTGCGCCTTATTCCGCAGAATATCACGTGCCGTATCGAGATTCTGATACACGGCTTTATACATCGCCTCAAGGGTTTTCGAACTGGTGGCGGCCCCGAAAAGAGCTTGGTCCATAAAATGCTTCACCCCACGATGGCGATAGAGTGTCAGGCGGTTCCCGGCAATGGCGTTCAAGGCCGCCGCGCACGTATCTTCAATGCTCTGCCAGGCACGGTTGCCGCCTTCGAATGCTGCCCGGCCGATATCCCGATCCGGATTCGACATGAGTGAACGCCATTGGGATATCGGCAATTGCTTGGCATGGCCATCTTTGGTAACAAATTCGAATTCCAACTTACCGGTAATCTTGTCATACAAGCGGCCCCACGCTGAAAGGCCATCGATATTCATATCCGACGCGAGTGCCTCCTCCTTGGGGGACATGGTATATCTTGACCGCTCCCGCCATCGCCTGAGGTGATGAGCGATATCTTTCATCCCTGACCGCTGAATGAAAGATGCAAACCGGTTCTTGGATAGCTTTTTGAAAACCCTCAAGATATCGATGTCTATTTTTTCGAAGGCCGCATAAAGACGGATAAGGGTGGCGCGACCCAGTGCATAGTCTTCATTTTTTGAATCGGCAGACTCAAGACAGCTCAAATAAGACGACAGATGCCCCAGGCGACCGTAAATACTTTCCGCTGACATCAATAGCGAATCCCACGCTTCGCTATTCTCGCTGGTGAGGTCCGTCAGATTTTCCGACTTTTGCTTTAGATCAGCAATGTCCTGCGCCAAATCCGACATGAAGCGCTGCATTTGCGGACCGTTAAATTCGGGAAAATAACTGGTTAAATCCCATGTCACCCCGGTATTGTCTCCCACTCTATCCTCCCTGTGCTGGCCTTGTTTGATGAGATCGATCAGCCTGAGTCGTTATTTTAAATACCCCGCCACGATTAGCGGATTGAAGAAAAGGGGTATTGAAATATAAACGGATGTGTTCCGAGCGTATTCGGTCTTAGAAAGTACAGGAGTAACGATAATCCATCTTTGGATTTACGGCAACCATGATGTAGAAAGCACTTCAGGCATGGCTTTTCATCTCCGCCGATATTTGCTAAAAAAGCATGAAATTGAGGCGCAAATCACAAAAGGACGGGAAAATCGATATGCCAATCATAGAATTGAATCGTGTTGCACATTTCCAGTGTCGAAGGTTCTGGGACCGATCCGACTGATCTAAATGAGATCATTGCCGGAATGAAAATATCTGTCCTGACAATCTTGGCAGATAGCCGAGATTTTATATTCGAATTCCGAAACCGCATCCCGAAACCATCGGGCCCGTCCTCCGCAGATTTTACACGTTTTGGTTGCCCGCGCCCGGCAGTTCCGAAGGCTGACTTCCGGTTCGGATAAGACTTTGATCAGTTCATCCAGGGTTTCCATGCCACCCTCCTTTTCGAATACCTGATCGCCCACCAAGAAAATCCGGCAAGTATAATCATTAGAACGTATCTCAAAAATAAGGATCAGGGTTCAGGGCAAGGCATGCAACGACGAAAAAGCGGAGCATACTGTTCGTATGTAGTCAGTTTCAGGGGTAGGGCCCCCTGACACTGACCGAGTCGTTTCATTACGCCGCCATGGGCGCTTAGACTATTTTTGAGATGTGTTCTACATACCCATCCAAAAATTTTTCCTACTACAGTCAGGCATTTTTCAAGATTCGATAAAATTGCGATCCCTTAGATAAAGGTGTAAGCAGATTTGATGCCAAGACGGGTGTCGCATGAAAAAGTCCCACAAATATTATTACATCTTGATATTATTTAGAATATTTTTGACTACAGACAAAACCACCTCCCTCTGCCTTGCAAAGAAACTTTACAAATGTAAATTATGTTGACACAAATTACAGCCATGTGTTTACTTGATAGACGGTCCTTCACGCCCCTTTCTGCTGATGTAAAGCAATATAAAGGCGCATGTGTTTCAACTTTTGAGAAAAAGAAGTTTGAGGGAAAGGAACTGGAGATGGCCCCGGAAATTCAAGAAGTCTGCCTTACCAATGAAGACTTGACCCTGCTTTATGACCTCTCGACAACTATCCACGCCATCGACGAACTGGACAAAATGCTCCGGAACATTCTGAAACAAATGAGATCGGTGCTGGATATTGAGGGGGCTTCCATTGCGCTTCACGATGCCGAAAGAAAAGAATTCTATTTTATCCGCACTGCCGAAGAACAACGTGGCGGTGCGGATGAAACAATGGCCAAGATGAGGTTTCCGGACGACTACGGTGTGGCCGGCTGGGTTCTGCGAAATAAACAACCGGTAACCATTTCTGATGTCTCAAAAGACGACAGATTTTCTGCCAATCTTGATATCCAAAAGGATTTTATCACCCAATCCATGATCTGTGTTCCCCTAAAATCGCGCAACGATATCATCGGCGTTCTGTATGCATTGAACAAGCATAGCGGGCATTTTACGCCAAAAGATTCACTGCTGATGGAGATCTTATCCGGTACCATCGCAATTGCCGTCGAAAATGCCAAACTCTATGGCGATATAAAAGCGCATGCCGACAATTTGGAAAAAGAAAACTTAAGGTTGATGTCGGAAGTTCGTGACCGTTTTAATCTTCAGGGGATCATTGGATCAAGTCCGGCCATGAAAAAGGTTTTCGGGCTGTTAGACAAAGTCGTTGCAACAATGACCACGGTTTACATACAGGGGGAAACGGGTACGGGGAAAGAACTGTTTGCCAAAGCCATCCATTACAACAGCCCGTTGAAAGACAAGCCTTTTGTCGCTGAAAACTGCGGGGCTTTGTCGGAAAATTTACTTGAAAGCGAACTTTTCGGACACGTGAAAGGCGCATTTACGGGTGCCGTGGCCGACAAGAAGGGTCTATTTGAAATGGCGGAAGGCGGCACGGTTTTTCTGGACGAAATCGCCGACATGCCGCATACCATGCAGACCAAGCTTTTGCGGGTGATTCAGGAGGGGCAAATCAGGCCTGTGGGCGGTACCCGATATCGTCAGGTCAATGTCAGAGTCATCGCTTCTTCTAACCGCGATCTCCTGGCGGAAGTCAAAAAGAGGCATTTCAGAGACGACCTTTACTATCGCCTGCATGTCTTTCCCATCGTTTTGCCGCCTCTCAGGAAAAGAAAGGAGGACATTCCGATCCTTGTCGATCATTTCATCAAGAAGCTGTCAAAAAGATTTAAACGACCGAAACCACGATTGGCGCCTCCGGCCCTGGAACTGTTGATGCAATTCGACTGGCCGGGCAACATCAGAGAACTGGAAAATGAGATCGAGAGAGCCTTGACACTGGCCGGCGACAGCGGAAAAATCAGCGCCGCCTGCCTGTCTGAAAAGATCGCCGGGTCCAGGATCACAGATTCGGAAGCCGCTCCTGATAAAGTGACGTTGCAGGAAGCCGTTGAACGGATGGAGCGTCATATGGTGTCACAGGCCTTGCAGGCATCAAACGGAAACCGCTCTCAGGCAGCGCGCCTCCTGGGGCTCACTCGGCAGGGGCTTTTGAACAAAATCAATCGTTACCGAATCAACGGATAACCCCGCCATATCGCTTATTCGAAAGCTGCAACCAGATTCTGCAACAACCGACCATCCGCACTCGGGCACGCGCTACCAAGATACCTGACGGTCATTATATCGTGGTTCTCTTTTTGCTTTACAACAGATAAGGACTTCTATACTGATTCCCGAAAGGCGCAAGGATTCGCCGGGACGTGGCAGAAGCTCCCTGATTGAACGCTTGACCCTCCTATCGTTCCCCTTGCGTCTTTTGCTTTCATATACTGAAAGGATCCACCCTACTCCCGACCTGTACCGTTAAACAAACTAGAACCCATCTCAAAAATATTCTAAGCGCCCATGGCTGTGTTACGCGCCGGCTCGGTCAGTGCCGGGGGCCCCTACCCCTGACACTGAATACATACGGCATGTATGCTCCGCTTTTTCGCCGTTTCGTGCCTTGCCATGAACCCTAATCCTAATTTTGAGATAGGTTCTAGTCAAATCCAAATGGCAGTACAATTACCGAAATTTTTTAAGCGACCCGTTCGTCGCCGCCTCGTCCATGCATTCGAGTGTGAAAATAGTTCCTTAATTACTCACGAAATTATTTCATAATGTCCCTCATCGCCATCGCGTAATACCCTTAATATATTAAAATTATGATTTAATCTTTAATCCCTGGCACTCGGTATATTTTTTGCATTGTATTATGACTGAGTTTGCAAAAGCGCTCTTCATGGGGAACCCACATCATCTGCATTCACGACTGTTATTATGGTCATTTAGAGCTGATCTATATACAGGCACCAAGGTTGATCTCGCCCTTTGCTCTGAACGAATTATTCTACGTCAACTCAATATCGTTCATCAATTTACCGCCAAATCCATGTTTGAAAGAGGAGTGAAATGAATAACCATCGCCACTCAAACTCGGTTATTTCGGCGCAGAGTTTTGTATGGATCGGTGTTGGACTCGCATTGTTGTACTGGCTTCTGGAATCGTTGATGCACATCACCGTTTTCGGTCAAGGCCATTTTCTGGAACATGTTTTTACCCCGGATGTCCACGAAATCTGGAAGCGACTGCTTGTCACGGTTTTAATCGTTCTTTTCAGCATTTACGCCCAGCGCAGTATCAATATCCGTCGCCGCACGGAAAAAGTGATTGCGGACCGGGAAAAAGAGCTTTACCGGATTCTCGAGAACAATCCGGCGGGAATCATGCTGGTCGATGCAGCCAGCCGCAAGGTCAGCTGGGCCAACTCCAACGCCATTAAACTGATCGGGTTTCCCAAAGAATTGATCGAAAACCAGGTCTGTCACAAACACCTATGCCCGGCTGAGATCGGCAATTGCCCGATTCTGGACGGCGGGCAAACCATGGACCTGTCCGAAGGCGTCCTGTTGACCTCCGGGGGAAACCAGCTGCCGATTTTAAAGAGCGTTACCCACGTGAATTACAATGAAAGAGAACACCTTTTGGAAGCATTTTTTGATCTCTCGGACCGCAAGAAAATGGAGCGTGATCTTCAGCAGGCCCATGCCGAGTTGGACCAGATCTTCCAAACCGCCTCGGTGGCCATGCGGCTGGTGGACAGAAACTACAACGTGCTGAAAATCAACAAAACATTTGAGAAATTGACCGGCATCAATGAGAGTGACGCCATCGGTAAAAAATGCCACGAGATATTTTCGGGACCGACCTGTTTTACCGATGAATGCCCCATCCACAGAATTTTAAACGGCTTGGAAACGGTCGAAAGTTATGTGGATAAGGAGCGTCCGGACGGGAAAAGTATTCCCTGCATTCTCAACGCCACACCGTTTATGGGCCCCGAGGGCAACGTTATCGGTGTTGTCGAGTCGTTTCGTGACATCACCGAGCTGAAAAAGGCCCAGGATGCCATCGCGGCCGAGCGCGACAAATTGGGGCGGATTCTTTCACACCTCCATGAGGGCGTCAGCATCATCAGCCACGATCGCGTGGTAGAATATCAAAACGCCATTTTCGATACGTATTTCGGAGATTGTGAGGGCAAAACCTGTCATGCGGCCATACACGGCGAGCAGCAACCCTGCAAGCCGTGCCTGATGAAAGCGGCGGTCGAAGCCGGCCAGACTCAACAGGTCGAGTTCGAGACTCCCGGCGGCAAAAGCTTTGAAAAAGCCTACACGCCGGTGATCGGACGTCGATGGCAAACAGATGGTGGTTGCCCTGTGGCGGGATGTGACCGATAAGAAGGCCGCGACAGCGGCCATCATGCGCGCCGAGCAGTTGGCGGCCCTGGGCGAACTGGCGGCCGGCGTGGCCCATGAGATCAACAACCCGATCAACGGCATCATCAACTACGCCCAGATCCTGGTCAACAAGACCGAAGAAGGCGACCTCGAGCACGATATTGCCGAACGGCTGATCAAGGAAGGCGACCGCATCGCCCGCATCGTGGAGGGGTTGCTGTCATTTGCACGGCGCCGCCACGAAGACAAAACCGATATTTCCATCGAGGAAATCCTGTCGGATTCGATGACGCTGACCGCTGCCCAGCTGCGCAACGACAACATCATCGTCAACACCGATCTTCCGGACGACCTGCCCCACATTAAAGCCCAGGCCCACGAAATCGAGCAGGTCTTCGTGAATATCATCAGCAACGCCCGCCACGCCCTGAACAAAAAATTTTCCGGCTCTCACGCGGACAAAATCCTGGCTATAACCGCCGAAACAATAACTTCCAACAGCCAGCCCTATATCCGGGTGAGTTTCAAGGATAACGGCACCGGAATACCGGCGGCGGTCATCGATAAGGTCATGAATCCCTTTTTTTCCACCAAAACCGAGGGGAAGCGCACCGGTCTGGGGCTGAGCATCAGCCACGGCATCGTGGAAGAGCACGGCGGGCGCTTGAGCATCGAAAGCGAAGAGGGCCAGTACACCAAAGTCGTGATGGAACTGACCGGTTCAACAAAAATAGAAGACCGAGGAAACGCCATGCAACTGCACATTCTGGTCGTCGACGACGAGGAAAGTATACGCTATACGTTTGAGGCCTTTCTGTCTGAAGAGGGTCATACGGTTTTCACCGCTGCCAACAGTGACGAGGGTATCGCGCTGCTACAGGAAAAAGACATCGATCTGGTTTTTGCCGACATCATCCTGCCCGGCAGAACCGGCATCGACCTGCTGAAAGAGGCCCGGGAGATCGTGCCCAACGTGCCGGTGATCATGATCACCGGTGCGCCCAGCGTCGACACGCGCCACCGAATCGCTGCGCATCGGGGCCTTCGATTATATCGTCAAACCCGTCCGCCAGGAGACGCTTTTAAAGGCGGTCAACATCGCCCTCAAACACAAAGCCGTTAGGGACGAAAACGAACAGTGCCGCCTGAACTTCGAGGCCATCTTCCGCAGCGTCAATGACGGCATCATCACCGTCGACGAAAACATGGAAGTGGTGGAAATCAACGACGCCGCCAATCAGATCTGCGGATTCAAAAGGGATGCGGTTATCGGCAAACCGCTGACGGAGCTGGCGGACCGTTGCGACGGCAACTGCTTTGGTGCGCTGGAAGAGACCCTGAAAACCCGGCAGCCGGTGAAGCTGCGGTTCGTCGAGTGCCGTTCCGCCGACAAGCAGCGACAGGTGATCAGCGTGACCGCCTCACCGCTCCTGGGGGTCAAAGACCGGTTTGCCGGTGCGGTGATGGTCGTCCGGGATGAGACCCGGCTGGTAAGCCTGGAGCGCCGGCTGCGGGAGCGCCAGAAAATCGACAACATCGTCGGTCGCAGCCCGGGCATCGAAAAGGTGCGCGCCCTGATCCGCGATCTGGCGGACGTCCAGACCACGGTCCTCGTTACCGGCGACAGCGGCACCGGCAAAGAGCTGGTGGTGGATGCCCTGCATTACAGCGGGGAGCGGCGCGACGGCCCCCTGGTCAAGGTCAACTGCGCCGCTCTTTCGGAAAACCTGCTGGAAAGCGAGCTGTTCGGCCATGTGGCCGGGGCCTTCACCGGTGCGGTCAAGGATAAAATCGGACGCTTTCCAGCGGGCCGACGGCGGCACCATCTTCCTGGACGAGATCGGCGAAATTTCCCAGCGCATGCAGTTGCGGCTGTTGCGGGTGATCGAGAACATGGAATTTGAGCGGGTCGGTGAGTCGACGCCCATCAAGGTCGATGTGCGTCTGGTGGCCGCCACCAACCGTGATCTGCAGAAACGGGTTGCCGGCGGAGAGTTCCGCGAAGATCTCTACTACCGTCTGAAAGTGGTCCAGATCCACGTGCCGTCGCTGCAGGAGCGCCGGGACGACATCCCCTTGCTGGTGGAGCACTTCCGGCGCAATTTCAACCGCAAATTCGACAGAGAGATCAAGGGCATTTCCTCGGAAGTCGAGCAGATGTTTCTCAACTACCCCTGGCCCGGCAACGTGCGCGAGCTGGAAAACCTGCTGGAGCACGCCTTTGTGCGCTGCCGCCAGAACGTCATCACGGCCGAAAATCTGCCCTCCGACTTCCTCAAATATTTCGAGTCCCACACCCTGTCTGCCACCCTCGATCCCGAGGACGAGGCCGAAGCCATCCGTGAGAGCCCTCGAGCAGTCCGGCGGCAACAAAAGCGAAGCCGCCCGCCGGCTGGGCATGAGCCGCCGCACGATCTACCGCAAAATGGAGAAACTCGGAATTCCGCTAAGTTCCTAGGTTGAATTTCGCTTCAGTGAAGAGAGAACGTCGGTCAGAATAACGTTCTGTTGTCTTCTGATAGACTCTTATTGTAGATTTTGGATTGGCGGTATCGAGCATCAATCGGTCTCATATTGCACGATAAAATAGCTGTAACTGAGTTTCCCACGGTTAGCGACTTCGCGGTATACATTCAGGCGCCGCGGCAGCGTCCATTGACTCCGTTCACCGTCCATCGTTGCCGCTCTTAGCTGGTAATACAAAATTAAAAAGTGTGACAGGTCGGAAGATAAGTCGTTTTTCTTTTCACTTGGCTCAGGTCTTACGAATGAAAACGGTCTCTCCGGCAACCAAGTCTCATGATGCAGCAGCATCATATTTACTTCTTGTTATTTTTTCCGTCACCGTTATCAAACGGATGCCGCCGATTGACGAGGACCAAATCACCGGGGCGAGAGTACAGACAATTAGGCCTTTTGCCGGATCGTGATTCGGCTTACCATAACCGGCGATATCTGGCGGAGTCTACCAGAGATACAATCCGGCGTTGCCCCGGAGCGCAGCGGCGTTTGGAAAGGGCTTGGGGAAAAGACGGTCCGAATCGCCCGCCCGAAACCTTATTTGCGATAGAAGTAAAGGCAGAGAAATATACCTGCCGGCCCCGGGCAAATTAACATTCAGGTTGCCCGCAAAGGCCTGCTGCGTGCAGGATTCAGGAAATACAATCGGATACCTTTAGGCCGGTCTTCAACGACCCAGGCTCGCAAATGACATTATTAATCCTCCTTTGAGCAGCAGCCGTTCAAATTCAACCGCCGGGCCCAAAGGAGGATTTTTTCCAGCTGAATCTACACGTCACCCGTTGAACGTCTCACCATTCAAAACGGTGGTTTGCCATTTTTGAGTTTGCAGCAAACGACCTGTTTTGCGCCGATGCTGACATCGTCACAGTTACTCGTGGGTAAACACCAGCTCGTCGAACGGGAAACCCGTGACGAGCCAGGCTTCGACCCCGCCTTCCGGGTTGATGCCCCAGCCGACGATCCGGTCGCCGGCGGCCGAGATGCCCGTGGCCTCGTACAGAATCCAGCTGGAGCCCATCACGGACGCTTCACCGGCGCCGGTCTTGGTCAGGATGTATTCCAGGTCGTAGAAGTAGCCGATCTCCTCCTCCTCCAGCGTGGGGTTGCCGGTCCAGACGAAGGCCTCCGAGGGGTAGAGGATGGACTTGCTCCGGCCGACGACGATCAGCTCGCCCACCGCCGATCCGGGGCGATAGGCGATGCCGGTGGCCACGGCGTCCTTGTTCTTCTT
>CAVRBA010000043.1:0-67929 GCA_963719015.1 uncultured delta proteobacterium | reverse complement strand
GGCTAAGGTGCTGCCGCGGCCTGTCGTGGAATAATAGCTTCAGATACGAATCAAAGAAACCCGGTACGAAACACTGTACCGGGTTTCTTTATGCGATACAAAAACAGCGTCTTCAGACGGTAACCGGTTTCCTTCCAGCACGCCAGGAATCGATGCGAAGGTGTCGTTTGGCCCATTTCTAAAGCCCGACAAATTCGTGGCTCAGGGCGGTTCTATTATTGAAGCAAAACATCGAACCCCGCTCACATTTATTCTTGATCAGTTGCCTCATCGGCGTTTTCGGATAATCATTGAGGCTTCTTTCAATTTCCATTAAAACTTCCAGATTTTCGGCAATGACATTAGAGGCTGAAAATATGCCGCTTAAGAGAAAATCGACGGTATTGGATTCTCGGGTTTCCCGGTAATCCAACGGCATCCGATCGTAATAAAGATCCTGCCAGAAAAATGCGGCATCAATGCCCTGGTCTTCGATATACGCAATGGTGGCTCTGGCATTCTGCAAACTGTTGAGGGTGAAGAGGCAGGGAATTCCCATCTGCCGGGCCACGGCAGGAATCAGACCGGTCATCCAGCCGTGGCAGTGGATAAGATCCGGTTGTACCGCCGGTTCGATGTTGTTGATGACTTCTCTTTGAAATGCAAGCGATATCTTGACATTATCGAGTTCGTTCCTTGATGAGACCGGATCGATATAACAAAATGACCGATCTTTGGCCAAATGGATTCTATCGACTGGTACCCGTCGTTTTATCGCTTCGAAAATTCTATTTATCCCCGGATCGTGGTTTTCCTCGATCAGTTTCCGGTAATCAGGGATGACAACATGGACATCGGCACCCTGATCATAAAACGGGTTTATCGGGAAGATGGATGCGTAAGTTAACCCCTCCTCTTTGACTACCAAAGGAGTGGAATCACCGGCCATGCAAACGGGGAAATATTTGATTTCAGGAATTAAAAATAGGACCCGGCGGTGGGATGAAATTTTTAACATGAATTGACATCAGTTTTTGCTCTCAGGCGACATGTTGTTTCTATAGTGATTGTCAAGAAAACGTTCCGTTATTCGAACTTTATTTCTACAACCACTTATACCAACCTTCCGTATTTCGGATTTTATTTTTGATAAAGCGGTATATTTTTCCTTCCCACGATGACAGCATCCATCATCGTTGCGTCACGCCCTAAACCAATCAATCCGCATACAGATATCTCAAGCTCATCGCATACGCCAGACCGTCCGTATCCATGAATTCCTCGACCCAGCGGACCTCCGCCAACCCTGTTGAACGAAGGCCTGCGTTGCCTGCGAGTACTTGCGCAGAGGGAAAATTCAGCACACGAACGACGAGAAGCGTCCCTGGTTTGACTGCCTTTCTCGACACCAATACGATCCCGTCCTGATGATAATTGATCGATCTAGCGGTGAAAACATCGCTCCGGCCGGAAAGTTTGAGGCATTCGGCTCTGAGCTCGCAGGCGGTACGCCCTCTTTGACGGTTTTCTATTTGGTGGCCGATGGTGGACATATTTTCAAGATTGATTGCCATTTGATAAATTTCACTTTTTTATCTGCCGATGATTCTTTCCAGCGTTTCCTGCACTCTTTTGCAGTCGATACAGTAAGTGGTTACGGGTCGCACTTTGAGCCGATTTTGGACAATTTCTTCACCGCACAATTCACAAATTCCGAATGTTCCTTCATCCATTCGTTTGAGAGCGCTTCTTATCTTCCGAATAAGTTTGCTTTCACGATCCCTAATACGAAGAGCCAGATCTCGATCATATTCCAAGGTTGCCCGGTCAAGCAGGTCGGATGCGTAGACCGATGAATCCTGCATTCCGGCGATGGTGTGATCGGCGCGTTGCAGTAGCTGGTCCTGCCATTCGATCAGCAATTGCCGAAAATATGCCGCCTCTGACTTTTTCATGATCCACCTCCTATAGATATGCGTTTCTTATGGTGTACCCGGACGCTCGGTGCAGATGAGCATCCCAATTCCTCCATTTAAAGAGCGCTATATCCCACTCCGGTCTGAAATCGATACCTCCCCTGATCGAGATTGTTGTATATTTATAGCCGATTCGAGCAACCGTTTTTTACCCAAAATCCCGGTGACCGACTCTGTAAGTCTGTCAATCGCATCCACACTTCGGATGGCGTAAACAAGCGCAGGAAACTCCGGATGTTTTTTTTTGATTTCCAGCAGAAGGGCAAAACTATCGAATCCCTCTGCCAGAGAATTCATCAGGACCATGTCCGGCTGAGACTCATTCCAAAGTTCCCAGGCCGAATCAGTATTATCAACAATCTCTGTCTGATATCCTTCTTCGCGCAGTGATTGAGACACCAAGTATCGGTGATGGGGTTGATCATCTAAAATTAGAATACACACCATTCGGCTCATTGATCGATCCTCGTATTGTGCAGCTGGTGATCGTCAGCCAATGTCCCTGCCCGAATGATTTCGCGTCTCTTTCAGGCAATATTCACGCCAGGCACAATTCCATTGCCTGCAGTACCTGATGCTCTTACCGAAACAGTCCGCGTTCCCCTCGATTCGCTGAATACTGCGAATGAAGCGGGCGAGTTGGGTAAATTCCTGGGTTCTAAATGTGCTGTGTCCGCGTGCCATTTCCCGTGTTTCCGTGACCGACTCGCTACCCGTCCACATTCTCGCTGAAACGCCTGCGGATCGATGAAACACCCGTGGTAGCGTCCAGGCTATTTTACCAATTGACGTGTATTACATATAACTGACTTAATTCTGCGTCCATAGGGGCTGGGCTTCAAAGTTGCTGGGGAAATCACCCGCCGGGGAATTTTTCCCAGACTTAAGTAGGACGGTATCCGAGGGGGGAGCGGTGGAAGTGCGTGAGGTTACTCTTTCCAAAGATCGATATCAATGAGGCCGAGCTTGGCGGCTTGGCGCACCAGTTCGATGGTGCTGTGTATCCCGAGTTTGCGCATGATGCTGGAGCGATGGTTTTCAACCGTTTTGGGGCTGATGCAGAGCCTGTCGGCTACCTGACTAGAAGTTAGTCCTTCGGCCAAATGGACCATGATCTCCTGCTCTCGGGCCGTCAGGGCGTCGTACCCGTCTGTCCCGCCTATTTTGTCAGCAGACGGTAGACCGGCAAGTTTTTTAACCACCTGCTGGGAAACCGAGGTGTCCATGAAATAATTTCCTTGCATGACATGGTCCATTCCATTCAGAAGCATGTCGGCCGCCGATTCCTTTACAATGTAGCCCATGGCGCCAGCTTTGAAAGCCTTGACGATAAAATCGATCTTGGAATGCATGCTCACAATTAAAATACGGGTGTGGGCGGAGACTTTCAAAATATCAGCAATCAGCTCGATACCGCTTCGATCCGGAAGAGACATATCCACGATCGCCAGATCCGGTTGGAGATCTTTGGCCATTTTGTTACCCTGATTGGCGGTGCCAGCCTCCCCGGCGACCTGATATTTCGTGCCCTTCTGAGCGATGATCGCTTTGAGACCTTCCCGGAAAAGCGGGTGGTCATCTACGATGAGAATGCGTTTGGTTCTGTTCAATCCGGCCCTCTTTTAAAAGGAAATTTAATTAAAATCCTGGTGCCCTTTCCGGGTTGCGAATCAATGGTCATCTGCCCCTGCAGCAGGTTAACCCGTTCTTTCATACTGCGCAAGCCGAGTCGTTTCTCCCCTTTTGTTGAACGCTCCCGCGCCTGCACATCAAAACCTTTCCCGTCGTCCTCAATACGGAGAATGATGTTGGGGCTGACGCCAACCAGCTTGACCTTGACCCGATGAGCCTGGGCGTGTTTGCGTATGTTGTTGAGGCCCTCTTGGACCAGGCGATAGACATTGATTTCGACTAATGAATCCAATGTCATTTTTTTAAAACCCGCCGAATGGAAGCCCACTTTTAGGCCATTTTCCTGTGCGAACTCTTCACAGTAAGTAGAAAGCGTCCGCAAGAGACCGAGGTCGGTCAGACCGGGAGGATGCAAATCGTATGACAGGTTACGAACGGACGAGATCGTCCGATCGAGTATGGCAAATAATTTAGATGCGTTCTCTCTCGTTTTAGTCAGTTCTCCCCGCCGCTCATCGAAGAGAGATTTGAAAACAATTTTCATCGTGGACAGGTCCTGGGCGACGCTGTCGTGCAGTTCTCTGGCAATCATCTGGCGCTCGTCTTCGTGGGCCTTCAACAGCTGTTGGGAGAGGTTTCTGATCTGTGAGTCAGCCAGCACTTGCTCGGAAATATCTTCTACCATTTCTATGGCAGCTGTCACTTGTCCGTCAGAATCGATAATCGGCGACGAAATAATCCGATAGTGCCGGGTCTCATTGCCGGCAGGTGTCGCGGTAATCGACTCGTGCATCTCGCCATCCCGCAGAGTCTGGACGGTCGGGCAATAAGAACAGACCGTTTCACCGGGCGGATCATTAAAGAATCGGTAGCAGATCGGTTTTTTGTTGGGATCGATGTGTGGATACCATTTTTTCATTTGTTTGTTTAAGGTCAGGATCTCCATATCCGGACTGATGAGCGATACACCGATGGCGATGTTATCGACCAATCTTCTATAGCGTTCTTCAGATTCCCTCAATTTTATATCCGCTTGCTTGCGAGCGGTCACATCAATCCATGTCGACAAATAATACGTGATCTCACCGTTTCTTTTCAATGGGCTGGAGGTGATTTCTACCCAAAATAAATCACCGCTTTTTGTCTGAAAGCACTTTTCGAACCGGTTGAGTCCATGTCGAAGTGCCTGGCTGAATTCTCGTTGGGTCGTTTCCAAGTTTTTCTGAATCCACCATGGGTATGGCACCTTCCTACCGATGATCTCATCAGCCGAAAAACACGTCAGGTTTTCGAAAGCGGGATTCACATATTTTATGGAGGTGTCGGCGTTGAGGACATGGATAGGGTTCGGCGTATTATTCAGTAAACGGGCATTGAATTCTTCGCTTTTTCTCAACGAATTTTCTATTTGTCCTTTTTCCGCCTGCCTTGGTAATCCGGCAGTTTGCCATTCTTTATTTTTGATTTTTCCCATGGCGTCATTCTCATAACCAACAGCTGAACATAATTGTTCAGCTTATAACACAAATGGCCCATGTGCCGTTGATCTGCATCGTATGAGCCATTTTCACTCTCATTTGGGTTCGCCTCTTGGCGGTGAATAACAAAGAATGTTTCGAAGACCTCCGCTATCGATACCAAATACGGTCACGTCTACGCAATACAAAATCCTCACCGGAGATTGGTTTGTTTGTTTTGTTGCGAGATGCAGCCCCGTCTTCAATCGAAAAGGTATTCGTTAGCTTCTATCAAGCCGAATAAATTTCTTTCAGACAGGTCTTTTACATGACCGTTCGAGACCGTAGCTGCAAAAAGATAAATAAATCTTGCAATTCCGATCTTAGAATATATAATCACGAATATACAAGGGCGGACCAGCAACTGGTGCCCACACCCCTTCAGCTCGGGAAAAACGCCTCTCGCCTGACTCTTTGAATCAGCCGTATCTCAGTGCTACTCTGCGCTTCGATTCCAAGCAGCGTCGTCTCCCATTCATTTTAAAGCACCGTTCATCCATCGATGTCGCTTCCGGCGATTATTTCACGGCTCATCTGGTTATATTTGCTTATCCGTTAGGCTTCTTTTTCGCTTCCGCTGAGGTTTCCGCACAACTGTATTCCCAGCGAACTGGTTCGGCCCAACAAACCGCAACCCAAAGGAAAGGAGGCCGCCATGGAAAAACCCGCGATCAACTATGAGACCCTGGTTCGAATAACCAAAGCGATATCAACGATCCGTGATCCTGAAGAAATCGTTCTCATCACGGTGGAAGGCGTCACCAATGCACTGAAAGTCAAGGGCTGCACGCTTTTCCTGTTCAGCACCAAGAGTGAGGAGCTCAAACTCGCCGGCAGTTATGGTCTCAGCACCGAGTATCTGAACAAGGGCCCGGTCAACTCCATGCGGTCGATCGCATCATCCTTGGAAGATGGTCAACCGGTGGCCATATATGATGTTGGTGACGATCCGCGGATTCAGTATCCAGAGGCAGCCATAAAGGAGGGTATCGCCTCGATTCTTTCAGCACCAATAATCATTGGAGCGAAATTGGTTGGATGCCTGCGGGTTTACACCGCCGCGCCTTGGGAGTTTACATTGAACGATGTCAATTTTGTTCAGGCCATGGCCCAGATCGTGGGTATGGCCCTGGAGATGTGCCGAATCAATCGGGGTTTGATGGACAGTATCGATATCCTGAAAACAATGCGTGACCCGAAAACCCTTCCGTACAAGCGGCGAACACCATATGAGGGCGTTCCTAAAAGCTTCAGCAAAGAAGATGCCATCGAAACCGCCGTCTGACCCAAAGGCCCTTTTCAAACCAACAAACCCGGTCCATACGGCCGGGTTTGTTGGTTTGATTCCGAGTCAACTGTATGTCTATATATCAATCATTTGCTATAAGATATCTTCCCCAAGTCTAATACGGAGGTCATGTCGTCAAAAGTGTCGCTCACAACCTGATAAGGGGTATTGGGCACCTGCTTCATGAAGCTGACCTTCCTTTGCGGTTCGGCGAACCCGGTTCTGGGCCACCAGAATTCGGTCCAGCCACCCGCTGGGTTGCTGAGGACTTCACTGCACAGATTCAGGATGTAGAGCTTATCGGTTTTGAAACATTTAATTTTTGATACATCCAATCCGATTTCTTTTCTTTTCGGGCTCGGCAGGCAATAGTAGCCCTCACACTGAGTGATGAACACGTAAGTGTCCTTCCAGACAAACCGCCCGTTGGGTTTCTCGAATTCCTGCAAACCTTCCTCACCGGTTTTCTCGAGATAGCGGGCCGCTTCGGTCACTTTGTCATAAACTTCCTGCGGGGTTGCCTGACCGGTGACGAATGCCGAATCCGCATAAGAAAAAGCTGGAATGCACAAGAGCAATATGAGCCAGTAACGCATGGAATTCTCCCCCGACAGATTCGGTTATGGCTGTTTCCGTCACTTTTTTTCGCTTTTCCCGGTCGACCCCGGCTTAAGCAGCCCGAGAAAGTTTGACGGCGCAGACCTTGAACTCCGGAATTTTGGACACCGGATCGAGCACGGCATTGGTCAGGCGGTTTGCGGCTGCCTGGGCGAAATGGAAGGGAATGAATATCGTGCCGGCGACCGCTTTCGGAGACACCTGAATCTTGGCCTTGATTTTACCGCGCCGGGAGGCAATCTCCACTTCCATGCCTTCGCTCAATTCGTAGAGAGCGGCATCTCTGGGCGAAATCTCCACGAAGCATTCGGGGGCCCGATCGTTGAGACCGTCAGTCTTCATGGTCATGGTCCCGGTGTGATAGTGATACAACACCCGGCCAGTGGTCAGGTAGAGCGGATATTCGTCATCGGTTATTTCAGCCGGTGGGGTGTAGTCGATCGCGTGGAACATCCCCCGCCCGCGGGTAAACTGTTCCCTGTGAAGAATCGGGGTGCCGGGATGCTCCGGTGTGGGACACGGCCAATGCAATCCTTCAACCGCAATTCGATCATAGGTGATTCCCGCATAAGACGGCGTCACCCGGGTGATCTCTTCGAAAACGGCCCGGCTGTTTTCGTAAACCATGGGACTGCCCATGCGCGTGGCAATGTCGCACAAAATCTGCCAATCGTCCTTTACGTCACCAGGCGCATCGACCGCCTTGCGAATCAGCTGAACGCGTCTTTCGGTATTGGAAAACGTACCGTCCTTTTCAGCAAAACATTTTGACGGCAGAATCACGTCGGCCAATTGAGCCGTCTCGGTCATAAAAATATCCTGAACAACCAGGAAGTCGAGATGCTTCAAGGAGGCTTCGGCATGGTTCAGGTCAGGATCGGACACAAGGGGATTTTCACCGATAATGTATAGGGCCTTAAGTTCCCCGTCGTGGGCTTTGGGAATCATCTGGGTGACCGTCAGTCCCGGCTGAGTTGGCAGGTCGGTCACGCCCCAAGCGTCCTCCATCTTCTTGGCAACGGCAAGATCGCTCACCGGCTGGTAGCCGGTGTACACGTTGGGGAGTCCTCCCATGTCGCAGGCGCCCTGCACGTTGTTCTGGCCGCGTAACGGGTTAACGCCGCCCCCGCGTTTGCCCATATGGCCACACAACATGGCCAGGTTGGCGAGGCTCTTGACGTTGTCCGTGCCATGGCTGTGCTGCGTGATGCCCATACAATAGAGGATGCTGGCGGCCTTGGCACCGGCATAGAGCCGGGCGGCTTCGACCAGGTCAGCGGCGGATATACCGGTAATGCCCTCAACGTATTCGGGTGTATACTTTTCGACCGTCTTCTTCAGCTCTTCAAAGCCTTCGGTACGATTGGCGACAAACGATTTGTCGTAGAGGTCTTCGGATATGATGACGTGCATCATGCCATTAATCCATGCCACGTCGGTTCCCAGATTCTGTCGTAACCACTTGTGCGCAAATGTTGCCAGTTTAATCCGCCGGGGATCGACCAGGATCAGTTTGGCCCCTTTGAAGGCGACCGCCCGTTTCACATGCCGGGAGAGAACGGGGTGATTCTCGGTGGTGTTCGACCCGGTTACCAGGATGACCTCGGCGTCTTCAATGTCCTCGATGGTGTTCGTCATGGCACCGCTTCCGAATGCTGCGGCCAGACCGGCCACGGTGGAAGAATGTCAGAGACGCGCGCAATGATCGATATTGTTGGTTTTGAGAACCGCCCGGGCAAACTTGTTAGCGATATAGTTCTCCTCGTTGGTGACCCGGGCCGAGGTCATCACACCAATGCTGTCAGCACCGTGTTCGTCCTTGATCTTGCCCAGTGTCTCGGCCACAAAGTCAAAGGCTTCATCCCAACTCGCCTCGCGGAAGCTACCGTTTTCTTTGATAAGTGGCGTGGTGAGCCGTTCAGGTGAATGGATAAAATCGAATCCGAAACGCCCTTTGACGCACAACGAACCGTAGTTTGGAACCGCTTCTTCAACGCCCGTCACCTTGACGACCCGGTTATCCTTAACATGCAGGTGCATCTGGCAACCGACACCGCAATAGCTGCAAGTGGTGCGAACTTTTTTGGTTTCCCACGGTCGGACCTCGTAACGAACATCTTTCTCCACCAGGGCGCCCACAGGGCACGCCTGCACACACTCGCCGCAGAAGACACAATCCGAATCTTTCAGCGGCCGATCGCCGGCGGCAATGATCTTTGTCCGGGCCCCCCGGAATCCGAAATGGATGGCGTTGTTGACCTGGATCTCGTTACAGGCCTGCACACACCGACCGCATTGAATACAACGCGAGAAATCCCTTACGATAAAGGGGTTGACCGTCTCCATGGGATAGGGCGTCTCGGTGCCGGTGAAACGCTCACCGGATACCTGATACCGATACGACAGATCTTGGAGATGGCAGTCACCCCATACGGGACACATTTCATCGCTACCATCGTCTTTTTGCACATTGAGCTGAAATTGGGTCCAGTCCTGCCCGTCTGAGCCGCGTACAGCGCAGTTGTGATTACCCGAAGAGAGCAAAAGCTGTAAGATCAGCTTGCGGGCTTTGACAACCGTGGCTGACTCCGTTTGAACAACCATATTGTCCGCCGCTGGCGTCGCACAGGCAGGTAACAGGCTGCGGGCACCCTTGACTTCCACGACGCAGATGCGGCAGGCGCCGGTTGGAAGGGCACCTTTCAACCAACAAAGGGTCGGAATGTCGATATGGTTTTGACGGGCCACCTCGAGTACGGTTTGCCCCGGTTCGAAAGATAGGTCATTGCCATTGATCGTAATGCGACGTTCTGCAGCCATGGTGTTGGAGTCTCCAGTAACAGTTGGTTAAAGCATCACAAAAGTACAAATTTGATGTTTAGCGGATGGCATGTATTTTGTCAATCCGCTAATCGCGAACCGACGGCAGCAGAGCGTCTTTTGGCGAGATATTGGTAACAGAGGACGCCACAGACAGCGCCAATAAAATCGACGGCAGCATCCATAATATCTGCATTGCGACCGGGAACAAAATACTGATGGATTTCGTCGCTGATGCCGTAGAGGCCGGCGGACAGAATGCTGAGGACGGCAACTTTGGATTTGTTGCCCCCGATCCGCTGGGTGGCGTATGCCCGGTAGAACAAAGCACCCAGAATGGCGTAGGCAAGAAGGTGCAGATACTTGTCAAAGAATGGCACATCCGGCTCTTTGATCGGAGACGGAAATGATGACTGTATGAATAACAAGAGGCAGAAAACGACCGGAGGGAACCAATATTTAATGATGTTGGGCAATTGGAATTTCCTCGAATTGATTAGGCGTGTTTGGTGTTTGGTATTTGGTATTTGGTATTTGGTGTTTGGTGTTTGGTTTTGGTGTTTTCTGCCATTTACGTCCGGAAGCGTTATCACTAGATACTAAACACCAGATACCAAACACTGAACACTAATTTCTAATCTTTAAAAAATTCCAGATCCAGTCGCCGCTCCCGGATAGCCGTCGTCACCTTATTCAAGAACACGTCATGTGATACACCCTGCTTCACGGTTCCGTCGAGAGTTCGCACCGATAGCGTCGACGCTGCCTGTTCTTTCTTTCCGATGGTAAGTATGAGCGGAATATAGTTGAGCTGAGCATCGCGGATTTTTTTGTTAAGACTCTCGGCCCGGGAGTCGACCACGGTCCGCAGACCGGCCTCGACAAGCATGCGGTTCACATCGTTGGCGTAAGCGGCCAACTCGTCGTTTATGGGGAGCAGGATTGCCTGCACCGGCGCCAACCAGAGCGGGAATTTACCGGCAAAATGCTCAACCAGGATGCCGAAAAACCGTTCAATGGACCCATAAATAACCCGGTGGATCATGATAGGCCGTCGCTTGTCATTGTCCGCGTCGATGTAGGACAAATTAAAGCGTTGCGGCAGGGACATGTCGAGCTGGACCGTCCCGCATTGCCAGGTACGGCCGAGGGCATCTTTGATATGAACATCGATCTTGGGGCCGTAGAAAGCGCCATCACCCTGATTGACTTTGTAGTCACTGCCGTAGACATCCAAGGCAGCCTGCAATCCATCGGTGGCCTCTGCCCACTGCTCGTCCGTACCGATCGACTTTTCTGGCCGGGTGGATAGTTCCAGGTGAAAACCGAGCCCGAAAGTACCGTAGATGCGTTCGACAAGTTTCAGTACCCCCAGGATTTCCTCCTGAATCTGGTCCGGCCGCATGAATATGTGGGCATCGTCCTGATGGAAAGCCCGCACCCTGAACAGGCCGGACAACACGCCGCTGAGCTCATGCCGGTGAACCAGTCCGATCTCGGCCTGCCGGATCGGCAAGTCCCGATATGAATACCGTTTGGAACCGAAAAGGAGCATACCTCCCGGACAATTCATCGGTTTTATGGCAAACTCCGTTTCGTCGATGGTCGTTGTGTACATGTTTTCGCGGTAATTTTCCCAGTGCCCGCTGCGCTCCCATAGGTCACGGTTCAACGTGATGGGTGTTTTGGTTTCCACGTAACCGGCAGCCCGATGTTCTTCGCGCCAGTACTCAAGCAAAGCATTCCAGACAACCATGCCTTTGGCATGAAAAAAGGGCATTCCTGGCGCTTCGTCGTGAAAACTGAAGAGATCCAGGGCGATACCGATCTTGCGGTGATTTCGTTTGCGCGCCTCTTCTAAAAAATTGAGGTAGGCCTTCAAAGCCTTTTTGTCGAAAAAGGCCGTCCCGTATATTCGCTGAAGCTGGGCATTGGACTGGTCTGCCCGCCAGTAAGCCCCGGAGACTTTCATCAGTTTGAACGCCTTGATGAAGCCGGTGTCGGGCACATGCGGGCCGCGGCAAAGATCGGTGAAGTCACCATGCCGGTAATATGATATCGTCCCGTCTTCAAGATCCTGGATCATCTCCAGTTTGTAAGGCTCGTTCTTGTAAAACGCCAAGGCCTCCTCTTTTGAGACCTTCACCCGTTTAAACGGTTCCCGGGCTTTGATGGCTTTTTTCATTTCCGCTTCGATTTTAGCAAAATCCTCTTCGGAAATCGGCTCCATGTCGATATCGTAGTAAAAACCGTCTTCCACTGCCGGTCCGATAGTCAAATGCGCTCCCTTGTAAAGACGCAGGATGGCCTGCGCCATAACGTGGGCAGCGCTGTGGCGTAAAATATCCAGGGCTTCCGGGTCTTTGGTGGTAATCAACCTGACTTTGGTGTCATTGTCGATTCGGTCACTCAAATCAAGGATATGTCCGTTTGTCCGCAGCGCCACACAATTTCGGGCAAACCCTTCGGAAATGCTTCGGGCAATTTCGAGGCCTGTTGGCGGATTTTCAAAAGACTTTATGTTACCATCCGGAAATGTTATGTGTACCATGTTTTTGCCTGCCGATGTCCTAACGGTGAGTTAAAAGTGAATATTAGTTTAATCTCGTGTCCATCCATGAAGGGCTTTTTTGCCCTTGGGCGGTTCTTTCCACGGGTTGGTAGCTCCGCTCATGCCCAGTGAGCCTCGCAGCAAACTTTGGTGCGGTTTTGCGCATAGCATTAAATTCTCATTTATGAATGGGGCACCATTGTGCCGTCAACCATTCGGTAGATGAGCACAAGCTTTTAAATTTAAAAAAAATAAGTTTCGGGGTCAAGGGAAAATTCTGTTTACCCTTTCCCGGGCGCCATTGCGAAATTTCCATTGGATTCAAGTAGACTCAGAAATGACCACTGAATTTGATATTATTGAGACGCCTGCCAGATTGGAGAAACTGGTCGATCACCTTCGGCGCCAACAAGCGATTGCTGTCGATCTGGAAGCCGATTCCATGTATCATTTCCAGGAGAAAGTCTGCCTGATCCAAACGGCAACGGCGCATAGGAAAGCCGTCATCGATCCCCTCCACATCCACGACCTGTCGGCCTTGGGGTCCGTATTTGCCGATCCGAACATTAAAAAGATCTTCCATGGTGCCGACTATGATGTGCGGTCTCTCTACCGGGATTTTAAGTTTGAGGTCAAAGACCTGTTCGATACCCAGGTGGCTTGCAAGTTTCTGGGTGTAAAAGCCACCGGATTAGAATCGGTACTCATGGATCACTTCGGAATTCAGCTCGATAAAAAGTACCAACGCAAAGACTGGTCCATTCGACCGCTACCGGCCGCAATGCTCGCCTACGCCGCCGATGATGTCAGCTACCTGCTTCCTCTGGCCCAAAGGTTGGAGGAATCGTTGCGAATTAAAGGTCGCCGTCGGTGGGTTCGGGAAGAGTGCGACCTGTTGAGCCTGGTCAGGCCGGTCCGAAACGATCACGAACCGCTCTTTATGCACTTTAAGGGAGCCGGGCGCCTCCGGCCGCGAAACCTGGCCGCTCTGGAAGCGCTGCTCCGCTATCGGCGCAATGTAGCGGAAGTGAAAGACCGTCCCTTGTTTAAAATTTTCAGCAACAAATCTTTACTGCAGTTGGCGATTGAAAAACCCGCCGACCTAAAGCAGATAGCCGAAAGCGAAGTGCTCAGCCATAAACAACTCAAGATGTATGGCGATGAACTGGTGGAAGCCATTCAACACGCCTTGAAGATTCCTGCCGCTAAGCTGCCTTCCTACCCACGCCAAAAAGCGCCGCGAATGAATCCTGACGTGCCGCTTCGTATGAAGGCCTTGAAAAAATGGCGGGACAAAAAAGCCAAAACCCTTGAGCTGGACCCGGGAGTGCTGCTCAACAAAAGCGTAATGACGGTATTGGTATCAGAAAAACCGACCGAACCGAAATCGCTGGACGTAATTGCCGATCTCAAAGAATGGCAGAAACGAGAGCTCGGGCCTGAAATTCTAAAAGTGCTGAACCATGTCAAATGATTTGGAAGAAAAGGTTTTTTTCCGATCGGGAGACATCGCGCTCGAAGGCCTCGTAGAGAACGCCTCGAAAGACCGTGGGGTCGTCATCACCCATCCTCATCCTCTCTATGGCGGCGATATGAACAATCACGTGGTCGGAATTATCCGGCAGGCCTACCGCAAAAAAGGATTCACCACCCTGCGGTTCAATTTTCGCGGCACCGGATCGAGCCAAGGCCGATACGACAATGGGATGGGCGAGCAAACCGACCTCGCAGCGGCAATCTCTTTTCTCCGTGAGCGCGGGCTCAAAACCATCGACCTGGCCGGCTATTCATTCGGGTGCTGGATCAATGCACTGGCCAGTCAGGCGAAAGGATGGACATGGCCGACGGTCTTTGTGTCGCCGCCGGTGGGATTCATCGATTTCTCTGCCACCGGTGCATTGCCCGGTTTGAAGCTGGTCGTGACCGGTAGTCGTGACGATATCGCACCGCCAGAGGCCATCCGGCAAATACTGCCGTCCTGGAACCCCGTGGCACATTTTGAGATTATCGACGGTTCGGACCACTTCTACAGCGGCTATACCCAGCCATTGGAAGATGTTATCGACAAACACATTTAGTCTGCCGTATTTCGAAATTTATTTTTGAAAAGCAGTATAAGCCGAAAACTCATGGTGCTCTCAACACTAAACACGCTGTGACCCATCAGTTTTTATCTTGACCACTACCAGAGTGAGGTCATCCTCCGGTTCGACGTCCTGCTGAAAATTCTTTACGGCGTCGATGACGACGCGCAAAATCTCTTCTGCGCTTAACGCGGCGTTTTTTCGGATCAGGTCGAGCAGCGCCGCTTTGCCAAACATTCGGCCTTCAGGGTTGCGCGACTCCCAGATACCGTCCGTGCCGATGAGGATAACCTGACCGTTTGCCAGATCGCGCCGGTTCTCTTCCTGATATTTCCAGGTTTCATCCACCCCGAGGGCCATGCCGGATCCACGCAGTTCCTCGAAGACATCCCGTTGCGGATCGTAAAGTACAGCCGGCTCGTGGCCGGCGCGCACCCATTTGAGCGATCGTCTAACCGGATCGATCACCAGGTAGAATAGGGTCATAAACTGTCCGGAGTCTTCCACATCTCTTGACAGATGCATATTCACGTCGCCGATGACTTGGGCCGGGCCTCCCGGTAAATAGGACCGCTGCCGCATCAACGCCCTGGCCGTCGCCATAAGGAGCGCCGAGGGCACACCGTGTCCGGAAACGTCTCCGACCACCAATCCGATTTTGTTGTCCTCGGGGCTACCGACCTCCAGGAAGTCGAAGTAGTCTCCACCGGTCTGATCACAGTAGATGCTCTTGCCGGCAATATCCAAGCCCATCGGCTGCGGGGCACCTCGCGGTAGAAGTTTCTGCTGAACTTCGCGGGCCAGCTCCAGGGATTGGCGCATCTTTTCTCTCTCCCGCAGCCCGGCCGTCATTTCGTTGATGACGTCCCCCACATACCCGATCTCATCATTGGATCTCACCGATACCCTGCGGTTAAGTCGTCCATTCCGCACATTCTTGAGAACCTGGATAATGTCCCCGAATGGTCGCGTCAGGTTGCTGCTCACCAAAATCGTTAAGAAAATCCCCAAGGTTATAAACAATAGCGAATTGGTATTGATGGTCATCCGCAGCTGATCGAGCACCTGGTCAGGCGCATAATCGGAATAGAAAGTTTTTTGAATGATCATTAAGAAAGCCATGAATGGAATCAAATTCGCGGCTGCGATAAGGGCTGCGAGGCGGGTACCGATTCGGATCCTCAGCGTGCCGTGGGTCGCATAGAGACCACCCTCTGGAAACAAAAGCGGTACAAGGCTCTTTTGAAGCCGCCATTCCAGAACGAAGAAGGCGATGGTGGTGGTAATAATGCCGACAAAGAGGGCCCGGAAAAATACCCCCACAGCGAGCGACGGTCCGTACGGCGTCCAGTAGATCGCTGTCGTGTAGATCACTGCCGCGGCGACCCAGACCACGAAATCGACAGCGATAAGAAAAAACGGCTCGTTCAACAGCCGCTGCCTTGCGGGCTTGTCAACGCCCGGGTAAGCGCCTCCCGCCTGATAGCACCGACGGAGAAAGCGTCTTATCGGCAGTTCGTAAACCACCGTAACGACGAAAACAAGGGAGAAGGACAGCGGCAGGAAAATCGAATCGACACGCCCGAACAGCGTCATGGCCTCGGGCGGTGGTGGTGAAACGGACCGGTGACTAATTATTTCGGTAATATTGACGCCGATGAAATTGGCCAAACCGTTTCCGATGATCATCTGGTTTCTAAGGAGGAACAACCGCATCCTGGTCATGCCCGCACTCTCCCATCGAATGATTTACGTCTGGTGAGGATCGATCATGTCAGATATCAACTCATCCACCGCATCAGCGGTTTCTTACGCCCGGCAGGGCGCGAATAGGTTTCGTCGGGGTATCCCAAGGCGATCACCGAGTAAACCGGCTCGCCCGGCGGAATGTCCAGGGCGACCTTTATGCTCGCATCCTTTTGCATGGCCGCCACCGCAAAACCCACCAGGCATGTCCCCAGGCCCATACTGTGCGCTCCCAGGAGGATATTCTGGGTCGCCAGCAGCGCATCCTCCATCGGGCAACTGGCGCCGGGTTCTGAACCGACGAGAATCGCCGCCGGGGCGCCGTGAAACAACCGATCGATGCCGCTCGCCTTCCACTCGACCAACGCATCCCGCACGGAACCGCTGTACTCCCGGTAGTAGTCGTCGAGCTGGGAACGCCCCAGAAGCTTCAAACCGCCGCGTAACAGCAGATTTTCAGCCATTCGATTGAGTCTTTCGAAGTAGCGGCCAACGGCCGTGCCGAGACGCAAAACGGTCTGCCGGTCCGGCAGGATGGTGAATGTCCATTTCTGGCTGTTGGTTCCGGAGGGCGCCGTGATGCCGATTTTGACAAGGTCTTTAAGGCTGCCGGCGTCGACGGGTGCATCGAGAAAATTGCGGCATGATCGTCGTGAACACATCAGGCCCACCAACTGGGTCGTGTCGAAGCGACCGGGTGGCAGCCAGTGATCACTATCGACGCGGATCGTCTCGAACGCTTGGGACCAATCGTCAAGCGCCGCCACACGGACGGCATCGGCCGGACAAACGGCGGCACAATGGCCGCAGTGCATGCAACGTTCACCAGTGACGGTGGCAAGATCGCCGATCATCGACAGGGTCCTGTCAGGACAGACACGAATGCACAGTCCGCATCCGGTGCACTTCAAAGGATCGATCGCGGTCGTTACCTCACGGTCATGCATTTTAATTAGGATTTCCTTTCACAAACCAATTTTCGCTCGCTAGGCGCACGCACCAAGCCTGTCCGGTTGACACCTGAGGCCAACCGTTTTATTATTACAAGCCATTTCAAAATAAAGATTTTGGGTCAAAATCAAGGCGGACCCGAGTTTCCCCGCTATGCGGGACTTCCCGCCTGATCGATTCTTCTTTGTGGGTCGCAACCCGCAGGCATACTCTAGTATGTCGAGGACTTGAAAGAAGGGGCCAACGCCGAGTTTGGACCAAAAGATTATTTTGAGATAGCTTGTAGCGTATTTATGGCCCTATCTCCGGTATTTTCCCATCAACTGCCCCTGCGCCAGAACGTGACCTTCCATGGCTTCCAGCAGCTGGGACGTTGTGGCGCCGCTCTTCAAATCAAGCAGCGTGTCTAATGCGAAAAGTTTGAAGAAATATCGATGGGTGCCGCCGGGGGGACAGGGACCGCCGTATCCAATCCTCCCCCAACTGTTGCTGCCATGAACGGCTCCGGTGTCCAGAATCGTTTTTTCAGGTATACTCTGCGGTAAACCGGTCGCGTTGGCCGGGATATTGTACAATACCCAGTGGTCCCAAATACCAACAGGCGCATCCGGATCATCGCAGATCAACGCCAGACTTCTGGTTCCAGGTGGCACACCGGTCCAGAGCAAGGGCGGAGATATGTTTTCACCATCACAGGTATAACGCTGCGGAATCATGGCCCCCTCGATGAAAGCGTTGCTGGTCAATTGAATGGCCAAAGCTTACCTCCTTTCAGTTAAATGGGCGTGGCAGATAGAACGCGGCCATCACCAATGAAAGCATTATGCCGGAAACAAAGGCACATAAACATCAGATGCCTATAACTATGTATGTAATGACTGTCGGTAGATTATGCAAGATCGATCGCACACAAGTTATTAAACACAGAAGGCCTTGCCGGTCATTACCCAGCCGTTTTCACTGCTAGGATAGCCGATAGCCATGTCCGGCGACCCGATAATTTCCGCCGATGGTTATTGCCGCAAACCAATACTGCGGTGCGATCCTTTGCCGGCGCCGATGACCGCGAAGCGGTAGGTCCGTTGTGAAAGAACAGCCCCCTGAATATGTGTCACCATTTTCCATAAAGAATGTACGGTTGTTCATTTATTTCCGGGTGTTCTTCAACGCCCGGTTTTACTACCCGATCTTCACTGTTCTGTTCCTCGATTTCGGCCTGTCCATCGAACAGTTCGCGCTTCTTAATGTTGCTTGGGCGGCGACGATCGTTCTCCTGGAGGTCCCCTCGGGGGCGTTGGCCGACACACTGGGCCGCAAGAATCTGCTGGTCGCTGCAGGCGCACTGATGGTGGCCGAGATGGCCCTGCTCTGTTTTGTACCGCGGGGCAACCCGAACATTCTCTTCATTATTTTTCTCGTTAATCGCATCTTGAGCGGGGCGGCTGAAGCCGCTGCCAGTGGTGCCGACGAGGCTCTGGCCTACGATTCACTGCAGAAGGAAGGCGATGTGGCTGATTGGAGCCTTGTTCTAGAACGCCAGATGCGCGTGCAGGCGGTCGGCTTTATTATTGCGATGAGCCTGGGTGCAGCGGTTTACGATCCGGACCTCGTCCAAAAATTTATCGATTTGGTGGGAATTGACACACACGTTTCTCAGGATCTGACGCTCAGGTTTCCGGTTCTACTGACCCTTGTTATGGCGGTGCTGACGTTTCTAACCACCCTGCAAATGCAAGAAATCACGTCGGACACTGACAGCCAAACAATTGAATTTAATGGTAACAGTTTGCATGAGGCTATCAAGGCCTTCAAACATACCCTTCAGGCCGGTACCTGGATTTTAAAAACGCCGATTGCGCTTTTGATCATTCTTGTCGGTCTGGTTTTCGACAGCTGTCTGCGCATGGCAGTTACCCTGGCAAGCCAGTATTATCGGCTCATCCAACTTCCGGAAGCGTCATTCGGTCTGATCGGATCAGCAATCGCTGTTGTCGGACTTTTTGTCCCTCGATTGGCGCGTGCCATGGTAAACAATCGCTCGCCGGAATTCAATCTGGTGGTCATGACGGTTCTGGCCGTTTGTGGTTTGGCCGGAATGACCCTGTTTTTACCTCTGATAGGAATTATACCGGTGGTGCTGATTTCCGCAGCCATGTATATGTTGCGTTTCTTTCAAAGCCATTACCTGAACCAGATCACCTCTTCGGCGCAACGGGCAACGGTGCTCAGTTTCAAAGGCCTGTCTATGAACCTGGCCTACGGCCTCGTGGGAATTTTGTACTCCCTGCTGGTCGGCTTTCTGCGGACAAATGTAGAAAGCTCAGGCGCCCACGCGCATGAATTAACCGCTGAAGCAATTGAAAACGTGGTTTTTGTAAAGGCGATGGGTTGGTTCCCATTGTACTTTAGCCTCACCGTTGCAATCGTGCTGGTATATGGCGCTTGGCAACGCAATTTCCATAAGGGCGGTCGGAGAATATCCAGATAAAACTACTACATGTTGTACTGAATATCTCTTGACACACAATATGCCTTGGAATAGAATCTCCCCAAATTCTAACAGAATGGCAGTGGTCGGCCATGCTCACTCTTTTGAAATCCGTCCGCAAAATAAAACCGTCGGAAACCGGCCATTAGCAACGAATAATAGCTTTTCAGCATCCTTGCCAAGCCGGAGGATATTGTCATTCAATTTTTTTCAGCGTTAATATTTGACCACGCCAAAAATCTGACCTGTATGCGGGTTGTCTGATATCGGCGGTCGAATGTTTATCAACCACAGGGGAGCGTTTAACATGGGTAATCGTTATTTCGACAGCGACTCGGAGAATATACCAGACGATGAGTATCTGGAGGAAGAGGGATATCGAACCCTGAAAGAAAAAAAACCGCTGCCCCGGGGATGGTTCATTGTACCCGTTCTTTTGGTGGGGATTGTGATAGTGGTGATGATGGCGATATGGTTCAGGGGCACCCCCCAAAACCCTCAAACAGATGGACAGATCCAGCAAATCGAAGACCGTATCGTGACGCTAGAAAAACGGCTGGCGGAACTCAATGGCGTTGAAGAAAAGCTGAGCGCTCTTGAAAGAGACGGCCAGGCATATCTGCAGGCCATCGAAAGGCTAAACCGGCTCGAAACGACAGTATCAATGCAAGTGGATCAAATCGTGAAAACCCTTACTGCGCAGCAAACGAAACAGCCCGCTGCTCAAACGCAGGCAAAGAAACCCGTAAAATCCGCTGCCCCCAAGAGTAAGGCCATTACCTATATCGTTAAATCCGGCGACACCCTATACGCCATTAGCCGTCGATACAATTTGTCCATCGATCAGTTGCGCCGGGACAATAATCTCGGTAAAACCAGTGCCATAAAACCCGGCCAAAAGCTGACCATTAAAACATCCAGTCCATAACCGTACTCAGAACGATTTCAGGGAAGAGCGTTTGCGGCGGTCCCTTCCGCTGCGGCGCTCTTTTCGCGTCGACAGGGTAACAATGACCCCGTCTCTTATGCTCCTGCGTCGATCGACGGTATTTTTCCGACGATCCCTGATCGGCCCCTTTTTGCCGGAAACCGGCAATGGCGCTGATTCGGACGGATCTTTCCATGGTGAAATCACCCTGCCCAGAACGATGCGCATATTCATCACCTCCCGTATAACTTATCGGCCGTTCTACCGTTTTCTTTAATCCGTCAACCGTCATGACCGGTGATTTTCCACGGCGGTATTATCAAACGTAAAACTAACCTTTTGAATGCATTGGAATTGTACCGCTTTACAAAAATAAATTCCGAAATACGGAAGGGCGGTATAAGTGGTTGTAGAAAAAACATCCGAATAACGGAACGTTTTTTTGACAACCACTATTTGGACAAACAGCAATGGTGCCAGATGCTGAAAAGTTGACTTAAGTGCCTTATTTTTGGTATCATATAGGCAAGTAATAACGGCATCCACAGTTGCATCGCGGAGTGCCCTCTATCGTCGGCACCGCGACTATCGGGTGCATTCAAACGATATATGGCTGGGATCAGATTCAGAAAAAATATATAATGTATTCAAGGAGGACCGCATGCAAAAGAATCGATTGCCGCTGCTTTTGCTTTTCATCATAATCACTCTGCCATACTTCCTTCTGGCATGTGCCGGAAAAGACGTAACACCCACACCACAGGAGAACCAGCCGGCAACGGTTTCAGCGCCACCGCCACCGCCCCCCGCGGAAAGCCCACCTCCCCCGGTCGCAACCCGATACCCGGAAGGATGGGAAACTTTTGTTAACGAAGACATTTACTTCAATAAAAACAGCGCCGCCCTTCTTTCCGAAGCGCGAAATATCCTTGTCAGAAAAGCAGCTTGGCTTCAGGCTCACCCGGATATTCGCATCGTCATACAGGGGCACAGCGACGAGAAAGGATCCGCTGAATTCAACCTGGCTCTGGCCGACCATAGGGCCGGGAACGTCAAGTCCTATCTGTTGGGGCATGGTATAGCTACCGAACGCCTGGTTGTTGTCAGTTACGGCAGTGAGAGCCCAGCAACCGTCAACATGGGAGAAATCGACAGTGCAAAAAATCGACGCGTCCATTTTTCCATTGATGTTATCGATTGATTAGCCTGAAAGACAAACCGTTGAATCAGTTAAATACCTTCACCTGAATCGTCTCTTTGCGCGCCTGTTTGCGGAAACGAGGAAATTTATCATCCATGGCCGGTTTTATTCGGCGGTAACGTATGCCTCGAGAAAAACCGGCCAACTCTTCTTTAGACCTTTCTGTGGCTGTTTCCTGTATTACGGGTCTGCCCTCCTCCCCCCACCTGTTTTTTGATTTGACTCCAAGCTGTAATTTTAATAAGTAGCGACAACACGAAAACATAATAGTCACCCATCCCTCGCACACCTTGTGATCATCGTCGCTTCAGTGGCAGATACCTATCTACCGGCAATCGATTCCAAAGAGTTGCGCAAACTGGAAAGAAAAAGATGCGGGAATGGAGACTTTCATCAAATTCCCGGCATCGCCGGTCAAAACCAAAGAGAAATCGCTTGGCATTCGTTATGAAACATTTGTTTACTCCTTTTAAGATTAAAAACATCACTCTTCAAAACAGGATCGTTCTGCCCCCCTTGGCCTCTTTTCTCATCGGAAATGGCGGGGCGATAACTGATCGAACGATTGAGCACTACCGTAGACGTGCCGCAGGTGGACCGGCCATGGTTATCATGGAAGCCTGCGCCGTTTCTCCAGAAGGCGTTGTCTCCGAGAAACAAGCCCGTATTGACAATGATCGAGTTGTGGAGGGGCTGTCGAAGATCGCCGCAGAAATAAAGGCTGAGGGTGCAATACCGGCATTGCAGATCCACCATGCCGGCCGTCAGACTTCCGCCAAAGTCATCCACCGCCGACCATTGGCTCCGTCTCCCCTGGCATGTCCGTCCATAAAAGGAGAGGTTGAACCGCTGAGTGTTGATCAAATCCAGGAACTCGTCCAACGGTTCGCCGAGGCCGCTGTCAGAGGGCAGCAGGCCGGTTTCGAACTTCTCGAGATACACGGGGCCCACGGGTATCTGATCAATCAGTTTCTTTCCGCGTATTCGAATATCAGAGAAGACGCATATGGTGGTGACACAGCCGGTCGAACCCGTTTTGCCAGTGAAATCATTGTGGAAATCAGAAAGCGGGTGGGTCTGGACTACCCGTTATCGTTCAAGATCAGTGCTCAGGAATTCGTACCGAACGGTCTCACCGTTGAAGAAAGCATTGCCATATTATCGATTCTGGTAGATGCCGGTGTCGATATCGTTCAGGTATCCGCGGGCAACGACCTGACCCCCGAATGGATCTGTCAGCCGATGTTCATGAAAAAGGCCTGTCTGGCCGACTCTGCAGCCACCATTAGAAGTTCGCTGGATATCCCGGTAATGACGGTTGGCAGGATCAATGACCCCTGGACAGCCGACGAAATCCTCGCCAAGGGTATGGCAGACTTGGTTTGCATCGGCCGCGGCCTGATGGCCGACCCAGAGCTGCCGATCAAAGCCAAAGAAGGCCGATTCGACGAAATTCGAACGTGCATCGCCTGCAACACCTGTATGCAATCGATATTTCGCTATGGTCGATTAGAATGCCTTGTCAATCCGTCATTGGGCCGGGAACAGGAAATGCAGATCTTCCCGACCGAAGAACGCAAGAAGGTCATGGTTATCGGTGGAGGACCAGGGGGATTGAACGCCGCCTGGGTGGCAGCAAAACGGGGCCACGATGTACATCTTTATGAAAAGCAACCGGTTCTTGGCGGCCAGCTAGTTCCAGGAAGCCGGACCGCATACAAAAGGGAGATGCAGAGTCTGATCAACTTCCAAAAAAAACAGATTGAACTCAACGGCGTCAGCTGTCACCTGGGGCAAACCGCCACTGCAGAAACCGTGCTGAAGGCCAATCCGGATATCGTCATTCTGGCCACCGGTTCCAAGCCGATGCTTCCCTCGGTAAAGGGTATCGAGAGTGAATCCGTTACGACGTTTGACGTTGTCCTTAACGGAAAGCACGAGGATATTCGACCAACAGTCGTTATCGGTGGGGGCGCAACCGGATGTGAAGTGGCCTACCATCTTTCCGCCACCGGATCCCCCGTCGCCATCGTAGAGGTAATGCCCAAAATCGGCGGTGACCTCGAGGCCATAACCAAGAAAATCCTGATTCGCAAACTCAAGGAAAACAACGTCAAGATCTTAACGGAACACCGTCTGTCACGGGTGGAGAAAGACGGCGTGGTGGTTATCGGGCCGGATGAAATCGAAAAGAGACTCGCGGCGGGTCGTGTGGTCGTGGCGATCGGAATACAACCTGACGATACGATCCACCAAAAAATCCGCGACCTCGGATATGAAACCCACGTTATCGGCGACTGCCTCAAACCCCGTTCTGCCAAAACGGCCATATACGAGGGTGCCAAACTCGGCCTGACGATTTAGTAACTGTCAATCCATATTTGGTTTCCGTCCATAAATGACCCTTTTCCGCAATTTCGGCGGCTATCATGCCGAAGGCGGACAAGTCGGCGGAATCGCTTGAGCAGCTTAGACGAGTGAGCCTCCGCACAATTCCTTTCACGAATGCGTAGCTTCCGGCTTCCCGAACGAAGATGCACATCGATGGACTGCAATTGAGCAGGGACGTCGAAGGCAGAAGAACCAAATAAAAAGACCATGGAAGATCGCGCAATCTCCATGGTCTTTTTCAATTCAACCCCAACTGGGGGATATGGCCCTACTCTCGTTTTTCCAGCGGTACAAAGGTACATTCATCCGGACCGCAGTAGGTCCCGACATAATCCGACGCCGGCCGGTATAACGCCGGTTTCTCAGCGGCTCCCGCATATTGTTCTTCGATCACGTGCGCCGTCCAGCCGGCCACACGCGATACCGCAAAAACAGGTGTGAAATAATCGATGGGGATTCCCAAGGCATAGTAAAGAGAAGCACTGTAGAAATCAACGTTCGTATAAATATCAATCCCCTTGTGATCTTTGAAAAGCGTTTTACCCTTAGATTCAACTTCGCGTGATATTTCGTACCATTTTGGCTCACCAATCCGGCGGCACATCGTTTCCGACATGGGCGCCAAAATTATGGCCCGCGGATCGTCAACCTTGTAAACCGCATGCCCGAGCCCGAAGAGAACCTTTCCGGCTGCCAGTTGAGCTTTCACAAACTCTTCCACCCTATCTACGGATCCGATCTCCTGTAGCATTTGCATCACCCTCACATTGGCACCGCCATGCAGGTCTCCGGAAAGTGAGCCCACGGCAGCCCCGACCGCCGCATACATATGGGCCCGGGTAGAGGCCACCTGTCGCGCCGAAAAGGTCGACGCGTTGAAGGAATGCTCAGCATGCAGAACAAGTGCCACATCCATAAAGTGGGCCGTGTCTTCCGCCGGCCGTTCGCCAGTCAGCATGTACAGGAAATTGGCCGCGTGGCCCAGATCTTCGACTGGCGCAATCGGTTCCAGTCCCTGTCGGATCCGGTCCCAGGCCGCTAGGCAGAACCGGGAACTTGGCGATGAGGCGCACGGCCATGCGCTCTGATGCCGCCTTCGATTGTTCCTTGATATCCTGATCTTCGTTGGCCAGAAACGACACTCCCGCCTGCACAATATCCATCGGCAGCGCCTCTGCCGGTTGCGTTTTAAGGGCGGCCACTAGCGAATCCGAAATCCAACGTTCAGAGGCCAGCCGATCTTTGAATTGTGCCAGTTCTTTTCTATCGGGCAGATGCTCATAAAGCAGCAAATATACCACCTCTTCAAAACTTGCCCGCTCCGCCAGATCAGCCACCAAAAAACCCCGGTAAATCAAGCGGCCTTTTTTGCCGTCCACATCGCTGATACGTGTGCTAGCAACCGTTACCCCCCGCAAACCCGTATTGATGATTGTTGTGCTCTCTCCCATTGATTCACCTCACCTGAAGATTCTTCCCAGCAACGGTTTGGTATTGCCTCTGCCCGCAGAGACCTTCGCCTCCCGACCGTGCTGTTCGGTTGATGTTGACCGGTTACCTGTCACTCGGCGTTCAAAAAGACAATGATGTCGATTCAGTCGGCATTGACCCGGAATCAGTAATCGATCCACATATCGGCCTCATTGCCGCAATGGGTACACGTGGCCGTGCCTTTGGCCTGCTTTTTCTTTTGGGCCTCCGCGGCCGGTTCGGGAGTTGGGGTTGTGGTCTCAGAATCCGTATCCGTATCCGTATCCGGCAGAGTGCAGGTGAATATCATTTCAGCTTCGTTGCCGCAATTCTTGCACTGGCAAACCTCTTTCTTTTCTAAAGTCTGTCCCACTGTTGGCTCCTTTCGTGATTCGGCGCCTCAAACCGCAAAAATCATGAGCGTTTTTAGTCTATAGATTTCGGTTAGTTGAGCTATATATAACATGTGGTTTATCACCCGGAAAGTCAAACATGAATCACCTTCCCCGCAGCTGCAATATTTGCCGGTGTGGATCAATGATTTTGGTATACCTGCCGAAGCCACTGATTAACCGACATTGGGGGGTGCCCGAATAAGTCCGAAATATTAAGCCGACTGGACACAGCAAGCGGCCCGCATCTCATTTATAAAACAGGATATCGTTTGTTAGCCTAAAATCCCATTTTTTCCGGCGGCCGCCGTTCCGGCACATAATCATGAGGCACCTTGTCCTCGTTCCATTCCTTGGAAACATACAGATTGCAGTAACAACTGCCGTATTCGGCAATGTCCGGCACACTGTAGACACACGGGCAGATGATGTCCCGATCGTTTTGGCGGTCTCCGGAAAGCAATCGACAGGGACAGCCCATGTAGCCATAGCGGTCTTTGTTCAGGATCAGGGCATCGAGAAGTTCGAAGGTTCTCTCCTTTTCCACGTTGAAATAATACCCCTTGGGCTCTTGAACTTTTTGCATCATTTCATAAAGTTTCTGTGCGTCCATTATAGTCCCAGGGCCTCCTTTATCTCCTTTTCCTTGAACCCCACGACGACTATGTCCCCAATGATGATCGTTGGAAAAGAGCACTTTGGATTAAATTTTTTCACATCAGCCAGGATGGCTTTTCGCTCGTCTCCATCCAGGAGGTCCACGTCCACAAATTCATATTTGATGGTGCAATCGGAAAGCATTTTTTTGGCCGATTTGCAATGGCTGCACGTGCTGAGGGAGAAGATTTTTATCTCTTTGTCTTCGGTCATGACTCCAGTCCTTTCATTCATCAATGCCTCCCCTTAATCGCTGGCGGATGGATCGGAGAAACGTGTTCGGCAACCGGATCAGATTGCCCGAATGCAATGTTCAAGCGGCTGTATGGCTACAGTGCTATCAATTTGATTGCATAGTATAAATCACCATTTGTTTCAATTGATATTATTTTTTCTTGACAAGACCCATGCCGCCTTGTAGGTATAATAGTAATCATTACTAATAAGCACCGCATCATAGCCGTTCGGTCTATAACCAACTGAGATTACTTTAGTAACAACAAAACACTATTCAATCTTTCCACGAAGGGAGACGCCATGGCCGAGGAGAAAAAAATCATCCCCAAGAAAGAAGGCAAAAGAGCTCAATTTCCGCGATTTGACCACTTGCGATGCCACGATCCAGATGCTTGAAAAAGCCAAGAAAGACGGTGTGGAGACCGCATGGGATCGGGCCATCAACATGAAAGCCTGCCCTATCGGCGCCGACTCCGCTTGCTGCAAGCACTGCGCCATGGGGCCCTGCCGGCTCAATGCCAAGGATCCTTACGGCAAGGTCGGGGTTTGTGGTGCCACCATCGACACCATCATGTCCCGAAACTTCGCCCGAATGGTCGCCGCCGGCGGCTCTGCCCATACCGATCACGGCATGAGCATGCTCGACCTTTTCCGAGATGTGGTCAACGGCAAAATCCAGGACTACCAGATCAAGGATCCGGTCAAGTTGGAAGAAGTCGCCCGCTCCATCGGTATCGAAACCGAGGACCGCGAGCTGATGGATATCGCCCAGGACCTTTACAAGGAACTGGAGCGCACCTACACCCAGGTGGAGGGCGAGATTCCTTTTGCCCAGCGAGTACCGGCCAAAACCCTCGAAACCTGGCGTAAAGCAGGCATCGTCCCCCGCGGCGCCATGCGCGAGATCATGGAGTGCATGCACCGCAGCCACATGGGCGTGGACCAGGACTACACCAATATGATCAAGCAAATCAGCCGCACGGCCCTGGCCGACGGGTGGGGCGGCTCCATGGTGGCCACCGAAATTTCAGACATCCTCTTCGGCACCCCGTCGCCCATCAGCATCGAGGTCAATATGGGCGTGCTCAAGGAAGACTACGTCAACATCATCGTCCACGGCCACGAGCCGAACCTGTTCGAGTCGATGATCGAATCGTGCAACGAGAATACCCTGATCGAGGAAGCCAAGAAAGCCGGCGCCAAGGGGATCAACCTGGCCGGCATGTGCTGCTCCGGTGCCGAGGTGCTGGTTAGGCACGGTATACCCCACGCCGGTAACTTCATGTCGACCGAAACGATTCTGGTGACCGGTGCCGTGGATGCCATGTGCGTCGACGTCCAGTGCATCAAGCAGGGTTTGGCCAAGGTAGCCGACTGCTACGGTACGCCTCTGATCACCACCAACCCACGCTGCAAGATCGAAGGGGCCACCCACATCGAGTTCCATGAGCACACCCCCAAGGAGTGCACCGACGAGGTGGTCATCAAGGCGATTTCGCGTTTCAAGAACCGCACGGCCAAGATCGAAATCCCGCAGATCCGCAACATCGGCGTTCACGGGTTCTCGCACGAATACATCAAGTACATGCTCGGCGGCACCTTCCGGGCCAGCTATCGCCCGCTCAACGACAACATCATTAACGGTCGCATCCGTGGGGTGGCCGGCGTCGTGGGCTGCACCAACCCCAGGGTCAAGCAGGACTGGGTCCACGTCGAACTGGTCAAGGAACTGATCAAGAACGACGTTCTGGTTGTTCAGACCGGCTGCTCCCAGGTCGCGTTGGCCAAAGCCGGGCTAACCACACCGGAAGCCGCGGTTATGGCCGGTCCGGGACTGCGCGAGGTCTGCGAGACCGTCGGCATGCCGCCGGTGCTCGGAATCGGATCCTGCGTGGACAACAGCCGGATCCTGATTGCCTGCGCCGAAATGGTGAACGAGGGCGGCTTGGGTGAAAGCATGGCCGACCTGCCGGTGGCCGGGGCGGCACCGGAATGGATGAGCGAAAAGGCCATTTGTATCGGCCAATATTTCGTCGCCTCCGGTGTGTTCACGGTCTTCGGTGTGCACTTTCCGATTGTCGAAGGCACCAAGTTCCACGAACTGCTGTTCAACGGTCTGGAAAAGGAGGGCTTCGGTAAGTGGGGTTTCACTCCCGATCCCTATGAAATGGCCCGCATGATGATCGCTCATATCGACAAGAAGCGCAAGGCACTGGGCATCGACAAAGCCCGCGATCGTGTGCTGATGGATATGGCCGACCGCCAGAAACTGGATGTCGCTTAATCGTCAAGAGCGTAAATGATAAAAAAAGGGGCTCGTTTCCGAGCCCCTTTCCTTTTGGAATTCCTACACCATAAGCTGCCCACGCAGCTGGCTGCCGCAGCATTTCCAATTAAAGATCATAGAAGTAGAATCAGCGACGTTTCGGCGCGGGCAAGTCCAAACCATCCAGCGTCTCAGGCCGATCGCTCAGGAAACGGTAAAGCGTTGCGCGTCCCACATCCAGCAGTCGGGCCGCTGCGGCCTTGTTTCCACCGGTCCGTAAAAGGGCCGATCTGACGGAATCACCAGTCAGTTTCCGGTCCGGACCGCGCCGGCCAAGACGGCCGGATCGCTCCCTGAACTCCAGTGGTAAATCGGAGGGAGAAATGACCCGATCGTTGCACCGAACGATGGCGAACTGAAGGGCATTTTGCAATTCCCGCACGTTTCCGGGCCAGTCATAATCGAGCATCATGGTGAGGGCGTCTTTGGAAATCACCAGGGGCTGCCGGTCGTACTGGTCACCGGCTTCTCTAAGGAAGTGTTCCGCCAAGAGAGGGATGTCGTTCTTACGCCTCCCGCAGCGGTGGTATATGGATGGGAATGACCGAGATTTCCACACGCCGGGACTCGCCGTGCTTGGACGGCGGTGTCACAGTATATTCTTGGTACTCCCCGATAAGAGGGTCACTACCGCAGAAAGAGCAGTGTTCACCGCAGAACCGCTCGCCAAAAACCTCATGACAGTCGCGCCCCAGAACGTCTTCCCGCCGATAACCGGTGATGTTCTCGGCTTCTTTATTGAAAAAGAAGATCCGGCGGCTTAAATCATGGGCAATAATGCCCTCTTTGAGGTTGTCGAGAATGCGTTCCAGGTTTCGTGTGTTCGACAGGAGTTCTTCGAAGGACAGTCCTTGCATGGCATGCTCTCAGCATTGATCAGGTCAGATGATGAGGTGATCAGAAGAATCGGGGAGAAACAGGCGCTTAAATATCTAATTTACCACTGCTTGTCAAACCCGATAGCCGAAGCGAAAAGCGCAATTGACACTCCATGGATCAAGCGGCAGCGCACTACATAGAGAAACGCATTAACAAGTGGCTATCGTGGGTTCTCACCGGAGGAATAATCGCATGAATATCGATATAGTGGTTGTCAAAAAAACGTTCCGTTATGCGAATGTTTTTTTCTACAACCACTTATACCACTCTTTCGTATTTCGTAATTTATTTTTGAAAAGCGGTATCGCAGAAAACAAGGGCACATGGCCGAGTTCAATCGATCACGATCAATGCTCAGAGTACCAAAGGAACTGGTCGGCGTAAGCGGATGCCATCCAGATCGACTTCTACATCATAGACGAGGACGTCCACTCCGCGACCTGAAACCCGCCGCAGAGCCGCACCGTATTCAGGATCGATGTGATCCGCCGGTGTGAATGTGCGTGCATCCATACGTTGAACGAAGTAAAACATAAAGCAACGGTGTCCGTCCGCACGCAACCGTTCCAACTCGAACAAGTGCTTCACACCGCGTGAAGTCACAGCATCCGGAAACCGGGCAATGCCGTCCTCGACCAGGGTGCAGTTTTTAATTTCGATATAACACGCTCGGCCGGCAGCATCCAATAGCCTCAGATCGATGCGGGACCTGTTGCCGACGGCCACTTCACGACGGATCTCTTTGGCAAAACCAAATTCATGAATCGTTCCGCTTCGGATCGACTGCTCCACCAGTCGGTTTGGGACCAGTGTATTGACACCGACGAGAGAATCGGGCATTCGGATGAGCTGCCACGTGTAATTGAGTTTCCGCTTGGGGTCATCATGAAATGACACATACACTGTCCTGCCAGGCTCAGAACAGCCTTTCATACTGCCGGTATTGGGGCAATGGGCGGTAACTGTGCGTCCGTTTTCGAGTTTCACATCGGCGAGAAAACGTTTGTACCGCCTGATCAGGGTCCCGGGAATCAATGGCGGCCACTTCAGATTGGCGTCGGGGGTAGATTTTTCAATGTCCATGAAATTGGATTAATCCGCTCTCCGTCGTGTAGATGAGGCCAGCGTGCAGAATAATGTCAATGAAAAATGGGGATCACCCGAAAACGTCATGAAATTTTCGGGTCAAAGGCAATCCTTTTCGACGTCGCGCAGCGTTTATGTCCGCTTTCTGGCCGGCAAAACCATCGGATCGGACCCGGAAGGCAGCCGGCCGAGAATATAGCGTGCTTCTATAAAATCAGCCAGTCCACCGACATCGTCTAAGCCGAACACGGGAACAGCCGTTTCGATAGCCGTATCCGTAACAATGGCAACCAGCTGTTCGTCCTCCCGGCACAGAAGTTCCCGGTGGGCTGCGGGACGAAAAACCTCGATTTTTGGTTTGTTACCTGATTTGAAACCCTCCGTCAGCACAAGATCCACATCGTCGAAGTATTTGTCGACATCTTCCTGGTTCTGGTCTGTCGCGTTTTTTACCAGAGCGACCGTTTTTGGTGAAACCACGAGAACAGTGTCGGCACCGGCTTTCCTATGCCGCCAGCTGTCCTTTCCTTTTCTGTCCATATCCACTTCATGAGCGGCATGCTTGATGGTTCCGATGCGATAACCGCGACTCTTCAACTCCGGTAGCAGTTTCTCAATCAGCGTTGTTTTGCCACTACCGGATTTTCCCACAATTGATAGAATGACCGGCATATTCTCCTCAAAATATTGCATGTACACTTTGTGTCTGCATCTGGTCAGCATTTTTCTGCAAGGATCGTATCCTTCGGCTGTCACACCCGGCCGTTAGCCTCTGCAAAATCAGGCTGAAACCTAAATCCCACTTGTAGGCTTGTCAAGCTAAAACCGGTTTGATTACCCCATGGAAATGCTTATGTTAGTCGAAATTTTGGTAATTGGTAGGCTGGGCAATACTATCACGAAGACGCAACGTCAGAAAAATATGACACCCCTTTTAGAAGTCAAAAACCTGACCAAAAATTATGGCCGTTTTACGGCGGTCGACCGCGTTTCTTTCGGCATAAGGCAGGGAACCTGCCTCGGTCTTCTGGGACCAAACGGTGCCGGCAAGACAACCACCATCGAGGTGATCGAAGATATCATTCCCCCGACATCAGGTGAAATACTCTATCGGGGGCAGCCGCGTGGGGATTCATACCGGGACAAGATCGGCATTCTTTTCCAACAGACCGCTCTGCTTTCATTTCTGACAGTCTACGAAACCATGCAGACCTTCAAAAGTCTGTACCACGATTGCGCAGATATGCAGAAATTGATCGATATGTGCCAATTAACCGACTTTTTGCACCAATACAACGACCGCATATCCGGCGGCCAGCGACAACGGTTCATGCTGGCCTTGGCGTTGATCAACCAACCCGATCTCGTATTTCTGGACGAGCCATCCACGGGCCTTGACCCTCAAGCCCGGCGTAACCTGTGGGACATTGTCGAAGCGATAAAAGCCGAGGGCCGAACCTTGGTATTGACAACCCACAACATGGAAGAAGCTCAGCAGCTGTGTGATGAAATCGCCATTATGGATTACGGTCGTGTGATTGCGACAGGCACTCCGGAAGAACTGATCAGACGTCACTGCGGCGGTGTCACCGTGGTGCTGCCCTCGCGAAACCTCGACGCGTTGAAATTCCGACCATCCGACCGGCATCAGCTGCTTCAAAACAGGGTCGAGATTATGACGGACGATCTCAACGGGTGCGTCACCGAACTCATCGCCCAAAACATCAATCTGGAAGATATGACCGTACGCTCACCGAATCTCGAAGACGTTTTCCTTAAGCTAACCGGTCGCCATTTGAGAGAGTGATCATGCAATTCAAAAGGCTTTGGACCTTATTTGTCGCCCGAAACCGCGAGTTCTTCCGTGACCGGGCCGCCTTCGGTTGGAATTTCATGTTTCCTTTCCTTATTGTGGCCGGTTTCGGTATCATATTCGGTGGCGACCGCTACACCGAATTCAAGGTCGGTGTCTTCCCTGTTGAAACCGAATCTGTAACGGTAAACATGCTGGAGATTCCTGAACGGTTCGCCCGCACCGACTATATCCAGTTCGTCGGTTTCGCTACTGCCGATGAAGCATTTAATAAACTCCGAAACCATAAAGTCGACTTTCTCGTCCAACTCGGCCCGTCGCCGCATAATTATTGGCTCAACGAAACGGCCCCAAAAGGGTATATCTTGGAAAAAATTTTCCGTGACAGCCTAATCCCTAAAGAGCTGTCACTTCCGGTTATCAGACATGAGGTATCCGGCCGCGAGGTCCGTTACATCGACTGGTTGTTTCCGGGAATACTGGCCATGAATATGATGTTCAGCGCCCTATGGGGCGTGGGCTATGTCGTCGTCCGCTATCGCAAGAATGGTGTATTGAAACGACTCAAAGCCACACCGTTGACGGCATTGGAATACCTGAGTGCTCAAATGCTCTCCCGCATCTTTTTACTGATGTTCACCCTGACTGTCGTGTGGATTGGTTGCGACCTGATATTCTCTTTTCACGTGGAAGGCTCGTACGCGAATCTGGCGCTAGTTTTCCTTTTTGGTAGTCTCAGTCTGACATCACTGGGCCTGGTGCTGGCCTCACGGGGAACCAGCGAGGAGTTTGCAACCGGGGTTCTAAATTTCATTTCCTGGCCAATGATGTTCCTGTCCGAAGTCTGGTTCTCGCTTGAAGGGGCTCCCGGCTGGGTTAGGGGGTTCGCAGAAATTTTTCCACTGACCCACCTGTTGCGGGCGGTACGCAAGATTATGAACGATGGCGCAGGGTTGTTCGACGTTGGACCGGAATTGATGATATTGGCCCTGATGACTGTCGGTTGCCTCGCGATCGGCGCATCCCTTTTTTCATGGAACCGCTAGCCGGCTGAGTTCACGCGTCGCTCGCCCACATACACGCCTTATCGAGCCGATTCTCGCCAATGATAGAGAATTTGTCGTTAACGGCTGAATTCTCAAGCAGTCTGGGCATTGAGCCCCTGAAAGGTGACGACCTTCGGGCTGGGGACAAACTCGCGAATAAAAACACGTGTATGGACGACCGCAGCGAGTTTTGTGATGATAAACAAAATCGAAGTGCCTGCAAACAATGTCGCGCTCGACGTGACGCCGTTAGTCATATCGCTCAGCGAACTGCCAATCCCAATCAGCAACAGCACTTCCAGAATTGCAGCCACAACTCCTAAGAAAGGCTGCCGAATGTATAAATACCCGCCCCCTGGCAGAAGTATAGCCAAAATAGTGGCCTTGGTTCCAGATTTGAATGTCAGTTGACAGCGTTGGCAGGCAGAGCGCGAAACGAACAGCGGAGCAGCGCACTGGGGACACAGGTGAATCCGGCCTGTAGACGTTTTACCGTCACCCCCAATTGGCACCTTTGTCAATATGTCTCTGATCTTCTTTTTTTCTCTACCCGCAATGCTAAAGAACTTGTCAGTAACCGACTGGGAAGAATAGGTGATCACCAGAGCTCGGCCCTTCAGAGTAATGGACTGGCAACTGCCGTAAAGGATCTGAGCTATCGAGTTGCGGTAACGGTAAATTGGTGTTGTCGGAACATGAAAAATCCGCCGGTCTGTAAAAACCAGCAGCGATCTTTTAAGGTAGACGAAAAGCCATCCGAGTCCCATCTTTTCAAAAATCGTCGGTGGCGAATGACCGGTTGTGACCAATAGAATCTTTTCGTCACCCGCAAGGAATGGTTTTAAAAACGGAAGCCTAATGATAAGCCCACGCTGGCGCTTTTCGACCCTCTTCTTGTAAATCTCCTTGTGATTGCTAAAGATAATGTCGCGATCGACGGGTAGACCGAATATCTTCTGTTGCATGACCCCGACAATCGGTGCTGGTCCGCGTTTAGGATGTTTCGCCATGCAATAGACTCCTTTCCAGCCTTTGATTTCCCACTTTGCTTCATTATGTATCCCACAATCCCCTGCCCCATCCACTAAAACCACTACATATTGTACAAATTCACTGGGCGGGATACCATTTTGGCCATTAATTCACGTGGGTTCTGCCATATTATCGGCTCAAAATACGTACACTTTAGCTCGTTTCCGCCAATAAACGGATAATAGATACCTACGTATTTCATAAATGAGGATTTTTTATCGACAGGCGGGTTGAGGATCTTGATACTTTCGATTCGAAACACAAGCCTGCGGCATTTCAGCGGGGCCGGTCATAGGAATTCGAGAAGGCGCATTGATTCCAAAGCGCGGCGTGGCACCGTGACGAAAACTGCCGCGAGCGCAACCCTTCATCAATGCGCATTAACTTTTTGGGTGGGGTGTCTAATTCAGGCGATCACGCAAGTCTGACAGGGCCTCTTGAATCAATCCCTGCAGCAGTTCGGTTAATACCTCACCAGGGACTTTAGAGGACGGTAGAGTCTTTTTCGAGAGGGTGCTGACATATTCTTTAATAAAGACTTGTTGTTCAGCAGATTGGACGACGACATTGAGCCGCAATCTGGCATCATATTCGGTATGGGACATCTGAATGACATTCAACTCCTTGATAACGCCGGTCAACATATAGTCGGTATCAAACACGGCGCCTGTATCGTGGTATTCCACCTTGCAGCCACTACGCTCGAGCTCATCATAGAAAGCTCTTGAAATCCAACTGGACACGGAGTCATTGGCATGGATCGGCACGCCTTTCTGGGTTTCACCAACAACTTTTTTTCCTCTTTCATCCGTGAAAGTAACAATTGCGAGACTTTTTTGACAGGGAGATACTCTGAAGCCTGACGGCTGGTAGACCAAGTCGACCCGGGTTTGGGGGGCACAACCGAAAAATACGCTAAAACCGATCAGAAAAAGCAAGCGTGCTGATATCGTCAACGTTTTCACCGGACCTCCTTGGGGGCTGGCTATTCGATGTTAGCTTAGTTTCCGTCCATAAATGGCCCTTTTCGCGCAATTTCGGCGTCAATCGGCGGAATCACTTGTGCGGCGTACGAGAGCACGCCTCCTTGCAATTCCTTGATTTTCTTGAACTTGCAGAAAATTACTCATTTCTGGATCGGAAAATAGTGATCATTGATCAACATAAAGCCGCGGATGGACCCTAGCTTAGGTTCACCTGCTCAAACGGACGCCGCTTGGCATAGCCGCCTAAAAAACTTCGTAACAATTGTACTGTATCGGCTGGAAATGTCAAATTTTCCGCATCGCTTTAGAATGATTCTATCTTGGCTCCGGCCCCAATGCGCATTGGTATCATGCATAAATAATGCCCTATTTGACCATAGGTCGTCACCCTTCATCTGTTGACCGTTTGTTGGGGCACTTTTTGCAACTTGCTGATATCGTAACCCTGTTTTTCGATAAATTTCAGAATACGTTCATAGATCGTTTCTGGAATTGCCGGCTGCCGGGCCATTATCCAAACATAATCTCTTTTCGTGCGACCAATGACAGTTATTGAATAATCTTCTGTCAAATAAATAACTCTGTATTCCATTTTTATCGGCCAGATGAATTGCATCGCCCAAACAGCGTTTGACCGCTCATCGCGTATGAAACCCTTGGGCGTATATTTTTTAGCAGGTCCGCCGAAACCGCCTCTGTTGAATGTGAAGGTTGTCAGCACATTGCCCTCGTCGTCAAGGCGGTAAGATTCGATCGCATTGTAGGCGTCTTTTTCAATAAACGTGGGGATACTCGCAATAACGTACCAGTCGCCCATGAAGCGCTCAAGATCCACGGCATCGACAGTTTGAATCGGCGGCGCCGTCTGGCAGCTCTGAAGAATAAGAATTTTGGAGAGAATAGCGAGGGTGATTATCTTTTTCATCGACTTGACTCCGAATAGAAAAATATTGTTGGGACTCAGTTATAGCGATTGTAGAAAAAAACGTTCCGTTATGCGAATATTTTTTTCTACAACCACTTATACCACCCGTCCATATTCCGGAATTTATTTTTGAAAAGCGGTATAAAATTGCCGTCCTGATTCGCTCGAGATTCGAATGCCGTTGACAATCAAAATGATACCGATCAGAGACATTGTCAAAATGATGACTCAAGCTGAAGTACGCTTCGGTCTTCTTGACACCGCGATCTCTATTTGTCATTTTGGTAAATCTTTGAAAATGGAAGCGTCTGCTGAGCCTGCCATTCGGACCGACTTGTCTTAAACCGGAAAAATCCGGATACGGTCGGCAGCGGCGCCAAACGAGCGGGACACTAACGGGAACTTTACTCATGGACAGATATCACCTTCACAACGCATCAGCTTACGGCGGCGGCGGTTGGTCGCCGCGTGCCACAACCTTGCGGGATGAAATCGGTACCGTTTGGGGCCGGTTCGGCCAGTCGAATGAATGGGCACCGTTGAGATCTATTATGTTGCATCGTCCTGGGCCGGAACTGGCGACCGCACATGATCCCAACGCTGTTCAAATGCTAGATAAATTGGATGTGGAAAAGGCCCGAATTCAGCACGATAGGTTGGTCGACACATTCACCCGGGCCGGCGTAAAGGTATATGAGGTGGATCCCAGTGGTCCGGCATCTCCGAATCAGATGTTCGTTGCGGACCTATTTTTAATGACACCTGAAGGTGCCATCCTGGCCCGGCCCGCATCTACCGTGCGTGCCGGTGAGGAGAGGTGGGTCGCCCGACGCCTGGCCGATCTCGGGATCCCGATTCTAAAATCCGTCAGAGGAGAAGGCACGTTTGAAGGTGCGGATGCGGCCTGGATTTCCCCATCAACGGTGTTGCTCGGCCGCGGTCTCCGCACCAATGCCGAAGGGGCATCTCAGGTGGCCGGTCTGCTGAACGAAATGGGTGTCCGGGTAATCCAGGTCGACCTACCGTGCGGCACCATGCATTTGATGGGAATGCTAAGATTTGCCGATCAGGGCCTGGCACTGGCCTGGCCCGAACGGTTGGCTTACGCTGCCGTTGAATCTTTACGCAATAGCGGATTCACCGTTCAGTTTATCCCAGACGCAACGGAAGCCACGCGTGGATTTGCATTGAACTTCGTCACCATCGCGCCGGGCAAAATTATCATGCCGGCTGGAAATCCGATAACTCAATCGTTCTACGAAAGTTTAGGTATCACCTGCCTCACGGTTGACATCAGTGAGCTGCTTAAGGCCGCCGGCGCCGTGGGATGTCTTACCGGTATAATCGAACGGGAACCGAAATGAATTGGAGGAGCAGCAAATGCCGACCGTTAAAATGATCGAGTACGAAGAGGCAAGCCCGGTAGTCCGCCAGGTTTACGACGACATAATGGCCACACGACAGGTGGACTGGATCAACAACTTCTGGAAGACATTGGCGGTACAGCCGGAACTTTTGAAACGCACCTGGGAGGGAGTAAAATCAGTAATGGCGGCCGGGGCCCTAGACCCACTGTCCAAGGAGATGGTCTATATTGCCGTGAGCGCAACGAACGGCTGCCAGTACTGTGTCAACAGTCATACGGCTGCCGCAAGAAAAAAGGGCCTGACAGAGGAGATGCTGTCGGAATTATTGGCCGTGGTCGGCATGGCAAACCAGACGAATTCACTTGTTTTCGGCTACCAGACCGACCTTGACGACGCATTTAAAAACGGTGGCCGTCATTCCTAATATGACTTCGGCTGTTCCGGCCGGCGTCGACCGGTGAAAGTGAAACAAATGCCGCCTATCGTTCCTGCCAGTAGGGTCTCACGGTGAGCTCGTTCAGGGCCACCGATCGCGGCCGGGTTAGAACGAAGTGGATACTTTCGGCGACATCCTCCGGTCTTAAAAGATCGCCCTTTCCGGTCGGCGGGCTGATACCGCCGCGGGAAAAAGTATCGAAAAAATTGGTAGCGACCATCCCCGGATGCACCGTGGTCACGCGAATGTTGTGCTGCTGCACCTCGTTTCGCAATCCTTCGCTAAATGCGCGCACGGCAAATTTGGTCGCCGAGTAAAGCGAAAATCCAGGAGAGTATTTCAATCCGGCTACCGAACCGATATTAACGATGTCTCCACCATTGTGGGCAATCATCGTCGGCAACACCGCTTGCGTCATGTAGTAGACACCCAGAATGTTCACCCGAACCATTTTTTCAGCATCCTCGGAAGCCAAGGCGATGACGTTCCCCGAAAAGCCGATGCCGGCATTATTGATAAGAACATCAATCTTTCCGAATTTGTCTAGCGCCGTATCGGCAAGCGCTTTGCAGTCGGCCTGCAATGCCACGTCGCAATGACGGGCCACGACCTGAGTGCCTGCCGCTTCGACCTCTCTGGCCACCGAATCCAACAGCGCCACACTTGTCGCGCCGATAACCAGTTCCGCACCATCATGGGCCAGTCTGAGGGCCGTCGCACGCCCGATCCCCTTGCTGGCGCCGGTGACCACGGCAACCTTACCTTTTAACATGTCGCTTGCCTCCTTTCAAACATATAAGAAAGCGTCCGGTGCCAATCACTGTGGTTTCTTCCCCGCAGCACTGCGCAGCAATTGGAGCGTGTTGCGTTGTTCGGACAACTTACTCATGAACTTCGATTCGATCTTCTCGAATTCTTTTTCAGTGACTAATCCCACACATAGTCCTGGCGTATCTGGCGCAGCGACCGTGCCATTTCCTTTCGTTCGTCTTCCATATTTTTTATTGCAACTGCGGGGTCCACGGCGGTGATATCGACCCCAGGTGTGCCCAGCACATTGGGTTTGAATTCCGTTGTCATAAATCACCTCTTTGCGTTAAAGTAAGGTTAACATCAGGATTTTATGAATCGATACGTGAATACCGAAATCGATTTACTTCCTCAGTGTATCGACAATCCGCTGTGCTGCCCCGGAAAGAAGCATCATATCGACACCCACGGCAATAAGTGTGTAACCGGTTTTGATATGGTTCGGGGCTTCATCACGGGTGGCAACAAAAATTCCCAACGGAACTTTGGCCGCGGACGCACAGCGGATATACCGTTGTCATCGCCTCAACAACCTTTGGGTCCTGGACCCGCCCGGTCAAACCCATGCTGGCCGATAGATCGTAAGGACCAACGAAAAGGCAGTCGATACCCTCCACGCGAACGATTTCTTCAATTCGCGATACGGCATCGATGTGTTCTATCTGCAACACTACTGCTACGTCAGAATTGGCCCGATCAAGATAAGAAGCAAACGATGTGCCGTAACCTTGAGCCCTGGCCAGCCCGACGCTGCGGGTGCCGACTGGTGGGTATTTGCAATACGCGACGGCCTTCTCGGCCTCGCCCGCTGAACTGATATGGGGTATAATGATACCGTCTGCCCCGCAGTCCAGGCTCTTCTTGATCCAGGCTTCGTCCAGTGACGGTACCCGGACCAGACAGGGCGTTCTGCCGGCCACCGCTTGCAAAATGCCCTGCAACGCCGCGATGTCGAAAGCGCCGTGCTCCATGTCTATGAACAGCCAGTCAAAGTCGCACAGCGCGAGAACTTCTGCTGTTTCAGGGGATGGGATGCTGATAATTGTCCCCAGGCAAATCTCTTTTTCACTCAGTCTTTGGTGCAGTAGTTTTCGCATACTCACTCCTCTTTCACAAACCTTTACACAATCAAAACCATGCGTTATGGTATGAGTTAGTTCATTATAATTGAGCCTAGAACCTATCTCAAAATAAAGATTTTTGTCCAAGATCATGGCGGAGCCGAGTTTTAAGCCCTCGGCATACTCAAGTATGTCGCGGACTTGAAAGAAGGCTCCACCCGAGCTTGGGCCAAAAGCATTATTTTGAGATAGGTTCTAAATATGTTCGCTCGCTACAAAGATATTGAATCAATCTCTACAGCAATATTCAGAATCATAACGACCCAAACCGAAGGCACAACATCGGCCCGGCATCGTCAACTCGAGCAAAATTTTCACTGAAACCGCAGCTTTTGCATTTGGGATATCATTAGCATTTCGCCGGCCTGCCAAGCAATAAGGAATCTCACATTTCTCAAGTCTACGAACATGAAACGGAATATTCAGATGATAGAAAAAGTCGTCATTATGGGAGCCGCCGGCCGGGATTTCCACAATTTCAATGTCTATTTCAAGGACAACTCCCGGTACGAAGTCATTGCTTTCACTGCTGCCCAGATTCCCAATATCGAGGGGCGACTTTATCCACCCGAATTAGCGGGCCGTATGTATCCGCAGGGCATACCTATCTATCCCGAGGAGCAGCTACCCGTGCTCATCAGGGATCACAAAATCGACCTTGTGGCCTTCTCCTACAGTGACGTGCCTCACACGGACGTCATGCACAAGGCATCGATAGCCATGGCCGGTGGGGCCGATTTCACCCTGATCGGGGCCACATACACAATGCTGCGCGCCCAGAAACCGGTCGTAGCTGTCTGCGCCGTCCGAACCGGCTGTGGCAAATCGCAGACAACCCGCAAGGTCTGCGAGATTGCCAGGAAAATGAACAAACGGGTCGTTGCCGTGCGGCACCCGATGCCGTACGGTGACTTACGCCAGCAGGAAGTTCAACGCTTTTCCGCATACGATGACTTCGAGCGGCACCATTGCACCATCGAAGAACGCGAAGAATACGAACCCCTCGTCGATATGGGCATTGTCGTTTATGCCGGAATCGATTACGGAAAAATACTGAAATCTGCAGAAGAAGAAGCGGACGTCATCGTCTGGGACGGGGGCAACAACGATACGCCCTTTTACTACCCGGATGTGCACATCGTACTTTTCGATCCGCATCGGGCCGGTCACGAACGCCTGTATTACCCGGGTGAAACAAACATGTTGATGGCAGACATTGCCGTGATCAATAAGATCGACACAGCTCCGGCCGAAAAGGTCGCGCAGGTCCATCACAACATTCGTCGATTTTCTCCAGAAGCGCAGATCGTGCTGGCAGAATCTTCGGTTCTGGTGAGCCATCCGGATTGGATTACCGGCAAACGCGTCCTCGTGGTCGAAGACGGTCCGACGTTGACTCACGGTGAGATGTCATTCGGTGCCGGTCTCATTGCCGCTGAGAAACATAAGGCCGGAGAAATTATAGACCCGCGCCCGTTTGCTGCCGGATCCCTTAAACTTCTATATGAAAAATACCCCCACATCGGTGCCGTAATGCCGGCAATGGGGTACGGGCCGGGCCAGATCTTGGATCTCGAACAGACCATTGCCGCAAGCGACTGTGACCTGGTGCTTTTTGCTACACCGATCCACCTCCCTTTGATCCTCAACATCAGCAAACCAACACTGCGTGTGCGATACGAGTATCGAGACCACGGAGACCCCACCCTTGAATCTGTATTACTGGAAAAAATGAAATGGATCTGAAATATCTTTCATTCTCCGGCAGGTCTGAATGAAACCGACCAGGAAAAGGGATACACTTCTTGTGGCGATGGGCGGTAACGCCCTGATCCGTAAGGGGCAGCAAGGGTCCATTGAAGAGCAGTTTAAAAACTTGAAGGTCCCGATCCGCCAGATAGCGAAAATCAGCCGGACCCACAGGATCATTATCACCCATGGCAACGGGCCGCAGGTCGGCCACCTGTTGCTTCAGCAGGAAAGCTGCGACACCGGTCCCCGCCTGCCGCTCGAAATCCTGGTTGCCCAGACTCAGGGGCAGATCGGTTATATGATCGAATCGACCCTCGACAACGAACTCATGGCCTTGGGAATCCACCAAAAGCCTTTGGTGAGTCTCATCAGCTATGTTGTCGTGGACGAAAACGATCCGGCCTTTCAATCACCGACAAAACCCATTGGTCCGGTCTTCTCGCAACAGCAGGCGGCCGAACTGCCCTACCCTACCCGCAAAACAGCCAAAGGCTGGCGCCGTGTGGTGGTCTCACCCCGTCCGGTAACGATTGTCGAAAAACGGGAGATTAAAAAGCTGATCGAGATCGGATTTATCGTCGTCTGTTGCGGCGGTGGCGGTATTCCTGTTGTCCGCGAAGGTCGGACCTTTTGTGGCGTGGATGCTGTCATCGACAAGGACCTGGCCAGTGCCCGATTGGCCGAGGAAGTTGGTGTGGACATTTTCATGATCGCAACCGATGTTAAAGGCGCCATGCTCAACTTCGGTCAGCCGGAAGAACGCCTTCTCTCGGAACTGTCACCCCGGACGGCGCGTCGATATTTAGCGGATGGGCAATTTCCCGTGGGGTCGATGGGCCCCAAAATTGAGGCAGCGCTGCAGTTTGTCGAGAAGAATAGAAAGCGGGCGATCATCTGTTCGATAGCAGAAATCGAGGCCGCCCTCAAGGGTCGCGCCGGAACGCAGATACGGCCTTCGAAGAGATAACCGGCGGGTTGATTGCAACTGACGAAGCAGCGCCGCAGCTGTAACCTGCGGCGCTTAATAATTCTCCGCTATTGATAGCAAGGCTCTCCCCCCTCGTTTCGCCCATCGCAGCGCTTATTCACAGCGGTCGATAAGGCCGCGGGCGACAGTGACAACGAAATCCTGGACGTTGGTTAAGATTGACCGTGCCGTCAGGGACCCTCTGTCGGCTAATTTACTGACGGCAAACTCGGACATATCTACCGAGTAGAAGTACACCGGTCGTACCCGGCCGCTTTTGGTCACCGTATATGATGGCGTCATGTTGCCAGTGGCAATGGCATGCAACTGAGTGGCCAGAGAAACGATCGTGGTCGCTCGCCGGGTCAGCTGCCGCATGGCATCCTGGGCCTGGTACACATCGGCTATCACCCCGGGCATGGGACCGTCGTCCCGAATCGACCCGGCCAGAACACAAGGAATATCCTTGCGGGTAACGACATGCATGATGCCGTTTGTGATGTGTCCCTGTTCGATCGCCTTCCGAGTCGAACCGATACGCCGGATCGTGTTCAACGCATCCAGGTGCATGTAGTGCCCCATGGCTACGGCTTTTTTGGCATAGAGTTCCTGCCCGAGTGCCGTTCCGAACAGAGCCCCTTCCTGGTCGTGGGTAGCAAGGGCGTTACCAGCCATCAAACCATGAACATACCCGGCCTCGACAAGTGCAGCGAAAGACTCGCGTGAATCGTGGTCGAACACGACCGCCGGTCCCAGAACCCACAAGATGAATCCGTTGGCCTGCTCGAATCTCAACAGATCATAAAGTTCATCGTAATCGATCGAAAAGGAGGTCTCCCGGGTCAGATGCGATCGGAAAGCGAACTTCTCTTTCACATGGTCCGGAAAATCAAAAGCGTTGGTATGGACGTAAATACCATCCTCACCATTTTCTCGCCGCCCTACAGCCACGAGATCACCGGACTTGAGATTTCTGAACTCGGTCACGCGCAGACGGTCATCCGGACCTCGCACAACCACACAGTCCATGCGGGACTCATCGATCAGGCGCCATACCCCTTTACCGAAATGAAAATACTCCGGATATACGGAGGTCCCGTGATAATCATTTGGGGCGACACCGGTTGTAAGAACCGGTTCGAAGTTTACAACCGTGGCGTTTACCAAGGGTGGGCTATTAAAATCCGGTGGTTGGTATTCGGGAAGAGAAAACGGCATGGTATTACCTCCCTGTTGCATTGGGCAGTAAGCCTGAATATTTCATTCAATCGCAGTTATATTGGACGTCGTACTTCGAAGTGAAGCTGTCGTCAATCTATTGCGAGGCTCGACATGCACTGCCCCCAAAAACGGGATCGTCGAAGCTGAGTTATGAAAACCTCCGTTGGGCCCATGAGGTGAAATTGTCGGGCTTGGAGCGCCAAATTACTTGCAGAGGATTGTTATCAATTCATATTTGATTCTTGATGAAATTTCAACCGGGAAGATCAAACTCTCGTCCGGGCTTATAGTGGTTGTCAAAAAAACGTTCCGTTATGCGAACGTTTTTTTCTACAATCACTTATACCACCCTTCCGTATTTCGGAATTTATTTTTTAAAAGCATAATAACACAAAATGGCAGTATTAAGGGCAAAGGAATCGATCGGTATCGTACAGATAAACTTGACATTCGGATCCAGACACCCCCAGTATAATTGTGAAGACTGCGCATAACCCTTCATTACACGGAATTCTGCATGATATCTCTGCACAACCTTAAACACGCGGCGGCTCAGATTCAAAACTGGATCGTTAAAACCCCTCTGGTCCATTCACCGGCCATCAGCCGAATGTTTGGTGGTGATGTTTACCTCAAATTGGAAAACCTGCAGAAAACAGGTTCATTCAAAATCCGCGGCGCGTCGCACAAGCTGCTGACATGTTCGGACAAAATTGGTCCCGGCGGCGTTGTGGCCGCATCGGCCGGGAATCACGCTCAAGGCCTGGCCCTGGCGGCAAAACAACTCGATATTGCGGCAACCATTGTCATGCCGGAATGGGTGTCCATTACCAAAAAGGAGGCCACCCGCATGTACGGCGCCAAAGTGGTCACCTTCGGACAGAGCGTCGGCGAATGCCTCGAAGAGGCCCGACGCATAGCCAGCAAAGGAAAACTGTTTATTCACCCCTATGATGATGAGGATATTATCACCGGTCAGGGAACCGCTGGCCTCGAAATCTTCGATGACCTTGCGCAACCAGATCTCGTCGTCGTTCCCGTCGGTGGCGGCGGTCTGATTTCCGGTATTGTGTTGGCCGCCATGAACTTGTCCCCTGAAACCCGGATCATCGGCGTTCAGGCAGCGGCGTGCCCATCGGCCTATGAAGCCTTCATGACGGGACAGATCACGCAGGTCGAAGGCCGGTCGTCGATTGCCGACGGTATCAGCGTGAAAGAGGTCGGCCAGCTGACTTTCGATATCATTCAAAAGGGAGTCGATGAAATCGTGGTGGCAGATGAAGAACAGATTGCAGCCGCAATTCTGTTACTCCTGGAACGCGAGAAAATCCTGTCCGAAGGCGCTGGGGCGGCGCCCCTGGCGGCGTTGATGAACGGGGCAATCAAGATTCCGCAGGGAGGCAAAACGGTCCTTGTCATCAGTGGGGGTAACGTCGACAGTCCGCTGTTGGGAAGGATTATCAGCCAGGGGCTCACCTTGCACGGGCGTGTCATGCGGGTCGTCATTCGGATGGCCGACGTTCCGGGTTCCCTGTCCAAACTCCTGGCTCTGATCGCCGATACCAAAGCCAATGTTCTCCACATCTACCACGATCGTAGCGTTCGCGGCATTCCGATATACGTCACCCATGTGGAGCTGGAACTCGAAACCCGCGGGCCCGCGCATGTCAAAGAAATTACGGAAACACTGCAAAGCGCCGGATACGATATCAGGTTGCCTTGAGGGGAACGGTGGGATAATTTTGAGAACGTCTATAGGTTGGTCAGCAGCAGGCCGCCTGACCAACCTGCATTTTCACGCGCCGCATTCGTTCATTGGCAAGGCGCACACCTTAGCGAATAGGATCAGATGTGTGATCCAGCAAAGCGGGGAGCTTACCAATGTTTATCATCGTCTCAACCGATTCTTTTAAAAACCATCTGGGTGTTCATCTAAAAGGAGGCATCATGACTTATAAATTGTTGATATCAATGCTAAGTATATTTTTCATTTTCAATTTCGGCGATCAAGCCCAGGCTGGATTCCAGGACTTCGTCAAAAGCACAATGAAGACACTGGGAGGCGAGAAGGGTCTCACAAACGATGAAATCGTAAAGGGCCTCAAGGAAGCCCTTGAAATTGGCACGAGTACTGCCGTGAAAGAGGTTTCAAAAACTGATGGGTACTTTAAGAATCCTCTGATTAAAATTCCCCTTCCTGAAAGCGTACAAAAGGTTGAAAAACTGCTCCGGGCAACCGGTTTTGGCAACAAGGTCGATGAATTCGAATTGAGCATGAACCGTGCTGCCGAGCGGGCGGCCCCGGAGGCAAAGTCCATCTTCTTGGATGCCATCAAGCAGATGACGTTCACCGATGCCGGCAAGATTCTTGATGGCCAGGACAACGCCGCCACTTTGTATTTTAAGGATAAAACCTCGGGTAGACTGCAAGAAATATTCGAACCAATTACTCACCAGGCGATGTCCGAAGTCGGCACCACCAGAGATTATCAGGCTCTTGATGCCAAGATAAAAACCATCCCTTTTGGCGACCAAATGAATTTCGATTTGGATCAGTATGTAACCGCAAAGGCGTTAGACGGGCTATATCTGATGTTGGCTGTAGAAGAAAAAAAGATCCGGCAAGATCCGGCAGCCCGGGCGACCGATTTGCTCAAGAAGGTCTTCGGGAATCAATGATTTCTAACTGAGTCGGTAAAAAAGAACCCGATTTGCAATACCATAGAATCGTATACCCTTGCACGAGCTTGCCTTACTCACATGCTAAAGAGTTGAAACAGAGGAGATAGACAATGGATCGGTTGGTGCGGGTTAACAACATTCAACTGCACTATCTGGATCACTCCGGCGAAAACGGCCCACTCGTGCTCATGCCGGGCTTGACGGCCAATGCCCATTCGTTTGATGGTCTCATCGCGGCTGGATTGAGTCCAGCGCTACGGGTGTTGGCTCTTGATCTGCGCGGACGTGGTTTGAGTGACAAACCCACAAGCGGTTACAGCATGGCCGACCATGCTGCCGATGTGCTCGCCTTACTGGATGCAATGGATATTAAGCGAGTCGTGCTGGGTGGCCATTCGTTTGGGGGGTTACTGACCCTCTACATGGCGGCTCGTTATCCTGACCGGGTCAGAAAATTAGTGGTTATAGATGCCGCCGGCTCGATGCACCCACAAGTGCGGGAGTTAATCAAACCGTCTGTTGATCGTTTGGGAAAGGTGCTGCCGTCATGGGATGCGTACATTACGGCCATGAAACAGATGCCTTTCTACCGCGGCTGGTGGGACCCGATCATCGAAGGTTTTTATCGTGCAGACGTAGAAATCCGTGCCGATGGCACGGTTAAACCACGCTCTCGCCCCGAAGCAATAATCGAAGCGGTAGACAAAGCTCTGGCTGAGGATTGGGCCAAACATCTTGTTGCAATCACGCAACCTACGCTGTTGCTCAACGCATTGGGCCCGTTTGGTCCGCCGGGATCTCCGCCGGTCCTGCCGCGTGAACAGGCCTTGGAGACGGTCAAGGCGGTGGCAGAGGGGCACTATGTTGAAGTCCCCGGCAACCATATGACCATGCTGTATGGTGAAGGCGCACAACGGATAGTTGCGGAGGTTATAAATTTCGTAAATTCGTAATCGATCTCTTTCAGGCGCTGAGTCGGCCGAGTCTGATTATACCGCTTTTCAAAAATAAATTCCGAAATACGGATGAGCGGTATAAGTGGTTGTAGAAATGAACATTCGAATAACGGAAGGTTTTTTTACCACCACTATCTGTCATCACAATGGAGAGGGCACCAAATGCCTGCGTGCCGCGCAGTCGTGTAACGTCAGGTTTTCTGGCAATTGGCAAGGTATTTAGGCGTAAAAGGGCGTGGTGTTCGAGACAGATGCCAACAAGATATCACCATAAATGTGAAGGAACAGCGCAACACAACTTATCCAATGTACTCGATAGCCATAATACTGGCATCATCGTTGGGATTTGCCGATCCTGAAAATTCTTTTAGTGACATCTGAACCCTATCCATCAGAGTCTGGACAGGGCTGTTGGCATATTTTTGAAGTGTTCTGATTAAGCGTTCCTTGCCGAAAATATCCCCTGTAGCGTTAGGATATTCGAGGATTCCATCGGTATAGGCGATGACTTTATCTCCGTTTTGTAATGGCACTTCTTCACTGAGGATATGAGTAAACATTACCGGTGCCAATCACTGGCCCATGGAGTTTGAGAATCCTCATAGATCCATCAGGACCCATGAGAATCGGTGGGGGATGCCCGGCACTGCTGTAAATAAGAGAACCATTTGAATAATCGACGGTCATGTAAACAATCGTAAAAAAACTGTCGAAGCGTTCAAAAGGAAAGGCCCTCTCCAAATTGTTTAGCACAGTTTCCGGTTGGGGCAAATCGGTTGCCGTTGCCATGGGTATGAAACTGGTCTGAAGAAACTGGGATACAGCTGCTGCAATAAGAGCGGAAGAGACGCCATGGCCACATACGTCGAACATGTAAAAACTGATATGATTCTTGCCGGAATATTGAAAATTTAAAATATCTCCACCAATACGCTCGCAGGGGTCAAATCGCCAGGCGAATCGTATCGGTCCGATGCGGGGAGAGTATCGTGGAATCAAAGTCTGCTGAATTGTAGCAGCCACTTCAAGGTCTTTGTCCGCTTGTCGCTGCTGATTCGTTAATTTTTCCTCCACCTGCTTGCGTTCAGTTATTTGCCGCCTGAGTTCTTTGTTAATGTTGACCAACTCAAGCGTCCGCTTGGCCAAATTATCTTCAGCCGTCTTACGGTTGCTCACATCCCAAAAGGTGACGACAATCTGCCGGAGTCTTCCGTTATCATCAAATTCAGGAAACGCATTGACCTCTACCCAAATAATATTGCGGTTTCTTGGATGATTGATACCGACAAGGAAGTATTGAAGCGGTTTCAGAGTGGTGATAACAATATTGACCGGATATTCTTCGATCGGCAATCTCGTCCCATCGTCTCGTAGAAAATACCAATCAGGATCGATGTCTCTCCTGTCGGCTATATTTTCTTCCGAAAGTCCAAGCAGCTCCTGAGCCCTATGGTTGGAAATCAATATACGTGTGTCAGGCGCATGCACCACCACGGCCGTATCGAGATTGGCAAGTAGCGTTCGATATTTTTTTTCACTCTCCAGCAACGCTTTTTCTGCGTGTTTTCTATCTGAAATATCTACGAGTGAGCCAGACATGCGGGAAGGAAGGCCTTGGGTGTCCCTTATAGCCCCACCGCACGATCTGAACCAGCGATAATCACCGGACTTGGTTTGTAACCGGATTTCAATGTCATAAACTTCATCATTTTTAAGATGGGAATCCATTGCTTCACGTGCCTTGGCCTCGTCCGCAGGATGAAGCAACATATTGAAACGACTTATACTCGATTCGATCTCGCCATTCTCATAGCCGAGCATCTCGAAGAGACGTGGCGACCACCACACCTCATCTCGGCTGGTATCCTGCCAGTCCCACAGGCCGTATCCAGATCCCTCGGTTGCAAGAGCAAAACGTACTTCAGAATGCCGGAGCTTTTCTTCGGCAGCCCGAATGTCGGTGGTATCGATTCCCGTGCCGATAACGTACTCAACAGAACCATCCGGTTCGGTAAGGGCTGTATTGGACCATTTGATCAGTCTGCGAGAACCACTCTTTGCCAACCAGTGGTTTTCGTGCTCGTTTGGGAAAAGTCCTGATTTTAGATCCTCAAAGACGGCTTTAACCTGATCTATCTCATTGGGAAGCAAGAAAATGTCCCAAAAGCATTTCCCCTCCACTTCCTCAAAACAATAGCCAGTCAATTTCTCACAGGCTTGGTTAAACAGGACGATTCGTCCATGCCGGTCGAGAACAATGACCAGGGCCCCAGCTGTCTTAAGAACGGCTGAAATAAAATCCCGCTCCATTTGCAGTTCGTGCTCTGCCTTTTTGATATCGATGATATCTTTTGCGCCTGATTTGATTCCATCTAACTTTTGAAGAATCGAATTTGATGACATCGACTTGACCTATGAAAATAAATTTTCAGATAGTTTTGCCTGTGGCAAAAAAATGCTGGCTATGGCTACAAGCATTTGCAGGCGTTCATCATGTCATAAAGTGCATTAAATAGGTCCGTGGATCTCAGGATACCATTGTAAGGATGTTTTTTTATACATCAAGCCGTTTTATCAATTCTCCAGGGGCAATGTTTTGGCTAGGATTTCATTTTAGTAATAAGGTTTTCAATCCACCTCATCGCCTCTGTATCGCTGATTGTAAAAAGGTACCGCTGCGTGCCGCTTGGTATCATGGGGCATCGCTGAACGTTACGATTAATAGCGGTTCCTCTGCCATTGGTTCGACCTTATATTCGGCATTCCCGCCACGGCTGAACCAGCAGGATAAGCCCGGCCGACCCCAAATACATCAGGCCCAAGTATGAAAAAACCAGGGTGTAGTTGCCCTGGGTGACATCCAAAATGAAGCCGCTGAGCCATGGGCCAAGCGGCCCAGACACGAAGCCGTAGGCGGTAAAAATCAGCCCGAAGATGGCCCCGAAATGCGCCATGCCGAAACAGTCGCCGGCCAACGGGCCAGAGACCGCAAACAGAGTACCGAAAGCATAACCAATAACCGCTGTCAGTATGGCCCACAGCCACAGGGTTGCCAGATGAGGCATGATGAGATAGGCGATGCCTGCGCCAGCAAAGCTCATCGCCATAATGCGGGATCGCCCGATCCTGTCCGAGAAATAACCGCTAATTAATCTGCCGCAACCGTTGGTTAGGTTAAACGTCGTAAGTAGGACGACGGCATGGGCAAGATTCAGGCCGCGAGCCAAGCCGAATCCGGTAGCCAGTACCAGCATGCTGGCTCCGGCGGCACCGGCGAAAACCCATGTAAGCCAAAGGCACCAGAATTCCCGGCTTTTCAGGGCTTCCGTCACTGAGCGACTGGTAGACGCAATCGAGGTGGTGGCTTCCGGTGCCGAAGCCCTGGCCTCTGGAAACCGGATCAATGTGGAAGCGGTCAGGCCGATGGCGAGCGCTGCACAGCCTGCAGTCAGAGTCAACGCTTCGTATCCCCATTTTGATAGGAGGATGGAAAAAATTGGAGACATGACTGCCGCCGACAACCCGAAGGCCATATTGAAAAAACCCGCAACCAGACCGCGTCTTTCAGGATACCAGCGTTGTACCACCGTCAGACCCGGAAGATAGACAAAGGCCGAAGAGGCGCCGACGACGAACGCCCACACGTTGACTTCCGTCATATTTCCTGCCTGACTCAACCAGATGGCGCTGCCGCCGCACATCGCAACCCCGATAGAAGCCAACCTTCCCGGGCTATATTTCTCCTGCAAGCGCCCACACAGGTACATGAAGCAGGTGGCACCGATGAGTATGAAAAACACCGTCCTGCCCACCGCTCCGCCGTCGGCGTCGAATACCTGCTGCCAGTGCTGGCGCAGGACGCCAGGGAGGCCGAAAATAAACGCGCCAGGCCAAAAAATAGCACCGGCGCACGCAATCAGGATGAAGTTTCGGGAATTTTTTTCCGGCACGTGGCCTCCTTGATCAATACCAAATCTTTACGATTTCATCAGGATATCTACCATGATGCCGGCATTAGGGCAAACTTCGATCGATATTTATGGCACACGACAGAGAAGGACTTGGCGGCGAACAGTTTTCATAAAAACAAACATCAGAAAGGTGGTTTGAAATTAAGGAAATCTCGATCTGTTCCAATGTGGCGATGGGAATAGGGTAAGTTGGCGAATCATAAATAATCCTGTGACAGCCAAATCATACTCCTCGAAAATCCTCAGAAGCTTAGAGGACGGATGTTGGTAGGCTATTTTTAGCCGATATGCCACGCCGTGGTATTGACATGCTTATTGCCTTCAGATTACGTGTGTTTCGGGGAAATTGAGTTACATACTGCTTTCGACGCGACAACTTGACCGACACACTCTTATATGCGCTGATCAGCCTCCCGATCATCTTTTTGCTTTTTCGCGCACCGTAGTCATTTCCTCATTTCGCCTTATTGGGAATAGCTGCCTCATAATTTGACTTCACTTATATTTCAGTAATTATTGATTATTTCGTGGAATAGTTATGACTCTTCAAGAGCAGGATTTTAGAGATTTAAAGAAAGCGAAAGCGCTTCTTGAAAACCCAGGCCTTGCTGCAAAAATTACAAATTTTCTTGGTGCACCCATAGAAAAAGGATTCTCCTTATTACCTGAAAATTGGAACCTAAAAATCGGTGAATTGACTCAAACAGCTTTATCCAAGGCTGTCCAGGCTGCCGTTCTTACAATGAAAGATTCGCCAGGGGAAGAAGCATCCAATATCTGGCATAAATTGGCTGTGGCAACAACAGGTGGCATAGGAGGCTTATTTGGTTTACCCGCTTTGGCAATAGAGCTGCCAATATCAACGACAATCATGTTACGCTCTATCGCTGATATTGCTAGAAGCGAAGATGAAAATATCCATAAAATCGAGTCCAAAATAGCATGCATCGAAGTATTTGCTTTAGGTGGACCGAGCAGAAGTGATGATGCTTCTGAATCTGGTTATTTTGCAGTTCGTGCATCCTTGGCACAATCAATCTCGAAAGCTGCGGAATATATTACCAAAAGAGGTCTGTCTGAAGAGGGTGCCCCTGCCCTTGTTCGATTAATAATTCAAATTGCAGAACGCTTTAGTATTCAAGTGTCAGAGAAAGCTGCAGCGCAAGCTATTCCTGCAATAGGTGCGGCGGGAGGGGCTATCATTAATACCTTATTTATTGATCATTTTCAGGATATGGCGCGTGGTCATTTTATAGTCCGACGTCTTGAAAGAAAATATGGTAAAGAGATCGTTGAAGAAACATACAAGTCAGTTTAAATTGGATAATCTATAATGGTATGGTACGCCAAGGTAACAACGGGATAAATTGAAACATTGGGGGTTATAGTGTTATGGGGGAATTATTGTAGAAGGCAAGCTTAAATCGGAGGAATCTTTCAAAATTGTAGCTTTTCCCGATAAACCGTCAAAAAGCAGAATTCATCTCTCACTGCTGGTGGAGATATACAAATGAAGCCGAATTATCAAAACAGTCACTGAAATAAATATATTAAGATCGTCCTCGGTTTTGTTTACGCTCCTTTAGGGTTATATTTAACCAGTGAGGCACACAAATGACAATTCAATCATGGCTGATGTATTTGGTGTTAGTAATTGTCGCAACATCAACTCCCGGACCGGCGGTTCTTTTCATCACGACGAACTCAACATTATATGGGTGGAGAAAAGCAGTTTTTGCTGCTCTTGGTAATATTGTTGGTCTTTTTTGCCTCGGCCTTATGGCTGTTACAGGATTAGGAACTATACTCAAAACTTCAGAAATTATCTTTACTATTATAAAATTTGCGGGTGCAGCTTACCTGATCTACTTAGGTCTTAAAATATTTTTCCAGAAGAGTCTGGATGTTACTATAATAAATAACCGATTACTTTCAACAGATGTTTCATCTAAAAAATTATTTTTTCAAGCCTTGGGTGTAGCCCTGAGCAATCCGAAAGCGATCTTATTCCTGACAGCCTTGTTTCCACAGTTTATAAATATAAATGACGCATTAATCCCACAATTTCATATTTTAATTGCGACATTAATGTTCTTTTCATTCTCATTTTTGATGCTTTATGCGTTGTTGGCGCACAAAGTAAAAAATTGGGTAGTCAAACCAAATAGGATTAATGCCTTTAATCGAACAAGTGGTTCAATTTTTATTGGTTTCGGTATTTTATTAGCAACATCATCGAATAGATAAAGGTATAACATTTCGCTGCGCCTGTATTGTTGCAACAATGTGTTTTCTGAAACTTGCGTGCTGAGGCATTGCATATATCCAAAACATACCACAAGATTTGCCGAACCTTGGGTGCCCGCTAAACACCGCAACCATGGGAGTCACCAGAAATTTAGTGATAGCCAGAATATATCCTTTAAAAATTTATAGAAACCGAAACTCCACGTACTCGCAAACAAGCAATAGTGTTGAAGCCTGCGAGTTGCAGTAAAAATACCGATTAATCCAAAAAAGTAAGAAATGGATGGATATAGGGTAAGGAGAGTCCTTTATGAATTACCCCCAACCGACACCTAAAAAATCTGCTCTAAAGAGTATTTTTGGCATCTTATTAATCGTCTTTTCTGTTACGTCGATATGCTGGTCTTTGGTTTTAATCGCAAAAAATACGGCTCAATATGACTGCTACGTATGGGGATTCAATCATGCTGTTTGCAGATACGGGCAGGCCGTAGCGAATTATCCTGGATATGACCGCTGTCCAAACCACTTAAAACCCATATCATTATGCGAGGGATTCCCGGAGACCAAAAGGGGTATGTCTGACGCACTACGTTTTATTAAAGGAGAATCCGTCGAGTCTCCGCCGGCTAATCGAGATTACCGCACTTTTCATGTAAACTGGTAAAGCAGGCATTACCCATGTGGAAGGCCGACTATATTGGCTTATCTCAAATAAGCCAATACCCAATGTACTTGCTATTAAGCGCAGGTCCTTGGTCGCATCAAATCCTGGGGATACTCAGATCGTATATTCAGTTTCAACGCCATTTTAGATAGTTACGAGACTGGCAAAAAATCCCTTGCTTGGGCATACCTGATTTAATATTGATATTTTCAATATACTTGGAATCTACGATATTGGACATTTTGATTCCACCTCATAAATGCTATACATCTTAGCGAAAAAGGCATCCATTATCGATATCAATTCAAAGGAGGCAAAGGATGGAGAAAAAATTTATCATGACTGCTTTTAGCAAGGACAGGCCAGGGATCGTTGCCGATATTACTGAGGTACTTTATGAAAACAGCTGTAATCTTGAAGACTCCACAATGACAGGAATGCTGGACGAATTTGTAATCATTCTCCTATTTACCGGTAAAGGAGTTGGTCTAAAAGATCGGCTATTAAGCGATTGTCGGAGACTTGAAAAGGAAAAGGGGATAACGGCTTTCATTAGGTCAGTGGAAGTTAAAGAAAAGGAGAGACAAATTGATTTTATTACAAAGACCATAAAAGTGGAGGGCATTGACCAGACTGGAATTGTTTTTAAGGTCACCAGATTCTTGGCAAACAATAATATCAATATTGAAAACCTTACCTCACGGAGGCTCACCTCCCCCGAATCTGGGACAGCAATGTATTTAATGGAAATTAAAGTTCAGGTTCCCGTAAAGATCTCTGTAGAGGATTTAGAAAAAGAACTTTCCCAAGTGGGTGAAAAATTAAATTTAGATATATCCATCCATTAAAATGTAGGCTCTGCATCGTTTTTTAGTGTCTCCAACAGAGCTCAAATTGGATGTAACTTGTATCTGCTGCTGTTGTCCTTGAGCTATAATCTGATCGTTTCGCTTGAGTTTGCCACACCCTATCGTCACGATTGATGCGATTTCAGATAGTTGGACTAATGGCAAGAAACCTAACATTTTCAATAGATCCATTTTTGTGGGCCAGTCTCAATGCATCTGTAGAGGGCTGACCTATTAATTTAATGTAACATGATATGGAACAGACAACCCCTTTGCCGGTTTTGAACGTCCAGCCAACATGTCTTGATTGATTATCGGAGGCATGTGCGCTTAACGGCGCACGCGCCTCCTTTGGCCCGTTCGCCGGCCATTCCTATTTCTTCAACTTGAACTCGTGGACAATAAGAATATTTTTATCCCCCTTTGTTTTAACCTTTCCGGTGATCTGGACCGTTTTGCCGACATAGACCATTACGGTATCTCCCATATCGTCTAGTGCAATATTATAAACGGTGCCGTCTTGGGCTTGAATCGTCCAGTCTTTGCTGACTTTTCCCGTAATGGTAGTTTTAGCGGCAAAGACCGGCGTTGCGAACATCAATATTGCCAGACCTGTTAACAGTACTGCGAGCTTTCTCCTGTTTTTCATGCATCCTCCTGACTTTGTCTCCGATAATCCGGCTGGTTTTGGCTTTTCCTGAGCCATCCGTCAACAAGGGGCGCGCCGAGCGCTACAATTGATTTTGGATGAAACTCTGAACCTATCTGTTTATGACGAGATGAATGGATATCCAAACCGAATGAAAAGGTCAATACATTTTTTGTATTTTATCCACTTTTTTTATTTGTTATATATTTTTTTTTGTATTTATAAATTGAAGGATATTTATTTTTTAAAACTACTCTCTATTTCTAAGACAGATACCCGCTTATCCTTCAACTGAACAATTGGCATGAAAACACAAGCGCAAGAACCTACCTTTACCTGAGTTTAATCCTCTATCTATCTGTTAATTTGTTTAGTGTTCAGTAATTTCCAGACGTCGAATAAGGTGATACATTCATCTAATGGGAATTTTCCCTATTAAAATGAGTATTTTGCCTTATTGAAACTACGACTAAATGTAATTAAAAGTTAAAGTGTGTAAATATATGGATACTTCGCCTCTTTCGCTAATTCGCTATTCGATTGACCCAATTCACTTTCCAAGGCTTTACTAAACCTCTTCTAACATCTACTAATTGAGCAAAATCCTCATAACTCCTTAAACTCATCTTCTGCTCTTAGCTCATATGGGCTGATGGCTGCATAACTTGAAGAAAAAACAGTGGTTGGGTAACTGGTCGTTCTACTTTGATTCTTTTCCTATTTTTAAGAGCGGGTTTTATGGGGTGAGGCTTGCGCAGCGCTTAGACAAGGACCGAATAATATCAAATGACATATTTAAAAGAAAGAAAGGGGGAAAACCATGTTAAAAAATGTCAATTATAATCTATTGGAAACTATAACAATAGTATCAAGAAGCCTTTACCGGTATGATACTTATTTACACGACGCGGAAAACAGTAAATCCAGTCGGGAATTATGGACAACGATTAAAACGCAACGAGAAAAAGAATTATCGATGCTCCTGAAAGAATTAAAAATTCAGATCGATAGCGGATTGCTGGCTCTGGAATAACATTTCATTTATCAAAATACACGGATGCTGCATTGGCAAATAACGACACAGCGGTATAGTCAACCATGCCGAGCCGACCGTCAACCAGCGGCGTTTACTTGCTGGTCGTCGGCAGCTTTTCACGGGGAACGTTAAGTTTTCAGAACCCAAATCGATGATTTAAATGCCTCTGCGCGTGCTTGCTTAGGTAGGGTATATTATGACCTAAAGCAGCATGAAAAGTCTATCATTGAATATAATAAAGCGATAGCTATAAATCCAAATGAAGCCGATGCTTACAATGCTGGTTGGGCGCTTTGCTATTCGGGCAGAGCGGAAGAAGCAATACCATACTTTGAAAAGAAAAAGCGCTTGGATCCTAAATCTCCGTGGGCATATTTGGGATTAGGCCATACCAGACTTTTTCAAGGGAAGTATGAAGAAGCAATACCCTATCTACAAAAAGCACTGGAAATGAATCCACGGTACTTCCGAATGAGCTTAGACCTTGCCGCATGTTATGCTGCGATTGGAAGGCAAGAAGAAGCAAAGGCTGCTGCCGAACAGGTACTTAAGGCAAGTCCGAAATTCTCTATTGATAGATTTATAAATAGTGGACTTCCAATAGAGAGTACTGAAATAATAAAACCATACATTGACGCATTGCGAAAGATACCATTCCCTGAAACATAATATCAGCGGAAGTCATGATTTATTGGAATTAGTAGGAAGTTTAAGAGGTATAATCTCATAACAAAACTAAGCGCTAAGAAAGGCAGGGCATTGACTCCCTGCCTTTTGTTATCTGCTATTAAGCGCTTGTCCGCGAGTGTAACAAAACTTGGCGATACTCAAACCCTACCTTCAAACCATACCACATCGTAGCAATTGGCAATCCCTGTCCATCTTGTATTGACAAGTCTGGTCGGTATGGCCAAATCGTATCGTCACAGTAAGTGTGATTTACGATATTTGAACCTTTGGCTATACCAATTCAATTAATCAATTAAAAAATAATTTGAGATGTAAATCAAACTCAATAGTTTTTGGTAAACAATGACATAATACTTTCCTGTAAAATCAATTAAATTTTAATTACATATTGTTTTTTCATCAAGTCTTAAAAATACTTATGGCGGAACATTTTTTGCACTTTATTTCAGGAATTTATTAAGTACAGAGAAGCTTGCTACTTAAATCCATCGAGGTGAGATGGGATAAATGAATAGGTTCACTTAAACACAGCCAAACTACTAATTATATGAGTTGGTTGGCTTTCTAATTATCAACTTTGCACCCCTGAAAGGCGGGAAACAGAATGAAACGGATTGCCCCCTTGATGTTAGTATTGTTGTGTGCTTTCAACTATAGCGAAACAGGCAAGATAAGAGTCTATGACGGTGATGGTCAGTTTTTAGGTGTACACATGGATGACGCAGGTGCTCATATAGCTATTTTCGTACCCGGTGTTTACAAAATGATGTGACTCCACAGGAGGGATGTAACAAGTTTGCATTCATCACAATTAGTTTTTGAGAGTTCTGAGTGCTCAGGCGAGCCATACGCAGTTGGAAACCCGAATTGCGCTAATCCCGACTGCACATACGCAATGTGAAATTATCGGGTTTTATAGATTAAGTCTAAATTCAGAGGGAATTATATAGAATCAAAACTAAACATGCCATTATGTGGAAATTCAGTTTCTGAGGATTTTATAAGGATACGATGAGTATAGCCCAGCTATCGTGTATTACATTTCCTACACCTTAAAACCTAATTTTGTATGTTAATTCATACAATAGCCTTAATACCCCCAAAATAAATTTACTTAATACTAATTAATTACGGCAAGTTATAAAGGTTGTAATTTACGGCATCTTAATTGCAATACAATTCTCCAATCCTCTCAAAGTAACACATTCTCAATTTTAAAACGGAGTAAAATCAAAATGTTTGAGACAACCTTTCTGGTATTTGTAATAGGACTTATTTACATCCCATTTATACTGGTGATTACGGGTAGAAAATAAATACATACCAGGGGATATATTTAATTTTGCTAATCGTTAATGGCTTCCGGTGCCAGCCCCGTATCTCCTGATAGTGAGATACCTATTTGAATTTTGTAAAATTCCTTTCATACGGAACACTACATTCGAAAACTTTTAATGCACATATTCGTAGTTGTCTGGAACCACATAAAGAGGCGCACCTATGACCCGCACCACAGGCGATCTTGAAAGCTACCACGCCAGGAATCCTATTAATGTAGATAAGAAATATACCTGTCTTCGTGGGATTTGTTATTCAATACCCATTTCGATTCTTCTTTGGTTACTGATTCTCTTTCTTGTCGACTGTTTGGTTTAAAGTTTGCTCCTTTTTTGATAATTACCCTGATGCCAATCCTCAAACAACCTTTTAGCCTCTGCCCTTAACCGCTCGGTTTCGGCCCGCTGCAACTGCTCTCTCTGCAATGGCTGCTCTGAAATTTCAATCCCGAGTGAATCAGCCTCAACCCTCAATCGCTTAAGTTCTGCATCCAGTACGTCAATTTTGGCGTTGTGCTCTGTGATCTTTTCCATTGCCTCTAATTTTTGCTGATCCATACCTCCCCTTTCCTGGAACCAAAAGGGCCACCCGACGGTGGGGCTGACTCTTGCAAAGCAAAATCCGCAACAGCGTAGGCCACCGAAGGGCCCGATTGTAGTGGTAAGGCAAAACCAGCGTGATAACTACTATAAATAGATCCGGTCCTCAATCAACACTCCAAAAATCTTGACAATTTTAGCCTCACCGCGTTAATAATTCTTAACACTTACTGCGCCGAATGCTGATCTGTCGTTTTTCGCCGCGCTCCCCAACGAGTGGCTCACCTTTGCCCCCCTTACAATTAAAGTCGCGTATAGTTTCGGAGGTCACCTATGGCTGAAGAGTACTACAATCGCAAACTTACCGCCATACTCAGTGCTGACGTTGCCGGATACAGCCGCCTCATGGGTGATGACGAAGCTGCCACTGTCAGTACGCTTAAATCTCATCGAAAGATAATCACCGAAAAAGTTCAAGCATTCAAAGGGCGTGTCATCGATTCGCCAGGAGATAATATCTTGGCTGAATTTAGAAGCATCGTCGATGCTGTATCGTGTGCGGTGGAGGTCCAGCAGGTGCTCAAAGAAAAGAACGAAGAACTTCCTGATGACCGCAAAATGGTGTTCAGAATCGGTGTCAATCTCGGGGACGTCATCCAGGACGAAGAGCGTATATACGGTGATGGTGTGAATATTGCCGCAAGAATCGAGGGGTTGGCAGATCCCGGAGGCGTAGCCATTTCGGGTACCGCCTTGGACAATATCAGAAATAAACTTGGAAATGGTTACAAATTCTCCGGTGAGCACACAGTAAAGAATATCACTAATCCAGTAAGAGTATATAAAGTATTAACGGAACCGGAATATGCTGGAAAGGTAATCGGGGAAAAACGATTTATAGGGTGGATGTCACGTAAGGTCGCAATAGCTGCTATTTTGGCTCTGGCCATCATAACCGGTGGATTGGTTTCATACAATATTTACCTCCATCAATCCGGAAGGATAGAACCCGCTTCAATTGAAAAGATGGCCTTTCCATTGCCTAATAAACCTTCCATCGCGGTCTTACCATTTACGAATATGAGTGGTGACCCAGAGCAGGAATATTTTAGTGACGGATTCACCGAACAAATCATAACCAATCTTTCGATGATTCCAAAGGTTTTTGTAATTGCCCGTAAATCCACGTTTAGCTTCAAAGGAAAGAATGTTAAGGTTCAGCAAGTGGCAGAAGAGTTGGGGGTGCGGTATGTTCTGGAAGGCAGTGTTCAGAAATCAGGAGAAAAGGTCCGCATTTCAGCACAACTAATTGACGCTATAACTGGACGTCATCTTTGGGCAGAAAGATACGATAGGGATCTTGAGAACATTTTCGAGCTTGAAGATGAGATAACACTGAAGATTATAAGCGCCGTAGGGGCTGAGGTAACAAGAGGGCAACGAGCCCGCATAATGGCAAAAGGAACACGCAGCATCGAGGCTTACATAAAGGTGTTGCGGGGATGGGAATTATGGTATAGCCCGTCTCCAGATAATAACAAGCAGGCCCGTCAATTGGCGGAGGAAGCTCTTATAATCGACCCTGGGTACCCGGATGCCTACTGCCTCCTGGCTGGCACTCACTTCATGGAAGTGTATCTTGGCACCTCCGAGTCCAATAAAAAATCTTTAGAGGAAGCTGATAATTTATTTCAAAAAGCACTCACTATTGATGAGTCTCATCCTATAGGCAGCGGCGGTTTGGCATTTGTTTATGGAATGCAAAAGAAATATGAAGAGGCCATCGTACAAGCGCAGCGTTCTATCGAATATAATCCCGGCAGAGCTAATCCACACTTGGGTATAGCTCTAACAAATTTGGGTAGGTATGAGGAAGGTATTCAATCTCTTAAAAAGGCCATACGGTTAGACCCCAAGGGTCCAGCCTTCTTTTTCCTCTACATAGGCCATGCCTATCGAGGCTTGGAGAAATACGAAGAGGCTATTGCTGAATATAAGGAAGCACTCAACCGTAAGCCTGATCATCTTTTTGCACACGCTGGACTGGCCGCTACCTATTATTTGGCAGGCGATGAAGAAGAGGCCCATGCCGAGGCTGGCAAGGTTCTTAAAATCAATCCCAAATTTTCTGTGAATAATTTTGGAAAGAGCTTGCCCTTTAAAGATCAACTGATGAAAGAACGCTATATTGAAGCAATGCGTAAGGCGGGATTACCTGATTAGATGAAGTTTAATGCTATTGTCCTACACCTATCAAGAGGTGGATTTTCTTTAAATAGCCCGATCGTATCTTCATATTTAGAACGATGACTGAGGGTTAAGATTATGGCAAGATGTCACATGCCGCTGGAATTACCCTTAAGGTTTATTATCGCCTCAATTATTTGGATAAGGTTAGGGACCAGATATTGAATAAGGTGATACGCCCACTGGCCAGGAATTATCCCTATTAAAATGAATATATCACCCTATTGAAATTGACGTGAAGCGCTATTATGAAAAAAATGGGAAATTATATACCTTCATGCCATCTCGCGCTAAATTTTAAATTAGGTTGACCCAATTCGTTTTCTAAGGCGCTACTGACCTCCTTCTCACATCTTTTTTCTGAGCGAAAGCCTCCTGCGACTGCTCATCCTCTGTTCTAATCTCATCCGGAATCTTCAAGGTATTGTCATTAGATTGAGTTTTTAATCCTAACAAACATTCAACCGAAAGGAGGCCGTCGTGTTTGTAAAATCAAATTAAATAATAAAATTCTGTGTGAAAAGGTCTGTATTATATACTTATTTGTCTAATCCTTTTGCACCGACAATAGGTTATGCGAAAGATATACATTTTTAATATGCAAAAGACCAAAGGAGGTGAACTCAATGAAAAATCTACTTTTTCTTTTCTTATCCATCACTGCAATACATTTATTTACCGGAAATTCCGGTGCCGAGTGGAGTAAGGTATACGAAAGAGCAAATTATTCAACAATAGCGCAATCGATTCGCGTCACAAGCGATGGCGGTTATATTGTTGCCGGCGGATTTGGTGATTACAGCATACTCAAACTCTATTCTAATGGCGCCGTAGAGTGGCAAAGGATGTACACCATCGAACCTTTCGATGAAGCCATGTCTATTCAGCAAACGGCCGAAGGCGGCTACATCGTAGCGGGCATCAGTGATCACGATTATTGGAATGAAAAGCTCTGGGTTCTGAAACTGAATGCCGATGGCGCCTCCGAATGGCAAATAACGTACATAAATGATGAAGGTATTTACACGGAGGGTTACGATATTCAGCAGACGGTTGATGCGAACATGAATCCGGACGGCTACATCGCGGTCGGTAGCGACGGTTCGGGAAGAATCTGGGTTTTGAGACTTAATCTCGACGGGATACTGGCCTGGCAGAAATCTTACAGTGGTGGAGTGTCACGTTCGATTCGACAAACTTTCGATACCGATGGATCCCCAAGCGGATATGTCCTGGGTGGAAACGGTGGAAGCGGCCTATGGGTTATCAAGCTTAATATTGACGGATCGATTGGCTGGACACGAACAAATGTTTACCCAGGTGCGACGCGAAGCCTTAACTGCATCCGGCAGATTTCAGGTGGCGGCTACATCCTTGTCGGTCAATCCAGCACCGCTTTCAGCACACCCAGTGATGTCTTGGTGGCGAGACTCGCAACCGACGGTACCATCGTTTGGCATAGAAGCTATGGTGGAGAAGAGCGGGAAGTCGGGTACGAGGTCCTGGAAAGCCGGGACGTTCAGAATAGTCCTGACGGATTTGTGGTGGCAGGTTTTTCGGAGTCTTTTGGTGCGGGACAAGCAGATGCCTGGGTATTCAAAGTAGATAGCGAAGGAAACCTTCAGTGGCAAAAAACCTATGGCGGCAGTGGTGTCGATATGGCTCACTCGCTCGACAATGCACATGGCGGCGGATACATTATGGCCGGTTACACGTGGAGTTTCGGCAAGTTTGACCCCTCGAATCGGCATTTTTGGGTTCTCCAAATCAATGAAAACGGTGACATTCCCTATTGCAGTGCAATGGGACCCAGTCAAGCCAACGTCAGCGAACCTGAGATTTATGACCCTATTCCTTACACGCCGGTGGTGAGCATACCGGATCCGACTGTCACGACGACAGATGCTGCGGTAGAAACGACCGGTTATGTAATGACGCCCATCTGCAGCTTGGCCGGAGATTTCAACATGGATGATGCTGTGGACGCTTCGGATTTGGCCGCGTTTGTCCCCGGTTTCGGCACGATGGATTGTGGATCGGGCGAACCCTGCACCGGAGATATCGACAGCGACAACGATATGGACGGCACAGATCTTTCTATTTTAGCGCAAAAGTTTGTTGGAAGAGATAGGAATAACACAAGGACGATGCACCAGTACTGAATGCATCAAACACGTGAAATACTTCTTTCCGAAACAATGGACAACTTATCATGAAGACGACCATCTGCCTATTGACGGTGGCTGAACTACGTAATAATTTGTAAGTTAATATTTACTATAGCAAAGCTGAGGGCAAAGATAGGGCAGGGCTTGTCCCCTGCCTTTTGTTTTCTGCTATATAGGGCAAGTTACGGAATCATTGAAAAGTCTGTGGTAGCCAGATCGTATATTAACAGATTACTCAAAAACCGAAATTCCATGTACTGGCAAGATGGTTGTAGTAATGAATGCAGCGTATAGAGACAGTATCGCAGACCTAAACCCCATCCCATTTATCAATTCCCTAAAAATCTTGACAATTCTTACCTTGACGCTCTAATAATTCTTAACTCACATTGCATCTGAAGCTGACCTGTCGTATTTCGTTGCAGTCACTTACTTCGAGTATACCACCGCCCAACCACCATCCCAAAATCCAATCTTGAACAGATTGGAGGTCGCATACGGCTGACTCACATTCATTTCACAATAATAGGAAATGCTTTGCGCATTATTAATAATCCAGCAAAGCGTTTATGATCATAACGAATTGATACCATATATAAAATAAATTGTTGATCTCAAGCATGATTCTTGCGTATTTATAAGAATTGGTCACGGGGAAGGCCAAAAAAAATATTGCCTCACCAGCTCCGACAAACTTTTGCCTCAACCTGAACTCCTCCGAATTGGCTGACTCCAAATATTAGTTGTAAATACTCATTTATAGTCTAACCGATTTCCATGAGTGTGACAAAAATATTCACTGTTGGATTTTTCTGGAACATATGTGAATCAGCCGCTTTTAAATGATCTGCATAAAGGAGAGCGCAATGTTAAAGGGGATAAAACTACTTCTTTTCGTAATGGTTTTTTTCTGGGGCGCAAACATTGTCCTTGCCGGTACATGGTCACGCACCTTTGACACGGGAGGAATCGCAAAAGTCGTTCAAAGAACCAGAGACGGCGGATCCATTGTGGTCGGCAAGTCTGGAGTCACACAGCTTCTGAAACTTAACGCCATGGGGGAAATTGAGTGGGGGAAACAATATTATTGCGGCAGTGTCAATGCCCTCCGTGAAACCGACCATGGTTACATCGCCGTCGGTCAGAGCGCCTATTCACCCAATCATGAGATATTTGTCCTCCATCTCGACTCCCAAGGAGGCGTTCGTTGGGTGAATTATTTTCGTGAAGCCGGCTCTGTCACCACGAGCAAAATAGCAGCAGACGTTATCCAGACCCGGGATTTTAATTTTGTGATTGCCGGCTATGCTAACAACTTCGAAACTGATCCTGTTTCGGAACGAAGATGCCTGGGTGCTCAAGCTCAACTGGGGCGGCGGAGTGGTATGGAGCCGAACCTTCGGCACAACCTCTAACGAACGCGCGAAATCCATCCGACAGACAACCGACGGTGGATTCATTGTTGCCGGAGATAGAATGGGAGATGCGTGGGTGGCCAAACTCAACGGCTCCGGCACGGCTTTGTGGCAAAAACTCTATAGCCCCGAAAATATGTCCGGTGACACTGCCACCGTTCAGCAAACCGCCGACGGTGGTTTTGCCGTCACCGGCACAGTACAGCCACTTCCAGATGGGGAAACGGCCGCATGGCTTCTGAAGATCGATTCCACGGGCGACTTTCCGTGGCAAAAGGTCTATGCAGCCGAAAATTTCAATATCGTCGCCAACGATTTTATCGAAACCCTGGACCGCGGGTTCTTGATCGCCGGCAGCCAGAGTTACGCTATCTCCGATCGCCCAGATCTCTGGATCATACGACTCGACCAAAGTGGCACCATCCTCTGGCAAAAACAGCATTTAAGCATTGATGATAGCTCTGCCTACTCCGCGGACATCACCCCTGAGAATGGTTTTATTGTCGCTGGTGGGCGATGGGAGGATCCCGGAACGAACTATGACTATTGGGTGCTCAAGACAAACGCCGAAGGTGAAGTCGATCAGAGCTCTTGTCAAACACTTCCAACCATAGCATTGGAGACCGCACCCAATGTTTCGGTTTATACGATCGATGATGCCGGCGTCGCATTGAACTTGAAGACATGGGATTACGGGCCGCTCAGCTGGATTGACCGAAATTGGAGTTCCACCTTTTGTGTGGTGCACCGGCGGATCATTATGAAGATGATGACGAATGTATGACCACGGGAAATTTTATCTTTGCCGCTGACACCCAACACCACAGCTTTGCCGATGATGAAACCGATTGGGTGGGGTTCAATGCCTGCGCTGGTCGAAGCTATATTATTCTAACCTGCAGCCTAGTACAACGCGGACACGACTCTGGAACTCTATGGGCCGGATTGCACGACACTGCTGGCCTCAGACGAAGATTCCGGAAGCGGTCTGGCCTCACGAATCGAATGGACCGCCAGTCAGAATGGTACCTACCACATAAGGGTCAACGCCAAGCCGGGTGACGATGGTTACTACGACTTGACTCTCGAAGGAGATACTTCCGGATGTGGGCACTGGATGAGAGAATACAGAGGGTCAAGGGATAGCACCACATTTGCAATTTTCAGACAGCTGACGGCGGTTTTGTACTGGCCGGAAGTATGAATCGGATCGCTTGGGGCAACGAAATGGCCATCATTAAAATGGATGCGGACGGGAATGTCAGTTGGCATAAAACCTACGGCCACACGACGGACAGTGTGACGGCAAGCGCTATCAAACAGACCCCTGACGGAGGGTACATAGTCGTCGGCAATTACCATTTTTATAGTGGCGAACGAAGCATATTGGTCATGAAAACTGATGCCGATGGAGTTCCCGAGTGGACCAAACGTTACTTAGGGGCCATATTCCAAGGTACAGCAAATTCAGTGGTATTAACTAATGACGGAGGAATAGTATTCGCTGGTTATATTTTAATCATGATTTCTCCACCTTATTCCGAACAAGGATATGTCGTTAAAATTGATGGCTCAGGAGATATTATTTGGCAGAAATTTTATGGTGGGAATAATTTTGATACCTTCGAGACCGTCAAATCACTACCGGGCGGTGGATTATTAGTTGCAGGTGAAACGACCTCTTACGGTGCCGGTTCATCGGACGTTTGGGTTCTGAGACTCGATGCGAATGGAAACATTCAGTGGCAAAGGGTCATGGGTACCAGTATTAGTGAGTTTCTGG
>CAVRBA010000042.1:0-11140 GCA_963719015.1 uncultured delta proteobacterium | reverse complement strand
CCCCGGGCTCAAAGACACCGTTTCGGTCAACTATCGCGGCACATTGATCGACGGCACCGAGTTCGACAACTCTTACAAACGGAAGGAACCGACGACGTTCAGGGTCGACAGCGTGATTCGGGGCTGGTCGGAAGCGCTGCAGCTGATGAAGGAAGGCGCCAAGTGGGAGCTTTACATCCCCCCCGAGCTGGGCTATGGCGATCGCGGTGCCGGGTCGAAGATCCCCCCAACAGCCCGCTTATTTTCGAAGTCGAAGTCGTCTCGGTTAACCCATCGAAAGAAACCGGCAAAAAGAGCGAATAGATCCAATTGGGTTGATTGGTCCACAGAGACCAGTTCAACCGTCTAATGTTCTCAGGTAGTCCGAGATGTTGGATTTTATCTGCTCGAAAATATTCTTTACGTTTTCAACGCCGGTGACCATGCGGCTCCATTCTAAATTGAAAACCGTAGCTGTGAAAGGCCACATGTCTAAATCTTCGGTAGGGAGCTAGTGCAGACGCAAGATCTTGATCGAAGAGCTGAGGCAGATCGGGATGGGTGGGGGAGCAAAAACTTTGAAATAACTCTACATGCCAGGATTCACCCGTAGGCACGGAAACGCCATAATAACGATAGATGCGCTTTAAAATGTTTTCTATGCCATTGTAGAACTGCGCCAGAAATGCTGCAGCAGCAGTTTTCTCTCGAGTTGTTGGTTCTCTATGAGCCATGTCCTGCTGCAACGCTACCAATTCGTCCACTATCATCTCCATCGACTCGAGCTCAACGGCTATTTCCTCGCGAAGTTCGATCGGATTCACAACAGCACAGTACCTCTACGTTCGATGATGCGCGTGAAACGGTTCGGCGGGCTGAGAGGGATTAAATCAAGCGGCATTTTCAATTCTTCTTCCAAACGTGCCCCTAGCTCAAAAAGTTTCCATCCAGCGACACCGTCACAAGCCAGATCAATATCTTTAGCCTGCTCCGGTTCCGTAGCGGCGCTGCCAAACAGGATCAATCGTGTTGCCCCAAAGGCTTCAGCGATTTTAATAACCTGCCTGATTTGTTCTTGTTTAATGGCCATCGCATTAGTCCTGCATGTTCCGAATTTGAATTCGAACGAAAACAAACAAAATCATCCTATTTACGCAAACAATATACCAAAGAAAAAATACCAGCACAATGAATTCGTCATTGTGTTAATCTTAAGAGAAGATGGGATCAACCCTCCTGAAATCTGAGCTGTTGAAAGACTCTATGGTTTTTGCTATCACTTCTTTCCGATAATTTGAAGGAAAAGGGGGTCAAACCTTGACGGGCTGTTGCCCGAAGCCAGTTCCGTATAGCAGTGTTCTTCATCCAAAATCAATTTATTAGGCCGTCATCGATGATAAAATCCATGCTTGCCTTAGTAACATCCTAATGTCGTGCCAAATGCTGATAAATGAAGGCCTATTAGGCCGTGGTTTAGACAGCTTTGCTTGAACAGCACTGTCTTGCGCTTTGGCATTTCGTACCAACACCATTATGTTTTGTATTGCGGCTGTTAAATACTCCTGGATTTGCACACGCCAGAGTCTTCTCCAGCGCGCCCTCTTATATCCATAACGCTTGCTGTAGGCAAAAGAGCGCTCCATGAGATGCTGTCGCTTGTGGATATCGTCTTTGGCTTCACGGCTCCGTGACTGAGCAAGCATTTTGTCCAAGGCATCTTGCCGCACGTGGCGTTTGATGGTGCGGCCTTGCTTAGACCTTGTGCATTGCGGTTTGAGCGTACAGTTGTCGCAAACCTTTGCCGGTAGTGAATACTCAAAATGGTTGCGCTTCTTTTTGAATTTGCGTGGCTCAAGCAGTTCTCCGGCAGGGCAGATATAAAGATCTTCGTCCGGGTTATAAACAAACTGTGATGGTTCAAATATGCCCTTGCGCGCACCGGTACCGCGACGGCCTTTATCAAAAGATTCAAAGTGCGGTGCAATCTTACGGTCCCCGCAAGCCAGGTAATTGTCAATCGTGCCGTACTTGCTGTCGGCCACTGCTGTTTTAACTGTCTTGCCGGTATTTGCCTGATGCTGATCGATCAGAGGGGTTAAAAGATGGGCCTCATTTTTTTCACCACTACTGACATCGGTTGCCGTGATAACTTCGCATTTTTCGTCCAAGGCCCGGTGAATCTTGTATCGTAATCTTGAACGACCTGGACCCATACGTACCACCGAGGCATCAGGATCTGTTGTGGAGATATACTTGCGGTTGGCTTTGCCTTTCTTGGGCTCACTTTCATTTTCTTGCTCGAGTCGGCTTTCCAACTCACGGTAGCTTTTGTTCAAATATCGTTTTAATGAGTGTTGATTGACCACTGAGTTATTGGAGGCATCGGCCTGAACCAAGCTGGCATCGGTAAACATTTTGCTTCCATCGATTAGACCGGCTTCAGCGCATTGAAATACGATACACTCAAAAAAGTATTTGAACGCATCTGCACCCCAGCGGGTGCGGGCTTTGGATAAGACACTGTGGTTGGGTATGTCATCATCAAGATCATAGCCTAAAAACCACAGCCAATCCAAGCGCTCAGGGATGGTTTGCATCAGTTCGCGTTCCGAGCGCACATTGTAAAAGATCAACAGCAGCATCATCTTTAGAATAACAGGAGGAGGAACCGACACATTGCCTTTGCTGCCGTATTTATCTTCGACCTGCTTGTAGATGAAATCAAAGTCGATATGCCTGGCAATCTTTCTGAGGATATGATCTTTGCGGATGCGCTTTTCGATGCTCAGGCACGGATAAAACAGCTTTTTCTGAATGTCGGATTGGCGACCCATCATAAGCATAACACCTTGTTTTGTTTATCTATTACAACTTTTATGACAGATATCTACCCGACTTTCAACCTTTTATTTGGGCAACAGCCCGTCAAGGTTTGGCCCCAAGCTGATCCAAATATCGTTTTAATGAGTGTTGATTTACAACCGAGTTGTTGGAGGCATCGGCTTGAACCAAACTGGCATCGGCAAAGATTTTACTTCCATCAACCAGACCGGCTTCAACACATTGCCGGACGATGCTTTCAAAAAGACTTCTGAATACATCCAGGCCCCAACGGGCACGGGCTTTGGACAAAACACTATGGTTGGGGACTTCATCATCCAGGTCATAGCCTAAAAACCAAAGCCAATCCAAACGCTCCGGGATGGTTTGCATCAGTTCACGTTCGGACCGTACATTGTAAAAAATTAAAAGAAGCATCATTTTCAAAATAACCGGAGGCGGAACCGAGACATTGCCTTTTGAGCCGTATTTATCTTCGACTTGTTTATAAACAAAATCAAAGTCGATATGCTTGGCAATATCTCTTAGAATATGATCTTTACGAATGCGCTTTTCCAGATTAAGGCAGGTGTAAAACAGCTTTTGCTGCGTGTCGGATTGAAATCCCATCATTGGCTTAACATCCTGTTATAATTATTTATTAACTATTTATGACAGGTTTTAATCCGACTTTCAACCTTTTATTTGGGCAACAGCCCGTATTAACTTTTACCCTTCCCAAAATTCCTGATACCAAATAAACGCGCGAATTATAATCAATAATCAAGGTTTGACCCTTTCTACACTGTATCAATGCTTCAATCTGAGAGTTCTCAGGCATTGGTAACACCTTTAAAAGTTATAGTGGTTGGGTTGATTCCTATCAATGTTAAACGATCTTTGGCCATGACGACGTCCCTGGCATTCTGGACAAACAACAACTGAACCTCCTTCAAATTGGGTTCGTCTTTTGTTGCAGCCGATAAAGATGTCGCCCTAAGCACATCCCCCAACAAGGCGACTCCAGCGACTGATGCACTTGTTTTTAAAAACCTTCGCCGGTGTCGTTCTCGTTGGTTCAGCGTTTTCCCGCTACCTAACTTCTGGTTCATATTTTCTCTCCAGGTTTATTGCTTGTTGATATCTATTTATATGCAACACTCTCAACTTGGCTATTAATCACCTACTTCTTTTTCGGCATCGGTGGCGGAGTGTAACCTTTCCACTTGCCGTCCAATATGGCCTGGGACGGGTGTTTTTGGTCTGTTCGGGGGGCATCTTTATATGCTTGAGTCACATCGGGCGGCAGAACGTACTCGTCCACAGTTGCCATTCGCACCTTGATCGTTTTTTGGGTGACGTTGATGACCATCAGATCCCTCGCCAGAGCCAGCGGCCCGTCATAGGTCTTGCGGACACCGTCCATGATTGCAGCATTGTTCTCCGGCGATTGTACCGAGTGGTAGCCCACGGCCAGGCGTGGCTTGACGGTTGACATGACCTTGCCAAAGGCCTGGGGCTCGGTGTGGATCCTTGTCGACACATAGGTCGCCTGAGACAAATCCCAGCCGAAATAGGCCGCCAGGGCTTTGGGAGGCAGGAAGCACTCGTGGGAGGCCACATCCGCATTGGCGGCAAACTTCATGTACCATTGGTTGGGATAGGTGTCCCCGCCGAACACGTACTTGAACCCATTCCATTCGAGGCCGAAGCTCACCGAGCCGTCAAGACTGTGAATGGCCGGCCAGGACCGGACGGTTACGCCGTTCTTCTGGTAAACGATCTTGTTTTCCTGCTTGTAGTCGAACTCGTGCACAACGATCTGTGCGCCCTTGTCGGGAAGTGCCCCACTGCGGGTGGCGAGATCCCAGGCATAGGCTTGCCGCATGCCTTCAACGAACGCTTTGGTCCCCAGTTCAGGGCTGGAACCGCTGGGCCCGAATATGTGAATCGGCTCATAGCGGCCTGACAGCCATCCGGCGACATGAAGCCCCATAAAATCCCCCACATGGTCTATGTGCAAATGGCTGGCAAACACCTTGTCGAGTTTCGAGAAATCGGGCCGCAGGGAAAACAGGTTGGCCATCGCACCCGATCCGATATCGAACAGGAACTTGTCCCCATTGCCCAGCTCGACGAGGTACGAAATGGAAACCGCCGCTCGGGTTTGATTGGGCATGCCGGTACCCAAAGCGGTGATCCGCATTTCGTCTGTGCCCAGTAGTTCGGTATTGGGGAAATAGCTGGCCGGGTATTGGCCATCGACGATTGCGGCAGGCGTGCGTCCCAGTGGGAAATTATCAGCGGCCTGGGCGTTATTGCCCAGGTTACCTGTCATGACACTTCCCATCACCACAGCTAATACCAGCAAGACGCTTAATCTATTGTTTATCTTTGGTAACATTATTAGACTCCTTTCTCTTTGTAACTACGCTAAAATATCTACTATACGATGCACCACACGAATCTTAGCCAAGCGATGAATACTGAGCGCGGGCAAATTCGATTCCGCCGATTGACGCCGAAATTGCTGAAAAGGGCCATTTATGGACGGAAACTAAATAAGGATCAATCCCGGATGATAATCACTTGTTTTTACGTAATTGCGGTTTTAAAGGAAGGTTCTGGAAATATTCGATGGCCTCTTTTCCGGATTTACTTGTTATGGACATACTTTCATGCTTCTGGCATGTCAAGTGTGTGTGCATGAGAGGTGCACTCGCAATCGTGTCAACCTTGACAACCAGGTGATCATAGGAGGCGTGCTTGTTAATTTTGCGAAGGATGTGTTATCACCGCATGAGCCAACCCGTTTATTTCCCGGAACTTGCATGACATTTAATAAATAATTTATTTTATAAGGATACTGAAAACTTTGAACTCCCGTTTATTGGCTATATTTTCTGTGATATTTTTTGCCACATGTCCGGCAAAGGCTGACTGGATCAACCTCTCCGGGGCCCAGAGTGCAGCCAACATAGCGGAAATCTATGTCGAGGAAGACCATGTGCGGCTGGTCCTGGAGGTTTATGTTAACGACATCGACAAATTTATCGATCTCTTGCCGGACGAATGGCTCCAGCAGTCGAAGGTGAAGCCGCCTCCGATGCAGGAGCGGATGCGGCGGTTTTCCACTGACGGATTTCAAGTCATCATCGGCGATCAACAGCGATTGATGGCAGAAATGAAACTGGTGGAGCCGCGCCTGCGCAAGGACCGGCCCAATCCGTTCGCCGGCGCTATCAATCCCTATACCCGGCAGCCGATTCCCGGCCCACCGGAAGACAAGCGCGTTCTCTACGTCGAATTGGTGTATCCGTTCAAGACCAAGCCCCGGGAAATCACTATTGTTCCGCCCCTTGAACCCGGCGGAAAATCCGCCGCTTCCATTGGTTTTATCGCCTACCATAAAGGTGTCCCCATTGTCGATTACCGCTACCTTTCCGAACCGGCCAAGCTGAACTTGGACTGGCAGGACCCCTGGTACAGCCGGTTCGAAAACAAGGCCTTTCAACGCTGGCAGCAATCCGGGGTCATGACCTTTCTGTACATCGAACCCTTCGAAGTGCGGCACGAAACCCTGGTGCGGGTCAAGGACATGGCGGCTTGGATCGACCTGGGTCTGCGCGGTGAGGAATATATAGAGACAGACGAATTCGAACCGCTCAAAAAGAGAATCGGAGACTTCCTGTTGCAGCACAGCAATGTGTTGATCGACGGGCAGTCGCTGCGCCCGATTTTAGATCGTACAAGCTTCGTCAAATACACGATGACCCGTACATTCTTCATCGATCAACCTGAGCGGATGCCCCTTAATACGGCCATGGTCGGCGTGATTGTCACCTACCTGACCAAAGAAATTCCTCAAAAAGTGACGGTGAACTGGGATTTATTTTCAGATAAGATCCAAAAAGTGCCGACAAATGCCGTTGACCCGGCCGGGCCGTTTCCCTCCTATGTCACCCCCGAAGACAACCTGTTCGTTTGGAACAATTTCCTGAAGACCTATCAGATGCCTACAGTGGCCGCGGTGACGGTCGACGATACATTAACCCGCATAAAACTGCCCCTGGCGAGCTTACTCTGCCTGGTATTTCTCATACCCGTTGGGTTGCAAATCAGGAGGCAGCGTAAAAAATCCGGGAAAATCGGCTTTGCTGTGGGTTTGCTTGTCATATTGATTGCCGGAAGCATTCTGCTCTATCCCTTTTTGAAAATCTCCATCGCCCGCCCAACCGTATTGGCACCGGAGATCAGCGACAAGAAAGCGGTTGCGGTTTTGGAGAGCCTGTTGCAAAACATCTACCGGTCCTTTGACTTCCGCGAAGAGGAAGACGTGTATGACCGTTTGGCCACCAGTGTCAGCGGGGATTTGCTGACCGATATCTACCTGCAAAACAGAAAGTCCTTGGTGGTGACCCAGGCCGGCGGTGCCCAGGCGCAGGGTCAAAGAGATCAAGATTCAGGATGTCGAAGTGAATCCTTTAAAAGACGGTCTTTTGGGTCTACGATTTCACGCCAAATGGACCGCCCTGGGGACCGTTGGTCACTGGGGGCATATTCACACCCGCGAGAACCAATACGATGCAAACATCACCGCAGAGCCGGTGGACGGTGTGTGGAAGATCACGGGATTGGAGTTGCTGGAGGAAAAGCGCATCGATCCGTATGCCCAGCCGAAAACCTGGTAAGAATTCACAGGGCACCGCATCTGCTTTGTTGTCGGACACTTGAAGTACAAAAGTACGTCTGCGCGTCCGACGCCTTGCAATTACGTTACCCTGTAAATTCTTACGAATAGGTGGCTTGATGCACATTGGAATTTGCAACCCTGTGAATGGCTACTAAATCTGAAAAGTAGGTTAGATCCATATGATTCACATCCAGGAATTGAGTTTTTACTACCCGACCGGTGAATTTAAACTGGAAATTCCCCTGTTTGACATCGCCAAGGGGGAGAAAATTGCCGTTATCGGCCCTAGCGGATCGGGAAAGACCACCCTGCTCAACCTGATCGCCGGCATTATCACCCCGATAAGCGGCGTTATCCAGGTCGGCGATTTCAAGGTCGATGAAATAGGTGATGCCGGCCGGCGGGATTTTCGCATCACTTCCATCGGGTTCGTGTTCCAGGACTTCGAACTTCTCGACTACCTCACCGTCTTCGACAACATCTTACACCCCTACCGGATCACCGGGGCCCTGGCTCTGGAGGCCGAAGTGAAAAAGCGCGCTGCCGCTTTGGCCGAAGAAATGGGTATCGGGGACAAACTGAAGCGCATGGCCAACGATCTTTCCCAGGGGGAAAAGCAAAGAGCGGCCATCTGCCGGGCGCTCCTCCCCCGTCCGAAAGTCATCCTGGCAGACGAAGCCACCGGCAACCTCGATCCGGACAACAAGAAACTCATCCTGGATTTGCTGTTCCAGGCCGTGGAAGAACACGAGGCCACACTGCTGGCAGTGACGCATGATTATGAATTGCTGAAGAGGTTTGACAGGATTGTCGATTTTAAGGATTTTCGGGAAAAAAACATTCACCGCAGACAAACGCAGACGGACACAGACTTTTAAGCTGAGCGACAGGCTCAGCGAGGATGAATAGTGCATGAGCTTCGCGAATAGGCCATTATGTTATAGAAGAAAAACGATATATTTGTAAATATGAAATACGAAACACGAAATACTAAACAAATCAAAATGACCAAGGCTCAAGTTTCCGAGACTATATGATCTTGAAGATCGAACGCTTGCATTCGCAAAAAATGTTAGGTCCTTGGTTAAAATATTACCAAAAACGCTCTCTAATATAAAGATGGTAAACAACTTGTAAAATCATCGGGTTCAGTAGGGGCGAATTATATCGAAGCAAATCGAATCTCTGAGGAAAAAGATTATTAAATTGAGAATTAAGAGTCGCCGAAAGGAAGCCAAGGAGAGTCGATGACTGCCCAAACTAATCAATACAATAGGCAATAAAGACATTATGAAAGATTGTGCTGCTTTAGTCAAGAGGCTACTGAAACGAAGATATCTGGGCTATCCTCCAAAAGAGTAAGTAGCGATTTTTTCATTTTTCCTTTGAATTTCATATTGTTCCGGATTTCGTGTCTCGAATTAGAGTTGTTGCTTCGAATACGTGTCCAAATTTGAAATTTTTACTGGACTGATACTATTTATACCCATCATGCTGGATAGTATATACATCGCTTGGAAGTACATCCGGTTTAACAAAATCAAAACCGCGGTTCTAGTGGCGTGTATCACATTGATTTCTTTTCTGCCGCTGGCCCTGCAGTTGCTGCTGGGTGAAAGTGAACGCCAGTTGATGTCCCGGGCCGCGACAACGCCGCTCGTCATCGGTGCCAAGGGCAGTTCTTTGGACCTGGTGATGAACACTCTCTATTTCGGCGACGAGGTGCCCGAACGGATCGCCATGGACGCCTCGGAACGGGTGGCAGATGCCGACCTGGCACTGCCCATACCGGTATACGTGCGGTTTAAAGCTCGCGGGAACCCCATCGTTGGGACCACCCTTGACTACTTTGACTTCCGGGGCTTACAAATTTCCGACGGTAGGCAAATGGCGGTGCTGGGCGAATGCGTCCTGGGGGCAAAGGTGGCCGAAAGTCTTGGGTTGAACCCGGGCGACAGTTTGGTCTCCTCACCCGAGAGCCTTTTCGATCTGGCCGGGGTTTACCCCCTGAAGATGAAGGTCGTCGGTTTGCTCAAAAAATCCCATACCTCAGACGATCTGGCCGTGTTCGTCGATCTGAAGACCGCCTGGGTGATCCAGGGCTTGGGCCACGGTCACCAGGATGTCACCATACTGAAAGATCCGACCCTCATTTACAAGCGCACAGAATCCAACGTGGCCGCTACGGCCAAATTGTATCACTATACAGAAATTACGGATAAAAACATCGAATCCTTCCACTTTCACGGTAATCTGGAAGCCTACCCCATCACGGCTGTCATTGCGGTACCTTTTGACGAAAAATCCGGTACGATTCTGCAGAGGGCGCTATCTCTCCAAAGAGGAACCCCAACAGATTACCAGGCCGGAAGAAGTGATCGATGGATTACTGCAGAATATTTTCCGGATTAAAAACGTTTTGGATGCGGTGATATCGGTGGTCGCTCTGGCCACCATTCTGGCTGTTGTGCTGGTTTTCGCCCTGTCGCTGCGGCTGCGGCAGAAAGAAATTCAGACCATCTTCAAGCTGGGATGCAGCCGTATGACCATCGTACGATTAGTGGCGGCCGAAATAATTCTGATTGTGTCTATCAAGTGGTCTATTCTGCGGTGCATTGGTTTTGCTGGTCGACCGGTACGCCAATGATTTAGTGAGGATGTTGTTCATCAGGTAACCCGATATTGAATCAAGGCAGGTTCTTTATGCGAATCCTATGTGAGAAACATTTGAGATTATTAATTTTATTCTTCACTACCTGTTCATGCATAATAACATTCTATACGATTAGCTCTGCCGCTGAGCCACTGAGCATTTATGTCGTCAATTACCCGCTGAAGTATTTTGCCGAACGGATTGGCGGTGAGTCTGTCGCGGTGACTTTTCCAGCCCCGTCGGGTGTTGATCCCGCGTACTGGATACCTGATATTGCTACGATCACAAACTACCAGGCGGCCGATCTGATTTTACTCAACGGGGCCGCCTACGCCAAATGGGTAAAAAAAGTTTCTCTGCCGCGTTCAAAAATCGTCAACACTTCCAAGGATTTTAGGGGGCGCTACATCACAAGCAAAGGCGCTGTCACCCACAGCCACGGCCCGGAAGGCAAACATGCCCATGAAGATGTCGCTTTCACCACCTGGCTCGATTTCCAATTGGCGACCATGCAGGCCCAGGCAGTTGCTGAGGCCCTCGGGCGCAAATTGCCGCAGCACCGCAACGTTTTCGAACGAAACTTCGCAGCCCTTAAAGGCGATCTTCTATCGCTGGACGCCGATATCCGGGATATTGTTTCTAAGGATCCATCACGGCCGTTTATTGCGTCCCATCCAGTGTACGATTATCTGGCCCGCGCGTACGGCTTGAATATGAAAAGCGTGCACTGGGAACCGGATGAAATTCCGAACACCGAGCAATGGTTGGACTTGCAACGGATATTGAAGGAGCACCCGGCGACATGGATGATCTGGGAAGGGACACCGCTTGCAGACTCTGTTGAAAGATTAAAACGGCAGGAATCGACAGCTTTGTCTTCGATCCATGCGGGAACCAGCCACAAGAGGGCGATTACCTTGACATCATGCAGCAGAACGTTGCGAATCTGAGGCAGGCATACGCGAAATGATCCATCCCAATGCCAGCCGAATAGA
>CAVRBA010000041.1:0-38166 GCA_963719015.1 uncultured delta proteobacterium | reverse complement strand
ATTTATACCCATCATGCTGGATAGTATATACATCGCTTGGAAGTACATCCGGTTTAACAAAATCAAAACCGCGGTTCTAGTGGCGTGTATCACATTGATTTCTTTTCTGCCGCTGGCCCTGCAGTTGCTGCTGGGTGAAAGTGAACGCCAGTTGATGTCCCGGGCCGCGACAACGCCGCTCGTCATCGGTGCCAAGGGCAGTTCTTTGGACCTGGTGATGAACACTCTCTATTTCGGCGACGAGGTGCCCGAACGGATCGCCATGGACGCCTCGGAACGGGTGGCAGATGCCGACCTGGCACTGCCCATACCGGTATACGTGCGGTTTAAAGCTCGCGGGAACCCCATCGTTGGGACCACCCTTGACTACTTTGACTTCCGGGGCTTACAAATTTCCGACGGTAGGCAAATGGCGGTGCTGGGCGAATGCGTCCTGGGGGCAAAGGTGGCCGAAAGTCTGGGGTTGAACCCGGGCGACAGTTTGGTCTCCTCACCCGAGAGCCTTTTCGATCTGGCCGGGATTTACCCCCTGAAGATGAAGGTCGTCGGTTTGCTCAAAAAATCCCATACCTCAGACGATCTGGCCGTGTTCGTCGATCTGAAGACCGCCTGGGTGATCCAGGGCTTGGGCCACGGTCACCAGGATGTCACCATACTGAAAGATCCGACCCTCATTTACAAACGTACAGAATCCAACGTGGCCGCTACGGCCAAGTTGTATCACTATACAGAAATAACGGATAAAAACATCGAATCCTTCCATTTTCACGGCAACCTGGAAGCCTACCCCATCACGGCTGTCATTGCCGTACCCTTCGACGAAAAATCCGGTACGATTCTGAGAGGGCGCTATCTCTCCAAAGAGGAACCCCAACAGATTGCCAGGCCGGAGGAAGTTATCGATGGATTGCTGCAGAATATCTTCCGGATTAAAAACGTTTTGGATGCGGTGATATCGGTGGTCGCTCTGGCCACCATTCTGGCTGTTGTGCTGGTTTTCGCCCTGTCGCTGCGTCTGCGGCAGAAAGAAATTCAGACCATCTTCAAGCTGGGATGCAGCCGTATGACCATCGTACGGTTGGTGGCGGCCGAAATAATTCTGATTGGTCTATCAAGTGGTCTATTCTGCGGTGCATTGGTCTTACTGGTCGACCAGTACGCCAATGATTTAGTGAGGATGCTGTTCATCAGGTAACCCGATATTGACTCAAGGCAGGTTCTTTATGCGAATCCTATGTGAGAGAAGTTTGAGATTATTATTTTTATTCTTCACGACCTGTTCATGCATAATAGTATTCTATACGATTAGCTCGGCCGCCGAGCCGCTGAGCATTTATGTCGTCAATTACCCGCTGAAGTATTTTGCCGAACGGATTGGCGGTGAGTCTGTCGCGGTGACATTTCCAGCCCCGCCGGATGTTGATCCCGCGTATTGGATACCTGATATTGCTACGATCACGAACTACCAGGCGGCTGATCTGATTTTGCTCAACGGGGCCGCCTACGCCAAATGGGTAAAAAAAGTTTCTCTGCCGCGTTCAAAAATCGTAAACACATCGAAGGAATTTAGGGGGCACTACATTACTACCAAAGGCGCTGTCACCCACAGCCACGGCCCGGAAGGCAAACATGCCCATGAAGATGTCGCTTTCACCACCTGGCTCGATTTCCAATTGGCGACCTTGCAGGCCCAGGCAGTTGCAGAGGCCCTCGGTCGGAAATTGCCGCAATACCGCAACGTTTTCGAACAAAACTTCGCTGCCCTTAAAGGCGATCTTCTATCGCTGGACGCCGATATCCGGGACATTGTTTCTAAGGATCCATCACGGCCGTTTATTGCGTCCCATCCAGTTTACGATTATCTGGCCCGCGCGTACGGCTTGAATATGAAAAGCGTGCACTGGGAACCGGATGAAATTCCGAACACCGCGCAATGGTTGGACTTGCAACGGATATTGAAGGAACACCCGGCCACATGGATGATCTGGGAAGGGACACCGCTTGCAGACTCTGTTGAAAGATTAAAAACGGCAGGAATCGACAGCCTTGTCTTCGATCCATGCGGGAACCAGCCACAAGAGGGCGATTACCTTGACATCATGCAGCAGAACGTTGCGAATCTAAGGCAGGCATACGCGAAATGATCCATCCCAATGCCAGCCGAATAGATCAAAAACAAGAGCAAAGGTCTCTTAATCCTGAAAGCAGCAGGTTGTGTCCTGGATATCGCCCGGGGAAAACTCGTTGTCTGCGTTTGTCATGTGGCTATATCCTTATTTTTTCGAAGCGTACTGGATTATCTACGCATAAATTACACCCACTCTTTTGGAGGTGATCTAAGAAACGCCACATTAGTGGCCGAATCAACGGCAAATCATATCTATCACGGGACGGGAAAATTATGAGTTCATTAGTGAGCCGACCGCCGGCAGCGGAACCTGCACGAGCACTGGCGCATTTTGAGAGCCTGCTGGAATTTGAGACGGATTGTTGGGATGTGCATCATGCAATTATAAATAATCGCAAGGATTTTGTACTCTTAGACGTCCGGGGCGAGGAACTTTACAACCGGGGTCATATAGAGGGCGCAATAAGTCTACCGCATGCACGTATCAATGAAAACAGTCTTAAAGGATATCCACCGGATACGCTGTTCGTGGTTTATTGTGCGGGTCCACACTGCAATGCGACGGAGAAAGCGGCGATTCGTTTAGCCAAACTCGGGAGACCTGTAAAGAAGATGATTGGCGGTATAACCGGCTGGCTTGATGAAGGCTTTAACCTCATGAAGTAGTGGGCGGCCGGGAAAGATTGTCATCAAACAGGCCGGGTTCCGTTTGCGTTGAAAGCTGGTTGAACTGTCAATCGTATATCAAGAGTATGGTGGTTGGTTTTGAATGGCAGGGATTATCAAAACATAGAATTCATCTCAAAAATATTCTAAGCGCCCATGGCTGTGTTACGAACCGGCTCAAAACCTGCTCCCATACTGCATGTATGCTCCGCTTTTTCGCCGTTTCATGCCTTGCCATGAACCCCAATCCTTATTTTTGAGATAGGTTCTAATTAGTCCCAACGCTACATACCCAGCTCCTACTTTCGATTCCCAATTTTAAACTTTCCCAGGTCCCCTTGGATCCCCGCCTGTATATTTTGGCGTGAAATGCAAAGAGCATGGCGTTTAATGCCAAGCAAATCCAGGGTGCTGTTATATATTAAAACAATCTGAATTTGCTGATCGGTAAGATCAGCCGCATCTGACGCAATATACGCAATACCTCTCAGGGCGGGGATCAAATAGGAGTTTGAATATGTCCTACCAATTCTACACGAATAAATCCGATATCAACGAATATGAAGATGACATGAGATTAATTGAAGGTATATTAAACGCGCTAATTGTTTGCATGCCGTTCTGGATATTATTTTTGATAATTGTCGTAAAATTCTTATAATATTAGCAAATTAAAAAACCTCAAATAGAGCCGCCGCAGCGCCTCTGCTATCCTCGCCTCCGCAGCGCACTCGGGCTGTTTCGTCAAATCAGAACCTCGTCCATAAAGATACCACACCTGCTCTTTCCTTTGATTTCAGACCTCCGCTCTTGGTACCCCATTCTTAGGGACAAACTCCCTGATATAAGTGGTTGTTGGAAAAAACGTTCAAAAAACGGAACGTTTTATTGAAAACCTCTCTAAATGACGACCGAACAGATAACTCGATTAAATCGGTATGCGACCGCGTACGATTTGACCCGGTATCGGGCCTCTGTTATGGATAGAGTATCCGATAATAATCATTTCACAATCCATTCCTCTGGATTTGCCGGAGGTCATTGAATGGGGATATACAAATGGCACAGAAACTTGATCAATCAGAACTCGTCGATTTCAGAGATCTCCTGGTATCCAACTCGATTCATTTGGATACCATTACACAGCTACTGATAGAAAAAGGCTTTTTTTCGTCAGATGAGTTTTACACAAAGTTGAAACAGGTCCAAACTGATTATATGAGCAGATAACAATGATCAGAAGAATCATATCTGGTGGGCAAACAGGGGCAGACCGTGCGGCACTCGATTTTGCCATTGATAAGGATATTCTTCATGGGGGTTGGGTACCCATCGGACGGTTGGCTGAAGATGGTCCGATTCCAGATAAATATCATCTCACAGAAATGTTTACCAAAGGCTACCCGAAGCGGACTGAGAAGAACGTGATAGATGCCGATGGCACCCTCATCATATCTCACGGGATATTGACTGGTGGATCAAAGTACACAATGGAGATGGCCGTATTGCATGGCAAACCCAATCTCCATATCGACTTGGACAGGAACCCAGCCTTCCAGGCTGCACAACAGATTAACCGGTGGATAAATGAGAGCCAAATCGAAACTTTGAATGTGGCTGGTCCAAGGGCCAGTAAAGATCCCAAGATTTACAAAGCGGTATTCGACCTTCTCGAAACGGTATACTATCTGGTTATAGCCGAGGACGATGTCGTTGCCATGCGAGGCGAAGGCATGCCCCAAACAGTTGATGAGGCTGTAAAGCGATTGATTGCCAATATGCCATTAAAGGCCAAGGCTGCATTGGCAAAACGAGATGAAAGTAATTTGAGCCAACTGCATTTTACATTTGGTGCATTCATCCGAAATCAGTTCGGACTCTGGGCAGGAAATGAAGACCTCTTGGACGATTGTCGACGATTGTCTGGTATAACATTCATGAACCCCGACGATGCAGCGGCTTTCATCATTAAAGGACTGTGGAATAAACTGCGAAAGACGCACAAAATAAGAGTTGTGAAATAAGTGAAGGGACGGGGAGCTTTTCACGAAAATACTTAGAAGACATCTCAAAAAAGTGTTTTCGCCCGATATCAGTGTTAAGCCCTCGTCTCAAGTCCTCGACATACTTGCAGGGTCTTTTCACGAAAACTCCCCTAGGCTCAATTACCAGACCCGCAAATTTCATCTTTCTTGCCTTGCACGGATTATTAATGATTGCCGATTGATATCATCTAAGGAGATGTAAAAATGGATAAAGTTTTAAGAACCCCGGATGAACGGTTCCATGATCTTCCTGATTTTCATTTTGATCCATTATATATCGACGATTTACAAGGCTGCGAGGGATTACGGATGCATTACATAGATCAAGGCCCCCAAAATGCAGACAACATTTTTCTGTGTCTACACGGCGAGCCGACGTGGTGTTATCTTTACCGGAAAATGATCCCAATTTTTACGGCTGCGGGGCATCGCGTGGTCGCGCCGGATTTCTTCGGTTTCGGTCGCTCAGACAAACCGACGGACGAAGCCGTGTATACGTTTGATTTTCACCGTAATGCGCTCATTGCCTTTATCGATCGTTTAGGCCTCAATAACATCACCCTTGTTTGCCAGGACTGGGGCGGACTTCTTGGCCTCACATTACCCCTGGACATGCCGGCCCGTTTTTCCCGCCTGCTCATCATGAACACAACGCTCGGTACGGGAGATGTTCAACTTTCCAAAGGGTTTCTCGATTGGCGCGCCTGGGTTCGCAAAAATCCTGACCTTTCTGCTGGCAGACTGCTGAAACTAACCTGTCCGCATCTGTCGGAAGGCGAATGTGGTGCGTATGATGCCCCATTCCCGGATATCAACTTTAAGTCCGGAGTGCGTCGTTTCCCTGAATTGGTACCGGATCGGACTGACGCACCCGGTGCGAATTTGTCTCGCAAAGCGCGCGAATGGTTGCGCAATAATTGGAACGGCCAGGTATTCATGGCCGTCGGGATGAAAGATCCGGTCCTTGGTCCACCGGTGATGCGGGACCTTCGCGATGATATTCGAAATTGTCCCGAACCTTATGAACTTCACGAAGCCGGGCATTTTGTGCAAGAATGGGGTGAAGTCGTTGCCAGAAAATCACTGGCGGCCTTTGACGGATAACAACGCCCGATTTTATAATTGTTAACTTGACTATTCCCTGCGCTCCCGGTTGAAGGAGGTTTCCGAGGGACGGCCCATCGGCGTGAAATTTGCTGCTGGTAACAGTCGAGGCGGACCTGGCGGCGGCGCTTTACGCGCGGCCGGATTTTGTCACCATAGACGGAAGGGCCGGCGCTACCGGAGCGGCCCCCAAATACGTGAAGGCCTCCAAAAGTTCCCACAATTTTTGCCTTGTACCGCGCGCGTAAATTTCTGAATGAAAACGGTGCCGAAAATATTAGTCTGATCATCACGGGCGGCATCAGGGTGTCGGCGGATATCGCCAAGGCAATGGCTCTGGGGGCGGATGTCGTCGCCATAGGTACGGCGGCACTGATGGCGATCGGGGTGCCAGCAATACTGGATCTGCAACACCGGCAAGTGTCCCATGGGGTTTGCCACACAGGACCCGACACTCAGGGCCAATCTCAACGTCGATAAGGCCGCCAGGCGTCTCGAGAACTATTTGAATGTCACCTCAAACGAGTTAAAGGATTTTGCAAGACTTACAGCAAACAACAGTGCTCACGGTCTATCCGTCGCCGATTTATGCACTGTAAATTCCGAGATCTCCAATTTCACACCGGTTACGCATGTTTAGACCTTGATATCAGCAATTCCCAGCGTCGCCGCAGTCACATCCACCGCTGGAGCAGTTGGAACCGCAGCCACTATGCTGTTGAGTGGCGCTTTCACTGATACCGACCACCTTGATATTGAAGGTCAAGGATTGGCCCGCCAGAGGGTGGTTCAGGTCGAAGGTCACTTTTTCCTCATCCATACTGTCAACCCGGGCCGGTAATTGCTGTCCCTGGGGCGTGCTCAGCATCAAAACCTGGCCCACTTCGGGCGCCATCCCTTCAGGAATATCGGATGTGGGGAATTCATGCATCCGGCTTTCATCCCGCTGGCCATAGGCTTCTTCCGGAGAGAGTGTGAAGGTTTTGGTCTCATCGAGCGACATGTCCATGAGGGCAGACTCGAATCCGGGAAGCACGCTGCCAGACCCCATCTGAACCTCCAAGGGATTGCGACCTTCGCTGGAATCGAATATTTCACCGCTGTCCAGTGTGCCTGTGTAATCGATGCTCACGAACAATCCGCTTTCAACCTTTTCCATTGAGAACTCCTTATGGTTTGAATTTTACCGCTTTTCAATAATAAATTCTGAAATACGGAAGGGTGGTATAAGTGGTTGTCAACAAAACGTTCGAATAACGGAACGTTTTATTGACAAGCACGATAATATTTCCGAGAAAACATTGGTACGAATGTTACAAAGTCAAGGAATTAACCTTCAGCGTGATTACTGTGGCAATTGAACATACTAATAATGATACACTCCATGGCCACAAAGGCTGAGGATGATTCTTATGGCATCAACACTGTTTATTGTCGGGGTGATCGCCTTGCACCATTTGTTATGCAGGCCGAAAGTTGAGTCAAATTGTAATCCAGCTGATAAACTAGTATAGGGTGTAAGTTGATAACTTTTTAGCAGATAACAGCGCAAATTCCTCATGCCACTTAAAAATAATTAAATCAGATAGCCAGCAGACAAATCATATGAAAGACGCCGCCGCCGACCCGTCTGTCATTTTGATGGTGGACGATAATAAAATCAATCTTCAGACCTTGTATCAGATATTGGATGACCGGAAGTTCAAATTGCTCGTAGCCCGTTCCGGGGAAGATGCCTTGCGAATTGCGGCTAAAGCCCGTCCCGACCTTATCCTTTTGGATGTTATGATGCCCGGCATCGACGGTTACGAAACCTGCAGGCGCCTTAAAGCGCAGGAGAATGCCCGAAATTCTACCGTCATCTTCCTCTCGGCCTTGCAGAGTCCACAGGAGAAAGTAAAAGGGCTATCGTTGGGAGCGGTGGATTTTATAACCAAACCGTTTGATCCGGAAGAGATTCTCGCGCGGGTCTCCCGCCAGCTCGACGTCCATCTGCAGCATAAAAAATTACGGGTCGAAAATTTGCAACTCACCCGGCAAAAAGAATACAACTTTCAGAAGGTACCTGCCGATGCTGCCGACCATTCGTCGTGGACTCAATCTTTGATTGACGGCGGTGAAAGTGACCGGGTCGAGTTCAAATCGAACTTACGCTGGAATCTTAAGACCGACCGGGCTGAAAAAGCGATCGAAAAAGCGTGGCTCAAATCTGTCGTATCATTTCTGAATACCGATGGCGGCATACTGCTGATCGGTGTCGAAGACAGCGACGCTATCCTGGGTACCGACGCGAATCAATTCGAGAGCGAAGATAAATATATGTTGCATGTCAATAACCTGATCCAGGAGCATGTCGGGTTGGAGTTTACGAACTTTATCCGGTTTTATCTGGTACCGGTCGTAGGCCGCCGCGTGCTGCTGAACCGGTGTGAACCGTCGCCATCGGCGGTGTTTTTCAGATACGGAAAGAATGAGGAGTTTTACGTGAGGGTAGGGCCAGGCAACCGGCGGCTGTCAACGAGTGAAGTGCTGACGTATGTTGCCGGTCGAAATTCAAAATTTTGAACTGCTGTTCCTGATTGTCTATCTTCGAATATATAAGTGTATCATAAGGTTATCTTTTCGCAATGCGGATACGAAAATCTAGAGCTTCAGATATGGATGATATTATAGCAGTGGAACGGGCTGCGTTTGATTCTGATGAGGAAGCAAATCTCGTTCGAGAACTTTTGAGCGATCCGAGTGCTGAACCTATCGTTTCATTACTCGCTTTCAGACAAGGCCGCGCCGTTGGGCACATTCTGTTTACCGGAGCCCGCTTAGACACCGATACTCGTTTATCGATGTCAATTCTTGCACCGTTAGCTGTCGTGCCCGATGCCCAAAATCAAGGCATTGGATCCGAACTTGTTAGACATGGTTTCAAAGTTCTGTCGGAATCCGGTGTTGATATGGTGTTTGTCTTAGGGCACCCGAATTACTATCCGCGATTCGGGTTTGAACCGGCAGGCGGGATCGGATTCGAGGCGCCGTTCCCCATTCCAATAGAAAATTCAGATGCCTGGATGGTACATGCCCTAAAACCTGATGCAATGGGGTCATCCAAAGGTAAGGTCATTTGCGCAGCCAAACTGAATAATCCGGCCTATTGGCGCGAATAGAATACGCGGTGAATTGCGTCGTGCATATTCTATCGTAAAAGACCTTTTATAAATAAGGCCTTGTGGGATTTTTCTCACCTTCTGCATCAGTGTTGCCGGGAAACGCCCCGGCTCTCCAATCTTAAATGCTTTTATTAACAAGGCCTGTGAGTTAACACCCGCACATCATGGAACAAGCCAGATCGCCCGGTCGGAAACCCTGCTGACGATAAAGCGCGATACCCGACCCATAAAAAAGGCTTTTTCAATGCCTCTCCGGCCGATAACCAAGGTCCCATACTGTCCTTTTTCTGCATATTCCAGCACGGTCTTTGCGGTATTTCCACCTTTTACGGTGATCGTTTCGATCTGGTTGTTTGAAATGCCGCTGTCTTTGAATTTTTGCATTGCATGGGCATAAAACTGATCGATGCAGGCTTTATCCCCCCTGGCAACGATGTCTTCCAAATTTTCACTGGGCTCATCGCCGAAATCGACTTCGCAGTAATCACGGGCTCTGCTGCTGACGTGTAAAAAAGTCAAACGAGTGTCTGGTGCCCCGGAGAGCATGAAGCTGAGGTGGTCGATGGCCCGCAGTGATGCTTCGGACCCATCGACGGCCACCATCAGTTTTCTGCCTGTGGCATTACCATCGACCAGCCACACCGGTGTGACCTGCGAATGTTCGATTATGTTGGCAGAAGCGCTCTCCATGATCATTTCCTGCAGGCGCGATAATCCTCTACGCCCAATAACGATCGCATCATAACGATTTTCTTGACTGTATTCGAGAATGTCCTTGGCCAGTCCTAATTTCCTTTGCCGGGTGACGATTTCGATTCGCTCTTCACTGATGCCCAGGCGCACCATTTCGTTACGTAATTCTTCAAGAAGTGTTCGAGCGACTTCATTGTTCTTTTTTAGAAGTTTTTCCAGTTCGGTTTTTGTTTTGATGTCTTTTTGGGCTTCATCGCGCAAAAACAGCGAGATCATTGGCTGGACATGAAAAAGGACATAGTGCAGATCAGGGACGAATGCCGACGCATTAACGGCGTATTGGACGGCATTCTTCGAATGTCGCGAGTTATCTACTGAGACGAGAACTTTCTTTCGCATTGATTTTCTCCCAAATATTTATTTCAGTTAATGTCCATCCGAGAAAAAGTGATGGCGCTATCGAGTGTCCCATTCATAAATGGGAATTATATTCACCGGGCAAGTTGAGCCCGTTCATGCTTTCAAATAGATACGAAATCCCGCTGGCCCATAGCGGGGGCCGCACAGGTCTTTGCAGCGAGGTGAATTGCACGGTCGCCGCAGCCGATAACCCGCAGAGAACGCTGTCAAGTGTAAAAAAGGCCGTTTATGGATGGACAATCGTCATATTAAGGGTCTCTTTACAAGATACTCTGGTTGTGATTACAAAATTAATCATTACATATTATGCATTTAGATGAGGCCGGCAAGTTTTTTTTCATCATCACCCAATGGCCCGTTTCCGTTTGGCTATTTAAGGGTTATTATGGCATAGGGACAATCTGAAAAACACCGACAAAGGGAGATGAACATGCCATCTAATAAGGAAGAACTTCTGGAACAGTTGAAGAAAAAGTTCGACGATCTGAACTATCGCTGGAACATCGAGCGCAACAAGTTTGAAGCCCAAGCCCAGCATGAAAGCGCTGAGGTACGAAAGAAATTTGAAGAGAAACAGAAGGAGGTCAGCAAGTTTCGCAACGACATGAAAGAAAAGATCATCGATCTTGAAGTGGCCAGTGAAAACGCCTGGGATGATGTGAAGGATGGGGCGGAGAAAACCTGGAGAGCGCTGAGCGAGGCTTTTGACAAAGCAAGTTCCCACTTTAAAAAATAGAGCTACGGCTTTTTTCAACTGAATCCGGCTATGCATCCGAACATCCGCGACTAAGCCTTCCAATCCACTTAGGGATACAGAGAAAGGTATCGAACCGTTGAGTTCAGATATGGGTATTTATGTTGTTGCCATCGTCATAACCTTGGTAGAAATTCTTGGCATTGTAACGGCCATTCATGCGGTTATGAATACCCGGACGTCCCAAGGGGCCATAGCCTGGGGAATATCACTGGTCACTTTCCCGTGGTTGGCCTTGCCGCTTTATGCCATATTCGGGCGCAGCAAATTTAAAGGGTATGCGACGATTCGCCATATAGGGGATGAAAAGGCCCGTCATGTCTTCGAAATGTGCCGCAAAGAGGCCGTTGAAAAAAATCTTATTATCAAAGAACTATCAGGATCTGAAGGAGCCCTCAGCAAGCTGGTGGATTTGCCGATGACGCGATTCAATAAAAGCCGCTTGCTGATAGACGGTGAGGAAACCTTTCAATATATTTTCGATGGGATTGCATCCGCTAAAGAGTATATCCTGGTTGAATTCTTCATCATCAAGGATGACAAGCTTGGGCGAGAGCTAAAAACAAGACTTATCAGCAAAGCCAGGGAAAACGTCAAGGTCTATTTCCTGTATGACGAAATCGGCAGCCACAAACTGCCTTCAAACTACACCCAAGAGATGAAGGACGCTGGAATTATCACCTCTGCGTTCCACACCACCCAGGGGAAAACCAACCAATTTCAGCTCAATTTCCGCAACCATCGCAAAATTGTCGTTGTCGACGGCAAGATCGCCTATGTCGGGGGACACAATGTTGGGGATGAGTACGTCGCGGGGCATCCCAAGTTGGGGCCCTGGCGAGATACCCATGTTGAATTAACAGGACCGGTTGTGCTGGAAATCCAATTCTGCTTTGTCCAGGATTGGTATTGGGCGACTTCCAGCATTCCCGAACTCAGTTGGCGTTTGACAAAATCTGAAGGGGGTCTTGAAGAATCGATTATAATTCCATCCGGCCCTGCCGATCCATTTGATACCTGCGCATTGATGTTCACGCATGCCATCAACTCGGCCCGGGAGCGGATCTGGATTGCGAGCCCCTATTTTGTTCCCGACAGCCAGATCTTGGGAGCGTTGAAACTGGCCGCTCTCAGAGGTGTGGATGTGCGAATTCTTCTTCCTGAAAAGCCGGATCACCGTGTCGTATACCTGGCGTCTTTTTCTTTTTACCGGAATACTATTCCTGTTGGAATTCAGTTATTCCGATACACAGCCGGGTTCATGCACCAGAAGGTGTTTTTGGTCGATTCGACTTGCGCTGCTGTGGGCACTGCCAATCTGGACAACCGATCGTTTCGCCTTAATTTCGAGCTCACACTTCTCAATTTTGATCGAGCCTTTATCGATAAGGTTGATGCGATGCTCCAGAATGATTTTGCCCGTAGCAGGAAAGTCGCTTTGGAGGAATACACCCAACGACCGTTTCACTTCCAACTGGCGGTGCGGTTTGCGAGCTTACTGTCGCCGATACTTTAGCCCGATTTTCATCTTGAATTGGGATATTTAAAAAATACTTGACAATCATTGTACGGATCCGTTAGCATCGCTCAAACTTTTCAACGGATAAACCATGCGAAGCGTTTCAATGACCATAAATCAATCCGAAATCGATCTTACCTGCTGGTGGTGGTGGGCCATGATAATTGGGCTTGCCAGCGGGAGGAATTGAGCCAAATAAGCAATAAATAGATTCAAAACCGTGGGCAGCCTGAATGCTCCCACGGTTTTTTAATATAAAAGGGCCGGGGAGCAATCCCGGCCCTTTTATATTACCCGGCGCTGAAGCGCTACGAAGGATCGGAAATCATCAAATATGTTTACCGGCAGTACGAAGCCCACACCGTTCCGCTGGGTCAGGCCGAGAATTCACAGACACTGGCAAAGTCTCTTTCAGCGGAGGGAGCGGTGACACGCATCACCTACAAGGTTCCGATCGGGCGCTCGGCGCTGGAGGTCGTTCGCAACTACCAAACTGAACTCGAAGCCGGCGGCTTCGACATTCTCTTCAAGGGAGACTCTCAGGCTCTGGGGCGCTACTTTTCGGAAGCCGCCGGATACGACCAGATCAAATGGTCGCCCAACATTCCGGCTTTCACACTGAACGGGGACACTCAGCGCTACCTTGCAGCTCAAAAACAAAAAAATGGCGCCATCGAGCGATACGTGGTCATCTACGCCGTGGAGAACAATTACTGGGCCGCTCAGCTGAAGGAGATCAAAAAGGGTCAAGTGCTGGTGCAGGTGGATGTGGTCGACGCCAAGCCGATGGAATCCGCGAAGCGTTTCAATGACCATAAATCAAACCGAAATCGATCTTACCTGCTGGTGGTGGTGGGCCATGATAATTGGGCTTGCCAGCGGGAGGAATTGAGCCAAATAAGCAATAAATAGATTCAAAACCGTGGGCAGCCTGAATGCTCCCACGGTTTTTTAGTATAAAAGGCCGGGGAGCAACCCCGGCCTTTTGTGTTTTAATATTTTAGTGGTTGTCAAAACAACGTTCTGTTATACGAACGTGTTTTTCTACAACCACTTATACCACCCTTCCGTATTGCGGAAATTATTTTTGGAAAGCGGTATAAATATGTTGACCTTCCATGAAAGGTGATGCAGATGCGACTGCGGCAGTTTCCCGGAAAAGATAATTTTACCGAACTCGCCCGGACCGCAAACGTGGTTCCGGTGGGCCTCGAAATCCTGGCGGATATGGATACTCCGGTGACAATCATGCGGAAAATTTACGCCAACGATGGTCCCGCATTTCTTTTCGAGAGTGTCGAAGGAGGGGAGCGCTGGGGGCGATTTAGTTTTCTCGGCACGGCTTCTCGCAGTCAACTCAAAATATTCAGAGACCATGTTGAGATTCGACAAAAGGGAACCACCCAGCAGGAATCCCATCAAGGGGACCCCATGGGATATCTGCGCAGTTACATGAAACAATTTCAACCGGCAATTGTTCCGGAACTGCCCCGTTTCTGGGGTGGGCTGGTTGGCTACCTGACTTACGAGGCAGTTTCGTTTTTCGAACATATCCCCAATGACCTGCCGAATGACAGTCCCCTGGCACATTTCATGGTTCCTGAAGAGATACTGATCTTTGATAATATTTCCAACACGTTGATGATCGTGGTCCTCTGCTTTTTGGAGGACCATCACAATGGCGCTGCTGCCTACGCTGCGGCCCTGGAGAGGATTGAGAGTTTGGCCGTCCTTATCGGGCAATCGGTAAAGGAAGAAGACACCTCTGCCCGGCGTGCCGGGTGCCGACTCAGCCTGTGATCGATGATGAGGCCTTTCGCCGGAAAGTTTTGAAAACCAAAGAGTACATTCGGGCCGGTGACATCATTCAGGCCGTTATATCGCAACTGTTTACCTGCAACCCGGCGCCCGATCTGCTTTCCCTTTATCGGGCCCAGCGTTATATTAACCCGTCCCCCTATCTCTTTTTTCTCCATCTCGACAAAACGGCATTGATCGGCTCGTCCCCCGAAACCATGGTGAGGCTGGAAAATAGTGTGGCGACACTCAGGCCCATTGCCGGCACCCGGCCGAGGGGCAGTTCCGAACAGGAGGATCGAAATCTTGCCGACGAGCTGCTTAAAGACGAAAAAGAGCGGGCCGAACACCTCATGTTGGTGGATTTGGGGCGCAACGATCTGGGGCGGGTGGCAGAAACCGGGACCGTGCAGGTGACCGATCTGATGGTGGTGGAACGCTACTCCCATGTCATGCATCTGGTGTCCAACATCTGTTGCGATCTGCGGTCCGATTGCGATGTCTGGGATTTGATTCCGGCAGCGTTTCCCACTGGTACCCTTTCGGGTGCACCCAAGGTTCGGGCAATGGAGATCATTGCCGAACTCGAGGAAGAGGCGAGGGGGCCTTACGGGGGCGCTGTGGGGTACGTGTCATTTAATGGCAACATGGACATGGCCATCACGATTCGCACGGCCTGCGTCGAGAACGGTCGGCTTACCGTGCGCGCCGGGGCCGGGATTGTCGCCGATTCAGACCCGGAGCGCGAGCGCATGGAAACCGTCAATAAAGCCATGGCCATTCAGAAGGCATTGGAACTGCTTCAATTCGGTTAAACCACTTTTCAAAAATAAATTCCGCAATACGGAAGGGTGGCATAAGTGGTTTGCCGGCGGTCGCCATTGGTAACCGGCGCCACTGAACTAATTAACAGGAGTTTCACCATGATAGTCGTCATTGATAATTACGACTCGTTCACTTACAACCTGGTGCAGTATTTGAAGATCATCGGTTCGGAAGTGGCCGTGTTTCGAAACGATGCCGTTTCTCTCCCGGAGTTGGAGACGATAGCGCCCGAGGGATTTGTCATTTCTCCCGGACCGGGTCGGCCGGAGACAGCCGGGATTTCGATGCCTTTGATCGATCACTTTTCCGGCAAAATTCCGATTCTGGGCGTCTGCCTCGGCCACCAGTCGATTGCTGCGGCCATGGGAGGCAAGGTCGTATCCGCCAAACACCTGATGCACGGCAAAACCTCGACAGTAACCACCGACGGGCTAAAGATTTTCAAAGGAATCAAATCGCCCTTCTCTGCGATGCGTTACCATTCTCTGGCCGTAGAGCAGGCGACTCTGCCGGATTGCCTGGTCGTCACTGCTGAGGCAGATGATGGCGAAATCATGGGCATCCGACACGTGGCGCATGCGACCGAGGGGATTCAGTTTCATCCGGAGTCGATTATGACACCGGTGGGTAAACGGTTATTACGGAATTTCGTCAACCAAACATCAAACGAAGATCGGGCGATTTGAAAGGGGAAGGGACATGTTTCGCGAATATTTGACGAAGATCATCGGCGGGAAAAACCTGAACCAGTCTGAGATGTCGGAGATGATCAGCATGATTTTTTCCGGAGAGGTGACCGACTCACAGGTGGGAGCCTTTATGGCGGCGCTGGCGACGAAGGGCGAGACTTTTGAAGAGCTCGCCGGCGCGGCTCAGGCGATGCGCCGCAAAGCTTTGCGAATCGAGGCCCCGGGCCAGACGGTGGTGGACACGTGCGGCACCGGCGGTGATGGGGCCAATACCTTCAACATTTCAACCACCACGGCCTTTGTTGTGGCCGGTTGCGGCGTGACGGTCGCCAAACACGGTAACCGCAGCGTATCGAGTCAGTGTGGCAGTGCCGATCTGCTGGAAAATCTCGGTATCAACCTCAGCACTACCCCGGAGATTGTTGAAGAGGCCATTGCCGAAATCGGGATTGGGTTCCTGTTTGCGCCGCTTTACCATGGTGCCATGAAATATGCCATGACGGCCAGGAAGGAGGTGGGTGTCCGTAGCATTTTCAATATGCTGGGACCGCTCACTAATCCGGCCGGCGCCAACTGCCAGTTGCTTGGCGTATACGCCCCCCAACTGACGGAAATGTTTGCCGAAGCCTTGAAAATGCTCGGGAGCCGCCGTGCGTTTGTTGTGCACGGACACGACGGCCTGGACGAGATTTCCGTTTGTGCATCCACACGCCTTGCTGAACTGTCGGACGGGCAGATTCGTACCTACGATATATCACCAGAGCAATTCTTCGGAGAAGCGGCCGACCCGCAAGATCTGATCGGTGGTGATCCCGCTCTAAACGCCGAGATCACGCGTGGCGTGTTGGGGGGTGAGAAAGGCGCCCGGCGGAACGTTATCCTGCTCAATGCCGCGGCTGCATTGGTGGCGGCCGGCAAGGCCCCCGATTTTTCTGCAGGAATCCGCCTGGCGGAAGAGGCCATCGATTCTGGGGCCGCGGCCGGCAAGCTGGAAGCCCTTGCGGCATTTACCAGGGAAAACGGGTGACAGGTTTGCACATACTCGATCAGATCGTTAGAAAGAAAAAAGTGGAGATCGCCGCGGCGAAAAAGGCCGTCTCTGTGGCCGATCTCGAGCAAAGGGCCAAAGTTAGGACCGATTTTCGGCCGTTTTTAAAATCGCTGGCACAACCCGGTTTGCATGGGGTGAATATCATCGCTGAAGTCAAACGGGCGTCTCCCTCGAAAGGGGTTATTCGCGCCAACATTGATCCGGCGGATTACGCCCGCCGATACGAATCGGCAGGCGCGGCGGCCGTGTCGGTACTGACGGACAGGGAGTTTTTTCGCGGTAGTATCGATGACCTTTACGGCGCCCGGAACGCGGTCGAGCTGCCGGTCCTGCGCAAAGATTTCATCGTATCTTCATATCAAGTGCAAGAATCAGTCGCTCTCGGCGCAGATGCCGTTCTTTTAATCGTACGGATCCTTTCGGCACATCAGCTCAAAGATTACCTCGCTTTAAGTCGGGAGCTGCAGGTCGATGCCTTGGTCGAGGTTCACTCGGAAGAAGAGTTTGACATCGCTTCAGAGGCTGGCGCATTGCTGATTGGCGTCAACAACCGCGATCTTGATGTCTTCAAAACAGATATCAACACGTCGGTGCGGTTGGCAAAACGGTTTATGCCCGGGCAAATCGGCGTGGCCGAGAGCGGAATTAACTCCCGAAAGGATATTCTGAAAATATGCGATGCGGGAATTTTCAACTTTCTTATCGGCGAGAGCCTCGTCCGGGCGAATGACACCCGCGGCTTTATGGAGAACTTAATCGGAGCGCAAGATACTGAATCCATCGGGTTAGGAAAGCAAGCGTGAAAAGAACCATCCAGATAAAAGTTTGCGGTTTGACCGAAGCAAAAGCGGCGGCGAGGTGTGCAGCGCTGGACATCGACGCTGTCGGTTTGGTTTTCTACCCCAAAAGCCCACGCCATGTCTCTGATGCGCAAGCCGAAGAGATCGCCGCGGCGGTGAATCGCCGGGTAGCCGTTGTCGGGGTCTTCGTCGATGAATTCGCTGACGTGATTCTAAAAAAAGCCCAGCGGTGTGGATTGACCGGTGTGCAGCTTCATGGCCGCGAGACGCCCGCCGCGGTCGCACAGTTGAAAAATGAAGGTCTGATGGTGATTAAGGCCCTTTTCCAGAAAAGAGAACCATTCTTTCAGGCGGTTACCCGCTATGCGCCATCCGCTTTTCTGCTCGAGTGCGGGGGGGGACAGTTGCCGGGAGGTACGGCCCAAGTTTGGAACTGGTCAGATGCCAAAGCGATTGCCGCAAATGAGCCGGTGATCCTGGCCGGTGGGCTGACGCCAGCAAACGTCGGTCAAGCCGTCGCACTCGGTCGGCCCCATGCCGTTGACGTCAGCTCAGGGGTGGAAGCCTTCCCGGGGAAAAAGGATCTATCTAAAATTGAAGCATTTGTGACCGCGGTTGCCGGCGTTGCCGCAACCGACGGACAAGAAGAAGCGAGGAGGATTTTTAAATGATGATGGTACAGGCAGAATCCGGTCCGGATATTAACGGACATTTCGGACAGTTCGGCGGGCGTTATGTCGCCGAGACACTTATGCCGGCAATACTGGCGCTCGAAGAGGCATATAATCGTATAACACCACGGCAGGAATTTCAGCAGGAATTCCATCGACTGCTGAACAGTTACGCCGGCCGGCCGACGCCCCTCTATCTTGCCGGTCGTCTCACCGCGTCCCTGAAGGGCGCCGCAATCTATCTCAAACGTGAAGACCTGGCCCACACCGGGGCTCATAAGATCAATAACACCCTGGGGCAGGCCCTTCTGGCCAAGTCGATGGGCAAGGGCAAGCTGATTGCCGAGACGGGGGCGGGTCAGCATGGGGTGGCGACCGCCACAGTGGCCGCTCTTTTCGGAATGCAGTGTCGAATATTCATGGGTACGGAGGACATCGAGCGACAAGCGGCCAACGTTCGTCGCATGAAGCTTCTCGGTGCTGAGGTCCAGGCAGTCAGCAGCGGCAGTGGGACGCTGAAGGACGCTATGAACGAGGCCATGCGTTTTTGGTCTGGTGCCGTCGCCGACACCTTCTATGTGATTGGGTCTGTGGCCGGGCCGCACCCCTATCCGGCGATGGTGCGTGATTTCCAGCGGGTCATCGGTCTAGAAGCCCGAGAGCAGATCAGAGAACAGATCGGCCGGATGCCGGATGTCCTGGTTGCTTGCGTTGGTGGTGGTAGTAATGCCATGGGCCTTTTTCATCCGTTTATGGATGATCCGGTAGAAATGGTGGGTGTCGAAGCTGCCGGCAAGGGGATCGACAGCGGCAAGCATGCGGCCACCCTCGGCCATGGTTCGGTCGGCGTGCTTCACGGCTCAAAGTCTTATTTACTGCAGGATTCCGACGGACAGATTGTCGAAGCGCACTCAATTTCGGCCGGTTTGGACTATCCGGGTGTCGGCCCGGAGCATGCTCTCCTGAAAGAGACCGGGCGTGCCCGCTATGCGGCCGTCGATGATTGCCAAGCCTTGGCGGCCTTTAAGGCGCTATGCGTTCTGGAGGGCATCATTCCGGCCCTGGAAAGCGCCCACGCCATTGCCTATGCCATGGAGGCGGCCCCGCGGCTGGGGCCGGATAAAGTGATCGTTGTCAATCTTTCCGGCAGGGGTGACAAGGATCTCGGTATTGTGTTCTCCCTACTGGAAAAGGAGATAAGCTGACATGAATCGCATCGATGAGACTTTCAACAGGCTGAAGCAGAACGGGGAAAAAGCACTGGTGGGATTCGTGACGGCCGGTGATCCCGAACCGGACACATCGCTTCAAATTATCGACGCCATGTGTCGCTCCGGCGTCGATATTCTCGAGCTCGGCGTTCCGTTTTCGGATCCCACGGCTGATGGTCCGGTCATCCAACGATCTTCGGCGCGGGCGCTGGCCAGCGGGGCGACATTGGCCTCGGTGTTCGAAATGACACGCCAGTTGCGGGAGCGGTACACGATACCGATTGTGCTTTTCAGCTACTACAATCCCATTCTACAGCTCGGACCGGAGAAATTTTACCATCAAGCCGTTCAGGCCGGGGCCGATGGTCTTCTGGTGGTCGATCTGCCACCCGAGGAGTCGGCCGAACTCACTGACAGTTGGCCGGGTCGCGATCTGTACCTGATACGGCTCATTGCACCGACGACACCAGCCGAGCGCATGCGGCGCATCGCCGAATCGGGGGCGGGGTTTCTGTATCTGGTCTCAAAGACCGGGGTGACCGGCAGCGATGGCCTGGATACCGAGGAGGCTGCTGGAAAAACCACCGGTTTGCGCGCGGCCACGAATCTGCCGATCTGCGTTGGGTTTGGGATCTCAACCCCCCGGGATGTTGCCGCCATTGCCGCTTTTGCCGATGGGGTTGTCATCGGGAGTGCTTTCGAACGGACAATTGAAGACGGCATTGGTCAGTCGGACCTGTCAGGGCGCATTGCCGATCAGGTTACTCAATACAAAGATGCCACCCGTTTATAGGGGCCGGGGTTTGGTGCCGGCAAGAGCCGGCACTGCGCCGATGGTTCCGCCGGCCGCAGTTTAGCGGTGATTAATGGATTATCAACCAAAATGAATCAATAAGGAATTCGAATTATGCTTATCGTGATGGAACAAAAAGCAACCGAAGAGGAAATCAAGGCCGTTGTGGCAGCTGTCGAAAATAAGGGGTACACCGCCCGGCCGATACCGGGGGGAGACAGGGTCTCCATCGGTGTTCTTTACAACAAGGGCGCGGTGGATACTTCGTTGTTCCTGGGCTACCCTGGCGTCAAAGACGTCGTTCCCGTGACCCGGCCGTACAAGCTTGTCAGCCGCGAAGTAAAAAATGAAGACACCTTGGTGACCGTTGGTAACGTGACCATCGGCAACGGGCACTTTACGATTGTGGCCGGTCCCTGTGCCGTAGAAAGCGAGCAGCAGGCACTGACAATTGCCCGGCAGGTTAAAGAGAGTGGGGCCCAGCTTTTCCGGGGCGGCGCATTCAAACCGCGAACCTCGCCCTATTCTTTCCAGGGGCTTGGAGAAGAAGGGTTGAAGATTCTGGCGCGCGTCCGTGAAGAAACAGGACTGCCGGTCGTTACTGAAGTAATGGACGACCGCACATTCGATCTGGTGGAGGAATATGCCGATGTGATTCAGATCGGCACCCGCAACATGCAGAACTTTTCCCTGCTGCGGCGTGCCGGTCAGGCCCGGAAGCCGATTTTCCTCAAAAGGGGCATGGCGGCCACCATTGACGAGTGGTTGATGGCCGCTGAATATATCCTGGAAGGGGGAAATACCCAGGTTATTCTTTGCGAACGCGGCGTTCGCACCTTTGCCCATCACAGCCGCAACACCTTGGACCTTTCTGCGGTTCCCGTGATACGCAAGGAGAGTCATCTGCCGATTGTCATCGATCCCAGCCATGCCGCTGGTCGGCGGGATCAGGTCATTCCATTGAGTCGGGCGGCCGCGGCTGTCGGCGCCCAGGGGGTGATGGTGGAAGTCCATCATGCGCCCGAGGAGGCGTTGAGCGATGGTGCCCAGTCCCTCTACCCGGAGCAGTTCAAAGATCTTTGCCGGCAGGTGAGGGCCATATACGACGTGCCCAGCGCTTGACTGATGACGGTATATAGTGTCGTGTCCCCAAAATTTATTGTCAAAATAGCGATGGATATTTAAAACACTTTTGCACCCATGATCGAAAAAATTACAAGCATCTATAAACAAATAGCAAACAATATCCAAATTCGAATTTCTAATGATTCAAGCAGGTTTGGAATTTAATTCATTTCCGTATTTCGGAATTTATTTATGAAAAGCGGTATAAACAAATCAGATACGGCGTTACGCGCCCTGTTTTTCCATTTTACGATACCGCCATCGTAATTTTCTTCGAACAGCGAGGCGACAAGTATGAAAACCTTCCGCATTTCGGGCACTACCGGTACATCCACGATCCTTATCGGTGAGCGGTTGCAGAACCTGACCGCTCACCTGCCTAACCAGAAACCGATCATCATCACCGACGGCAACGTCGGTCGGCTTTATGCAGAGAAGTTTCCTCCGGCACCGGTTATCACGCTGGAACCCGGAGAACTGTCCAAATCACTGGCGACTATCGACAGGATATACGATCGACTGCTCGAGCTGGAAGCCGACCGATCCAGCTTTATCGTTGGTATCGGTGGTGGTGTGGTCTGCGATATTACCGGTTTTGTCGCCTCAACTTTTATGCGCGGTTTACGATTCGGATACGTGGCAACGAGCTTGCTGGCCCAGGTAGATGCCAGTGTCGGCGGCAAGAATGGCGTAAATTACGGCGGCTACAAGAACCTGGTGGGTACATTCAATCAACCGGAATTCGTTATCTGTGATCCGCAACTGCTGAAAACCCTGCCTGAAAAAGAAGTCCTCTGCGGACTGGCGGAAGTTGTCAAGCATGCCCTGATAAAGGACCCGGCGCTGCTGGCCTTCCTGGAACAGAACAGCGACGGAATCCTCAGACTGGCGGCGGGTGACATCGAGCGTCTGGTTTCCGATTCGGTGACCATAAAATCGACTGTCGTTAATCAGGATGAAAGAGAGAGCGGTTTGCGCCGAATTCTGAATTTCGGTCACACTTTCGGGCATGCCGTCGAACACCTGCAGCGCATTTCACACGGTGAAGCCGTCAGCATCGGCATGGTGATTGCCGCCGATATATCCATGCGCAAAGGCATGCTGACGGCTAATGATGTGGACAGAATCAATACAACTTCTGGAAAGGCTGAAGCTTCCCACTGCCCCTGCCGCCGATCCGGCCCGCATGATTGACGCCGTTCGCAAGGATAAGAAGCGCGAGAACGATATCGTCCATTTTGTCCTCTTGGATGGTATCGGACAGGCCGTGGTGGAGGCCCTGCCGCTGGCAGACCTGGAGGGGTACATCGAGAAGGGTTTGGGTGTGCACGAAGAAAAAGGATCTATTTAAATGCAATCCGATACTTTTTAAGAAACCCGGACGGATTATACGACATCTTGGCCTTTCGCAGGCCATCTTCGCCGAGATCCTGTTCACGGTTTACCACTTTAAAGGTGTTCGGTAAACTTGCCAGGAACATCTGGTTGATCGCCTGATAGACGCCTTTGTAATCCGGGCAGCCTTTCTCATAGTGAACGACAACACAATCGTCGGTCAGCTTCTCGGCAATGGTGTAAGCCACGATGATATCTTCAACAATCAGCGCGCCGCCGGTCAATCCATCCAGGCTCTTCCAATTGGTGAGGATCTTGAAAACCGATCGGTTCTCGGAAGAGAGGACTTCGGAGGACTCGCAATCCCGCCAGTTGCACCAGTCAGCCTGCATGGCCATGGCCGGTTCGATCATTTTCGGACCGAACGGTTCAAATCGATGGTCGTATTTTTTAATGAACTGCTTGAGCAGATTTTTCTTTTTGTGGAAACGGTTGCCTTTCAGATCGACCAGTTCCTTCACGTCGTAAAGATAATCCCAATGGTCGCGATCTTCCTTGATAACGATCCTTTTGCCCAGAGCCTGTTCCCAGAGTTTGGCCAATACTTCCGGCACCCGGACGAAGCAGGTGCCGTTTTCCACCGTGCGATCGGTTACGGATTGCCAGTCAATTGAATTCCAGGGCCCGATAGGGGCCCAGATGAGAGCCTCCGGTTTGGCTTGCCTGATCCATACCAGATCGGCATCCCATGCCCATGTCAGATCATATTCATCCGCCCATCCAAAAAGGTTCGAAAAACTGTAATCGGAAGATATTTGGGGACTCTGGGCCAAAATCTTCAGGTAATCTTCTTGCTTTTCCAGTTGAATCTGCTCAAATTCCATTTTCTTGTTCACCTTGTTTTTTTCTTTTCACTCTCCCCGCGCATACAAAATTCAGGCAACATTTGGCCGTCGTATCCATGGTGGTGATTCGCGTCATTCCCGCTGCACCTGGTCGTGATTTTCGAGAGCTTCCACTAGTTGCCGACCGGCCTGGTATGACTCATCCAGGTATTGCGGGAAGCGGTTTACATCACCTTCGAAATCGAGTCCCCTGTAGAGAAGAGAGCGCCACAGGTCCGTATCGAGAACATCGAAAAAGTATTTCACGCTCATCAGGGCGCCGTCGAAGAGTTTTTTACCGCCGGTAGCGCCCGCCGATATGAAGAGCCCCTTGCGGGTGGCGGTCCACTGTCGAAAAGGAATTTTGTCGATCCAGTATTTCTTTACCCAGAGAGACTGGCAGCGGTCCATCAGTATTTTGATTTGCGCGCTGACCGTATAAAAGAAGATCGGTGATGCAAGCATTACGCCGTTTGCTTCCATAAGTTGATCGCGAACCATTTCAAAATCGTCCTTGATCGCACAACGACCGGATTCTTTGCAGGCATATATTTCCAGGCACGGTGACATCTTAAGGTCTCTCAAGACGAATTCAGTCACCGTTGCGCCCGCGTCGACCGCACCGCGCACCGACTGTCGCAGCAAAACCGCCGTGTTGCCGTTCCGCCGTGGGCTGCCGTATATTGCAACGATTCTGGGCATATGTTACCAGTTGTCAGTCGTGGTCAGCTCGCGAGTACCAGTCCGACCGGGCAGTGATCCGAGCCGTAGATATCATTGGCGATGAAGGCTTCTTTTATGCGCCCGCTTTCGATCAGATCCCGTGTTACGAAGAAATAGTCGATGCGCCAGCCGATATTCCGGTCGCGGGCCTTGAATCGGTAGGTCCACCATGAGTACTTCACCGTGTCGGGGTACAGGTGTCGGAACGTGTCGACATAACCGCGTTCGACGATACGGTCCAGCCAATCCCGTTCTATCCGCAGAAAACCGGATGTGTTTTCATTGGCCTTTGGATTCTTGAGATCGATTTCATTATGGGCGGTGTTGAAATCACCGGTGATGACAAGGCTGCGCCCTTCTTCTTTGAGTCGATCGGTATACGCGAAAAATGTTTCATAAAAGTCGAGTTTGAATTTGAGGCGTTCTGCGTTCATCTGACCGTTTGGAAAATAGACATTGAAAAAGACGAGATCGCCCAGATCCAGTTCGACCATTCGGCCCTCGGCGTCGAACTCCGGTTTGTCGAGTTGGCTGTTAACCCTATTTGGCGTGAGCCGCGTATAGGCACCAACGCCACTGTAACCTTTTTTTACAGCGGCGTGTGACCAAAAGGCCGTATAGCCCGGTATGTTGCGCATGTCATCGGTGAGCTGGTGCTCCTGAAGCTTGGTCTCCTGGATACCGAAAATATCGGCATCCAGAACTCCGACAGCGGACAGGAAATCCTTTTTCATAACGGCCCTTAGACCGTTGACGTTCCAGCTTACCAGCTTCAAATATTTTTTTGCGGCCATAAATTACTCCCCAAGTAGGCCGTTAACACGGATAACCGTCTCTTCATCGTCGGTTGCATCGAGAACGGATTTGATCGAGCGGAAGCATTCACGCAGAATGGCCGTTTTCGGGCGTGCAGATTCGAGCTGGATATCGATAGTCTTCAGGTCGGCCATCAACTCCGACAGGGTTTCGTACTGAAGCCCCAGGCGGCCGGCAGTCAGTTTGACATCACCGGTCACCTGTTCGATGGCCTGGCGCACATCATCTGAAACGATCCGGTCATTGCCAAGACGAACGGTTGCCTCTGTCGTCCCGGCAGACCCATAGCCGAGTTCTTCGAGCTCCGCTACGGCAGAATGCGTAATAGCGATGCCCCCAGACAGCGTCCGCAGCTCCACCAGCGACCAACCCATAAGGTCTTCCGTAAGCTTGGATGTATCGGCGCGATCCAAGCCCAATTCGGAGCCGAGATCATACATTGATATCTGATTGTTGGTATCACCTTTTGACTCTCTGTAAAGAGAAAGTAGAAAATTCTGGCCGGATTCATCCAACTCGCTGAACGACATTGTCGATCATTCCTTTCTTATGATGGAACCTATACCTACTTTTGAGATGATGGAATTGAAGATACCGGTTTTACCTTGCAGTGATCCTACTCAGGCATATCACCGCCTTTTTATGCGACCGTATCCGTAAACCCTACTGAACAATCTGTTGAATCGCGTCTTCCAATCCTGGATATTTGAATACATAGCCGCTGTTCAGTAGATTTTCGGGTTGCGCGCGCAGACTGTCGAACAGGGCCGAGGCCATCTCGCCCAGGGCCAGGCGAACCATGAATTTCGGGGCCGGCATCACAGCCGGTACACGCAGAATTCGCCCCAAGGTTTTGGCCAGTTCGCGATTGCGTACCGGGTTGGGCGAACAGAAGTTGAATATACCCGTTAACTGCTCATTGTCGATGACGTGATTTATGGCTCCGGTGATGTCGGATAGGTGAACCCAAGGAAACCATTGATTCCCATCTCCCAACGGACCGCCGACATACATCCGGAAAGCCGGCACCATCTTTTCCATGGCGCCACCACCTCTGCCGAGAATGATTCCGAAACGCATGGCGGCGACACGAACGCCATGTTCTTCGGCCCGAAAGGCTTCACTTTCCCAGTCCTTCCCGACCTGGGGCAGGAATCCGTCTCCGGCAGGCTCGGTTTCCGTCAGAATGTCGTCCCCCCGACTGCCGTAGTATCCGACCGCCGATGCACTGCAGAGGAAAGTTCCTTTTCTTACCGCCAAGGCATCCACCACATTACGGGTGGTCAGAATCCGGCTGTCATAGATCTGTTTTTTGTACTTTTTGGTCCAGCGCCCAAAGATACTGCGCCCGGCTAGATTGACGACACCATCGACTTCTTCAAGTTCAGTCTGCCAGTTTCCCTCACGAGTGGTATCCGCCTGTACGTAACGGAAATTCTCATGATTCACGGTCTTGTGCTGCCGAGACGTACCGGTGGCGACCACGTGATGCCCCTGTTCCAGGAGTTTTCTGGCAAAAGCTGAACCCACGAATCCAGAACCGCCGGTAATCATGACTTTCATCTGCCACCTCGATTTTTTGCCCACAAGTTATCACTTGAACCGTGGTTGTCAAGCGAGGGTCGATCGTGATATCCGCAGTAGTTGGCGCTTATACTTCTTTTTGTAAATAAATTTCGAAACACGGAAGGCTGGTATAATTGATTGTAGAAAAAACGTTCGAATAACGGAACGTTTATTGACAACCACCATATGACCTCCCGCGCCGGACGATGCTGCGGATCACTGAGTGGTGAACGCATCAGGGTTGTAGCGGCCAAAAAATGGGTACAGTGAAGATAATGACAACCAGAATGACGATGGTCAGAATTCCGCCGATTTTAAGATAGTCGATAAAGCGGTAGCCACCAGGGCCCATGACAAGTATGTTGGCCGGGTGAGCGATGGGTGTCGTGAAACTGGCCGAAGCTGCCATGGCCACAGCCATCAGCAAAGCGTGGGGCGAAAGCCCCATGTTGGCGGACGTGCTGAACACAATTGGTGCCATGAGAACGATCAGAGCTGCAGTTGGGATGAAGCAAGTTGCCAGGAAGGTCAAGGCCACCAGGCCGAACATCACGGCGTTGGGGCCGTAAGGTCCCACAAGGGCCACCACCCCTTCGGCAATGAGCTTCGCTGCGCCGGTTTGATCGAGAGCGGTTCCGAGCGGCAGCATGCCGGCGATGAGAAAAACCGCTTTCCACTCGATCTGCCGGTAAGCTTCTTCCATGGTCAGGCAGCGCGTCAGAACCATGAGCGCCGCACCGATGACAGCCGCTATATATATCGGGACCCAACCCATGATGACGGGTAGAAGAACAGCGGTCATGACCAGGGTCGAGGTTTTTGCTTTACCGGGATGACTGATTTCCTGGACGATTTCCCTTAGGACAATAAAGTCGGGTTCGCGTCCCAGCAGTTGCAGTTTCTGGCGGGGGCCAAACAACAATAACGCATCACCGAAACGGAGAGGCAGGTCCGGTAAATCGCTGAAGAGAGCTTCCCCTTGGCGCCAGACAGAAAGAACGTTCAGGCCATACTTTTCCCGGAAGGCCAATTCCCGTAAGGTTTTTCCAACCAGCGTTGTTTGGGGAGAAAGGATGGCTTCGGCCATACCGGTGTCACCGGCAGTCATATCTTCTATCTTTGGTGCGACCCTGCGTTCGATTTGGAGCCCCCGCAGGCCCTCCAGGATCAAGATGTCTTCCCTGCGACTTTCGACGATGAGGTGGTCTTCGGGTTGCAGGACCTCGTTGGGCTCGGGGGTGATCAGCCGGCCGCTTTTCCGCTTGATGCTCAGAACCCGGATTCCCATCGCTGCTCCCAGTCGACTCTCCTTGAGGGTCTTTCCGACCAGGACCGAGTCTTTGGGAACCTGCATGGCCAGCAACTGTCTGTCAAGACTGTAAACCGTGCCGATATCTTTGGGGGGGACCGTCTGGAATTGATCTGTCTTGTCGTGTTCCTGCAGGTTTGCCAGTTTTTCTTTTCGTCCGAAGATCAGGAGCACGTCGTCTATCACGAGAGGAATATGCTGAAGGTCTACGCGCTTAACGCTGTCACCGCGACGAAGGGCCAGGACAATGGCGCCATAATGATTGTGGAAATCAAGTGTTAACAACGTCTGACCGGCGAACTTTGAACCGGACACTATTCGGCATTCGACAATGTCCAGGTCTTCCGCCAGAAGGCTGTTAAAGTTGATGGGTTCATCCTCAACGACCAGGCGGTTCCAATTGCTGACCTCCATGAAATTATCTATCCGACCTTCAACTGTCAGCAGATCGCCGGCCTTCAGGAGTTCCGATGGCCCGGGTGCCATTGATGTATGATCTTTTCGCGTGATGCCGATGACGTTCAATCCGACCGCTGAGCGCATGCGGCTGGCGGCAAGGGACTTATCGACCAGTGGAGAGTTCGGCGGAACCCTCACAGAGAAGAGATGTTGCCGGATGCCATACTGGTCGCTCAAATCTCCGTGCTGGCCGGAGGAGTCTTTGACGACATCGCGTCGGGGCAGCATGTGGCGGCCGACCAAAGCCATAAAAGCGATGCCGCTGAACATAACGATCAGTCCGACCGGTGTGAAATCGAAAAAGGAGAACGGCTTGAATCCATTTTCCTGTAAGGCATCTGTAACCAGGATGTTGGGAGGGGTACCAATCTGGGTTGTCAGTCCACCGAGAAGGCTCCCGTAGGCCAGCGGCATCAACAATCGAGAGGGCGGTGTGTCGGTGTGGTGGGCGAGACCCATGACCACCGGTAGCATGAGAGCGGCCACCGCCACGTTGTTCATGAACGCCGACATGACGCCGGCGCTGAGCATGATGACGACGATCATCGAGATTTCGCTCTTACCGGCAATCCGGCGAACGAAGCTGCCGATGATGTTGGCTACACCGGTGAGCGTCAGACCGCCGCTTAAAATGAAGACGGCCCATACGGTGACTACGGCAGGGTTGCTGAAACCGGCCAACGCATCGACCGAGCTGACCAGTCCTGTCAATGCTACAGCCCCGAGGGCGAGTAGCGCGGTCACCTCCATGGGAATCCATTCGGTAATGAGCAGGACAACAGCCGTTCCCAATATAAAAAGCGTCAAAGCAATATCGGGTGTCATATAGAAATGCCTCTCCCAGGGTTTGTTTTATTTTCCTTGGCAGTCGAGAAAATAAGAATTTACGGCATGATGTCCAGCCGGTACAGGGGGGCCGGAAGTTTTTCCGACGTCACGATAAGACCCTTTCCGTCCGGACTGAAACACATGGCTTCGGCTTGGCGCATCGGTGGCATGACCAGCGGGCTGGGAGGGCGCTCAAAGACCCGCGGCCAGCTTTCGTTTTCCTGACGGTAAAACAGATAAGGCCGCTTGTAGGTCAATACCGCGATTATCTTTCCATCCGGAGAAATGTCCATAGCCGTCGGTTGGGATCGGAAACGGCCGAACAGGGGGTCCTCAGCCAAATCTTTCGGGCTGGGAGCCGGGATACCATTTACTTGCGCCAGAGGGCGGGCCAGCAGGGATTTATCTTTTTCAGCTGGAAGTAGCGGTAGCACATAGACGATAGGGGGGACAGTCCGCTTGGTTAGGAGAAGAATTTGCCGGTTGGCCATGTCGACAGCCACCCCTTCGCAGTCTCGTGGGCCATCGACATAGGAATATTCAATTTGCCATGTCCAAGACACCGAGAACTCAGCGAGTGTGTCCGTTGAATCAATCCGGGGTTCTTCCACGATATATAAAAAACAGGATTTCCGGCGACGGTCGTTATCACCGCAATCGGCAATCAGCAGGTAGGGTCGCCCGTCGTAGTGGAATGCCGCCAGATCCTCCCAGTCCTTGTTGCGGGCGTTACGGATGTGCACCCGGCCGCGGTTCGATCCGTCAAGGCCGACGGCGTGGATCATCGGCGGGTTGCCCCCATCATTGACGATCCATAACAGATCCTTTTGTCGACCGGAGGAGACCATGCCACTGGCTTCGGTAATGGTGTTATCGGCCAGGTCGCCAAGATAGGATATTCCCGAACCGAATGCAGGGGACCCGTCGGATGTAAGTTTCGGAAAGCCTTTTGAACAGGCGATGGCCAGGAGCGCACCAATGGTAAATGCCCAGAAGACCGTGCTGCGGGAGCGTATGGCATGCATTATGGGTTGCTATCCGTCACCATGGACCCGAGCAGCATATACGTCACCTGGGCCACCGCGATGTGAGTGCGGGTCGCATCATACAAATCGACAGCCACCGGGCACAGGGTGCGGCCGGTTTTGATCACGCGGGCCTCGGCTGTGACATCGCTGAAACACGGCGCCAGGAAACGGATGTTCATATCGGTGGTGGTCAGCCGTATGTTCGGCCCGGTTTCGGTGAATATGGCAAAACAGGCTGTGCTGTCGGCCACCGTCATTAATAAGCCGCCGTGATAAGACTCGAAAACCCCGTCGTATTTCCGCTGCCGGGGTACCCGCACAGCGCAGAACCCCTTGGAAAGGGACACAAGCTCTAAAGAGAGCGTGTTAACAATGGGGATTTTGAGCACGCGATCTTTAATGGACGCGACCTGCTCTGCTGATAGGGTGTTGTTTTGCATATCAGCTTGCCTTCCTTTCGATCATTTCAAATTTTCAGCTGCCGGCGCCACGCTCACGAAACAATCGTAGTACGCAGCCTGCTCACCCATTTCGGAAATCCGGTCCGCGGTCAATACATTGACAGAACCGCTCTTGTTCCACCACCCCTGCTCGATTGTTACCGCATCCGCCGCTGCGCCGCTGTCACATCTGATCTTAACCAGCAGCGAGCCTTGATCGGAGAATACTTTGGCACGCGCGCCGTCCGTGAGACGGAAGGCCCGCAACGTTTCAGGACTGACCATGGCTTCCGGCATATCATCGATGAAAGCAAAGTGCTGGGAGTGCATTGAATCACGCCGGTGAGGCGTCAAGAGCCTCAGAGGATATTCTGGATTCCCTGCGGCGGCCGCGACGTATGTCGCCACCGGGCTGCAGCCGTCAGTCAACGCATGTTCAGAGTAGAGCTCGAACTTGCCGCTGGGTGTTGCAAATTGGCCGTCCTGCCAGGGAACCGCCCGATCTGGAAGAAAAAAGGGGGCGCGTTTCAGGTCTTCGAGTGCCACACCGCAAGTCTCTGTCAACGGACGAATGGCTTCCTCCAAAAACTTCCGGCGTTCGTATCGGGGATATTCCGAAAGCCCCAAGCGGTCCGATAGCTCTCTGTAGATTTCGTATTCACCCATGACGCCTGCCGGCGGGGAAACCGCCCGACCGGAATAATTGACATAGGGCGAGAACATGCTGGAAAAAATGATATCTTCTTCCTCGAGCACGCTGGTGCAGGGCAGGATAAGGTCGGCGTGACGGGCCGTGTCGGTCATGAATAAATCGATCACGACCTTGAAATCTATTGCTGTGAACGCCGCTGTGGTTCGGTTGATGTCCGGACCCTGGACCAGCGGGTTGGCCTTTGAAACGAATATGCATCGGATGGGCGGGCTGTCCTCCGTTTCCAGATATTCGGCCAGGCGTGCAATGGAGAACGTCCGCCGATTTCGGGCTTGAGCCTGACTGTTTTTGAATTCACCTCCAATATAGTCGGGAAAAAACCAGTTGGCATAGTTGATGCCGCCCCCGCTGACACCAATGTTTCCAGTAATGGCGCCAAGAGCGTCGATGCTGCGTACGGTGTTCCCGCCATTGCCGTATCTCTGAAGGCCGTATCCGATAATGATACTGGCAGGCTTTTTCTCGGCGTATAATTGAGCCAGCCATGTCACTGTCTCTTGGGAAATTCCGGTCACTTCAGCGGTCCACTGGAGCGTGCATGGTTGAATCGTCTGCCGAAAACGCTCAAATCCATACACGCGCTTTTTTATGTATTCGGTATCGTATCGGCCGCTTGTAATGATCGCATGCGCCAGACCCAGGGCCAGGGCACCGTCTGTGGCTGGGCGTACCGCTAGGTGGTGATCGGCGAGTTCGGCCGAGGCTGATCGGCGGGGGTCGATCAGAACGATCGTTGCGCCGGATTTCCGGGCCGCTTGGATATATGGCACCAGGTGCCTGTTGGTATCGGTTGGGTTGCGGCCCCACAGGATGATCAACTTGGAATTGGCAAGGTCTGCGGGGTGGTGACCGCGGACCTCACCGAAATCGTAACGTTGGGCCGCAATTCCTGCACCCCAGCACAGGCTGCCGCGTGGCACAGTGACCCCGCCAAGATAGTTGAAAAAGATCTCGTCCACTTTTTTGGCCAGGCCCCCATGGCCGCCGCCGGCGTAATTAAGGATGGCTGAAGAGCCGAATTCCCCGATCGTCTGGCTCAGCTTAGAAACGATTTCGTCAAGGGCTTCCGGCCAGGATACCGGGACCCATTCACGGCCGGCTCTTTTGAGGGGAGATGTCAATCGCTGCGGGTGGTAGAGTCGTTCAAGCAGTTTCAATCCTTTGATGCAGCACACACCACGGGTCAAGGGGTGATCCCTATCGCCCCGGATTTTTACGACGCGCTTGTCGACCACCGTTGCCACCAGCCCGCAAACGTCAAAGCAGTCAAGGGGGCAGGAAAAACGGACATTCTTAGCTGGGCGTGTCATTTCAGGATCTCGCTTATTTTATTGTCCCTCATTTAATCGGGAATTCTCCCGGCGACAAGGAAGAGTCGCAGTCCGCCATGGTGAATTGACAGATGCCTGGTAGAAAAGGGAATTTTCTTAAGAAGGCTCTGCCGTGGAACGACCAGTCCGACTTTCCAGCCGCGCCATTTGGTTTTCATTTGATTTAGCAACTTATCAAACATACGGTTGCTTTGCCCCATGGAGCCCATACGGCGACCAAAAGGCGGGTTCAGGGTCAACAACCCGGGCGTGCGGCTGAATTCTTCCGGGAGCAGATTGAAAAAATCGCGGTTAGAAACACGTATGGTCTGAGAGAAACCGCTATCGGCACTGTTTTTTCCCAGGGCGTCGCAGGCTGTCGGATCAATATCGGCCGCGAATATGGCGGAGGCTTTGGTGTCGGTGATTACCTGCTGCAGGCCTTTGCGGATATAATTCCAGCGTTTTCTGGTGAGGCGGAAGACCGGCCAATCGTAAAAGGCAAATTCCCTTAACCAGCCGGCTGGAATTTTCCGGGCCTGCATTGCGGCCTCGAGAGAGAATGAACCGGAGCCACACATCGGATCAACCAACGGTTCCGGCGGGGAATAGTTCGCCAGCATCAGCACGGCCGCAGCGACGGTTTCCCTCAGAGGGGCTGCGGCGACATCTTTCTTCAGGCCGCGCCGGTATAGATTTCCCCCGCTGCTGTCCAGGGAAACGGTAAATCTGTCATTCATTATTCGAACAAAGAGCCTCTGGTCATAGGGCCCGCTGTTGTCCGGTGGTGATTCGATCGCCATTTGACTCCATCGGCGGGTGATGCCGGACAGAAACCGATCGGCGACCGCACCGCTGTGGTGCAAGCGGGATCGGTGGGTCGTGATCTGAAGGCCAGGAAGTGTCCCCGGTTGCAGGTAGAGTTCCCAGGGGAATTGGGATAGGTTTTTTTCCAGGGTACGGAAGTTGGATGCTTTGAAAGCGTTGATGCGCATGAGAATCCGGTTGGCCGTGCGCAGGCAGAGGTTGGCCCTGTAGCAGTCCTGTAGATGCCCAGCGAAGGTGACGCCACCGGTGGTCACGCTTTTTTTCGAAGTGGACAGGGACAACGCTTGCATTTCCTGCAGGCACAGTGGTTCGAGACCCGGCGCCGTTACAGCGAAGAATTCGGCTGGTCGAGCGATGACCTGCCGCTTGAGGCGTTTTTCAAAAGCAGTTAATTGAGTCAATCGATTCTCTGCCTGGTTTTAGCCGTCGGTATAAGATCTTGCGGCTTGCCATCCTTTTGGGCAAGCTGTGTTGATCGATGTTCTTCTATTCCTGGCTTCGGGCCCGGATCAAGGCCGGTGCCTTTTCGTCGCGTTCCTGTTTGAACTGCAACAGGATGATGGAGGCGATGACGAGACAGCCACCGAAAACCTGGAGCGTATGCATGCGTTCATTGAGGAAAAAGAAAGAGATCGCACCGGCGGTAATCGCCTCAAGGATGGCCGTGATGCTGGCACGGGTCGAGCGGATCAGATTGACGCCTTCCAGATAGAGTCCGAAGGGGAGCAGGGTGCCCATGACGCCAATGTATAAAATCCAGCCCCATTCTACGGTCGTGTATGGATGAAAAAACGCCTCCAGCGGCGGATGGAGAAGGTTCCACACGAGCGCGGCGAACAAAATCGCATAGAACAACACCGTCCAGGGACTGTAACGGCGCATGCCGTATTCCCCGTGGATCGAGTACCACGCGAATGCAACGGCTGACAGGATGCCACTGGCAACGCCGGCCAGGTTCATGCTTAAGAACTCGAGGTCGTAGGCACCGACCACAAAATAGCATCCCACAGTCGCCACTGATAGAGCCAACACTGTTGAAGGACTCAAGCGGTCCCGGGTGATGACGACCGCATGCAGGGCGATGAATGACGGTGCCAGGTACTGCAGCAATATCGCGGCGGCAACATGGATTTTGCTGATGGCGTATAGGTAGGTGAACTGACAGGCGCCTATCCCGGCAGTACCGAAAAGAGCAAAGTACCATATGTCCCGGGGGGCAATCCGCAACAGAGCCGGGTTGCGTAGGGACAGCCAGACCAGCAGTCCCAGCACGGCAATAGTGAGTCTGAGTTGCACAAGTTGGAAGGGGGATATCCCGCTGTTGAAGAGGAACTTGGCCGCGGAACCGGAGATACCCCATAGAACAGCGGCCAGAATTACGTAAAGGTAACCCCTCCGGACGTCGACGGATTCAATTATTGATCTCATTTCGATCATGGATGACTTTTGTTAACCAGCAGATTTTATCGGCGCCGTGTTCACTAGACAGCAGATATTCTGAATACCATATCCTAACGATAATATTGCATTCTTGTGACTGTTCGAAAAGATTGCATGAAACGAGCGGTCCACCGGAAATCTCAGCTGGTGTGCGAAGCAGGTCTGCCATAAGGGTTGTCAGACTATCAGGGGTGGATATCTTTGTAAATCTGTTTTAATAGTCGGCCGTGAAATGGTATTTTGGGTACAAGGCCCCCTATGGAATTTCGCGGAGGCTCTCATCGGGACGCCGGTTTTCCTGCATTGACTTTGATGTCGTGAACCTGTATCAAAACCGGAAACGTAATAAACGGCATGACGGGAGGGAGGATGGCAAGGACCAAAATATAGTGTCAATGGCCGTCCAATAAAATCAATAGGTTATAAAATACAGAAAAACAAAACAAAGTGTCACTCACGTATTTAGTTTTACATGTGTGACATTTTGTTTTGTTTTTAAATTATATCAAATTGGCCGTTCTAAGTAGCGGCAAATCGTGTGATTTCATTTTCATACAAAAGGTTTTTGCAAGCTCGGATTTTTCCAGATTAATCGATCTTATCATAACTATAATCGAGAAAGGCCAACTACCATATGTTATAGTCGGCCTTCACGTATTCAGATTTTTTAAAAAGTTACGCTTTATAGCAGAAAGCAAAAGTTTGCCTAACGCCCGCAGTCACCCGCCGCGATCAGCGGACGGTGTGGACTGCTTTGTTCGTCCATTGTTGTATTTCAGATTATCCACAGAGCCTATTGACGCACTGCAGCGGGTCATCCCGGCGTCTGCCACAACCGGAGCGTCCCTCTCTCTTCGCCGGCGAGGACACATCGGGAGTCGTGCGAAATGGCAATGGCTTGCACCGGCTCCTCATGCTCCCACCGCGTCACTACGGCTCCAGATTTGGCGTCGAAGAGGCGCACGCAGCAATCCTCGCGAGGGGCTCCCGGCTCATTTTGGCCGCCATAACCTGCCGCCACCCACATACCGTTCGGAGACACGGCCGCGCAGCAAACGAGTGTTCTCAGACCAGGGTCGAACTGGTGTTTAACAGTTCCGGACGCGAGATCCCACCATAGCAACTCATAACCCCCGCCCGATAGCAGCCGCTTATCGTCCCGGGAGAAAACAACAGTGTTTACCCCGTTGAGGTAGGAGGATAATTGGGTCCACTCGCGGCCCGTAGCGGTTTTGAAAAGTCGGATGGTCGGAACCTGGTATAGTCCCCCGGCGGCAGTCATGCCGTCGCTCCCCGATGCCACCCACTTGCCGTCCGAAGAGAAAGAAATGGACTCGACCGAAGCGGTGTGCTCACCCAGGCTGCGAACTTCCCGGCCCGCTTTCCAGTCCCACAACCGTAGACAGCGTCCATCGGAGGCAGGTGCATGCGGCAAGTAGTTGCTGCTGCCGCTGGCAAGGAACTGACCGTCCGGAGAGAAAGCCAGGGCTTCCACTCGGAATAATTCCCCGCCAAAGCGTTTCGTCTCCCGCCCTGACCGCGCATCCCAGATTCGGATGCAACTGCCCTCCAACTGGTTCTCGTTCTTCCAAACCACGTCGTCACCCGTGGCAACCGCTGTGCCATCCGGGGAAACGGCCACGCTGAGGACTCCCGTTCGGTGCCCCTTGAGTTTCTTCACGAGGCGGCCGCTGGGGATTTGCCAGACTCTGGCCACTCGATCGGGTCCGTATGATCGCTCCGTGCCTCCAGTCACCACAAACCTGTCGTCGGGAGAAAAGGCGATCGATTCAATCTTGCCTCGGTGCCCTTGGAATGGAAGATTGCCAAATATCATGATCGAGCGACGTGGGAAAGATTTAAGTGTAGTACGGTCGGATTTGCCCTTACTGCCTACCCATTTCCAACCAACTACGATGCATGCAATCGGAAGGATCAGTTTAAACACACTGGGGAAATTGGTCTTGTATGCGTCAGTGGGGACAAACTGATTATAAATAAACCATACGCAGAGAGCTACACCGATCAAAAGAGAAACGATCCCAAGTATGCGTTTTAGAATCATAGCTAACATAATATTTTTCTTTCTTGGGACGAACGTTGGCAATCAGCCGCGCAGCCTTTTTTTGCGTCGGCTGCATTAGCCTTGTTCGGTGTCATTTCTCCACTTCTGTCCACTCAATATTAGTTATCCCTGGATCCGATGAAAGTATATGCCCCATGGCGGCCACAACGCGCGTGAGTTCATGTGTTGCGTCGATTTTCTTGAAGAGTTTCCGGATGATTGGTGTTTCTGGGTCGGTGAAGCATAAAAACTCGTCGTCATCGCCATGTTGGTGCCCACAACAAATTGCGAGACGGAATCCTTCGTTTTTGATCGGAACGCACCATCCCCAATCTTCCGCAATGATCTCTTCCGTCTCGATGCCATGTGACTCCAATTTATCGACAAGATACTCGGCCAGCCTTTTACCCCAAAGTCCTGGGTTGATCTGCTCTTCTTCGCCATCGTACGGAGGGAAATTCATTGATCGAAATGTTACTTGAGTCTTCATCGTCTATCTCCACCGAACTTAGTTATTATGTAGCTGCTGCTTTTTTGCACGACTTCCCCTTGTAGCGGCAAACGCTCAAATTGATCATTGTGAATCAATTGTTTAAATTTCACTTAAAATTGTAGCATATCTGCTTGAAAAATAGAACAATTCTACATTTCCAGGTTATTAGAATCTAAAAGTACCTATTATTCATCCAATCGGGAAAAGTCTGCTTTTTATACCAAATATGACAATTATGCAGACGCTACATAAGTACGGAAATAATTATCAAACTGGATGATTTTGATGTATGGGGGCCGAAATGAGCGCGGCGTGGGATATCTTGGGATATCTTGCCAGTATGCCAAGTGCAGGAAAACGCACCGTCTGTGACGATATGTTCTGGCAATCTCAATCGAATCGAGCAGATGATAGGTCAACTGTTATAGCAAGGCTCACAAAGTTGGTCAGAACTTGTGTTTTGTTGGAGTTGTCT
>CAVRBA010000040.1:0-56557 GCA_963719015.1 uncultured delta proteobacterium | reverse complement strand
TAGTTACCGAGAATTATAGGTTGCAGTTATATTTCGGTGGTGAATTGGATACCTCTTTTGACTACAAGCTTGGTGTATAGTCGGTTTTTTTTCATTCTGGGTCATCGATGTCGTGAGCTTTTTTACCGTTAGACTCGGGTCATCGATGTCCTGTACTTTGCCACTTATGCTAAAAAAGGACAAGTAAATGTAACTGATAAATTAAACTTATATAAATATCTATTAAGTAATGATAAGATTGCCAGTGCAAATTGCATGCGACAGTGTTCCTTTAACTTAGGCGGAGACTATAATCTTGTGGTCGGCTTATGTCCTGAACAAAAGGTAATTAAATTAAATAATCCCCAAATCTGGAGACTTGAAGTGCAAAGCAGGTAAATATCATGGTTCTCCATTGGTTTATAATGCATACGCAAACCTGCATTATTCAGCAAGGGATCAAATTTGAGATTGCGTGCCTGCTCCTGAAATTAGGGAAACATGCAGATTGGATAGCAAAACATACACAGGTTATGATTTTTTCGTCCAATGTGTCACCACAATATGTAGGTGCGCCACGAGGGCGCAAGTTACCAGCGGGTGCAAGTCCCGCCCGGGAAATTGTCGGTTCATCCCGGTAGCTACCCAGACAGTGGGTTGGAGAGATCCTCTTGCTGAAGCTCTGGGGACAGATGTAGGCCGCAAGGGCTGCAGCAACCTGGCAGGCCGTAACGCGAGTGAACCTTGGGAAGGCCTCGAAAGTACAGTCGTGAATGCCGACCCGCCCTACATTCGGGGAAGGCCGCCGCGGAACAGGGCTGTAACCGACCCACCTGTTCCGGTTCATCGGGGTAATTGGGACAGCATGTCAGGAAGGTATCTTGGGTAACGTGGGAGACCCGTCCCGGACGCGGAGTCGCGACCCGCAACAGTGTTTTTGGTGCTGGTCTGGGCGGGAGTCGGAGAGGGCCATAGTACCGTTGAAGCCGGGTAATGCCGGTGGAGGGAAGGGCCCTTACTTCTGGCGTGCTTTCGAAGGAAACGAGATGCGGTGATTGGCCTTCGGGTCTACTAAACACCTGATATCTTCGGACTTTCCAGAGAAAGCTTTACCGCAGGGCGAAGGTGCAATGGCATTTGATGCACTTGCGAGGTATCCAATGAGAAATGCCTCCCGCCGTATGCCTTACGGTGAAGCCAGTCGGGAAGCCGGATGCGGTAGCTCCGCATGTCCGGTTTGATGAGCGGGGATGGGAAACGGGGCTTTATGCTACCGCGCCCATCCTCGACTCTACTGGTATAGCCGACTGACAGTGAAATGAAGGATAAAAATATATCGCAATAAAAATCTAACGATCACAACTTCAATTCGGATGGTATTTCTTGAAAAATCTGCATGTTTGCTTTCTGCTATCTAAAGCAACTTGGGGCATCATTAAATTATTTGTGATTACCATATCTATCCTGTAATCTTCTTGATAATCATCTAAAAGGCACCTCCCAATCGCAAATGACACAGCGATTCGTTATAAAGGGTTAACCGCAACCATAACCCTATAACACCAGGAGGTGCCCTATGGAACTGTATGCCGGTCTGGATCTTCATTCAAGAAATACTTACATCGGAATTATGGACGATGCACTTAACCGTGTCTTTAAAAAACGTGTATCCAATGATCTTGACCAGATCCTTCAAATTTTAAAGCCCTTCAAAAAACGATTAAGGGGATTTGTTGTTGAATCTACCTACAACTGGTCCTGGCTCGTAGATGGCCTCATGGATGCTGGATATGGCACGGCGCACCTGGCCAACCCGGCTGCCATCAAACAATATGAAGGGTTAAAGTACAGTGACGATCAGCATGACGCCTTTTTTCTGGCCAAACTTCTCATACTCGGTATTTTGCCCGAAGGATATATTTACCCAAAAGAGCATCGGCCGGTGCGTGACCTGGCCCGCAAACGGATGTTTTTAGTCCGGCACAAGACCGCTCACATCTTGAGCCTACAATCTTTCATTCAACGGTGCTGTGGTATAAAAATAAGCGCAGGTGACATTCGCAATCTCTCCGTCGAAGCATTAGAGAAGTGGCTAAAAGAAGAGTATCTGGTTCTCACTGCCCAAGCAAATTTGGACACAATCAACTTTCTGAAGGAGAAGATTAAACGTTTAGAGAAGGCGATCCTACAGAAGGTCAAACTCAATAAAGGGTTCAGGCAATTGCTGACAATACCCGGTATCGGTAACATCCTGGCTATGACTATCATGCTGGAAGTCGGTGACATCGGGCGTTTTCCAAAAGTCGGCAATTTTGCTTCCTACTGTCGGTGTGTGCCCTCGAAGCGGTTGTCCGACGGTAAAAGCAAAGGGTGTGGCAACCGTAAAAATGGCAATCGCTACCTGAGTTGGGCACTCACAGAAGCCGCTCAATTGGGCCGCCGGTATAATGAACAGTTCAGAGGATACTATAATCGCAAGGTTGCCCAGGCCAATACAAGCCTGGCAACCAAGGCGCTGGGCAACAAACTGGCCCGCATCTGCTACTATATTATGAGAGATCAGGTCCCCTTTCGTGAGGAACTTATTGCGCACTAGTTTGGGACTGCAGCGGTGATCCTTCCGTACTGGCGGTTAAAATCCCTATAGCTTGGTTGGCCACCGCTGCACTCCCTAAAATAATAGATTCAGGCGGGTGTCCGCTTTTTCGATCTGCCCTTGTCATAAGCTCGCAATGGCTGGCCCGAAAGGAGCCCTAAATCTTGTAACAATCCAATTGGCTTTGACAAGGTACCGATCTTTTTCTGGGGTCCGGTATCGGACCAGGGGCCTTAGATATTCTCTCTTTGGCCTTGATCCTGATGGGTGCCTGTTAGCAGATTAAGTGACGCTGCACAGCAAACAAAAAGAAATTTCGGGAGCAGGTAAAGGAGTAGGACGAACGCCGTACTGACATTTTTTCCTGCAAAAAAATGTACCCCTTTTGCGATGGCGTGGTGTTTTTTGTTGACAGGAGCCTTTTAATGGGTGCGATGGCGTGGTGTTTTTTGTTGACAGGAGCCTTTTAATGGGTGCCAGTACCTTTAGTACGGATAATCTCATGATATGGAATGGTTAATGCGTTTTGTTTAACCAGGATTCGACACCCCCCTGCTATTTACCAGAAGGAACAACAGGCATAATGATATTCGTTGAAGGATCGCTAGGGTACAGGCATCTATAGTGATTGTACGAAAGACCCTGACCACGTTCTCCGTTATGAAAATAATCCCAAACTCCGTGAAGCACCAAGCCAGCCACCAAAAACCACCAGTTAACCCACATACCAAGCAAAGCAAGGACGATGAATAAGATGCAGCCAGCACCCCACACTATACCCCACACTGAAAAATTGCATAAAAAAGCGGCCCACTTGTCGGGGCCGCTCTGTCTGATTTAATTTGATTCTGTTAATTTTTCTTTTCGATAACCTCCGCCATTAATTTCTTTAACCTATCATAATCCCGGCACTCGGGGTAATCGGTGGTGCAGTTCCATCCATCCATCATCATTCGTAATGCCCAGGATCGTTCTGCAGCGGGGTCATCATAAAATTCATCAAGTGTGACCTCGTGGGACATTAGATTTTTCCTCCTCGAATATTTTCATCATATTCCTAATCCAGTCAATTAACTTATAAATGGTTTATTGTTATTAATGACAATAAAACATCCAGCATTTGTATGCTGTTCACAGGCCATCACGGAATTATCCACATCAATACAAACATGAAACAAATGAAAAGGGTCATCAATGAGGACCTTTCTGGATAATGATTTTAAAGATGACCTTAACGTCAACTTCAAATCGACGAGGCGTAGCTCAATCAATAGAATAAGGGGATGAAATTTTCTGATCTGAGGATGTTACGAGGATGTATAATAGATTGTGTATAAAAAAAGTGTATATAGGTCAATAAAATTATTTATTCCTCTACAATTGTGTATTGCAGAATGTTGAATATGAAAAATTTTACTTTCATTAAAAAGTTTAGGTTTCGTGCCTAAATGTGAAATCAGCGGGTATGGTTTTTCGTTGTGATTACAAGATGAGGCATGTATTCGCAGAAATTGCAGATATGTGCTTGGTTGGGTGGGATTTTCAGGCACTCCGATAATTCAGTTAACTTGCCAAAGGTTCAACTATGGGTAATCGGACCAACTGGGACAATACGGCCTGGCTATCTCAAGTGTTTCGAACAGATGATAGCTCAAAGGTCATAGCAGCAAGCGTCACCCAATACTTTCTTACGCTTTGTTGGAGTAAGCTGGATTTTGATTCGCCCTATAAGCGGTGCAAATAAATCGACCGTATCAAAAAAAGATTAAAAAAAGGCCAACTACCATATCGTGTGGTTGGCCATTTTGGGATCGGTTTTATCGCCTCGCTTTTCATTTGGATGTAATTAACGACACAAAGGCCCAATCTGTTGAGAATAAGATTTACAGGCCTGGTTCATCATCCTCCCATTCTTTATACTGAACACCAATCCGGTAGGAGAAGGCTGTCTTTTTCGGTACTGTTAAGCACCATTTGACTTCGGCAAAACGATCCGCAGCAATCTCCTTACAGTCATGGATGTGGTCGCTGTCTTCTATAGTAATGTAAATATGTGCCCTGGGTCTGATTTTATAACTCGAAAGAAAACAAAGACCGCCCCTGCTGTAGTTAATTGTTTTGGCGCTAAAGAACCTGTCCGAGCTCAAAAAAGCATATTGGATCGGTTCTTTGAAGCCATAGCGCTCAACTTGCCGCTTTTCATCAATTGACAAAAAATTTTCAAGCGACATGTCGTTTCTAATTATTGGGTCCATCGATTGATCCTCGCATTTTACCGGTGGTGATCGTCAGCCATCTCTGCCTTATCCCTCCTATCTGGCAGTCCATCACACAAATAGGAGGCCTTAGGGGTCAATCAATTGCGAAAGACCTTTTGAAGCGACCGATAAAAACAATGTCTGCGCCCCGGTTCTGTATGCTCTTTATGTTGGCAAGCAGCAATCCTGAACCAAAAGAATGAATGTTCCTTAAGGCGGATGTATCGATCATGATTTTACGGAGACTATTGCTATTGTTATTCATTCTACCGTTATTGATTAATCGCAGGAGATGGTATGCTGAAGAACCATCGAAATCACCTCTGAGTCTCACAAACAGGCGCTGCGTATCCTGATTGATGACATCAACTCGATAATTGTTTGCCATGTTGTAAAAACCTTCCCCCTTTCTCCTGATTGATGTTTCCCAGGAGATATTGCACCGCATCGATACCGAATGGTTTAAACAACCACCCATCAGCCAAACCGGTGTTTAATTCGAGAGCGACATCGGATAGTGCCAGCCCTGTCATGATCAAAACACCTGTCTCCGGTGAATCAGTCCTTTGCCGCTATAGCCAATTGGTAGCCATTCAGTTCCGGCATGTCGTAGTCAGTGACCAATAGATCATATTGTTCTGCTAAGATTGACAGTAACGCCTCATTGCCTCCCGAGGCTTTTTTGACCTTGTATCCTATGCGCTCGAAAATAGCGGCTACCACTTCGAGCACGTATTTATTGTCATCGACGACCAACACCTTATTCGATCGCTTGATAGCCATGGTTTTACCCCGCATTCTGATGTTCATTTTGTCTCAGGGTACCGGACAGATCGATGAAACCCGGCATTACCAGTGCATCTTACCGTCGGGGGTAAACCGGTAAGCCGAGTGAACCGAGTGCACAGTACAACTTATGAACCCCGAAGGGTTTGAAAATCCAGCGATCAACCAATCCGGTGGTCATGAATTCGGCAACATTGAATTGGCCCTTGCTGGTCAGAATATTGGCGATCGTTTCCGGTGAATCCGTCTCCGCTTCGTGTGCAATGATTCGCTGATGAGATGGGTTGAGTCGGTGTGAGGTTAGTCAGGGAATTATGTCAAGTATACTAATATTTGTTGGGGAATCACAAGACGGGTTAGCTATGGATATAATATGGGGTAAAAACCAATATTTTTTGATCACGGAAAGATCAGTAGCAAGAGCGGCGACATTGAATTTCAGGCCTAATTTTCTTTAGATATTGTGCCGGTGAAAATCGATCGAGCTGGTAGCCAGTGCTCATCAGTTCAGCGAGTTCATTGGGAATTTTTCCTTGGGGGATAAAGTTGGCCACTTGGCTTTCAGGTGGGAAAAGCCGTGTGAATCCAATAGGATGGCTTAAAACTCCAAATAGCTTGCCACAGGTTAAACTATCTGAATTTATGTCATTTATGCAAATAAGGTTTGGCAATCCCAATGATAATGACGAATTGAAAAGTTGGGGCCCATCGTGGCAGGCAACTGTTTCAGCTATTTTGAGCTTTGTTGGGGTAACCGCATGTCTATTATACCCAGATATTTTCACAGATGCCCCGTTACAATCACAAACTTGTCAATTCGCGTGATATTTTCATGTGTCACTATGAGCTGGCTTTTGGTTTTTTTACAGTTTCATCACCTGTCAAAACCTTATAAATTGATAAACGAAATCGGATTAGGCTTCAGTGGTCATCGGCAGGCGGATGCTGAAGGTGGTGCCTTGATCCAGTTGGGAGTCCACGCTGATGGTGCCTTTGTGTTCTTCTATTAGTTTGGTGGTAACCAGAAGACCGAGACCGGTTCCTTGGGGCCCTTTAGTGCTGAAAAAGGAGGAGAAGAGTTTGGTCTTGACTTCTTCGCTCATTCCGGATCCGTTGTCAGTGACATCGAAGCGGATAGTCTGGTCTTTGTCGATAGAGGTGCTGACTTTAACCCGGTGGGTTTTACCCAGGTTGGGGTCATCGCGGCAGGCGTCGATGGCATTGCCCACCAGATTGAGCAAACTGCGGTGCAGGCTGCGCTCGTCTAGCAGTACTTCCCCGATCTGCGGAAACAGGTTGGTTTCCAGGGTGACCTTGTTCTCCGTGGCTACGGTCTGCATCAACTCGATGACCTCTTCAACGACCTCATTTGGATGACAAGGGGCCATCTCGGGCTGGCGCTCTTTGGAGTACGAGAGCAGGTCCTGCACCAGATCGTGGGTGCGGTTGATGTTGCGTTGGACCATGCCCCAGCCGGTCTGGAGTTTTTCTTTATTTTCTTTCTTTATGCCGAGGTTGACCATATAGCTGCCGCCTTTAAGGCCGTGCAAAATGTTCTTGACGCAGTGGGCCATGCCGGCCACGGTTTGTCCCACAGCGGCCAGGCGCTCAGCACTGAGTAATTCCCTTTCCAGGCGTTTGATGTCCCGCAAATCCTGGAAGAAGGCCACCAAGCCCATCTTCTTGTGCCTCTGCCTAAGGACGGCGCCGGAGAACCTTACTGAAATCTCATTGCCGTCTCTGTCCGTAATGAAAGTTTCCCGCCAAGGAAGACTCCACTTACCAGAATCGTTCTCATCCATAGCCGTTTCGAAAGCCTCGATGATTTGGGGAGGATAGATGTCGCGGAAATTCATTTTACCGATGACTTCTTCACCGCTGTATCCAAAGATTGATTCAGCGGCCGGATTGAAAATCACTACCTGCCACTGGTCGTTGGTGGCGACAATACCGTCGTTGGAGCTGCCAATCAAACGGGCTTGAAAGCCGGCCTTTTGCTGAATGTTCTGTTCCAGCATAGAGTTTTCGATGGCCACGCCGATGCGATTGGCGATGAGTTCCAGAGTCCGAAGTTCATTGGTGCCAAAATGGTTGGGCATACGGCTGCCGGCCCGAATGACACCGAAGGTGCTCTTTTCTCTGTCGGAGATGGGGATGTAGACAAGGGACCGAAGCCCTTCTTTGTAGAGCAACTGCCGACCACCAGATTCAGTGCTTCCCAGATCTTGAATTACCATCATTTTTCCTTCCCTGGCGACCTGAGCTACCATGCTCTGAGGATCGGCAACCCGGGTGAGATAGCATACATAGTCGGAAAAGCCGCTGCTGTACCGCAGGTGGAATTGGTTGTCCGGTTTGCGGATAAAAATACAAAGGCCGTCTATATCGAAAGATGTTGACCACCTCTTCGACGGCGGCCTTGACACGGCCTTCAAGATCGAGAGGTCCGCTGAGGGTGGCGTAGATGGAAGAGAAGGTAGCTAATTCGCGGGTATGTTGTTCTCGCTCCTTTTCAGCCAACCGCTCTTCGGTCTTGTCCCAGATGGTTTCTATGGCACCCACCACTTCGCCTTCGGGGGTCCTTATGGGGGCTGCGGTGAACCAGCACCATTTGCCCGTCTCTCCCAAATGAGGAAAATAGGCGTCCGCTTCGTAGGCGCCTTCGATCAGCGCCGATTGGCGCCATTTAGAACCATAGAGCTGCTCGACCTGGGCTTCGTCGATCCGGTCCAGGATAACGTCGGCCATGGAGGGACGTTCCTTGTCGTAAAAAGGGGCCCACGACTTGGTGGTGCCGACGATCTCATCGGCGGGCCAGCCGCTGAGCCGTTCCAACGCTTTGTTCCAATGGGTGACTTTGTGGTCTTTGCCGATGACGAAGGTCGGAATGGTGCTGCCATCAATGATTTGGGCCAGCGTTTGCTCGCTATATCGCAGCTGTTCCACCTTCTGGGCCAGTTCGCGGTTTTTCTGCTTGCGGATTTGCTCTGCTTTGTGCCGCTCGGTGCGATCCCAGAGGGTTTCGATAGCGCCAACAATCGTGCCGTCCGGGGCCTTGATGGGCACAGCGGTAAAAAATAGCCACGCGCCGCTGTCGCCCAGGTGGGGAAAAAACTCCTCGACTTCATAGGCGCCGCGAATCAGCGATGACGGCTCCCAACGGGTCGAGTAGTGACGCCAGAGCTCTTCCTGGCTGACATTGTCCAGTATCAGGTCGGCCATGGTGGGCCGCTTTTGGGGGCGGAAAGGTTGCCATTGATTGTCGGTGCCTACCATCTCACTGGCCGGATGACCAGTAAGCTTTTCACAGGCTAAGTTCCAATGGGTCACCTTGTGATCCCGGTCAATGACAAAGGTGGGGATGGTGTTGCCATTGATGATCTGCGACAGAATTTGCTGACTGGATACCAGACCCTGGCGCATCTCACGGGCATAGGCATTGGCGGCCTTGTTAATGCCTTGTACAAAGCGATGGAACTCTTCGAACAGGTTGGCGGTGGCCCGGGTATCCAATGCTTCGGTTTGGATCCTGGTCATCAATTCGATCTTCTTGGCCTTGATGCGAAAGTAGTCCAATATCGCCATCGCATCGTAATGGCCCACCAGCAAAACCTGGGGGGGCTTTTCGGCGCGGAGACGCTGCTCGAGGCTTTCGTCCGGGGTGAGTTCCAGCAGCAGATCCAGTTCTTCGATGGCACACAGCTCGCGATCATCGGAAGTGGTAAATACGCCCAGATTCCGCGCCAATAAAAGACCTACTGCCTGGGGATTTTTGTCGGCCACTGCCAGAACCTGGGGCCGTTTGACAGGATCTGTTTCGCTGTAGATGGCATCCAACAGCTCCTTGCAGCGCTTTCCTCCGCCGATAATACCGATATTCAAAGTCTCTATGCTTTCAATCATTTCAATCCTTAAAGAATGAGTTTATAGTACATTTGATGGTCGAAAAGATGGATTTTGCTGAACCAAAGCCCTTGGTCGCATTATGCTCTTACTGCCCCTTAAATGGCAAGAGATATCCCCATCCAGCGTCTTTTTCTTGTAGGCATACAGGGCGCCGATACACACCTTTTTAAATACAATGGGTAGATAGATAAAGGATGGAGCATTGAATTCCCTGCGGAACTTGAGGTGTTGTAGTTATTAAATGGGAGTAGGGCGATTTTTATGGCGTGTATAATCTGTGATTTCTTGCCATTATGTGGAAATTCAGTTTTCGAGGAATTTCTTAGGATATGAGTTGGCTATCATATGGTTTAGAACTGCGCTCCAACCAGTGATAAATTGCCGATACGTTTAACGCAAAAAGCCCCGCCGCTAAGTTTTGCTTCCGCTGAAGTGCCATGTTCGGCAAAACCGTTTAAATCGGTACATGAATGCACTCTCTCCAAAAGATGTTATTAGGTTGTCAAAATAAAGTTCTGAGTTTTTATTTCATCAAAACCAAAAATCGATGTCTGCATTCTTTTGACACCCGCAAGCGCTCTTTTACTAAGGTTCATATATACTCTAAGATCGCGCTCTTTCTTTTTATATTCTCTTACATCCTCTTCTGACCAGAAGAGTAACGACTTTCGTCAGAATACGTCCACAATGCTTGGTTCTTTTGTATTTGCAAGGGGCACTATCGGCAAGCAGAACATAGGATCGGATCCATCAGTCACATTTTTAATATTCAGTTCGCTGTCAAGTGCGATCTCTATCTGTCTGCCGCTATTGGCGCATTCTGCCTGAATAGTAAAAGACAATTCCTTTTTTTGTAATCTCCCATACACGAAGGGAGCCGCGAATGCGTCAGCGCCTCAGGCGGCAAAAAATTGCTCGCCGGAAGAGGCAGTCATTCTGAAACCTGTGTTTTCAAGAGAAAGAGGATAAGCCCAATTTATCCCCTTGCCATCGCTTCGATAAATGAATGTTTTTAAGTTTTCAAGTTTGTTAATAATTTCATGCACCTGATCATTTGGCATCCCTAGTTCGCCGGCGATCAACTCTGCTGTAATAGGGTCTTTGACAACCGCCATTTTCATAACGATAAAATGATGGACTCTACGCTCCTCTTTCGATAAAGAATCTGCATTTGCCTTGGCACCTTTTTCGCCTTTTCTCGCCCCTTTATCTGAAAGCAGCGGCGGTATTCGCATCATAAAACCGCGAAACCCCATGTACAATTTATGTTTCAGATCATTTTTCATGAATTTACCTCCATATGTCTATTTGTTCATCAAACATTTTATAAACTCAAAATGGCATCAATATATTTCGCCATATTTTGATTTGCTACATAATTATAGAAGTTATAACTTACTGTGGCCGAATATAAGATATTTTTTCGCTACGGAATAATTACAAACAGGGGATTATGAGGTGTCTTAAGTTATGAATTGATATCCGCTTCTGTTGAAAATAGCTAAACAAAGTAGGATTAATAAAGTTGGTGTTACCTTTCCAGTACGTGGAGTTTCAGAGGCCGAGTATTTTATAAGAATATGAGTTAGCTATCACTGGTTTTTTTACCAATACTTGTCTTAGATTAATTTCATTCGTCTACGGAGATTCTACTTTACATTCAAAACGCCATTCCTTATGACGACGTCGCCATCCTTTTCCAGTTGCACTGAGGAGCCTGTTTTTTCCAAAACAAGTTCACAGCCGAAACGACAGTTAAAATATTTCGTGCCATTCGGATTTACCTCAACATAAACCCATTCCTTACCAGTGACGCGCCCTTTGATTTGATGAACCTCGCTATCCCCGTTTTCTATAGATGCGGCATCAACCAAAATTGGCAAACTTATCAATATGGCTATAACTATAAATATAGAACACCTTTTCATTCTGTCCCCCTTTGATCTTTTGTTTATAGTTGTTGTCAAAAAAATGTTCCGTTATTCGAACCCGCGGCGATAATTCCCCCAGGGATCTTTACCGACTCCTGTTTGGCGGACCTTCAGTGCGATCGGTCGCGCTTTTCCCAGGAGGGTCAATTCCCCGTTCACTTCATAGGCATCATCGTTTAATTTCCTGGCAGATGTGCTCTTGAAAGCACTGGTGGCATATTTCTCGACATTCAAAAAGTCTGCACTTCGAATGTGCTGATCGCGTTTGCCGTCAGCCGTGTTAACATCGACAGCGCTGACCGTCATCTCGATAGAGCTGTTGGCCGGATTGGCATGATCCCAGACAATAGTGCCGGTGGGGCCGTCAAAGCGGCCATAAGAATAGCCGATGTCAAAATGCTTGACCTTGAACAAAATATAGGTGTGCGCCGTGTCCACCTGATACCGTTCCTCAGCGAACACGGAAGTGGCCAAAAAAAGTAGTGCAATTACCGAAGATAGTTTGAACGCCTTGTAACGAGCCTGCATGCTTGATTCCCTCCAGGACTAAGTCATCATCCGCCTCCCACCGAAGCGGAATAATAGATAAAGATGAGTTGTCATATGCTTTCCGTCAACTGTATTTCATCAGAGGTAATCAGGGATTTTAAAAGAGCGGCTACATGAGGCTGTCGCGGAAGCGGCCGATCCCCTCTTCCAGGCGCCACAGCGCCTGCCGGGCTTCGCGAGGATTAACGGCCTGGAACTGCACCCGGTCTCCCGGTAGAACCTGGCCGAGCAGGTGAATGTCGGCCGAAATTACGGTGGCAATCTTACGGTAACCGCCGCTCACCGTTTCGCCCAACACGATGATCGGTTGTCCATCACCCGGAATTTGAATAGCCCCGGAGATAATACCCTCCGATATAATCGACTCTGGTTGACCTTCGCTGATGATCATCCTTGGTCCGTGCAGTCTGACACCGGTACGATCCGACTTGGCTGTCACCTGGTAGACAGCATTTAGAAATCGATTGCAGGACTCGTCTTGAAAATGTTCATGCTGCGGTCCCATAACGACTCGCAATTCCCAATCGTTAAAATAGGACGGAACGGCGTTAAGGTCGAATTTTCGCCCGCCGGCATGTAAATAGTGCTGCGGTGAATCGACCTTTATAATGTCCCCGCTGCGCAACGGCCGGCCGTCCAGGCCGCCGAATCCGGAGGTGATGTTAGTCGATCTGCTGCCGAGGACCTCAGGCACCAGCAAACCTCCCCCCAGAGCCAGATAAGAACGACAGCCATTGTTCAAAGACTCCAAAGACAATATATCTTCTGGGCATAGCCTGTATGATCGCCATGGGCCGAGCGGTTCCCCGTTAATGTGCAATCCCAGGTCGGCACCGGTCAGAGCCACAACCACATCGGTAAGTATTTTGGCCCTGAAACCCGGCAGGGTAATTTCGAGTACGGCTTCCGATTCCGGGTTATCGACCAGAAGATTGCCGATGCGCATGGCAACCCTGTCGAGCGCACCGCTCGGCGCGATGCCAAATCGACCAAAACCGATTCGACCAAGGTCCTGAACAGTTGTCAGCAGACCCGGGGCCATGACTTCGAGCGCGCTTATTGCCGCCAATTTTCAAACGCCTCCTTCTCGATGGGATAGAAGGTTACCACATCACCGGCTTCAAGCAGCGTCGACGGCGTGGCATGAGGGTCGAACAGCACCAAAGGCGTGCGTCCGATAATCTGCCATCCCCCCGGGCTCTCCACCGGGTAGATGCCGGTTTGCTTCTGAGCGATTCCCACGGAACCTCTGGGGACATGCGTCCGGGGAGTGTCCCGCCGCGGCGTAACGATTTCACCCGGTACTTCACCCATGTAGGGATAGCCGGGGGTAAATCCAATCATGTAGACATGATAGACGGTATCAGAGTGATAGCGAACCACCTCGCTCGGGTTCAGCCGGTGGTAGTCAGCTACCCAGTCAAGATCCGGCCCAAAATCACCGCCGTACACAACGGGAATTTCGACCGTCTTCGGCTCCGGTATCCGGGTCTCGGCGGGACTGTCGAAAAGTCGCGTCACAAGCGTTCGTAAGGCCGAGACCGATAGCACTGAAGGATCGAAAACGACGAGCAGAGATGTGTAGCTGGGGAGCAGCTCGATGATACCGTTGAGCTTTCGGTGGCTCAAGCTGTAATAAAGCGACCGGACGCGACGGTTCACCTCAAGGCTGATCTCATCGCTCAGTTCCACCAGCAGCGAACGATCGCCCATGGTTAGAAATTTTGGTTGGTCGTTTATCATCGAGGGTTGCGAAAGTTTCCCATTATTTTACACTAATTTCGTAAGGTGCAGATTTGGCTCGTTATACCGTTTTTCAACAATAAATTCCGACATAAGAAAGGGTGGTATCAGTGGTTGTAGAAAAAAACGTTCAAATAGCGGAACGTTTTTTTGACAACCACTATAACAATATGCTTGGCAGTAAACGACGACAAGATAACGCTACAATGGCTTGCCGACATGAATCATGAGAAACAGGGGTTAAAGGAACGTTTGTGGGGCACGGATATCGACCCCGGCTTCGGTCAGGGTTTGCCTTATTTTTTTGACCAGCTGCAGGGCTGCCGGATTGTCACCATGAACGCATATAGTGTCGGCCGGAAGGTCGATTTCAGAACCATCGACACACGTGACCTTACCCTCGGTTGACATTTTTAGCACACGTTGAGCCGCCAGATCGTGATCTTTGATGACCGCACCGGGTGTTTTGCGGGAGACCAGACTGCCATCGGGATTATAGGCCCGATCAGCGAAAAATTCAAAGGCAACCCGGATCCCGTATTGATCCGCCATGGCACTGAGTTCATTCTTATTCGCACCACCGAGCACAAAGAGAATCAGGTTTTTGTCCAGTTCGGAGAGCGCACCAGCAACAGTTTCCCAGATATCCGGATTTTGTACCGCCATATTATAAAGGGCCCCGTGCGGTTTTACGTGTTGGACCTGCACCCCTTCGGCAGCCGCAAAGGCTTGAATAGCGCCGACCTGGTACGTGATGTAGTCCTTGATTTCTGAAGGTGTAACATCCATCGCGCGCCGACCGAATCCCATCAAATCCGGCAGTCCGGGATGAGCACCAACCGCCACTTTGTGATCACGGGCCAGGGCAACAGTCCGCCGCAATACAGTCGGGTCTCCGGCATGAAATCCGCAGGCGATATTGGCAGAGCTGATCATGGGGATGACCTCTTCATCGAGCCCCAGTTTATAGTTTCCAAAACTCTCGCCGACATCCGAATTGAGATCGATTCGATGGGCAATCATGTCTGCTTACCTTTCAGGAGTTATTGTTATTAAGACGCTTGGTTTTTATGCCACATGAAAAAAAAATTTACAAATTCTAAACAAAAAAGGGGGGCGGGATAATATCCCGGCCCCCATATCATAATCAGCGGTGTCCTGTATGCCGTTTCCGTTACCGTTTGGAAAACTGAAATCGTGCCCTGGCGCCGCGTTGACCGTATTTTTTCCGTTCCTTGACCCGCGGATCACGCTTAACGAAACCGGCCCGCTTTAAAGGTTGCCGAAACTCCTGATTAATCTGGATCAACGCCTTGGTTATACCGTGGCGGATAGCTCCCGACTGTCCGCTGACACCGCCGCCGAGAACCCTCACTTTGACGTCGTATTTGCCGGCGGTATTTGTGATCACAAAGGGTTGGAGCATTTCGGTCTTGGCAGCCTCGATTTTGAAGTAGTCATCAATCGGCCGGTTATTGATGGTGACATCACCGTTACCGGGGGTCAACCATGTCCTGGCAATCGCTGTTTTTCGCTTCCCTGTCGCATAGTAAACGTTTTCTTGTGCCATGAATGTCCTCTTACTGCATTAGTACGATTTTCTTTTCAAGCGCTGGGGCCACAAGCTTTTCCCAGCGGATTAAGGCGTCCACACATCAGGTTGTTGGGCCGCATGGGGGTGCTCCGCGCCCGTGTATACCTTTAACTTTTTAAAGAGCTTCCGGCCGAGTCGGTTTTTCGGCAGCATGCCTCTCACGGCAAAACGAATGATGTCTTCCGGCCGTTTTTCAAGAAGCTTCTTGGCGGTAATTTCCTTAAGACCGCCGATGTAACCGCTGTGCCGGTAATAGATTTTCTGGTCCCATTTCCGCCCGGTGAGCTTGACCTTGTCGGCATTAACCACGATCACCCAATCGCCCGTGTCGACATGCGGGGTGTAAAGCGGGTTGTGTTTGCCTCTGAGTCGTGCCGCCACCTGGGAGGCCAACCTTCCGAGTACGGCATCCTGAGCATCGACAACCCACCATTTGCCTTCGTTGTCGCTACTTTTTGCACTATAAGTATACTTTTTCACGTCATCTCTCCTGTCTTGAAGAATCGCCCTTTTTAGATAATATTTTTTACGGTGTCAAGTATATTTTGTCTTTTTACCCGTCGGAACGATACTTAAGCATTATAAAAAAACAGTGGACAAGCTGTTTACCCGCATGTTAGACAATGCCGTTATTTCATCTTACATCGACTGAAAGGAGGTGGTCTGTTGGGCAGCGTCGTCAAAAAACGAAGGAAAAAAATGCGAAAGCACAAACATCGCAAGCTGCTGGCTAAAACACGCCATCAGAGAAGAAAGGGTAAATAATGCGCCCCTCACCGCGATTCTCTCTGATCACAAAAACGTCACCGGCCGTCTGAAAACAGCGGCCGGTGGTGTTTCTTCACTATTTCCGCAATTCAATGACCTCCGGCAAAGCCGGAGGAATTTCTTCCAAACCGCTTAAAGCGGTCTATTGAAACCATTCTTTCGGGCAACCAGTCGGTCATTGAATTATCATAATTATCCGCTCAGGTATTTATTAACTCCTGGAATTGTCAAACGCCGTGAGTCTCACCAGCAAAGCGGGGGTGGCTTATCGATGATCATTATTCGGGTAGTGATTTAAAATACTTCAAAAACTCTGAATCGGTGGATAGGACCAAGGTGTTCTTGTCGTCCAGTTTCTCGCGATAAATTTCAAGGGTACGCACAAAGGAGTAAAATTCCGGGTCCACACCGTAGGAATCGGCGTAAAGGCTTGTGGCCTCCGCATCGGCTTTTCCCTTGATTTCCTGGGCTTTACGATACGCCTCGGAAGTGATCTCTTTCAGAAGGCGCTCCTTTTCGCCCCGAATTTTCTGGGCTTCCCCTTTTCCCTCCGACCTGAATTTTTCGGCAATCTGTTTTCGCTCCGCGATCATACGGTCGTAAACGGATTGACGGACTTCCTCGACATAGTTAATTCTTTTGATTTTGACGTCCACCAGCTCGATACCGAATTTCTCCAGTTTGGGCTGCGACTGTTTCAAGATACCTTCAGTGATTTGCTGCCGCCCGATGAAAATCCTGCGTGACGGTCATCCCTTTGATGATTGTTCATCTTCGCGTCCGACCTCAGCAACGTCCAATTCACGGTTGCTGTTGCGGACCACTTCTATAAGCCGATTGGATGTGATGTAATCCCTGACTGCCGGATCGATGATGTCGTTGAGTCGACCAATAGCATTGAAAGGGTTATTTACGGTTTGAAAAAATTTAATCGGATCGCCGATTTTCCAACGCGCAAACGTATCCACCCAGATGAACGTTTTATCCAGCGTGGGTATCTGTCCCGGGTCGCCGTCCCAAGTCCAACAGGTTTTTGGGGAAAAAATTAGCGTTCTGGATGAAGGGCAGCTTGAACTTCAACCCGGGTGACGTAACCGGATCACCGACGATTCGGCCGAACTGGGTCACCACCACCTGCTCGGTTTCACTGACGATATAAGCCGACTGGTAGATGAGCACTGCGGCAACCAGCAGAATGATAATTATAACCGGTCCTTTGGATTTCATTTTACGATTCCGTTCTGTTTCTGTTGGCCAAGATTAAGGAGGGGCAGCAAATTCTTCTGATTGGAATCAACGATAAATTTATCCCCGATATTCGGCCAGACCTCGCTCAACGTCTCGAGGTAGAGTCTTCGTTTGGTAACATCCTTGGCTTTGACGTATTCGGTAAAGAGCGCCGTGAATCGGGAGGCATCGCCCTTGGCGCGGTTGACACGGTCAACCGCATATCCTTCTGCGGTTCGGATGGTTCGTTCGGCCTCACCCCGCGCCGTCGGAATGGCCTTGTTGTAGTCCTCCCGGGCCTGGTAGATCATCTGCTCCTTTTCCTGAACCGATTGGTTGACCTCGTTGAAGGACGGCTGCACCGGTCCCGGTACATTTGTCTTCTTCATTTCGATGGTCACGATGTGTAACCCGGATTCGGCCAGGTCGATCTCTTGCTGCAACATTTCTCTGGCGGCAATGGCAATTTCGCCGCGTTTGTTGATAACCTCATTGATGCTGCGGTCGCCGACGACCAATCGCATCGCCGCTTCCGACATGTCCACCAGCAGCCGGCGAACATCGCGCACCTTGAACAGGTAGTTGTAAGGGTCTTTCACCCGGTACTGAACGATCCAGGGAACCACGGCGACATTGAGGTCACCGGTCAGCATCAATGACACGCTTTCGGCTTCACCGCCACTGTAGCGGGCTCGGGCGGACTGACCCTCGCTGCTGAAACCGAATTCATCCGTGCGAATCCCTTTAACGTTGACTTTGGTGACTCTTTCGATCCCCAGGGGCATTTTGAAGTTCAGCCCCGGTTGGGCGGAGCGCACGTAACGACCAAACAGTTGAACGATACCGACTTCGTCCTGTTTGACGGTGAATATGGACGAGTATGCGGCCGCGACGACCAAGGCGATAACAATGATGATCGGGCCACCCGGCAGCTTGAAGTTTTTCAACTTTTTGAACAGTTCATCCACGTTCGGAGGCACACCTCCGCCCGACTTCTGTTGCTGATCTTTCAATCGATCCCAATCCCAGCTCATGTTTATTTCCTGTTGTCATGCGTTGCTGAATAATCGAATATCCAAACTACTGGTTTGCCCCTGTGGCCCCTCGACGGACTGATCGGCAGCGCGGTGGATAGCCCAAGGCGATCACCCTGAATTGCGCGTCCGATATAAGGCCTTAGTATAAATCCATATCTCTTTAAGTCAAGCAAAAAGCGATGCGCCGCCGATTGGCGCACTGCCCGGATGGCAGCTTGGCAGGACTGTTTATCCCTCCTTCCCCTTGAAAGACGGTTGCTTCAACCGGCGATGGGCGATATGATGAACACTTGATCGGTTTATGGCTTAACGACCGGCTTGGCGGTAAGGGGTAATTTTCAGCACGCACCACCTTTCACGGATTTCTGTGGATACATATCCGCTTCGCTGGCGGTCAGCAACCTGAATCAATTGACATGATTCTCACGAACAAACAATCAGCAACACGCCATGAGCGATAAAAGAGAAAAAAGCGGCACAGCGGTTCCGATCGGCAGTATTATCGAAAGGATTCTCAGACGGCCGAAAACCGAAAACGGCTGCAGGGGTGGCGCGGGTCTTTCAGCTCTGGGAACGAGCGGTCGGAGAGATCATCGCCGCAAATGCCAAACCGGCGGCGTTCAAGGATAAAATTCTTCTGGTGCATGTCAACAGTTCTCCCTGGTTACACCAGTTGCAGTTTTTGAAAAAAGATATCATTAAGAAGGTCAATACCGCCTTGAAAGATGAATCGATCGATGACATTAAATTCAAGATCGGCCCGTTGACGTGACGGATTTTTAATCAGGGTTCAGGGTATGGATACGTATACATCGGACACTTTTTTCAACGGCCGGCTCCAGGTTCGACAGTTCCGCAACGGCTATCGCTTCTCCATCGATTCCATTATCCTTGCTTATCACGTGCGCCTTCGTCCCGGTGAAACCGTTCTGGATCTGGGAACAGGATGCGGCATTGTCGCGCTGATACTGGCCCACCGGCACCCGGAATCGACTGTCATCGGGGTTGAAATCCAGCGTGAGTTGGCTGACCTTGCTCGCTCCAATACGCATGCCAACAGGATGCAAAACCGTGTCCGCATTTTGTACTGCGACATGAAAGGCCTGTCTGCAGCCAACCTATCCCACCCAGCAGACTGGGTCGTATCGAATCCGCCCTACCACAAAAACAATGCCGGCCGCCTGAACCCGAATCGACAAAAGGCGGTGGCCCGTCACGAAATCAAAGTAAGGTTCGAAGACATCGTCAGTACTGCTGGCAGAACAATGCGCACGGGGGGCAGATTCCTGACAGTCTATACGGCTGATCGATCGATAGAAGCCTTGGTTCAAATGCATGCGGCAGGTATCGAACCGAAGTACTGCCGTATGATTCACTCGGCCAAAACGACAAATGCCAAAATGGTATTGATCGAAGGGGTCAAAGGCGCACGACCGGGTGTCGTCATTGCCCCGCCGCTGACGATCTATCAAGAGAATGGCGACTACACTGACGAGATCGAGAAGATGTTTCCGCTTATGAGCGGCGCCTCGCTATATTCGGGCGCGGCATTCGGTTCACGCGGTAAGCCGATGGACGACCAATCCGGTGGTAACTTTTGGATAGAAATAGGTCGCTTTTCTGGGCATGACCAGTCCGCTGTCGGCCACGCCGCGAACCTGCTTGGACACTGGTGGGATTCAGTAGAAAACAGACATCGAAATCCCCGCTGGTGACTCTCGCGACAGCCTCCCTCGCATCGGTGGTGTAAGCGATAAGTTTTTCATTGTCGAGACGAGCCTGATCGAAACTTAAAAATTCAGTTAAAAACAATCGTGTCAGGACCATGACATCCAATTGCCGCAGCGGGTCCGACAAATCCGACCCGAACAGGTCGTCCTCTGATTCGGTTTTTTTCATGGTCAGGCGGTAGAACGTTTTGCGGCCCCGCATATACATGCCGATCGAACTCCGCCCCGTGTCGCCTTGCATGTTGGCGACAAGCCGCCGAAGGGCGGCACCGCGTTCGTCCTCCCGAAACGAAATGGTTTCAATCTGAAATTGCGGTCGCGCTTTTTCAAGGAGTTGATCCAGAGCCGATTGCGGCACTTCCTTGAGCAGGCGATGGGCCGGCCGGATGACGAGGCCGGGATCAGCCATGCTGCTAAGGTACATCATGACAAAGTTGGCCGGGTGTTCAACGGATAACCCGGGAATCGTTTCGTGCATCCAATTGCGGTAGTTCAAAGCCGTTTCGTAGCGATGATGGCCGTCAGCAATGTAGAGTTTTCTGGAACGTATCGTATCGGTCAATTTTAGCATGACACTCGGGTCCACGAGTCTCCAGAGCTTATGCTGGCAACCATCACGGGCAGTGAAGTCAGCTGAAGGGCCAACGCTATCGGTCAATTGCCGCATGGTATCGAACAGCACCCCATCATCATCCGGGACCATCGAAAAAATCGGGCTGAAATTTGCGTGGCAGGCCTTCATCAGCGCCAACCGTTCCGATTTGACATTGGTAAAAGTCCGCTCATGGGGCAGTATAATGCCGGCATCATAGGGACTGAGCTTCACCCGAGCGATCAGGCCGTATCGCTTATACGCCTTCCCCTCGGCGTTGAAATCCAGGGTCGTCAGATAGAATGCCGGCTCCCTGTCCTGAACGAATATTCCATCGCTGAGCCAGGTTGACATGTAATCGGCGGCTCGGCTGTGCGGATTGTTGCTGCGGGTATCATAGGCGGTCGTCTTACCGAGAATGAGCCGGATCATGTTGAAAGGGCTGCTTTCGTAGTACCGATCCTGCTCTTTGTTCGAAATAACGTCGAAGGGCGGCGTAATGACATCGGCAAGCGATTTACCTTTTCCGGATTATAGCGTATTCCCTCGAAGGGAAGCACTTCTGCCATGGATGATTTTCCTTTACAGTTTATCAGCGCAAGGTACCCGGGTGCATAGAAGTGGTTTCAACACCCCATCTACCACCCAATCCGCCACAGAGGCGGACAAGTCGCTGCGATGTGAACCTCCTCCGTCAGTATCAGGGGGCCCTGCCCCGGACACTGAATACATACGCCCGTGCACGCTGATTTATTTCGTCGGCCCATGCCTTATTCTTGGGCGTGATCTGAGGTATTGAAACCACTTCTAAGTAGATATGCCAAGCGGCTGAAAGGACACCCGCGTATGTGAGACAACTGCCACCGTACGCCAAGGTGTGACGCATGATTGCCAGTCTGATACTAAAAAGACGGGGGTAGTTCAAGGTAAAAGAACCTAACCTGCACATTTCATGAATCTTTCACGGTAGATTCAATAAAGGGAGAGCACAATCAAGATAATATAATGTATCCTGCGGGCAGGTTATTGATTTCACTGTGAACATTGGTTTTTTTGAACAAAAGCCGGAAAATATTCACCTTGGCGGTTGAGGTTTTTAGCGCATCTCCAATGTCAATGACCGTTCCGGATTCGCAACGTCATCGGAGGAGCATCGCCCCAGTATCTGTGGTACCTGCTACAATCGCTCCGATTACCAAGAAGGCAGTTGACAGAATTTCGCAAAAACGTTATTCAGGGCATCCGCGTAGGGTTGATGGCGGGATCCGGAGAGGTGGCCGAGCGGCTGAAGGCCCCGCTCTCGAAAAGCGGTATCCTGTCAAAAACGGGATCGTGGGTTCGAATCCCACCCTCTCCGCCATTATTACAATGCGATTGATACACCCTACACTTTGGGGAATGGCGCCATTGGTGCGATTTGAAGAAAATAATTTCAAGATCCGCCCGCCTCATGAATGTCGCGAATTGATAGCCCGCTGAAATGCGGAGAGATGTCCGAGCTGGCTGAAGGAGCACGACTGGAAATCGTGTGTGCTGTCACAAGCGGCACCGAGGGTTCGAATCCCTCTCTCTCCGCCATCAATTGCCTGAACACCCTACCGATTGTTTCAGTCGACACACAGCCGACAGCGACCGAGCAACCGCCTCCTCGGATGATCAAGCGGCCAAAGCGCCGCAAAGGGTAAAATTTGTTGAGTAAGCGGCTTCTGTTTCGATTTATCGAGGGATTTCATGTCCTATCTGGTTCTTGCACGTAAATACCGTCCTCAAAATTTCGATACGGTCATCGACCAGGACCACGTTACCCGGACCCTGTCCAATGCCATTGCGGCAGACCGCATGGCCCACGCCATATTGTTCACTGGGCCGCGTGGCACTGGCAAAACGACTGTCGCTCGCATCCTTGCAAAATCGATGAACTGTGCCGAGGGGCCGACCCCGCGACCATGCGATGTTTGTCAGTCTTGCCGCGAGATTACGACAGGCAGGGCCGTCGATGTTTTCGAAATCGACGGCGCGTCCAACAATAGTGTCGATCAGATTCGGGAACTGCGGGACAATGTTAAATACATGCCGGCCCACAGCCTTTACAAAATCTACATCATCGATGAAGTCCATATGCTCAGCACACCGGCATTCAATGCCCTGCTGAAAACACTCGAAGAACCACCCAGTCACGTCTTGTTCGTCTTCGCAACGACCGAACCCCACAAAATTCCGGTGACCATACTTTCCCGTTGCCAACGTCATGACTTTAAACGTATCGGCCTCGAATCGATTACCACACACATGCACGAGCTTTGCCGGCTCGAAGGCTTCGAAACAACCGACGAAAGCCTGACACTGATTGCCAGAGAAGCCGGGGGAAGTATGCGTGATGCACTCAGCCTGCTGGATCAGGTGATGGCGTGTTCGGGCGCCGCAGCAACGGACAAAGACGTCGTCGAATTGCTGGGTGTCATTGACCGCGAAACGATTTTCAACTTTTCGGGTGCCATTCTCGATGGCGATTCCCGCACTGTATTGCAGATTCTGGACGAGGTTCACGACCGCGGTCATGATTTGAAACGCTTTTATTTTGATCTGGTGCAGCATTTCAGAAACTTGGTGGTTGTCAAGATGAGTCGTCAGACCGATCGTTTGGTCGATCTGCCAGCCCATGAAATCCAACACATGCACGATCAGGTGGCTCTCGTAAGTGCCGCTCATCTGAACCAGCTCTTTGATCTTCTTTTCAGAGAAGAGCCCGCTGTGAAATTTTCGTCACAAACGAAGATCGCACTGGAAATGGCATGTTTCAGGCTACTTCAGGCCAAACCCGCACTGAGCATCGAAACCCTCATCGATAACCTCGATGCATTGAGAAAAGAACTGGCCGAAACGCCCGAGAGCATGGCTGGTCGACCGGGTAACATACAGGATCCACCGCCAACGTTTGCTTCATCTGAGCCCAGCGCGGTGGAACACCCCACACCCAGGGCCAAGGCAGCAAAACGGGACAACCCCAGCGCCAGCCCGAGCAACGAGCCGGAATCACTTCAATCGGTTTGGGGAAAAATCAAATCGGTCATCTCCGCCGACCACCCCTCTCTGTCCGCCAACCTTTTAAAGTGTCATTTGAAACAATTGGACGATAACCGTTTAATGATTGAGGTTGCAGGTAACGCATTCAACCTTGCCATGATCCAAAAGACCAAGAATCTGGAAATCATCCGCAGGGTTTGTAATGATGTCTTCGGCAAGATCATGGAACTCGAAGTTCGCACCGTCTCCGAATCGCAGGGCGATACCGTAAAAAAAAAAATGAAGACAATCAGCTCAAAAGCGAGGCCTTGAGTCATCCACTGGTCGCTGAAGCGCTGGATATATTCGACGGAAAGCTTATGGACGTTAGAATTTTAAAGGAGGATAATTCATGAAAGGCATGGGGAACATGATGAAACAGGCCCAGAAACTGCAGGCGAAAATGCTGCGCCTTCAGGATGAACTGGCCGCAAAAACGGTAGAGTCCGCAGCTGGCGGCGGCATGGTCAAGGTCGTTGCCAACGGTAAACAGCAAATTGTGGCCATTCAGATCGAAAAGGAAGTGGTCGACCCGGAAGATGTGGATATGCTGCAGGACCTTATCTTGGCTGCCGTTAACGATGCCTTGACGCAATCCCAGGAAATGGTGTCGACTGAAATGGCCAAATTGACGGGCGGTATGAGCATACCAGGTCTGTCATGAATTATTACCCTAAAACCATCCGCAAAGTCATCACACACATTTCGAAGCTGCCGGGTATTGGTGAGAAAACGGCCGAGCGATTGACGATGCACCTTTTGCGAACCCCGCGCATCGAGATCGAACAGTTGGCTCGAAGCATTTTGGATCTCAAGGCGAATGTGCGACTGTGCAGACAATGTTTCGGTTTGAGCGATGCTGAAGTCTGCGACATCTGCAGCAATCCGGGTCGAGACCGGCAACTGGTGTGCGTTGTTGAACAGCCGGCCGACATGGTATCCGTCGAGAAATCAGGCGCCTTCAAAGGATGCTACCATATCCTGGGCGGAGCGCTGTCTCCCATAAACGGCATTGGACCAGATGAAATCCGGGTCGGTGAACTGCTGTCCCGTTTAAACAAGGAAAGCGTCAGCGAGGTTATCCTGGCAACCAGCACCACCGTTGAAGGGGAATCGACCGCCGCTTATCTTGCCGATCGACTGCTGAACAGTCCGGTTAAAATAACGCGTATCGCATCGGGCGTCCCCATCGGGGGCGATTTAAAATATATCGATCAGGTAACTCTGAAACGTGCCTTGGAAGGTCGTCATGACATCCGATAGCTTGGCAAATCAAAACATCTTCGAATGCCGCAATTGCGGTGAGTGCTGCAAGGGGTATGGCGGAACCTATCTCTCCGAGGCAGATATTGTCAGGATTGCCGATTACATCGGTATGACCCCTGAGACTTTTGCTTCGACCCATTGCCGAATTTCAGGTAACAGGCCCCTGCTGGCGCAAAAAGCGGATGGATACTGCGTCTTCTGGGACCAGATTTGCACCATCCATCCGGTTAAACCGCGCATGTGCCGGCAATGGCCGTATATCAAGAATGTGCTGAGGGAAGTAGAAAACTGGAAGATAATGGGCGCCATGTGCCCCGGTATTCAGTCCGATGCACCGGAAAGAATTGTCAGGCAGCGCGTGCACGAAGCGCTTCGGGGGGAATCCTTCCCCCCGAAAAGGTCATGAAGGGGTTTCAAAACCTCATCTAACACCCAATCCGCCAGGCGGACAAGTTGCGGTGTTGTGGCCCTCCTGGGTCAGTGTCAGGGGGCCCTGCCCCTGAAACTGAATACATACGCCCATGTATGCTGCGTTTTTTCGTCGGCCCACGCCTTGCCCTTGGGTGTGATCCAAGGTTTTTCAACCACTTAATGAATTTTTTTTCAATGAGTGGTTTAAAGAATAATAGATCCCGTTGCCCTATTCCACTTTCCAGCGTTGAATGTCCAGGACCTTGAAGACGGCATTTTCTTCCCCGTCCGAGAGGATCCGACGAATGATATGCCTGCTTTCAAGGACCTGCAGCCCTTGGTCCAGCGCCACTTCGGTTCCGTTCCAGACGTCGGCAAGGTTTTTGGTGGTGACGCTTCGTCCAGCATCGGTTAATCCACATACCAAAAGGTAAATGGATATTGTTTCCACGGAAAGGCCGATGTTGAATATCGCCTGATTCATGCTCGGACCATCGCCGTGTCCATGGGTGTGCATTCTTGTCTCCTTTCGATAAGGCAGCAGCGGCCGAAACGGTTCGGTGGTATGGTACCATGAGACCGAAAGCGTGATCGGTTTGGTTAACTTATACCGTTTTTCAGAAATAAATTCCGAAATACGAAAGGGTGGTATAAGTGGTTGTAGAAAAAAACGTCCAAATAACGGAACGTTTTTTTGACAACCACTATGAGATTCGCGGTCACCCGGATGCGATTCCGGTTCTCAACCAGCCATCCAAAGGCATCCTCGAATTCTATTAATTGCCGATCTATCGAATCCAGGGTCCAGGTAACATAACCTTTCGACAGATTAATTCAACCGACATCGTCTTAACGCATGCTCTGAAATCCAACCGTAATTTGTGGTTGAAGTAACATAAAAAAAGACGGATCCGACTTTTCGCAACCGATGTGACCCCGAGGCGCTTTGGATTGCGGCCCGGAGGATTTTTACGCCGACCACGCACTTAAAGACTCTGCCCGAAATCCAATCCGAAAATATCATGAATTTTTCGGGGAAACGCGGCCAACCAGAGGGGCTGCATTCGAATCGTAAATTTACAACCTTATAGGGTATTGCAACGTTTATGTGGACGACATAAAAGCAAAAAACGGGAGGCCACCCAATAATTTAGGCGGCATTTCCCGTTTGCCGGATATAAGGATCAGCAATCTTCCCCTCGGATTGTCCCCTATCGTTAACCCGCTATTTCTCGGTCGAGAAAATGCGGGATCTTAAATACTCCCGGTTCAGTCGGGCTATATTGACGATGGAAATTTCTTTCGGGCATTCGGCCTCACACTCCCTTTCGTTGGTGCAATTGCCGAATCCGAGGCGGTCCATCTCACGCACCATGGAGGAGGCGCGCTTTGTGGCTTCGGGCCGTCCCTGGGGCAGCAGGGCCAGATGGGAGACTTTGGCCCCCAGGAAAAGCATAGCCGAGGCGTTCGGGCAGGCGGCGACACAGGCCCCGCAACCGATGCAGGCCGCAGCATCCATGGCCAATTCGGCGGTTTCCTCTGGAATTAAAAGGGCGTTGGCATCCGGAGCTCCGCCGGTATTGGCGGAAATGTAACCACCGGCCTGGATCATTTTGTCAAGCGCGCTGCGGTCGACCACAAGGTCTTTGATAATCTTAAAAGCCCTGGCCCGCCATGGTTCAATGACGATCGTATCGCCATCCGCAAAATGGCGCATATGCAGCTGGCAGAGGCTTGTCCCTTTCTGAGGACCGTGTGCGCGACCGTTGACCACCGCACCGCACGAGCCGCAGATTCCTTCACGGCAGTCGTGATCGAAGGCGATCGGCTCCTTGCCTGCCAAGGTCAAATCCTCGTTGACGACATCAAGCATTTCCAGAAATGACATGTCGGTCGATATGTCACGGGCCTCAACAGTATCCAGTTTCCCCGCGGTTGCCGGACCCTTTTGACGCCATATTTTTAACGTTAAATTAATGGTGTTCGTCACTTGTAACTCCTTTGGGTCAATTCAACGTTTTCGAATATCAGTGGTTCTTTATCGAATTCCGGGTCTTTGCCTGGTCCGGTGTATGACCAGGCAGAAACATGGCAGAATTTTTCGTCATCTCTTAGGGCTTCGTTTTCATCGGTCTGGTAGGCCTCGTTGAAATGACCACCGCAGGATTCTTGCCGCGCTAAGGCGTCGGTCACCATCAGTTCGGCGAATTCCATATAGTCGGCCACCCGGCCGGCGCGCTCGAGGCTCTGGTTAAAATCCTTGTCAGCCCCAGGAACCACGACGTTTTCCCAGAATTCCTCCCTCAGTTCCTGGATCATGTGTCGGGCCTTTTCGAGACCGTCGTTGTTACGTGCCATACCGCAGTAATCCCACATGATCAATCCGAGCTGACGGTGGAAATCATCCACGGTCCGCTTCCCATTGATGGTGAGTAGCTTATTTATCCGTTCATCGGCTTCCTTGGCCGTATCTTTGAAAGCCGCATGGCCCGTGTTCAGATCCTGAAAAGATTTTCCGGCCAGATATCCACCGATGGTATACGGAATAACAAAATAACCGTCCGCCAGGCCTTGCATCAGCGCGCTGGCTCCGAGGCGGTTGGCACCGTGATCGGAAAAATTCGCCTCCCCGAGGACAAAGAGGCCGTCGACAGAGCTCATTAAGTTGTAATCCACCCACAGCCCTCCCATGGTGTAATGCACGGCAGGATAAATCATCATGGGCGTCTTATAGGGATCGTCACCGGTTATTTTCTCGTACATCTGGAAGAGATTGCCGTATTTTCTGGCGATAACATCCGCACCGTCCCGTTTGATGGCATCAGCGAAGTCGAGATAAACGGCCAAACCAGTGTCCCCGACCCCTTTGCCCATATCGCACTGCTCTTTTGCATTGCGCGAGGCCACATCCCGGGGTACCAGGTTGCCGAAGCTGGGATACTTGCCTTCCAGGTAATAGTCTCTTTCCGTCTCGCTGAACTGCTGCGGCGGCCGCTTGTCACCGGGTTCTTTCGGCACCCACACCCGTCCATCGTTTCTCAGGCTTTCACTCATGAGGGTCAACTTGGACTGGTAGGTTCCATGAACCGGGATACAGGTCGGATGTATCTGGGTGAAGCAGGGGTTGGCAAAAGCAGCGCCGCGTTTGTAGGCCTTGAAAGACGCTGAAACGTTTGAGGCCATGGCATTTGTGGAGAGAAAAAAGACGTTTCCGTATCCACCGGTGCATAGTACGACAGCATGGGCATCATGGGTTTCGATTTTTCCGGTGATCAAATTACGAACCACAATGCCGCGTGCTTGTCCGTTGGCGACAACGACATCCAGCATCTCGCGGCGCGGAAACATCTGTACTTTACCTAATGCCACCTGGCGCATCAAGGCGCTGTATGCTCCCAGCAGTAGCTGTTGACCTGTTTGTCCCCGGGCGTAGAAAGTCCTTGAGACCTGGGCGCCACCGAAACTCCGGTTTGCGAGCAACCCCCCGTAATCGCGGGCAAAAGGCACCCCCTGGGCGACGCACTGATCGATAATGTTGTTGCTGATCTGTGCCAGTCGGTAGACATTGGCTTCCCGGGCCCTGAAGTCGCCACCTTTGACGGTATCGTAGAAAAGACGCCAGATGCTGTCGCCTTCGTTGGTGTAATTCTTGGCGGCATTGATGCCTCCCTGCGCGGCGATGCTGTGCGCTCGGCGGGGTGAGTCCTGGATGCAGAATGTTTTGACATTGTATCCCAATTCGGCCAGTGAAGCGGATGCGGACCCGCCGGCCAAACCCGTGCCGACAACAATGATGTCATATTTGCGTTTATTGGCCGGATTGACCAGTTTTAATTCGAAACGATAACGGTCCCACTTATCCGCCAAGGGACCGGCGGGTATCTTTCCATCAAGCGGCATGCATAACCTCCTTAGACAATGGCCAGGTAGATTGGCAGAAACCCGAAGCCCAGCCCGACAACCAAGCTGAAGGCGATACTGGCTCCCATGATAAACGGCATATACTTCGGATGATTGACACCGAAAGTCTGAAAAGCGCTCCAGAAGCCGTGGCTGACATGAAAGGCCGTAACAACCATTGCCAGGACATACAGCAGAACATAGACAGGACTGGCGAAGGCCTGAGCGAGGATGTCATAGATTGTGGTGCCGGATTTGTCGACGAAGTGAAAGTTGATTAGGTGGAAAACGACGAACGCCAGGATAATTAAGCCGGTATAAGGCATGGTCCGGGAGCCGATCGTGCGACCACCGCCGGTTTTATTGACAGCATAGCGATCGGGTCGGGAGACGAAATTCTGATAAAAGAGAATCAGGCCGGTAGCAACATGCAGGATGGCAAACGCGAACAGGCCCAATTCAGATATTGTGACCAGGGGGCCGAGACTGTGAAGATGCTCGGCGTAGGCATTGAAAGCGTCTCTGCCGCCATATATAAAAAGGTTTCCCGCAAGGTGGGTTGTTAAAAAGACACAAAAACCTAAACCGGTAACAGCCATCATCCATTTCTTGCCGATCGAAGACGCAAATGTCTGCACAAACCAGTTCATGCAATCCTCCATTCCAATCTTTCTTTCTGCATTTGGGCAAAAGAATTTCTTAAAGGCTACCCTTGTTTCTGTCAACCCATTTTTTTTAGCCACCAGTTGTCGAAGGGAGTCTTCAATATATCATCAGCCAGCGATCGGGCTGCGTCCGTTTGAAGACGGCCGATAATTGGTGGAAGCCATTTTTCCGGTGGTTTGTATCCGATGTCGGCCAGCGCCTTGAGGTCAATGATCAGTGATAGTTGGTCTGCATCGCGGGCGAGTTTGGCTTCTGTGGTCTGATTGGCCTCGAATTCACTGATAAGATCTTCCAAAACCACACCAAACGGCACCCCCTCAACCGTGTCCTGGAGAGCCTTGTCGGCATCCGCGCGAACATATTCTTTGTGCACCGTATTCAAATCACCGATTCGGGCCTCGCTCAAATCGTGCACCAGACACATGCTGATCAACCGACAGCCGTCGATATCGGGGACGATGTTGGATAGAATAAAGGCAATAAAAGTCGTGCTGTACGTATGTTCGGCCACCGATTCATTCCCTGCCCCGAGAAATTGGAATCCGGATCGGGGAATATCCTTCAAAAGTTTGGCCTGAAATAACAAGTCTGCAATATTACTCATAGATGTCTCCCTATTCTTCCTGAATGTATGCCCCGTCAAAAGGTGCAAGGGCGCGGTGGTCGTTTTCTCGGGCCCGATTTCAACGGGGTGCATTAATGGCGAATAAAGGCCCATATGCTCGGGATTGAATAGTAGCGTTTTTCAGCGTGTCAAGATTTGGTGGTGGCGTCGCATATGCGTGTATCCAACACTGACGACAACAATATATGGCGGTGAGGAAAATCTAATAAAAAACGCGCGACCTTGAAAAGAAGATCAAACATCCCGCCTCGTCCTATCCATGGATTTCGGAATTACCGAATGCCCCTCACTTACTGATTGTCGTAGCCAACGGTATCAGGTTGCGCAGGTTTTTCCAATCGCCACAAACCCATTGAAATTAATATCAATATCGCTACCGAGCAATAAACGCTTCTTAAATATGAAGGTTTTTTCAATCAATCGCTGTCCCTGCAGTTTGAGTGTTATCCTAATTATTCTTTATTTTCAATACAATACCAATGATTCGGCGGTCTGGCACCATTCTTGCTGCGAATTTCAGACCAATCGTGGGGGGATAAAACAATCAAAGGGTAACAAAGGATCTGTTCCGTTTACCGGTAATTAGGTCGCCCAATTATCATTGGGCTAAACCCTGCCATTCTGCTGATGAACTTTGCGGCTGTCTGGGCAATCATCACGGATCTGGCCATGGTGGATGGGATTCAGCACCCAAAGGCTGAACACGTTGATCAGTTCGAAATTGTTGAGTTGGTCGCTAACTGCCAGACCGAGTCGGCCATGAAAATGGCCTTTTATCTTTCATGAATCAAAGATGAAACATACGGGCGAGTTCCCCAAACCATCAAATATCTTGACACTTACTAGATAACATTTTATTTTAACAAACTTTTTAATCATCGATCTCACACAAGCTGGCAATTTAGTGCTCGCTCGTCCATCGCCCACAGCTTACACCTGCGGAGATTCTCAATGGTGCAATCCGATCTCAATATTTTCCATATTTTTCTGAATGCCGGCTTGGTGGTCCAGTTGGTATTGGTTTTGCTCCTGTTTTTTTCGATCGCCTCGTGGGCCATTATTCTCGTTAAAGCCCGCTATATCGGTCGGGCATTTAAAGAATCGTCCCTATTCATCGATTTTTTCTGGAAAAGCAGGGATTTGTCAAATGCGTTCGTCAAGGCGAAACAGTTGGATGCCAGCCCGATCGCGCGAATATTCCGTATGGCTTATCTGGAACTAAAAAAAATCAGCCAATCCGATTTTTCACCGGGAACCGCATCACCGCAATCTGCTGATTCACAATCATTGCGAACGCAATTCACAGGCACGGACAATATCAAGCGCGCCCTGCGCCGGGCAATGAACACGGAAATGACGCGCCTTACCCAGATGGTGCCCTTCCTGGCGACGACCGGAAACACGACCCCGTTTATCGGCTTGTTCGGTACCGTCTGGGGAATCATGACCTCGTTTCGAAGTATCGGTCTCAGTGGCTCCGCAAACCTTGCCGTTGTTGCACCGGGAATTTCAGAGGCATTGGTTGCAACAGCAGCCGGCCTGGCTGTGGCAATACCGGCCGTTATCGCCTTTAACTATTTCAACCAGAAAATCAAAGTTATTGAATCCGAACTGCTGAGTTTTTCGGCGGATTTCCTGAATATCGTCGAACGAGATATCTTGCGGATCGAAAGGAGAAATCGTTGACATCCGGCGACAACAGAAACGATTTCATGTCCGAGATCAACGTTACCCCTTTTGTCGACGTCATGCTGGTGCTCCTGATCATATTTATGGTGACAGCACCGATGATGACCCAGGGGGTCGATGTCTCTCTTCCGCAAGCGACATCCGAGGCATTGCCATCGGAAACCGAACAGCTGATGGTCTCGGTCGATAACCAGGAGCAGGTGTTTATAAATGACGTCAAGGTCTCGGTAGACGAACTTAACGACAAGCTGAAAAGAATTTTAAGCGGTCGCAAAGACCGGCAGGTATACTTGAAGGCGGACAAGGATATTTCTTATGGAACTGTCGTCCGAATCATGTCTGAAATAAAATTGGCCGGTGTGGAGAAGTTGGGAATGGTGACACTTCCGCTTACCGAAAATAAAAGTACTAAAAAACAATAAACGCGACAATGAAAAATGAAAAAGGAAGAACCCCAAACTTCTTCCCACAGGCTATCCAGTACCAAACCGGAAAACCGCATCCTGGTCTATTTTATAGCAATATCGGCGGTTCTCCATCTCGTATTGATTGCAGGCATTATCTTGGTGCCGGCGTTGGCTCCGGCAAAAAGATACATACCGACGGTGGTGGACGTCAGCCTTGTTTCTCTTCCGGCCCAGGGCAGTGCCCCGGTCGAAGCGGTTGTTGAAGATAAACCGGAAGTGCCGGTGGCTACTCCGGAAAAGGCTGAAGTCAAACCGGAACCGGTAAAACCGCCGCCACCGCCACCAAAACCTGTTGAAAAAGTTTCAATTGAACCCAAGCCGAAGGCATCGAAAAAGAACAAGAAATCGCTAAAGCATAAGACGTTCAAGCCCTCGCAGGTTGTCAAGGAATCTGTAACCAAACTCGAAAAAGAAGTTGAAGAAAAGCGCCACCCGACACTAGAAGATACACTGAAACGCCTGAAGCGAGAAGTCGCACGGGAAGACAAAAAACCTCGCTCCGGTAGAGCCGGTCCAGAAGGGGCTCCCTCAGGCCGACCGGGTGGATCGGGCCTGACCTCCGCACAAGAACGGGATCGGGTCCGGATATATCAGGCTGAAATTGCGTATCAAGTGCAAAAAAACTGGGCATTTTCAGAGCAACTGGCCGGAGGCAGGACCGATATTGTCGCCGCTATAGGTATCAAAATCATGCCAAATGGCGAAATCACAGACATTTGGTTCGATCAGAAATCCGGGAACAGACATCTGGATGAATCTGCATATCGTGCCATCGTGAAATCGAATCCACTGCCACCGCTCCCCCAGGGGTTATTCGGATCCCATTTCACCGTTGGGCTCCGGTTTGGACCGGGCGGGATCAAATAGTGACGCACCCGGTATTGACACAGTCATTAATTCAAGGAATCAAAAGAATGCTCAGAACGGTTTTCAACCTGCTGAAGGGGACCATGGTCCTCATCCTTCTTCTCTCACCGGCAACCTCGTTTGGTCAATACGAATACATCGACATCAACAAACCATTCTTACGCAAAATCCCGATGGCTATTCCGGAATTTTCCCGCCTAAGTGAGGCCGGAACGGATCCGCCACCCCTCAAACAAGCGACTGAAATTCTTACCAGCGCACTCGAATTTACCGGTTATTTCAATATGCTGGACTCCGGAGCATTTCTTTTGGAACCCGGAAAGCCCATTATAACCGCCGATCAAATCAATTTTAAAAATTGGACCACCATCGGGGCCGAACTGCTGGTAACGGGCGGCCTATCCCAAAATGGATCGCTTATCGACCTTGAATTGCGACTTTTCGATACATTTACTGGCAAGCGGATCGTAGGCAAACGCTACCATGGCAAAGTTAACGATATGCGGCGAATTATTCTTCGCTTTTGCACTGAAGTTATTATGCAACTCACCGGTCAGCGCGGCGTGTTCGATAGTAGAATCGCTTTGGTTTCAAATGGAAGCGGCAACAAAGAATTATTTCTTTGTGAATTCGACGGCAGCAAACCCGTGCAGTTTACCCGTCACAACTCCATCAGCATGTTCCCTGCTTGGTCATCTGATGGCAAATGGATCGCTTACACGTCTTACGTCAACAACAAACCGGATATCTTGATTCGCAGCATTAACGGCAAAGAAAAAGCAGTCATTTCTGAGAAGGGTATAAATATTGCCCCAGCTTGGGTTCCGGGCCAGTTCACGCTGTCGGCGACGCTCTCCTTCTCCGGCAACCAGGAAATTTATCTGTTGACTGGGGCAGGGAAAATTATTAAAAAGATTACAAACAGCTGGGCCAGTGATTTATCCCCGAGTTGGTCACCGGACGGCAAAAAGATGGCATTCGTGTCAAACAGAACCGGGGCACCGCAAATATACATCCAGGATGTCAACTCCGGTCGAGAAGAACGCCTGACATTCGAGGGGAACTACAACACTCAGCCGAATTGGTCGCCGACCGGAGATCGAATTGCTTATTCTTCCATGACCGGAGGACAGAATAATATAATCGTCATTGACCTGAAGAGAAGGGAACCGGTGCAGTTGACGCAGGATGCCGGCAACAACGAATCCCCTTCCTGGTCACCGGATGGAAGTTTGATTGTTTTTAGCTCAACACGTGAAGGTCCATCGAGAATTCACGTCATGACGGCCTTCGGAACGGATCAAAGGAGATTGCTCACCTTGCCGGGTGATCAATCCAGTCCGAGTTGGTCGCCGAACTTGAGTCCAAAATGAGTCTTGCTGAAACCTGAAAGGAGGAAAAAACATGCGAAGGAAATTATGGATTCTTCTGGCACTGTTCCTGGTCTTACCGGGCTTGCTGGGAACGGTATCATGCGCCAAAAAAACCATCACCAAGGAGGAACCTGCGCCGGCACCCGCTCCGGCACCGGCTCCGCCGCCCCCGCCGCCCCCTGCTGACGATTCGGCCGAACGGGCGTTAGAAGCGGCTAAAAACCAGTTCCAAAGCGAAAACGTTTACTTCGCTTTTGACAAGTCCGCTCTGGATGATATTGCCCAAGCGACGCTGAAGGGCAAGGCCGAATTTTTAAAGGCCAATCCGGACATCTACTTCACAATAGAAGGTCACACCGACGAGCGTGGAACCAACGAATACAACCTCGCTCTAGGCGATCGCCGTGCCGATAGTGCCAAATCGTTCCTGATTGATTTGGGCGTCGCGGCCTACCGTATTTCCACTGTCAGCTACGGTGAAGAACGGCCGGTCTGTATGGAGCAAACCGAAGAATGCTGGGCCAAGAACCGGCGGGCTCAGTTCGTTATCAATTAAATTGTTAAATCGGTGCGCTTACCGTGTTGCGATTTGCTGTCACGATATCGCACTGCATGCTCGAAAGAAAACGGATCGAATAAATTCCGTCCTGTGGTTTCCCAAAATTGCCGGTGCTTTCATAAGCCGGAAACTTGGTGCAAGACGCTGCGGGCGGCTTTGATCCGGAATTATAACGAAAGCGGCAAGCGGGCGAACATTAGCCGCTTGCCGCTTTCGTTCATGCTGCCGCCCGGAAAAACATTCGGGCAAATCATTCCCTTACCAACCACCCTTTATGATCTACCGGATGACCGCCATGAAATTTCAGCCGTTTAGCATATTAATACTTTGTATGGCCATTGTTGCAGGTTGTGCTGGACGCACTGACGTCATTGTCCTGGACGACCGACTGTCAAGCGTCGAAGGACAACTCGCACAGGAGAAATCCCGACTCGAACAATACGGCCAGTCTGTAGACACCAAAGAGCAAAATCTTCGCAGCCAATCTGCTAGCTTGAGGGTGGAAATCGAATCCCTGCGCGAGCAAATCGGTGCACTTAACGGTCGGCTCGAAGAAATCGAACATCTGGTCAGAGAGGACCGCAAGGCGCTTGAAGATACCGGCAAAACCAGGGCGACGGAATTCGGACAGGTGCAAGAAAACATAACCCAGTATGACAATCGTATTGCCCGTATCGAAAAGTACCTCGACCTGGGTCCGGTGGCCGCGCCCGCACCTGTGGTAACAAAACAAAGTCAGCCCAAAATGCCACCACCGCAGGCCGACCGCACAGGTGGTTCTGACCATGAAATGTACAGCCGCGCCAAGCAGGCGTTTGATGCCGGCGATTTAGACGCAGCCCGTGAAGGCTTCCAGGACATGCTCAAGCGTTATCCTCAATCCAATAACGCCGACAATGCTCAGTTTTGGCTGGGCGAGATATACTACCAGGAAAAATGGTACGAAAAAGCGATTGTCGAATACCAAAAAGTTATTGAGAACTACCCAAAAGGCAATAAAGTCAAGTCTGCTCTTTTAAAGCAAGGCTACGCCTTTATAAACATCGGGGACAAATCAAATGCCAGCATAATTCTGAAAGAGTTGATCAAAAAATACCCCGATTCGAGCGAAGCTCAGCTCGCAACCCGAAAACTGAGCCAGATAAAATAGCGGTTATGCACCTCCGTTACCTCCTTTGCAACGAAACCGCTACCAAAACCAACATGCGGTGCCTGGGAGAATGAAAATTATCGGCATTGATCCCGGATTGTCTTCAACCGGTATCGGAATTGTGCGGGGGACGGGTATACGCATTGACGGATTCTCATACGGTAGTGTCGATACTTCAAAAAGCATGACTCTTCCCGCTCGGCTGAAGAAAATCTACACGAAAATTGCTTCCCTTTTGGAGAGTGAAAACCCTGATTTGATGGTTATTGAGGATATATTTTCACTCCAGCAATATCCTAAATCCGGGATTGTTCTTGGCCAAGTCTCAGGGGTGATACTACTCGCCGCAGAACAAATCGGAGTAAGGGCCCGTGAAGTGCCGGTCCGAGAGGCCAAGCAGGTTCTGACCGGTAACGGGAACGCGTCTAAAATTCAGCTCGAAAAATCTGTCCGCCACCAGCTGAAACTTACGTCCCCGATCCGTCCCCTTCATGCCTCCGATGCCCTTGGCCTTGCTCTGATCGGTCTCTATCGTCACGGCTGCTGAGGACTTTACGCGTCTATTTCAGAAAAAGCGTTTTAACAAGGAACCGGTTTCAATCGCACGAGGTTCGAACGTAAAGCACCGGTTGATGAAAAAACTACGCATTATCAATGATATGTGAGTGTTTTCCACAGAAAGGACAGGGCCGATCGAACCTGCCTGTAAGGCCGCCATCTGGACGATATGGGGTATTGAAACTACCCGAACGCAAAAATTAAATATGTGCGAATCATTCTATAGTCTGAGATCATGATCGGTTATCTTGAAGGAAATCTACTGAAAATAGGTCAAGACCGCATTTTGCTTCTGGTTAATCAGGTCGGCTATGAAATTCTTTTACCGGCCTATGCCCTTAAAAACTTAGAGGCTAGCAGCATAGGGGATCCGCTGGCTCTATTTATTTATTTCCAACAGACCGAAAGACAACCCAAGCCGGTATTGATCGGCTTTAATACTGAAGATGAAAAAGACTTCTTTCAACATTTCATTTCCGTGGGGGATATCGGCCCCCTCAAGGCAATTAATGCCATGACAATACCGGTCGGTGAAATCGCCCAAGCCATAGAGACCAAAGACCATGCGGCTTTGAAAAACCTCAAAGGAATTGGCGAACGAACGGCGCAAAAGATCGTTGCTACACTGTCAGGCAAAATGGATCGGTTCGTCCTATCGGTCAAAGCCATAAAAACACCGCTGTCAATCACCGAAGAAACCTTTGACGCCGTCGTTGACGTTTTGGTTTCACAGCTCGGACACAAGCTATCGAATGCTCGGCGGATGGTTAAGGAGGCCTTAGAACGAAATCCTTCGCTTAGGACACCTGAAGAGCTGTTCGACGAAGTCTACCGCGGAGAATCGTGGGTCCTGAGAGCGCAAATGATACCTTATACGATTTACTATCTTGTTGGACTGTCCGCGAAACAAATTGCCTTCGATCACAAGCTCGGAAATTTCATGATATCTTTACGGAGATTGTTGAAATATACCTGTGATAGAGATTTGAAATATCGAGATGACCATGTCTGATGATGTGATTAAATATTCTTCGGAAGATCGAAAACTCGTCTCCGGAGAGTGTCTACCGGTCGATTTCGAGTCGGACATTCTTTCTTTGCGTCCCAGCTGCTTCACCGACTATGTGGGGCAAAAAGAAATCGTGGAAACCCTTAAAATCGCGGTTGAAGCTGCTAAATTACGAAATGAGCCTATTGATCATATACTCTTCCACGGTCCTCCAGGGCTGGGTAAAACCACATTGGCCCACATCATCGCCAATGAAATGGGCGGCAAATTGACAGTTACGAGCGGACCGGCCTTGGAAAAAGGTGGGGACCTTATCGGTATTCTCACACATCTCGAGGAAGGCGATGTATTGTTTATCGACGAGGTCCACCGGATCCCGCGAGTCGTGGAAGAATTACTTTACCCGGCTATGGAAGATTTCGCCATCGATTTCGTTTTTGACAAGGGTGTCCATGCCCGAAGCCACAGGTTTCGCCTTAAACGCTTCAGCCTCATCGGCGCGACGACACGCATTGGATTGCTCTCTTCACCGCTGCGGGATCGATTCGGCATTTTACGCAATCTCGAATTTTATTCCGTAACCGAATTGGTTCGAATTTCACTGCGTTCTTCAGCCCTGCTCCAAATCCCCCTGGATGATTCCGGCGCCGGTGAGCTGGCGCAGCGTTCGCGGGGAACGCCGCGGATCGTCAATCGACTTCTCAAACGTGTCAGAGACTATGCCCAAGTGCGGGAAGACGGTGCCATAAAGCGGGATACAGTAAAATCAGCCTTGACCCTGGAAGGCGTAGATAAAGAAGGATTAACAGATCTCGATCGACGATTCATAACAACCATTATTGAATTTTACAACGGTGGGCCGGTTGGTATCGAAGCAATTGCGGCAACTCTTCAGGAAGAAACCGATACTTTGGTGGATGTTGTTGAACCATATCTGCTAAAGGCGGGATTTATTACGCGCACGTCATCCGGAAGAAAAGCGACCGAATCGGCCTACCATCACCTGGGCTTCAAAACACAAAAGAAGTTGTTCTAATTTGCAACAGAGCGATTGCCAAGCCTCGCTCGCCTTAGGTGCGGTAACCTCAGCATTCCCAGAGGGTTTCATTCCTTAAAACCAATATCGATAGAATTCCTTACAACAAAGGAAGCTCCCAATCTATTTTATATTTAAAACGCTCATTTTAGGCCTAATTTTGCGGGTTTCATAATGTCGGTCATCACCTATTGACAGACTTTGGCAACCAGGATGCCTATGTGGCCATTATGAAAGGAGTGATCCTCTCGATTAATCCACAGGCCACCATTATCGATATCACCCACGGAATCGCCCCCCAGGACGTACGCCAAGCGGCGTATCTCATACCGCACGCCTGCAGGTACTTTCCCCAGCAAACCGTTCATATAGTCGTCGTCGACCCGGGTGTCGGCAGTTCGCGAGCGATCATTGCCCTGCGTGCGCAAGGCCATACGTTTCTGGCACCGGACAATGGTGTACTGTCTCTTCTATTGGCGGACAGGAAAGTCGACACCGCTTGTCGGGTGGAAAACGCCAATTATTTTTTGAATCCCGTCAGCAATACTTTTCATGGCCGTGACATATTTGCCCCTGTCGGGGCCCACCTCTCGCTTGGACTGTCCTTCGAACAAATCGGTGCGCCGCTTGCCATCTCAGCTCTTGAAGCGGCTGAATTTTCCAAAACCGCAAATCACAGGCGATGGCGACCTGTTGGGCACCGTCACTGACATCGACCGGTACGGTAATCTGATCACAAACCTTGATTGGAACACCATAAAATGGCATTATTCTAAAGCCGAAGGAAGAAAAGCTCCGAATTCAGGATCGAGGGACACAGCATCATAGGCCTGAGCCGGACCTATGACGACGTGGCACCGCAAAGACCTTTGGTTTTGGTCGGCAGCCGGGTTTACTCGAAATTTCAGTAAACCGAGGGAGCGCCGCTGAATTCTTCGGAACGAAGGTAGATTCAAGATTTATCGTCAGGGTCGCTTAACCTAAAAATTTCATGAGGGTATGCATCATGAGCAAATGGATAAAAGACCTTAACATACAAAATCCTACAAAAGGATCCCGAGGAGACCGCCGGTGGACATTGCTGTTTATCGGCGATCGTAGCAAAACGATCGCCTTCAACCACCTTAAAATCGCAGTTATCATCACGGCCATCATCATTCTGGCGCTGACAGGCTTTTCAATTGGTTTGGGCTACCTTTACCGAGATGCGGTGGTGGACATACGAACTTTGCGTGAAAAGATCGACTCTTTGAACCAGGACGTGATCTCCCTCAGGGACGAGAAAGACATTCTCATGGCAAGGTTGGTTTTGGCAGAATCAAGGGTTGACGGAACGCTCCCCAGAAAAAACAGAAAACTTCCCAGTATTACCGACGACACACCCTTGACCGAAGAACCCACAACCAACGTTTCCGAATTGCCGGTCGCTTCGCGAGCACCAGATGAAAGTACGGTGACCACGGCTGCTGAAGATGATCAAACCGTTTACCACAAGGTTGAATCCGGAGACTCGCTCTATTTAATCAGCCTCAGTTATGGGGTCTCTGTAAATTTGCTGCGCAAGTATAACGATTTGAGAGAAGGCCACATGATACACCCCGGTCAAATGCTTGTGGTCAAACCTGGAACTGGCGCTGAAGCGGTTGCTTCAGCGAAACCGTCGCCCCCCCCTAAGCCGGTAACGCCTAAACCGGATCAACAACCGGGTGTCAAAAAGCCCGGCCCGGGTATGAAAGCGGATGCCGAAAAACTGACCACTGTCTTCGAACCGGGCACCAATCTACTGCGGGTAGAGTATGTTATCCGAAATACGGGTGAAAAAACTCAACCAATTAACGGCAAAACGGTAGTAATTTTAAAGAACGGAGACAAAGACCCGAAAGGTTGGCTGGTGCTGCCGTCGGTTCCGCTTGAGTCCGGCCAACCGAAGGGCTCTGAAGGATATTATTTTTCGATTTACAATTACCGCACAATACGCTTCAAGATAAATGACCAGGCGGATCTTGAACGGTTCACTGAAGCCATAGTGTACGTGTTCTCCGAGACGGGCGATTTGGTGTTGGAAAAACAATTTACGGTGAGTATCAAAGGGGCGAAGACGCCTTAATCCGATACTTGAAAAAGTACCCCGCCCACGGCCATTTCAGCAAACCAATTCTGATCCATTCCCCTAATAAAGATGGGGTATGAAATTGTGTCTCTGGTCGCCCTATATTCTAAAAGACATCGCCCCGTCAACGGGTTTGTTGGGCACACATCTTTTCGATGAGCGGTCTGAAGTCGAGTTGAAAAGGGGCAAAGTTATCGAAGGTAACATCATCAAACGGTAAGCCAAAATGCTGTTTGATGATGCTGAATATTTCAAGATAATTCAACAGAATCCGCCGTTCCCAAACCAGGCCGAGTCGGGAGGCGACAGCGATTATAGCAGTTTTGGAGCCTTCGATTTCCAAGAAATCCCCGAAGGGCATGGCGTCGAGACAAAGATGAGTGGCGTTTAGGATGAAGGTCTCGCGCCACTTTTCATAGACCTGTCGCCGACAGAACCCGAGTCTTTCGAGAATCCGCCTCATCATACCAAAATCACTGACAGTCACTTCATACTCCGTGTGGATTTTAAACTGATTGTCCATTTCCGGGGGTCTGGCTTTGAAAGTGAGCGTCGTGCGGTCATCCTTGCGCAGACGCAACAGTGATGAATTCCCGGCAAGGCTATCGTTTGCATCATCGAAACGAAAATTTGATTCAAATACCCTGCCCCGGTCGATCGCGCCGGTACCGGCAATTCTTTGACGCAGATTTTCAACGTCCGGCACCAAAAATTTGACTTCGACCTCCAATGGCTCCGCCTTAATTCCCAAGGTCTCCTACCCGTCTCTCGTCCACATATTGCATAAGTTATTCAAAGCTGGATTATAAATTGACTTCCAAGAGTCCCCCGGGCTCGAAAAGGTATGGGATGGCATCCGCCAGTTCATCCCGATCGCTTCGTAGCGGTAACAGGTTATCATGGTTGTCGAGAAAACGTTCCGTTTTTCGACCTTTATTTCTACAACCACTTATACCACCCTTCCGTATTTCGGAATTTATTATTTGAAAAGCGGTATAATCTCAGTCATTAATTCGTCAATAAATGGGATGTTTTCTAATTGGCATTGTCACATAATATACTCCAAACATCAATCGCACATTCAGCATGACGTCAACGTAACCCCGTGAAACCGCGTGATGTGAATATACTGTTTACAATATCTAAAATTTATGCACACTGATACATTTTTGACATTCAATGATGCTGGCAGCCGAGATGAAAGAGCCATGAACACCTTGGAAAAATTCAGCACGGTACAGCTCGAAATCGTCAACGAAGCTGTTGGTATGGCCGAAGAACTGGTGAGTAACTACTACAAAATGTCGGCCAGCCAATGGTTGCACCGACGTTTCGACATAAAAACGCTCACTGATCTGAACACGGATGAAATTGTTGATGGACCATTCGCCCAGATTATCCGTTACGAGAGCCGGCACCGCGCCCACCCCCTGGGCAGTTCAACCTACGACTTATATAAAATCTGCCTGCAAGATCACGCCATTTTAGCCGCATTGACCCAACAGACCGATTTGCTCTTGTTCCCTTTTGTGCTTTATATTGTCACCCACGAGTTGATACATATCGTTCGATTCAGCAAGTTTCTTCAGTATTTCGATGCGCCTCCAGATGAACGTCTGGCGGAAGAGAAACGCGTGCATGCCAAAACTCACCAAATCCTCAACCCTTTGCAACTGGAGGGTCTCTCCGAGGTCCTAATTTTTTACAATGAATGGCGGATTCCCTACGATGATCTGAAATAACCCTGAGATCCCGCAATCAATGATTTGACCCAAACACTCTTATTGGCACTTTGTTACTTGACAAACAATCAGTCAATGAGTACTGTTCGCCCGCCAGAGACAAGCCAGGCCTGACATTTGTTCACCGTTCGGAGGAACTCTTCTATGCCCATTTATGAGTATGAATGCAAAAAATGCGGAGTGATCGAGGAAGCGATTCAAAAGTTCTCGGATAGACCCCTCACCCGCTGTAAGCATTGTTCAGGAAAGCTCCACAAACTTGTTTCCCACACTAGTTTCCACTTAAAGGGAACCGGCTGGTATGCCACCGATTATGCCGGCAAATCCCGCTCATCCTCCTCCAGCGACACGAAGAGCGATAAAACAGAAACCACAGCGACCACTGGCAATACCGACACAGATACGAAACCGGCGACAAAATCCACCCCAAAATAGTATCCGATCACGCAACGGCCTCACCTTCGTGAGCATGTAAGTTACTCACGGCTTCAATGGTGTGAATCTGCTGTAACTGGAACTTGCCGAATAAACGAGAGATTGTAAAACGAGCGGCCGTTATTTGGAAAAAAATTTCGCCGGTGTCACTTTACAATAATAAAACCGTGATTATTATAACCTCGAAAAAAGGAATAATCACTCTTAAATTTCTTAACTAATTGTTAATACTATCTAAATTTAATTAGGCCAAGAATTTCATCGTTACTGCAGATCGATAATAGGTGGGCCGCTTAAAGGTGGTCCGAAACCCGAACAATTCATTTTATTATTCAGCACAGCTTAAAGGAGAAGGCTCGTTATGAAACTGAGACCATTACAGGACCGCATCTTGGTGCAACGCGTTGAGGAAGAGTCAAAGACCAAAGGGGGTATCATCATTCCCGATACCGCCAAAGAAAAACCGGCAGAGGGAAAAGTGGTCGCCGTCGGCAACGGAAAAGTTGGCGACGACGGCAAACGGATTGCGTTGGAAGTGAAAAAAGGCGACCGGATACTTTTTGGGAAGTATTCCGGAACAGAGGTAAAAATCGAAAGTGAAGAATATCTCATCATGCGTGAAGACGACGTCCTTGGCGTAATCGACTAATTCAGGTGAAATGGAGGAGAATTTACAATGGCAAAGATTATTAAATATGACATGAAAGCCCGTGAAGCGATGCTAAACGGGGTTCGAACACTCGCCGATGCTGTGGTTGTCACCCTGGGGCCCAAAGGCAGAAATGTCGTCATCGACAAGTCCTGGGGATCCCCAACGGTTACCAAAGACGGCGTCACCGTGGCCAAGGAAATCGAGCTGGAAGACAAGTTTGAAAATATGGGCGCTCAGATGGTCAAGGAAGTCGCCAGTAAAACCAGCGACATGGCCGGCGACGGAACGACCACGGCAACGGTTCTGGCCCACTCCATCTATGAAGAGGGCCAAAAACTGGTGGCCGCCGGCAACAACCCAATGGCCATAAAGCGCGGGATCGATTCTGCGATTGAAACCTGTGTCAAAGAGCTGCATAAGATGAGCAAACCGACCAAAGATCAGCGCGAAATCGCCCAGGTCGGCACCATATCCGCCAACAACGATGAAACCATCGGCAACATCATTGCCGAAGCCATGAACAAAGTCGGCAAAGAAGGTGTCATCACGGTCGAAGAAGCCAAGGGCATGGAGACAACCCTGGAAGTCGTTGAAGGTATGCAATTCGATCGCGGATACCTCTCACCCTACTTCGTTACCGATCCTGAAAAAATGGTGGTATCCCTGGAAGACCCGATTATCCTGATAAACGAGAAAAAGATCAGCAATATGAAAGATCTTCTGCCGGTTCTCGAGCAGGTTGCCAAAATGGGCAAACCTCTTCTGATCATTGCCGAGGATATCGAAGGTGAAGCCCTGGCGACCTTGGTTGTCAACAAACTGAGAGGGACACTGCAGGTCGCGGCCGTTAAAGCACCTGGGTTCGGTGACCGCCGAAAAGCCATGCTGGAAGACATCGCCATTTTGACCGGCGGGCAGGTCGCCTCGGAAGACTTGGGCATCAAACTGGAGAATCTATCGATCAAAGATCTGGGAAGTGCCAAACGCGTGACCATTGATAAAGACAACACGACCATTGTGGATGGTGCCGGTTCCCGCTCGGCCCTCGAAGGCCGTGTCAAACAGATCCGGGCGCAGATCGATGAAACGACTTCGGACTACGACCGCGAAAAACTCCAGGAACGTCTGGCCAAACTCATCGGCGGCGTGGCTGTGATCAATGTCGGCGCAGCAACCGAAACGGAGATGAAAGAAAAGAAAGCCCGCGTCGAAGACGCCCTCAATGCCACCCGGGCAGCTGTTGAAGAAGGTATCGTTCCCGGCGGCGGAGTGGCTCTGGTGCGCTGCCTGGCAGCCCTTGACAAGCTTCGCCTCAAAGGCGAACAAAAACTTGGCGTCAAAGTTGTCATGCGGGCCGTCGAAGAACCGCTAAGGCAGATCGCCAATAATGCCGGCCTTGAAGGCTCGGTCGTTATCGACAAAGTGAAAAACGCCGAAGGTGCTTTCGGCTACAACGCCGACACCAACGAGTATGTCGATCTGATCGAAGCCGGTGTCATCGATCCCACCAAGGTGGTTCGTTTCGCACTGCAAAATGCAGGCAGTGTGGCATCCTTGATGCTGACCACCGAAGCCATGGTGGCCGATAAACCGGATGATAAAGCGGATGCCATGCCCGGCGGTGCCCCCGGCGGCATGGGCGGCATGGGTGGCATGGGCGGCATGGGCGGCATGATGTAATCTTTGCTGTCCGGTAACAGTACCCTATAAACCCTTAAGTGAAGAAACCCCCGTGTAAGAACGCACGGGGGTTTTTTTCTGTTTCACAGTCTCTGACTGTAGGGGATTGTCGAAAAAAACGTTCCGTTATCCGAACGTTTTTTTCGACAACTACCGATACCACCCTTCCGTATTTCGCAAATTATTTTTAAAAAGTGGTATTATTTAACGGCCACTGCAAACCTGGATACTCAACCAGAGCCACCCGTGATTGATTGTCAAATCCTTGGGTTCGGGCTCAATGCCCTGCCAGGCTATCGAAGATACTCTCCTCCGGCTTTCAATTTCTTGACTTTCCAGCCTAAATCTTTTAAAATAATAGTAAATTCAGCTAAAAAAACGTCAACTATAAGATTCGCTATTGGAGCTTCGGATGAAAATGAAATGGAGACATGTTTTCGGCATCGGGCTGACAATCGCCCTCATGGCGGTCGTTATCCCCGGCATTGGAACAATTACTCTGGCTTCGGATGCATCTTCAGGTGTTCAGTCCTCAAAAACCACCGGCATTGCCGGTGAGGTGATTGAGACAGAAACCGGTATTTACTATACCGTGAAAAAAGGCGATACACTCTGGGACCTGTCCAGAAAATTCTCCAACTCACCCTATCTCTGGCCGGATCTTTGGAGTGGCAATCCCCAGATCGCCAATCCGCACCGTATTTATCCCGGTGAAAAGATTCAGCTTTTCCGACGAGAGGATGTTGAAAGGCATGCCGGACCACCCGTGACAACCACTACCGCGCCTCAACCGGCGGCAACGCCTCCACCCGAAATGGGGCATCTGACCTTTTCAGGTATCGATCGGGTCGGTTTCATTCGTGAAACACCCGTCCCTCCCACTGGCAGGATATTTAAAGTCCGCGGAATACATAAAATGATCTCGACTGGCGACATCGTCTATATCAGCCGGGAAAATGATCAGGATCTCGGGCTTGGCCAGCGGTACACCATCTACCGCACCCTGGGAGAGGTCCGCCACACCGGTACCGGTGATAAGATCGGTATTCAACATTACATATTGGGTACCGTCGAAATCACCCAGACAGAGCCGGAGTATGTCATGGGGCGGGTGGTTTCGGTTTACGGAAGCATTAAAAAAGATGATCTGCTGATGCCCTATAAGCGGCGCTCGCCTAAAATTGCCAAGACCAACCCACCCCCAGGCATTATGGGGGAAATCATCATGGCTGAAGAGCAGAACAAGCTCATCGGTGATAACGTTACGGCTTTTATCGACAAGGGAGAGAATGACGGTATCAAAGCGGGCCAGACTTTCAGTGTTTTCTACCAGGAAAGTGGGCGTATTCATCCCCAACAGGCCGATGAGACGATTCTGAAACCGGTTTCCTTCGGCGAGCTGGTGGTTCTGCACACCGAAGCCACCACATCAACCGTCTACATCAACGATGCCAACCAGGTAATTGTTCCGGGCTCTCGATTCACTTCACCGGAGCTTTAACAGGTGGTATAACAGCAGATATCTATAAACAGGCAAGATGCGCGGCTCACTCGAATTTTCGGTAGCCGCGCATTTTTTTGTGGGAATCAGCGCCTTGCGGTAAAAGACCATTCACGGAGGAACGCGGTTAATCCGCATATATCATGATTATTATCATTGAGCCTTGTTAAAAAATTGTTCGAATAGCGGGACGTTATTTTGACAAACACCATAAAACTATTCCCAGGTGACCCGTAGCACTTCTTCGAAAGTTGTCGCCCCCTCAAGCATCTTCTTAATCGCACTCTCCCTCAAGGTGAACATCCCCTCTTCCCGCGCCCGAGAGCACAACTGTTCGACATCGGCATCACCTACTGTCAATTTTTTCAGGGATTCAGTATAGGGCACGACCTCGAAGATGCCGATTCTTCCGCGATAGCCGGTGTTGCGGCATTTGATGCAGCCTTTGCCGCGATGAAGAACCACCCGGCCTTTATTGCTGATGTCCAACCCCAGTGTGGCCAGTTCGGAAACATCCATTTCGAAGTCTTCTTTACAATATGGACAGATCTTCCGCACCAACCGCTGCCCCAGGATTCCCGCCAGGGTCGCCTGTATCAGGAACGCGGGAACCCCCAGGTCCAACAACCGCGTGACGGCTGACGGGGCATCGTTGGTGTGCAGGGTCGAGAAGCACCAAGTGCCCGGTGAGAGCCGCCTGAACGGCGTTTCTGGCGGTTTCAAGATCGCGCATCTCTCCGATCATGATGATGTCCGGGTCCTGCCGTAAGATCGTGCGAAGAATGTTGCCGAATGTCACGTCGACCGCGGCATGAACGCCGATCTGGTTAAAATCCTCGTGGATCATTTCGATGGGATCCTCCACGGTGACGACATTGTTCTGCGGCGTCGACAACCTGCGAAGGGTGGAATACAAAGTGGTCGATTTGCCGCTGCCCGTCGGTCCGCAAACCAATACGATTCCATGGGGCATATGAATAAATTGTTTGTACCGGGTCAAATCTGTTTCGGAAAACCCCAATTCGGAAAGATCCTGAAATAGAATGTCCGGATCCATGACCCGCATGACCACCTTCTCGCCAAAGGCCACGGGTACGGTGGAAATTCGAATTTCCACCTCTACACCGCCCTTGTCAGTCTTTATTCGTCCATCCTGGGGGCGCCTTTTTTCGGCGATGTTCAATCGCGATAGGGTCTTGATGCGGCTGATGATGGCATTGTGAACTTTTTTAGGCAGCTTGTATACCGTGTGCAGAACGCCGTCAATCCGCATCCGCACGAGTAGGTTTTCCCGTTTTGGTTCCAGGTGAATGTCACTCGCCCGTTGTTCGAAAGCATAGAGCAGGATATGATTGACCGCATTGACAATATGCTGGTCGGTGGGTGGCAAGTCTTCATCGGACTTCAACCGCACGTATTGCTCCAGATTTCCCAGATCGACAGAGGGACCTGAAAATAGGTCTTCTGCGGCTGCGATGGAACGTTTGAAGCCGAAGAATTCGTTGATCAACCGCTTGACATCCGACCGGGGCGTAATCACCGCCTCGGCCTGCATATTTGTCACCCGCCGGATGTCGTCCAGCACCACCAGGTTCAACGGTGCCGGTGTCGCCACCACAAGAATATCATTCTTGACGTCCACCGGCAGAACCATATGGTTCGCGGCAAAATTCTGCGGGATAGTGGTTGTGACCAAATTCAGATCCAGTTGGAGAGGATCGATCTTTTTGAACGGCACGCCCCATTCCGTTGCCAGGGTGGCGAAAATAGCGTCCTCGTCGACCAGGCCGCCCAGACCGTCTTGCCTGGGCGCTTTGAAGGAGGCGATGACGTCAATGATATCAACATGTGAATTGTTGTTCGACCGCCCCTTGGCCGATGAACCCCGCCCGGTCTGCCTTTCGAGCTTCTTTTTGACCGTGTCTTCTTTGGCCAGAATTTCTTTGACCTTTTCAGAAGACATCAACTTGTGCTTTACGAGTGTTTTACAGACATCCAGAGAAGTAAATTGGTGGTTGGATTCCGTTTGCATGGTCACCTTGAGTAAAAATATCGAAACCGAGTGGAAAGCTCAACCTGCGGTAATCAGCGCAGATGATATCAGAAGATATTATTATACCGAACCCCAATCAAATCGTCAATTTTAGCGTCTGACAGAAAAACCGACCAAAATATAACCGAAAAGAGTCTTGGGTAGTAAATCAAGACGGGCCGGGCTCATGGCATCGCCCTTCCGGCAAGACCAAGTTCCCGGCCCATCTGTAATGCTGCTAAAAGAACACTAATTGATAACTTCCCGCCAGCTGCGGAAGTTGATGGACGGCGTACCAGCCGCCTGCACCTCGTTGTTGTATACCCCAGCGCCCATCGATTGCAGCCCGGTGGGTGTCCTAAAATAGATGTGTTCGTCTTCCACCAGGGGTGAGGTGCTCATATCTCCCACCACCTTGTTCAGCAGAACGACGCCATCCAGAGTGACGGCATAGATCCGTCCTTCGTTGCCGCCGGCCTCGAGGTGCCCTTCGCAGGGATCCTCTGTCTCGGCGGTGGAGGTGCCAAAGTAGATCTGTCCGGCTGCAGCAAAGGCCGATGCAAAAATCCGGTGGCCTTCATCCAGCTCGAGGAACCACTCCAGCCTGTGCTTTGACTCGTTGCACTCCATCTTGTCTGCCGTGTCCACATATGCGAAGAAATGATACCGCGTTGTGGCCGTGTTGATGTTCTCGTCGTAGTATGGGCTGTCACCGGTGCCGAATAACACCATCACCTTGTACTCGATGTCGCCGAGCGGCGTAATGTCGTTGTCCACCACGATGGCCGGCGAGGCGTAGATCGGGTGCCAACGCTGAGCCGGCCGCCACCGTATTGAAGTCCTCATCGACCATGTCAGTATTGAGCACACAGTGGGTGACCGAATTGCTGTTGGTGTGTACCGGATCGTCGGGGATGTTGATCTTGTACATCAAGCCCTTATCGGTACCCAGATACATGCGGTCGATATACCCGTTCTCGTCGGAGTCCACCACCGCCGGTTGACCACTGGGCACACCGCCGCGGCCGTAATCCACCTCGAACGCCTCGATGATACCGCTACCATCCAGGTCGACCGCATCGTCGAGCACAACCTTGTGCAGCACACTGCCGTTGGAGATGTCGATCATATAGATCGCCGGGAACAGGGAGGCGTTTTCCACCTTACCGGTCACGAAGAATGCCACCCACTTGGCCTGGTTGGTCAGCGGATCGTGGATCCGGCCGATTTGGGCCACGGCAGGTGAGGAGCGGCTGCGGAAGAGCTCCGGTGCGGCAAACTCCCACATAAAGGTCGGGTTGTGGGGATCGGTTATATCCAAACAAAAGACTGTATCGCCACCGTTGCCCTCGGCCGAGAGCAGCACCGTCTTCCAGGTATCGGCCAGGCCGTCGGCATTGGTGTCGACGTAGGCGTCCGCAAGCGCCGGCGAGGCGTCCACGAAAGCCTGATCATCGGCCTTTAGTAGGTTGTTCTTCAGCCGTGGCAAAAGGTTGGCCGGAATGAAAGCCCATAATTCTTCGCCAGTGCCATAGTTGGGGCAGTTGGTTATGTATGCGTCACAATAGGATGGATCACTTCCTGTCTTGGGTTCCCATAAGAAGTAGCCCCGGTGCTCCTCGATGCCGGGGGTCTCCGGGTTGTCGCCGTAGCGGAACTTGCCGCCGTCAAAGGCGTGCAGCATACCGTCGCGGGACCCCACGAACACCAATGTGTCGCGGTCATCGTGAGCGGTACGGAAGACTTCGTATTTCTCCCGTTCCGCATCGGTCACCTGGCTGCCAAAGTACCACAGTGGAAATCCGGGTGGAACCACCACGGCCGCGGTCGAGTGATCGATCGGTCCCAGTAACCATTCCTTCTTTAGTCTGGGATCAACATCGGGATTACCGGGTTGACGGTAGCCCCGTATCCATTGCACGAGCCAGTCCGCGTCAACTTCGTCGAAGTTATTATCCCCGTTGAAGTCGTGGATATAACCCGTGGGCCACACAAAATCATTGTTCAGCGCCAGCATGGCGTTGTTCACGTTGGCACTATTGAACGCCACCAATGTGCTCGAGGAACTGTAATAGGAGTAGCTGGCTTTGATGGGTACGTTGAGCATCGGAGCGGTCTGGAAAGTCACCGTCCACTCGCCCGTGAATCGCTTGATCGTGCCGCTGCCGTTAAAATTGCCCTGCAGGTCATCGGTAAAGCGGTCCGTGAAGGTTTCTTGGTCATCATAGATCCTTACCGTAGTGGCCGCCACAGGATAATGTGCCAGCGTGCCACTGAAAGTGGTCGTGACACCGTCACCAAGGATCGGGGTTGCTGGACGCATCCAGGAGCGCCTCATCGACCACCTGAGTCACGGTCATATTGGGATAGTAAATCGTCCGGCTGTCCGGGTTCATGGCCGTCAGCTCCGCCCCGGCATCCCAAAGGGTCTGGTCGCCGGTTAGCGTGCTGTCAGGAACCTCCGGATCGTAGAGCCGGCTGGCGGTCAAGTGGCCCCTGTTGATCCGTTCGGTCCAGGTCGGCTCCGGGGTCTCGTAGTTGCCGGCGTAGATCACGTTGGTCTGCACCACAGGCGAGCTGCGTGCGAAGAAACCGTGACTGGCCGTATCGGCGTCGATCTGAACGTCCAACACCTCCGGTACGCAGTCCTCATCCTCACTGATCAATTCCACCTTCCAGATCAGTTGGTTACCCGTCAGCCCCAGTCCAGCCAGGTCGATACGCCGGGACCGGTAAGTGTACTCCGGATTTCCCGGTGTCCAGCTGACAGGGTCGATCGCGGCGCCGATGGTCTGGGCCGCATCGGATTGGTTGCACCTTGTCCCAAGCCGTGACCTCGATCCAGCTACCGGCCGCTCCGCCATTGGCCGACACGTAGTAGTTCGATCTGGTTTTATCCAAACACGCACCACCCGGCATGGTAATCCCACACATCCAAGGTCAGCGCTGTAAAATACGCATTGGCTTCGTTGGGGACAATCGCCTCGGCTAAGCTCCAGCTGGGCCATGCCGCCGGTTTTGCGCTCGATCAGAAAAACCACGTCGTTGTAGTCGTAATCGTTACTCTTGGCCGGATCGTCCATGGTGGTATCGTCGAAACCGATGACCCACGCAAAGGGCGTTTCGTCCGGCGCACCCACGATGGCGTGGGTGGACGCTGTGCCGTTGGGCTCATCGATACACTCGGTGTTGAACCCGGGCGGGTCGGATCCCGTGGGTGCCCGGAAATTGAAGCCGAAATCGGTGTTCAGGCGAGTTCGGGCAGCGGCATCCATCCAACCCTGGGTGTGCACGCCGGCACCGCAAGCGGCCACGTAACTGTAGCAGCTCGTATCGCCCTCGCCGCCGTCCTGGTAGAGACGGATCTCTCGGGCAATACCGGATGTTCCCGTACATCGGCCGTGGAGATCATGGTCGTTCCAATCTCGTTTAGTGAAAAAGATGTCACCGCACCAACCACCGCACCCGTTATCTCTCGCATCGAGGTAAAAGACGATTTCCGTACCGCCGTCGATGGTCCCCAAATAGACCTTGTTGTCGTGGCGGTCGATGACGCCATCGCCATTCCGGTCGGTCATGCCGTCCAGAATACCGTTCTTGTCGTTGTCGTTGATGTTCGCATAAATTTCGTGTTTGACACCGTTCTTGCCCTCGCTGGCAAAAATCCAACCGAAGTCGGTCTGTTTGAATCCGGCACCCTCGTACAAGAAAGTCACGTACACGTCCTGCTTGAAGGGAACGATGATACTGTCGGGGTCGATGGCCTGGTTACCGGTGTTCAACTTGAAATTCCCGCTCACGCCATCGACATCGACGTTCACACGGTTGAAATCAGCCGGATCGAAACCGCTGGAGTAGTCGGCAGAGACATCGGTGGCGCACCCGTTGATGACGGGCACGGTGTCGAAAGTGAAGACCATATCCTGATCGATATTGTCGATCTGGATCGCCAGGTCGCTGGAAGTAAAACCACCGGTCCCGGTCCACCCCTGGAATTGATTCTGGTCGTCCGGCAAGGCCGTTACCACGCTCGAGCTACTGTTCCAATCGACAATCTCCTGGTACTCAACCGGGAAGCTCGTACCGCCGACCTCAACATCGCCGAAGTTGCCTCCGGTGAAAGTCAGCGTGAACTTGTCGATCTCGAAGTTACCCGTGAATACCAAGTCTTCGATGACATGAATCGCCTGCAAACTCGGGTCGGTCCCCATCACCGTTCCGTCGGCGTCGTTGACCCACTCCAGGAAGTGATAATGAACGTCTGCAATACCGGTGACGACGGTCGAGTTCTGGCCCCATCTGACGTTCTGGACAATTGTGTCCGCCGTGGTGGTGCCGTCGTCAAGTGTACCGTTGGCACTGGCCTGAAATGTCACTGTAAAGGTCCTCAGGTCAAAGGTGGCGATAACCGTCTGGTCACCGTTCATAGTCACCACACCGCCGACGACGTTGGGACTCCAGCCCACAAATTCCGTGGAAGCCACATCTGGGAGTGGCCGTAACGGACACGGTGTCGCCCCAGAGATACGTATGGGACCCGATATCTGGGGTGACCGTTCCAAAAGCGCCAACATCCAAAAAACTGACCTGCATATCCAGGGTGACCGTCTGCTTATCAAAAGTTGCGGTTATATTCTTGTCACTGTCAATGGTGACTGAAATTGGATTGGCAGTGTCGACTACATCGCCGCTCCAACCAGTGAATATCTCACCGGTCCCGGTCACAGCCGTCAGTGAAACAACATCGCCATAATGATACGTTGCTTGATCCGGGCTCTTCGTTACGGCAGTCCCGCCGCCAGGAAAAGGTTCGCTGATGGTGATGTTCAGGTTGTACTCGATATGGTTATAGTTGAGCCGTTACCGTATGGTTGTCACTTATCGTGAGGGTCTCCGGATTGTTGTTTCCGCTTAAATCGCCGCTCCAGTTCCCAAATGTCTCGCCAGCTCCGACCCCAGCGGTAATCGTGACAACATCTCCGTAATGGTAGGTCGCCTGTGACGGACTGACAGTTACAATGCCTGTACCCATTCCGCCAGTTCGGTTTACGGTCAGCGTATATTCGATATGGATAAAATTCGCTATAAGATCCGTATTGGCGATTGTCGGGTTAATAATCGTGGTGCTGGCGCTGTTGGCGTCCACCAGGTTGGTGGCCCCTGCGCCGGTCCAGTTCACGAACTCCCAGCCCACGGCCGGGGTCGCCGTCACCGCCAGAGCCTGGTCATACACATAGGTCGTGCCGCTGACCGGAACCACCGTGCCGCTGCCGGTCACCGTCCAGGTCAACGTGTAGGTCGTCTTGGCAAAGTTGGCGACGAGATCCGTATTAGAGCCGGTCGGGTTGATAATCGTGGTACTGGCGCTGTTGGCGTCCACCAGGTTGGCGGCGCCTGCGCCGGTCCAGTTCACGAACTCCCAGCCCGCGGCCGGGGTGGCCGTCACCGCCAGAGCCGTATCAAGCACATAGTCGTGCCGCTGGGCGGAGCTACCGTGCCACTGCCATTAACCGTCCAGGTCAACGTGTAGGTCGTCTTGGCAAAGTTGGCGACGAGATCCGTATTGGCGGTTGTCGGATTGATGATCGTGGTACTGGCGCTGTTGGCGTCCACCAGGTTGGCGGCGCCGGCGCCGCTCCAGTTCACGAACTGCCAGCCCGCGGCCGGGGTGGCCGTCATCGCCAGAGCCTCATCGAGCACATAAGTCGTGCCGCTGGCCGGCGAGAGCGTGTCCGCTCCGGTCACCGTCAATGGTCAGCGTGTAGGTCGTCTTGGCAAAGGTGGCGGTGATGTCCGTGTCGCCATAGGTCGGGATGGCGATCCGCGTGGTGGCCAATGTAGCGTTCTCTAAATTGCCCGCACCGGGCCCGCTCCAACCCGTAAACTCGTAGCCCGGCAGCGCCGTGGCGCTCACCTGCAGGTTGTCGTCGAACACGTAATTCGTGCCGCTGGCCGGCGAGAGCGTGTCCACTCCGGTTCCACCGGCAATGGTCAACGTGTAGGCCGTCTTGGCAAAGGTGGCGGTGATGTCCGTGTCGCCATAGGTCGGGATGGCGATCCGCGTGGTGGCCAATGTAGCGTTCTCTAAATTGCCCGCACCGGGCCCGCTCCAACCCGTAAACTCGTAGCCCGGCAGCGCCGTGGCGCTCACCTGCAGGTTGTCGTCGAACACGTAATTCGTGCCGCTGGCCGGCGAGAGCGTGTCCACTCCGGTTCCACCGGCAATGGTCAGCGTGTAGGTCGTCTTGGCAAAGGTGGCGGTGATGTCCGTGTCGCCATAGGTCGGGATGGCGATCCGCGTGGTGGCCAATGTAGCGTTCTCTAAATTGCCCGCACCGGGCCCGCTCCAACCCGTAAACTCGTAGCCCGGCAGCGCCGTGGCGCTCACCTGCAGGTTGTCGTCGAACACGTAATTCGTGCCGCTGGCCGGCGAGAGCGTGTCCACTCCGGTTCCACCGGCAATGGTCAGCGTGTAGGTCGTCTTGGCAAAGGTGGCGGTGATGTCCGTGTCGCCATAGGTCGGGATGGCGATCCGCGTGGTGGCCAATGTAGCGTTCTCTAAATTGCCCGCACCGGGCCCGCTCCAACCCGTAAACTCGTAGCCCGGCAGCGCCGTGGCGCTCACCTGCAGGTTGTCGTCGAACACGTAATTCGTGCCGCTGGCCGGCGAGAGCGTGTCCACTCCGGTTCCACCGGCAATGGTCAGCGTGTAGGTCGTCTTGGCAAAGGTGGCGGTGATGTCCGTGTCGCCATAGGTCGGGATGGCGATCCGCGTGGTGGCCAATGTAGCGTTCTCTAAATTGCCCGCACCGGGCCCGCTCCAACCCGTAAACTCGTAGCCCGGCAGCGCCGTGGCGCTCACCTGCAGGTTGTCGTCGAACACGTAATTCGTGCCGCTGGCCGGCGAGAGCGTGTCCACTCCGGTTCCACCGGCAATGGTCAGCGTGTAGGTCGTCTTGGCAAAGGTGGCGGTGATGTCCGTGTCGCCATAGGTCGGGATGGCGATCCGCGTGGTGGCCAATGTAGCGTTCTCTAAATTGCCCGCACCGGGCCCGCTCCAACCCGTAAAC
>CAVRBA010000039.1:0-60387 GCA_963719015.1 uncultured delta proteobacterium | reverse complement strand
TTTTATTTACCAGGTACCAGAAACAGTTTGCGTCTTCCTGGCCACAAGCCCCTGATATTCTCGGGAAGAGGAATCTCAAATGACGCTTCGATTTGAAGCCGAATGTCGGCCCCTTCTTATCGGCAGCCTGCCGCTGGGAGATCACTCCGCGGCCAACCGGCTTGTTTTCAAATACACCCCGGATATTCCTCTGTGGGTTCAGCTACCGGTCTATGCTCGCGAGGGCATGATTCCCCAATTCACACCGGGTCTGCCCGGTGTCCGTATTGTTGATGGCCGCACGTTCGTCGATACCGCAGCGACGGATTACGATCAGCAGATGCTGGAATTCTATGAGGAATATATGGCCGTGATGGAGGGACAGCTGGACCTCAACCGATCCCGTTTTATCCTTAACGCCGACACGGCCCCCGGATTTGCAGTATTAATGGAAAACCTGCCGGAGCAGCCAAGCCCCATAGCCGTCAAAGGGCAGGTGACCGGCCCGTTCACTTTTTGTACCGGATTAAAAGATGACAATCGGCAAGCCATTTTCTACAATTTGCAGCTGCGGGATGCCGCCGTCAAGCTCCTCTCTATGAAAGCCGCATGGCAGGTTCGCCAGATGTCCGATACCGGTCGTTCGGTGATCATTTTTTGCGATGAACCGGCCCTGGCCGGGTTCGGCACCTCGGAATTTTTAAGTGTATCTCGGGTAGATATCACCACCTGTCTGGAAGAAATCATGGCGGCCGTTCACACCGCCGGTGGGCTTGTGGGGATCCACATCTGTGCCAATACCGATTGGTCGCTGGCCCTCGAATCTCCGGCAGACATCATCAATTTTGATGCGTATACTTACTTCGACCGCTTCATACTTTATCCCGAATTGATCCGGAAATTTATCGAATCGGGTAAAATTCTGGCCTGGGGCATCGTGCCCACCGGTGATGAAGACGATTTGACCAGGGAAACCGCCGAATCGTTGACAACCCAGTGGTATGAAAAGGTCCGCGCCCTTGAAGACCTGGGCATAAGCCGCCGTCAAATTGCGGCTCAATCCCTGATCACGCCCAGTTGCGGGGCCGGCACCCTGTCACCGGCCCTGGCGGAAAGAGTGCTGCAGCTGACCCGGGAGGTCTCCGATCGACTGCGCCGGGCGTTCGGCTTTGAATCCACATTGAATTGAAGGTATGATTGTATGACTGCAGAAAACAATTCCAAACGCTTTACCGGTGCCACCCGGTATGTTCTCGATGATGAATTGGCCAGTATCGTCAACATTTCAATGGCTCTTGAAATGCCGCTTGCTTCTCAAAGGAGAGCCGGGAACCGGCAAAACGATGCTGGCGCACGCCATAGCCGAGAATCTTGAACATGCCGCTGATCGTCCTGAACGTCAAATCGAGCATGAAACTGGTGGAAGCACTGTATCAATATGATACCCTTACACGGCTCAACGACAGCCGGTTTGGCGACTCGAGCCGGGACGTGAGCAATATCGAAGACTACATTCGGATGGGAAAAATCGGGCAGGCCTTTACTGCTCGACACGCACCGTACTGCTGATCGACGAGATCGACAAGGCCGACACCGATTTTCAGGACGACATGCTGGATGTGCTGGACCAGATGGAGTTTGATATCATCGAAGTCGACAAAACCGTGAGGTGCGGTCATCGCCCGGTCATCATCATTACTTCCAACGCCAAAAAAGACCTATCGGACCCTTCCTGGGCCGCTGTAATTTTCACCATATCGCGTTCCCGGACCCAAAGATGATGCGAAACATTATCCGCGTACATTTCCCCAATCTCGAGTCGGAGCTGATGGAACATGCGGTAACGGCATTCTACTTTCTGCGCGAGTTGGACGGGGTGGAAAAGAAACCGGCAACCCGTGAGCTCATCAATTGGATCCGAGCCCTCAACGCCGATCCGGATTTCAGGCCCAAAAAACTGGCCAAGGGTGAGATCCCCTACCTCGGCGTACTGTTCAAAAAAAGCCAGGACCTCCGGAAAACAACCGAGTATATTCGTCGCAGGCGGTTGTACTGACACTTTCTTAATCTAGGATTTCCATATGTTTGTCGATTTTTTCTATACACTCAAAGACATCGGGATTCCTGTCAGTCCGACCTCCTTTCTGACCCTCCACAGGGCCTTGCAATCCGGTCTGGTAAACTCCCTGAATGATTTTTACACGGCGTCCCGCACAATCCTCGTTAAAAGCGAGAGATACTTCGACCTCTACGACCAGGCGTTTGCCCATCACTTTCAGGGTGCTGAACTACCGGATTACACCGGCGTCGAGTTGGATGATATCGCCAGAAACATGCTGGAACATTGGCTCAAGGATCCCCGCGCACTGGCCGAGGCATTGGGTATTGACGAATCGGAACTGAGCCGCTTGAGTCCGGATGAATTGATCGAATATTTCAAAGCGCGCCTCAAAGACCAGACCGGCGAACATCACGGTGGCAGCCGTTGGATCGGGACTGGCGGGACTTCCCCCGTGGGCCATTCGGGCGTACACCCGGGAGGGATGCGCGTCGGTGGCGTTTCCCGTAACAAATCAGCCGTTAAGGTTGCTATGGACCGGCGTTACAGGGATTATTCCCTCAGTGGGCCGCTGACGCGACCGATGGTGGGCGAGGCCCTGAAGCGGTTGCGGAATCTGGTGCCGGTGGGTCCCAAAGACCAGCTTGATATCGATGCGACGCTCTACCAGACCATGAGGAACGGCGGGGAGATCGACATCGTTTTCGAGCGCAGTCTTAAGGATCGGCTTAAAATCATATTAGCCATCGACAACGGCGGATATTCCATGGATCCTTATATTTCCGTGGTGCAGACGGTATTCGATTATGCCCGATCGCAGTTCAAGGACCTGAAGACCTATTTTTTCCACAACACAATCTACAGCACTCTCTGGGAAGACCCGGCCAGATTCCGCAAACCGAAACGGATCGAGGAATTTGCCGCGGAAGACCCCCATACCAGGCTTTTTGTTGTCGGTGACGCCAGTATGGCACCCTACGAGCTGATGGTCGCCGACGGCTCGATTCACATCGAAGAGCGCAGCGGGACACCGAGCATCGAGTGCCTCAAATTCCTGACAAAGACCTTTCCCCACTCTGTCTGGCTTAATCCCATGACGGCTGACATGTGGTCCTACACCCAAACTGTTAAGGTCATCGAACAGATCATTCCCATGTTCGAATTGTCCATCGATGGCCTCGAAAAGGCCGTTGCCCACCTAATGACGAATTAGTGCCCATCCAAGATTATACCGCTTTTCAAAAATAAATTCCGAGAATCATACCGATTTACTTCCCGGATAGGGAGGGAAGTAATCGATGGATGGGGATCCTCCGGCCAATATATTTTGACTTGCGTACGATCCGGCTTTTCCGAAAACCTAAAGAGTAATTGGTTTTTTGGAATGGTTATTGCATTTTCTTAGCTTGAATGGTTTCCGGAAATTATAATGGTTCGATACGGATGCTGAGACGCCATTGGCGGGTATTCACGCTTCAAATATATTGGGTTTAATTTCAAGCTAAGGGCTGTGTAATGAAGAAAAAAGCGCAAAAAAACGCGAAGGGTATGGATTCGATGATTCTGGCCGGGATTCCCATCGCCATTATATATTGGGTTCTCGACTCCATACTGAATATATTTTTTTCGAACCGATACAATATCGTCGCCGAGATTTTCGGACCGGACTTGTATGAAATTTACACCCGGGTGATCGTGTTGTGCATTCTGTTGATCTTCGGCGCCCACGCACAAACGACGATCAACAAACTTAAAAAAACCCGCGACGCTCTGCTCAAAAGCGAAGATGATCACCGCGAATTCATCGAAAATTTAACAGCGGGTGTTTTTCGATGTACCATTGATCCATCCGGCCGCATCGTTCGTGCCAATCCGGCGGCGGCCAGAATTTTTGGATACCGGTCCATCGACGATTTCATGGACGCCAAAATAACCGACCTCTATTTGAATTCACTGGAAATGAAGGACTTTATCGCCGACATCCTTAACCGGGGGCATGTCACCGGGCGGGAGCTCATGATGCGAAAACGCAGTGGGAAGCCTTTTTGGGTGTCATGCTCCGCGGCTGTGAAATCGGATGACAACGGGCGTTTCACCTGGATCGACGGCGTGATCGAGGACATCACGATCCGTAAGCAGGCCGAGGAATCATTGCGAACAAGCGAAGAGCGCTACCGTCAGCTGGTTAAATATGCACCGGCCGGTATTTACGAGATCGATCTCAGGACCGGCAGGTTCGTTCGCGTCAATGATCTCATCTGCAATCTGACCGGTTACACCCGTGAGGAATTGCTGGCCATGAAAAGTTACAAGATTTTTACCGAGGACAGCAGGAGCCTGTTTTTCGAGAGATTGACCAAACTTTACAGAGGTACGGAACTGTCAGAATCAGCCGAATTCAAAATTCGGAACAAGGAAGGCAAAGTTTTCTGGGCTGTGATTAATGACAGGAAACATTACGAATTCGGAAAACCTAAATCGGCCACCGTCGTCGTGCATGACGTCAGCGAACTCAAGCGCGCTGAGCAGGAGAAAAGGCTGCTTGAATATCGCCTCTATCGGGCCCAGAAAATGGAGGCCGTCGGAACATTGGCGGGTGGAATTGCTCACGATTTCAACAACATTCTTATGGGAATCCAGGGGCATGTGTCGATTATGCTTTCGAACTCAGAATACGTGCACCCCTATTTCAATCATCTTTTGTCTGTCGAGAATTATATCAACAATGCCAATGAGTTGACCGGTAAATTGCTCGGCTTTGCCAAGGGGGGAACTGTTGGGATGGAGGTGGCCGACCTGAACGAGCTCACCCAGGAGCAGATCCAGACTTTTGAAAAGACACGGAAAGATATCCATGTTCGCTCGAAATATGAGGAGAACCTTTGGCCCATCGAGGTCGACCCTGCCAAGATAAAACAGATCATCATGAACATCGTCGTAAACGCCCTTCACGCCATGCCCGATGGGGGTGATCTGCATATCCGGACGCAAAACCTCGTGTTGGACAAGAATTCCCTAAAAAACCTCAAGTATAAGCCCGGAAAATACGTCAAGTTATCGATCCTGGACACCGGTATCGGCATGGATAAGGCCACGATGGAGCGCGTGTTCGAACCGTTTTTCACAACCAAAAAAATGGGACCGCAGAAGGGAACCGGTTTGGGGCTTGCTTCGGCCTACGGTATCGTAAAGAATCACAATGGAATTATCACCGTTCAAAGCACCAAAGGTAAAGGCTCGAACTTCAGCGTATTTCTACCCGTAATGAAAACAAAGGTGGTGGAGCAAAAGGAGTATGAAAGGGCCAAACCTGCCAAAAGGGAAACCATTTTAACCGTCGGTGACGACTCCAGCGTACTCGATGTGTTGGAGCAGATGTTGAAAAAACTGGGCTACAGTGTACTGAAGGCCGATAGCGACCGGCGGGCACTTGAAATATTCCAGCTGAAATTGGACGATATTTGTCTGGTGATAATCGATGCGGATATACCGCAGGCGGTCAGCAGTAAGATCTTGTCCAATATGAAGATGATCGATCCGACGGTGAAGTTCATGATGACTGGTAAAGACCTTCCTGCTCAATATCTAGAAGAAGACCTGGCGGCCGAAACCGGTGGTTTTCTAAAGAAACCTTTCAGCCTGATGCAGTTGTCCGGCAGCCTTGGTGAAGTTATAGACGCCTGATGCTAGCCCGCACATTTCATGAATATTTTCATCAAATATGCAAAATAAATATAATGTATTTCTGGGACGCGACACTATCACTATCAGCGAGGACAAGCTATCCCGATAATAATCATCGGGAAATCCCAGATTTCATAACAATAAAAACTGTTCAACCCAATTCACCATTTGTGGTCGCATTCTGAGATCCGGCTCGGATTTTGTCAGATAATTGGGTTGGTCGAATGTTCAGTGGGATTAAAAAAGGGTGCAACGCCAGCCGTGACTGTAGGAATTTTTCTTCAAATTTGACTCAATTACGGCTTAATTCGATAAAACCACATATATTCAGGTAGATTGAGTGTATTTTTTTTCCTTCATGTCGTTCGTCTTCCCACTTCATATTGACGTAATTTGGCATGTTACCTGCCGCTACTCGTCAGATGTTATTCGAACATCAGATTTCGCATCTTTATAACTATCTGAAATTAAATCATATATTCTAACAGGCAAAAACATGGTCCGGATTTTGCTTTGGACTGCTGCACCACGCGGTGAAATATAACACCATTGTGGTTTGGTTGGCGATACTTCAATTGATAATATGGAACCTGATTTTCCGCAATCACGTGGACCTAATTTCGACCGGAGTTGAATTTTGTCGTGCGATAGAGCTGAAGCTGAAATGAAAATGCGGAGAATCCTGTCTGTGGGTCGTGCAAAGCAGGGTGAGATCTCTACCTGTTGCCTATTCGGTTGATCTGAACTGATGTTGGCTTCACAAAAGCGGAGCGGTTTGCGACCCCGAAGCAGCAGGCAGAAAGTTCCATATCACGAGGCTGCCCGGATTCCGGGCAGCCTCGTTTTTTTTACATAAAGAAATTAACTGTTTTCTGTAATGGTAGTCAAAAAAACGTTCCGTTATTCGAACGTTTTTTTCTACAATCCCTTATACCACCCTTCCGAATTGCGGCATGTATTTTTGAAAAGCGGTATAACCAAAAAGGCGCGAAGGATGGCATCCCATCATCATCTTTAAGGATATGGTAAGGGCGCAGAGTCAGCGGGGCAGAAGTGTATCCCAATCTACCTGTTTCGGTACTGATTTTTTCGGGGAGGGAGGAAGGGCCGCCTTTTTAACTTTTGCACACTCACGCTCTTCATCGATGAGATTCCACATGGTCATCTTTATCGTATTGCCGTAAGTTTCCTCTTCATTCCGGGTGTTGTGCTCCAGGATCATGCTGATCCGGTTATTCTGATCGTCCACAAACGACCATTTCCAGGAGATGACGATGTGGAAAGGATCGCCACGCCATTCTGACGGTTTCCCGAATCGTTTTCGGAAACGCTTCAGAAGTTCGTTGTAGAACTTTTTCGATGAATCGGTATATTTCATGCGAATTCTGACGATGCGGCCGGGGGTGGCACATTTTGCCACCCAGAGGAGTCCATTTTTAAATCCGGTCACCTCCCGAATTTCGATTTCCTCGATGAATTTGGTGTAGCGCAGGGGCATCGCCGTTTCCATTCTGCAACGGTCTTGAAAATTCTCAATTGGCGCGCCGAGCTTGAAACCGGCGATTTCAACTGGAATTTTTGCGTAACAGACGGCAGGAAGCAAAATGGCCAGGACAACGAATATTGCCCCATGGTACCGTTTCATGGTGACCTCTTATCGGTTGGCAGGCTAATAGCTACTATTCAACATAATTAAGCTGCTGCAGTGTGTCAAATGGAAACCCGGCCAATTCCTGCAGTTTCTTTTTCCGGCAATAGCGATAGTCGTGCATCGGGCAAGACCCGAAGTTTATTGCCGGCGGAAGTTTCCGGATTCACAGGCGGTCCTGGGCGATGATGCCTTTCACATATCGGGAAGAGAAGAGTCGTAAGTCGTATATACAAGTAATGCTACCTGCAATACCGGATAAGCGCTTGCAATTATTGTTTTTAATAGTTAGAATAAACTCTACGCATTTAAAAATGCCGGGATGGTTTCACCTGGCTGTCGATCTCGCTTGTCTGGCGGATTCTACCGTAGAGATGAATGGTGGTCTCAAGTGGCTGTTGAAAAGCGGTTATACTTTGCAATACGACGCAAATAAACTGTGCAACACCCTTGTATAAGTGTACCGCACCAAATCGAAGGGATGAAAATATGGAACTGACTCGCCCTAATAAGAGCGTTGCCGGCAGATCTTCAGTGTTGCTTATACTATCTTTGGTTTTACTCATCTCTTGTGGCGGCGGTGAAGATAATAACAATCCTCCCCCTGTTGACATCGAACCGGTAAAGGTGTCCGGGACGCCTACTTTTGGTGGTCTCCGGCTCTTTGATGCTTTTGCCTGGGCACCGGACAGCTCGCGCGTTGCCTACATAGCCAGGCAGGCCTCAAATTCTCAGGAGCTGTATTCATCCACTCCCGATGGAACGGTCAACAGTGCTGTTGCCCCGGTACCCTTACCCAGCGGCGGCAATGTTTTCTCTTTTGTCTGGTCACCGGATTTAAGCGTTACCGATCGAATCGCCTATCTTGCCGATCAGACCACCCTAAATATCGACGAACTCTATTCGTCAGCCCCCGATGGCAGCGATAATCAAAATCGATCAGGTGTCCTTGTGGCCGGCGGTTTTGTATTGGATTCGTATGATTGGGCACTGTCGACTTTAGATCCCGATACCCTGGTCTTTCGGGCACGTAAAGAAGATGCGACCGTGATCGAGCTGTTTGCATCTTTCGACAACGGGGTCTCAATTATCAAATTATCCGATACCATGACCCCCGGCGGCAATGTCATCGATTTTGCGGTATCACCGGACGGAAGGACAGTGGCCTACCTTGCCGACCAGGATGTGGATGGAACCGATGAATTGTACACCGTGCCCATCAACGGCGGCTTCGTTGTCAATATATCGCAACTTGCACCAGCTAACATACCGAATGTTTTAGGGTTCGAATGGTCGCCGAATAGTTCGCGCATTGCCTATCGGGCCAGAAACCTGTTTAGCGGGCCCACGGGGGGTAACATTGAGCTGTTTACAAATGATCCACTCGGAAACAGTCAAGCTGTCGTATCTATAGCCCCATCCTTGGGACAGAACGTCAGGGAGTTCGCCTGGGCACCGGATAGCCTTCAGCTGGCTTACACCGCCAATGTGACGGTATCCTTGGACCGATTTGATCTATATACAACATCACCAATTGCCAGTAACAATATTAAGCTCACAGGTGCGTTGCCGAATTTTGCTGATGCCAACAATATTGGCTGGTCACCGAACAGTCTGCTGATCGCTTATCTAGCGGATGTTAATCTTGTCGATATCAACGAGCTGTTTGTGGCTGACCCAGCCAATCCGCCGGTCGGTGCCCCTGTGCCGATTTCCGGTACACTGATCACCGGTGGTCAAGTCGTCGATTATGCCTGGTCGCCGGATAGCGCCCTGATCGCCTATCGCGCCGATCAGTTTGTGGACGAGCAATTCGAACTATTCACAGGCACGCCGATCGGAAACCGATTGCCGATTTTGATATCCCAATTAACCTTGGACGGCAGTGATGTGATGGATTTTGCCTGGTCTCCGGATCTTCGGGTATCCAACCGTATTGCCTATGTGGCTGACCAGGATACTGTGGGAGTGTTCGAGCTTTATTCGGCATCGCCCAACGGGTCTTCGAGCGTTAACATTTCCGGTGGACTTACAGCCGGTGAAGAGGTCAGAGACTTTGCCTGGGCACCGGATGCCACCCTTATCGCGTATCAGTCCAACCAGGACGATATTACAAAATATGAATTGTATACGACCCTGCCATAGAATATTGTTATAGTGGTTGTAGAAAAAAACGTTCGACGAAAAAAGGCGCCACCTCTGAAAGGGTGGCGCCTTTTGCGGTTTATACCGCTTTTCAAAAATACATTCCGAAATACGGAAGGGTGGTATAAGTGGTTGTAGGAAAAAAACGTTCGCATAACGGATCGTTTTTTTGACAACCGCTGTAGAAGGGTAAGTTATTGTTTACTTTTTTGCAGGTGTCGTTTTGCCTAATTCCTTATCGATCATCTCCGACATGCCATCCAGCGTGCGCCGCTTCACCTGCTTGCCGTTGATGAATACCGTCGGAACCGAACGGACACCGATCCGACTGCCTTCGGTCATGTCCGCTTGGACCGTGGCCGCGATGCCCGGGTCCTTCCAGTCTTTTTCAAATTGCGCCGGGTTCAACTTCATCTCCCGGGCAATCTCACGAACCTTCTCATCGTTCAATTGGTTGTAGTTTTCGAACAGCTTGTCATGAAACGGCCAGAATTTTCCCTGTTTTTCTGCCGCCAGCGCGGCGCGGGCGGCCGTTTCAGCATATTTGTGGGATCTCACCGGGAAGTTCTTGTATGCGACTTTCACTTTTTGAGGGTATTTTTCGACCACCTGGTCGAGCAGAGACCCGAGCCTCTTGCAGTACACTCACTCGAAGTCACTGAACACGGCGATAACGACCGGGGCCTTTTCCGCACCTTGAAAGGGTGCACCGGCCGTGTTGATCTGCTCGATGAAGCTCAGCTCGATGATCTTTGCGGTCTTGTTGCCTTGACCGCTAAGCAATACCACATCGGACCCCTGTATGTGATAGAGCCGATTGAACTCTTTGCCGACATCCAAGTTGGCCACTTGTTGACCGCCAGGCTCGAAGACCTGCAGTTCCCCTTTTTGCGTGAGTACGAGGATCATATTCCGCGATGTCGAAAATGCGATGTCGACCGGCGGCTCTTTCAGGTTCAGGGTCTGAAGGACGTTCCACTCGATATCGGCGACATAGGCCGGGGAGGAAAACAACAGGATGGACAGGGCCAAAACGGCAGCAATCGATTTTCTTCTCATAAACAGACTCCCTTGATAATAATGATTTTGAAAGACCGCTTTGATCGGCTCACAAGCGATTGTTCCGGCTATGCCGGAGGTCATTGAATCTATGCCAGGAATTCAACGGACCGGGGGGATGATATCCTGTCCCTGACAGCCCTCTAAAAATGATTCCCTGTCGGTTGCTAAATCCTCATTGAAACCGGCAGGCTGAGTTTAAGGCCAGAGGGGCATCAAGCCCCTTACCCTGACTTTGAAAATGTTTGACCTTAATATCGACCGGTGCCAAATTTCACGACTTGAGCCGGTCTCGTAATACCGCCCAAAGGCAAAATGCCATTATCAAAGCAAAAGCTCAAGGGCTAAATTTGAAACCACTGCTGGCGTATATCTGTTTTCTCGGTTTCGGCCAAATGAACAGAAACCCGTCGGCTGCTTTTGGCCGTTCGGTGATTCGGTTGAAGGCGTCTTGCATTCACCGAATTAGTGTTTAGACTTATTGTCAACTTGAAATAATACTTCATTTTCTCTCGAACTATGCAAGGAGGCAGACGTATGAAAGACAGCGGTAGTGTCCACAAAAAAATTCAGGAAATGTGTGATTGCTATTCAACGACAGACCCATTGCGGGAGATGTCGATCCTTAAAAACGACGCCGACAAGGACCAGGCGGCCGTAAAGTGGTTGGCCCTTGCAGCCCTGCATGGCGTAAATAACAATGCGGACAAGATTTCCATCCGGCGCAGCAGCGACGGCAAGGTGACTGTCCAGGCCGAATACAGGCTTACCGAGTTGCCGTCACCGGGAGGCGAAGTGGGACAAAAGGTTTTCGAGGCCGTCAGGGCAGCGACGCACATTGAAGGTGCAAAGGGAAAGACAGATCTGGCACTGGGAATGCGGGAGAGCAGTATCGACCTGAAAGTAAAGCTCAGGCAGAAAGACGGAGAGGAGAAAGTTACCATCAAATTTCCGGAATGAATACCGGTCGTTGATTCAACAAGTGCATTGGTGGTTCAACGATCCGTCGCCAGATAAGGTCTCGCCGCATTTTCACGTCATTGGCTCATCTGCGTTGTGGTCACGCCAGCTTTTTCACTGCTGCGATGACGGCATCATAGTCGGGCTCGTCGGCCAGCTCTCTCACCAGCTGCACATAGCGCACGATTCCCTCTCGATCGACCACGAAAATAGTCCGTGCCAGCAGGCGCGACTCCTTTACCAGAACACCATAAGAATTGCCGAACGCTGCATCACGATGATCGGAAAAGGTGATGACTTTGTCGATGCCTGCGGCACCGCACCAGCGTTTTTGGGCAAAGGGCAGATCCATACTGACGGTCAGAATCATAACGTCATCGCCCAGTTTGCCTGCTTCGGCGTTGAACCGTCGGGTTTCTACGTCGCAAGTGGGCGTGTCAAGTGAGCCCACGGAGCTAATCACGCAGACTTTACCCCGATATGACGATAATTGGACCTCTTCCATGTCATTGCCCAGAACCGTTACATTCGGTGCAACATCGCCTTCTTTCAACTCCCGCCCAACCAGGGTCACCGGTTTCCCGCCGACGGTAACGAGACCAGAACGCTCTGCCATAATTCTCTCTCTTTCTTTGGATTATTCTGTTACAGACGCTAAGCGTCTGTTGAACACCTGTTGCGCCTGACAGTATGGAGCGAGCGGCTGAATCGGAGAACCTCATCTCCGCTTCAGCGATTAAACCTAAACGCCGCTTTGTCGTCGGAATTTAACATGTTTAGACGGTGCTCATGCCTTTGTTCAACACCCATGTCAAAGTGATTGAGTGTACTTTATTCGGTGTTCTTTTTCTATGTTGGACTTAGTGCCGTATCGTCATAGACTACGCGCGGTGCGAAATATCTATCGGGAATTATCGCTGCCCCGGTAACCAGGCCACAGTTTAATGACGAAAAACCCGAAGTCAACCGGCCACCGCTATCTCGTTTTTTCGTCGAATATGCTTCGTCTTGCCGGGGGGCATAACAACTTTCAAGAATCAGACCGAATTCATGGGCCAGTTTGTTTTAGTTTTGGCAAAGACAGACACTAAATATCGAGACAATTCAGCCGTCGGTTTTACATCGTAACTTTCGAAAGACGCGCAGTGACCACTTTCGAAGTCTCCTTTCCGGCAACCTTGACTGTAAGTTTGTTGTGATGTCAGCGACCAAGCAAGAAAACTATTTACTGTCCGTCCATGTAATGGTCTTTTTTTCGCTGGGCGGCGTTCTCCGCAGGTTTCCGGCTGCGGCCTACGTAAAGTACGCCTCACCGCAAACCTTTGCGCGGCCCCCGCTAAATAGCAGCGGGATTTCGTGGCTATTTGAGAGCATAATTGTACTCAACTTGCCCAGCGAAAAAATCCTCATTTATGAATTGGACACTCTGTCATACCCTTAACACCTCGTGGATGGGCACTATCTATGCTCGGTCGATTTGAAGCAGAGGTGGCATAAGATGCATTTATGCGTTACCTTGCGTTACCCTAGTTATCATTGAAACAGGCTGCGGGCGTGCGGGTAAGAATTTAAATCGTCGCGCTTTTACTTCAAAACAACCATTCAGCCGGGAGGCGAGCATGATCACCAGTCGATGGACGCTGACGCTGCTTTTAATTCTCGTGGCGTCTTTGGCACTGACGGATACGGCGCAAGCATTTTGGAATAAAAAGTCGGTAAATACCAACTGGCAGGGGCTTGCTGTGAAGGGCTACGATCCGGTGGCCTATTTCGTCGACGGCCGGCCGATCAAAGGGAAAAAAGAGTTTGAGTTCGAGTGGAGCGGTGCAAAATGGCGATTTGCGGATGCCGAGCACCTCGAACGCTTTAAATCCGATCCGGAGCGTTATGCCCCTCAGTATGGCGGCTACTGAGCTTACGCCGTTGCGATGGGGACCACCGCAGACATCGATCCGATTAACGGCTGGCAAATTGTCGATGGCAAACTTTATTTAAATTTAAACCGCGAGATCCAGCAGAAATGGAAACAGGACATTCCGGGGTACATCCATCAGGCCGAACAAAACTGGCCCGGGGTACTTGAATAGGCCGAAGATGTCACTTGCGGGTAGAAATTCAGCGGTAATGTTATCACTGCACCCAACGAGCGGGGAGGTCATAATGGCGAATTTCGAATTTGATATCGGTGTCATCGGTGGTGGTGCCGCCGGCTTGACCACGACAGCCGGCGCTGCCCAACTGGGAGCAAAGACACTCTTAATTGAAAAGGATAACGTGCTTGGCGGTGACTGCCTCCACTTCGGTTGTGTCCCAAGTAAAACATTGATCAGAAGCGCACACATCTATCATCAGATCAAAAACGCACCTGATTTCGGACTGCCTGCAGTCGATTTACCACCGGTGGATTTCAGTCAAATATCTGATCGAATCAAATCAGTTATCGACACCATTCAAAAACACGATTCCGAAGAGCGTTTTTGCAAACTCGGAGCCAAGGTGGTATTCGGTGAAGCGGCTTTTGCCGATGCGCACACCGTGCGCGTGGACGGGAGATCCTTTTCGGCAAAAAACTGGCTTGTTTCCACCGGTTCATCCCCGGTTGCGCCACCGATTCCCGGACTGGCTGAAACACCGTACCTTACCAATCGTGAAATTTTTTACCTGGATCGATTACCGGATTCCATGCTTGTCCTGGGGGCCGGTCCGATTGGTTGCGAGATGGGACAGGCTTTTAACCGTCTCGGCACCCGGGTGACCATGCTCGATGTCGCCGAACAGATTCTGGGAAAAGAAGACGAAGACATGGCGGATGTTGTCAAAGCGGTTATGACCGCTGAAGGCGTCAGGTTTTACCTGGGGGCGGCTATTGATTATGTCAAGGATCTCGGAGGCCAGATAGAGGTTTCCCTCAAGACTCCCGATGGGCAGGCCGTCTTGCTGAAAGCCGAAACCATCCTGGTCGCTGCGGGGCGTGGCGCCAACATCAACGGTCTCGGGCTCGACACAATCGGCGTTGAGTATGACCGGCAGGGAATCAAGGTCGACAACCGCCTGAGAACGACACGCAAGCACATTTATGCTGCCGGCGATGTTAAGGGCGGCTACCAATTTACGCACGCTGCCGGTTATGAGGGCGGCATCGTTGTCAGTAATGCCATTTTCCACTTACCCCGCAAAACTGATTATACTTTCCTGCCTTGGTGTACGTTTACGGACCCCCCCTTGGGTAGCATCGGTATGAACGAAAATGCAGCCAGAAAAGCCGGCATAAATTATTCGGTTTGGACCGAAGCTTTCAAAGACAACGACCGCAGCCTCGCCGAGGGTGAACGGAACGGCAAGATCAAAATGATCCTGGACGGCAAGGAAAAACCGATCGGTGTTCAGATCTTGGGCCCCCACGCCGGGGATCTTCTCGGTGAGTGGGTTGCAATTCTCAACGGTAAAGTCAAACTGTCCACTCTGGCGGCAGCGGTACACCCGTATCCAACGATCGGTGAAATAAACAAACGGGTAGCCGGCAACTATTTCTCTCCAAAGATATTTTCCGACAAAGTCAAGAACACACTGAAGTTCTTTTTTAACCTAAAGGGCCGGGCCTGCAGCCCGGAAGAGTGCTGAACCAGATATTTGACCCACCGGAGGCTTCCACTGCCCCGCCTGCTGGTCGGGATCTGGCGACCGGCGTTATTCGAAGCTTGCGGTAGCGAAACTACAGCCTCGCATCGAAATGCCTCCCGTTATGCGAACGTTTTTTACTACTACCACTATAAATCGCTGAGGATTATTCGGCGCAGGAGTAGATACATGACGTCTATTGAAAAACAAGCAACCGGGGGCCGGGGTAAAGCCATCTTTAAAGCCGCCATTTTGGCAGCATTTGTTGCCGGCGCCGTTATTCTGGTGCGATTTACCCCGATAAAAGAGGTCTTAACCGCAGAACAGCTGGGGAAATTTCTGGATACTGCCGGGATTTGGGCGCCCCTGGTCTTTGTCCTGATATATACCATCGGGGTCTGTCTGTTCGTCCCCGGGACCCTTCTCACCGGGTTGGGGGCCGCGATTTTTGGCCCGTACTGGGGTTTTATTTACGTCTGGTTCGGCGCCATGTTGGGTGCTTGTGCAGCATTTGTCATCGGGCGAACCCTGGGTCGGGAATTCGCCGCATCACTGATTGGTGATCGGTTGAAAAAATACGACGAGGCCATAGAACGCAACGGTTTTGCAACCGTGCTTTATCTGCGGCTGGTATACTTTCCTTTCACACCGATGAATTTCGGGATGGGCCTGACACGCGTCCGTTTTTGGGACTACACTGCCGGAACAGGCTTGGGTATCATCGTTGGCACCTTTATATTCACCTTCTTTATAGGGACGATTAAAGACATTTGGGCATCCGGCAACTGGGGGGAGTTGGTATCTTTCAAGGTGTTTTTCTCTCTTGCATTATTTGCGTTTTCGTTCTTTATTCCAAAGATTATCAAGAAGCTGCGGAAGGAAGGCTGAAGGGCAGTTGGTAATGCAATGATACCCCATCAGGGTCCGGATACGTTTGATGACCCGTTTGAGACCGGCTGAATGGCCGGCATCCGAAGGTTGCAGGAGATGATTTCAGGTACACGACGAACAATCATTAAGAAGCTGTTTTATTCAGTGGCTACGGCGATGCTGAGTTTTTATCCCTGGTCGGCACTGGTGCGATCGGCCGCAGCGAAATTAAAGCGACAAATTTTGCCTGCCAATACACCAATGGCCAGTCTGATCAATAAAAATCCACGCTTTCTGGACACCCGCAATCTTGAGCCGATACCGCTGAGTCAGTTCGGTACCATGGGTTTGAGCGATTACACGGTTGAAACCGAACGCTGGCGCCTAACGGTCACCGGGCAGGTCGAGAAACCACTCAGCCTGAGCTTTAACGATATTCTGAAGTTACCAGCAGTCGAAAAAAATGTCCTATTGATCTGTCCGGGGGTATTTGCCAACTTTGGACGCTGGAAAGGGATTTCCATTGCACAGCTCCTTAAGGCCGCACACGCGGACAATCGTATCACCCATATCACGATTCGCGGGCCAGAAGGCCCTGATGAGAAATCGAAACGTTTTACGGTATCCGAAATCCAGTCGGACACGGTGTTTCTTGCTTATGATATCAACGGGAAAATGTTGCCCCAAAGGCACGGTTACCCGCTCCGGGCGGTAGCCGAAGGATACTTTGGGTTCGATTGGATCAAATTTGTCCATCAGCTCGAAGTCGAAAAAACCTAGCTGCAAAAAAGAGGAGTGCCCATGAAACGAGACGACTATGTTCGGAAGATCGCCATTCACGGCCAGGAAGTCCACATCCTGGATGTCAAGCAACTGCAGGTGAACGGTGTTGCGGACATCGACCGTTTGCCATATTCCATCCGCATTCTGGTTGAAAACCTCCTCAGAAAATTGGATGGTCGCATCGTTCGCGAAGAAGATCTTCTTAACATTGCCCGCTGGCAGAAAACTTATGATGCACCGGTTGAAATACCCTACCACCCGGCGCGGGTGCTGATGCAGGATTTCACGGGCGTTCCGGCAGTGGTCGATCTTGCCGCAATGCGTGATGCCGTCAAGCAACTCGGCGGTGATCCGATAAAAATCAACCCGCTGGTTCCGGTGGATCTGGTTGTGGATCATTCCATCCAGGTGGACTATTTCGGCACCGAAAGCGCCTTGACCAAAAATGTGGCCAAGGAATATGAACGCAACGGGGAACGGTATGCTTTGCTAAAATGGGCCCAGAAGAGCTTCAACAATTTTAAGGTCGTGCCACCGAACTCCGGCATCTGTCATCAGGTTAATCTCGAGTATCTCGGTCAGGTGGTCATCACTGAAGACACCGAGGGAAGTCTTTTGGCCTATCCGGATACATTGGTTGGCACCGACTCCCATACAACGATGATCGACGGTATCGGTGTCATGGGCTGGGGGGTCGGCGGTATAGAAGCCGAGGCCGTCATGTTGGGGCAGCCCTATTATATGTCGATTCCCCAGGTGATTGGTGTCCGTATGTCCGGTGAACTTAACGCCGGCGTTACGGCGACCGATCTGGTTTTAGCGGTTACTGAAATGCTCCGAAAGCAGAACGTGGTCGAGAAATTTGTCGAATACTTCGGTCCGGGAATGAAGAAACTATCGGTACCGGATCGCGCGACGATCGCCAACATGACGCCCGAATACGGTGCAACTCTCGGTTTTTTTCCGGTGGACGAGAAGACTTTGGACTACTTGAAGCTGACCAATCGCAAAGAACAGGCAAAAATCGTTGAGGCATACACCAAGGCCGTCGGACTCTTCTATACCGGCGAAAATGATCCGGAATACACCGAAGTGCTCGAACTTGACTTGTCAACGGTCGAGCCTGCCGTTGCCGGCCCTGCCAGGCCCCAGGACCGGATCACCTTGCCGAACCTGAAAGGCTCCTTTGCCGATGTTCTGGGTTGTGAATACGACCGCGATGCCGACATCTCCCAGGTATCCAATTTCCATGATGAGTCCGGATCCCAAACCATGCGGGCGCCGGTCTGCAATCCGGTAAATTCCAGGCTTTTCGACGTCAACCTCTTCGGTCGGGCAGAAAAATTTGGTGACGGCTGTCTGGCGATTGCAGCGATCACGTCCTGCACCAATACCTCCAACCCATATGTACTTATCGGTGCCGGTCTTTTGGCACGCAAAGCGGTCGAGCGGGGTCTCAAGGTGCCGGCCTATGTTAAAACGTCCCTGGCACCCGGTTCAAAAGTGGTCCTTCGCTATCTCGAAGACGCTGGATTGATGCCTTACTTTGAAGCGCTCGGATTTCACCTGGCCGCCTTCGGCTGCACAACCTGCATTGGCAACAGCGGTCCGCTACATGCTGAAATCGAACGGGTCATCAATGAAAACAATCTGACCGTCGCCTCTGTTCTCTCCGGAAACCGGAATTTCGAGGCCCGGATCCATCAGAACGTGAAAGCCAATTATCTTGCGTCACCCATGTTGGTGGTCGCCTTTGCCATTGCCGGAAGGATTGACATCGATTTAACCTTTGAACCGGTGGGGATCGATCCGAACGGTGAACCCGTATACCTTGAAGACCTCTGGCCTGCCGGTGAAGACATCGACAATCTGGTCCGCAAGCACGTCAAGAAGAGCTTCTATACGGATGAATACAGCCGAATTTTCGACGGTGACGAGTTCTGGCGGGATCTTGCGGTCGATCAGAGCACGACATTCAACTGGGATAGTCGTTCCACCTATATCAAGCGGCCGCCGTACTTCGAAAATTTCGACCTGTCGCTTTCTCAGCCAAGCGATATCGCGTCCGCCGCGACATTGATGCTGCTCGGTGATACCGTGACCACCGATCATATATCGCCTGCCGGGGCCATTCCGGTTGATTATCCCGCTGGTCGCTACCTGGTCGACAAGGACGTTGCCCCCGCAGATTTCAATTCCTACGGTTCGCGGCGAGGGAACCACGAGGTCATGATGCGCGGCACATTTGGAAATATACGCATCAAAAACAAGCTAGTGGAACCGAAAGAGGGGAGCTACACTGTTAAATTTCCCGAGAATAAGGAAATGTTTGTCTATGACGCCGCCATGGACTACATTGGGGAGACAAAACCGCTGGTCGTCGTCAGTGGCAAAGAATACGGCACGGGATCGTCCCGTGACTGGGCCGCCAAAGGGACGACCCTACTCGGCGTAAAGGCGGTTATCGCTGAATCTTTCGAGCGCATCCACCGTAGCAACCTGGTCGGCATGGGGGTATTGCCGCTGGTTTTCAAGGAAGGCACCACGGCGAAAAGTCTCGGGCTGAATGGTGATGAATCTTTCTCCATCAACGGTGTGGCCGGCATGAAACCGCGTAAGATTTTAAAGGTCAAAGCCGTCAAGCCCGATGGGACCGCCGTCGAATTCGAAGTGATCTCACGGCTGGATACCGACGTCGATGTCGACTATTTCGAGCATGGCGGAATACTTCCGTTTGTTTTAAGAAAATTGATGAAGACCTGAGTTGGAGCATTTCAAATACGGTGTTAAAGGCCATTCCGGATGGTTGACGTTAGCAAGGCAACAGCGTTTTGTTTCTATCTGCCCGATAGAATATGAAGCCTAATAATCATCGGTAAACTCCCAACTTTTCTGGGGAGACTCCCAAGGTTTGACAGTTCCAGGAGTTAACTAACTCCCGAGACGATGATTATTATAATTCAATGACCGGTTGCTTGCCCGAAATATTGGTTTTAATCGACCGGATTGAGCGGTTTACAAGCCATTCCTCCGGCTTTGCCGGAGGTCATTGAATCACCGGTGCGGGCCACTCAAAATAAGTTCGGCGCATAAAGCAAAGCGGTGGAAGCGCTGCAATTTGGGTGCAGAAAATTTGATAAAACCATCATGGCGTTTTTCAGAAAGGACCAATAAATGACGCTTTCGAAGATAAAGCGATGCATTGCTCTGTTGATGGTAATGATCGGCTTATTCTGTCTTACACCGTTGAATCCTGCTGCTGGCAACGATTGGGACGATATCCTGCAGCGCGCCAAGGGGCAGACGGTCGATTGGTATATGTGGGGGGGATTTCCCAGCACAAATGCCTACGTCAACGGGTTTGTCGCACCAGCCGTAAAAGAGCGATACGGTATCACCCTGCGCCAGGTTCCTATTACCGATATCGCTGAAGTGATCAGCAAGCTACTGGTGGAAAAGCAGGCAGGCAAGGATACCGGCGGCCAGGCCGATCTGCTTTGGATAAACGGCGAAAACTTTCGTACAGCCAAGCGTAACGATCTGCTTTTCGGCCCTTTTGCGGATCAATTACCGAACCAACGCCTGGTCGATTGGAGCCGCCCATCCGTATTTAATGACTTCGGTGAACCCGTGGAGAGTCTCGAATCCCCGTGGGGTAGTGCCCAGGTCGTAATGATTTACGATAACGTGCGCACGCCGAACCCGCCCCGCAGCATGAGAGATCTTCTCGACTGGGTGCGCAATCATCCGGGTCGGTTTGCCTACCCGGCACCACCGGATTTTACCGGTTCGGTTTTCGTGCGCCATGTCTTCTACCATGTTTCCGGAGATGTCGGTGCCTGGCAGGGGCCGATGGATGAAAGCCGTTATACGAAGACCGCCGCGGAGAGCTTTCGTATTCTGCGTGAATTGGCACCGTCTCTTTGGCGCGGCGGGAAGACATATCCGGAAAATCCCGAGCGACTGTCCCAGTTGTTTGCCGACGGTGAGGTGGATTTCGCCATCAGTTACCATCCGGCCGAAGCTTCGAAGAAAATCAGTGACGGCCTTTATCCAGGATCTGTGCGCACTTTTGTATTCGAAGAAGGGACGATCAGCAATACCCATTTTGTGGCGATTCCGTTCAACGCCGAACACAAAGAAGGGGCAATGGTGGTGGCCGATTTTCTTCTGTCTCCCGAGGCACAGCTCCAAAAAGCAGACCCAGCCGTATGGGGCGATTTTCCAGCGATCGATGTCAAGCGCCTTGATCCACAGTGGCAGGCCCGGTTTGCTGACTTACCACGCGGTATCGCCACGCTGCCGGATGATGTACTGCAGAGTCATCAACTGCCGGAACCGCCCTCGCAAATTTTGATTCGCCTCGAAAAAGATTGGGTCAATCAGGTATTGAAGCGACGATGATTACCGCTGGACTGAGTGAAAATGCCCGGACCCGCACCGATCCGGGTTTTCCCGTGTTGACGGCTCAGCTCGCACCGGCTCTGCTGGTGGTACTGGGGTTGTTTGGGGGGGGACTTTTCCTTGGGGCTCTTCAGAGCCTCGGCCATTTACCGGCAGCCGGAATGACGGGTTACTCTCTGAAGCATTTCAACAACATCATCGCTGATCCGGATTTTCTGAAAAACCTCGGCCTGACATTCTACATTTCTTCGATATCGACGGGGATCGCCGCGGTGATCGGTGTGCTGGCAGCAATGGCCATGACCGGTTATCGAACCACCCGACGTGTTGTCAACTTTGTGTTTCAGATTCCTTTGACGGTGCCGCACCTGGTTATCGCTACGGCTGTCATTTTCATGTTGTCTCCCAGCGGCCTGGTCTCCCGAGCGCTTCAGGCCATCGGACTGATCGACAACCCGTCGCAGTTTCCGCTGATGGTAAATGATTCTTGGGGTGTCGGCATAATCATCACCTACGTCTGGAAAGAAGTTCCGTTCATTACCCTTATGGTTCTGGCAGTTCTAAACAACCAGGGGACAGAATTGCTGGAAGCTGCCCGCACGCTGCACGCCAACCGGTGGCAGCGATTTCGCTTCGTGGTGATGCCAATCATCTTTCCCAGTCTTGGCGCGGCCTGCCTGATCGTTTTTGCATACACCTTTGGTGCCTTCGAGGTGCCGTACCTGCTCGGCCAAACCTACCCCATGACCATGCCCGTGTGGGCGTACCGGAACTTCAGCGACATTGATCTTATGGCGCGTCCCGAGGGCATTGCTACCGGTTTGATCATTGCCGTGGTTGTGGCGGTGGCCATTGTTCTCTCCCAAGTGTTGGTTCAAATCGCCCGCCGAAGGGGGGTCATACTGTGAAAATTCCGACCCGGTACCTTTTTGCAGGGCTGGTCACCGTCGCCATCGGACTGCCGTTCTGCCAACTTCTCATCTGGTCTTTCAGTGACCGCTGGTTCTATCCCGGTCTTCTTCCCCAGGCGTGGGGTCTTCGTGCGTGGCAGTATATCTTCGGAACTGCCGGAGACCAGATCATCAATGCTGTTTTTCAAAGTATCGCCGTTGGCGCGGCAACGGCAGTCATCGCGCTGGCTATCGGCTTTCCTGCCGGCCGTGCGTTAGGGCTATATACTTTCAGAGGTAAAGATTTTATTTCGGTGCTCTTGACGCTGCCGGTCATCGTGCCGCCACTTGTGTGTCGCCATGGGACTGCATCTGTGGTTCATTCGACTGGGGTTAACCGAGACGTTTATCGGTGTGGTTCTCGTTCATCTTACCTTCTGCCTTCCCTATGCCGTTTTTGTGATGTGGGGTGTGTTCTCGAATTACAATCCCGATTTCGAAGATCAGGCGCGATCACTCGGCGCAACCTCGACCAGCGTCGTTCTGCGGGTCATACTGCCCATGACCCTGCCGGGAATCGTCGTGGCATCCCTGTTTTCATTTCTGTTGTCCTGGAGCCAGTATCTGGCCACTCTCATCATCGGTGGAGGAAAAATTACAACCCTGCCCGTGATCCTATTCGCGCTGATGGCCAGCGGGGACCGACCAGTTGCGGCCGCGGTCAGCATCGTTTTCGTCGTGCCAGCTTTTCTGGCGCTGCTTCTCAGTGCCAAGAATCTTGGCCGGCAGAGTATTGCGGGGGTCCGGTAATGGGAGACCTACTCCTGAAGAATATTTCGATTCGTTACGGCCGGCATTCGGTGATCGACCATTTTAACCTGCAGGTTGCGGATGGTGAAATGGTGTCGATACTGGGGCCCAGCGGTGCAGGTAAAACGACCATTCTGAAAGCTGTGGCCGGGTTGATCGACACGGCTAAGGGTGAAATATGGCTAAACGGTCGCCGGCTCAACGGCATTCCTCCGGAAAAACGCAACACGGTCATGGTCTTCCAGAAGCCGCTGTTGTTCCCCTTTCTGAACGTTACACAGAATGTCGGTTTCGGCCTGAAGATGCATGGGCTGGCAGCGAGAGAAATCAGATACAAGGTAGAAAAAATTTTAGAACTCACCCAGCTTAGTGGATTCGGAAGACGGAAAGTTCACGAACTCTCCGGTGGTCAGCAGCAACGGGTGAGCCTGGCCCGGGCCTTGGTATTGAAACCCGACCTTTTGTTACTCGACGAACCGCTGAGCAATCTGGATGCCAACCTGCGTCATCAGATGCGGGAGTTGATCTGCGGTATTCAGGAAAAAACCGGGATCACCACTCTATTTGTGACCCATGATCAAACCGAGGCTCTTGTCATGTCCCACCGGGTGACGTTACTGCTTGACGGTCAATTGCGCCAGGTCGGGACGCCTCAGGAGCTATACTATAAGCCGGTAGACAGACTTGTCGCCCGGTTTTTCGGTGGGGTGAACTTCTTCGATGGGCGCTTCCGAAATGGCTGCTTTCAAACGGAATTCGGCGATTTTACTTTACCGAAAATGGCCGGAAACGGACATCCTGTAACGGCAACGATTCGACCGGAGGACATACTGCTTTCAACGATCAACGAATTTGAATTGGAAGGTCGGGTGGAACGAACCCACTTTGAAGGGGTGACCACCCGGGTGTGGGTGAGTTGCCGAGGGAGACGATTGGAGGTGCTGGCCGGTCGGGGAGAGTATTACCCGGGGCAGGCTGTCCGACTTCGGCTTCCGCCAGACAGGATTCGGGTGTTTCCACCCGATGATAATAATCATCTGTGAGAGTATTTTGAAGAAAACCGCAACGCTGTCATTGGGTGAATATTTATCTGAGATGCCCTGCCGTTTTATTCCCTGTCGATACCGATTCAACCACCGAAAGAGCATAATCGTATGGGCCTGATGGAAGACATGCTGCCGGAGGTGCAGGCCTACATCAACTGCCGAGACTGGCGTGGTGTTCCGGTAATGCAGGGCCGCCGGTATACAGTTGCACCGCTGGCCCAAGGCGAATACAATCTTAACTACCTGATGACCGCTGATCCCAATGGCGTGCAGCTTGTATTCCGGGTGAATATTGGCACCCAGATCGATCGCTCCGATCAGATTGAATATGAGTACAGGACGCTGGCGCTGCTTAAAGACAGCGGTGTTACCCCGCGCTCCTTTTTTGTGGATGACAGCCGAAAGAGGTTGGACCGCGGTGTGCTGATCATGGAGTACCTTGCGGGAGAACCGCTGGATTACAACCGGGACCTGGCGGCGGCGGCATGTCTGTTTGCCACTATCCACCAGATCGGGGTTGCCGAAGGAAGAAATCATTTGATTCGCGAAGACGCACCTTTGAGTCTAATCTTCAACGAGTGCAAAGGCCTGCTGCAGCACTTCTTCGATTCGGATCTGGCTGATGAGGGTATCCGCAGCTACCTGAGAGAGGTGATCCTGTGGGCCGATGAAGCACGGAAACAGGAAACATACTACCAGGAAGATCCTTGGCACTGTATAGTCAACACCGAAGTAAATTCGGGGAACTTCATCGTTAACCGAAAGTCTGGAAGCATTCACCTGGTGGACTGGGAAATGCCGCGCTGGGGAGACCCTTCACAGGACTTGTCCCACTTCTGTTCTCCTCTGACGACCCTATGGAAGACGAACTACCGTATGACGACTGCGGCAAAGAATGAATTCACCGACACCTATTGCCGCGCTATCGGAGATAACCATCTGCGGGAAACACTGCAGGATCGCATCCGGCTGCGGGATCCGTTCGTTTACTTGCGGGGCATATCCTGGTCGGCAATGGGGTGGGTGGCCTATCAGACCGATTTTGCGGGCATGAAAAATCCCGACACCTGGCAAAGCCTTCAGCGGTATATGGACCTTTCTTTCATTCGATCCCTATTCGACCCCTTCATGCGGTCGTGAAACCCTTTCTTCGTACAATTGCGGATATTTCACCAAACGGAGGGTTTCATAGCCAAAGCACTTCGAGAAGAAGCTATACTCAATCCCTATCGTGGTCGTCAAAAAAACGTTCCGTTATGCGAACGTTTTTTTCTACAACCACTGATCCCATCCTTCCGTATTTCGGAATTTATTTTTGAAAAGCGGTATAATGTGCCGATGCCTTGACTCTTGGCGCGTTATGGACGAAAGTCCCGATGGACGATGGCCTTTTTTGATTCAATCCAGGCACTCTATAGGGATATAGGGCAATCAGGAGCACCGTGGCACCGATTTCCGACGAACATTTGATCATATTTACCCGCTATCCTGAACCCGGTCATACGAAAACCCGTCTCATTCCGGCCTTGGGAGCCGAGGGTGCTGCGGAATTGCAGCGGCGCATGACTGAGCGCTTGCTTTGCGGTTTGACGCAGCTTGTCCGTATACGCCCGCTGCATTTAGAGATCCGTTTTGCCGGCGGAAACGCAACCATGATGCGGCAATGGCTCGGACCCGGATGCACCTATGCCGCCCAGGGAGATGGAGAGCTCGACCAGCGGATGGGCGCTGCCTTGAAAGCGGGTTTTTCCGCTGGTGCCAACGCTGTCGTCGTGGTCGGGACCGATATACCGGGAATGAGCGCCGATACGATCAGTGGGGCTTTCGATGCGCTGAAACATGCGGACATTGTCTTCGGTCCGGCCGTTGACGGTGGTTACTATCTGATCGGTCTGCACAGAAAATCCGTTGCGAGGGCGATTCCGCACCTGCTAGCCGGTATACCCTGGGGGACGAGACAGGTAATGGAACTCTCACGGGAAAGAGCGGCAAGATTGGGATTGTCGGTGACGTTGCTGCCGACCCTCGCCGATGTCGATCGGCCCGAAGATCTGTCCGTCTGGGAGAAATTGACGGGCGAAACCATCATCAGGACAGCTTGCCAGCGGATATCGGTCATCATTCCTGCGCTCGATGAAGCCGGTAGAATCGCGGCAACAATTCGAAGAGCGCAACAAGCAGCAAATATCGAGGTGATTGTCGTTGACGGCCGCAGCGGTGACGGTACAGCGGACATTGCCCGTTTGGCCGGCGCGCTCGTATTGACTTCTTCCCCGCCGCGGGCGCAGCAGATGAACGCCGGTGTGGCATCGTCGAGCGGTGATATGCTGCTTTTTCTTCACGCCGACACATTATTGCCGGAAGGATATGACCAGGTCGTCCGCCGCTGCCTGACCAAACCGAATGTGGCCGTCGGAGCGTTTGAACTGCGGATCGATGCGCCCCAAGTTTCCATGCGTATTATGGAACAGGTCGCCAACTGGCGATCACGATTCTTGAAAAAACCATACGGGGATCAGGCACTCTTCATGTCGGCCGCGACATATCGAGCAGTTGGTGGATATCCCGACCTGCCGATCATGGAGGACTATGAAATCATCCGACGTCTGGGCAAGAAGGGCCAAGTCGTCACCCTCCCGATTCCGGTCCTCACTTCCGCCCGTCGCTGGCTCAGGTTGGGGGCGTGGCGGACGTGGGCCGTTAATCAGGCGGTGATCATCGCTTATTACCTGGGAGTTGCCCCGCGGGTACTGGCCCGGTTTTATCGGGGAAAGAACGATAGAATGTCTTCCTGTAATTCCGAAAAAAAACGTGCGCAGGGGTAGAAATATCGCGGATGCCTCAATTCACGTGCCCCGGACGATAGCGAGCGACTTACGGTCATTCACCGTTTGTTCGATTCTTGTAATTTATTAGATCATGGGTGCAAAAGTGTTTTGAAACTCCATCGCTATTTTAATAATATATTTTTGGGACACGACACTAGAGAAGTGGTTTCAAAACCACTTGTAGCTGATGGTCCCACTCGGCGGGAGGAGGTTTACTCGCCGCCTCGACTTGAGCCACGGTAGTGCCGCACACTATTTTCTTCTCCGGCAATGACTTCATCGGCCAGGTTTAGAAAGAGTCCATGGGCAACGATTCCGGCCCTGTCCGCCAATTGAAGCGCAAGAGCATGCGGATCCGGGAGGGGACCGAAATCAGCATCAAGTATCAGATTGTTCTGGTCGGTGCGGAACGGCAAACCGGCATTGGTTTGGCGGATGTGGGCTTTGGCACCGAGGGAAACCAAATAGCGCTCGATACTTTTACAAGCGAACATCGTCACTTCAACCGGAAGTTTACATTGGCTTCCCAAGAGCGGTGACAGCTTCGACGCATCGACGATGATGATGTTGCGCCGACTGGCTTGTGCCAGAACCTTCTCCCGCAGCAGCGCGCCGCCACCGCCTTTTATCAGGTTAAGATCCGGGTCGACCTCGTCGGCCCCGTCGATGGTCAGGTCGAGTACCGAGTGGGTGTCAAGGTCTGTCAGTGGGATACCGAGCCGGACGGCTCTTTCCGCGGTGTCCCGGGAGCTTGGTACACCGGATATCTTTTTGATCTCGCCCAAAGCGAGACATTCCGCCAGGCGTTTCAGCGCCCAAGCAACAGTACTGCCGGTACCGAGCCCGATGACCATGCCCGATTGCACTTGTTCAACGGCCGCCCACGCTGCCCGCCGCTTCTGTTCTTTCCGGGGATTCATGCGCGTGATCGATCTCTTTCAAAGATAAAAGCATAGTGTGAATATGTCAGATACTTGACGATCAGCTCAGCACTGATGCACCTTTGAAGCATTCCGCTGAAATAATCGATTTACAGTTTGCAGCCGACCCCTTCCTCCAGGGCCTGGCCCAGGTCTGCGGTGATGTCACCAATGTCTTCTATGCCAATGCTCAAGCGGATAAAATCCGGTGTGACTCCGGCCGCCCTCTGTTCTTCCTCGCTCAATTGTTCGTGGGTGGTGGATGCCGGATGGATGACGAGGCTTTTGGCATCCCCGATATTGGCCAGATGACTGAACAGCTCGAGGCTTTCGATAAACTTAACCGCTGAGGCATTACCGCCGCCAATTCCGAATCCGACCAGGGCACCCTGACCTTTAGGAAGGTACTTATCCTTCAAATGATAGGTGGGGGAGGACTCGAGGCCGGGGTAACGGACCCAACTGACGCATTTGTTTTTTTCCAGAAAGCGGGCCACCTGCAATCCGTTTTCCGAGTGGCGGGCCATGCGCAGGTGCAACGTTTCCAAACCCTGCAGAAACATCCAGGCATTGAACGGGCTCATGGCTGCACCCATATCCCGCAAACCGAGCACCCGGGCGCGCAGGATAAAGGCCAGGTTACCGAAAGTCTCGACGAACTTCAGACCGTGATAAGCGGGTTCGGGGTCGACAAAGGCCGGAAACCGACCGGAACCTTCCCAGTCAAAGTTGCCCGAGTCGACGATAAGACCGCCAATCGACGTGCCGTGGCCGCCGATGAACTTGGTGGCGGAGTGAATGACTATCGCCGCACCAAATTCGAACGGGCGCAGGAGGTAGGGCGTGGTGACCGTGTTATCGACGACCAGAGGGATTCCATGCCGCTTGCCGACATTCGCAATGGCTTCGATATCGACGATGTCGAGCTTAGGATTGCCGATGGTTTCGGTAAAAAAGGCCTTGGTTTTACCGGTGACCGCCTTTTCCCAGGCTGCCGGGTCATCCGGCGGGACAAATTTGACACCAATACCGAGTTTCTTGAACGTATGGGTAAAAAGGCTGACGGTACCGCCGTAAAGATCGGTGGACGAAACGATTTCGTCGCCGGATTCGGCCAGGGTTAGCAGCGCCAGGGTTTCGGCCGCCTGACCGGACGAAAGGGCCAGGGCTCCGACACCGCCTTCAAGAGCGGCAATCCGTTGTTCGAGCGCATCGGTCGTCGGATTCATGATCCGGGTGTAAATGTTACCGAATTGGCGCAGGCCAAACAGATCCGCGGCATGGGCCGTATCATCGAAGGTGAATGACGTGGTTTGGTAGATGGGTACGGCTCTGGCGTTGGTTGCTTTATCCGGCGCTTGGCCGGCGTGTACGGCCCGGGTAGCAAACCCTTTTAGGTGATCATTCATGATAGACTCCTTAGGTGTAAGGATGTTAAAAAAACGGGGTTTCGAGCGCAAGGGCCCCGTTTTTCACCGACAGATCAAGTTTTCGTCCACGAACTGGCGCTGCGAGCGACAGACGGGCCGATTCCCATAATATGACCGCCAGTCTGTTTTTCAAGAAGCGCTGGCAGACACACGCGGCGACGGTCAGTCGGCCTTGAGCAACTGCACCCCTCTCAGGGCCGCGCCCCACAGGCCGCTTTCTTCGTTGGTGTTGAGGAATACCGGTATGCGGTCCAGCACATGGGACATCGTTTCGGTCTGTCGGAACGCCCGGGCAAATTCAGGGTGGCTCACAAGGTCGGGGTTCTTGGCGGCCACTCCGCCGGCGATGTAGACCCCACCAAGGGCGACCACTTGCAGGGCCAGATTGCGGCTGAGGCGCCCATAGAAGCGGGCCATCCAGCGCAGCGTTTCCGAATTAGACGTCAGCTGGGCGGCCACATCGGCCGGATCGAGTCGCTGTCCGGTTAGGAAGCAATGTAAATGGCTGAGTCCCGCTCCGGATACGACCATCTCGGCCCTGACATACGATTCACCGGTTTCCTCAAGCAAAAATTCCATGTACGCGATCTCGGAATTCGATTCGAATGCAAAACTGGCATGACCGCCTTCGGAAGCGAGAGCCACATAGCCGCCCTCCTTAAGGGGGATTAGTGCGGCCTGACCCAGGCCCGTTCCGGCGCCGATGACCGCCAGAGGTGCAGAAGGTTCAATCTCTCCGGAAACCAATGGGTGCACGGTGTCCATTACCGGAGACCGACAGGCAAAAGCCTGGGCGACGAAGTCATTGATCAACACACATCTTTCTATCCTGAGGTGGCCGCTGAGGACGGATAGATCGATGTCCCAATCGATGTGCGGGGGCTTGCTGTAGATCTCTTTTTCGACCGGGCCGGCGACGGCAATGACGGCAACATCGGCCCGTGATGGCGGTAATTCGAAATTCTCGTTTTCAAGCCGTTTCAGCAGGTCGTGGAACGAACGGGATTCACCCGTGGCGAACCATTTGGACGCCAGAAACTCGAGGCGATCGTCGGCATGGACCCCAAAGGCGGCAAAGCGGCTGTTGGTCCCGCCGATATCGGCGACAAGTATGCTCGGCATAATCGGTTTCCTTAGTGTGTCGCTCCGTAAAAAATCAAACGATTGCGGGACCGACCCCATCGAGACCGGCTGGAAGAAGATATGCTGCATCCCGATCGAGCAACCAAGTCACCATGCCTCCGGCCGGAGCGATTTGGCGGGGCGGCAGGGAGGTGTCGCCGGTAATGATGGTGTGCACGGTCGCGGCCTTCTGCCGGCCGGACACAAGAAAGATAACATACCGGGCCCGCTCGAGCACCGGCAGGGTCAGCGTCAGGCGCGCGACATTCGGCGACCCGCCCGTGACGGCCACGACCCAACGATCGGTTTCAACCGCGGTGCGGTCGCCGGGGAATATTGATGCCGTGTGGCCGTCGATTCCAATGCCGAGGACAACCAGATCGAAAACCGGTGCGCCGGCCGCGTCCACACCAAAATGGGTTCCCAGTGTTCGCTGGTAATCGTCGGCCGCCCGAGGGGGCGGCTTCTCCGAGCACATGGGGTGAACGTGGCTGCGCTGAATCGGCAGCCGTGCCAGGAAATCATTGCGGGCCGTACCGAAATTGCTGGCAGGGTCATCTGCCGGCACCAGTCGTTCATCGACCCAGAAGATGTGCGTTTGTGCCCACGGTATCCCCGACCGATAGGGTTCATCGGCGAGCAGCCGGTGGAACGGCCGCGGGTTGGACCCGCCGGACAGGGCAACGGAGAATCGTCCGCTGCGCGCGACGCTTTCGATGGCGATGCGACGGAACAGATCAGCGCTCTCCGACGCCAGACGCTCGATATTCGCAGCGACGATGATTCGGTCTTTGCGGTTCGCCGTCATTTGGCGCTTTTCCCCAACACGCGCAACGCTTTTTCTACCACGCGGTCAGCCGTGAGCCCAAATTTTTCATAGAGGATCTGATAGGGGGCCGAGGCACCGAAGCGGCTCAGGGCGACAACCTCACCGTGGCTGCCGACATAGCGATACCAACCCTGCGGGCTGCCGGCTTCGACCGCCACCCTGGCGGTCACCTCCGGCGGCAGCACCTGCAGGTGATAGTCTTCGGTCTGCTTTTCAAACAGTTCCCAACTCGGCATGCTGACGACTCTTACTGCCAAACCCCTTCCGGTCAGCACCACGGCAGCCTCAAGGGCGATGTGAACCTCCGATCCGCTGGCCATCAGAATCAGATCCGGACGACCTTTATCAGGATCATGAATCACGTAAGCGCCGTGCTGCAATCCGTCTTTTGCGCCGGCAGTGGTATGATCTAAAACCGGCAGATTCTGGCGGGTCAGTACCAGAGCGACGGGGCCTTTTTCGTTCTGCATGGCCGCTCTCCAGGCATCGGCAGTTTCGTTTGCATCGCCGGGCCGGATGACTGTCAGATTCGGGATGGCCCTCAATGCGGCCAGCTGTTCTACCGGCTGATGCGTCGGACCGTCCTCCCCCAGCCCGATGCTGTCATGGGTGAAAACATAGATCACATGCAGGTTCATCAACGCGGCCAGGCGAATGGCCGGGCGCATGTAATCGGAGAAGATCAGAAAAGTCGCCCCATAAGGTAACAGGCCCTGGTGGAGCGCCATACCGTTCAATATGCCACCCATGGCATGCTCGCGGACACCGAAGCGCATGTTACGGCCCTGGTAGGTGCCAGGCTGGAAATCCGTTTCACCCTCGATCAGTGTTTTGGTCGACGGGGCCAGATCGGCCGACCCGCCCATCAGATTGAGTACCCGCGGGGCGATGCTGTTGAGTACCTTACCGGAAGCCACACGGGTGGCCATCCCCTTGGCGTCGGCCGGAAAGAAGGGGATATCGCGGTCCCATCCTTCCGGTAGGTGACCCTCAGTAATCTGATGCCAGCGGTCAGCCATCTCCGGATAGCTTTTCGAATAATCGGCGAAAGTCTCCTTCCAGATCTGTTCGATTTTGGCACCCTTTTCGATGGTCTGACGGAAGTGTGCCGCGGCTTCCTCCGGGATGCAAAAAGGCGGATCCAGCGGCCAGCCGAGGTTTTGTTTGGTCAACGCCAGTTCTTCGGTGCCCAGGGGTTCACCGTGAACACCGGCGGTGTTCTGCTTATTCGGACTGCCGAAACCGATGTGGGTGCGGACGGCGATGAGCGATGGTCGCTGAAGGTCCTTTTGTGCTGCTGCGATGCTCGTCTCAATGGCTGCCAGATCGTTACCGTCCGGTACCTGCTGAACATGCCAGCCATAAGCGGCGAAACGGGCCAGGCGATCCTCAGTGAAGGCAATGTCGGTGCTGCCTTCGATCGATATGTGGTTGTCATCGTACAGATAGATCAATTTGCCGAGGCCGAGATGACCGGCGAGGGACGCCGCTTCGTGGGAAAGCCCTTCCATCAGGTCGCCGTCGCTGACAATCCCGTAAGTCCAGTGGTTGACGATTTCAGATCCGGGGCGATTGAAGACGGCGGCCAAATGCGCTTCGGCAATGGCCATACCGACGCCGTTGGCAAAACCTTGTCCCAATGGGCCGGTGGTGGTCTCGATGCCGGGTGTGAGACCATGTTCGGGATGTCCCGGGGTTTTGCTTTGCCACTGGCGGAAATTCTTGAGATCGGCCAGTGACAGGTCGTAGCCGCTCAAGTGCAGTAAACTGTAAAGCAACATGGAACCGTGACCGGCGGAAAGCACGAATCGGTCGCGATTCGGCCACACGGGGTTTCTCGGGTTGTGGCGTAAAAAACGCGTCCACAGCACGTAGGCCATGGCTGCCGCCCCCATCGGCATACCCGGATGCCCTGAACGGGCTTTTTCAACCCCGTCGGCCGCAAGCATTCGGATAGTGTTGATGCACATTTGGTCAAGGTCTTTTTGCATGAGCCACCTCAAAAGATTATTGTATGTATTTTAGAGCGATTACGCGAGAACGTCATCGATAAAGGGAAGAGGGTGCCTGTTCTCACACAAGGTTCCGGGCCGCTGCCGGCCCATGGCTTCCGGCCGGGTAGGTGTGGAGCATTTGCTTTCGATCGTTGCACGCCTCACATTCGGTCAAAATGGGCGTCAAAAATGACCAGCACTGCTCTACGGCATCCTGGCGCCAGAACAGCATCTGGTCTCCAAGCATGCAATCGAGCAAGACCTTCTCGTACGCGTCGAGAACCGGGCCGGTATCTTTTTCTTGATAGAAAAAATCCATGGTCACATTTCGCAGGCAGGTCCGCGGACCCGGCGTCTTGGTCTGGAAGGTCAGCGAAATCCTTTCCTCGGGATAAATACCCAGGGTCAGACGGTTTGGGTTAACGGTTTCTCCCAGCACTTGGCGAAACATCGAATGGGGTATCTCGCGAAACTGAATGGCGATCCGCGTGAGTTTTTCGGCAAGCCGCTTGCCAGAGGTCAATACGAAGGGGACGCCTTGCCAACGCCAGTTGTCCAAATACACTTTCATGCGGGCATAAGTCGGTGTCAGGGACGTTGGGTCGACTCCCGGTTCTTCCCTGTATGCGGGCAGCGGAGTTTTGCCGTTTGTCCCCCGGTCGTATTGACCGAGGACCAGATACTCCCGGAGGTCCTGAACCGGAAATGGTCTGAGCGATCGGAAAACCTTGACCCTTTCATCTCGAACCCGGTCGGCCTCAAATCGGCTCGGTGGCTCCATGGCCGTTAGTGCCAGCAACTGCATCATGTGGTTCTGGAACATATCCCGCAAAACACCGGACGGTTCATAATAGCCGGCTCTGTGCTCGACCCCGAGGGTTTCGGTGGCCGTTACTTCGACCGATTTTATGTAGCGGCGATTCCACACCGGTTCGAATATGGTATTGGCGAAACGGAACATCAGAACGTTTTGAACCGTTTCCTTGGCCAGATAATGGTCGATGCGGAATACCTGGTGTTCTTTAAAATCGTGCTGAATACTGCGGTCCAACTCTATCGCTGATTCCAGGTCGTGGCCGAAGGGTTTCTCGACCACCAGTCGTGCCCAACCGTTGCCGTCGGTATGTTCGCGCCCCAGTCCGGACTGCCCCAGCATTTCAGCCACTGTGCGGTACAGGGTCGGTGGCAGCGCCAGATAAAACATCCGGTTTCCGTTGGTATGGTGACGGTTATCAAGGTCCTTCAACAGTTCAGCCAGCCGCAGATAAGATTCCGGATCATCGTAGATAAGCGGGAAATAGTGAAGGGCCGCGGCAAAATGTTTCCAGGCGGCGCGATCTCCATTTTGACCGGCCACGGCGGTTTCCATTTTATTCCGGAACTGCTGATCATCCAGCGCCGTGCGTCCACAGCCCACAATCGCAAAGGTTTCCGGCAATCCGTCATTTTGATAAAGGTTGAAAAGGGCCGGCATCAATTTGCGGGCAGTCAGATCACCGGTGGCACCGGCGATGATGATGGCGCAGGGTTCGCCGCGCCTGGGTATGCGGCAGTCATCCTGCGGAATTTCCATATCGTCGGCTCTGACCCTGACGATCGGTTGATAGCGGCCACTGCCGGTTGAGGTTTTTTCGTCCATGAAATCGTCTCCCATTAGTCAATCAATAGCAAGAAGTCAGCTTGGCTCGCTTCCCGTCGTCGAAACCGTTGCATGGCCGCCGAATTCCCTGCGCAGAGCAGCGAGAACCCTTTCGGCAAAAGGGTCCTGTTGCCGGGATCTGAACCGCCGCATCAGCGAGAGGGTGATGACTTCTGCCGGCACGCCCGTCTCTATCGCCTGTAGCACCGTCCACCGGCCTTCACCCGAATCCTGCACGTAACCCTTAACATCGGTGAGGTCAGCTTCCTTACGGAAAGCCTGTTCGGCCAGTTCCAGCAGCCATGACCGGATGACGCTGCCCTGGTTCCAGAGGTGCGCAAGGTTGGCATAATCGAATCCTTCAGCATATTCCGAGGCGGACAGGATTTCGAAGCCTTCCCCATAAGCCTGCATCATGCCGTATTCAATTCCATTGTGTACCATCTTTACGAAATGACCAGCACCGGTGTTACCGCAATAAAGGTAGCCATTTTCCGGGGCAAGGGTTTTCAGGATCGGTTCTATTTTTTCGTAAGAATCCCTTTCACCGCCGACCATGGTGCAATAACCGATTTTAAGTCCCCAGATCCCACCGCTGACACCTGCGTCCAGGTAGTGAATTTTTCTCTTCGCCAACGTCTCTGCTCGACGGATGTCGTCTTTGTAATAGGAGTTGCCGCCATCGATCAGGATATCACCCGAAGAGAGCATCGATGAGAGTGCTTCGATATGATCATCCACCACACGGCCGGCCGGCAGCATCAACCACACAATGCGTGGCGGTTTGAGATACTGGATGACTTCTTCCAAAGATAAAGCGCCTGTTGCACCTTCAGTAACTATTTTTTCAGTTTTATCAGGACTGCGGTTGTAGGCGACCACCTGGTGACCGCCGCCGAGCAACCGCCTGGCCATGTTCATCCCCATCCGTCCCAAACCGATCATTGCAAGCTTCATCGAAACCCTCCTCGCGTATCCTTTATTTTGGTTGTCATAAAAACGTTCCGTTATGCGAACGTTTTTTCTACAACCACTTATACCATCCTTCTGTTTTTCGGAATTTATTTAGAAAAGCGGTATAAGCGTGGTTATATCGTGTCCAGCATGACTTTCGACGCATCGCCAAGCACCGCAATTTTCAGTCAGTCGCTTAAACATATTCATGAATTCTGCAAAGTGAAAGGGCTGCTGTCATTTTTTCCGTCCGCATTGCAATTCACTGACGGAACTGGATTATATCTACTACCTATAAAAAAAAAGTGAATCGCCACCTGCCGGGAGGGTTGCATCAGTTAACCCCCTTGAAAGGGGAAAGAGCAATATCCCAAACGGTATAAATCCGAAAAAATAAGCACGAAATGCGAAACAAATCCAAATGACAAAAAAGCAATGACCGAAATTTACTATCAGCGCCTTGCCCACCGAAATGATTCTGCTGACTCAGTCACACGTCAATACTATGTTGTTTTTATTTTTCACGTTTTGATCATTTGAGCATCCGAGTTTCGCATTTGTTTCGGATTTCGATACTCGAATTTCGAGTTTAAACCGCCTTTCTAAAATAAAATCCGAAATACAGAAAGGTGGTATAATTGCTTGTAGAAAAAAACGTTCGAATAACGGAACGTTTTTTTGACAGCCACTATATCCGGGTTCGCCGCATTTCACCGGATTGGTTAAACTTCTCCGGGTCATCCACCGGATGTTTAGGTGAAATCCGGGAGGGTTCGTAGACGCGCGGTGGCATCCTGCCTGTGGTGTCGGATATTATGAATCTAAACCGTAGGTTCGTTTCCGGGCCTGGGCGGCATTTAAAAGAGGCTGGACATGAACATCGACATAGTCGAATACCCGGGCGCTTTTCTTGCCGGGAGCGGGTCTCAGTATTCTACCCAGGTACTGAATCACGCGTCCGCTGAATCTTACCGGAGTCGCCAGAAAAAGAGTACTCAGGTTGGGGCAGTCGAATCCCTCGCCGATAAGTTGGCCGGTGGCGATGAGTACCTGAATATCTCCCGCATGGAGGTGATCAAGGACAAGTTGCCGTTGACCGGTATTCAAATCACCGGTGAAAATATCGGCGCTGAGGCGATAGCCGAATTTCAATAATGCCCAGAGACTCTCACAGTGTTTTTTGCGGTCGGACAATACAAGACAAACGCCCGCCCGCTGCGTCGCTTCTTTTGCGACATCTCCTGCAATTAGTCGGTTTCTTTCGTCATCGGCCGTCAGTTCGGAAAGCATTTTACTGTATTCGTGAACCGGGTCGTAGTAGGGTTTGAATTCGGTTTCCCGAAAGATGACATCGGTTGGTAAGACATTGCCCGTCCGGATCAAGTCCCGTTTTTCTACCTGATGGTGGACATCGCCGAGGTGCCAGAATATCAGTTTGGAGAGATTGTCGCGCCGCCAGGGAGTAGCAGATAAACCGAGCATGTATCGCGCGTCAAATTCCGTTACGGCATCGGTGAAGGTCCGGCTGGGTGTGCGATGGCATTCATCGACAACCAGGTGGCCGATGTTGCGAGCCACTTCGTCGGCGCATTTGTATAAGGATTGAACCAGCGCGACGGTTATCTTCTCGCCGATGGTTTTTTTGCCGTCACCGATGAGGCCGATTTCTCTTCCGGCAATTCCGAGGAATTCTTGTATGCGCTCGGTCCACTGGCGGGCCAGATCCTTCGTATGGACGACAATCAGCGCCGGTTGCTGCCTTTGGGCGATAATGTAGAGGGCCATTACCGTTTTTCCGGAACCGGTGGGCGAGTTCAGCGTACCGAACTCTTTGGACAGCATGCGTTTAACCGCCGGCTGCTGGAAGGGGCGTAAATGCCCTTTAAAAGTAAAATTTGCAGGAGGGAGGCTGCGGCGTTGGTCTTCGATGGTATAGTCGATTTCGAGTTTCCGGCAAGAGGTGATCAATTGCCGGATATACCCGCGGGGGATCGACAGTTTGTTGCCCCGAAGCCGGTAGTAGAACCGCAACTCTTTCTTCACACCGCGGTTCCAGCGACCCATGCGGGCGTTTTCGATATATTTGGGGTTGGGAAATTTGAGCTTCTGTGTCAACAGCTCATAAAGCTGCGGCGGAATATCGACTAATGTGAGGTCGTTTTTCAGGACAAGGATCAAGCCACCGTCTCCGCTGGGACTGCCGGGCTATGTCCGGGTTACCGGCCTTGTTTCAGCAGCGCCTGGGCAATTTCGATATCATAGGCCTGCTTGGGATCGATTGTCTTCCCCTCGTAGATCTTTGACGCCTCACGGATGGCACCATAGGGAACCCACCCGTGAGTCTCCCAGAGGGCCGGGTCTTCCGCATTCCACATCCGAAAACAAATCTCTCCGTGCCTTTCTGTGACGTAAATGCGAAAATTTCTGTTGAGAGGATTCGGGTAATAGTAAAATCCCAGATCGTCTTTCATTCCGGTCCCTTCCGATAGATCAATCGATGATGCCTTATTTTCCGGTGATCTGACGGATCATTTTTAGCACGTCAGTCGTGGATTCCTTGCAGGAATTGCCGCGGCAGATATGGGCGGTCGCCTTTCCCTGGGCCACCTGCAACCCGTCCGTGTAACCAGCTATTCCGGCCAGGAGCGCCGCGTTGCGGTCGGTTTTTACCAACGTGATTTTGTTGGGAGTGAAACTGGCATTCAATGCCTGAAGCATTTCAAGGGTATCGGGCGCTTCCGGCTCGCCGGTAATTACCACTTCTTGCCCCGGATTTAAAGCAAAATCGAGGCCAAGCAGGAGAAAAGCGAACGCCGTGGGCTGCTTGCTGACAGTGCCGGAAAAAGCGCGGACAAGGGATTGGGCGTGTTCGTCCCATTGCGCATTACCCGTGAACCTTGCGAGGCAAAGCATGTTAATGAGCGCGACAGAATTCGCCGACGGTAGAGCGCCATCGTAGAGTTCCTTGGGTCGAACCGGCAAATCGATGCTCGATTCAACAGTTGAGTAAAATCCGCCATTTTCGCCATCCCAAAAATCAGTCAGCATTTGTTGCTGCAGTGCCAGAGCGTTCTCCAGACAGCGCGGGTCGAATGTTGCTTGGTATAGTTCCAGCAGTCCGAAGACGAAAAAAGCATAATCCGCCGCCTGCCCGGCAACAGCGACTTCACCATCGCGATATCTGTGGTGCAGCCGTCCGTTGTCATCTCGCATGGTTTCCAGGATGAATTCAGACGCGTCAGTTGCTGCCCGAATGTAGGTCTGTTCTCCGAGGACCCGCCCGCCACGGGACAAAGCCGCTATCATCAGACCGTTCCAATCGGTCAGTACTTTGTCGTCCTTTAACGGGTGAACACGTGTTTTTCTCTCCTGGAACAGTCTTGACCGCACGTCTTCCCATTGATGTTGGAAATCCTCCGGTTCGATGCCGATCTCCCGTGCAACATCGTCAGGGTGATGTTTCAGATGAAGGATGTTGGCGTCGCTTTTGGTACCGCTGGCCTCATCATGAAAATTACCGTCTTTCCTGATGTTCAGTGCACGGATCCAGATGTCGGCAGATTCGTGCCCCAGTACCTGTCGAATCTCGTCTTCCGACCACACGTAGAATTTTCCCTCCTCGCCTTCACTGTCGGCGTCTTCCGCCGAAAAGAATCCACCCTGATCAGCGTGCATATCGCGCAGCACATAGGTGAAAATATCTCGGGCCGTGCGGGCATAGAATGGATTCTTGGTGATCTGGTAGGTCTCGAGATAGGGAAGTGCAATCAAAGCCTGATCGTAGAGCATTTTTTCAAAATGCGGGAGCAGCCATTGCTGATCGGTCGAGTACCGGTGGAAACCGAAGCCCACGTGATCCCATATTCCGCCCAACCGCATCTCTGTCAACGTTTTCTCGACCATTTCCAGGGCATGCTGATTGCCGGAGCGATGGTAACTGCGAAGCAGATACAGCAGCCGGTGCGGGGTGGGGAATTTGGGTGCCGTTTCAAATCCGCCGAAGCGCTTGTCAAAATTTTGTTCAATTTCGGAATAGGCGCGGTCGAGAAGTGTGACATCCGCATCATCTGCTTTGGTGAACGTGAATGCCCGACTGAGGTGACCGGAGATATTTTCAGCTGAGGTGGTTACCTTTTCATTCTGGGAACGCCAGATGTCTTTGACCTGCTGGCACAGTTCGATGACCCCGGCACGGCCGAATCGGGTGTGTTTAGGCAGGTAGGTAGCGGCGAAAAACGGCTTTTTGTCGGGGGTTATGAAAATGGTCAATGGCCACCCGCCGCTGCCTGTGATCATCTGGCAGGCAGCCATGTAAACCGCATCGATGTCCGGGCGTTCTTCCCGATCGACTTTGATACAAATAAAGGTGTCGTTCAAGTAGCCTGCAGCTTCATTGTCTTCAAAGGTTTCTCTTTCCATGACATGGCACCAGTGGCAGGTGGCATAGCCGATGGAGAGAAAAACCGGTTTGTCTTGCTTGCGGGCCGCTTCGAAAGCAGCCTCTGACCAGGGATGCCAATCAACCGGGTTGTGTGCATGCTGCAGCAAATAAGGACTTTTTTCGTCGATCAATCGATTGGTAGTCATTTTTCGTTACTCTCAAGGGTTATACCGCTTTTCAAAAATAAATTCCAAAATACGGAAGGGTGGTCTAAGTGGTTGTAGATAAAAACGTTCGCATAACGGAACGTTTTTTTCTACAACCACTATAAAGATGAGAACTTGCGGACCATTGCATGCATCACCAACTCTTCGGATGGTTTGCGCCCATTCAGCGGCCACCTGCCGACCCCTCGATTCAGAGGTTGCAGGCACACTGTCACCTCGGTCACCTCTGACATCCTTAGCAGTAGACTAATGTTGCACGTGGCGCCTTCTTCCCTGGGTACGACCTGACGGTAGGTGCGCTTTCACGTTCGGCAGAAAAGGTGGAGAAGTGTGTTTGCGAAACAGATCTGTAAGCGTTTCAAAAACGTTAAGCACAATCGCACGGGTGTCAATGACGGCGTCAGAGCGGGGCGGTTCAGGTTTCTAAGAGGGCGATCTGGTTAGGAGCGACTCAATAGTTCTTCGAATACCGTCTGATCCTGTCAATGATAATCGGTATTGCGGGCGGTAATCGATCACTGGATTCGGAAAGGTTACGGATTATCGACAGATGGGTACCGGAAACCGTCACCAATGGAACCCCTTCAAGGCGTGCGGAATCGACCGTTACCAGGCCGTCCCCCAGGCCGTGGGTCATAGATCGCAAAATATCTTGGAGGTCGGTGATTATTGGGTGCATGCTTTCGGGCGCATGTTCCTGCAGAGAATCCGCCAGGGTTTCAATTTCTGTATCGCGCCAAGGAGTGGCGATACCGGCAATGACCAGCATCTCGGTACCTTCGGGATGAGGGCGTGCATTCAGCGTTTTCAGGAAGTGACTGCCGGGCAGCAGATCGAGTTTGGCCTCGCCGGCGCCGTCCAGGATTCCGCCGAGCCAGTGGCCATCACCTTCGGCCAGGCGGGTCAATTGGTCCCTCAATTCAGTAAACCCTCTTAGCCGTGCCAACTCCGACCCGTTGTTCGGTGTACCGACCATTATCAACGAAATAACAGCGGGCACTCGACCGGCTTCCACCTGGCCGCTGTAATCGATGCCTGGATCAGTGAGCATCTGCCGCGAAACCAGACCGCCCATGCTGTGGGCAACAACGATGACCTTGGTGATGCCGCGCGTATGCAGAACCCTCATTTCGGTAGTAAAAAACCGGGCCGACTCGCTTACGGGCTGGTCGTTGGGGTAGGTCATTATCCAGACACGAAATTCGCGGGGCGAAAGTGCCGGCGCCAGGTTCATCCAGATTCTGCCCGGATCGTCGAGGCCGTGGATCAGCACGATGTCGGGCCTTTGGCGTTCTCCTGTTGCCTGGGGAAGCGGCTTTTGGCCGTACGGCCGCAAACCGAATGAGGCATACACCGATGCGGCCTGCTCCGGGAATGTTTCTGCCACTGTCTCGCGAAAATGTTGGCGCAGTGCTTTTTCCTCTTCCCGAAAGTTGTCCAGAACGATCTGGCCCAACCCGAAAAGAACCGCGACAAGGACGATAGCCACCAACCAACGGCGGCGTTTAACTTTGCGTTTCTTATCTGGATCCATTTGGCGCCTGCATCTCTTTTGGGGGCAGCGGAGCCGACGGGACGATTATTTACTCCTATCGCGACCGACTTCAGATAACCCGGCGGTTCCTTTTTCGTCAGGAGATTGGTTTCAGCATTGGATGGCGCTTATTCTAACGAAGGGGAGGCGATTTGGGAAGCAGATTTTTACTCTAAACACCGCCATTGGTGAGGCTACCCGGCACGGTGGGACTGGTTGAAGGCAGCTATCGGCAGACAATTATTTTGGGCTTGACAGCACGGTCTTTAATGTGTAGATACAGACTTATGGCTGACCAAGATTTTGATCGATTGAAGGGTATTTGCCTCAAAGTGGCCGATACCTGCATGGGCATTCGCGTCCGGCGTGCGGCGCGCGTTGTGAACAACCATTACGACGAGCACCTCAAACCGGCGGGCCTGAAAGGCACTCAGTTCAACCTCCTGAACGCCATTTATCTCAACCCCAGTGCCACCATCAGCAAGGTCGCCAACATGATGCTTCTTGATCGAACAACCCTCAATCGCAATCTCAAGCCGCTTGAACGCGAAGGGTTGATTCAATCAGGGCATGGCAAGGATTTGCGCACGCGCACGCTTGAACTGACTCCCAAAGGTGTGGGAGTGCTTCAGCGGGCCCTGCCGCTATGGCTGGAAGCGCAATCCGCAGTTGTCGAGATGATGGGGGGGCGGATTCAGCGTTTGGGGGATGATCTCGGTGAACTCGAAAAACTGAGCAGTTGACCTGAAGAATCCGCACAATGCCCATACCCATGTTGCCCTCACCCGGCCAACCGATGCCTGCGATAAGGGTTGCTTAAGCGATACCTGTTGAGCCGCCCGTTTGCGACGCATAAAATGCGATATGCCGCTGTTGGTCCGGAAAAATATATCTGCGTCCATCGTATCATTTTGTGCTCATCCCCACTATTTCGGTTCACAATCTGTCTGTACACTTACCTATCGTCTATCCATAAATGGTCTTTTTTTCGCTGGGCGGCGGTCTCCACAGGTTTCCGGCTGCGGCGCACGGTCAGTATGCCTCGCCGCAATAATTTTTGCGGGCCCCGTTAAAAATAAGCGGGATTTCGTAGCCATTTGAAAACCAATATGTGCGCAACTTGCCCAGCGAATATATAGTGGTTGTCAAAAAAACGGTCCCTGTTCGAACGTTTTTTTCTACAACCACTGCTACCACCCTTCCGTATTTCGGAATTTATTTTTGAAAAGCGGTATAAATCTCATTTATGAATTGGACCCTCAATAGTGCCATCACCTTTAAACAGATGGCCGATACCGATGTGGCCCTTGCGGCCGGACGGCTTCATGCTGCCAGCCAACGTTTTGCAAGGTGGTTGCAAACGTCGAAAAAATCTTTCCAGATGATATGCGGCTTGCCTCTTGACTCGAGGTACCCGGCGAGCTGGCCGCGGGCAAAGACGAGATCTGCGGCCATGGCGATGTTTAGATCGGTAATGCCGTCACCGATGACAATGGATTGATCGCAACGGTACCGATCCATCACGCGGGTTTTGGCAACCAGTTCCGAGTGGCTTTCAAATTCCGACGATACTCTCAAGAATTCACCACCGTTATCCGTCTCGGCAGCATAAATGGCATGGATGCGCTCGCGGTAGGGATTCAGCTTGGCGGATACCGACTCCACCAGGCCGCCTGAGACCACCACAAAAGGGACACCGTGATAGTGGAGAAAGTCGAGCAGTTCCACAAATCCGCTGCGAATTTGTTTGTCATTGATATACTGCAGTACCTGGGAATGGGATTGAGACGGTACCGATTCGACCATCCGGCGTACCGCGTCCTTGAGGGATAGTTTACCTTCGATCAGCTCAGATTCGACGGCGTCATACGGTACAGTTGCGAATTGTTTGAGCATCCCGACAAAGGTCTCTTCGACAGTAATGGTGCCGTCGAAATCGCAGAACACGATGTGTTTGTAGGTTTTTTCAGAAACCATCATTGACCGTTATCTTATGATTGAATTGACATGCCTGAAGTTGCCAAATTCAGTGCCGATACCTTCTCAACCACCAAGGGCAGTATCGAGATCGGCAATGATGTCCTCTACGTCCTCGATGCCGACCGATAGGCGGAAAAGTCCATCAGCGATGCCAAGTTCCTTTCTTTCGGTAGCGGACAATTTGACATGAGACGTCGCCGACGGTGCGCAAATGATCGTTTCCACACCGCCCAGGCTCAGGGCCGGGCGGATCAGATTGAGGCTCCGGACGAACCGTTGCGGGTCGATCCGCTCTTCTTTCAACTCGAACGATAACATGCCGCCGAAACCGCGCATCTGATTGCGGGCCACCTCAAAACCCGGATGGTTTTCCAAACCGGGGTAGTAAACCTGCTGGATATTCGCATGTTTTTCAAGGTGGCGGGCAATCGCCAAGGCATTACTGTTCTGCCTCTCAACGCGGATACCGAGTGTCTTCAGGCTCCTTTCCAGGAGATGACAGGTGACGGCATTCAGGCTGCCGCCAAAATTGACGGCTGATGACTTTATACGGCCGGTGAGTTGATCGGTGCTCAAAACGGCCCCACAGCAAATGTCACTATGGCCGCCGAGATACTTCGTTCCACTGTGGACAACGATGTCGATCCCCATGTCGGCCGGGTTCTGGTTTATGGGCGAGGCAAAGGTGTTGTCGATGGCGCTGGCGATGCCATGCGCCCGGGCGATCTTTGCTACGGCGGCGATATCGGTAACCATGAGCAGCGGATTGGATGGGGTTTCAATGTATATTAGCTTGGTATTGTCCCGGACGGCCTGTTCAAAAGCTTCAGGTTGATTGGAGACAAATGTGTACTCGATGCCGAATCTTTCAAATTCCGCAGTGGCAAAGTGATGCGTGCCGCCATAAATGTCCCGTTGCATCACCACGTGATCGCCCTGGCCGGCGATAGCATAGACAACGGTGCTGATGGCGGCCATACCGGAGCTGAACAGAAGTCCGCTTTCTGTTTTCTCGAGCACGCAGAGCTTGTCGATGACGGCCTTCTGGTTGGGGGTATTAAAATATCGTGGATAAACGTTTTCATCAGCATCCAGGTAGACAAAGGCAGACGACGTAAAAATCGGAGAGTTCACCCCTCCGCTGAGACGGTCTTTTATTGATCCGCTGTGAACGCATTGGGTTCTTTTACCCATATTTTAAATCTCCTTCCTGATTTGTTATCCCGATAATAATCATCTGTAACTCCCCCGCGTTGCGGGGGAAACTCCCAAATTCAATGACCGGCTGGTTGCCCGACTCAACGGTTATATAGTGGTTGTCAAAAATACGTTCCGTTATGCGAACGTATCTTTCTACAACCACTTATACCACCCTTCCGTATTTCAGAATTTATTTTTGAAAAGCGGTATAAAAGACCACTTTGAACGGCTCACAAGTCATTCCTCCGGCTTTGCCGCAGGTCATTGAATTCATCGAATCTTCGGGATGCGTCGTTCGGGGATTTGGTCCCTATAGGACATGCATCGGTCTTTGACAATCATTATTTTGCCTTATCAACGGGGCAATAACACCAGCTTGGCCTCGGCATGGCGGTTGATGTCAGATCGGTTCAACCAGCTCGGATGGTACCGACCATCAAGATAGAGATCCACCTGGTCCTGATAATGAGGGTTGCCGAGCAGGCCCGACTGGCCGGTTGGAAGCACATGCAACGCCGTCTCCGGGGCGGCCAGATCCACGATCATCCGCTGTGATACACCCTCTTTGACCGCAAAGGGGGCGCTGTAATCGTATTGTTTTTTGTTGACCGTCAGATGAGAGCCCGCTGTCCGGTACGGGCCCAGGTCCAATAGCCGGTTCAGAGGTTTGCGCTCCCCGAGAATGTGGCGGAATGTGAGCGTGTGCAGGTGCCCCCAGGTCCACTTTTCAACCGCCGGACCCAAACTTTCCTGGAGGTGTTTGACGGCCTGATGCATGCTTTTTTCGATGCTGTCCGCCAGCGTTTCGGCGGCCGGTGTTTTGATATTATCCAGCCAGGCGGATCGTCCGGATTCCAGGATCTGTCTCAAGGCGCGTGGTGCGAAAATCGTCAGCCCGATATATCTGGCATATAGCTCATCGCCGAGTTCATCCCGAAAGATATTTGCCAGAAGTTTAAGGTAGGTCGTCTCGACCAGAGCCGCTGCGGAACTGTCCCGGTTCATCTGAAAATCCCATTTCTTTAGGATCTGTCTGATGCGGGGGTCCGGGAAATTATCCGGCCTTTCCTCCAGGATATGCAGCATGGCAGCGGTCAATTCCACTGCCAGAGGGGGGGTGACATCGGACTGCATGGACACCATGTCGTCAACGGACATTTTTGGTTTTGTATCCAGCAGATGGCGGATGCGGCTGATACGGTCCATGGGTTCCCAATAGGTTCCGATGACATGTGGATATTCGCCCCCGGCGACCGGATTGTTGGCGCTGGCGATATAACCTTCGACCGGATCGATGATGTGGGGCAATTGCTCGAAGGCGATGAGGCCCGACCACTCGTTGGTACCCGTCCAGCCGGGGAGTGGCAGCAGGCCATTGCCCCTGGGGCGGATAGGGATAGCTGCACTGCACCAATAGCCGATGGTGCCGCCTGTATCGGCGAATACAAAGTTCTGCCCGGGTGCATGCCAGTGCGCCAGTGCGGCCACCACGCCAGCAACATCGCCGGATTTCAACAAAAGATAGGCGGCCCGGGCCGGGACGTCGACATCGTAAACGGTCCACCGGGCCGATATCACCTTGTCCGCCGGGATTTCTGCATCCGATTCAGCGCTTGCGATGACCGGCCCATGGCGGGTCAACTGGACATTGAATTCGACCGGATCGGCACCTTTGACGCCTATTCTTTCAACCTGGGTGCGCATGTCCTCCCAACGGTCGGTGTATCGGTACTGCAGAGGGTTTTTCGGATTGAGCTGCTCGATGTAGAAATCGACATCGTCTACCATGACGTTGGTCACGCCCCAGGCAACATGGCGATTGCGGCCAACGGGCAGGCTGGGTAATCCGGGAATGGCAAAACCGGCCGCCTCGATGGTCGGACACACCAGGTGGACTTCCCACCAGAGGGAGGGGTTGGTCAGGGCCATATGGGTGTCGTTGGCCAACAGAGGCTTGCCGGTGTTGGACCGCTTGGCGGAGATGACCCAGTTATTGCTGGCTGGCCCCGGGCTAAAGCCGGTCAGTCGGGTCACCGCCGCGAGTGCTGATTGCGCCGGCGAAAAAACGTTCGGCAAAGTGTGCCTGACCTCGCTCACAATGGACAGGTCTGTGTCGGTTGAGGTCGGAAAAGCCGCGTGAAATCTCTCCTCGCCAACCTTGCGCAGTACTTCGGCTGCGATCAGATCGACCCGCCATCCGATGCTCAAGCCCCAGTTGATCAAAGTGTAGACAGAAAAATAATCTTGCGGGTTCCAGGGTTCCGGTCGGTATCCGAGCAGCTTGAATTCCAGCGGCAATCGGTCATTTTGGCCCTCTATATACGCATTTATGCCCGCAGTAAAGGCGTCGACCATGAAGGCGAGGTCTCGAGGGAGCGGTCGATTCTTACACGCGGCAGACAGGGATCGAAAGTAACGGTCGACCTCAATAGCCTCCTGCCCCAATATTTCTGACAGGCGGCCGGCGCCGACACGGCGGAAAAAATCCATCTGCCACAAGCGATCCTGAGCCATGGCATATCCCATGGCAAAAAAAAGATCCGGTTCGTTGCGGGCAAAAATATGGGGGACGCCATGGATATCTCGGATAATTTCGATCGTATCGCCGATGCCGGTTGCGGTAATGCTGCCATTTATCTGCGGCTGGCTTGCCGTGACGGTATGCTGATACCAGAGAACGGCTGCGGCCATCGCTACCACAACGATGACGGCAAAACCCACCGAACCGATCAGCAGCCATTTGACAAATCGGTTACCCACGGGAAGACCTCTCGCCAGTGCCCGGTGGCTGCTCGTTGTTCCGGTTGTTCCGACCGAAGAGCATCAGGAAAACAGGTCCCAGAGCGCAGCCGACAGCCATCGTGACAAAAGCCATGCCCCAGGCCTTAGCCAGATCCGGGCTGAAAAAATCAAGAACCATTCCGACCGCCAGCGGACCAATAAAAGCGGCTCCGAATCCGAACGTCGAATGCAGGGCCAGCGTTGCACCGCGGTACCCCGCCGGTGCTGCCGCCACGGCACCCGCCGTCAATGCCGCCGAATCCCCCACAACCGTTACACCGTGCAGAATGCACAAAACGGCCACCAGGGCATAGGGTAGGGAAGGGGTGAAACCGATTCCGGCACACAACAGGGCCGACGTTGACATGATCAGGGTGATGGTTTTTTTGCGACCGAACTTGCGAGCCAGTTCATTACCGGCAATGCTGGCCGGTAGGCCGATCAGACCGATTGCGAAAGCCAATTGAGTGGCCGATGGTTTATACCCGGTCAGTGGCTGGAGATTCTCGCTGTAAGTCAGAAACGCCACGATCCACGATCTCAAACTGAAAAGTTCCCACATGTGGGCGGCATAACAGAAAATATAGGCCAGGGCGCTGCCGGCCGCCAGTACCGGGCGAAAATCGAGCCAGGCAGCGGCGGAACCACCGGATGCCGGACGCGTGACTCCCAGTGGCAAGCCGTAAGCCGCCAGAAATAGAGCGCCCGTGGCGCAGACCGCTGAAAATCCGAATGCCCAACGCCAGTTGAGCAAAACACTGATCTCACCGGCCAAAAGGTATGACAGGCTGAGACCGATTGAAAAAGAGGCCGTGTAAAAAGAGACGTACCGGCTTTGCAGGCTGCCTTCCGTGTGATCGCCTAGCAGTTTGAGTCCTGGCATATAGATACCGGCCAGGCTGATACCGGCAAGAAAGCGAAACAGCATGGCGGACCAGAAACCCTCGGCCAGAAGCGCAAATCCTGCGGCGGCTATTCCGCCACCCAGCACGCCGGCGAAAACGATGCGACGTGCGTCCAGACGGTCGGTCACGCTCACGAGAAGCGGCACACTGATCATGTACCCTCCATAATAAACAGCGTTGATCCATCCGGCCTGGGTGTTGCTGAGCTGCCATTCATCGGCAAATAACGGTAAGAGGGCCGGAAAGGTGGCAATTCCGACCAGGCCGAGAATTTCAACCAGACAGAGCGTGAGCGTAATGCGGTATGGGGACATCAATTCATCCCTGCATCAGGTTCGGAACGGATCCGCTTTGATACCGTAGCGTCGCATGATCTGCTGCAGGGCTTGACGCTCGAGACCGCACTGACGTGCTGCCTGAGTGACGTTGCCCTGATTTTCGGTGAGCAGACGGGAGACGTAATCCTGGTTGAAACGCAGGAGCGTATTCTCCTTGGCCTCTTTGTAGGGAAGCCGGCAAAAATCAAAATCGCCAATGAAACAGGTGGATTCTTTGTTGCAGCTTTTATAGGCTTTTTTATTTTTTGCCAGTAGCGCGTAAATCGAAAGGTTGTGCATCCGGACCATCTCTTTGTTGTTGGTGTTGAGATTTCTCCGGTTGGCCCTGTAGGCGAGAGATAGGGTGAACTGACCCAAAACAACACAAAAGAGACCCAAAATAGCCGTTCCCAGGAGGTAACCAAAAATGGGAACATCGCTGATCCGATAGAATCCGATCAGAAAGCGATCAATGTATATATATAGTGTATTCATCATGGTCATAGCAAGCCCTCTGGGCGGCAAATTATTTCATCTTTACCGGCCTGACCCATGGAAGTGGTCTCATAGAAGAGAAACGCGCCGATAACAAACACGCACAGACCAAAATAACCCAGGTAGGCCTTTAGAGAAATTTTACCGGCCGTGATGATCGGTACCAGTATGCTGCCTGCCACGGACCCGATGGCCAGTGCAATGCCGAGAGGCAGCACCAGGCGACCCATTTTGTAGTAGTTGAAACTGGAAACCGCCGCGCTCAGACCGACCAGCCACTGATTGGAGACCCGGATGCTGTCGGTAATGAGTTTGTTCAGAGTGGGGGATGTCTTTTTAAAAGTTTTGCCATAATCGGCCAGGCCGAATACTGTGATGTGGCCAACACCTGCCCGACCTGTACAAAACTTTTTTCCGATCGTATCAAATCAGTGAGTGAGCGGACACGAAAATAGACAACTTTGACTCCCGGCGATTGCTTTCACGGTTCTGGCAGGAACAAATGGATCGGATATGATCACGTGCGGACGTCATTGTTTTGACGTACTTTATACTGCTTTTCAAAAATAGATTCCGGAATACGGAAGGGTGGTATAAGTGATTGTCTAACCTAAGTTGAGCGATTTTTGGGGAAGCGATGTGCTGAGATCTTGTTCATCAAGGGCCTGCGCCAACCGCAGGCATACCCATGGCTATGTCGAGGATTGGCACAGGCCCTTGATGGGCAATAGATGGGTGCAGCACAAGTCAAAAATCGCTCAATTTAGGTCTAACAAAACGTTCGAATAACGGAACGTTTTTCTGGCAACCACTAGAAGGGGACATGGATGGCAAAAATTCTCGTACTCGACGACGTTTCAGATGCTGTGAATTTGGTACGTCGCATTTTGGAGGAGGCCGGACATACCGTTTTTCCATTTACCGAGGAAGACAAAGCCCTGTTGTTTGCCGCTGAAAACCCTGTTGACCTGGCAATTCTGGACATCAACCTGAAAAAAATGAGTGGCGTGGAAGTTTTGGCGGAATTGAAGCATTTATCGCCGACCACCCGTGCCATCATCCTCACCGGTTGTCCCACCGTCGAAACCGCCCAGGCATCCTTCCAACTGGGTGCGGCTGAATACTGCGTCAAACCGATCGACAATGAAGACCTCGAAAAAAAGGTCACCCGGTTGCTTGACTCGGAGCCGTAGCCCGTTGCTTTCCTTTTGTTTGTCTTCTCGATGGGCACGTCGAAAAATTACCGACCGGGTGGTTGGCCATGCGGGCCGTGGTTGCCACCCTCAAAGCCGGTTGACAGTGCCGTCAGGGAAGAGATACCGCCGCTGAATGCGAAAATTTACCGTGGATTAAGAAGTATATGGCTTCTTCGGCGACAGTTTTATTGTACCGTAACATGCCGTGGGTCGTATCAACGAGAAGAAAATCGGTCATTCCCACCATCTTTGTACTTTCCACGGCCACCATTCCGTCATCCGGCCCCGGCAGAATACTGGAAAGGATCGGACGAAAACTTGAAGCGCCGGCAACGATCCCAAGCGGGTAGTATGGCGGGGCGATCCGTTTAGGTAAGTCGGTACGATCCGTTCCGAGTTCACGCGCAGTCGGGCCAAAGAGCCCAAAAAACCAATCATCGCCATACCGGTCAACCAGTTCGCTGCCCTGATTCGGGGTTCCAATGAGAACCACGCGGCCAATGTTCTTTAATGGCTGACGCTCAAGGTAGGCGCGCACGATCAGTCCCCCGAGGGAGTGTCCGACGAAGTGAACGGGGCGGCCGTTGTCTTTACAGCAGCGCGCAATTTCTTCTCCGACCTTGTCTAATATAGTATCGGGGGTGTCCTTCAATGAGCGGTATTCGATGTTATGTGTTGCATACCCCGCCGCACTGATCCGCTTCTGCAAATAAGACATCGCGTGGTTCGTTCGACCGAGGCCATGCAGCAGAACAACTTGCTCGGGGGGAGGATTGGCGAATTCGTAGACGGATTTACACCCACCGAAAACAAGCATGAGAGCAAGCAATACGCCGGTCACTTTCCTGGCGGTGCTTGCCGGTACAGACAGGTTGGTGGGCTTTGCAACCCGATGGCCCGAATTTTTCAATGACCCCATCCTCCCATCGATTCCCGTTTACATGGAGCGGTGTCCCCGTATCTCATGGGCCGAATGCGGGGCTGTTTGCTCGACCAATCCTTGGCGGTCATTCTTGTTTCGGTTTCGCTTTTCTCTTCCTTTGCGTATTCCATATGTAAACATTTGTATTATAAATTCAGTACAACGTTTTGGGAATGAGAATCTTATTCCAGAAGGTTGGGTAACATTTTACCATGGCAGGTTGTCGCCACTTCTTCAACACTTTGAAATAAATACTAAAAATTTATTTGATGGCTGGTACAAAACTTGCTGGGGAAATTAATCGGGGACGGTGTTCCAAGCTGCGAACATCCGAGTGAAACATTTACGCTGCGGCACTTTTCTCTTTGCCGATTTATATATCCAAATTTGAATTCCCCGCTTTTTGTCGGTGCGCTGCAAAGATCCCGTAACTGGGTCAGCGCGGGTGAATTCAAATTTTGAACCAATCGATTTACCAATATTCGGGACGGCAACCTTCATATGGTGAAGCCTGCAAGCCTAAAACTACTACCATACCTACCGTACGACTATCGCGACGATTCGATCCGCCCCGATAACCCGTCTGCCAGAAGAGAAGCAGACAGAATTGTCCACCTGACGTTTCTTGAAAAACGATTCCACCGCCTTCAAACAACGGGACAGGCGTACTTCCGGCAGGCGCAGACGTATACGCGGATGAGCCACACTACCGGAACGGTTGGCGTTCCCGTGGGAGTGCTGATCGATATCTATGCCTGAACGACCGGATTCGACTTTTTTGAATTTACCCAAAGCCTTGAATCTGTCCCACACCCAAATCGAGCGATTCTCGAGGGTTATCATCCGCTGGTTGCCAGCCGCAGTTACTTTGTGTCCGTCCCCACCAATTATGGATTGCACTACTCCGGCGGCGGATAGTTGTTCAGTATCGCGGTTACAGCATCATTGATAAGCTTGTCCGACTCAACCGGCTCCAAAGCCGGGCGGATTCTCACCCGGGTTGACCCCCGCCAGACGAGCTGCTTTGTTTGCGGCTTGAGAAAAGTGAAAAGTAGTTTTCCTTCTCTATACAGGCCATAGTCTTTCGGGCCACCGGTGGTGTCCAATTTACTCTGAAAGCCGATGTAAGTTTCGATGACAAAGTCAGGGTTACCATAGACCTCAACCAGTCCCTTCGACCGCAGAGCGGCATCGGCATAGTATTTGATCCTTTCGATACTCAAGGGATCAATCGTCGAGGTCACCGGAAGGGGCAGCCAGGCATAGCGTTTTTGATCGGTGAATCCGGCATTGATGTCGAAGTCATAGGTTGTATGGTACACCAAGGGTTTCGGTGTGCAGTTGTACAGGAGCCCGGTTGCCAGCAGAAGAATCAGGGCCAGCCGCAGATGCTTCATTAAAAACCTCCTTCCCACAATATTGACGTGATAAACGTTTTCGGTCTGCCTGCAAGGTTAATCTTTGTCGCTGTTTAAATCAACATCGTCTTTTGTTTTGTTTCAGAATATGCGGACAGTGATAAAATATCAACGATTATAAAGAGTCATTTCGAAAATATAAAACGCTCAACTTGGGATTCGCTATGATCGCCGTTTACCTTTAATAAATTCGATAATATCGTATCCGATTTTCTGGTCCGGATGTTTGGCTACCATCGATTCGGCGATGCGACCGGCATCATCCCAGCGGTTTCGTTTCAGATAGAAGTCAGCCAGGGCATAAAGAAAGTCCAAATTGTCCGGATCGATGTCAACGGCTTTCTGCAGTGCGGCCTCGGCCGCCTGATCTCTTTGAAGGTGTTGGAGCAGCAGGCCAAGGTTGTATTGGATGCGGGCCCGCTGTGGCAGACCTTTGGCCGCCTGCGCCAGGTATCCGGCGGCTTCCTCGTATTGCTTTTTTTCAGCCAGCAGCAGCCCGAGCGAGTATTTGATTTCATACAAATCGGGGAATTCCCCAACCACCTCTCGCAAGAGCGTCTCGGCCTGATCGGTTTCCCGATTACGACTATAGAGCATGGCCAGGTTGACCTTGGCCGGGTAAAACAAGCCGTCGATTTCAATTGCTTTGCGGTAGTTGACGATGGCCGCCGCCGAATTTCCCAAGTTGGCATACATGTTGCCGAGATTGTGCCGGGAAGCCGCAAAATCGCCCGTGCGCTCCATCGCCGATACGTACTCATCCAGTGCGGATTGAAATTTGTTTTTCAACTCAGGGGACATGCTTTCGATGGGTATCGCCGTTAATCTCTGTGCGGCCTCTATCCGTACAGCCTTCACTGCGTCATAAAGCAGCGGGCTGAAACGCGTCATATCCGTCTGTGGATCGGAAGCTGGCAGATGACGTACGGCGGTCTGGCGGATGAGGGCCTCTTCATCGGTCAGAGCACGCTCGAGGCTCTGCCGGCTGTCGGTGCCGCCATAAGAGGCGAGGTGCATCAGGGCCGTGGCTCTGACAATGGCGGGATAGAGCCGGTCATCGGCCAGAAGAATCAGGTCCGAAAGGGCCGCCGGTTGTCCCTGGCGGCCGGCATTCAACACCGTTCCGTAATGGGGGCGCTTGCGCTGTCCGTACCATTTTGTTGTTTTTTCGACTGACCACTGGTTGCTTTTATCGATGTGACAACGGTTGCAGGCATTGGGTGTGCCGATACTCGCGCTGAGATCCGGGCGAGGGATCCGGAAACTGTGATCCGGCCGGTAATCGATGCCCATGTAGTTTCGTCCCGGCATGTGACACTGTTCGCATAGGGCACCCGAGCCGACCTCGAACAGGATTTTTCCGGAATCGGATTTGATCGGCTCGCCTTTCTCGCCCTCGCGTTTGTGGAAGTGGTGGTCCTTGGTGTCGTAGATACCGGCTTTGTGGCACTGCAGGCAGAGGGCATTGCCTTCCTTGACGCGCTTTGTGCTATGCACGTCGTGGCAGTCGCTGCAGCGGACGCCGCGTGCGTACATCTTGCTTTGCATGAACGATCCGTAAACATAGACCTCTTCGAGAATTTGGCCGTCGGCAAAATACATGCCCTCGTTTAACAGTTGCGGGGTCCCATAGTCCAGAAAATCAGCATGGGCGTGAATGTTGTCGTCCAGGGACATACGCCGGGAGTGGCACGGGGCGCACAGCTCGATCTGCCGGCGGGCATCGAGACCGCTGGTCTTGACGACCAACGCATCGTTTTCCACTGTGGGGCGGGCCATATCCGGCAGCTGGGCCCATTTGACGTGTGCCGAACCCGGTCCGTGGCATGCTTCGCACCCGACGCTGATTTCTGACCAGGTGGTCTGATAAGCGCCGGTTTCGGGATTATAATTTTTTTTGAGGTCGGTTGAGTGGCATTCGGCGCACATGCCGTTCCAATTCTGGCCGTTGTTGGTCCAATAGAGCCAGTCATCGGGGTCCAGCGGTCGGTCGGGATAAAGATGATACCATTTTTTATTTTTCACATCCCAGGTAATCGGAAGACATTGCAGACGGCCGTCGGGAAACGGCACCAGGTATTGCTGCAGCGGGTACCAGCCGAATGTATGGGTAATTTCGAGGTCTTCCATTTTGCCGCCCGGCCCTTGGGTATTGACGAAAAATTTGCCGTCCTTGCGAAAAAAACGGGAGGTTACACCGAAGAGTTCGAATTTGGCCTCGTCGAAGTCGCCCAGAACGGTCTTGTCGGTTGCGACAGCCATGGCCATGCGGTGGTGGGACGTCAGCCACTTATCGTACGCCGGTCTGTGGCAGTCCTTGCATTTTTCACTGCCCACGAATTCGGCATCTGCCCCTGTTTTCCCACTTTCAACCGATTCGCCGTAGGGTGTGGTCTTGAGGGTGTAGAGCGGTATCGAGAGCACGATCACCGCGGTGGCGATGATGCCGATTATTTTCCAGGTTGTCATTTCTTTTGTGTTCAAGAGGGTACGGTTTTCTCAATCCCGAGAATAATCATCGGTAAACCCCCAACGTTGTTGGGGAGACTCTCAAACTCGATGACCCGCTGGTTGCCCGAAAAAATGGTTTTATACCGCCGGTTCTGCCCGAGGTCATTGAGTCAACGAAATCATTCATTTAGCGTAAACGGCCTGGTTGTCACGGAACGCGGTCCGTTTGATTCGATCAGCCGTATTTACCATAACAATGTTGTTTTCGATCCTGACCCTGAAAAGATCCAGGGGACGCGACGCCGGGGGTTTGATTGCATCACCCTTGATGTCGAAGGCAGACGAATGACAGGGGCATATAAACTGATTTTCCGCCTCAATCCAGGGAACGGTACATCCCAAATGCGTGCAGCGGCGGGAGAGGGCCAGGAAACCGCCATTCTGAAGGCAGGCAAGGTAAAATTGCCCCCGGGGAAACGCGGTCACGGTATCCGGCTTAAAGTTGTCCACCGGGCCGGCTTCGATCTCCTGCCCCCTGTCTCCTGGGCCGACCAACGGCTTGGCGGGGCGGAAAAAGGTGAAAACCAGCCAACCGAATTCTATCAAGGCCGCCGTACCAAGTCCCATCCAGATCATCGACAAGACATTTCGTCTCGAAGCTGACGGTTCGGTTTTCTCTTTATCGCGCGTACTTTCCATATCGGTCGGCATCCTTCTTTGTGTTTGCTTAACCCCGCACTTTTGATGAAAAATGCGGGTTACCTACCATGGCCAACGAAGAACCATCCCTTGTCCCCGGAACCATACGCTGGTGGCTGTCAACACGATAAAGGTTCCGAGCAACAGGACCACCACAGTTTGAATCGCCTCGTTGTTCGAGGCCGCGAAGCGACGTGTCGCGATGAAGTAAACCCCCAATACGACAAGGGAAATAAGAATGAGGGGAATCAGTCCGTTGCTGATCTGCGGTGGCAGCCCGAACGGTAACCTTCCGGTACCGATGAGAAAATCATCCACCATGATCAAAAACGGTGTAATTATTAGGGCACCCAGAAAGGCCCAAACGGCCAATCGGCGTCCGGTGGGAGAAACGAACCAGATCCCCCCCGCGTCGGACTGGTAGCGCACATATGGCAGAAACAACAGACCGGTTGCAATCAGAAACGGAATGACAAATACCGAAAATGTGGGATGAAGGTGCAGCAACATCTCCTGCAGGCCGGCAAAATACCAGGGCGCTTTGGTCGGGTTGGGGCTCAAGCCGGGGTTGGCCGGATCTTCCAGCGGCGCATCGAAGAAGACCGACATGAGCAGCACCACGGCGATGAGCACCACTGCCACCACCGCTTCACGCAAGAGAAGATGAGGGACGGTCGGCACGCGTGTGGAAGGGGCATCGAATTCTTCATCGGGTTTCCGGGGAATGACCAGGCCACCGGCCTTTCTGATCCGCCAGAAGTGAAAAGCCATTAGAAAGACGAACACTGCCGGCACAACGGCGGTGTGAAGGGCGTAGAAGATCCGCAGCGATGCCGGCCCGATATCAGCCCCGCCGCGGAGCATTTCCTGCAGGTGGACGCCGATAGCAGGGATGTACTCCAGCATGCCGGTCGATACCGTTACCGCCCAAAACGCTAGCTGGTCGTACGGTAATAAATATCCGGTGAGATTGGCCAACAATACCAGGCCAAAGAGACCCAGGCCGATTACCCAGTTAAATTGCCTCGGTGGCAGAAACGCCCCCGTGAAATAAACCCGCAACATGTGCAGAAACACGATCAACACGAGGAGATTCGCGCACCAGTGGTGCAGGTTGCGGACCAACTGCCCGAACCTGACGGTATTTTGTAAAAGTTGAATCGACGAATAGGCGGTTACCGGATGGGGTTCGTAAGCAAATTTCAGCAGTAGTCCGGTTCCGAACTGGAGAAGGATCAGAACCGCTGCCATTCCACCCAGCCCCCACGTCAGCGAAAACTGGAGGGTTTTTTCGGGAACGGTCAGCGGCCGAAAATGCAGGATCAGGTTTTTGAGGAGATATCGTTTCCGCTCCCGATCGGATTGTGGGAGGAGTGGGTCCGGAAAAACCGATCGCCAAACACGATGAAAGAGAGCGGGTTTTTCAGTTAAGAGGCCATTATTTTTCGGCATACAAGGGCTCGATAGAAAATGGTTCGAAACACTTTGGATTAACGCGCATCCATTTAAGGAAGCACACAAGTTAGCACCTGATGGGGTTTGAGGTCAACCGGTAGAGAAGGATATAACTTGTTGGCATTAGGGATGGGTTTAATCTGTAAAAATTCAGATTAAATCTGGCAAAATTCATGATTCCGCATCCGAAGTTTCATAGTCTCAATCCGCTTTTATTTATTCTCGTCGCATAATCAATGGACAACCTTTCATTCGCAGGTGGTATATTCAGCAACCTTGGAGGTTTCTTCGAGGTTTTCGTATCTTTTCTGGTTATAGCACAAATGACAACCATTCCTATTCCCGGCATCAGTATCAAAATAGGTTCAGGCATCACAGATTGTCCTTCTCATTATTAGGTCAACATCCTTCCACCGGACAGGCAAGGACGTCCAAAAAGAAAGCCAAACAAAGCTGGGCTTTCTTTTTTTCGAGATCACGTGATATGCATTATTATACGTTATTTACATCTTGACACGTATAAATGATTTGGATATGGTAACGTTCCATTTTAACGTAAAAAATATTAAACGGTCAAATAGGGGGTATCAAATGGTTCAGAAAGTAACAATTAGCGTTCCAGACGAGCTGCACAATAAGATGCAGAAATGGCGTCATTTGTTCAAGCCGTCCAAGGTGTTCCAAGATGCAATGACTTATTTGATCGAAAAGAAAGAAAACTTTTTAAAGCGTGTAAAGCAGGGTGAAGACATGGCGGCAACTATCGATAGGCTAAAGAAACAGAAAGCCGCCTTTGAGGGAGAAATGGAGGACAGAGGCAGAGATGAAGGGCTTCGATTTGCCAAGATAGCTGATTATGAAGTCCTGTTGGAGGCTTTAAAGGAATTAACTGTGACGGATAATGGGACCGAATGTCTGGCCGCTACCAGCCTGGAGGAGTATTTCACCGAGGCAGCCGAGGGGGAAGGAATCGAAATATTCCACGAACAAAGGCAGATTACACCAGAGTTCACACAGTGGCTTCATGGCTGGAAGGAAGGCGTCGAGGCTTTTTGGGTTGAAATCGAAGGTAAGATATAAACCCTGTAGACAATTTGGGTTAAGACGGCTACTGATAAGGGCGGACTCCTCAGCCGCACTCCCGGTAATTAACCAGTTGAGGAAAAGTTGAAGTATTCTAAATGACATTGTTTGTTGGTGTTTGCTATGCTGAGCCGAAGGACTTGGACCCAACTATTGAGTTTCTTGTGAACAACAAAGTTACAATGCTTGCCTGGGGTATGTTTAGGTTGGAATAAACAATTGTAACACACTTAAAAACGATTCAGGAATTACCTTCTTTGTGTCTTTTTGCTATATGAAGTTCTGCACAAAGATTCCCTCACATTTTCATGAAGAAAGGAGACGAATCATGATTAAGACAATTGCTGCACTATTTACTGTATTCTCACTTTCAACAATTGCTTTCGCTGGTTTTGACGGTCCAAGAGCAACTCCAAAGATAGTTACTGCGGTTTCAATTAACGATATGAGAGATGATACAAAAGTTACTTTAGAAGGATATTTAGTCGAACAAATTAGTGAAAAACATTACCTCTTTAAAGATGATACCGGTGATGTTGAAGTTGAAATCGATGATAAAGTTTTCAGGGGGGCAAATGTTACACCCGAAATCCAAATAAGGCTTGTCGGCGAAGTGGACAAAGACTGGAAAATGATAACGGTGGATGTTGATTCCTTGGAGATTGTGGAGTAGCAAAGTTAACATGTAACTCCACTGGAAGTGGGTGAGATGGCGGCTTATTTTGCCCCGTAATAAAGGTAACAACTTACCTAAGTCTGGTGAGCAAGGCGTTACAACTTAGCTGCTATTAGGCGCAACTGCGAGTGTACCTTAAAGACTTGAGATAGCCAGATTCTAAACTTAGTGAATCCTTGGAAACTTAAAATCCAGCTTTTGGCAAGAAACCTTTATTATTCCTTTTAAAGGGCAGCACACAACATATTGTGCCTGCCTTTTTCAATTTCAGTGATTGTTACGAACCGAATATCACTCCGCCAAAACGGCACTGTTTAAATAAAGCTGGCAAGGATGTCACACTGATATGGTGTGGCTATCACAAATGTGATTTGAAGTGTCAGGATAGAGATATATAGCAGAAGGTGTGAGTTGGGCAGAACTTATGCCTTGTTTACAGTATCTGCACTTTTAAGATGACAAATTTGGTACAGATATCAATAAGAGATATCTGCAATTCAGGCGTATTTGCGATTCGTTGGAGGTACCGGCAAAATTGAATGACCCCGCTGAATATGGCGGGGTCTTCTTTGAATTGGCGGTATTAAAGGTTTTGAGGATCACAAAGATTCTCAGAGCTGTGTGCAACCCTTCCACAACCGCCACAAACATGTTGACCATTGGAAACCAATTTTTTCCACGCTTCAAAATTATCCTTTAACAATCCACCTTCGTGCAGGGCACACAGATGTTTATCATGTCCTTCATGAGGCATTTCATTATTGCTCATAATTACCTCCAGTGTATTATAATATACTAATATTTATTATAATTATTTAAATTAATCAATAATATGGTTTACTATTAAGGTCACTGAAAAGGTAGGTTGCTGATGGCAACTTGTCAAATACTTAAATTAAGCAAGTTACCGCTGATACCACAAAAGCACAGCCTGTCTAAAATTAGCCTTCGGTGGTGATATACTGAATAATCGGTGAACATCTCGAAATGGACATA
>CAVRBA010000038.1:0-39582 GCA_963719015.1 uncultured delta proteobacterium | reverse complement strand
TCGATAAGAGTTAAACGCATTGCATACGGATCGCCAATCACAAGCAGCTCTGGTACTCGGTATCGACACCGGCGGTACATACACCGACGGAGTCCTGCTGGATTACTACTCCCACAGGGTTCTGGCATCCCACAAGAGCTTGACGACCAAGCGCGATTTTTCGATTGGCATCGAAGCCGTCATCAAGCGTATCCGGATTGAAGATCCCTCGGCCATTCAGATGGTTTCCATATCCACCACCCTTGCCACAAACGCCATTGCCGAAGGTAAAAGCAAGCGGGTGGCATTGCTGCTCATCGGTTATGATCCGGAATTGATCACCACCTTTAAAATGCAGGAGCGCTTTGCCACACCGCGTTATTACTACTTTGCCGGGGGGCACAACCTTTACGGACGCGAAAAGGCGCCCCTTGACCTGTCTGCGATCCTGGCTAAAGTGGGGGAAATAAAAAATGACGTGGATGCCGTGGCCGTTTCCGGCTATTTCAGCCCGCTCAACCCGGAGCACGAGCACCGGGCATTCGAGGCCATTTCCAGCATATGTGATCTACCCGTGGTACTGGGCCATCAGCTTTCGACCAAGCTCGGATCAGTTGAACGGGCCACGACGGCGGCTCTGAACGCTTCTTTGCTGGCAGTTCTAAAAGAATTCATCATTGCTGTTCGACGGGCAATGGAACACCGCCGGATCAAGGCGCCCCTGATGGTAGTGCGCGGTGACGGGACCCTGATGAGCGATGAGTTTGCCGCCAAAACACCGGTGGAGACCATTCATTCCGGTCCGGCGGCCAGTGCCATCGGCGGCCGGTTCCTTTCCAACCTGGACGATGCGCTGATCGTCGACATTGGGGGCACGACCACCGACATCGCCTGGGTGGAAAATGGGCAGGTTGCGGTCAGTGAAGAGGGCGCAACCGTCGCGGACTATAAAACAGCGGTAAAAGCCGCCAATCTGTTTTCGATTGCGTTGGGTGGCGACAGCCATATCACGTCGGATAGTGAAAACAGGCTAATGATCGGGCCTCAACGCGTTACGCCCCTGGCTTATCTGGCCGATGAATTCCCGGGCATTCGAAGCCATCTGAACGCCCTTTCCCAGCGAAGCGACGCCCACCTTACACCGGATTGGCTCGAATACTGGTATCTGTTGCGCAATCCCGGTGATGCGGATTCGCTGCAAACAGAGCAGGAAAAAGAACTCGTCTATTTTTTAACCGAAGGTCCCCGGTCCGTTCCGGAGATTCTTACCCAGCTGAATTTGTTCAGCAAGTTGCAAGTCAGCGCCGACAATCTGCTGCGCCGGGAAATCATCGGCAAATCGGGGCTTACCCCTACCGATTTACTGCATGTGGAAGGCCGTCACAACGCCTGGGATGCACAAACAGCCTTTTTGGCAATGGACATTTTCTGCCGTAGCCTGCGCTATGATCCGGCCAAATTCCGAGAGCAGATCTGGCTGATGATGACCGAAACCATCGTGCATGCTATCGTCACTTTTCTGAGCGGCAAGAAGTTGCCGCTGTCTTTCCATTCCGAAGACACCGACATCGGACAGTGGTTTTTTCATAACAGCCTCTACAACAATCATTCTCAACTGGAGACACGTTTTCGATTGCGGCAGCCCATTATCGGCATCGGCGCTCCGGCAGCCATCTTTTTAAAAAGCGTGGCCGAGAAACTACACTGCGAACTGATCCTGCCGACCCATCATGAAGTTGCCAATGCTGTGGGCGCGGTGGCCGGCAGTGTTATGATAACCGAAGAAGTTTTGGTGTACCCGCGTGTAACCGACGACGGCCTGGAAGTCCTCGGCTATACCGTTCAGACCAGCGATAATCGAGAGGTATTCGATGAAGCCGCTGACGCCCTGGTGCATGCCCGAACGCTGGGCCGGGAAAGAGCTCTGGGGGCGGCGCTGCGCTCCGGCGCTGACAACCCGGAAGTTATCATAAATGAGCATACCGACGGGCTGGACGCTTACCGTATAAGGGCAAAGGCGGTGGGAAAACCCCGTTTGATGCGATTTGGAGGGGCCTAAATTAAGCGATTAGCCATTAGCTTTTATGTATCAGCTACGTAAGATCAATTGGTTATGGCGCCGGTATGCGTCACCCAATGGGTGAGGCCCCAAAATCTCGAAAATGGGTATCTTAAGGAGCTCATTGCTGAGAGCCAATCGCTTATCTTAGGAGGGAAAGAATATGGAGTTGGTAGACGTCGATACCCAGCACGCCTATGATCGAATACGGGAAACTATCATCACTTTGGAATTGGCCCCCGGAACGCTGGTCAACGAACAACAGCTTGCCGAAGATCTGCTAATGGGCTCTGTCCCTGTTCGTGAAGCGCTCAAATTACTCGCACATGATGGACTGATTGTCATTACACCCCGCCACGGTCTGTATGTGGCCGACATCAGTCTGCCGGACCTGGAGCAAATCAGTGAAGTGCGATTGACACTGGAGCCGCTCTGCGCCGGTCTTGCCGCCCAACGGGCCACGACGGATGATCTGACGGTGCTCGAGGCCCTTCGCAAAGAACAGGCGGCCATCGCACCCAGCGACAGCCGACGCCTGTTGGACGTGGATCATAAATTTCATCAGGCCATCGTACGGTCGGCCAAGAACAAGTACCTCATTCGAATCCTGGAACATTTCTTCGGTCTTTCCCAACGCCTTTGGTACATGGTCTTGCCGCAACTCGATATTCTGCCCACTGCCGTTGCCGAGCATCTGAAAATGGTGGAGTCGATCAAAAGCCAAGATGCCGACCGGGCCCGTAAGATCATGTACGACCATGTGAAAGAATTCTACGATCGAGTGCGTAACATTTTGAATTCTTCTGTAAAAGAATAAAAAACAATACATTCAACTGTTCATTTTCTTGCTTTTGCTCTTAAATGTGCTCTATATCGATTAAGAGCAAGAATTTCATTCAAGTTGCTTAAGTTTTACTACTAAAGCCGAGGTCGGAGCCCCGGGGCATTGCCGCCATCACGGTAAGACGAAGGGTTGCGATCGGAGCCCTGGAACAATACGGCGTTTGAGTCATGGGGGTTCATTGACACATGGAGGAGGACACAATGACAGGTCGTTTTGAGCCGAAGATAAAGCCGAGACTCAATGTACTCCAGCCGGAAGATATCGAGGAAGTTTATTCGGCAACCATGGAAGTGATGGAACGCACCGGGCGTAAAGATCACTCATCCGCGGGCGTTGGAATTGTTAGACGGCGCCGGTGCGCGGGTTGATGCAGATTTAGTGCACATTCCGGACTGGATGGTAAAAGACGCATTGCGCAAGGCGCCTTCACGCATCGTTCTGGGAAAACGCAACGGCGAGCGCTCGGTGAAGCTTGAGCGCAACAGAAGCTGGTTTGGCGCCAGCCTGGACTGTATCGACTACCTAGAACCCTTCACCCGCGAGCGTCGGAAATTCATGCTCGATGATTGTCGCACGACGGCAACCTTGCTCGACGCGCTGCCCAATTATTCTTGGGGTATGACGTTCGGCATGGCAGACGATGCGCCCGCTGAATTTGCCGACCGACTGGTTTTGAAAGAAGCGATGACATACAGTGAGAAACCCATGGTTTTTTGCTGCCAGGATATTGAAAGCCTCAAGGAAATTTATGAAATGGCGATTATCATCGCCGGCGGTGAAAAACAGTTCCTGAACGCCCCGACGATCGCTATGCTCGCCGATCCGATTTCACCGCTGGTGTTCAGCGATAACAGCTTGGATAAGATGATTTTTTGCGCCGAAAAAAGAATTCCACAGATTTGCTATGGCGCGCCGCAGGCCGGCAGCACCGGTCCGGCCTCTTTTGCCGGGTCCGTCGTACAGGGGACGGCCGAATCCCTCAGCGGCCTGGTGATCACCCAGTTGGTGCGCAAGGGGGCCCCCTTCATTTACGGCGCATTTGCCACTGTCATGGACATGCGCACGACGATATTCTCCTATGGCGCACCGGAGATGATTTTGATGGGCGCTGCCCTGGCTCAAATAGCCCAGTACATCAAGCTACCCTATTTTGGTACCGCCGGGTGTTCCGATGCCAAGCTGCCGGATTCCCAGGCAGCCGCCGAAGCCACTTTGTCGTGCCAATCAGCGGCACTCAGCGGCGCCAATCTGATCCACGACTGCGGTTTGCTCGACCACGGCAGTCTGGCTTCGCCGGCCTATATGGTTCTGGTCAATGAGGTGCTTTACATGATCAACCAGTTTATGCGCGGAATTAAAGTCGATGATGAAACGCTGGCGGTTGACGTCATTCACGCTGTCGGCCCGGGAGGCCATTTTATGGCAGAAGAGCATACGCTGAAGTATTTCCGCGAAGTGTGGTATTCAAACCTGTTCGATCGTTCCAATTATGAATCGTGGCTCGAGCAGGGTGGGCGGCGGTTTCAGGAGCGCCTGCGGGAACAGACTCTCCTAAAAATGGAACACCAACCGCAATTTCTGACGGAAGAAGTGGCGAAAGAGCTCGATAAGATGGCCAAACGCTGGCAGTAGGCCGGCAGAGTCATTAAGGATGGGTCCGATGGACGAAGACACTGCAAAGGTGTTTTTTCAGCCTTCCGGGCGCAGAGGAAAAGTGCCGAAAGGAACAACGATCGTTGAGGCGTCCCGGTTGCTGGGTGTCGGCATCGAAGCGCTCTGCGGCGGCCACCATGTGTGCGGTAAGTGTAAAGTCCGCATCGAAAACGGCCGTATACAGGAATACGATATCGATTCCAAACCGGAAAACGCCGGTCCCTGGCAGGCAATCGAAAGTGAACATATCACACCCGGGGAAAGGGCCGCCGGATTTCGCCTGGGATGTATCGCCACCGTCCGGCAGGATCTTTCGATCGACGTCCCGGAAGAATCCCGCCCGGGCAAACAAGTCATCAGCAAGGCCGCGCGTCCGATCCGCATCGATCACGATCCGGCAGTCAAAACCTATTGTCTGAAACTTCCGGAAGCCACACTGGCGGATCCCACCGGCGATTTTGAAAGACTCAGCCGGGCCCTGGAGGCGACATACGCACTGACCGGGCTGTCGATTGACTTTTTTGCTTTACGCAGCCTGGGAGGGGCTTTGCGGGACGGCAAATGGGAAGTGACGGTCAGCGTTTGGATGGATCGCGAGATTATCCGCGTCCGCCCGGGCAAAGCGGGACCGAATTACGGTCTGGCCGTCGACATCGGCACGACGACCATTGCCGGCTATCTTTGCGACCTGGACACCATGGAAGTCGTCGAAACCGCTTCCATGATGAATCCCCAGATCCAATACGGTGAAGACGTGATCTCGCGGATCAATTACTGCTTCAACGACCCCGAGGGCCTGCAGCGCATGAGCGATAGCGGTGGTAGACGGATTGAACACCCTGATCGAACAGGCCGTATCCGAAGCGGCGCGACACACCGGCCGGCGCATTCGCCCCGCAGATATCGAAGATGTGGCTGTCTGCGGCAACACCTGCATGCATCATCTCCTGCTGCAACTGGACCCCGAGCCCCTGGGCAGCGTCCCCTTCACACCGGCCAATCACAGCGGCCTGAACATCAAGGCCCGGGATCTTGGGCTGCGGGTAAATCCTTCGGCCAACGTCTACATCCTGCCCAACATCGCCGGATTCGTGGGCGGCGACAACGTCGGCGTCATTCTTGTCGAAGAGCCCCAGAAAAGTGACGATACGGTGCTGATCATCGATATCGGCACCAATGGCGAGCTGGTCATCGGCAACAGAGAACGGATGGTTTGCAGTACATGCTCCTGTGCCACCGGACCGGCCCTGGAAGGCGCCCAGATCGAGTTCGGCATGCGGGCGGCGCCCGGCGCCATCGAGCGGGTGAAAATCTCGCCCGAAACCCACGAAGTGGATTACAAGGTGGTGGGACGGGATGCATGGCTGAGCTATTCCAAACCCGAGGAGATGCGGACCCGGGGCATTTGCGGCAGTGCGGTGCTGGATGCTCTGGCCGAACTGTTCAAGGCCGGGATCGTGGACGGCAGCGGGGCGTTTAATCCGGAGATTGAAACCGAGCGCCTGCGGGAAAATCCGGACACGGAGCAGAAAGAGTTTGTGCTGGCCTGGACCGCGGAGACCGTCATCGGCAAGGATGTGGTCATCACCCAAAACGACATCCGCCAGATCCAGTTGGCCAAAGCCGCCATATACACCGGATGCAAGCTGATGCTGCGCCGGATGAACCTGCAGCGAGCCCGACCGGATAAAGATTGCCGGGGCCTTCGGCAACCATATCGACATCCCCCTGGCCCTCGTGCTGGGCGTGTTTCCGGACTGCCCGCCGGAGCGCGTCTCGTCGATCGGCAACGCCGCAGGCGACGGGTGCCGGGCGGCGTTGCTGGACCGTAAAAAACGCCAAGAAGCCGATCGAATCGCCCGCCGGGTGGAATATGTCGAACTGACCCTGATGGAAGATTTTCAACAGAATCTCATCGATGCCATTCATATCCCGCACATGACCGATGAATTCCCACATCTGAAAAAGAAGACAAAGGCGGCGTATAAAAAAGGAGGCCTGTAACATGGCATCTAATTTCGAGAACGGGGTCCGGAAAACCGGTATGAAGCTCTACGATATCGCGGGAAAATCCAAACCGTCCCTGTTCAAAAAAGATTATTGGACCGGCAAAGTCATGGATCTTTCCATGAAGAACGAAGCCTTCAAACATGAGATGTTTCGATTCGTGGATGTTTTTCCTTATCTCACCAAACCGGAATCGGTGGCGCGGCACATCCAGGAGTATTTCTGCCGGCCGGGCCAGGATTTTCCGAAAACGATGCGGTGGGGTTTGTCCAAGGTGAAACCCGACTCGATCGCCGCCAAAATGGCAGCCAAGAGTATCGGAAAAAATATCGGCACCATGGGCAAGCAGTTCATCACGGGTGAGACCATCGATGAAGCCGCGAAAGTGATGCTCAAGGGCCGCAAAAAAGACGGGGTCGCATGGACCGTGAAAATCCTCAAGGAGGCGGTGACGTCAACGCAGGAGGAAGAGGCGTTTTTGGCCAAACAGATCGAACTGATGGAGCGCTACAGTGAAATCGTCAAAGAGTGGCCGGCCTTGGGAACGGGTGAAAAAGGTGGGCTGGATTGGGGCTTCAGCCCCCAGGTCAATATCTCGCTGATGGCCTCCTGCCTTTACTCCCAGTATCTGCCTAAAAGCTGCGCCTTGGACTATGCGATTGACCGGGCCAAGGAACGGCTGCGGCCGATCTACCGCAAGGCAATGGAATTAAACGCCTACGTGTTGATGGATATGGAGCACTTGCCGGCGCGCAGGTTCACCCTGGATTTGTTCAAGAGTATCAATGACGAGCCCGAGTTCCGTGACTGGCCCCACAAGGGCATCGCTTACCAGGCGTACATGAAGGATGCCGAACCGTTACTTGCCGAACTTTTGGATTGGGCCAAAAAAGGCGATCACAACTTCGGCATGCGCCTGATCAAGGGTGCTTTCTGGGACGAAGAGGTGGTGCTGGCCAACCTATACAACTACCCGATCCCGGTCTTTACAAACAAGCACGCCACTGACGCCAGCTACGAGAAATGTGCCCGCACGGTGTTGGAAAACCACCGCTGTATTCAACTCAAATGTGCCTCCCACAACATCCGCACCGTCGCCTACGTCATCGAATGCGCCAAGGAGCTTAGAGTCCCCGAGGACCGACTGGAGTTTCAGATGCTCCACGGCATGGCGGAGAACCTGCGGGAGGCATGGAAAAAACACAACTTGCGGCTGCGGCTCTACTCGCCGGTGGGAGAAATCGTACCCGGCATGGCCTACCTGGTGCGCCGCCTGCTGGAAAATACCTCCAGCGAATCGTTTTTAAGACAAAGTTTCGCCAATGGCGCGGCAAGAGAAGAGATGCTGAGAGACCCGGCGATGCGTGCAAATGATAACCCGGAGCCTGTGAAAGATAACGAGGCCGCATCGGAATACGGCGAAAAGGGTCCTTTTTCCAATGAGCCGCCCGTCGAATGGGACATTCCTACGCACGCGGCTTTCGCCGTCGCGCTTGAAAATACAAAAGAGTCTTTTCCCCGCCAAGTACGCCCGGTTGTTAATGGCGCCCCACTATCAGGCGCAAAGAAAATGCTTTCCACTGACCCCAACGCGCCCGAACGAATCGTGGCCGAAGTTGTTTGCGCGGATACCGAAACGGTTGAAAAGGCGGTCGCCGCCGCTAAAACGGCTTTTGTGGACTGGTCCGCCACCCGCGCCGAAAAGCGGGCGGACTGCCTTTTCAAAGCGGCGGAGGGAGTGCGCGCCAAACGCCATGATTTGGCCGCGCTGCTCGTCTATGAAGGGGGCAAAAACTGGAACGAAGCCCAGGCCGATATTTGCGAAGCTGTAGATTTTCTCGAATTTTACGGCCGCGAAATGGTTCGTTTAAACAAACCGCGCGTGGCATCCGAGCTGCCGGGAGAATCCAGTCGCCTCGGATATATTCCGCGCGGCGTCGGGGCCGTCATCGCACCATGGAATTTTGGGCTACCCATCTCCATCGGCATGACCGCGGCGGCCATCGTTACCGGCAACACCGTCGTTTACAAACCGGCATCCCAAACGCCGGCGATCGGGCAGGCGGTATACGATATTTTCAACCGCGCGGACTTGCCTAAAGGCGTGCTCAATTTGGTCCCCGGACCAGGCAAAGAAATCGGAGACGCCCTGGTCACCCACCAAGACGTGGCCTTTACCGTATTCACCGGAAGCAAGGAAGTGGGTCTTGGCATCATTGAAAAATCGGGCCGCACTCCGGAAGGCGCCCGGCAGGTGAAAAACGTTATCGCCGAGATGGGCGGAAAGAATGCCATCATCATCGACAGCGATGCCGATATCGATGCCGCCGTGGGGCCCATCATCCAGTCGGCTTTCAGTTACATGGGACAGAAATGTTCGGCCGCCTCGCGGCTGATCGTGTTGGCGGAAAATTACGATAAATTTGTTTCGCGCTTTAAAAGTGCCGTGGAAACACTGATGTTCGGTCCGGCCTGGGATCCACGAACCGACATCGGTGCGGTGATCGACGCCGCGGCCAAAGAGAAAATAGAACGCTACATCGAGCTGGGAAAATCCGAAGCCACGCTGCTGACCCAGGGTGCCGTCGGGGAGAGCCGCGGCCACTTTGTTCCCCCCACCGTGTTTACCGATGTTTCCCCCGACAGCCGTTTAGCGCAGGAGGAGATTTTCGGTCCCGTTGTCTGCATTATCAAAGTCAATGATTTTAATGCGGCCATCAAAGTGGCCAACGATACGCAGTATGCGCTCACCGGCGGCCTGTTTTCACGAAGCCCGGCGAACATCGCGCACGCGTGTCGGGAATTTTTGGTGGGGAGCCTCTACATCAATCGGGGCACAACCGGTGCCATGATGAAACGCCATCCTTTCGGCGGTTTCAAGATGTCCGGGGTGGGGTCAAAGGCCATGGGACAGGATTACCTGCCCCAATTCATGTACACGCGCACGATTGTCGAGAATACTTTCCGAAGCGGATTCGCCCCTATGGAAGGTGCGACCGACTGATACGGTCCGAAAATTACCCCAATTGAGGGTTTGAGTATCTGACCGCATCTTTTCGCAAGTGGGACCCGCATAACCACACTATTGCAGAACGACATCTTCTCCCGCCGAACGGGATTTCACTTCGCTCAACTTGCTTATCCGCGGCAACATCACCAAAGGCGAGCAAGCCTCGACAATCGCACCAATTTGATTAGATACAGGAGGGCTCTGTTGGAATTAGAGACGGTTGATGAAAAATGTTCGGGTTGTACAACCTGCCGACTGGCGTGCGCAATTGAAAATTTCCGGGAAGTCAAACCGTCTTTGGCGGTGCTGCGCATTGAAGGCCGCTTTCCGGCGCCCGGTGATTACCGCATCCATGTTTGCGATCAGTGCGGCGCCTGCGCCGATGTCTGTCCGGTGGCGGCCATCCAAAAAAGTGAAAGCGGCGTCTTTCTGATCGATGAGGACGAATGTACGGTCTGCATGGCCTGTGTGGCGGAATGCCCTTATGGTGTCATCGTGGAACGCGGCGATACACTGGCACCCATCAAGTGTACATTGTGCGGGGCTTGTGCGGCCGCCTGTCCGCGGGACGCCATCCTGCTGAAATAATGACGATAAGGAGAAATGATATTATGCTCCACGGTTACGCAGGTACCATTCTTCGTATCCACCTTAGCGACGGGCGGATTGATAAGGAACCGTTATCCGAACAGCTGGCTGAAACGTACATCGGCGGCAGAGGGTTTGTCGCCCGCATGCTGTTTGATGAAATCGAGCCTGATATTGATCCATGCGGGGAAAAAAACATTTTTATTGCTGCCACCGGACCGCTGACCGGCCATTTTCTTCCGGCCAGCGGAAAGACGCACTTTGGATCAAAATCTCCGGCCACCGGCGGTTACGCGGACAGCAACATGGGCGGGCATTTCGGGCCGGCCCTTAAATACGCGGGTTATGACGCATTGGTGCTCACCGGGAAAGCCAAAGAGTTCAGCTATCTGTTTATTGAAGACGACACCGTTGAGATCCGACCGGCGGAAAAGTACCGCACAAAAGGTGCGCTGACTGCCGAAAGGATGCTGAAAGACGATCTGGGTGATGATTTTCAGGTGCTCACCATCGGTCCGGCCGGTGAAAACGGTGTTCGATTTGCCTGCATCTCTCATGACTTCGGGCGACAGGCCGGAAGAACGGGGATCGGACTCGTATTAGGAGCAAAGAACATCAAAGCCATAGCGGTCAAGGGCACCGGAGGCTTGCCGGTATTCGACGTCGAAGGTGCGTATACCAAAGGGAAAGATGCGTTCGCAAAGGTCAGGGCGAAACCCGGCTTCAAAGGCTGGACCCCTGAGGGAACTGCCGGTTTGACCAATTGGGCCAATGAAGTGGGTGTCTTTCCGACGCGTAATTTTCAGACCTCTCATGCGGAGCACTACGAGCAGATCAACGGCAAGGCGATTCTGGATCGTCTCAAGATCACGGACAAAGGCTGTTCTTGCTGCCCCACCCCCTGCGGAAAATACGGTTTTGCCAAAACGCCCCTTGGCCAGGCCCACGTTGAAGGCCCGGAATTCGAAACCATTGCCTTGTTCGGTGGAAATTGCGTGCTCGAGACCATAGAGGAAGTCGCTTATGCGAATTATGTCTGCGATGAATTGGGACTGGATACCATCTCTGCCGGCGTGACCGCCGCCTGGGTTATCGAATGTTTTGAAAAGGGGATTCTTACGGAATCGCAGATCGGGCGGGCGGTTTCATTCGGGGACCTGGAATCAGTCGTCTATCTTTTGGAAAAGATGGCGTTGAGGGAAGGTGTCGGCGATCTTCTCGCCAAAGGCGTTAAGGCGGCGTCCGAATCCATCGGAAAGGGTTCGGATCACTTTGCCATCCAGGTCAAAGGGTTGGAGTGGACCGGGTACGAGTGCCGCAACGCGCCGTCGATGATGTTGGCCTACCTCACATCCGATATTGGCGCACATCACGGTCGTGCGTGGGTATTGGGGCATGATCTGGCTGGAAGCTGGAGCAGCGTGCACGACCTCATTGTGGCCGGCGGCTCGAAGGAAAAGCCACCCAAGGGGCTGGTAACGGAAAAGTCTGCCGATTACGTCATCCACTCCCAGCACGAACGGCCCATTTTCGATGTCCTGGGAACCTGCCGCCTTCAATTGATGGAACTGGGTTTTGAGGGGGAGCATTATGCCGAACTTTACAGCCTGATTACCGGGAAAAAGAAAACCTGGGCCGAACTGCTGTCGGTCTCCGAAAAGATATGGCATCTGACCCGGGTGTTTAATGCCAGGGAAATAAAGGACTTCGGGCGGTCCAGCGATTATCCGCCGCGACGCTTGTGTGAGGATCCCATCACCACCGGCCCCAATGAAGGCTATTTGATTCCCATGGAAGACATCGAATTTTTACTGGATGCCTACTACTTGGCCAGGGGGTGGGATAAGAACGGTATTCCGACTGAAGAGACGCTGGTGGAAAAGGGCCTGCAAGACGTGGTTGAATCCATGAAGCCGCTTGGGCTTTTATCATAAAAAGATTTAATTTATGCGCATATCGGAAATTCATATTTATCAACATGATTTGCCGGTTGTCGGCGGCGTATACCGAACGGCAAAGACATCGTTGGCTTCTTTCGATTCGACGATCATCGAAATTGTCACCGAAAAAGGTATGGTCGGATACGGTGAAACCTGCCCCCACGGCCCGGTTTATCAGCCCCACCATGCAGCCGGCGCCCGTGCCGCACTTCGTCAAATCGGACCCCACCTGATCGGTCTGAACGCCCTTGGGATCGATTGCGTTCGTGATGCCATGGACGCGACGCTCAGCGGGCATCGCTATGCCAAGGCGGCGGTGGATATCGCCCTGTGGGATCTTGCGGGTAAATCCTACGGTGCACGCGTCTGCGACTTGCTTGGCGGTGCCAAACAGGAAACCGTTCCATCCTATTACGCAATCGGGGTGACAGAACCCGAGGCGGCGGCATCCATGGCCAGGGAAAAGCAGGCTGAAGGCTACCGACGCCTGCAGCTCAAGGTCGGGGGACGGGATCCGGAGATCGACATTGCGGCCATTCGGAAAGTGCATGAAACCCTGCAACCCCATGTAAAGCTGGCAGTCGATGCCAATTGCGGTTGGACCTCCCGGGATGCTTTGACGGTGTCACAGGCCTGTCGCGATCTTTCTTTGGTCATCGAGCAACCCTGTGGCACAGTGGAAGAGATCGCTTCTCTCCATGGTCGGGTGTCGCATGCCATTTTCCTGGATGAGTCCACGGAAGGACTGGGCGCCGTATTGCAGGCCGTCGGTCAACGGATTTGCGATGGCTTTTCGCTGAAGGTCACCCGCATGGGAGGGCTTTCCGCCATGCGCACCATTCGCGACATCCTCCGGGTGGTGAACTTGCCGATGACCTGTGATGATGCCTGGGGGGGCGACATCATTGCGGCCGCTTGCACCCATATCGGTGCGACGGTCAGCCCTCGTCTTTTGGAGGGCGTTTGGCTGGCGGCGCCTTATATCGACGGACACTACGATTCGGAAAACGGGATAAGCATTGAAAACGGCAGCATCAGGGTGCCCGGTGGCCCCGGTCTCGGGGTGCAACCGGATGTAACGCTTTGGGGCCCGCCGGTCGCTTCGTTCGGCTGATGCCGAGAAACGCACTCAATCCGGTGCTGTATTCCTTTACATCGTTTTCAGATTTGGCCACAGCAGAGGCAATAATCTAGCAATGCATCGCACGGAGAAGATTAAGGAAGGTGGTGATAAGAACACAGTCAATGGGAGAGATAGATTATCAACATTTAGATCGTGAAAAAAAATCAAAGGAGGTGATCGCATGGCAAAAGGCAATTACAGCATCCGTTATGATCCGGACAAGTTAAGGAAGATGATTGAAGAGGGTAAGACGGCAAAGGAGATCACGCAAGAATTCCAAATATCCCCCTACACGCTGCGGGAGCATTTGGTGATGCTTCAAAATCTTGACAAGAAAATTTACGTCATCAAAGGACTCTTTAATTACTCAGAAGTGGAAGAAGACAAAGGTCAAAAAAGAAGGGATCGTTTTCTCTAAAGAAATGCTCGAGAAAACCGGTTTTTCTCCGGGTGATTGCTTCGAGATGACTGTTGAAGAAGACCGCATCATTTTAAAAAAATGTTGAGGGTCAATGTCTTGCTGACGACTAAAGTCGGCTAAGGCATTAGCACGAATGTTCTGCAGTACCAAAAAAATCATGCATGTGCGGGAAGCCGGTTCTAACCAAAGACCAACTTCCCGGAGTAAAGGGATGAGAGGGTGAATCCCGGAATGGATGCGCTGCATGAATAACGCCCAAATATTAAACCCAAGAGGTTTATAAAGGAGGTGTTTTATGGCCGAAAAAGATTTTCAAATCAGGACTGCAGACACAATAAAGAACTTGGACAACAAGATCTGGAAATACGATATTCAACCCTGGGTATTTTTCGGCGGCGCAGGGTTGATTTTCGCCGGTGTGATCTTTACGATTCTCGCCGGTGATGCGGCCGAAAAGTTGTTTGCAGGCACAAAGAATTGGATTTCCGAATATACCGGATGGTTTCTGGTGCTGACGATGAACGTCGTGTTGGCCACCTGCATCGGCATTCTGGTCTCGCCTCTGGGAAAACTGCGCATCGGCGGTCCCGATGCCAAGCCCGAATTCAGCTATCTGAGCTGGTTTGCCATGCTGTTTAGTGCGGGTATGGGCATCGGCCTGCTCTTTTACGGGGTGGCCGAACCCATGTTCCATTACGTGGCCAACCCCCTTTCAGAACCGGGCACCATCGCGAGCGCCAAGGCGGCCATGGAGTTGACTTTTCTCCACTGGGGCTTTCATCCATGGGCCATATACGCCCTGATCGGATTGGGGCTGGCGTTTTTCGGGTTTACCAAAGGGCTGCCGCTGTCGATCCGCAACGTTTTTTATCCGATTTTGAAAGAGCGCATCTATGGCGGGTTCGGCAACACAATCGATATCCTGGCCACGATCTCCTGTCTTTTCGGCGTGGCGACATCCCTGGCCTTCGGCGTCCAGCAGGTGAACGCCGGGTTGGCGCACCTGTTCGGTATCCCCCAAAATGCCAACGTGCAGGTGATATTGATCGCCGGCATCACCGCCCTTGCCACCTGGTCAGTGGTGCGCGGCCTCGAAGGCGGTATCAAGCTGCTCAGCAACATCAATATCGGGCTGGCACTCTTATTGATGCTCTTTGTCTTCTTTCTCGGCCCGACCCTGTTCCTCCTCAACGCAATGATCGAAAACTTCGGCAATTACATCCAACATTTCTTTGATCTGGGGTTCTGGAACGAGACCTATACGGAAGGCGGCAACTGGCAAAACGGGTGGACGATATTCTATTGGGCGTGGTGGATCGCCTGGTGTCCTTTCGTGGGCATGTTTATCGCCCGGGTCTCCTACGGGCGGACCCTGCGGGAGTACCTGGCCTGCGTACTGGTCGTGCCAACCATGGTTACCTTTGCCTGGATGACCGTATTCGGCAACAGCGCCATCTATATCGAACGCTTTATGGGCGGCGGTATGGCCAAGGCGGTTCAGGAAAACATCCCGGTCTCCCTGTTTGTCTTCCTGGAAAGCTTTCCGTTGAGCTGGGTGACCTCCATTCTGGCCATGGTCGTGGTCGTTTTCTTTTTTGTGACCTCTTCGGACTCGGGCTCCATGGTCATCGATATCATCACGGCCGGCGGCAACCCGGATCCTCCCAAGCCCCAGCGGCTGTTCTGGGCCATCCTCGAAGGCACCGTCGCGGCGGTCCTCCTTTTGGGCGGGGGCATGGTGGCCCTGCAAACCGCGGCCATCTGCACCGGGCTTCCCTTTGCCGTCGTTATGTTCTTGATGTGCTTTGCGGTGATCAAAGGGCTTGTGGATCATGTGAAGGAACACGGTTACAACTGATGGGCGCGGCAAGACGGCGACATTGCATCACTTGATGCAACATAATCAATCGTGTGTATGTTGTTTTATGTTTTTGTGGAATTCGTCATGCGCATCTCCAGACAATGCAGCCGGTTTTCAAATAGGAGGGACTGATGAGAAAAAAGACAACCATACGTTATGCGACAGTGCTGTTTTGTATGATGTTCATACTGACAGCCATCCTGCCCATCCAAGTCCAAGCCGCCGAAAAGACCGTTCGGCTGGCTTATGTGGAATGGTCGGAGACGATCGCGAGCACCAATCTGATTCAGGCGGTTTTACAGGAAAAAATGGGCGTCCAATGTGAAATCATTCCAATGACGGCGGATAAAATGTGGGAGGCGGTGGCCACCGGCGAGGCAGATGCCATGTTAGCCGCCTGGCTGCCCACGACGCACGGTCATTTTTATCAGCAATACAAAAACCAGATCGTGGATCTGGGCCCGAATTTGGACGGTACGCGGATCGGGCTGGTGGTTCCGGATATTACCGTGGGCCGCCAAACCGCTGCAACCGGGCAGCGGAATGCGCCCTACATTACGGTCGAATCCATTCCGGAGTTGAAGAAATATGTGAGCAAATTCAATGGGAAAATCATCGGCATCGATCCGGAAGCCGGCATCATGAAGAAAACCAGAGAGGCTATGCAGGTCTATGGCCTGAACAACTTTCGCTTGATCCAAGGCAGTGAAGTCTCCATGGCCGCTGAATTGTCCGATGCGATCCGCAAACAGAAGTGGATCGTGGTCACCGGCTGGATTCCGCACTGGATGTTTGCCCGATGGAAACTTAAGTTCCTCGATGATCCCGAGAATGTCTTCGGGGGCAAAGAGGAAATCAATACCATCGTTCGCAAGGGATTGAAGGAAGATATGCCCGAGGTTTATGGGTTCCTGGACAAGTTCCATTGGACGCCTGAAGATTTGGGCCAGCTGATGATCTGGATTCAGGAGGACCATGGGGTCTTCCCATATGACAAGGCCCTGCGCTATATGCGGTACCACCCGGAACAGATACAATCATGGCTGGAGTAAGAAGTCCTGGATCCAACGGTATGGCCCGATTCATCGCTATATTAGCAATGGGGAAGCGTTATTTTCTTGGTATCGGTATCTGGTTGATACTCATGCCGGTCGCCGGTCATCAGGTCGTGGCTAAAGACCAACCCCAGCAGCTCCAAGCGTCTAGCGCAAAGCGACCCGTCAATGCGGGAACCATATCCATGGCACGGGCAACTTGGGATACCGGCTGGTTCCAGGCAGAAATTATCAAAAGACTCTTGGAAGATCTGGGCTATGTGGTTGGCGACCCGCAAACCATGGACAACCTCGCCTTTTACCTGGCTGCCGCCCGGGGGGAGGTGGACCTGTGGGGCAACGGCTGGTTTCCCAGCCACAATGTCTTCCTGAAGCAAGACGCCGTAAAGGGGAAGGTGCAACCGGTCGGATTCGAAGTCATTGCCGGCGCGCTTCAAGGCTACATGGTGGACAAGCGAACGGCCGACGCTTTGAAGCTTAGGAGTTTGAGCGATCTGAAAAAGCCCGATGTGGCCGCGGTGTTCGATCGGAACGGCAACGGCAAGGCAGATCTGATCGGCTGCAATGTCGGTTGGGGCTGTGAGCGGGTGGTTGAACACCACCTTGGCGCCTACGATCTGCGCGCCACCGTCGAGCACGTTCAGGGAGACTACTCACCGCTGATGGATGATACCATCGCCCGTTATAAAAGAGGGGAACCGATTCTGTTCTACACCTGGACACCCAACTGGACGGTGGGCACGTTGGTGCCGGGTAGGGATGTCGTGTGGCTGCAGGTTCCGTTTCCCAGTCTTCCTATCGATCAACAGGACATGGAGGGGCAAACCGTCATCGCGGGTGTTCCGGGATGTGACACAGACCCCTGTGCGATGGGATTTCCCCCCAACGACATCCGGGTTGTGGCAAACAAACAATTTCTGGAAAAATATCCGGATGTCAGACGGTTGTTGGAATCGGTAGAAATTTCTCTCGAGGATATTTCGCGGCAGAACGCAAAAATGCTTGACGGTGAAGATGACTATGCAGACATTGAGCGTCACGCGCAGGATTGGATCCAAAGTAATAGAAACAAGATAGACCGCTGGCTGGAAGGGGCGGAAAGGTTTCGAACTTCAAGAGAAGCGATCGCTTTTTCGGAAGATGAAAGAGGAACCGCGCCGAAGACCAAAGTCCTGCGTGTGGTCACCCAGCGGTCTGAGCCTTTTGTGATTTACCAAGATGGAAAATATGTTGGTTTCAGCATTGAATTGTGGGAAAAAATTGCTCAAAAACTCGGTTTGGAATATGAAATATATGGTGTAAATACGATAGCAAAATTGATGGATGAAGTAAAACGCGGCGTAGCAGATGTGGCGGTTTCTGGAATCGGTATAACCTCTAAACGCGAGCAGGTCCTTGATTTTTCGCATTCATATTTTGAGTCGGGGCTTCAGATCATGGTGTCGGAAGGGTCCGGATCGTTCCTTGGCGAGGTTGTACTCAATGCTGTCGCGGTTATATTTTCCCGAGGACTGCTTATCGGCGTCGCTGTATTCTTATTTGTCCTGCTGATTGCCGCACATATCATGTGGGTCCTTGAGCGCCGGCATAACCCGCAGTTTCCAGAAAGCTATCCTCAAGGCCTCTGGCATTCCATCTGGTGGGCCGTTGTAACCGTCACGACCGTCGGCTATGGGGATAAGACACCTAAGGGAGCTAGCGGGCGGCTATTTGGTCTTGTTTGGATATTGGCCGGTTATTTTGTTTTTGCCTACTTTACAGCCAGTGTTTCCTCCACTGCCACGGTCCGGAAGTTGCACGGAACTATTAACGGGCCCGAAGATCTTTTTGGCAAACGGGTGGCAACAGTTCAGAAAAGTACGGCTGCCGAATATCTTGCAGCACAGGGTATGCAGGCTGTTGAACTAGAGGATGTGGAAAGAGTTTATCGTTTATTAGAGACCGGTAAAGTAGATGCCATTGTATATGACGCACCCGTCCTTCAGCACTATGCTTCCAAAAAAGCAAAAGGTAAGGTCCAGGTTGTTGGCTTGATTTTTAAAGAGAAAAGTTACGGCATCGCCCTTCCCAGAAACAGCGATCTGAGGGATCGTATTAATATCGCCCTGCTACAACTCGAAGAAACCGGTGAGTTTGAAGAAGTCAACAAGAAATGGTTTGGGCCGTGATAGTCCGCTGTCAGACATCGTTGAGCTTGATCTTAGACGACATCCGGGGTTTTGATACCACTTCTAAAAATCATCAGTCAGTGGCGATCTTCATTTTACCGCTGACGGGTGAAAGAAGCTGTTCGGTCGCTTGCAATTCCTGACAACAGACGAACCCAATGTGATTCGCTACGCGTAATTGAAATAAGGGGCAGCAATCGATGACGCCGGGAAAAAAAGTACTTTACCTGAGTCAAACGGACGTTGTCAATGCCGGCCTGAAGATGGCCGAAATCGTGGACGCCGTTGAACAGGGTTTCGTGGAATTGGGCAATGGCAGGGTCGAAATGCCACCAAAACCGGGTATTCATCCCGGAGAAGGGCGAGATAACTTTATCCACGCCATGCCGGCCTCTATCCCGGCCATGAAATCCGCCGGCGTCAAATGGGTCAGCGGCTACCCGGGTAATCAGACCAAGGGGCTTCCCTACATTAGCGGCCTGCTGATTTTAAATGATCCCCAAACCGGCATACCCATCGCCGTCATGGATTGCGCCTGGATCACTGCCATGCGGACCGGTGCCGCCTCGGCCATTTCGGCCAAATACTTGGCCCGGCCCGAATCGTCCACCATCGGTATCCTGGCCTGCGGGGTTCAAGGCCACACCAACCTTGAGGCAATCAATGTCCTGTTTCCACTGAAAAAGGTAAAGGCTTTCGACACCAATGCTGCGCAGGCCAGTAAGTTGGCCGAATTTGGAAAAAACTTAGGTATAGAAGTAGAAATCGTGACGGATCCCAAAAGGGCGGTTACCGGTTCCGATATCGTCGTGACCTCCGGCCCCATTTTCAAAATACCCCATGCCACCATCCAACCCGGATGGATGGACAAGGGCACATTTGCCTCCCTGGTAGATTTCGATTCCTACTTCAGCCGTGAGGCATTGAAAGAAGCCGATAAATGGACCACAGACCACATCGGTCAATACACCTACTACAAGGAGGTGGGCGGCTATTTCAGGAATTGCCCGGAAATCGACGCAGAACTCGGCGAACTGGTGACCGGCAAGAAAAAAGGTCGTGAAAATCGAGAGCAGAAGACATTTGCCGCCAACCTGGGGCTTGCCGTGGATGACATGGCTGTGGCCCCCTTGATTTATCAGCGTGCCATTGAGAAGAAAATAGGGACATGGCTACCCCTTTAGGCGGGGAATCGAAAAAATGCGCCAACGGCAGCCATAAGAAAGAACCCGATTTTAGGAAAACGCACCCAATAAGATCCGCTATTCAAACTTTGGACCAAGCCTGGATTGCATCGATTATCTGGACCCCAAGACCCACACCCGGAGCCGTTTCGTTAGTGAGAACGTGAAAGTCACCGCAGAACTGTGCGATGCCCTGCCACATCTTCACTGGAGTATTTTAAAAAGATTAAATACTCCCAAATTTTCGAACGTATGGTCTACGACGAATGGAAGACAGCCGGCGGCAAGAGCTTCGAACAAAGACTCCAGGAAGTTAACTTCAAGAAGATGAAGCATCGCCCGGAGCCGCTACCTGGAGATATAATCAAGACGTTGGATGAGATGTAAAATGTTTGGGAATAGAATCCGAATTGAGAATTATGGCATACGGATGGGGCTTGTCATGAAAGTTGTTTATACATCACAAAGGCATCGACATAACCAAGCCTTGAATGTCGGAAGGCTTTTGGCAGAGTGCCGACCACTTCAAACCCACACCGTTTCCAGAGGCGGACAGCACCCTCATTGGTTGAAGCAACCAAATTGTATTGCATTGCTCGAAAGCCTCGAACTCTTGCCTCACGCTGCGAATGTTCACACATTCTAGTCGCAACACCCCTTCCTCGCACATTTTCTGAAACGATGTAACCACAGTTGCAGACGTGGGCTCCGAGGGCGGGTTGGTTTGGCTTAATGTAGTAGGTGCCAAGAATTTCAGAGCCCTTATCCACAGCAACATACGTCGCAACTGGTAAATTTACCCAAACCTTTTTTGCCTCTATCTCTGTGATCTCAGGCGAGTAAGCGTAGGTTTCACCGGCCCTGAACACGGGCTTGATAATTCGCCAAGTGGCGATCCAATCCCTCTCTTCAATAGGTCGAATCTTGATCATAACCTTTGCAGCTCTATTATAGTGGTTGTCAAAATAAAATTCCGCAATCCAAATTCTAAAATTTTGGAATGGTCCATCCATTGATACTTAAGTTTGTTTCAAACGGAACGAAATTTTGAAAATCGCTATAAACAGGGCTTTCAGCCGTGTGGAATTACTTGCCGTAAAACCAATTGTCAAACCAGCATCATCAATTCTGAACGTAAAAAGCCCGAAGCCATGGTACCGGCTCCGGGCTTGATTATTATCACTTCACAATCGGCCTACTTGGCTGCCTTGCGGGCCTCCGCAAGCCACCCATTCCATTTGTCCTTGTTTTTGGCAATCCACGCCTCTACGTGGCGTTCGATGTCCTTTTGTGATTTTTGCCCTTCGTTCATAAGAGTATTCTGCTCGTTGATATCTGCCAGCGGGAGCGCAAAAATCTCAAAGAACTTTTTGGCAGCCGGGTTCTTCTCGATAAATTTCTTGTTGGCGACAATTCGAATGTCGGAAACGACAAACCCGAGTTTGACCGGGTCGCTAACCGCACCTTCAACACCACCCACTGTCATGCGATCTTCGGCAGTTTTCTGCGCATCGGTGGGCATGATTTCAGGCACGTTAACCCACACCACATCCTGGCCGGGTTTGAGCTTGTAGACCGTCCAGTTGGGCGTCCAGGTGTAGAAGAAGACTGGTCCCCCGCCCTTGTAATTGCCAAGGGCCGAGGCCATGCCGGCTTCATAAGCGGCCTTGACCGGATTGATGTGATCTTCGAGACCGTAGACTTTCATGTGGTGACCAATGACTTGTTCGCATCCCCAGCCCGGTGGGCAGGCGGTCAAGTCGGCTTTACCGTCACCGTCTGTGTCAAAGGCCTTTTTGACTTCGTCGCGCTTGAAATCTTCCAACGATTTGATGTTGAATTTATCGACCTCTTTTTTAGAAACCAGGTAGCCCTGCAAACCGCCGGCTTTGACAACGTAACCGTACTTCTCGGCCTTATCATAAAAATCCTTGGGCAGCTGGGCGTTGTGCATGGGGAACCAACCATTGGTCCAGTAATCCAAATCGCCGAGGGCAACGGACTTGTAAAAAATCGGATTCGCCAGGTCCTTTGCGTTTTTGACTTTATAACCCATATCTTCCAGGGCACGGCGCACCAGGGCTTCCTGAAAAAATCCGGTATTCCATGTGGCGCGTGCGGGTTGAACCGTGACGCCCATGCCCGGCTTCATGTCGTCCGCGGATGCAGGGATGACAGCGAGCGTCAGACAGACAAAGACCGTGATAAATAAACGTGGTAACAATTGCATAAGATCCTCCTTGGTTAAGTGAGTCAATGGATTCTACAAACGTTTTTCATTTGTGGGCTCGTTTTTTTTGTTGGGCCATGGACTGGGTGACTCGATCGAGCACGATCGCCATCAACACGATGCTCAGCCCACCGATGACGGCCCGGCCGATATCAAGGGTGTTCAACCCCAGAATTACCGGTGATCCCAACCCGCCGGCCCCGATGAGTGCCGCAATCACGACCATCGACAGCGCCATCATGATGGTCTGGTTGAGTCCGGCCAGGATAGTGGGCATGGCCAGGGGCACCTGAACCCTGATCAGAACCTGCCAGTTGGTGGCGCCAAAGGCCTGCGCCGCCTCCACCAGTTCGGGATGGACTTGCCGGATACCCAAACTGGTCAGGCGGATAAGCGGCGGCAAAGCAAAGATGATGGTGGCCAATACGCCGGCCACGTTTCCGACCGAAAAGAGCATGACAATGGGCACCAGGTAGACGAACGCCGGCGTGGTCTGCATCGCATCCAGCACCGGGCGAATGCCGGCCTCGAAGGCATCATTCCGGCCGGACCAGATGCCGAGCGGAATCCCTGCCAGGGCGCAGAAAAGCACCGATGACAGCACCATGGCCAAGGTTGTCATGGTATCTTCCCAAAGGCCGAGCAGCCCGATAATCGTCATGGTGATGATGGTGAAAATGGCCAACCCTTTGCCGGAAAAACGCCAGGCCGCGACAGCGAAGACCGCAATGATAATAAACGCTGGAACCGCATTCAAGCCGGCGTCGAGTCCGTTCAGGGTTTGTTCCACTGGCCATTTGAGGGCCTGAAAAAAATCCCGGTAGTTATCGACCAGCCAGTCGACAAACTGTGACACCCACACATCGAGCGGAATCACTTTTTCTTCAAACATAGTTCCTCTCCACGATCAGGCCTTTGGCCCAGACAAAATATGGTTCGTGATTTTGTTGAAACCGATGTTTATTGGTTGCTTGCATGTTCTTCCATGCTTTCATCAGTGCGATGCAGTGTTCTTAGAAAGCGGTTTTTGGAAACCACGCCTTGATAGACATTCTGGTCGTCTACAACCGGAATTGGCCAGCTGCTGGAAGCCACCGCTGGCAATATATCCTGCATGGAGTCATTCATGTTCACGGGTGAGCCACCATTTAGAAAGGCCTGATCAATCGGACTGTCGGGCGCGCCGGCTTCCAGTGACTCGCGCAGCGAATCGGATGAAACAATGCCCAGAAAGCGATGCCGGGCATCCAAAACGTAGCAATGGTCACGCTCGCTGCCGCTCAACAACTCGTGGGTGGCTCGCAAACTCCCGACCTTGGTCTTGATGAGCGTCGGGTGCGTATCGCGCACGATATCGCCGGCAGAGATGACATTCGTTGGATCAACCCCCCTGAAAAACGCGCGGACGTAGTCATCGGCCGGATTCTGCAAAATATCCTCCGGGGTGCCGACCTGAACCACGCGCCCCCCTTCCATGATGGCGATGCGGTCGCCAATACGAAGGGCTTCGTCCAAATCGTGGGAGATGAAAACAATGGTGCGCTGGTCATCCTCCTGAAGCTTGAGCAATTCATCCTGCATTTCTGTTCGGATAAGGGGGTCGAGAGCAGAAAAGGCTTCGTCCATGAGCATGATGTCAGGGTCTACAGCCAAGCCACGGGCCAGGCCCACACGCTGCTGCATCCCACCGCTGAGCTCTGACGGAAAAGAATTCTCCCATCCCGTGAGACCTACCTGTTCCAACGCCTGCATCGCCCTCTCTTTGCGTTTTGTTTTTTCAACCTTGGCGAGATCCAGGCCGAAAGCGGCATTGTCCACCACAGACAGATGCGGCATGAGCGCGAACGACTGAAAGACCATACTCATGTTGTGCAGACGGAATTTAACCAACTCATCCTGGCCCATTTGAATGACATCTTTCCCATCCACGATCACTTTGCCGGCGGTGGGCTCGATCAGCCGGTTGAGCATACGGACGATGGTGGATTTTCCGGAACCGGACAATCCCATAATGACGAAAATTTCACCGGATTCGATGGCAAAGGTGGCGTTATCGACCCCGACTGTCATGCCCGTTTTATCAAGAATCGACTCCTTGTCTTTTCCCTCTTTTAGGAGCTTCATGGCCTTATCCGGTTGTGCACCGAAAATTTTGTATAGATTTTCTACAACGATCTTATCCACGGCTAGCTTCCTTTACCTATTGGATTGGTTTGGCGCCCGTCATAACGGAGACGGTGGCATATCGTCATTTGTTTTGGCGACCGGGTTTTCGACGGAGCTGGTTGCCAGAAAAGGCGCCGTCTGAATCGTCTTGGCATCCATGAGGGCGACCAGGCGCTGCAGGGCGCTTAAAATCATGGTCTGTTCCCATTCCTGAAGACTGGAAAACTGTTCAACGAATGCCTCCTGCATCAGGGGCGGGGCGTCGTCCAAGATCTTTTTCCCGATTTCGGTGATGCTGACCATGATGCGCCGTTTATCACGGTCGCTGCGCTGTCGGGCGAGCAACCCGCGTTTTTCCATTCGCTCCAGGATGCCGGTAACCGTTGCCTGGCTGAGGCTGACGGCCTGTGCGATATCCCCAACAGTGATTCTTCCACTGCGCGATATCTCTTGTAGAATTACAAGTTGCGGCCCTGTCAACCCGACCCGTTTGATAAGTTTTTTAGAATTCATCTCAATCGCCCGAATGATCTTCCGCAAGGCGATCATGACACTGTCAGTGACCAAACGTTCTGGAGAGGGCGATGTCGTCTTGGTATGGTCCATTTTTTAGAATGACAGTCAAAGAATAGACTTAAAATATATAGGATTCAAACAATCGAAAATTCAAATAAAACTTTGATGTCAATACTATAAATTTATATCAAAATTAAACCACCTAAATGAATCATAGATAACAGTCTGTAATTAAATATGTCAAACAAAATTTTGGAAAGGATATTTATTTTGATATGAATATAATAATCACATAAATTTCTTTCTAATTAAAACTAAATATTCCATTGAAGAATCTATATTTTTTTGATTTCAATTCAATTGTTTTAGATTTATAGTGAGTGAAAAATATCAATAAATAGTAGTCTGGTACCATAATCGGCTGGCCAGTGTTTGTCGGGGACTTGGCGAGAGAAATATTATCTAATCACACCGTCCAGATAATTATTTATATTGACGAACTGAATATTTGAGTGAGACCGAATTAGCCTTGGCGCCCATTTTGAATTTTGCTCTGATGGATGCAGAGGCCACAATAGAGTCTAATCGGGCCGTATAGATCCGAGCCGTCTATTTACATTAGAAGCTCACTCGGGAAATTACTGATCTAAGAGAAGTTTACCGAACGCTCAAACTTTTGTTGCGAAAAACAGACACAAACATCTCATCAGGCTCCCCTGAAAGAAGAAATAATTAATAGTACCTAAAATGGAGGTCTATCATGAGTGCACTCGTATCAAATCCCCCTCCCGAATTACCGCCGTACACCCATCAACCGCGGCCCTATGATGGCCCCACAATAGACGAAGTTTACAATTTAAGAAATCGTTACCTGTCACCAGCACTACTGACATACTACAAAAATCCGATAATGATTGTCGAGGGTTCCATGCAGTATCTCTATGATGAAAACGGCCGTCGTTACCTGGATGCCTTCGGCGGTATTGTTACCATCAGCGTCGGGCACTGCCATCCTTACGTCGTAGAAAAAGCTCGTGAGCAATTGGGAATCCTCCATCACACAACGACCATCTACTACCACCCAACGATTGCCAAGTATGCAAAAGCGTTGGCAGATACCCTCCCCGGTGATCTTAGTGTTGTCTATTTCGTTAATTCAGGCTCGGAAGCCAACGATCTGGCCATGCTAATGGCTCGGCTCTTCACCGGAAATTACGATGTGGTAGCGCTCAGAAATGCTTATCACGGCGGAAGTTCCAGCACCATGGGGCTGACGGCTCATAGCACCTGGAAATACAACTATCCGCATAGTTTCGGTATTCACCATGCTATAGCCGCCGACCCGTACCGAGGCCCTTGGGGGTTAGAAGACCCGGAGGCGGGTCGCAAGTACGCTGAAGATATTCAGAGCGTTATTCGCTATGCAACCCCAGGCAGAGTTGCGGCCTTTTTCGCGGAATCGATTCAAGGAGTGGGCGGAAGTGTCGTTTACCCGGAAGGGTATTTAGAGCATGCCTATGCCCACGTCAGAAGCGCGGGTGGCCTGTGTATCGCGGACGAGGTCCAAACGGGGTTTGGCCGCACCGGAGAAAAGTTCTGGGGATTCGAGACCCAACATGTTGTTCCAGACATCGTGACGATGGCCAAAAGCATCGGAAACGGTGCGCCCCTGGCCGCAGTCGTTACGACGCCGGAAATCGCAAAATCATTAAAGGATCGTATTCACTTCAATACCTTCGGTGGCAACCCGGTGTCCTGCGCCATTGGAAAAGCCGTGCTGGAGGTTATTCTGAAAGATAAGCTCCAGGAGCGCTGTCTGGAGATCGGAAATTACATGCTGGACGGGTTTAGATGGCTTCAATCTAGACATGAGGTCATTGGAGACGTGCGCGGCAAAGGCCTGATGACGGGGATTGAGCTGGTGGACGACCGCAATTTAAAAACACCCGCAACCCAGGCGTGCCTTCAGGTGTTCGAGAGGGTCAGGGATATGGGGCTGCTTATCGGAAAAGGTGGTTTTTTTGGAAACGTTTTGCGGATTAAGCCTCCAATGTGCATCAATCGGGAGGATGTCGATTTTATGGTTCAGGTGTTGGATATTGCATTTGCGGAACTGTGATAACGGTCGCCGCTCTCCCAGAATCCAGTCACGGCAGTATTCCATGGTTATCGCAACCGAATCCTAACCAAACTGCTTTTGCATGTATCCGTGGCGATGGTGGATCATCAGAAGAATTTTGGAAATTAAAGTAAAAATTGATGATGATTATGGCAAAAGGCATAAAGCTGATGCCGAGATCGGTTGCCATGGAAAGGCCGATGGGAAACATCAGCGCCACTGTTGCGGCATGCGCAATAAAATTGGATAAAAAGACGGCACCGATTAAAACAGCAGCCAGCGCCACAAAAGGATTTGTTCCTCTTTTCTCCGTAATGGGTTAAAGTTGTACAATGATCGAAGCCTGCATATTAAATGCAAAAGGATGGTATGACGGTAATTTGGAGAACACTGTTATATATCATTTAGTCAAAGTAAAAAATCCTCGTCAAGTATAAATGACCTCCGTAAATATACGCGATTTTATCTGAGATATTGGAATGAGTAAGATGTGCTCAATGCGGAGAGCAGCGAGATAAGACAGGACAGCCGTAGATTGAGTGCCAACTATAAGCTATTAATTCGATTTGGCAAAAACTGTCACCCTATATAAGTTGTTGGTTGTGAATTGGATTATACGAGGAGGTGTTCCGACCCGGATCAAATTTACCATTGCAGACGGATATATGGGAAGAGATTAAGGATGGCGCTTCCGTAACTGAATGGCGAGTATATCCAAAAAAAATTCTTGCTATTATGCCAACTGTCAGAAATTACGTAATAGCTGAAGATAGTGTTTGAATACGACCAATAAATTCTAATCAACGGGTTTGATGGGTTTACGTATTACCCAATGACATATATGCAAAGTTTTACTTGCTTAAAAAGTTTAGGTAGCGTGCCTGAATCGAATCTTTCAGATCGCCTGAATAATTTCAGTTTAGCAGATGAAATATGCCGTTTGAGGTAATTGCATGTATGTATCTATTTGGGGATAAACCCAGGATTTTTTAAGACTTGAACCATCTTGCCATTTGCTTGAATTTCAGCTTCCGAGGATTTTCGAGAGAAATGATCTGGCTATCACACGAATTTAAGTAATGACGATAGCGGTTCAGTATAGCAGCTACTTAATTAGTTTCCGTCCATAAATGGCCCTTTTCCGCAATTTCGGCGTCAATCTGCGAAATCGCTTGTGCGGCGTACACGCGTACGCCTCCGCGCAATTCCTTGATTTCCTTGAACTTGCAGAAAATTGCGCATTTCTGAATCGGAAACTAACCAGTGCCCTTATAAATACCGTGGATGGGCACTAATTAGTGATTCAAACGAAGCAATAGAGATAAAACAGCCGCCGCCGCCACCGCCACCCCTAAAGATCGGCGCAAAGGGGTTCCCAGCCATAACATCGATAGTCACCGTGGCAACAGTAGAGTCCGTAACACCATCGTTGGCTTTGTAAGTGAAGGTGTCAGTGCCGACGAATCCGAGGTTGGGCGTGTAAGTAATGCTACCGTTGGCGTTGAGAGTCAGCGCTCCGTTTGTCACGTCGTCCACCAATATTGCCGTCGTGCCAGGCGAGTCATTGCCCAAGACACCGGGTGCCGCTTGGTTGAAGGTCGTGTTCACAAAGGTTACGTAGGAATCGTCTCCGGCCAGTGGTGCGACTGCAGCCCGCAGACTGGTTCCGGCCTGCCCAAGAGCGAAGTTTTCGTCGATCTCCGTCTGCGTGAGGGCCGTGTCAAACAGGGCCACTTCGTCGATGGAACCCACAAAATGGAATTTCGACGTGTTTTGAAAATCCATGTAACCGATGTTCAATGGTTCTAAACTGGCGAAGCCGGTAGCGTAAAAAAGTTGTCCAATAGCTTCCGTGTCCACCAGAACACTATCGACGTAAAGCCGGAGTTCTCCAGCCACTTCATCTTTTACAGCAACTGTGAATTAATAATGTCAATATTTTTTGGTAAGAGGATGCCCTATAGTGTTGCATTCAAGTCGATTGGCCGTTTCGGGCTTGGTAAATGGACCAGATTTTACAAAAATTTTCTGTCTATGATACTGGTTATCCGTTAAAAACGGGATTCGCCTAAACTTACTTTACCCTGCCAAACAAACGAATATCGGAAATCGTACTAACTGTGACGATACCATCCGGCTATATTATGAAAAATGGCAAGATGATAGGTAGAGGACAATAGCAGTGGGTACAACTTCTCTCTGACTATTATTCGATCACGCCGGAGGCGGCTTTATAGCGGTAAACTTAACACTGTCTACTTTCCCTTGCACAATTTCGAGGTCTTCATTGTTGGGGGGCGGTGTAAACTCCTCACCTGGGCAAGAGGCCATTGCTTTCAGTTCCGTGGGGGTGAGAGTATGGCGAGACACCATCTTAAACTCAATAAAACCGGCTTTTCTCATCGTATCCCAGTAGCTCTCTTCTAAGATAGCTCCGCCCAAGCATCCAGCCCATGTTGCCTGAAATCGCTCTCGCAATTGGGAATTTATATCCTTGGTTAGGACAATATCCGAGATAGCAAGCCGTCCACCGGGTCTCAGTATCCGAAAAGCTTCCTCATAGACTGCATCTTTGTCGGGACACAGGTTGATGACGCAGTTAGATATAACAGCATCTGCAAAATCTGTTGGAAGTTGGGACTTCCCAATATCTGCGGCACGGAGTTCTATGTCCCTTTGTTGGAAGCCAGATTCAATTACGGCCTTCTTTGCGATTTCAATCATCTGAGGGGCAAAATCTATTCCCACCACTTTACCGCCTTCCCCAACCTTGTGGGCAGCCAAAATGACATCAATCCCGCCACCGCAACCAAAATCCACAACAACCTCTCCAGGTTCAAGATTCGCAAAACCTGTCGGATTTCCACAACCCCGTGAGAGGTTAAGGGCTATCTCCGGGGCAGAGGAAAGCTCTTCTTGGCTATAAAGGCCTTGATCAATTGCATAGCCCGAACCGGGCTTTTGTTTGCTGGGTCAACAAGAATCTTTGCTTCCGCCTGTTTCAGCGAATTTGCTATAGCGGCCCTTCACAACTTGTTTGATTTCATCAGGTATCATTTTTTAACCTTTTATGGGTGCTTGCCATTACCGTAACTGTTTGAAAATACGTCATAGTTGCATGTATTAACTGGATATAATAGCCTTACCTTGGGCTCAGCCAACATGTCAAACCCAATAACACTCAGCTTTGGTAATTATTTTTCCGTCAAATGTCCAAGGTGAAAACTGTGTTCCTTACCAAACTTCCGGTCCATAGCCACTGTTACCAAGCCGGTACTCATTCCATAGACGATGGACCATTCCGTATTCCATTTCGACACGGACTCAAGGAGGGCCATTGCTTCATTAGATGAGAGCGCGCCTTGAGATTCAATAAGCTTTTGACGCATTCTATCGTACCGGCGACATTTATCTTGGGGGGATCCTGAAATGGCGGCAATCTGAAAATTGGTTGCTAAATGCCAGGGTTGTTCATTGGGGAAGATTTGCATCTGTTTGCGGTAGAACTCAACCAGTGCGACCTTTCCAGATGCATCTGCAATCAGGTAGTGGAGCCGAAGACCACCCATGTCGATGTTGTAGGATCCAATGATTCCGACAGCTTCTTCGACAGTTTTGGCAGTGTCGAGGATTTTACGGATCACCAATATACAGCTGATCACCTCCTTCCCGGGTGTGTGATCAAGATTTCCTCCCGGTACGGCTGCCATGGCGACAACCAAGCCCCATTCATTCATTCCATCGAAGGGAAGAAATGGCGCGTCCAATAGCGCGCGCCGTTTAACAATGGGCAGATCGCAGAGATTCCTCCCTCTTGTAAATCCCAAATAGGCGATGTCCACCATGGAAACAGACGCATACCCGTCCGGTGGATCTGCAAAGAGCAGGAGCGCGGGACTGAATTTCCAATCGAAGTTGCGGCCGTAGACCATGCCGTCCTTCTTTCCCAGAGCTGCAAAAAGCGAACAGGACGAAAGCACTGTTGATTCAGCTGAATAAACCGGTTTGAGATCGATTTTCCGGAACCTATTGACGCTCTGTAAAGCATCCGCGTCACGTTCATAGGCGCCAGAGAAGTGCATCGTATAAAGTGGGTAATCATCTACCTGCTTCAGACTGCTGAGTGTCGAGATTTCTTGGTCAGAAAAACTTTGTATCCCTTTTGCGTCATCAACTGAACGTGCAGATCCAGAGGATGAATGCGGGGCTGAGGACGATGCGCAAGCTGCAAGGGCGGTCAATATTACCAAGATCGCCATGACAGAAAGCAACTGTCGGTGGGTGTGTTTATGTTTTTTCATTAGGCGTTTCCTATAATCCGTCTTAAATCCTCTTTTGACCCAACCTCATTGTTGGGTGCCTTCGAATTTGATACCCATCAGCGTTCAGTACAGGAGTGGCGGTGGTGATCCAGCACCTGATAGGGCCAATCGATGGTGTCTATTGGATTCAGCAACGGATTCGCTGAAGATGTGTCTGAGAGAGAGAAGCACGGTTCAGGTAACGACAGGAAAGGAAATTGTAGTCCCAGCTTGGCTGAACATATTCTATGTTATAAAGATGGCAATAAGGTTGTCAAACGGATTTTTAAATTCAGAATTTTCCATTTAGACACCTTGCCAATATGGCAATTGTCGGAATTTTTGTCATGGGTGAAGGTATGGTTTGACTATCACAAGATAATTTATGATGCTGTAACTTGTCTTAGATAGTGCCCATCCGCGATCTTTTCAAGGCGCTTTTAAGTGTTCAATTCATAAATGTGGATTTTTTTCGCTGGGCAAGGCCGCACAAGGGTTTGCCGTGAGGCGTACTTTATGTACGCCGCAGCCGGAAACCCGCGGAGAACGCCGCCCAGCGGAAAAAAGACCATTTATGGATGGACACTAGATAGTTTTAACGCTTCGCAGCACTGGACACCAAAAGCAGAGCGAGGCACGAGCGGCGCTTTTTGCGGTCCGAGTGAATGCGATTGTTATGTTTATTTTTGGCCTGGCATCTGTATTAACTCTGACACCTCAAGTGAACCGCCAATATCAAGAAAAGGGCAAGCCTTTGCAATCAACAGTGCCGCCTCCATAGAATCAGCTTCAATTATTGTGAAACCAGACATTGACGTTGTGCTTCCAGTGGTAACAGTACCATCAGAGTTTACTGTGCTCGTATCCTTAAGCGGATTAGCAGGACTAACTGCTGAGTCGCCCAATGAAGATAACCAATCTCTATATTTCGACATATGTTGCTTACCTTCCTCTGGGCTGGATGGCTTATCGCCGCCTAGATAAGTAATCATGTATTGAGGCATTTCTTTCTCCTTATTTTAGTAATTTGCTCTAGCAATAATCATAACGTCTGTATAAGAAGCTACCATTGCTGTATATATCAGATAGAGTAACTTGGGTTAAATTATAACTTTGTTGGAGATAGTACAGGTTACCCTATGAAAATATTTGCCGTTCTTTTTATTTAAAGTTGAGTAGACCATACCCACATGATAGACGAATTTTTACAAACATATTCCCATAAATTTTATTAAAAGGGGGAGGACATATTTCACATGAAACGAGTGGTCATCTTAATTTCATTCGGCTTGGTTTTTCTTGGCTGTGCTCAATTTCATACCCAAACACCAGATGCCCAGAAAACCGACCTCTCCGAAGCTTTTCTCCAATCTTGGCAGGATGGCGCTGCCAAAGAGCAAATTACGTCTTTTATCGAGGATGTAACCGCCGAGGGATCTGCCAATTTTGTACCGGAAAATCAAAGACGGGCATTTTTCGATATGGACGGCACGCTTTTGTGTGAAAAACCAAATTATATTGAGGTGGTGCTTGCCGAGCGCAGGCTGCTTGAAAAGGCAAGCACCGATCCCACTCTGGCTGACAAACCAATATACAAAGCAATCCTTAGCGGAGACAGAGATTATCTTTATAAAAATGTTAAGGAAGTGATTGCAGAGGCTTTTGCAGGAGAGACACTGGCATCTTACATCAATTTCTGCCGTAATTTTTTGGAAACACGGACGCATCCTCGTTTTAATCGTTCCTATGCATCGCTTTTTTACCTGCCCATGCTGGAGCTGATCAAATACCTTCAGAATAATGGGTTCACCGTCTATGTCGTATCCACGTCTCAGCAGGAATTTATCCGAAGCATATCGGAAGATCGAATTGGGGTTCCACCCCAGCAAATCATCGGAACCATGGTGGGATTTACGTTGGCCAATCTAAAGGAAGATGCCCCGCCGATATTTGTAAGGGATAGATCTTATTTTGATCCGTACAATGCAGATGACAATAAAGTGATAAGGATGCGGGAGCGTGCGCTTCTGCCGGCGATGCTTGCTTTTGGAAATTCCATGGGCGATTATGCCATGCTCGATGCGGTATCGGACAGTAACTTGCCAAGCCTGGTTTGTATCCTAAACCATGATGACGCTGAAAGAGAGTATGAGTACCATAAAAAGACGTTGCTTAAGGAAGCCCGATTACGCAATTGGCTCATTGTGAGTATAAAGAAGGATTTTCGCAGGGTATTTGCGGACGAATAGCCTAAAAGTTTATTCGGAAATGGGCAACCTTCTTGCCACAGGCGTAAGTCAATGAAATCACGTAAAATATCACGATACCGCCTGGCTATAACACCAACTTCCGCCGGGTGATAGGTGCGGGATCGTAGCAGATGGTACCCATTCACTCAATAAACGGGATAACGTTGGAGATCGAACAGATTTCGATAAGCCTCATATGCACGTGGTATCCATGGTTATATCTCAGGTGCATGGTAACCCCTCCCTCACTGGGCTTATCGCAAATTCATTTATCGTCGGAGGATTCCTTGCTTTTGTTCGGTGAAGGTTCGTCACTGCCGTACACCTCGACATAGGCGTTATGCGAGATGCAACCTTTTTCCCAGTGTTTCCTGACTTTCTTGCCGATAAAAGAATCTGGATATTTGCGCCCAATGTTGCAGCCAGGGCAGATGTTGCTCCAGCCAGCCAGCATTTTTTTTATTTCCATCTTCGCATCCTTTCAAAAGGCGCACTCGGTTGGCGTATAAAAAAACTTAAAAGGGGTTGATTTCCTGCTGGCAACTGTTGCGTACGCAGTGCCTGAATATAAGGTATGTGCCTTCCCTAGTGTTTGTTGATGAATCGCCAAAGGAAGCGGTAACAACATGTAATAGTGGACGGGCTTGCTTAATTTCCCTTAATCTACGCTTTTTCTTTAGCATTTGAATTTAGAACTTATAGCCGTTGAGTGCCCTTTTCATTATGAGGGTTCAAACACAAAATATCGGCATCCAACAAAAAAGCAGCGCCATTTCTGACCCTGCTCAATTTACTGCCTCCAAGGGTGCCGTTATTCAGAGAGAAGATGCACGCACACCCAAGAAGCCCCTTAAATGCCGCCCAAACATTCCTTTTTTAAAGTATAACCTTTGGGATGCCTTAAGCCATCGCATGGTTTATTTTTGTTTATCGAAGTTGGGTTGCATTCACATCTATAAGGTACGCACGAATTATAGAAATTCAATAGCACACAGTGGATTTCCTAATAAAGGCTAAATGTCAGAACCCCGATTTAGCGGAATAGATATGATAATCTTCAAAATTTCAACGTCAGGAATACTATGGGAACATAGCGTTCGAGCAGTTTTCATATTAACCAGTTCGATACAAATACATTGAGAGTAAGCCGCGATTTTGAGCTCTTAGAATATAGAAAAAACAACTTCAACAAAGAAAAATGCTCATATCATCTTTATGTTCTGCCCCCAAACATATCCACAGCTGCTGCAGCTCCATCTAAACACAGGGCCACTTTCAGGCCGCAAGCCACCCGGTATTGCAAGCCCCTGTTTTATACGTTCAGCTTCTTCCCGCGTTGGGGCACCATAGATGATTTCTAAACCATCGTGTTTAGTGCACTTAGGGCATATCTGTTTTTGAAAGTTATCGGTAACCATATTTTCTCAGAACCCTTAACTTATGGGTTTTAGGAATGTCTTTGAACAAATCTTTCATTTTTCAGATGAGCAGATCGGATTTCATGGGAAAACACATCAGTAAAATATTCATACAACTTGCCAATACCTGGATTTTCAGTTTTGGAGGATTTTCTGGGTATATGTTCCGGCTATCACAAGGCTTGGAGCTACACTCGCGGTTGCGCTTAATAGCAGTAGGCTTCACCCGCCTCTTTCATACGCCTTGTTGGATATATCCACAATTCCAGCCGCTAACAAATCTCCATGGCGATCAGAGTAACGTCATCATGAGTTAGCTCTTTCTCAGTAAAATCATGCAATGTTTTAAGAACCGCCGATTTAAGACCAGACAGAGAAACTCCCGCATTCGCATCAAGGGCATCTTTGAGGCGCGCTAATCCAAAACTTTCACCCTCGGGATTGGGCGCGTCAATGACGCCATCGGTATAAACAAAGAGTCGGTCTCCGGGTGTCATCGAAATCGTAATCTGACTGTAAAGTGTATCCAAATCGATAGCAAGTGGTATATTTAGTGGAAAACCATCGCTTTGACTTTTATGATCCGACGGTCTGGCGTAGGACCAGGCCCTGTCGTTCGCTCGCTGGTATAGAATCGGAGGGTGACCGGCATAAGATACTCTCGCTTCGCTCTCTTGACGGTAATACGCGACAACTGCCGCGGTAGTCATGGCATCCAGGCTGCGGCTGGTAATTCGTTGGTTAACTTCGCCCAGAATGACTCGACTGTCCGGCTCTCAGATATGAGCTTTTAAAGTTTCATAGACATACTGGCTTATTTCCGAGACAGCCTCGCCGTGACCGGTAACATCTGCTATAGCCAGTCGAGTAATGACGCCACCCTTGCAGACTCCAAAATAGTAGATGTCTCCACCCTTACTTCCCTCACAACAGGGTGTAGAATAGATAGAACCGATGACTTTTCCGGCAGAAACCTCTGAATCTCGATTACGGATACCTCCCCAGAGTTCCTTACAATCAAGCCTGCCATGTGAGTCAACAGTTGGAAACGGTGAATCTTTCTCATTCATTTGTAGCCCCCTCTCCCAAAATAAAGTCGCTAAAGCGATTTAAGAAGTTTACCGAATATCCAATAAAATAAAATTTTAAACTCCACAAATTTTTCAGAGATTCAAAAGTAATGATTTTTTAAAGTAATCAAGGTTTGATAACGATCGACCTTGCCTATCCCGAAAATCCTGCACCTCGGGTATCGGGATCAAGTGCAGCACAAGGATTAGAACGCATTTGTTTACGGGATTCATAGCTATACATCGTGAGATTTCTGGATAATCGGCTTGATGTCAATGATCGGTGTGCCGTCCAGCGCCTCCAGTGGGCGCACCCTGAGCCGCATTTGCATGTCAATCTCTAAAACCTCAACACGATGCAAGCCCACAGGGTTAGGGCGGTTAGAGGAGCGCGTTGTAAATACTCCTCGACGAGGGTTCTCCGGGTTGTCGCGAGGATGGAGCTTTAGGACGTTGCGGGTTGCCTTGTGGAACCAAGTTAGCAAGACGACCTCGCAGCCTGGAGTGATGCCGTCCAGGCCTTCTGCAAAAGCTGGTTCCATTTCCACCCACGCATCAGGCGCTCCTTCGTAGCCTTGTTTTGGGCAATCTTCCCGCCGCTTCAGCTTCGAGCGCACAAATCCAACGGGCCGAAGCAGATATGGGTCCATGTTATCGAGGTCTACCATGGTGATGACACCCTCCGCATATTTGGCCGCAGACAACCTGTCTGTAGCCTCTGATCTTACAGCATAATTGATTGTTTATCGTTGCTATATTCCAATAATTTGGAACTTATAAACATATTCAGCGTAATTAGAGATTAGTCATTACCCGCAGCATGATCTGTCTGCTGCCTGATTGCATGGAAACTCATGGGTTTTATCCAATCCTATGAGCTCATTAATACTGTTTGTTAATGCATTGTGAGCACCCTTTTTCACTTGACCAGCTATGTCTGTAGCCCGATTAATCTCTTCCAGTGTGATACCAGAAGTGATGGCTTTTTCATAGAGATGCTCAAAACACGGAATACAATTCGCCGCTGTAGCAGCACCGATGGCAATAAGATTCTCGGTTTTTTCCTCTAAAATGTTTTCTTCCATTCTATTTTTTAGCGGTTTCATAAATTATTCCTCCTTCTTACGCATTATTTGGAAAAATAGATGATCAGATTGCATTTGACCTTTTTATTTTACGCTTTGGTTTGCCGAAATCTTGCATTACATCCACTTGGGTGTGTAATCAAATTAACATTCTTACAGCTCTGCGGCTAAACACATGACAACTATTTTCGTTCTATTCGATTTCGTGCCGGATCATAAGCTGCTCCACGGCACTGACTGTTTAGCCTGATGAACAAGCGGAGTTATTTTGTCTAGTTCTAGCGATATGTTACACGGCAGGTGAAATGACGGTTTAACGGTCATAATACCTTCGGATCTCATGCCTTGGAATACTTTGCATGAAGTCGATTTGACAGAATCATGGATCGTTTCCACCGCGGCTTCGCAGCCCAGTACTACCAGAGCTTCATATTTGCGTGCACGTTTCAATAGCTTTTTTCGACGCCTTGAAGTCCACATACAAACAACAAATTGGTGGAGCAATCTACTCTTAAAAACATCTGTTTTGACTCCCTTTTTTTCCAAATTGGATTTAATAGTTTCTATGAGTTCTTCATAAGAAGCTGTCTTTAAAAACCTCCGAAAGACCTCAAAATAAGGTCTATTTCTTCTCACGGCCATACTGGCCGCTGGACAGAATCGGCAGGGGACAATCAAAACAGATTTGAAGCTCTCAAGTTCAGGAAACTCATTTATGTCTTTTAAATAGACTGGCATTTTTCCCCTCCTATCGTTCTTCTCTCAAAATCTGTAAGAATTGTTTTTGGAAACGATATTGGCCGTACGCCGGGCAATTTCTCCTCTAATACAGGCCCCCTCACAGGACTGAACCGGAATCTTCGATTGGCTCATATTCTTTTTAACGGTCATCTTTCCTATGGGGCGACTAACCGTTGTCGGACTAATTATTGCTGCTTTTTTAGGTTCTACGCTTCTCATGTGAAACCTCCTTAGAGCATTTACGATCATTCTCTTATAGAATCCATTGAATCTGTTAATGTCCTTTTTTTCTCTTCGTATTCCTCCTTGTCGATCTCACCTGAAGCATAGCGCTTGCCGAGAATCTCTATTGCGGAATCCGATTCCCTGGTCTGATATTTATCAATGTCGCGGGGGCCAAAACAGCACATCCTGAACCCCCGTCCTCCCCTCATCACGAAAAAACACAGAACCATCATAAATATCGGAAATATCCACCAAAAAGAATTCCAAGTAATCTCTGAACCATACATACGAATTACCTCCTTTACATCCATTATTTTATTAAGACTTACGGCCGGCAAACACGGTATTGCTCTCGCTTTGAACGATGAGCGATAAAGCTTGGCTGGGATGATATCCTTCTAAGGTTGAGGCATTGTTTCCATAGCGGAATTACACATGCACCATCACCTCTCTTCATCCCCTTTAATCCCATAGACGAAACCGCCTGAGGAAAGGATACACATACAATTCATTTTTTTTGAGCAAATAATAAATAGGAAGCCTAATAGTGGATCCAATAAGGCAGGCTTAAATTTGAGTCAGGAAATTAGAAATATTTATTTGGGAACCTTTGGTAATATGGGGACTTGTATCCGATCGCAGGCAAGGGTGTTTTGCTCATCATAATAAAAATCACATCCATTTTTAAGTGCTGCTTTAAGTTTGGTTCTGGCACGGTGAAGCCTTATCTTTACATTATCAACTGATATTTCCAGAATATTGGCAATTTCTTGGTTTGACAGGCCTTTTATTTCACTTAAAACCAACACAAGTCGGTAGTTGAAGGGCAGTTTGTCGATATATTCAGTGACACACTCGCTCATTTCTTTCCGGATGACAACCTGATCTACAGCTGATGGCCTGGAAGGTCTACCGGCGTTTTCGATACCGAATCCGGAGGTGTCCTTAAGAGGTATGTTTACCGATGACTGTTTGTACGAGGCAGATCTCGATCTGTCAATTGCGACATTGGTTGCTATTCGATATACCCATGTTGATAGTTTGGATTTCCCCTTAAACCCGCCCAAGTTCCGGCTTATTTTATTAAAAACATCCTGTGCTAAATCCTCAGCGTCATTGGGTCCTACGATTCTAGAAAGATATTGAATGATTTTGGTATAATACTCATTGTAAATGCTTATAAACTCGCATTCAGTGACCATCATTCATTTCCCTGTTATCGACTCGTTTGTACAATTGATTTTAAGACCCTTGTCGCCTGCAATCAGGGCAACAATTTATTAAGCTCGCTGAAAAGTCCTATGTTATCATCGATGAGATATCAGAGCGCAGATGTTAAATCAGAAAGATGGTAGTAACGTTAGCAGAGGGAGGACTTTAACCCAACTAAAGCCAAAAATATTATTAAATCTATACATTGCAAGTTGTCAAGTGAGTTGGGATGCAAATAGTAGATTAGCTATATTTCAGATCAACCTGGAAGGCGATGAGTTGCAACCAGTGTTGGAGGCCCATCTTCGGTCGGACGATTTTTTCTTTACCAAAATGTTCCCCAACTCTGATTTGACCA
>CAVRBA010000037.1:0-11834 GCA_963719015.1 uncultured delta proteobacterium | reverse complement strand
GTCACAAGCTTCCCCCGAGCGCACCCCACGTTCCATGCGAGAGCCTGGATCAGAGTCACGCCAACTTTATGCCGGAGGCCGCTCAGGCCGTAAACAGGTATCCCCTGAACTTATCCTGGGCCCTGGCTAGGAACCCAGTTTTGACCCCACCATATGATTTCGACACCTCATCGATGGTTCGCTTTTGCTCGTCTCTCTGATTCATACCTCGCCACGATCCTATGCCGTGACTTTCCCTCAACCGTTCACCACAATGGCTCTTTACCAATGTAGCGTGAGGCGGTTTGAAACCAGCTCCTGCAAGCCGGCTCCGAGGGGCCCTCCCCCATCTCTCGCGCAGTTACGCGCACTGTATGTTAAAAGTGCGCTCGTGGCGCACTAACCAGACCATAACCAAAAGTATGGGGTGAGATCCAAACGGGGTTCACCCCTTTTCTTTTTAGCCATATAGGTTTTCAATCCACCGTATCGCCTCTGCGTCGCTAATTGTTCCAAGATACCGCTGAGTGGTTGCCAGATTGGCGTGACGGAGAATGACCTTGCTCACGATTTCGAATGGCACTCCGGAGAGTTATAATTAAAAGTTGTGTTTAGAAGAAAAGGCGGTGTATCCACCGGAAGATTGTTCGCGGCAGTCAACCGGCCACCTTAAAAATGGAAAGGATACACCACCCATGAGCCAAGATAATGTAATTGATTTGAAAAAGCCAGAGCCGTTTATTGATGATCCGATCACAACCATCATTCGTCAGGGAGCACGTGATTTGTTAGCCCAGGCATTGGAGACCGAGATCGAGCTTATTATCAGCCAGTACACCGATTTAAAAGACGAGATCGGCAGACGACGCATCGTCAGAAACGGTTACCTGCCAAAACGCGAGATCCAGTCCGGAGTCGGTCCGATCGCGGTCAAAGCACCGCGCATTCGGGACCGCCATAATAATCCATCGGAGAGGATTCATTACAGGTCCTCGATTCTGCCGCCGTATCTTCGCAAAACCAAAAGCATGGAACACTTGATTCCCTGGCTGTATCTTAAAGGTATTTCCACCGGTGATTTTACCGATGCCCTTGCCGCTTTGGTTGGCAAAGATGCCCCTGGCCTGTCACCATCAACCATCAGCCGCTTAAAGGCCAGCTGGCAGCAGGATCTGGATCAGTGGCAAAAGCGCGATCTGAGCGGTAAACAGTACGTATATTTCTGGGTCGATGGCATTTACTGCAATGTGCGCATGGATGACAAACAGTGCCTGCTGGTCATCATTGGAGCCACCGAAGATGGTCACAAGGAATTGGTGGCCATCGAGGGCGGCTTCCGAGAAAGCGAATTATCCTGGACCCAGTTGCTGCTGGACCTTAAGGCTCGTGGTCTTGATCAAGGTCCTCAGTTGGCTATAGGAGACGGCGGGCTTGGGTTTTGGAAAGCACTCAGCCAGGTATATGCCGACACCCGTTGGCAGCGTTGCTGGGTTCACAAGACGGCTAATGTGCTCAATAAACTGCCAAAGAGCCTGCAGGCAAAGGCGAAAGACAAGCTGCATCAGATTTGGATGGCCCCGGAAAAGGATGAGGCCCAACGTCACTTCGATGATTTTGTTCGACTCTACGAGGCCAAATATCCGAAGGCGGCAGAGTGCCTCCAGAAGGATCGCGACGTGCTGCTGACCTTTTACGATTTTCCGGCTGAGCACTGGCGACACATTCGCACGACCAATCCGATTGAATCAACCTTTGCGACAGTAAGGTTGCGAACCAAAAAAGTGCGCGGCTGTTTTTCAGCCCAGACCGTGATCACGATGGCCTTCAAACTCTGTCAGTGTGCACAGAAACGGTGGATTCGATTACATCACCCACAGCGCTTGGCAGAAGTAATTCGAGGAGTAAAATTCGTCAATGGTGTTGAAGAAAAAAGGATCGCCGCCTAATTTCTTCATACACAACTATTGACTATATCTCGATCGCGGATGGGCACTAACTAAGGTTCGTCTTACCCGAAATCATTGGAAAATCTGGTACCAGCTATGATCCATTAGCTATCATGAGGTCATTTTATTGAGATAGCCGGACAGCATCTTCATCGGTGGTGTGATTTTTTATAATTGAATCTTTGGAAAAACATGCTCAGCAATGTGCCACAATGTGTATTGACATGATCGTTAATATTTGATTATGCTTAAATTTAGGGGATCTCAATCGATATTATTTCGACGCTACTAATTGACCAACGCAGTCATTATTATATTGAACTAATTCCCAGCGCCCTCTCACCAATCGTTGTTACACTCTTTAACTGTTCCCCTCTTTATCTTGAGTAATAACCTTGGGATTCTATGTTTCCGCTCTAATTAAGGATCTATCGGTAAGTCTCAGTAATGAAAGGAGGTAACAGGTGAAAAGAATCATATTTATCAATATCGTTCTTTCCTTCATCTTAAGGTTCAATTTTTGACATCTTCTTAAATGAATACAAACCTAAAAAAGAAGGCGAAAAAATGATTAATGCACCTCCCCGCTGCAAACATCGAGGTATCTGCCGATCGGTTATTATCAGTTTAGCTCAGCAAGCTGAGGGAACTAGAACCTAAATAGATTTAATTTAATACGCCGCTGTGCGGACACTTAAAAGCGCCTTGAAAAGATCGCGGATGGGCACTAATTAAAGTCTGCCAACGAAATTGTTCAAACCGGTGCATTCTTCAATCGTCTATATTTCTTATTAGAGGGTAAAAGCCATGAGGAAAATTGACGAAGCACTATTAAGAGCATAAAAGGAATATGGCCGCAAATCATCATGGCATTTGAAGTTAGAGCCGGTAGAAAAGACACCTCCACCCATCCCTGTGCAAGCATTCGAAAAAAGAACGGGAATTCAAAGGAGTCTTGTTATGAAACAGGTTCCTGCAATTTTCATTGTGGATGATGAACAAAGAATGTGCCAAAGCTTGACGGCTATTCTACGGAATTACGGCTATCAGGCAGCATATGCCACCTCCGGTGACTCTGTCCTCGAGAACATAGGACGTAGAAATATCGACCTGGTTCTATCGGATATTCACATGCCCGGCCTCGATGGCTTTGAACTTCTGGAACAGATTCTTTCCAAAATACCAGGGACTCCTGTTATTATGATGACGGGTGACGCAACGGTCGATACGGCTGTCAAGGCATTGCGTAAAGGGGCTTATGATTATCTGAAGAAACCCTTTGAACCGGAAGAGTTGCTCAAAACCGTCGAAAATGCTTTGCAACAAAAACTGCTTCTCAATCGGACCCGCATACTGGACAATCGTCTGAAGCTTTCGGAACGTCGCTTTCGATTTATGCTCCAAAATATACCCGATATGATCTATACACTCGATCCTGCCGGCCGGTTTAAGTACATCAATGACCCGGTAGCCCAAACATTCGGTTATCGTTCGGCTGATTTGGTCGGCAAGAATTATGAATCGATTCTGTGGGATGAAGATCTTCCTTATGCCCGCTGGCGTTTCAATGAAAGACGTACCGGACCAAGAGCCACTTCGGGCATGACATTGCGATTGAAACCGGGACCTCGCCAAACCGACGACGGCAACGCTAACGGACATTTTTCTGTTATTGAACTGCATGCAACCGGCGTCTACCGCAAGGAAAAGACCACTGGAAAGGCATGCCATATCGGCACTTATGGGGTCATCCGAAATATGTCCCAGTACAATAATGTGCATGAAAATCCGTCAGATGCCAAAAAATTTGAGAAGGAAAGAAGCAAGGTGCTGAGTGTGATTGGTCAGGATTTGAACGATATGCTGTCCTCGACGCAGGGTATTACCTCTGCCTTGAAAAATAAAATGCAATCCAGTAATCCCTATCTGCAACTATTCGGGCTTGTTGAAAACTATATTAAAAATAGTCGATACCAGGTACGTCGGTTGTTATGGCTGGCAAATGGGGGGAAACTGGATGATCAGCGCCTGGGCGTCAAGCGGGAAAACCACAAGGTTACCTTTAGGCTGAAATCACCGAAGGCAAGCCAAGTTTCGTTGGCTGGGGATTTCAACGGATGGGACGCCGAGAAAAATCCCTTGAGAAAAGATAAAGATGGCCTGTGGGTAACAACGCTGGTGCTTCCGGCCGGCAGATATGAGTTTAAATTTATGGTGGATGGTAAATGGCGAGAGAGCCTGGAGGATGAGCTTACCGCTCCCAATAGTTACGGATCATTTAATAATGTCGTTAACGTTGGTGAGACATAGTATATCGCCGCTCAAGATTTACGAATGAGCCAAAATCCTAATTCATGGAGGCCACCAAGATTAAGCGTGAAAAAGCCCGGTTCAAGCCTTTGGCATTCTCTACAATGCATATCAACCGTATGGGTGAACAAACACTTTCTACTATCTAACAAAAGCCTTTTCAACCATTGAGCACCTGTATTAGGCATTTAGTACGCCAACATCCCTATGAATAAATGCCCTTCAAGCCTAACAGAAATCAACCCCTATAGTCTGCTTGGTTCCAATACCCAAAAATAAAAAAGGCGAACCCACAATTTTATGGTTTGCCTTTTTATATTCAAATACTCTTGCTTGTTAGAAATTCAACCCCCGCTATTTATACCGCCTTTCAAAAATAAATTCCGAAATACGGTAGGGGGCGGTATAAGTGGTTGTAGATAAAAACGTTCGAATAACGGAACTTTTTTTGGGATAACCACTTTATACTAATGATTAAAAAGTTTTCACGTTTTTCTTACCCCCGCGTACTATGACTATGGTTCGATCTTCGTGCCCAAAACTTCCAGGAAGGCTGCCAACCATTGCGGGTGGGCCGGCCAAGCCGGTGCGGTAACCAAGTTGCCATCCCGATAGGCGCTGTCGACAGCGATGTCGATGAACTCGCCCCCGGCCTCTTTGACGTCCGGGCCCACAGCCGGGTATGCCGAACAACTGCGACCCTTGAGGACGCCGGCGGCGGCGAGGACCTGGGCGCCGTGACAGACGGCGGCAATCGGTTTGGCAGCTTCGGCGAAATGGCGCACGATCCGTATGACGCGTTGATTGAGCCGAATATACTCGGGTGCCCGACCCCCGGGAATAACCAGGGCATCGTAATCTTCAGCCCGAATTTCGTCGAAGTGGCATTTAGCGCAAAATTGTGTCCCGGTTTTTCGGTGTAGGTCTGGTCGCCTTCGAAATCGTGTACCGCCGTTCGAACCGTGTCACCGGCTTTCTTATCGGGACACACCGCGTGCACCGTGTGACCGACCATTTGCAGATGCCTGAAACGGCACCATCACCTCGTAATCCTCCACAAAATCACCAACCAGCATGAGAATTTTCTTGGCGCTCATCTAAATCTCCTTTCTTTTTGTTTGTTTTCTGGATGTCAGATTAGCGTTCCTTTATCTACAGTTGATCTCTCCTGGCATATTTTGGATTGGGAATTTTAGAGTTTGGATTAGCGGTACTGCCTTCGCGCATCTTTAATATAATACCGACAAAGTTAAATCAATCCAAACGTCCGCATTCCAGTTCCCAAAATATAGCGTTGGTTCTCCTTCGATACGAAATCCTGTCTCTAAGAGAACGATTATTTTATAATCGCTGAAAAACGTAACGAAAGGGCCGGTGTTTCAGCGGATGTTAGAGGAACTTCAGAATTGAGGTTTTTTCGACTTCGCTTGTGGAAGAACGATCAACAGTCAGTAAATGTCAGCTTCAGCCTTATTCGTGGGCAACGGTCCGGATTTTGGCTGTGGATTTTGCTTCTCCCATTTCCGAAGGCGTCATCCAGCCCCCGCCCAACGCCTTGTAAAGATCCACATAGGCATTCAAGTACCTCTGCTTCAATTCGGAATACTGCAACTGCACATTGAACAGGGATCGTTCTGTTTCCAATACCTCCAGATAGCTGCTGAAGCCCTTATCGTAGCGTTCATTTGACAGCATATTGGCATTCTTGGCGGCTTTGAGCTGGCTTCCCACCGCCGCGATTTGCCTTTTATACGTCTCGATTCCCACCAGAGCGTCCTCGACCTCGCGGAAAGCATTCAGGACTGTGTTTTCGTATTGGTAGCGTACCTGCTTGGTGAGGGCTTTTTCGATGTCGACCCGCCGGATATTCTTGTCGAAATTGTAGATCGGGCCCAACAGGCCGGCACCGACCGACCAAAAGCCTCCGGATGACGTCAATCCCGCCAGATCCGTGCTGGCAACACCCAGCGTGCCGGTCAACGTAATGGCCGGAAAACGGAGCGCCTCGGCGATGCCGATATTTTCGGTCTGGGCCTTCAGTAAGTACATGGTCTCGAGGAGATCGGGCCGGCGTTGGAGAAGTGTAGAGGGCAGACCGGTCGGTATATCCGGCGGCAGGGTTTGACTGACCAGATCTGCCCCGGTCTCTATGGATTCGGGGAGTTGACCAATCAAAATGCTCAAGGCATTTTCGGTTTGGGCAATCGATCGCTGGAAGGCCGGTATTGCCGCTGCGGCAATTTCTTTCTGGATTTGGGCCTGATTCAGGTCGAGCTCGGGAATGATGCCCTTGTCAAAGCGCTGCTGGATGATGTCCAGGCTCTTCAGCCGGGATTTGAGCGTATTTCGAGAAATGGCCAGCCGTTGATGAAAATCGAGCAGCACATAATAGGTGTTGACGACATCGGCCACGAGGCTGAGTTGGACCGTTCTGAGACCGTACTCGGAAGCAAAAAGCTCGGCCCGGGCCGATGCTGAGGCCCGGCGAAATTTGCCCCATATATCGATTTCCCAGCTCAACGGTGCGGCGATAAAATAGGTCGTATCGGTAGTACCCGGTCGTAATCTGGCCTATAAAATTACCGGCACTGGCCCCGCCCTCGGCGTCGAGGCGGGGATACTGGTCGGCCCTCGTAAAACCCAGAGAAAGCGCGGGCCTGCTCGATGCGGCTAACGGCGATTTTAAGGTCGCGGTTGTTTTCAAGGGCCGTGGTCACAAGGGTGTAGAGAACCGGATCTTCGAAAATCTCCCACCACTTGAGGTCCTCGGTGGTCTCGACCGGCATGGTATCCAACCGATAGCTCTCGGGCGTTTCGACGATCGGCTCTTTAAAGTCAGGCCCCACGGCACAACCCGAAAGAAGAATTGATACCCATACGACCGCTATCTTAATCGCTGTCTTTGGTTGAACAAAATTCATCGCGTCCTCTACACTGCCTTATTTTGCGCATCCCTTTTCTGCTCGTAACGGGCGATCTTACCGATAAAGACAAACAGCATCGGGTAAAAGAAAACACCCAGTACTGTCGCCAGGGTCATTCCCCCCAACAAGGCCATACCCATAACCACCCGGGCTTCGGCCCCGGCACCGGAAGCGACGACCAGCGGCAACACACCCAGAATGAAAGAAAATGCGGTCATCAGGATCGGTCGAAATCTCAACTTGGCTGCTTTGGTGGCGGCCTCAAACAGCGTGAGCCCTTTGTTGAATTCCAGGTTGGCAAATTCAACGATCAAAATGGCATTCTTGGCCGCCATGGCGATCAACATGACAAGGGCGATCTGGGCAAATATGTTGAGCTCAAAACTCTGGCTGTACATCCGGGCCAGATACAACGCCACAAAGGCCCCGAAGATCGCAAACGGTGTTCCCAACAGGATGCTGAGCGGCAGCGACCAGCTTTCGTACTGAGCGGCGAGGATCAGATAAACAAACACCAGGGAAAAGACAAACACAATCGCGCCGGTGCCGGAGGCCTTTTTCTCCTGAAAGGACATATTGCTCCAGGCATAGCCCATATCCCCGGGCAGTACCTCGGCCGCCACCTGCTCCAAGGCGCTTAGCGCCTGGGCGGATGTGAAACCGGGGGCCGGTCCGCCGGTGAGTTCGACCGATCGGTATAGATTGAACCGGTTGGTAAAATCGGGGCCGGAAATGTCTCTGATCCTGACAAAGGCCGCCAGGGGCACACTGTCCCCTTTGCTGTTGTTAACAAAAAACAGGTTGACCATCTCCTCGCTCAACCGGTACTCCGGTTCGGCCTGGATATAGGCCTTGTAGAGTCTGCCGAAACGGTTGAAGTCGTTCACGTACGAGCCGCCCAGAAAGGCACCGATGGTCGTGTAGATGTCGTTCAAGGAAATACCGGCCTTGAGAACCTTGTCGATATTGATATCCATATAACGTTGGGGGACGGTGGCCCGGAAGGTCGTAAACACGGACCCAATTTCCGGTCGTTCCATCGCAGCTTGAACGAATCTGGCAGTCTGATCGGCAAGGTATTCGGTCGTATTTCCCCGCCGGTCCTGAACCAGGATGGTAAATCCCGAACCGCTGCCCAACCCGGGTATGGCCGGTGGACCGAAGGCAAACACCTGGGCCTCGTTGATACCCGCGCGAAAATCCTTGTTTAGCAGGGCAACCACCTCATTAGCTGTCTTTTTCCGATCTTTCCAGTCTTTGAGGGCAATAAACAGAAAACCAGCATTAGACGAATAGCTGTTCGAAATCATACTGAACCCGGTTGCCGCGGTGATAAATTCCACCTCTTCATATTGTCCAATGATTTTTTCGACCTTTTTGGTCACAGCATCAGAACGTTGCATGGAAGCGGCATCCGGCAATTGAATATTGACCATGAAATATCCCTGGTCTTCTTCGGGCATGAAACCACCGGGAAGAACCTTTCCCAAATAACCCAACCCGACCACGATAACGACGATAAAGACGAGGCCCCGGATAATCTTGCGGGTAACGATGTTGGTCACCTTCATATAGGCATCGGTCGACTTGTCAAAGACCTTGTTGAAACCTTGAAAAAACAGGCCCAGCGGACCGCGGGACTCTTTTCGTTTTCTGAGCAGCAGAGAACAGAGCGCCGGGCTGAACGTGAGCGCATTGACCGAGGAGAAGACGACCGACACCGCCACAGTGATGGCAAACTGCTGGTAGAGCCTTCCGGTGATGCCCCCCATGACGGCCACCGGGATAAAGACGGCCACCAGAACCAGGGTGGTGGCGATAACCGGTGCGGTGACCTCCTTCATGGCTTCCTCTGTGGCCGTTCGGGGATCCATTCCCTCTTCGATTTTAACCTGCACGGCCTCCACAACCACGATGGCATCGTCAACCACGATACCGATCGCCAGAACCAGGCCCAGAAGGGACAGCACGTTGATGGTAAAACCGATCATCGGAAATACGATGAAGGCACCCACCAGTGAAACCGGTATCGCAATGGTGGGAATAAGCGCCGCGCGCCAGTCCTGGATGAAAATGAACACCACCAGGATCACCAGCGCCAGGGCGATAAACAGCGTTTCAATGATTTCATCGATACCGGCGGTAATCGCCAAGGTCGTGTCCAGAGAGATATCGTACCTGATACTCTCCGGGAAAGAGGCGGCCAGTTCCTCCATGGTCTGCCGGACCTGTTCGGCCAGCTCGACCGCGTTGGAACCGGGCGCCTGGTAAAGGGAGATCATGCCGCATTCTTTGTCGTTGAGCCGGGTGAAAGCATTGTAGGTTTCCACGCCCAGCTCAACTCGGGCGATATGCTTGATTTTAACCTGGGAGCCGTCCTCAGCTGTTCTGATAACAATCTCGCCGAACTCTTTTTCGGTTTGCAGCCGTTCGGGAAGCCTTACCGTGTAGGTAAATTCAGTGCCCGGCGGGGCCGGTTCGGCACCGAATTTACCCCCGGGCACGATAACGCTCTGAGACCGGATCGCCTCAACGATTTCAGGCACCGTGATTCCCAGAGTGGCCAGCCGGTCCGGCTTGATCCAGATGCGCATGGAATAGTCACTGGCACCGATGACATTGACCCGCCCGATACCCCTGATACGGGCCAGGGTGTCCTTGATGTTGATGAGTGCATAATTCCCGAGGAACTGTTGGTCGTAGCGTCCGTCTTCGGATGTCAACGAAATCAGCATCAGAATGTTGGGCAGCGATTTCTGGGTCGTCACCCCGAATCGTTTCACCTCCTCGGGCAACTTGGCCGTTGCTGCGGCCACCCGGTTCTGGGTGAACACGGTGTTCATGTCCGGGTCGGTGCCGACCTCGAACGACACCTGGATCGTCATGGTCCCGTCGTTGGCATTGATCGACTTCATGTAGATCATGTTGTCGACACCGTTGATCTCCTGCTCCAGCGGTGTCGCCACCGACTGCTCGACACTGATGGCATCGGCACCGGTATAGGTGGTGCGAACCTCGACGATGGGTGGCGTAATATTCGGGTACTGCTCGGTGGGAAGGCCGCCCAAGAATACGACCCCCACGATGACCGTGAAGATGGCTATAACCATGGCCACGATGGGCCGTCTGACAAAAAAATTACCCATGTCTGATTACTCTCGCTCCTGTTCCGCCTTTTCAATCTTCTTTTTAACTGTCGGCTCCACAACCACCCCGTCCCTGGCTATCTGCAATCCTTCGTACACGACCTTCTCTCCGGGCTTCAAGCCCTCGGTGATCAGCCAGAAATCCCTGACCTTCGGACCGACTTTTACGTCCCTGCGCTCGATTTTATTACTCTCGTCGACGACAAAAACGCTGAAAGTTCCCTGAAGCTCGGCAACACATCGCTGCGGAATCAGAATCCCATCCTTAACCACCTCGACTTCGATCTTCACTTTGGCAAACTGTCCCGGCCGAAGCAGTTTATCCGGGTTGGGAAAAGACGCCTGGACCAGCATGGCACCGGTGGTGGGATCCACCTCACGGTCGACAAAATCGGCTTTACCCTTTTGATCGTACACTGATCCGTCCACCAGAATCAGCTCGAAGGTGGACTCTCCCGCCTTTCTGGTCTCCGCTTTGTTCTGGGCTCTGAAGCGGGCCACCGCCAAGTATTGAGACTCGGTGATGAAAAAGTTGACCAGAACCGTATCGATTTGCGACACCGTGTTCAGAATGACCGGATTGGGCTCGCGCCCGACAAAATCCCCGACTTTGGCCTTGGTTCTGCCGATAATCCCATTAATGGGAGAGTATATCTTCGTGTAGCCGAGCTGAATCTTAGCGGCCCTCAGATTTGCTCGCGCCGCATCCAGAGAAGAAATGGCCGCCTCGTAGCAGGGCAACGGCCGTGTCCAGATCGCTTTCACTGACCGCTTTAACCTTGGCGAGCGGTTCTATCCGGTCCAAATCGCCCTTGGTCTTGGCCAGCACCGTCTTTGCCTCAGCAACCCGGCTCTGTTGGGCGGCCACCTTCTCCTCAAAGGGCTGACTCTCCAACGTGTAGAGCAATGTGCCCTTTTCGATTTCCGAGCCCTCCTGAAAATGGATCCCTTCCAGGAAGCCTTCCACCCGTGCCCGTATGGCGATATCCTTCAGCCCGAAAATCTGGCCGACAAACTCCTGGTGGATGGGAACCTCCTGCGCTTCGGTAACGATGACCGTCACCTTGGGCGGCGGCGCCTCCTTGGGGGCTTCTTTTTTCTCACAGGCGACAAGGGCAAACAGCAGACAAGCGGTGATACACAGAGTCTTTTGTCTCATTATGAAGTCTTTTCGTTAATTGGTTTTTGCTTACGATATCATCGAATTTCTATGTACACGAATGCCCGTTCATAAACGAAAATTTCTTTCATCGATCAAAGCCGCAAAAATCGTGGCGTAACGGACCGACGAAAAAGCACGCGGTATTCGTATAAGACGTATGCAGGAACGCGTGCAAACGGCCCTGTGGCGCTGCTATATGGAGGACCACAACATAGCAACTGGACATTAGATGGGTTTATGAAATCGCTTTTTGTCACAGTTGTGATTCAATCGGCAATATCCCCATAAATCCAACGCCAAAACGCTGCCAGAAACCAGTGTAGGGATCCGTGTCGAATTCGACCGGATTGCTCTCCTCAAAACCGTG
>CAVRBA010000036.1:0-24789 GCA_963719015.1 uncultured delta proteobacterium | reverse complement strand
CAACAAACCGACCAATTCGATTCTGTTTCAGAAGCTGACACCCAGAACATTGGGCAACCTAATCGCCATGTACGAGCACAAAATCTTCGTTCAAGGCATCATATGGAACATCTTCAGTTTTGACCAGTGGGGCGTCGAGCTGGGCAAGCAGCTGGCAGGCAGAATACTGCCGGAACTGGAAACCGAGGCAATGGTTCGATCCCATGATGCCTCGACCAACGGATTGATCAACTGTTACAAACAATTGCGGAAGGAGTAGTTGAACACCAGTAGCCGTCCCGTTCGACTCAACCAGGATATGTCGCTGTCGTTATTTCACTGGCGTTAATCGAGAAGTGACGCATGACCGTTTACTTTCAACTGCTACTGGTGATATAATTCTCGATTTCGCATCCGGTGCTTCCGACGGTGTGAAGGGAAGTCCTTAGAGACGAGGCCTTTTGGGAGGTGAAAAACTATGCGACGGCTTGTTTTACTTCGCCATGGTGAGAGTTTGTGGAACCGGGATAACCGCTTTACCGGTTGGACTGATGTGGGGCTTACTGACCGGGGCACCGCAGAGGCCATCGAGGCTGGACGCTTGTTGATGCACGAGGGATATGTTTTCGATTTAGCCTATACATCGGTTCTCAAACGGGCCATCAAGACGCTCTGGCTCGTGCTGGAAGAGATGGACCTGATGTGGTTGCCGGTCAATCGCAGCTGGCGGTTGAACGAACGCCACTATGGCGCACTCCAGGGATTGAATAAGGCCGATACCGTGGCCAAATACGGATTGGAACAGGTGCATATCTGGCGACGCAGCTTTGATATCCGTCCCCCGGCCTTGAGCCTTGACGACGACCGATACCCCGGCAAGGATGCGCGCTATGCTGGACTTAACCCGCAGGAGATACCGCTCACAGAGTGTCTCAAAGACACAATCGAACGGTTCATGCCTTACTGGAAACAATTCATTATGCCGGAAGTCAAATCCGGCAAGAATGTTATCATTACAGCCCACGGCAACAGCCTGCGCGCATTGGTCAAGCACCTGGGCAATATTTCCGATCAGGACATTGTCGGCCTTAACATTCCGACCGGAATCCCCCTGGTGTATGAATTGGAAGAAGATCTGAAACCGATCAGGCACTTCTATCTGGGTGATCCCGATGTTGTCAGGAAGGCTGCCCAGGCTGTGGCTGATCAGCTGAAGCAGAAACCGCAATGATAATCATCGGTAACCCGCAGTTTTCTGGGGAGACCCCCAAGGTAAGACAGTTCCAGGAATACACAAATACCTGAAACAATGTTTATTATATAAATTCAATGACCGCGGCGGGTTGCCCGATAAATGGTTTTTGAAGACCGCTTAGAGTGGTTTACAAGACATTCATCCGGTGTTGCCAGAGATCATTGAACTTACTGCTTTGCATTCCCGGTGACCGGATGAATCCGGCCATCGGACTAATAATAAAGAAGGTAACCCTGTGCCGTTCCCAAAAAATAAGACAAAAATCATCTGTACTATCGGTCCCGCATCAGATTCAATCGACATCCTCGAGCGTCTGATCCAAAACGGAATGAACATTGCGCGTCTCAATTTTTCCCACGGTGATTTTACCGAACACAAGACGACCATCCAGAAAATCCGTAGCGCGGAAAAGACCGCAGGACGGCGTGTGGCCATCATGGCCGATCTTCCCGGTCCTAAAATTCGAATCGGAGAATTTGCCGAAGAGCCGATCGAATTGAAGCCGGGTGATATTTTTACGTTGACCACAGAAGAGATCGAAGGCACCAGCGAGACAGTATCGGTCACGTTTAAAGGTCTTCCACAGGCCGTGCAGCCCGGTGATCGGCTGTTTTTGAATGACGGTCTTGTCCAACTCAAAGTATTAGAGTTGACCGGAAATGAGGTTCGATGCGAAGTCCTTGTCGGAGGACAGCTCCGTTCTCGCAAAGGTCTCAATCTGCCCGGGATCGATCTTGGTATCCGTGCGTTTACCGAGCATGACCGCCGATGTCTCGAGTTTGCATTGGAAAACGGTGTCGATGCCATCAGTCAGTCCTTTGTCGAAAACGCCGCCGACGTCACGGCTGTCCGCAAGGCCGCGACCAACAGCGGCCACGACCCATTTATCATCGCCAAAATCGAACGATCCCGGGCATTGGACAATATCAGCGACATACTTGGCGTAGCGGACGGCATCATGGTGGCGCGGGGCGACCTGGGGGTGGAAATACCGATCGAGCAAATCGCCATTGTTCAGAAACAGCTCATGCGAAAAGCCAACCGGCTTGGGAAACCGATTATTACTGCGACCCAAATGTTGGAATCGATGACCACTAACCGTAGACCGACGCGGGCAGAAGCAACCGATGTGGCCAATGCGATCCTGGATGGAACGGACGGCGTCATGCTTTCCGGAGAATCGGCCATGGGCCAATACCCGGTTGAGGCCGCGGCCATGCTGGCGGCGATTGCCGCGGCCATTGAACCTCACAGAACCGGATCTCCTATCCACGATGATTTAACGACATGCAACCAAATTGAACCCGTTGGGCTTGAGGACATGATAGCACTGAGCGTTGAAACCACGCTTCAGCGTTTGACTCCGGCGACGGTGGTCGTTCCCACCCATGGCGGTTCGACGGCCAGAAGAATATCGCGCTTCCGACTTCCGGTTTGGATTACGGCAGTCAGCAGCGCCGGTAAAACCTGTCAGGACCTTGTCTTTTCATACGGCGTTTTTCCCTATCACGAAACTGATCATCCAAGCGACTGGAGAGTCTGGATCCGGAACTGGCTCAAGACCCAGGAGGTGGACGGCTCCCTGGTGGTAATGACCGAAGGGCCGTCCCGCAAGCACCCTGAACGCAATAATCGCATGGAAATTGTCGACTTGACGCGGACCGCACCTCCTGATTCTTGAACAGACTGTCCTGCGCATGTTCATGGATAGTGATTGATAGCGGGTTGCCCACAAACGGCCCACCTAATTCAAGGCGGATGTTCGACGCCGGGCCGCCGATTTGGTATAGATCTGGCGCAACCTTGGCGGTGCCGAGTGGATCATCTACAGACACAACCCACCAAGAGTTCGTTGATTGGTTTATCTGGTGAATATACGAGTGAAGGTCCGGCAAGATGAGTCTAAATGGTGCGGATCGATACCGTACGGTTTTGGCTCCATCAAAACCAAAATGCCCCGGCCCAACTTCGCCTGATACACTTGTCGTTTGACTGGCGATGGTATCAATGAATCAGAACGGGATACATCCCGCTGGCTTTTCGCAGGACTGGAGGAGACTCTATGGCGGTAAATTTTTTTCCACGAGTCATTCGCAGCACACTGGAGGGACGGTTTTTTTCCCTTTTGGCAGCCATCCTCGTATACCTCGCTGTTGGCCCGATCCTAGATAAAACCATACAGTTCCGATTTTTATTCGATATCTTTTTTTCGACCATTCTTCTCGCCGGTATATTTGCTGTCAGCCAGAAAAAACGCAGCGCCGTTATTGCGCTTTCACTCGCCATTCCTGCGCTATTGGCCGTCTGGGCAAGAGAACTCTCCGGCGGTATCGCCATTGAGATTTTCAGCAGTTCTCTCAGTATCCTGTTTTTCGGTTACACGCTTATCGTACTGCTGGCATTTATACTCAATAGTACGAGGGTCACCCCCGACGTCATTTTCGCGGCCCTCATCGGCTATCTTCTCATGGGGTTGATGTGGGCCAGTATCTATTCACTGATAGACACCATCACACCCGGATCATTCAACGTCTTGCAAAACTGGGTCGAAAACCCCCGCCTGGTATATTTATTTTTCAGTTATGTTACCCTCACCACACTCGGTTATGGTGACATATCGCCTTTGACGGCCCCGGCCTACTCTTTTTCAATTCTGGAAGCGATCATCGGACAAATTTACCTCACCGTTTTGATTGCCCGATTGGTGGGGATGCACATCACGAACCCAAATGGAGGGAGTCATAACGGTTCGGGTCGTTAATTGATCATAACGATTCGCACACAGATCGATCACCCCACACAAATCGCTTGATTTTATCATTTAACAGATTATATATTACTCGTAATCATCGAGGGTTCGTTTACAATGAGCAGCGGGCCGGTTTCGTACTGAAGGTAGGATCCATTTGACCAAGTGGCACCTGCAGTTTGGGACCATGAGAAATTTCAATGAAAGGAGGGTGTCTCTATGGCCAATGGAACAGTAAAATGGTTTAACGAGAAAAAGGGCTACGGCTTCATCGAACAGGAAGACGGGACGGATGTATTCGTTCATTTTAGCGGGATCAGCGGGTCCGGCTTCAAAACCCTTAACGAGGGTGACCGGGTGACCTTTGACGTCGAGCAAGGCCAGAAGGGTCTTGCTGCGGTAAACGTGACCGTCGTTTAACTTGACAGCTTGATTTAATGCGAGGGCATCTCACAGGGTAACTTTGTGAGGTGCCCTTTCTGTTTCCGGGTTCCAGCGATATCGGGGGTGATTTTGTCGGCGGCCGTGATCGGTTCTTCCCCTTATAGCGGCCTTCCTGTCGGCCGCTGCGTTTTCATTGCCCGATGACATCACCAACGATAGCCGGACGGCTGTTTCTCGTGCAATGTGGGCGTTCGCATGGCTCAATCTGCTCATCCGCGGCCACCACGGCAATCGCACTCAACAGTCTGTCGTCAGGCAATCCGCCCGTAGATCAGAGCTTGAACTTTTCCATTACTTTTTCGACCAGGTAGTCGCCAATCGGAATGGCCGATGTCGCTGCCGGGGACGGGGCGTTGCAGACGTGAAACGAGCGCTCGCTCTCTGCGAAGAGAAAATCGTGCACCAGACTGCCGTTATTTTTGACGGCCTGGGCGCGGATACCGGCCGGATAGGGATGGAGGTCACCGGCATTGAGGCGCGGGCAGTACCTGCGCACCCTTTTTAGATACCCCGGCTTAAAAAGAGAGTCTCTGATTTCGCCCAACCCCGACTGGTAGTTCTGTCTGAGAACCTTCCAAAATCCGGGAAAGGACAGCATCTCCATACTGTCCCTCAAATCCAGATTGATGTGACCATACCCTTCCCGTTTCCAACCGATAACAGCGTTGGGTCCGACGGTAACCGAGCCATCGATCATGCGGGTGAGGTGTACACCCAGAAACGGCAGGTCCGGGTCGGGAATGGGATAGATGAGGTGGTTGACAATGTCTTTGTACTCAGGAGCAAGCCGATAGTATTCCCCACGGAAGGGGACAATCTGGAAATCGATGTCGATACCTGTCATTCGGGCCAGGCGGTCAGCCATCAACCCGCCGCAGACAATCAGGTGCTGCGTGCCAATGGTGCCGACACCGGCCCGGTTGCCAGCATCCACTTGAACATGGACAGTATCCTTTAGCTCTTTTATCCCATTGACCCGGGTGCCACATCTGACCTCGCCGCCCAGCACGGCGAACAGATCGAGCATTTTAGCCGTGATTTTTTTGTAATCGGTGATACCGGTGGCCGGCACCAGCAGCGCGCCGATTCCGGCGATGTTCGGTTCCCTTTTTCTCAAATCTGTTTCTGACAGCCGCTGGGTTTCAATTCCGTTCTGGCGGCATCTTTCCTCCAGCGCTCCCATGCGGTCAAATTCGGTTGAATCGGTGGCGACCAGCAGCTTGCCGCACTGCTCATAAGGCAGGTTGTGTTCGCGGCAGAACGCCAGGGTCAAGTCCGCACCCCGCTTGCAGAAATCCGCTTTGAGACTCCCCGGGGCATAATAGACGCCGGCGTGAATGACGCCTGAATTGTGTCCGGTCTGGTGGCCGGCCACAGACGGTTCTTTTTCGATCAGGAGGATATCTGCATCCGGATACCGCTGCTTCAGCTTCCAGGCCGTCGCTGTACCGACAATTCCGCCACCGATGAGTACAAAGTCGAAATTTTTCAATCGGCCCTCACCTTTGATAAATGGTTCTTAAACCCTCCGATACCCGACTGTTCAGGATTTTTTTGCTTTGGCCGCTTTCTGTTCATCTTCCGCCTGAATAACGGCCCCGGCAGCGGCAGCGACCGACTCCAGCACCTTCTCTCTGGTGTCCTTGTCCGTATTTGCGAGAGATTGCTGGACCTCGGGCGGCAGAGCAACGATCACGTTGCGGTGCGCAAATTTGAGGCCGGCCTCCTGAAAGGCCTCCTGCATCAGTCGATAGACCTCTTTGCGGATGGCGAACTGTTCTCCGGGGGGCGTTTTGTATTTGACGCGAATAATCATGGCCGAATCGTCCAATTCGCGCACCCCTTGGGATTTGATCTTGCCGAGGAGTTTTGGTGCCAGCTTTTCGTCGGCGAGTATTTTCTTGTAGACTTTCTTTCTTGACGAGCTTGCGGACTTTTTCGAGGTCCGTGTCGAATGGGATGCGGAAATCGAGTTTGGTGATGATGTAGTCCCGGCTGAAGTTCGTGACCGAGCTGATGTCGCTGAAAGGGATCGTGTAGACCATGCCGCGCGGGTGACGGAGCCGGAGCGCCCGCAGGGAGATGTGTTCCACCATGCCTTTCTGTTTGCCGGTATCGACATAGTCTCCGACCCGGATGGCATCGTCGATCAGAAAAAAGACGCCGGAGATGATATCCTTGACCAGGGTCTGGGCGCCGAAACCGATCGCCAGGCCGACCACGCCGGCACCGGCTATCAGGGGGGCGATGTCAACACCGATGGAGGACAGGGTGATCAATGTCACCATGACGATGATCACCACCAGCATGAACTTGCGCAGATATCAACAGAAGGGTGCCGATGCGCGACCCGCCGGCACCGCCCTCCTCACGTTCTTCATCATCGTCCGGCATTTCCTGTCTGAGTCGTCGCTGGATAGCAGCGCTGATCACCTCCCAAACGACGTAGCCGATGATCACAATCACCAGAATGTTGAAGACGGCCTCGGAAACCCGCTCTCCGATGGGCAGGTTGATGCCCCATATGCCCAGGAGCCAGAAGGCCATCCAGGCTGCCAGTGCAGCGCGCAGCGCGGTTCGAATCACGCGCTGCATGCGCTGGAGTTTGACACGGCGGGATGATTCTTCCATTTTCTCAGTGGATGCATCCGCGGCGGTTTTTGGACCTTCGGCCGCAAGGGCCTTGTCCAAGTTCTTCTTGACCTCAGTTTCCCCGCCGATTGATGATCCGATCGGCTCGTCTTGAAAACCCTCGGAAAAATCTTCTTTGCCGGGAGCCGACAGGGTGTCTTCGAATTCAACCCGCTCGGCCGTCTCATCGGTCCCCTTGGTATTTGTAGCTTCTTTCAGTTCATCCGGCCGCTGGGCCAGGCCGAAGATGACGTCCAGGATTTTCCGCAATCCCCAATCGAGAAGCAGATACAAGGGGATCAGCAACAATGTCTTGATCCCCAGAAGCGAGGCGTGTCCTCGAGCAGGCTTCTACCGTGGTTAAGACCAGCAGCAGGATGACACCCAGGACCGGCGAAGATGTGCCAGCGGCGTGCCAGTCCGGCGCGGAAGCTGTTTTTGCGGCAATCCTTCCAGAAATATCGCAGCAACCTCTTTGCGCCTGCCGGCGATCATCCAGATGAGCATGCCGGCAGCAACGATGCCGACCACCACCAATGATTTGAAGTGGTCCGCCTCGGGGGCACCGGCCAGGCGGATGATCCCACAGGTCAGGCTTCCGAAGCTGGTGACCGCGGCGATGGCAACGACCCATCGATGAATGTATACAGCGGCGTCATCGCTGACCGGTAAAAATCGCAGGTGTCCTCGGTGTGGCGCCAGGAAGAATCTGGATACCACCGCTACCGCCCAAACGCTCAGGATGGCCACCAGATACGTGGCCACCAATACGCGCTGCGGCTCGGTGCGGTTCAGAAAGATATAAAAAAACGTCAGGGTGGCACCTGCAAGCAGTAGCATGCCGGCAATGCGCAGCAGCGCCAGTCCAACCGAAGCGCCGATCCTCGTCGTCATTTTAGAGCCGGGGGTGTCCTCGAGACGCCTGCGGGCGCCGGTGGTTAGAAAACGGAACAGCAGCACGACACCGAAGGCGGCCGCGAACAGAACCACGACGCTTATGATGGTTCGCTCCGGATGGCTTTCTTTATCGGCAGTGCCTTTACCTAAATAAGTGAAAATCGGCGGTATTTTTGCCGGAGCTGCGGTTGCGCCGGATTGGAGGAAAGCGACGCGCTCTTTCAACTTCTCCAGCAATTCTTTTGAGCTGTTGATGAACCCGACCAAGCGGCCGGTGTCCTCTGCCGGCTTTGCTGCCGCGGCCTCTTTATCAGCCTGTTTTTTCAGGGCTTCGATCAAAAGACGCCGGACCTGCTCGTCGCTGAGAGCGGCCATGTATTTGTCTATATTTTGGGCATCGATATGTTCGGGCAGCTGGACGCCATCTTTTGACGCTTTCTCGCCTTTCGATTTCTGGGTTGCTAACACAGCCTGGGGCGATGCATCAGCTTTGGTCGGCTCGAATCCCAAGGGAGAGATCGTCGTGACCGACAAAAAGGTAACCAATGCGGCAAAAACAAGAAGCCTTGGGCTCCTGTTTCGTTTAGCTGTCATTATTCTCTCCTCATGGAATTATTTTGTATAAGGAATCCAGCGCCGGGTCATCTCATCCAACTTGCCGCTTGCGCGCAGACTTTTGATGAAACGATTGGCCGATTCGAGCAATTCGGGGTCAGATTTGCGAATCCCCCAGGCAAGATCTTCCTCTGTTAAAAGGGAGGGGACAATGGCCAACTCCGCCGATTGTTCTTTTGCCAGTAGCATGAGCAGGATCGGCCCGTCATGGACAAAGGCATCGATACGGTTGACCAAAAACGGTGTCAAAAGCGCCCGCATGGCTTCTGCCCCTGTTTGGTAAGCCGTTATTCTTCTCGCGGATGCAAAATATTTCCGAACGAACATCTCTCCGGTGGTCCCTTTGACGACACCGAAGTGCATTGACGGTGACTGGCCGAGAATTCCGAAATAGCCGGCAGGGAAACGGTTTTTGTTTTCTTTGCGAACCATGGCCATCTGTCCGGTCCGATAATAGGGCGAGCTGAAAGCAATTCGCATCTCGCGCATTTTGGTAATCGTCATTCCGGACATGATGACGTCGGTACGGTTATCCAAAAGGGCCGGAATCTGGTCTTTCCACTTCAATTCGACAAACTTCAGCTTTCGATCGATAAATCGCGAAAATTCATGCGCCAGTTCGGCATCCAGCCCAACGATCTTTCCGGATTGTTTGAAAACAAAAGGAGGGGAATTGGTAGATACCCCGACCCTTAGAACGGCGTCATCGGTTAATTCCGATACTGGTGACGGCTTGCTGGGCTGAGTGCATCCGGTAATAAGCATCAACAGAATAATACCTGTAACAAATATTCCCTTACGATAATTTAACGTGGTCGTCATGAATCAACCTCCCTCGGTTCCGATCGGCTGTTTTATAATAATTGTCAAAAAAACGTTCCGTTACGCGAACGTTTTTTTATACAACCACTTATACCACCCTTCCCAATTTCGGAATTTATTTTTGAAAAGCGATATAATGCCTGTGCCGCCGCGCTTGGGTGCAGTTAAAGCAACTTTAATCAAATAATTTGAGATTAGAAGAAAGTCAGCAGGTTATCAAGCTTAAAATGACGCTGCCTCAATTGTGCGTCATACGGCCATGACGCTAAAATTGTGTATGGACAGGAGATTTTATTGATCAGGTGATGGATGCTGTAGGCACGGTCGGTATGGCTGCCTTTAAAGTATCTTATTTCACGAATCCGAGGGGAAAACTTGTTCAGCATTCTTTAATACAGGCTATGTCAATATATCCGCCGAAAAAAGCGTCAATACCAGAATGCGACATCGAGATCGTTTTTTTATGAGATCTTCTTCATGTACATTAGAAAAATATGAGGTTTACAAGGGGGTTGAATTGGCGAGGGTAATTTTTAGGGTCAGGATGTTTTTGTCTTCGACCCGGCGGTATTCTAATGCATCCATCAATCGCCGCACAATGTGGATACCCAGGCCGCCAATGCATCTGTTTTCGAGCGGCGCATGGATATCAGGCGGAGGCATGATCAAGGGGTTGAAAGGCCTACCGTCATCAGTGACTTCAAGATTCAATTGATCATTCTCGACGGATAACTGACAGGTAATTCGGTGGACCTTTTCATCATCATAGGCATAATTGACAATATTGGAAAATATTTCTTCCAAGGCCAGGGTGGTTTCGTTCACGATGCTTTTGGTGAGACGGTGCCCTGAACCGAAGTCTTCTATCGCACGGGCGAGGCGTTGGAATTCAGAGATATCGTTTGTCAGAGAAAGGGTTGACGTCATGATAAAAGGTTTTGGAAATCCATCTACTGATTATGTTCAGTTTTAGGAATTTTTTATTTTATCTGATCAACCCTGATTATAGCAGATTTTTTTCTCCTTCGCATTCATGATCATTGGCTGAAATGCCGTGTTGCGATTATCCGAACCTGTTAGGTGGCACCGGGACAAACCCGAATCACAGATACATTTACCCGCTATCGCCGCGGTGCACTCTTATCCGTCTGGGAAACGCTTCGCCCGAATATTTCATGAAATCTTTTCACCGAGCGGCCAAAAAGAAGCCATAACGGGTCCATCGACAAATCAACCACCGATGGATGACATTTGACAAGTGACACCGGAGGGTTCGTTTACTGTAAGGCTATGGTCGGAAGGTTTGTTTAGAACTGCCCGGCAGAAGATATCGGCCAGTTTCTCATCGGACGCTCCGTTTCGTAACGGGCCCTTAAGATCATGCTGACGATCCGATAGCAGGCAGGGACGCAACTGACCGCTGGCGGTCAGTCTCAGACGGTTGCAGCTGTTACAAAAGTGGTGGCTCAGGGCGCTGATAAAGCCAATTTCGCCAACTGCATTTTTTATTCTGAATCGTTCGGCCGGACCATCGCCAGGATCTTTTTCGATTGGAACCAGCAATCCCAGAGGACTCAGTTTTTCCTTTATTTCGGTAACCAATAAAGGCGGGCCGAACTTCATGCGTGCTTTACCGATCGGCATGTATTCGATGAATCTGATGTGAAATGGATAGTCTCGGGTGAGGCCGGCAAAAGCGAGAAACTCGTCATCGTTAACCCCCCTCAAGGCAACGACGTTAAGCTTGATGGGGTTGATTCCTGCATCACTGGCTGCCATGATGCCCTTCCAAACCTGGTCGAAGAGATCATCGCCGGTAATTCTTCTGAACTTCGCCTTCTGAAGGGTGTCCAGGCTGATATTGAGCCGCCGTATTCCGGCATTCTTGATTCGGGTGATGTTTTCCTTAAGTAATATACCGTTGGTTGTCAGAGTGACCTCTGCAATCCCTGGTATTTGAGATAAATCTGCCAGAAAGTCACCGGCCCCTCTTCGTACCAAGGGTTCACCGCCGGTAACCCTGACCTTGGAGATTCCAAGACCCACCCCGACCTCAGCCAACCGCAGGATTTCTTCGTACCGCAGAATATCCGCATGCGACAAACGGCGCAACCGGTCTGCTGGGACACAATAGATGCAGCGCAAGTTGCATCTATCGGTAATAGATATCCGCAGGTAGTTCAGGTGGCGGTTGTAGCGGTCGATCAACTGATAGTCAGGCATCGCGTGAAATCCTATACTCATTATCCAACCTGAATCTATCGCCGATTATCAAAAGTGTCAATCAGGACCTATGCGGCGACACAGACACGTTCCGAAAACGGTCCGTATGGGCGTCATGACCCGCGCCTCTTTTATAGTGGATGTCAAAAAAACGTTCCGTTATGCGGATGTTTTTATCGACAACCACCGATACCATCCTTCCGTATGACGGAATTTATTTTTGAAAAACGGTATAAAATCTGATTTGCCGTTTCGAAAAAGGATCGTTAGATGTGATTGTCCACTGATTCAGTCTGGAAATACCGGAATTGCCGCCCCAGGATCCGCGCTTAAATGGTCTGAGGCGGAACCGAATTTTTGACGATATTCGGGAATTTCAATCATCGGAGGGCGCTCAACCCCTTGAATTGTGAAGACGTCCGGTTGGATATTGTTTTTTACGAGTTTGTACTGGATCATATCCTTATAGAGGCTGTGCTTTAGTTCTATGATCTGCTGTTTTTCAATGCGTCTGAAGAATGTGTCGAGAATGACAAAGGCCATTTTGCCGAGAGCCTTGGTGTCCTGGTTACGATGAACCCGCTTTTCAAGATCGATCTGGGCCATGACATCGAGCCCCCATTTTTCGCAAATATCCAATATCATGCTCGTTTCCACGCCATAGCCGATGGGAAAAGGGATGTTTTCAAACACTTCCCGGTATCCGGCGTATTCTCCCGACAAGGGTTGTATAATTTGGGTCAAGTGCGGAAAGAAAAGAGAAAACAGAGGCCGGATGACGAGTTCTGTTACCCGTCCTCCGCCTGTTGGCCGAATTTTACTTTTGCCCGTTGCGATAGGGCGATCGTAGAAAGCTTTCGTGAATTTTATGTTGTCCTTGCGCAGCAGCGGTCCGATGAGTGCATACGCAAATCGGTGGTGGATATTCTTAATATCGGCATCGAGGTAGACGATGATATCGCCTTCGGTCACGTAGAGCGCTTTCCAGAGATTTTCTCCTTTACCTTTGAACCGGCCCAGGTGCGGCAGAACCTGATCCGCTTCGAAAACGTCTGCACCAAAGGCTTTGGCAACTTCGATTGTCTGATCCGTCGACCCGGAATCCATGACCACGATTTCATCCAACAGCGGATATCTAATCATTAATTCAGACCGCATGATAACGATCTCTTTAGCGATCGTTTTCTCTTCGTTAAGGGTTGGCAGGCACAGGGAAATCGTCAGTTTTCTGTGGTTCTTTTGTTCGACCAAACGACCGATATTACTGAAATCATTGTAGTGAAAGGTGTTATCGGTAAGCCAGGAATTATCCATCACACACTCCATTGTCAATGGCCTGGATGACGCCGACGACCTGGGCGATACCCCTGAACATCGGTTCGATTTTGACGCGGGAATTGTCATGCTTGTAATCGAGGCCGCGGGTAATGCCAAGTGTCACTGCCGGGATTTTGTGCGTTAAAAATATGGACAGTTCCGACTCGCTTGAACCGCTGGTTGGTTTCAATCCCAACTTCTGCATCACCTCAACCGTGCTTTTAACAAGAGAATGGCTGTATTTCAGCCTGGCAGCATTGCTGTTACTGATCACTTTAAGATTCAAATCGACGCCGTATTCGTGTCCGACACCCGCAACGATGTCTTTTAGGTCTTTGAGTATTGATTTGACCATTTTATCGGCGTCTCCCTGAATCTCGAAACCGAGGGAAGCGGCATGAGGTATACTGCCGTGCTTGAATCCGCCAAAAATTTTTCCGATGATAACCCGGGAGCGAGGTCTCTGGGGCAGCCGCAGTTTGAGAATTTGGTTTATCACCTCGTTGACGATGACAATGGCATTTGGTTTGAATTTCTGTTCCCACCCACTCGCCGCTTCGATGTCGCATGCCACTTCACAGCGGATCATGCCGTCGGAATAATAGCTCAACCGCCCCAATTCCGCTCCTTCGAGGCAGATGGCGCCACGGATCGCGGTCGGCCATGTCTTTACAAGATGGCGGATTCCCCGCAGATTGCCTTTTCCGATGGATTGAATCACACCTGCCAGGACGATGTCCGATCGGAAGCGCAGTTTCAGTTGGCGGAAGATTTCCGGTAGGGACATCAAAACCCCGACCCCTACCGAATTATCGATGAGCCCGGGGCCGATAATGGCATTTTTCTCGACACGATAGTGATGCTCGATGTCTTTGGTAGGGAGCGTGTCCAGGTGGGCCACGACAAAAATCGGGGGCTTTTCGGCTTCGGTACCCCGGATAACACCGATCGGATTGCGGTAACCATCTGTGGTACATTCATCAACCTGAAACTCTACCAGGCGTTCGAGAAAGACCCGAGCCCTGTTCCTTTCCCTGAAAGTGGGGGCGGGAGTCTGGCCGATCAAAATAATGTTGGTGATGATCGTTTCCTTGATGGCACGGATCAGGTCGACCATCTCCGGTAATTGGTCAAGTGTGTTGCCCATGCGCTTCCATTTGGTTGTGTCGGATGGCTGCGGATTCCAGGGACGCCGTGAAATCATTTGATGGCATTAGAAGATTGATTTTTAATCCCTTGATGGCAGAGTCACCGACATCGATGATAGAGGGCGCTGCCGCCAGTAAACTGAAGCCGTAAACGTCTGGGTCAGCTGGGGTGAGGTTCGCTGTATCTCTGAACCGCTTCGGAAATCAGATCGCCTTGTACCAAGATCGAGATGGGAGAAGGAAGATGGGACAGCCGTATACGTATACGATTATATCAATACGTTCAGGCAGGTCAATGATTTGTTATCGCCGGATGGTATTGGGTATTGCTCGCTTGGTTACCTAATCTTACTTGGTTGAACGGTATGCGTGACTTAGGATGACTTCTACCAAGCCGGGAATGGTAAACTTTTCGGCCGTGAGGTGCACTTTGAATCCCAATTTTTCGGCGGTCTCCGTGGTGATTGGGCCGATACTGACGATGGTCGCTGACTTGATCAACTCTGAGAATCGGGCTTCAGGCAGCAGGGCCTTGAAGTTGGCAACGGTGGATGAACTCGTGAATGTTATCATATCAATGGCATTGGCCTCTAATTCTTCGATCAGGCGATCGGCATGCTCAGATACTGGCCGGGTGCGATATACAGTGATTTCATCGACTATTGCTCCCATCGTTCTTAGTTCCTTGGGCAGGACCGGGCGCGCTTCCGCTGCTCGCGGGAGCAATATTTTTTTTTCGGTGACATCCACCCGCTTGAAAGCCGCCACCACCGATTCAGCCCGGTAGCTGTCCGGAATAATGTCGCTTGTTAGTCCGAAATGCATGAGTTTATCAGCGGTTGCCGGACCAATAGCGGCGGTATGTAAGTGTCCCAGATTACGGACGTCCTTGCCTTGTGCGAACAATCGCTCAAAGAAGAACTTCACGCCATTGACGCTGGTGAAAATTAACCAGCTGTAATCGGCTATATTTTCGAGAGCTTTGTCCAAAGGTGACCAGTCTGGCGGTGGTTCGACCTTGATCGTCGGAAACTCGAGGCATTCAGCACCAAGTTCGGACAGACGTTGGATCAAATCGCTGGCCTGGGCTCTTGCCCGGGTTACGACGATCCGTTTCCCAAGCAAAGGGCGCTTATCAAACCACTTCATAGCCTGCCGTAATGTCACCACCTCGCCCACGACGATGATAGCCGGGGCTTTGATCCCGGCGTCCTTTGTGCGCTGAACGATATTCTCAAGTGTGCCGGAAACCGTTTGCTGACGCGGGGTCGTTCCCCAGCGGACAAGGGCTACCGGAGTGCTGGCCGGCTTGCCGTGTTGAATCAGACGGCGGGTGATCTGGGGCAGGTTTTTCACTCCCATAAGAAAAACCAGGGTGCCGATCCCCTTAGCCAGGGCGGCCCAGTCAATTGTCGACGCCGCTTTGGATGGGTCTTCGTGCCCGGTGACAAACGCCACGGTAGTGGTATATTTCCGATGGGTCAGTGGTATTCCGGCATACGCCGGTGCGGCAATAGCTGAAGTAACGCCCGGTATGATTTCAAACGGGATGCCTGCGTCGACAAGGACCTCAGCTTCCTCCCCGCCGCGGCCAAAAATAAACGGATCGCCGCCTTTCATTCGGACAACCGTTGCTCCTTCTCGGGCTTTTTCTACGATGAGAGAATTGATTCCCTCCTGTGACAACGTATGATCGCCGCCTTTTTTACCGACATAGATAAGCTCGGCATCTTCGCGGGCGTATTTAAGCAGGGGTGGGGCCGCCAGGTAATCATAAATGATCACAGAGGCCTTACGGATGCATTCCAGCCCTTTGACGGTTATAAGGCCCGGATCACCAGGGCCCGCGCCCACCAGGTACACCAATCCATTTTGCGGGGTATTATTCATCAGCGACCAGTTTTTCAAGAATTTTGTCCGCTCCCTTGATTAGGAGCTGCTCAGCAAGTGCGCGACCGATTGTCTCAGCGTTATCCACCGGTCCCATAAGGTGGTCCCGAATAATTTCTCGGCCTTCGACATCGGCGACGAGCCCGTCAAGTTGTATTTGGTTTCCCTTTATCTCGCCATGAGCCGCAATCGGGACCTGGCAACTGCCTTCTAAACGATGCAGAAAAGAGCGTTCGCCTAACACAATTTGCCGGGTTGGCGGGTGGTTCAATCCACTCACCTTGTCGGCGACCGACCGGTCGTCCTGCCGGATTTCGATGCAAAGGGCCCCCTGACCGGCTGCAGGCAACATGATACGGCTATCGAGATACTCTGTGATACGGTTTTCCAAGCCCAGACGAAGCACACCGGCAGCCGCAAGAACAATGGCGTCGAGCCCCTCTGCCGGATCAACCAGTTTTCTTAAGCGGGTATCCAGATTACCTCTCAATGGGACGATTTCTATATCCGGACGGATGCCTAATAGTTGAGCGGCCCGGCGCAGGCTGCTGGTGCCAATTCGGGCGCCAGCGGGGAGTTGGGTGAAAGCAAGGTTATTTTTGGCAATCAGTACATCGGCTGGATTCTCGCGTGGGGGGATCGGACCGATGCACAGACCGGCTGGCAATTCGGCTGGCATGTCTTTCATGCTGTGAACCGCCAGGTCGACCCGTTTTTGCAGCAGCGCCTCTTCGATTTCTTTCACAAAAAGGCCTTTTCCGCCAACTTTTGCCAGCGGAACATCCAGAATTTTATCACCTTTGGTTTTGATGGTGACAAGCTGGATCGAAAGGGAAGGGTGGCGCTTGAGCAGTTCGGATTTGACCCAATTGGCCTGCCACAGAGCAAGCTGGCTTCTGCGGGTACCGATGCGCAAGGAGTCTTTCATGATCAATGACCGCAGCCCGAACAGCTTGTGGCAGCACAACCACCGCATGAAGAGCCGGCGGATTTGGTCACCGTATGGCCACCGCTGCCCTTGCTGACAAAGCCGCAGGTCGACATCATTCTGCAGACATGGGTGCTGCTGCAGGTCGGGCAATCCGGCTGTTCTTTACCGAAAACCAAACGTTCGAAGTCCTTGTTACAGTCTTCACAATGATATTCATATATCGGCATGATGATCTCCTCGCATCCATAGATACGGCATTTCTCTTGGCGCGCACCGCAAGCAGTTGTGCGGATGGTTGCTCTTTCAGGAGCCAGATCCTAACCCCCACTGTAAAACATCGCTACCTCTGCCTTATGCCGGTTTATAGTGTTTATCAAAATACGTTCCGTCATTCGAACGTTTTTTTCAAAAATCACTGATACCACCCTTCCGGATTTCGGAATTTATTTTTGAAGAGCGGTATAATTTCTGCGCTCATAGGTCGTAGGTACAAGGCCCATGTTTTGTCCGGTGAATTCGGCCCCGATTTTTATTCAATATTGAAAGGGGAGGCAAAAGAGAGGATCATAATCAACCGGCAGGAAAAATCAAGCTATTTAAGCAGAGTTTGTGTTTATTTAAAATGTTGCGGATACAGCGTCCTTTCGACAAGTTCACACATGATATGTGCCATTGTCAGGTGGCTTTCCTGTATTCTGGCAGTCGTATCGGACGGCACCGTTAGCGCTATATCGACCAGTGAAACCATTTTTCCGCCCCGTCCGCCGAGCCCGATGGTGTACAAGTTCCTTTCTCTGGCCGTTTGAAGTCCTTTGAGCACATTGGGCGAATTACCGCTGGTGCTGATGCCCCAGGCAATGTCACCTTTCTTGCCCAAGGCCTGAATCTGCTTGGAGAATATGTCGTCGAAATCATAATCGTTGCCAATGCTTGTCAAAATCGAGGAATCGGTTGTCAGGGCAATCGCAGCCAGCGGCGGACGTTCGATCATAAATCGGTTGACGAACTCGGCGGCAATATGTTGGGCGTCTGCCGCACTCCCGCCGTTACCGAAGATGAGAACCTTACGTCCATCGGCGATGCAGCCGACCAGATGCTGAACGCTTGTTTTGATGTTTTCGAGGTTGTCCCTAACGGCGTGTTCTTTGACCGACAGGCTCTCGGACAGAATGTTCAGAATGAGATCGTCCATTGATCAGGAAGCCTTATCTATAAGGCGGTTTTCAACTTTTTCGAGATAGATCGACGCCGGCTCATATCCCAGGTCGACAGCCGTCTGAAACTCTTGTTTGGCTTCTTGAAATCGACCGTCCTTGTGATAAATCCTTCCAAGTCGATATCGGTAGAGGCCGTTTTGTGGGGCGATATCTGTGCTGTGTTGGCAAAACGACTTCGCAATGTCTGCATTCTTTTCCATGGTATTGTAGAGCCAACCCAGACCGGAGAGCGATGCAGCATCATTGGCGTTCAGACGTAACGATTTCTTGTAGGCAGCGACGGCGTCTTCGGACTGTCCGAGTGCTGCGAAACAATCCCCAAGCAGAGAGTAAACAGCGCCTGATTGCGGTTGCCAGGCGGCTGCTTTTTTCAAATATGCCTTGCATTTATCGTGTTGGTCGTCTTCGAGGTACAGCTTGCCCAATTGCAGGGCCACTTCATGCAATCGATGGGGGCTCTTGTCCGCTTCGAGGAGGTGGGTGGTGGCTTTGTCCCGTTCTCCCAGAAGGAGATGGACCAGTGCGGCATTGTAATGCGATAGGGCTTCTTTGGAATCGAGCGTAATGGCGACGGAAAAGTGGTCGAGAGCTTTACTAAATTCTCCGGTTACCCCGTAACATACTCCTAGACTGTTATGCAGATTGGCATCCTTGGCATCGATCAAAAGGGCGGTGTTGAATTCGTCGATGGCGCCTTGGTAATCACCGCTATCATAGAGTTTGTCACCACTGATGTTGAGGCTGATGGCATCAAAACAAACCAAACTGTCGGACCCAAAGAACTTGGCGTGTTCCAGTGCCTTACCGGCATTGTCGAGGATCCGGTCTTTCTTGTATTCGAGCGTGGGGAATACGGCGATACCGATCGTTACGGTATTTAGGCAACCTGCGGCCAATAATTTTTTTATCTTGTTGGCCACCTCCATAGTCTCCGCCTGGTTGCAGCCGGGGAAAAAACATCCAAATGCCGTGTTGCCGACAAGTCCCCACAGACCGTCAACGGACTGGCAAGTGGTTTCTATGGCTTGGGCCACTTTGAGCTGGAGGTCCCGTGAGACTGTTCCGCAGTCTGAATTTGTCTCAGATTGAGTCCCGTCGATTTCGATGACGGCAGTGCCGAAAACGGAAACTTCTTCCATGAGGCTCATGGCACGAATCGTGAGTGATTTGCCCTTGAGCAGATGGGGGTAGGTCGATAGGAGTCCATCATTTTCATCCGCTTCGACTGCCGGGCTACACGTCGGTTTGCCTGCGGCGTGCGCTTTGGAGATGATGAAGTCGCGGGCTACCGACATGCCGGGCGCCAATTCTTTCGGATCCTGGGTCATTTTCAATCCTTCTGCAATAGGTTGTCAAATGCGTGCTGAATGAGCGCCAGTTCGTCATCTTGAATGGTGCGCGTATCCATGATGTACATGTCCTCTTCAATTCTGCCGATTATAGGGGGGGACTGCCGGCGTAAGGCCTTTTCAACCGAGTTGACCGTCATTCCGCGCACTTTTATTCCGAGACATTTGCTGGGCAGCTCCAGCATTGGCATGGAACCGCCGCCGGGCCTGGAATTCAGATCGAGAATCCGTATCGTCAAACGCTCTTGCCCGGCCCTTTCAAGCTGCCTTTTCAGCTGGCCGGCTTTTTTTTCAAGAACAGCGATCGGCTGCAGCAGCATACGCAGAGTGGGTATCGTCTGAACCACCAGTTGTGGATCCCGATAGAGCCGTAGCGTGATCTCGAGGGCTGCCAGTGTCATCTTGTCAATTCGCAGCGCACGATTGATCGGGTTTCTTTTTATGCGTCCGATGACATCGTTCTTGCCGATGATCAATCCGGCTTGGGGACCGCCGAGAAGCTTGTCACCGCTGAATGTGATGATATCGGCACCGGCAGCGACAGATTCCTGGACAGTCGGCTCTTTCATCAGACCGTACCGCGAAAAGTCGACAAAGGTCCCACTACCAAGGTCTTCCATGACCGGGAGGTTATATTTATGGCCCAGATCGACAAGTTCCTTCAGGGGCACTTCTGCGGAGAACCCGACAACGCTGTAATTGCTTTTATGAACTTTTAGCAGCAAAGCGGTTTGTTCGTCGATGGCGCTTTCATAATCACTGGGATGCGTGCGATTGGTGGTACCGACCTCGCATAAAATCCCGCCGCTTTTGGCCATAACGTCTGGTATGCGGAAGGATCCGCCAATTTCCACCAGCTCCCCTCTGGACACGATGACCTTTTTATTCCTGGATAATGTCTCGAGGGCCAATAGTACGGCGCCAGCGTTGTTGTTGACGACCATGGCGGATTCGGCGCCACTGATTTCGCAGATGATATCTTCAACGGCGGCGTATCGGGATCCGCGTTTGCCTTTTTCTAAGTCGAATTCCAGATTCGAATACCTGCCGCTTATTTGGATAAGGTTCTCAATAGCGGCTTCAGCCAGTAGTGACCGGCCCAGGTTCGTATGAACCACAATGCCGGTAGCGTTGATCGTGCGCTGTAGATTCAGTGCCGATGCACGCTCGACGGATCGTTTGACGCTCGCTATGATCGCCCGGTCGGAGAGACCGTCGCCAATGCGCTTGCCATCATCCTGGATGATAATTTGCCGTCGTTCCTCAATGACAGACCGGATGGCGCGGAGCAGGACGGATCGCGGTATATCATCGAAGAAGTCGGTATCCTTTAAAATTTCAAGAATGGCATCGACGCCGGGGAGTTGGCGCAGGGTCTCTTTTTGGTGACGACTCAGTTGCATAACAGTTACCCTGGCGGCGCTGCTTCCATATCGGCGCTGAACAGTGCCTGGGGGATGAGGTCGACGATGGTTGTCAGGTCTCCGGGGTCGAGATCCACCCGTCGCAGTCGATCTTCTAAGGAGCCGCCACCCATCCCTTCGAGTTCTATGCCGGTATTGAATCGAGCCATGAGAAGATCAGCCAGATAGACGATGTGGACCAGTTTGGTATGTTGGAGCGCCTTTTCTGGTTCGTGGTGGTCGGCGATGATGCTTTTCAGCGACTCTGGAAAAGCCCACATATCGGCAAGCTTGCTGCCGATAACCGTGTGATCGATGCCGAATAGGTCTTTTTCGACCCGGGTCGAAAGCTCGTCTTCGCGGTTGATTTTGCGGTAAAAGAGCGGGTAGGTCAAGGCAATGTGCTGATCGAGCACCACCTTTCCGATGTCATGCAGCAATCCTGCCGTGTATGCTGTGGAAAGTTCGACAGCCCCAGTGAATTGCGCGATTTTTTCGGCTATTACCGCAGTGCCGACAGCATGATGAAAGAGGCCGCCCATGCACAAGGAATATCCCTGCGTCGAGGTGTCGAAGAAATTCTCCACTGCTGCTGATATGATCATTCGAACAAACAGGTTTTCTCCAAGGAAAACAAGCGCATGGTCCAAGGATTCAATATTTTTTTTCTTGGCAAAAAGGGCCGAGTTGCAAAGTTGGATCGTTCGGGCACTGATGACCTGGTCTTTTTTTATTTCCTCGGCAACTGCTTTAATGTCGTAGGAGCCGGTGTCGATCATGTGCAAAATTTTCAGAGCCACCTGCGGAATCGGTTGAATCTTTTCTATGTCCAGCAGTATATCTTCCAGGGAGGAAGGCTGGGCCGTTCCCACAATGTCAATTTCTTCTCTGCCGAGAGGCTCGATGTGGTAAGACAACGTGGACATGTCGAGGCTCAAGCTGCAAGTGAAAAAACCACCGGTTTCCCAGTGAGCGATGGTGATGCCCTCTTCGGACAGAAGCGCATTGACCACTTCTGCCGTTCTGCCGCCGATATTCAAATCCAGATCGGTCGAGTTCAATGGACCCACGAGAGCTCCACCGGCGATGACAGCCGTCAAGTTATCCCGGGTGGCCCCTGCTTGATAAAGCTCATGGAGAAACAGCGGTATACCGGTACGGGCATAACGGGCGTCGGTCTGCTCTGTTCCGGACCCAACCGGTTCGGGCAGAAGCAGATGGATCATGCCACCAATGCCCGCTTGGGGATCATACGCGGCAACCCCCACGCAGGTTCCCAGAAAAGACTGGAGGAGAATCGGGCTGGTCGCTCCGATCCAATAATTTCCGGAGGGTATCGTCTGTTGTTGCAAACCAGTATTCATAGGACTCCCGTGTCAGATAGTGGACACTATCTGACGATCATACCTGATAAAATATACCTTATATCATTTAAAAGTCCATTATTTCAATAGATTATTTTGAAAATAGAGAAGTAAGACAAAGATCTTTATGTCGGTATCATTTTCGTTTATGGTCTATTTTACCGATCAATAAAATCGCCGGCCTCACGTGTATCCACCGATATTGCCTGTTGGGGCATCCGCGGTTTTGGACCATGATCTTCCGTAATTATACGTATAAACGACGTCATTGCGCCATAATTGGAGGGCAGATGGACAGTAGAATTATCCTACCGCTGGACCACGTTGCATGGGAGCAGGCCCGTGAGATCATGATCAAAACCAAAGGCCTGGTATGGGGTTATAAGATCCGGCGCAGCATTCTCGAACATGGTTTAAAGGTTTTGTCTGACATTAGAACCTACGGCAAAGTCATGCTCGACTTTAAACTCTACGATATTCCCAGTGCAATGACCGAATCCTTGTCGCTGCATATTGCTGCCGGTGCCGACATCACGACCGTCCATTGTAGCTCTGGTTATGATCCCTCGACGTATGGTCTGCCGCGCGATCATATTGCCGGTGTGACGATCCTTACTTCCATGCAACAAAAGGACTTCAACCGTTATTACAAGGGCGGGAATCTGATTGATATGGTCGCGCGAATGGCCTTAGATGCGACTTCGCGTTATGAATACCTTGTCTGTTCGGCGGTTGATCTGCACCGGATTCAGAACCTATCTATTAAAAAAATATGTCCTGGTATCAGACCCCTCTGGTATAGGAAATCCGACGATCAGGAACGTACGGCAACCCCTGCCAAAGCCGTGACCAATGGCGCCGACCTTCTCGTTATCGGTCGGCCGATTTTGGGTGCGGTCGATATTGCCGAAGCAGTTCAGCGAACAAACGAAGAAATATTTCAAGCATTGTCTGCGGGATGATTCAGTGCTGATCGCTCGGCTGTGCGACAGGCATATCGTTGGCCGTAAACTGGCGAAGCCATTGCTAACCGAATGGTCACCTCCGATGAGGACCACGAATTTACCTTGATCGATCAGTTCAGCGGCACTGCGGTAAACAGATACCTGCACGGCGGCAGGGTCTGTGGATAATTCCGGCGGCATAACCGCTGCGATTCCCATGCGGAAAGATACTGGAGACGTAAAGATTTTTCAATACCGGCGGAACGGAGTGCCGGTTCAAAACTCTGAAGCTTGTTGCGGTGATAACCGACACCTTTGGTGAATAAAATTCTCTTGGGGGTAAGGTTGTCCAATTTCAGGGTTCCTTTCCTCGGCGCTTTGATGATGCTGTCCCCCCAAAAGGCGATGAGTCTATTGAATTTTCAATCTGCTTGTGGATCGGCACAACTTAGAAAAAAAACAGTCGCCGGTAAAGGATCACACCGAGTATTAACAGAGCCAAGAGGACCATGGTGATCGTTTGATCAGGACTAAATTTTTTCACTATTAATGCAACCCGAATGCAAGGTCTGAGCCGCTTATCACTTTCAACTTTTATGAAAAATGACAAAAATATGCCGGTTACTCTTCCCGGTCCAACCCGAATGCCGTGTGCAGAACCCTTACGGCCAGTTCGGTGTATTTTTCCTCGATGACACAGGAGATCCGGATTTCGGAAGTGCTGATCATGATAATGTTAACATTTTCTTGGGCGAGAACATTGAACATGGTGGAGGCAACACCCGAGTGGTTTCGCATACCCACACCGATCACTGAAACCTTGGCGATATTTTTACCGCCAAACACTTTTTCCGCGCCGATCTCCCCGGCGACAACCGCCTCGATTTCCATAGCCCGTTCGTAATCCGTTATCGGCACCGTGAAAGTCAGGTCGGTCTTACCCTTAGCGCGGGTGTTTTGAATGATCATATCTACGATGATTCCCGCATTGGCAATAGGGGTGAAGATTTTGGCCGCAATCCCCGGTTGGTCGGGAACCTTTTTGAGCGTGATGCGGGCTTGATTTTTATCGTGTGTAACCGCCGTAACGATCAGTTTCTCCATGCCGGAATCTTCATTAATGACCATAGTTCCTTCCTCTTCATTAAAGGATGATCTGACGTGCACGGGAACGTTATATTTTTTTGCAAATCCCACCGACCGTATTTGCAGGACCTTGGCGCCCAGACTGGCCATGTTCAGCATTTCGTCGTAAGATACGACCCTGAGTTTACGCGCTTTGGGGCAGATGTTGGGATCAGCGGTATATATGCCATCAACATCGGTGAAGATTTCACAGATGTCTGCCTTCAGCGCGGCCGCGATTGCCACTGCAGAGGTATCCGAACCTCCGCGGCCCAAGGTGGTGATGTTACCTTCAGGGTCACAGCCTTGAAAACCGGCCACCACAACGATATTACGGCCGGTCATCAGCTGCTTGATGCGTTCGGTGCCAATGTCCAGAATACGCGCATTGCCATAGTCGCAGTTGGTGTGAACTTCAGCCTGAAATCCCAGCAAGGATCGGGCCGGATAATTCATTGAATTCAGCGTCATGGCCAGTAGGGCGGC
>CAVRBA010000035.1:0-33092 GCA_963719015.1 uncultured delta proteobacterium | reverse complement strand
TTAAGCTCAACCGTGAGTGTTGTTCTAAGCATTGTGATAGCCATATCGTATCCCTCGAAAATCCTTAGAATCTGGAACTTCAACTATTGGCAAGCTAACTTTAAAATTAATTTAAAAAGGCAGAACACAACATATTGTGTCTGCCTTTTCCATTTTGAGTGACTATTACGAACTGAATATTACACCACAAAAATGGCGCCGTCTCAATAAAGCTGGCAAGGAGATCACACTATTCAGGCTCTTTTAAAATTGCATAATACCATCAGAATTGTAGGAATTGGCGAAATCCTGATATTGCTTTATTCGTTGAAACACGAAGCTTACCAAATAGTGCAAACTCTTCTGAATCTTAAGTCTTATGCGGTATTGCGTCGGTTCCGGTACGCTGATGCTGGCTATAGACTATTGGCAAAAGCATTCAGGAATATTGATACTTGCTATTAGCTGTTTTTCTTTTGCTTCCGAAATGGAATGCCCAGCTTTTTCATTCTATAGCGTAACGTATCAGGATTCACGCCAAGAAGTTCACCCGCCCCTCCTGGACCGTGGATTTTGCCATTGGCGAGGTTCAAGACGCGCTGAATATGGCATTTGACCAGAGCGTCAAGTTCGAGTGGCTCGGCTTCTCGCGCGGGTGTCACCACGGAAGGTTTTCCGGTAAGGGAAGCACCCAAATCGTCGAATCGTAGCCGCCCATCGCGGTGCAGGATCATGGCCCGCTCTATCACATTTTCTAGTTCGCGCACGTTTCCAGGCCAATCATAGGCCATCAGGTTGTCGATGGCGCCTTCGGCCAAAAGGGGCGTATCTCCGATCTTCAGCTCTCTTGCTTTACGTTCGATGAAATGTTGCACTAATGCCGGAATGTCACTGACCCGTTGGCGCAGCGGCGGCACGTCGATGGGAAACACGTTGAGTCGGAAGAAAAGATCTTCACGAAATCTCCCAGCACGCACCAGAGAGGGAAGGTCCTGATTAGTGGCGGCGATGATCCGAATATCCACAGAAATCCGTTCAGTGCCGCCCAATCGTTCGATCTCACGATGTTGGAGTACCCTCAGAAACCGCACCTGAGCCTCCAGCGGCATCTCGCCGATCTCGTCCAGCAGGATCGTTCCAGTGTTGGCTCGCTCGAACCGGCCGCGCTTTTGGGAAAGTGCGCCGGTGAATGCGCCCTTTTCGTGGCCGAAGAGTTCACTGTCCAGGAGGGCGTCCGGGATGGCTCCGCAATTGACAGGAATGAATGGTCCGTCCCGGCGGGGCGAATTGAGATGGATGGCATTGGCGATTACATCCTTGCCGACACCGGTTTCACCAGTTAACAGAACCGGGCTTTCTGTTGTCGCCACCTGCCGAACCTGTCGCATTACCCCTCGAAGGCCAAAGTCCGCACCAACGATCTCATCTCCCACCATTCGCTGCAGTTCCCGATGCAGGTATCTGTTGTCGTCGGCCAACAGATCTTTCAGCTTTAGTACTTCCCGATGCTTGAGGGTATTGGACATGGCCACAAAAAACGGTTCCTTCAAGGTCCCAAAGAGTTGTGCGTGATGTTCGTTGAAATGGTCGACGCCCTCTGCAGCCAGAATAACGGCTCCGGCGAACTGCCCACCCACAGCAAGCATAATTCCAAGAATCGATAAAGGGGGATGACCCAGTGCTCTGACTAAATCCCTGGCGATTGGATGTTCTTCGGAATTATTGATGATAAAAGCAGAGTTCGAAAGATTAGTGATATCCTGTAAATCATCTGCTGCCTTGGCCTTGGCCTCTGCCGACATTGGGACCAGGATGTTCATTCGTTCACCTTTTTCAGGATCAGCCCGGGCGATGTATCGCATGGCACCAAGATCCTCCTCATATTTTTCAAGATAGATATATTCGGCGGGCAGGTGCTGAGAAAGATACTTTATACAGGCATGCAGGCCCTCTTCGATTTCAAGATTACCGCATAATTTAAGCGTGATGTCCCTAAAAAATTCGTTTTCGTCGATCATGGCGGTCCTCCGAAGCTGTGCAGAAGGTTTTTCTTAATTGTGGCCATTCGCAAATATTTGCCCAAATTTGTTGTATATCACAATAAAAATTTGAAAATACCACAATCCTTTTTTCGCAATTTTCTCAACCATTTGAAATTAATGTGAAAATATATATTGGCCTGATAATTGCTTTATTGATTTGCCGCAGAGAGATTGATGGGGCTTACAGGTAAGAAGGTAGAAAGGATTGTATTATGAACGACTATTTATTGAGAATTCTGATCCGGCAGCGACATGAGCAAATTTTGGCAGAGGTCAGGGCTGCCCAACTCTCACAAACGGGACTTTCCCGGGTAACCCGCAGTAATAGGTCGATTCGCCTATTTCGTTCTTTTTTTGCCCAGTGGAAAAAACGCATGGTTTTCCGACCGCTGGTGGCGGATGAAAGAAAATGCTTATGAAATGGTCGGAAGTGATCATGGTACGATCGGCTGGCAGCAGCTCGAAGGTAGTGGCGTCAACCCTGCGGGAACTTATGAACGATGTGGCCAGAGATGCCGGGCCCGAGGCCATTCGGGTTTTCCATCGTGAAAAATTGGACTCGGATATCTGCATTGTTTTGTTTCACGACGGGAAAAAGACGAATTCTGGAGGTAGCCGTTTGGGGCTGCGCCTTGTTGCCGCGTTGGAAGAGTTCAGTCTGGTCCACCATACAGTATGGATAGAGATGGAAAACTAATTGCGATGAAATCAGGTGACATCCAAAGCGTGACATTTCTAAAAGAAAGGTGGGCATATGCTAGAGCTGGCCATCAAGGGGAACCGATACTATTGGACGTGGTTGATCGTTTTGATGCTGACCATCGCTATTGGAGCCGCTGCTTATCTGGTGCAGTTTAATGTCGGCTTGGCAGTCACAGGATTGAGCAGAGATGTCTCCTGGGGTTTTTATATCGCCCAATTGACGTTTCTTGTGGGTGTGGCTGCCTCCGCGGTGATGGTCGTGTTGCCCTATTACCTGCATGATTATAAAGCATTTGGCAAGATCACCATTCTCGGGGAGTTCACTGCCGTAGCCTCTATTTGCATGTGCGGGTTGTTTCTGTTTGTCGATATCGGTCAACCCATGAGGGCCTTGAATGTGTTTCTCTATCCTTCTCCCCAGTCGATCGTATTCTGGGATGCGTTGGTTCTAAATGGCTATTTGTTTCTCAATATCCTTGTGGGGTGGAACATACTGGAAGCCGAGCGTAATGGCGTCAAGCCACCGGCTTGGGTGAAGCCTTTCATTTATCTGTCGATTCCTTGGGCGTTTGCGATACACACCGTCACCGCGTTTCTGTATTGCGGGTTGACCGGGCGGGGATTCTGGCTGACGGCCATCATGGCGCCCCGCTTTCTGGCGTCCGCCTTTTCGTCTGGGCCGGCCTTTCTGATCCTTCTGTGTTTCCTTATTCGCAGGGTTAGCAACTTTGATATGGGCCGGGAACCGATTCAGGCGCTTGCTAAGATTGCAACTTATGGTCTGTTGGCCAACCTCTTTTTTTTACTGTGCGAAGTATTCGTGGTGTTTTACAGCGGCATCCCGGAACATATCGCACATTTTACATATCTGTATGTTGGCCTGGAGGGTCACGATTTCCTGGTGCCGTGGATGTGGACAGCCCTGGCCCTGATGGGACTGGCTTGCATTCTGCTGCTGAATCCCATAACCCGCCGTAACAACCTTATGCTGATCCTGGCCTGCATCGCTCTATTCACCGGAACCTGGATCGATAAAGGAATGGGCCTGATTGCCGGCGGGTTTATTCCGACCCCGCTGCATCAGGCGGTTGATTACATTCCGACCGTCTTAGAGCTTCTTGTTTCTTTAGGTATCTATGCCATCGGGGCGTTTATTTTGACGATGCTCTTCAAGATCGTTGTGGGTGTGAGAAATGAAACCAAAGCATGAATAGTTAACCGGTTCTACAGGGGGTTCTAAAAGGAAATTTTCATGGACGATTTAAAACCAAGCAAAACCGCTTACAAAGTTGCTCTGAACATTCTGACACTTGGAGAAAAACCGGAAATGGCGGGCATTCTTCCTCCCGGTATTGTTGATGCCACAGAGAAACTGCTCATCGCTTCCGATGCTGTCAGTGCGAGGACCATACGCTGGTCCCGTTCCGCGTGGATGATACGGGTATGCGAGGCCTGCGATTGGATAATGCCGGGCCAGTTTGAGGCATTTGCCCATAGAAAGGCTTTTTGCGAGCGCCAAGTGCAGGAAGCCATAGATGCCGGCACCACCCAAGTCCTTGTTCTGGGTGCCGGTTACGATACCATGGGGTGGCGACTGGCTCCGCAATTTCCGCATGTGAACTTCTATGAAATCGATCATCCGGCTACTGCTTCCCTTAAAGCAACAGGAGTAAAAAAGATGGGACCGCGGCCCAATCTGCACCTCGTCGCAGTAGATTTAGGAGAACGCGAGCTGGTTGACGTTTTAATCGAAGACGAAAACTGGGACCGGGCCGCACCAACCATCATCCTCGCTGAAGGCCTTTTGCAATACTTGCCGCCTCAAGTGGTTCAGGACTTGTTCACGCAGTGTGCTGCCATCTCAACTGAAAGCAGGATTGCCTTTACCTATATCCCCACCGGTCAAGACGGTCGGCCTGATGCCGGCCAATGGACAAATTTGGTATTGTGGCTCCTAAGGAAAAGCAGAGAGCCATGGCTATGGAGTATACGCCCCGAAGGACTTGGCCAATTCTTGGAGATATCCGGTTGGATAAAAACGCCGGAATTGGTGTGGGAAAGTGCAAAACATGGTGTTGAATTGTATGCTGTCGCTACAAAACCAAGTCGATACCCGAAGTGAGTGGATAAGCTTTTTCAGTCCCTTAACTCAGCGATAGTGCGCCTTGCGGCCTGCTCATTACTCAGCACAACACAAACAGATTGACGAGGTCTTTAGAGCTATTATGAGAATCATTTGTTTTCCTCACTTTTTTTATCTTTCAGAGGTCTCCCGTTTGATCGAAATTGGAAAAGCCCTTCGTCAGCTTGATCAAGACGTTATTTTTTTTAGTCATGGCGGACCCTATGAGTCTATTGCCTGCGAGGCGGGGTTTGATGTGGTCTCGCTCAATCCAACCATGTCCCCGGAACGCGCGAACGAATACATGGCGTACAATCGAGGAGAGGGTAGTAAGTCATTAAGCAGCAGCTTCTTTACCTACGAAGAACTGAAAGCGTATGTGCCAGCAGAAGCCGATGCGTTGCGACAGGTAAATGCCGATGCCGTGCTTATCGGCTGGAATCTTCCGTCTTATTTATCTGTGCAGTTAGTAGGGATTCCGATTATTGTACAACAACCAGGTCCCTGGACTGCACCGTTTTTCGATCGAAAGATGGCGGAGTTCGCACCTGCAGCTGTAGGTGGTGGCATAGTGGGTTTATTCCACTATTTGCCAATGGACAGGTTTGTGAATTGGTTGATGCCCAGGGTGCGTCTCTGGATTAAACCCTTCAACCAACTGGCGTTGGAATTGGGCTTGCCCCAATACAAAAGCACACTCGATTTCTTGGCGGGAGATCTCACGCTGGTGATGGATACACCGTCCATACTCGGAATTAGCCAGGAAGAGATTGAAAACTATTACCCCGCCCATCCCGAGTTTTTTCACAAAACGCCCAAGTATAAATACGGTGGCCCCTGCTACGCTCGACTTCCTGGTGAAGTGCCTGAACCGGTGAGGGACCACTTCGATACCTCGCGAACCAAACTGTACTGTGCGATGGGTGTGTCGGGCTCGCCCAAAGTTCTTCGTTCGATAATTGATATTGTCCGTGGGATCGACTTGCAAACTCTGATCGTTACCACGACTATTATAGATGAAAATATCAACGATTCGTCCGGACAGGTACTTTTCAAACCGCATGTGCCGGCTCATTTAGTGAATCCGATGGCAGATATCGCCATTACGCACGGCGGTGCAGGTACGGTGCAGACAGCCATTTTTTCAGAAACGCCGTTAGTGGGAATTCCGATGCATCAAGAGCAGGCAGGAAACGTTTCACTCGTCAAGAGACATGGTGCCGGGATTATGTTGTGGAAACAAGAATTAACAAAAAAAAACCTGGCATCAGCACTGGAGACGCTCGTTACCGATTCCAGGTTTCGAGAAAACATGAAACGACTCAAAATGGAGCAGGATCAAGTTGACGGAGCATCTAAAGCCGCTCAAGAAATAGTCAATTTTCTTTTGCACAGAACTGCTTAATAATGATTTTTTTAATAAAGTAATTTCGCAATATTCATTGAGAAGATCTTTACGCATATAAGGTTGCATGCCTCTGACGATTTAAAAGGTGTGCCTAAAATGAGACGAACACAAGCGAATACTCAAATCCAGAGAACAAAAATTGTAGTACAGGTTGCTGAATTATCCCGCTTACTTGTGATGATACCCTCAGATGATACAATTGAATTTCATGCACCACTGACTGAAAAGATCATGGGTTATCCGATTGGCTCAGCGCCATGAGATTCTCTTTTCTAAAATTATCAAATTTAATCGGCAAAGAACTGGACATTCAACCGCCAAAAGGAAGTGTTCAAGGTGAAAAAGGTGCTCTTGGCCGGCGTAACAGGCTACCTTGGAAGTTATATAGCAAAAGCACTTTATGAAAGAGGTTTCTCCACCCGAGCGATTGCCCGCAATACGGCTTCTCTAAAAGATAACAATATCCTGTTCAGTGAAATCAAAGAAGCGGAGTTGACCAAACCGAATACGATAGACGGCTGTTGCAATCAAATCGAAGTCGTTATCTCCACAGTTGGTATTACGAGACAAAAAGACGGACTGACTTACATGGATGTTGACTATCAAGCCAATTTGAATCTATTGCGCGAGGCCCAAAAAAGCGGCGTCCATAAATTCATTTATGTTTCTGTTTTAAATGGTGAAAGACTGAGGCATTTAAAAATATGTGATGCAAAGGAGAGGTTCGTTGAACAGCTTAAAGGATCCGGTTTGGATTATTGCATTATCCGGCCAAATGGCTTCTTCTCTGATATAACAGAATTCTATAACATGGCAAAAAAGGGGCGTATATATCTTTTTGGCAATGGTGAGCTGAAAACAAATCCGATACACGGTGAGGACCTTGCTACCGTCTGTGTCGATGCCATTTACAATGTCGACAAAGAAATATCAGTTGGTGGGCCCGAAACGTTAACCCACCAAGAGATTGCATTATCAGCATTTGATGCCTTAGGTAGCGAGCCTAAAATAACATATGTCCCGGAATGGATAAGGGTCTTTATTCTCAAACTGCTGAAAATTTTTACCGGAAGCCAAATCTATGGGCCAATAGAATTTTTTATGACCGTTATGGCAATCGATATGGTTGCACCTGAATATGGGAAATTCACTCTGAAAGAATATTTTTCTAAGCTAAACGCAAGATAGCACCAGGTCATTTCCCAAAAAGGAGGACATATGGGCAATGTTCAGATTTCATTTATGGAGAAAAGCGATATCCACGAATCGGCAAACGTTCTCAGTATCGCCATGCTTGATGCCAAGCTCCATGTGGCTGTTCTGCTGGGTAGAGGTGAAAATGAACGCCGGGAAATTAAAGATATGTTTAGTGGACTTTTTACCCAGTTACCCGGGATTATTTTTCTGGCAAAGGAAAAACAGCAAATTGTCGGGGTGATGAGGATGAAGTCATGTGAGGGGTTTAAACCGGTAGACGACCCTGAGGATCCGGAAGATGAAAATGATATTGTATGGCGGAAATCTGTCTGGCATACAGAGTGGGCGCGTCACGAACCCAAAAGTCAACACTGGCATCTTGGGCCAATCGGCGTGCTGCCGTCTCATCAGGGACTGGGCATCGGCTCCATGTTAATGGAGCGTTTCTGCATGGAAGTGGATGCCTGCAAGGCAGAGGCATACCTTGAAACCGATGTGGATAAAAATGTAAGTTTTTATGAGAAATTCGGATTTAAAGTCGTTCGTGAGTCCGAAATATTCGATGTCAAAAATCGATACATGTTAAGAGAAGAGCACGATTCGATAGACTAAGCAATTCAGGCATTGCAAAGATCGCCATGTATGGTTTGCTGGCAAACCTGTTCTTCCTTGCTGTGAAATGTTTGTCGTTTTTTATAGTGGGATATGCAATCGGGGCATTGGTATAAACATTTCTATTTACGATCGCTATTTCAGTAAAAGAAGAGGTTGGTGGATTTTTAAATGAGAAATTTTCCAAAATATTTTTCAGAGCAGGCCAGGCAACCATCAGGATTATTCGGTCGTATTATCATGCCTGTCATCTTTGACCGGGGTAATTTATTTTTAAACCGTTTTGTATATGATCTGATAGACATTAAACCCGATGAACAGATATTTGAGATTGGTTGCGGTACAGGCCAATTGATCAAGCTAATGGCCAGCAAATTAGAAACCGGATTTATTGAAGGCATCGATTTTTCACCGGAAATGGTAATTATTGCCAAAAGAAAAAACAGAAAACACATTCATAGGGGAACTGTAAAAATAGTTGAGGATGATATTGAAAAGCATGCATTTATTCACCGCTCATTCACACGAGTATGTAGCGTAAACACAATATACTTTTGGGAAAAGCCAAAGCATATAGTCGAACAGGTGACAAACCTGTTGCAACCGGGTGGCAGGTTCGTATTGGCTTTCGAGGATATCCGACAACTTGAGCGTAGAAAACTCAGCAGAGATGTATTCCGACTCTATTCTGAAAAGGATGTTTACCGGATTTTAGAAAACGGCGGATTTTCAAAAGGGATTTGCATCGAATCAAGAGAAAAGCGAAAGTTACGCTTTCATTGCGCAGTGGCGACGAAATAACTGTTGGCATGATCACAACGTGTAAAATCCAAGATGAAAAAAGAGGAAAACATATCATATTCTTACTATCCGCCGCAGGTGAGTAAAGCGTTAGCTATAGATGATATGACATAAGTACATCCAATTTAGGGCGATCAAATGAAAAAAAGCACCTTAATCGACAAGTATCTCCCCAAATACACATTTAATGAATTCCACGAAATAGTGGTAAATCAGCCCAATTGAAAATGTGTATCATGTTGCAAAAGACTTTGATCTATCCAAATCAAAAATTATTACATTTTTATTCAAGATCAGAGGATTACCAACAAAAAGACTAAATCTGCAAAATTTTATTGACGATATTGGATTTACAAACCTCGAAGAAAATTATCCATATGAAAATTTAGTTGGTTTTTGGGCAAGGGTAAAAATTGCAAAAATTCCAAGTTATGAAGACTTTTCAAATAATTCAATTTCTCCTTGGTTAAAAGTTGTTTGGAATTTCCAATTTGAAGAATTGGAAAAAGGTAAAACAAAAGTAAGTACTGAAACCAGGGTATTGTGTGTAGCTCCAATAACCAAGCTTACGTTTGGGCTATATTGGGCAATCATAAAACCGTTTAGCGGATTAACCCGTAAAAAAATGCTTAAAATCATAAAAGATGATTCTGAATCATCGAAACTAAGTGGCTAGCAAGTGCAAACCAGCGGATCGCAAAAAGCCGCGCGGTTGATTAGCGACGTTATGAGAAAATATATTCAAATCACTAAACTGTTATTGTTTTTAATTTCATTTGTTATATTGAATCACGCACGAAAGGTTACATATATGACAATTAATGTGGGAATATATCTGTATAATGAAGTAGAGGTGCAATAAGGATTGGTTCCTTGCGTCCCAGAGATGGTCATTATCGTTAAAACGGCCAGAAGTTGTTGTCATTCCATACTTTTTCGGTGAGCTCCCGATCGATTGCAGCAAGAAATTCAAGGTGTGATTTTTCCCAATCTGCCAGCCAACGATAAAGCGCTTTTTCGTTTTCATCTTGCGCTTCTTCCGCGCGTTGTGAATAGAGGGTTATGGCATTCTTTTCCATGCCCATGGCTGCGGCAATGGCGGCGGCCTCAAAATCTGCCGCTGCGATCTGTTCCTTTAGCACCGTATTGATAACTTCCTTGGCAAAATTGGCCGAATGCTCGGTGTCGAAAGCTGAGAATTTGAAAGATTTTGTGTCGTTATAGGATTTGAACTGTTCGGAGAGTATGCGGATATGGCTGTCTTCTTCTGTTGCCATCTGCTTGAAGAAGCGACGGACGGCTTCCTTGTCTGTCCGGTCGGCAACCGTAGCATAAAAAGATTTTCCACGTTTTTCGAGCAATATGGCATTTTTCAGAATAGCCAGTGTCCTGTCTTCATCCATTCCAAACCTCCTTAAGGCGATGCGGTTTATAAACCACTGATAGTCAGGCCCAATTCGTCTCATAACGCTACCAAATGGTCAAACATATACACCATAGGTGAAATTGCAATGCCGTTTCCGGCACGGTTGAATAAATACGGGCGTGTTTTTGGCGAAGGCAATTCGGCCGAAAAATTCATGAAATGTCAGTTGAGATCGTAAGGCCGTTAAATAGCGAAACGATCCGTGCTTCATACCAGGAGCGCAAAGAAAAACCCTCAATGTACCCGTTGTGCCCCCCATAAGGTTGAATAGATAGTTCGGTGTGTGCGTTGAGTCTCAATTGCCTGAAATCTTCGACCGGTATGATAGGGTCATCCACGGCAGTAAGAATAGTGGTCGGAAGAGGAAGATTCTGCAGGGCATCTTCAACCAATGTGTAGGACTTAAAATAGGCTTTCATGGAACGGAACTGGCTGTAGCGTTCCAGAAGGGCATCGGTTAGCTCACCGATGGATGTCTTCATGAGTAGTCGACTGAAATCGTATCGATGCGGAAAAAAAAGACTGCTTTCTGGATAATGAGCGCCGCCATTTTTTCATGAAATACCGGCGGATATATTTGATCGAATCGATCCTGGCCGTTGCTTTTTCCGGGTCGAGAACCGGGCTGATGCAGTAAACATAGTGCAAGTCTCCATCGGTTCGCTGCGGCAACGAAGAGCAACGCGCAGAGCGAAATTACCCCCTAAAGAAAATCCGACCATAAACGCCGGCACGTCACCCGCCATGCCAGCTGCCTGAGCAACCACACTGTGAACTTCCTCCAGCAACGAGGCGTAAAATAGGCCCTCGTTCATTTGGTGGCTGCCTCCGTGATCTCTGAGGTTGAGCCTACACACGCAATAACCGTTTCTGTAAAGGGCGTCAGCCGTGCGCACACAGTAGGTCGACTCGGCGCTGCCCTCCCAGCCGTGAATTAAGATGACAATTCCCTTAATTGATCGTTGTCGCGGCGTGGAGAGAACGCCAGAGAGACGGATACCACGGCCCACGTCGAAAATGATCGGTTGCGCGGTTGCTGTAATGACAGTCCCTCTGATTAAACGGAGTTTGCTGCTGGATAGAACTGTTTGCAGGTGGGGATTTCGAAAGATCAGGGATGGCGAAAATGAATCTGTACTCATACCGGATTTCCTTATGTCGATACCGATGCGTGAATGATGTCGACCGTGAGGGTCATTTTTAATTTCCATACTTTAAAAAGGCGTTGATGATCAACCGGCTTTTGGTCTACTTCGATTGACTTCCGGCAGGCATTCCATTATTAAAGAGACACTTTAAAAGTTCCGATTGGGCAGTAGCACCAAAAAAAACAACGACCGTTTACGGCCATAGAACCCCAATATCCTGAGAGCGTTATCTACCCAATGGCAAAGATCGTCGATCTGCAGACATATCGAACAAAACAAATCAATGATCGCTCGTTTGGACCATGGAGAAAACGCTTAAACGAGTCCTGCGACGAGAACACCAAAATCTCCGACCTTTCAGACAAGACCCTCCGAACAGGCGCAGCCTGGCGACGCCAGCACCTTGGGATTTTATGAGCTTATCATGGGCGTTCTTGATCTCGGAGTGGCCGCGGAGTTTTATAATCTCGATAAAGCCGATCAGCTGAAGGTCGTTGAGGTCCATCTTTTCCTAGCAGATCAAACACGCTTCGAACTCATGCGTCGACTCAATTGGATCACGCGGTTTTTCTGCCAGACGCTTTTGGATCTGATTTATAATACAGAAAAACTGAAACTTCAAAGTAGAGAAGATCCGCCCGAACTTTCAATCTCACATGCCGGGTACGCGGATTTCCATGAGCTAACCACACGCGACAAAGAGGCGTTTGTCAGGCGTCTGCTGCCGGAGTCGAGTCCTTCCGGCGCGCTATCGACTGATATAACATTCAGTTGTGGAGGATAGGGCGAGTGTCATCGGACACGGCCCCCATAATACCATTCTATCAAAGGTACACAGAAAGAGCGCGCAGAGATCTATCCGCTGACATCGTAGTTAGTTCATGACCCTCTCTAATTCGGGATACCCTTGCAATCACTCCATGCGATTCTAAATGACGCATCTCGATTCCACACCGTCTCCGTAACTCCGTAGCACAATTTAATCTTAAATAAAAAACAAATATGTAAAAAGTATTAAATAATTTACATAAATGTTATTAGATTTAACACTAACAACATTTATGTAATTTAAAATGTTTGCCATAAATTTGAATGTAGCACATAACCAACCTACTTTATTATAAATAATTTGTTTTTATGGGTCGTTAGTCGTGCTGGCACATGCTTTGCTCTATAGCTTCGGAAAATGTCTGGGACCATAACGAAGCCATTATCAAACCCTTCAAACTGGATGACGTGAAAGAGGCGCTTAATAAGATAGGCGTTACCGGCATGACCATTTCCGAAGTGAAAGGTTTCGGCCGGCAACGGGGGCGTGGGGAAATATCCGCGGGGCTGAGTATCAAGTCGATTTCGTGCCCAAAATACAGCTCGGTATCGTGGTCGATGCGGAGTTGTCAGATCAAGTTATCGACGCGATCAAACAAACAGCCTGTACGGGTAAAATGGGGATCGAAAAATTTTTATTTCGTCATTGGAACAAGCGATCAGGATCCGCACTGGTGAATCCGGTCCAAGTGCCATATAGGCAAAAAACTTTGCAGATCCCAAACATAACTTCCAATAATTAACACAAAAAAACTACCTAATACGCGAAGGAGGCGTTAGCACACCATGAAAAAAATCATTTATTCACTGTTGTTCCTGATCGTTAACATTACAATAGCATGGGCCGGGGGCGGAGCACAACTCTGGAATCCAACCGCAATGCCATCGACCTGGTTCAATCACATGCGGATTATCTGTGGACCCTGTTGGCCGCGTGCTTGGTCTTTTTTATGCAGGCGGGCTTCGCCTTGGTAGAGACCGGATTTCACCCGGGCCAAGAGTGCCATAAATATCATGATGAAAAACTTGATGGATTTTTCCATCGGTTCCTTAGCATACTGGGCTGTCGGTTTCGGTATCATGTTTGGGGCAACCACCACCGGATGGTTCGGGACTTCCGGTTTTTTTCTCAGTGATTTCAGCGTGGCAGGAAATCCCCTGGGTACTTGCATTCTGGATGTTTCAGGTCGTGTTTGCAGCCACGGCGGCCACCATCGTTATTGGGTGCCATGGCCGAACGAACAAAATTCACGGGGTATTTATTACAGCGCTCTTATCAGCGGTCTCATCTATCCGGTCTTCGGCAGTTGGGCGTGGGGCAGCCTTTTTAACGGTAGCGGTTGGTTGGAAGGTTTGGGTTTATCGATTTTGCCGGATCCACGGTGGTTCACTCCGTTGGCGGCTGGGCGGCGCCTGGCCGGTGCTATTGTTCTGGGACCTCGCATGGTAAATACACCAAGGATGGTCGTGTCAAGCCGATTCTGGGACACAATATGGCACTTGCCGCCCTCGGCGTGTTTATTCTCTGGCTCGGATGGTTCGGATTTAACCCTGGTTCCACTACCGCTGCCAATAAAGATATCGCCATGATTTTCGTCAATACGAATCTGGCCGCTGCCTCCGGTGCAGTATTGGCAATGATCGTATCATGGATCAAATTTGGCAAACCTGAGATCGGCATGAGCCTCAACGGCGCTCTGGCCGGCCTGGCGGCTATTACCAGCCCCTGCGCTACGGTGACTCCGGGAAGCGCCATCATCATCGGGTGCCGCTGCTGGTATCATTGTTGCCTGTCGGTACTTTTTTTCGACAAAATCCGTGTCGACGATCCGGTAGGCGCTATTCAGTCCACGGTGTCTGCGGTGCCTGGGGTACGCTGGCAGCTGGTATTTTCAACATTGGCGCGCACTTCCGCCAAAATCATTGGTGTTCAGCTGCTCGCAATATCGCCGCCTGCTTCCTGGGCCTCCGGCATCATGTTCAAATTGATATCCAAAACGTCGGCTGCGCGTAACGCCGGAAGAAGAGCTCGAAGGGCTTGATCTCTCCGAACATGCCGGCAACGCTTATCCGGATTTCGATGTTTCATCATATGGTGGAATGGTCTCCGGGAGCGGGACCGTGTGCGTGAGTCGCGCATCTGGCACTAGAAAGCAGAAGAACTGGGTTAACTCAACAGAACCGCAAGAGCCAAAAGGGTGGCTGTTATCCGACAGCCACCCTTTTCTATTGTGCGCCCAGTGAAGTATCTTTTATGTGGATTTTTCGTGCGTCATACAAAATTGTAAGAGTACGGCGATACGATAGTGACAGATCTCAGGGATCGCTGTTTCGACTCATCGTGCGATAAAACGTCAGCTCCCAGATTCTCTGTTGGGTGTCATGGCGGATAATATACTCCGCGTTGTCGTCGCCTTTTATTTTAAAATAACGATGATCCGGGGGACAACCAACGGTCGAGAATTTCGCGCACTTCAACCGTATGCGTTTTAAATGCGACTCGCCGCGGGATTTCCTCGACGCGATGACCGGAATAACACTCGACGTCTATTTTCATGCCTATCTTATCCGGCAGTAAATCCGTTTAAATATAATTAATCGAAAGGTCATTTTTTATTATATATCAACAAATGGGGCGGAAGAAGTTTGAGCATAGATAGTGAAAACTGGTTGAATGCGTTATGAGGTATGAAACAACAACAGAAGACAGTTAGAGTTAAATTGCTTCCGGTTTCGCTGCCGGGCGCATGAATAGAGCACAAAGCACTGCGGCCCCGTAAAATACCGCTGCGGTGGTCATGACGGCAGTTATGCCCTGACTTATTGCTATTTGGGCGGCGGCTATTGACGCCAGTACTGATGTACATCCGTTGGCCGTCCAGGCGTAGGCCCTATCCACCGGTGTCCTCAGGCAGTGCCGCATGGCCAGAGGAAAGGGAATACCTGCAAGAATCCCGGGAACGGCCAGCCATGCCAGGGCAAGTGCATAGCGCTGCAACCGTGGCATGGTGAGCGCCGTTTCCGATAGCCGATCTGTCACCGGCCCAGCCAGGCCCAACACCAGAATCAAAGTAATCAAAGCCGACTAGTGATCGGCTTGTCAACCGCTGGGACAGAAATCCACCCATACCCGAAAAAACCAACATGCCTGTGAGTACTGCAGTAAACTGACAACTGGATCGCCAAAGAGTAATACCAGCCGCTTGATAAAATAAAGCTCAATCAGCATAAACCCAGCGCCGACAAAGAGAAAGTAGGCAATCGGAACAACCGCCGGTCGGCTGGCTGAATTCTTGAACCATAAAACAGGCAGTGCCATCAATGCCGTGGACAAAACTGCAGCCGCCAGAAAAACCGCTGCAATCACCATTTCACCGGACAACATCAACGCATGCATTCGACTACCTGTGGTGCGATATAGATCCATCAGCCGATGCCATTTTAGAAATCGATAGGGAAATGGACGGTCATCAGATTGGGGCGATACATCGAGGAAATAGGAATCGAAAAACGTCTCTTCGCGACCCTCCTGAAAAGCAGTGGCCAGCCTGCCGATGGCATGGTTGTGATAGGGTGTGTCAAGTACATTATACCGGTTGAACCACCCTTCAAGGTTATTCGGTAGGTAGATCCAATCAAAATTGAGTTCCTCAGCGAAGGAAGACAATTCTTTTACTGAAACCATTGGCCGGTGTAAATGAGCATCACGTAGGTATCCCAATTCCGTAAAACGGCCAAATGGTCTTCTGGATGCACGAACCCCACTGCTTTCATGGCTTCAATCGCAGTTGCCCACAAACGCAGCAAATCCGAGGGTGGCAGAAGCAGTCTGCGGGAAAGGAGAATGATGCCCTTAGCGCTCAAGTGTTCGAGATAGGCCGTCAAGGCTTCGATTGTAAGGAGGTACTCTTGATTCAGCGCTGCTGTGCCGGGTAGCGAGGTTCCCCAGTTTTCAATTTGAATTATATCGTATTTTTCGATTGACCGTTTCAAGAATTGACGTGGGGTGAAAGATTGGACAACGGCAGAACGATAATGCTCGGCGGCAATGCGCGCCATTTCGGCGTTGTCTTCGACGAGGGTGATATGTGGGATACCGGCCACCCGGGCACTGGCCATGCCCAATCCTCCGCCATTCTGGACAATGAGAACCTTTGAGGGGTTGTCGGCTAGCTTGTAAGCGGAAGAGGAAAGGGTGTAGGCGGCAAAACGATCCCTTCGGAGGCGCGTATCCTCATAGAGTACCATTTGGTTATCACCGTCCCTGTAAATAGCTTTTTGTTGAGGAAGTTCGCCATTGAACTTCAGGCTCAAACCCGGAGCAAACCGCACATGGGGGCTGGTGACGATTGTCGTGAGTCCAGTCAGGCTGTTACGGGTTTTTACAACCTGACTTTCAGGCAATTGGAGAATCTGAGCCAATGCTTTGTAGGGCGATACCCTGACCGTCAGACTATCTTTAGCGGTCGATGTGAGTAATATGGTCATTCCTCCGATAAGTAAGGCGATGCTCAAGAGATGTTTCCGATAGAATAAAGCCAAACTGGGCGTGACTTTTCATGTGATGGCGGTAGTAGCAGGGCGGGAACGATAGTCAGAAGCGGTAAAGCGGCAGTGAGCACGACCAAACGTCCCTCATCCATATACGGCAGTAAAACGGCGGGCAGGACGGCACCGCCAGCCGATCCTGTCATGGAAACGAAGTAATTAATACCGGTTTTTTCAGGAATCATGCCGTAGGCACTCGAAATGACGAGTCCGGATAGGAAAAACGGTGCAGCCAGCAACAGGTACGTGATCAGCAGATATACCATTTGAATGGGTATCAGCGGCAGCCGGAAATAATCGAGCGGCAGGTGGTTCACGATAAGGAAAGGCGAGGGTTGCGGTGACAGGGTAGGCCAGACTGGTAACCATAAAGAATTCGATGGATACCGGGCCCGTATTACAGCGCTTCTTTCTGGAATTTGCCAGGCTAAGGAACGTACCGGCGGCGGCAAACCCCAAAAGGGCGATGCTGATCACCATGAAAACCATATGGACCGTACCGACTGATCGCAAACACCCTACGCAGCAGAACGATAAAGCACAGGAGGAAAAAGATATCAGAAAAACGGCGGTCAGAATAACAACTCACACTCAGAAGCCATGAAATTGCGGCAACACGAGACCTACCTTTTCCGGTCGAGGCGTACCCGGTCATGGGAACAAAGAGGACACCGGTCTATCCGTTTTACCGTGAAATCCTGATCGTTTTTCAGTTGCGACCATAACCAGGTTCTGGTAACTGAAAGGATTACCTAACGGCAAAACGAGTCGACCACCGTCTTTGAGTTGATGCAGCAGCGGTGGGGGGATGTGGTCGACGGCTGTCGTAATCATAATCGCGTCAAACCGCTCTTCGTCGGAATCCCAACCGTAATAGCCGTCTCCCAGACGACTCGTGCATATTTTCGAATTCTAAAGCGCGCAGGGTTCTGTTGGCCTGTTCATAAAGCGGTTTCTTGATTTCTATCGTGTAGACCACACCCGCCATGGCAGCAAGGATTGCGGCCTGATAACCGGAACCGGTGCCAACTTCCAGAACCCTGGATGTCGGCGTCAATACAGAGATTCAGTCATCAAGGCCACGATGTGAGGGCCGAGAAATTGCCTGCCCATCCCCGATGGCTAAAGGACGGTCGCTATAGGCTTTTGATCGCAGTGCCGGGGGGACGAACAGGTGACGCGGGACCTCACGCATGGCTTTTAGCACCCGGGGGTCGGTGATTTCCCGTCGCTCGATCTGTTCACGTATCATTTCAAGGCGTTCTTGCCGCATTTCCCGGGTTTGGCCATATCGGCTGTGGCCACAAAATTCGAGAGAAGCGCTGCCAATAGAAGAGTTATCAGTGCGGTTTCATTATGCAATTTTCATGTGCGGTGAGGTATACGGTCATTCACCGGGTGGGAACAACCAGTGGGTCGGATGTCGGACTTCACCACTCACTGCATCCGGTCCACTATGATCTCATATTCAAGGATGTAATACACGTCTGGTGATTTCTCAACTATTTATTGATTATAATAAATAAACGGTATGCTTATGACGCTTAATACACAGTTGCAAAGAGGAGTTCATTCATGGGATGGTTCAAAAAATCAAGTCCGCGTGAAGAATCGGCTACCCCAACCCCTACCCCAACCCCTACCTCTACTTCGACCAGAAACCAAACGCCGGTCAACAAGGGAGTGACATACCTGGGGAAGAACTTGAACATCAACGGATCGATAACCGGCCGAGACGATGTTCAGATTTTCGGTCGTCACACGGGCGGTATTCAACTCGAAGGCGATATTGATATAAAGGAGTCGGCCACAACACAGGGGGACCTTAAAGCCAGGACTATCCAAGTCGGAGGCGCTGCCGAGGGGGACCTGATCGCCAGTTCGAAATTGCATATACAACGTACTGGAAGGGTCAAAGGTAACATCACCGCCCCTGTTCTTGTCCTGAAGGAAGGCGCTGTGTTCAACGGCGAAGTCAATATGCATAACCGCTAAAGACCGATCGGCAAAATCGAGTGAAACGGCATTCAAGGAGCTGAACCATATGGATATGTCAACGACCGGCGCATCTGTGTCGCTTATCAGCGAAAACATCAGAATCGAAGGCGAACTGAGCGGCGAAGAAAATATTCTAACAATGGCCGCATTACTGGATCAATCAAACTCAATGGCGATATCGTCATCGGTAGCACAGGCGTTGTTGAGGCCGATATCGATGGCAACACAATCATCATTCAGGGTAAGGTCAAAGGCAACGTGACTGCCCGGAGCCATCTCGAGATTCAATCAACCGGGAAAATGATTGGAGACATTTCGGCCCGCTCTATCGATATCAAGGAGGGTTCGACCTTTGAGGGCCGCTCGCATATGATTAAGACGGACAGGAGCGAATCCGTATCGCCTGTTAAGCAGCCGTCCCCGCCACCACCTGCGGCGACTGCCGACAGTCAGTGACCTTACAGACCTGAAAAAGAAAATCTCATTATCCCGACACATCGATGCTGGGGCTGGCGTCGGCCTTTCGGACGGAATCGACGTATTGGCAGATTTCCCAGAAAGTTATGCAAATAGGGCACCTGCGGCATTCGGCAGCATCTGTAATGAGACAAAGAAATCCTAAAAAGGATCTAGCATGCGGATTGTAAACTCTCTGGGTCGAATGCGCCTGTCCAGGCGGACGGATTCAGGGACATTAATACTGATTTCGAGCGTTTTTTTAATGATTGTGGTGCTGACTGCCTGCGTGAGTCGGCAGGTGACGGTACGCGCGGTTACCGACATCATAACAGAAGGAATTACGACCTACGAAAGCGACGATGACCTCGATTTTACTGGGAAAAGCCTTCCCGGCCCACATAAAACTGCTGGAAGCGATGCTCGTGAGCGATCCGCGCAACAGGCAACTGTCGGTGCTGCTCTCACGCGCTTATGGGAGTTATGCCTTCATCTTTTATGACGGCCAAATTGATGCGTTGCAGTTGAAAACCACCCCAACTGCTGCCGATCGTGCACGTACAAAAGATTTGATTGAAATAGCATCCGGATATTACCGTAAGGGTACCGATTATGCCCTGCGTGCTTTGGAAGTCCGTCATCCTGGCTGTCGGCGGCAGTTGGACACCATCACTACCGCCGGACAATTTATTCAGACTATGGGGATAAAACAAGATCTTCCGGCACTTTTCTGGTATGGATACAACCTGAGTGCCGGATAAACCTCAATCGGGAATCGATCGGCGCTATGGCTGGGGCTCACCGGGTCGAAAAAACCATGCAGCGGGCTATAGAACTCGACGAATCGTATTTTCACAGTGTCGCTCACCTTGTCCTGTTCGGATATTATGCCGCTCGATCTCCCCTCGTAGGCGGTAATCCCGCCCTGGCTCTGGAACATTACCGACGGTTAAAACAGTTGCACGGTGATACTTTTAAGCTTACGGATCTCTATTTTGCCCGTTATTATCTCTACAACCAGCAGGATCGCGAGGGGTTTACAGAAGTTCTCAATCGTGTCTCTCAGCCAGCCGGTAAAAGAGGAAAAATTCAAATTATTCAACACGGTGGCCATTGACAGGGCGCGCATCTATTTGAACGCCGCAGACAGACTGTTCATCGAATGATAAGTAAGGAAGGTAGGATTGTGAATAACAGACGATATCACTACGCCCTGATCGTATTCTTTCTATTGGGTTTTGTAATGTATTGGCTGATTCCGACCGCAGCTATCGGTAGCGAGACCATAATCAAAGTTGCCCTTATCACACCCGAGGGCAGCCCGTGGACAAACTCCCTTTACAAATGGGCTGATGAGGTTCGGCAACGAACCGGCGGTTCCGTATCCTTCGTGGTTTACGCCGGGGGAATCAGTGGCGACGAAATAGACGTTCTAAGGAAAATGCAGGCCAATCGTATTCAGGCCGCCGGGTTTTCCGGGGTCGGGCTGGGAATTCTGGTATCACAAATACGCATACTGGAGGCACCTCTGCTCTATAAAAATTATGATGAAGTCGATTTGGTAAAATCTCGCTTGCTGGACCAGTTTGCATTGGAGTTTGAAAAAAAGGGCTATGTCCTGCTGGGATTTGCCGAAGCCGGATTCGTTTACCTGTTTTCCAAAGAAAGCATGACCGGCTCCGAAGGCTTTGGTCCAATAAAGATGTGGGTCTGGAAGGGAGATCCGGTGGCCAAATCCAGTATGGATACTCTTGGAATTAAGACCTATCCGCTCCAACTTACCGATGTCAATACCGGCTTGGAAACCGGAATGATCAACGCTTTCTATTCGCCACCCGCGGCCGCCATAGCCTATCAGTGGCACGCCAAGGTTAAATACATGCTCGATTATCCGCTGGTTAATTCCACCGGCGCCTTTCTCATAAAGAAGAGGACGTTCGATTCCCTCTCAGAGGAACACCAGAAAGTTTTACGGGAAGCCTCGGCCCTTTTCTGCGACGAATTGGTTCAGATATCCCGCAGGGTCAACCAAGAAGCCCGGGAAGCCCTTAAGGTTGCTGGTATCGTATTTGAGAAGCCAACCGAAGCTCAAATTCAACTCTTCGCAACCAAAGCCCAAAAATATACGGCGACAATGTCGATAACCTATATTCACGGGAACTTTTCGATTCGGTGACGGCCTTGCTGGACGCCAAACGGCAGTGACAGTTACCTGGCCTTGATCCAGGCACAGCCAAACATTTAGGGGCAGGGCCTCAGATGTGATTCTGTCTCATGCATTTTCTGACCAAGATCGACAGCGCGTTAGAAATCTTGGAGAAAGCCATTCTGGTGGTGCTTTTTACTGCCCTGGTTCTCCTGATCACTTTTAACATCCTGGCTCGCAATCTGATTGGTGTTTCCTTTCAGGAGACACTGGAGTTGCCCCCCGCCCTTGTTCTCTGGATTTCCCTTCTCGGTGCAACCCTGGCACTGAAAAAAGGGCGGCACATCAAGCTTGAAATCCTGCTACGCTATACCGGCCATAAGTCACGCCGCACAGCCCGGCTCATCAGCGGCCTATTCGGGATGGCGGTGATGGCCATTTTGTTTGCTGCGTCACTTTATTTTGTGAGAAACGAATGGGCTATATTTGGTATCCGTGGTGCTACCTCCCTGGTTTTTCCACTGTTCTTCGCCCTATCCAGTTTTCGTTATCTACTCAGTAGTTTCACTGTGCCCGACGAGCCAAATCAACCCGGCAACAGGCCATTTGGAAAGAGCGACCCTCCAGGCACTGCACACCCCTCAAGGGAGGAGTCGTGAATTTTTTCACGATGGGGATTGTGGCCATCACCGGCTTTGCGTTGTTAGAAGCTCCTTTATTTACTGTCATCGCCGGGATGACGATGTTCTGCCTCTACGCCGTCAGTAAAGACTGGATGGCGCTTCAGATGATCGTGATTGAATTGAACCGCCTGGCATCGATGCCGGTTCTTGTGGCCCTGCCACTGTTCACTTTTACTGGAGTGCTCCTTACCGAAACCAGCGCACCCCGAAGGATCATGAATTTTCTGCAGGCAGTGATCGGGTGGTTGCCCGGTGGTCTCGCCATAGCGGCCTTGTGCTCCTGCGCCTTTTTTACGGCTTTGACCGGAGCCAGCGGAGTGACCATTGTGGCTCTGGGGAGCGTCCTTTATCCCGTATTGCGCCAGGAAAATTACCGCGAACCCTTCACACTGGGATTGTTAACGACCTCGGGAAGTCTCGGGTTGTTGTTTCCCCCCAGCCTACCGGTTATTCTATATGGCGTAATTTCACAAATCGATATCGCCGATATTTTCAAAGCCGCTCTGCTACCCGGTATTGTGCTGGTAGCAGCACTGTCACTTTATGCGTTGATTCATCGAAAGTTAACCGCTTCCACCAATAAAACAGAGCCCTATCGAATGTCGACGAGTTGGCCACAGATTTCGGCGGCTTTCAAGGCCGGAATCTGGGAATGGCCAATTGTCCTGGTGCTCGTCGTGGGTGTTTACGGAGGCTTTGTAACCATTGACGAAATCGCAGCTGTGATTCTGGTGTATGTGATTGTGGTGGCGTGTTTCATTCGCAAGGAAATCGCCTTCCGACGTCAACTGCCAGGTATTATGATTGAGAGTGCCATACTTTCCGGTGCCATAATCGTTATTTTGGGTTTTGCGCTTGGATTCACCGGTTATCTGGTGGACGAACAGATCCCCAATCGTCTTATTGGTTATTTGACGTCGCTGACCGAGAACAAGTACATTTTTCTGGCTGGTCTCAATCTTTTTCTACTGGCTGTCGGTTGTATAATGGATATTTTCTCGGCCATTATTATCATCGTACCGATTATCGTTCCCATAGCACTGACGTACGGTGTTGACCCCGTGCATCTGTGCATCATCTTCCTGGTTAACCTCGAAATTGGCTATTCGACACCGCCGGTGGGCATCAATTTGTTTATCGCCAGCTTAAAATTCAACAAACCCGTTGTACAACTCTACAAAGCGTCTTTGCCTTATCTGGCATTGTTATTCATCCTGCTTCTGTTGATTACTTATATACCGCAACTGACCCTGGCCTTGGCGCCGTAACCCTAAAATTTCATAGAGCATCGCGAATCCGCCACACAATTGAAACGCACAAAGTGGTGAAGGAATGTTTGGGTTCATTTTTACAGGTTTATATTCCTAAATATCGAAAAGGGAAGATATTGTGGGTATCACCAAAGCCATATTGCTAGTAACGGGTTTGGTAATGGCACCTTTATCTCCATTGCGAATACAACTTTTGGAACGCTTGACCGCCCAGACTGTATTGTTCGTTTTGAAATGTCCCTGGGAGTGGCGGCAAACGAACTGGCCGATGATGTGCCTTCGATTAAGGCCGATCTTCAAACACTGTTCGGATGGAACCTGTCCCAACGTCCCACCGTCGTTCTGATTCAAAACAGGGAGACCTTCAGGCAATTGGTACGGCATCCGTTGATCGTCGCCTATGCAGTGCCGTCTGACAACCTGATCGTTATCGATTATGGCCGGCTCAACCGGCACCCTCACCGTGGCAAAAACCTTCTCAAACACGAAATGGTGCATCTTTATCTGCATGCGCACATCACCGGCAACCGGATACCAAGATGGCTGGATGAGGGTGTGGCACAATGGGCCAGTGACGGGGTGGCCGATTTGCTGGAGGAACCGCGACCGGCCGTGCTGACAGAGGCGGTACTCTCCGGTTCGATACTATCGCTGGCGGTTTTAGCGGAAGATTTTCCTACTGACGATCAAAAATTGATACTGGCTTATGCCCAGAGTCGCAGCGTGGTAGACTTCATCGCCGATACCTACGGGGTGGATAAGATCGTAAGAATCCTTGAACATCTCAAGGACGGTTCCGAAATAGAAGAATCAGTACACCGGAGCCTGTCGGTTTCCGTTCAGGATTTAGAAAAACAGTGGCTTTCCACTCACGAGAGGCCTGCCGTTTTTCTGGCATTGCTGGCAGGATACCTTTACGAGATCCTGTTTCTAGCGGCGGCCTTGTTGACGGTGGTCGGTTTCGTTCGCTTTCGGATAAAAAAACACCGTTACCGTGATGAAGAGGATGATTTCTGACGCTCTATTGATTGCTATACTCTCGGCACATGGAAACGGCTAACGATAAATGTTGTGCGTTGATTATCGAGCGCAGATTGTCTATATTTACATACGAAATGACGCGAATATCAGGGTGTTCTTTTTCCCAATGAAAAAATGGTTGTTCGTCCTTCTGGCTTTTTTATACACACTGTTCCCATACGACCTGTTGCCGGATTTTATCACCGGCTTGGGTTGGGTGGATGACCTCATCGTATTGGGCCTGCTGCTGCGGTTCCTCTATTTGAAGTTGGATAGATCTCGACGCGGCGAGCGGGCCGATACGACCGCTTTTCCTAAAGACAATAGGGAAAAGGCGAGCGCTGCAGACGATGAGGCGCGCTCCACCGATCGATTCGAGAGTAGCGATCCCTACATCGTATTAGGAGTCGACAGATCGGATAGTGAAGCACACATTAAAAAAGCCTACCGGGAACTGGTCGGCCGATATCATCCCGACAAGGTCACGCATCTCGGGGAGGAATTCAAGACGCTCGCAGAAAAGCGTTTCAAACAGATACAGAATGCCTATCAAAAAATTATACAGGTACAACGTTGAAAAAAACACCGATGCCAGTCAAATTTGCCACCGAAGTAACTCTGGGGAGGCTGACCAAATGGCTGCGGTTACTGGGTTTCGATACCTGTGAAGAGCCAGGCCGAATAAATGAATCGACGCCGGTACCGGATCGTGACCGTTATCGACTTACCCGCACCCGGAAGCGGTACGAGCAACTACAAGGCAATCGACGCCTTTTCATTCAGGCCAACGAACCCGCCCAACAAATAAGGGAAGTTATCCGGGCACTCAATATTACAAAGAAAGACATCAGTCCCTATTCCCGTTGCCTTGTTTGCAATACCCTTATCGAACCGGTCGATAGAGAAAGGGTGCGTTACGCCATCCCTGACTATATTTGGGAGCACTGTGACAAATTCTGCCAATGCCGACACTGCCGGAAAATATATTGGGCCGGAAGTCACACCGAACGCGGACTGAAATGGATCAATATATTGTTTGAAGAACAATAACCCTATCCGTCACATCATGGATCCAATGTTCAAGGTCATTGCACTTGAGGGGCGATTGAAAGGCTGTCGCAATGTCGTGACACTCGGCGTGAAAACCAATTTTTTGGAATACAGTGTCAGAGACCAGCAACGGATACGTGAAGCGGACAAGGTTTACTACCCGTCGAGCTTTTATGCAGAATTGTTCGATACCATCGGAAAAAAAACGTTTCCGAGCTATCACACATATAAATTCGTGCAGGACAAAATAAAACAGTCGGCTTTGTTCGCCTTGCTCGAGATCCCCCATCCCCGCACGCGGGTATATTACGGAAAACGGCAGAAGAAGAAGATACCCGACCAATTCGGCTTTCCATTGATAGCCAAAGTTCCACGAGGATCGGCCTTGGGACGGGGTGTTTTTTTGATTCAAAATATACAGGAACTCGACGCATATCTGGAAAGGCCACATCCGGCTTACATACAGGAATATCAATGCATTGACCGTGACATCCGTGTCGTCGTTATCGGTAAACGGATCGCCCATGCCTACTGGCGTATCAACCCGCCCCATGAATTCAGGAGCAATGTTGCCCTCGGCGGCCGAATTTCGCTTGATACGGTTCCCGAAACCGCTCTATCCCTGGCCCTGCACACGGCTCGCAAATGTGGTTGGGACGATGTCGGAATTGATATCTGCGTCGGAAACGGCCGTTTCATGGTTCTTGAAGCCAATATGAAGTATGGTAAAGAAGGCTTCCGAGCGGCCGGAATCAATTATACGGAATTGATGGAGCGAATGATCGACAATGGCGACATATGACGAACCCCACGTTGATACTTTACTGAGAAGCATCACCGCAGATCTGGATCGGATTGAAAAAACGATCCTCTCTTCCGAGGCGACGTTGAATTCCGAAGGGCAGCGTCGGCAACGGGAACCGCTGCTCGAAGAAGGTTACCGACAGCCGTTTTCGATTGATTCTGATCGGATCATGCATTCGATGGCGTACACCCGATATATCGATAAAACCCAAGTCTTCTACCTTATCGAAAATGATCACATCACTCACCGGGTACTTCATGTCCAACTGGTTTCTAAAATTGCCAGAACCATCGGTCGTTTTCTGGGCCTGAATGAAGACCTGATCGAAGCCATCGCACTGGGCCACGATATCGGCCATACGCCGTTCGGTCATGACGGCGAACGGATACTGTCACAGATCTGCAATGAGAGCGGCATCGGATACTTTCACCACAACGTCCAGAGCGTGCAGTTTCTGGACTGGGTCGAACGCAAGGGCAACGGGTGGAATCTGTGCCTGCAGACCCTGGACGGGATTCTTGCCCACGACGGTGAAGTGCATAATCTGCAACTGATACCTCAACGCAAGAAGGTCTTTGCAGATCTTGAGAAAGAGGCCAAGACAAAGTTCACCATCGATACGCGTTGATTCCGATGACCCTGGAGGGGTGTGTGGTCCGGATGGCGGACACCATCAGCTACATCGGTCGGGACCTGGAGGATGCCATCCGTTTTCGCATTATCCGACGCTGCGATATTCCCCGGGAGGTGGCCCGACGCTTCGGTACACCAACGGAACGATCGTATTCAGCCTGGTATCGGACATTATCAGAAGCAGCTACCAGATGCCATACTTGCTTTCAGCACCGAGGTGTCGGAGGCCCTCATGGCGCTGAAATAATTCAACCTGGAACGCATCTATTTGAACCCGAAGATCAAGACCCACCTGACCACGATAAAAAATTGTTCGAATTACTGTTTGAGAGGTTTCTAACGGATCTTGGAAATAAAAATACCACCTCGGTCATTTATACACATTTTCTGAAAGGACATGTCCCCAACGTATTTGGAACACCATCCGAATTGAGATCGTCCGGGATTTTATCGCCGGTATGACGGATCAATATTTTCTAAGATTGTGTCCCGAGAATATTCGGCCGAAACCAATGGTATGGTAGGTCACTGGCCTTTCTTTGTGCGGATACCCCAATTGGCAGTATCTGCGAGAAATAGGTATGAAAATTACATCCGCTCAAAATCGATTTTATCGTGCCATGGGGCAGCCGACAGGTCTCAGGAGCTTCAGGGTAATGGTCAATGAGACCGACCTTCAGATACATTCCCAAAGTGACTTGACGGATCTGGCGCTTGAACTGGTGGTTCAATACCGTGGATTCATTGAAGGATTCATACGGCGCAACCCGTTATTTCTCGATTCGCTGGTTCCCGTATCGAATGACGAACCTGCTCCGGCCATCGTTCGTGACATGATAATGGCTTCATCGAAAGCGGGTGTCGGTCCAATGGCGGCTGTCGCCGGTGCCATTGCCGCAAACGTCGGACACGACCTGCTGTCTCATACCCCGCAGGTGATTGTGGAAAATGGCGGCGATGTTTTTATCAAGACGCTAAACCCTACTGGTGATGGGTATCTATGCGGGTTCTTCCCCGCTCAGCCTGCGCGTTGGCCTGAAGCTGGACCATGAAAAGATGCCGATGGGTGTCTGCACTTCCTCGGGGACGGTGGGGCATTCAAGGAGCAGGGGCACATTCCGACGCCGTATGTATCGTATCCCCCAACTGTGCCTTGGCAGACGCCGCGGCAACGGCCATCGGAAATTGCGTGCACACGGCCGCCGACATCTCTCAGGCTATCGAATACGGACGAACGATAGATGGGGTGACCGGTATGGTGATCATTATTGGCGATCGAATCGGCTGCTGGGGCGATGTGACGCTTGAACCGTTATCGCCAAAAAAAGGTTGAGTTTTAAGGCCAAAGAGCATAATCTTTTCGATTAATTCAAATTATAGCGGATGGAGATCATTATGAAAAAGGTTAAAATGGTTGTCTGGGTGCTCATCACTGCATTTGTTATCGTATTGATCTACCAAAACCAGGAGTTTTTTTAAAAACCAAGCAAGCCCTTAGCCTCAACCTGATATTCGCTGAATACAAAACACCCAGAATTGGAAATTGTTTATTTCAGCGGAATCTTTTTTTTGGCTGGATTGCTTCTGGGATTTTACTTCCTTACCGCCCATGGCTTGAAGACCCGAAAGAAGACAAAAGTGCTCAATGCCCAGGTGACCGAACAGACTGAAAAAATCGCCTCCCTCGAAAGTGAGATAGACACCATCAAAGTGACTCCGGTGCCCGAAGCCCTACCAACCACGGACCCGGATGCTAAAACGGTCGTTATCAATCCGGACGATTCTGAAGTTAAACAATAAAAACCGGACCGGATTCTGAAAAACAGACTCGTCGGCAACACGTCCTGCCGCCAGCAAGTAGAGCCATATCATCCATGAGCCCACCGAAAACCACCCCCATGATGAACCAATATCTGTCCATCAAGGGACAGTATCCCGATGCTATTTTATTTTACAGGATGGGCGATTTCTACGAAATGTTTTTCGATGATGCCGAAAGAGCGGCCGGCATTCTGGAGATCACTTTAACATCGCGCAACAAAAAGGACGATTCGCCAATCCCTATGTGTGGTGTGCCCCATAAGGCCGCCAAGGGCTACATCGCACGTCTACTCGACGCTGGGCTCAAGGTTGCCGTTTGTGACCAGGTTGAAGATCCGGCAATCGCTAAAGGTTTGGTCAAGAGGGAAGTTGTTCGCGTCATAACACCCGGTATGCTGGTCGAAAATGAATTTCTGGATGAAAAAACGAACAACTATATTCTGGCCGTGGTGCAATACTCCGAAATTCTCGGATTGGCCAGTCTGGATCTGTCAACCGGCACCTTCCGTCTCACCGAATCCGATAAAATTGACCAGGTCATTGCCGAGATTCTTCAGGGTATCGCCCAGTGAAATCGTATTGTCCGAATCTTTAAAGGCGGACAGAAGTTTCACTGTTTTTCTGGAAGCTATGGGAGAACGGTCTCTATCGCCTATGCCCGACATTAACTTCGGTTACCGATCTTGCCGGGAAAAACTGTTGCAGCAATTCGGTACCGTTTCACTGGAAGGATTCGGATGTGAAAATTTACGGTCCGGCGTTCGTGCTGCCGGCGCTCTTTTGGCTTACGTGCAGGAGACGCAGAAACAATCGGTGCAGCATATCGGTAGTATTGAGACCTATTTTCTTGATCAGTACTTGTGGATCGAAGAGCTGAGCTGCAGGAACCTTGAGCTGGTAGCCAACATGAGTACCGGTTCGCAACGGGGAACCCTGCTCAACGTGCTCGACCGGACGTTGACCGCCATGGGTGGCCGGCTGTTGAAAAAATGGTTGCGTTACCCATCAATCGATGCCGTCGAGATCAATACGCGGCTGGATGCCGTTGCGGAGGGAAAAAAGGCTCAGGGCATTCGCAAAAAAATGCAAAACGTTCTAAAATCAATTGCCGATATGGAGCGACTTTGCAGCAAGATCACCATGGGACATTGCAACGCCAGAGATTTTTTGGCCCTTAAGCGTTCACTGCAAACTTTACCGGAAATCGAGTTCCTTGCCGGCCAGCTCGAGGCACAACTTTTCAAACCGAGACAAGACTGGAGTCCCCATATTATTCTGGCCGAGAAAATTGAAGTAGCGATACGTGACGATGCACCTTTGACCGTCAATGAAGGCGGAATGATCAAGACCGGCTATCATGCCGAGCTGGATGAATTGGTGCGCATCAGCCGCGACGGTAAAGGCTGGTTGACGCGGCTGGAGGTAAAGGAGAAAGAAGCGACAGGGATCTCCGCTCTCAAGGTCCGCTATAACAAGGTGTTCGGATATTTCATCGAAGTACCTAAATCACGCATTAAAAACGTACCCCCCCGATATGTCCGCAAACAGACCTTGGTCAATGCAGAAAGATACATTACGGACGAACTTAAAAAATTCGAAACCAAGGTCTTGAATGCCGAGGATCAACGGGCGGCACTTGAATACGAGATATTTCAGGAGGTGCGAACGGAAGTCATCCACATGAACAGAGGGATACAGGAAACCGCCCAATTCATTGCCCGTTTCGATTGCCTGTTGACCCTGGCCGATATTGCCGATCAGAATGGTCTACTGTCGCCCGGTTATCAATGTCGACGGCTGTATAGACATTACCGATGGACGCCATCCAGTCATTGAAAAAATGATCACCGGGGAAAGATTATTACCCAATACCATACAGCTCGAGCAGACGTTCGAGAATCAAGTGATGATAATAACCGGCCCAAACATGGCCGGCAAATCGACAGTGCTGCGGCAAGTGGCGCTGCTCGTTTTGATGGCTCATATGGGCGGTTTCGTGCCGGCCAGCAAGGCTTCGATTTGTCTGACGGACAGGATTTTCACCCGCGTCGGTGCTCTCGACAACCTGTCCCAGGGCCAGAGCACTTTCATGGTTGAAATGCAGGAAACCGCGAACATTCTTAACAACGCCACAGGTATGAGCCTTGTGATAATGGATGAGATCGGCCGTGGGACAAGCACCTTTGACGGTCTCAGCATTGCACTGGGCCGTTGCTGAGCATTTGCACAATTTGGGAGGCGGTAAGGGTGTCAAAACCCTTTTTGCGACCCATTATCACGAATTGACGGACTTGGCGCGATTATTACCACGCGTCAAAAATTTCAATATTGCCGTCAAGGAATGGAACGATGAAATCATTTTTTTGCGCAAACTTGTTGAAGGCGGAACAAACCGAAGCTACGGCATCCAAGTCGCGCGTCTTGCCGGCGTACCCAATTCGGTTGTGAAAAAGGCCAAAAAAGTCCTGGCCGGGATTGAAAGCGGCAACTCATCTATGGCCCCGTCCCCAGGGCATCCCGGTCGGTCGTGTTGAATTCCAAGAATGAAGCGGTGCAACTGGGACTGTTCCGTGGCCCCGAAAGTGCTGTTCTTAGCAATGTTGAACCGTATCGATATAACGCGGATGACTCCGGTTGACGCATTGAACTGTCTCGACAGACTCTGTGAACTTGCCAAAGAAGGATCCCAATAGCCGAGTGTCGTAGGAATGAAGAAAAACAGTATCACGATATTATGCATATTAGGATTGCTGCTGTTGTACCCGCCACTCCTGACGGAAGGTGCGACGAACAGCGCTCGAGACAGGTATATCAACGCCGAAGCCTGCTACAAAAAACTTCGCCATGATCCGTCCAAACAGAAGTTCCGCTCTTACTGGATGAAATGCATCGATAAATTCCAGGGGGTGTATCACCAAGACCCTGAGGGTCCATGGGCGGCAGCCGGACTCTACATGACCGGTAAACTCTACCATAGAACTTTACAAACAGTCGGGGCGTTCAACCGACCACCAGGAAGCGATCAACCAACTTTGAACAAATAATGCGGCACTTCCCCCAAAGCAAGTATGTCGGCCGTGCCCAAAAAGCCATTTCCGCCATCCAAGTCGAGAATACCTCTGCCGCCCTCGTAAAGAAGTCACAGACCCAATCGGATGGCGATATTAAAATGCGGTTTGATCGAGCCATGGCGTGCTATGAAAACCTCCGCGACACGCCCAACCGTCAAAAGTACAGGGACGCTTGGCTCCCCTGTATCACCCAATTCGACAAAACCTATCGGAACGATCCCGCCGGAGACTGGGCCGCTGCCAGTTTATATATGTCAGGAACCCTGTATTACAAACTCTACAAGCTATCATTCAACAGCGGTGACAAACAGAATGCATTGGACCGTTTGCAGCGTGTGGTTACACAGTATCCAGAGGATAATTACAGCGCTAAGGCTCAAGCGGCCATCCGGGAAATCAGTGATAACGGCACTATATCGGTGGGTGTTGCGTCCCAAAACACAGGATCAAAGGTAAAGAATTCAAAACCAGGGAATGCTGCCGTCATCACAGGGATGCGTTTTTGGTCTAATCCGAATTATACGCGACTGGTGATCGACGCCGATCAGGAAATGAAATTCGATTACAACCTTCTGAACAAGGACCCGTCGATCGATAAACCGCAACGATTGTACGTGGATTTGCATAACAGCCGCTTGGGCAAAGGGCTGGATAAAATTATCCCCATAAACGACGACTTGCTCAGGCACGCCCGGGCCGGCCAATATCACCGGAAATGGTGCATGTAGTCGTGAATATCAAGTCCCTTGCTAACTACGAGGTATTTTCGCTCAGGGAGCCCTTCCGGATCGTCATGGACATAAAAGGCGGAGAGATGATCGTTGAAATTTCCGCTAAATCGAAAGCAGAAAAGTCCAAGGTAAAAATTGATCCGAAACGGTCAACCAGCGACATTGCCAAACAGCTTTCTCTTGGCGTTCGTCGCATCGTGATCGATCCGGGGCACGGCGGCAAAGATTATGGCGCACCAGGATGCGTCAAAGGGGACCATGAAAAGCACCTTACCCTGCAGATCTCAAAACGGCTTGCCGCAAAACTTAAAAGGGAACTCAAATGCGAAGTGATTCTCACTCGCTCCAAAGATCGGTATCTGACCTTGGAAGAACGCACTGCTTTTGGCGGCAACACCAAGGATGCCGACCTGTTCATATCGGTCCATACCAACGCCAGCAGGGATCAACGGGCCTACGGTCTCTCGACCTATTTTTTAAATCTTGCCGATGACGATGAGTCCAAAAGGGTTGCGGCCATGGAAAATGCCACTTCCACAAACGACATCAGCAACCTCGAAACTCTTCACTCATGCACTATTCCAAAATAAATGA
>CAVRBA010000034.1:0-37124 GCA_963719015.1 uncultured delta proteobacterium | reverse complement strand
TAAGAAAGCGGTGGCGTAAAGTAAATCCCTTTGCGGGTTCCGCGATAGGCAATACGGGTCAGGATCTTCATTTTTTAGCACGCAACAACCGGGATTGGGGGATCCCCGGAATGACCGACGAGAAGAAAAATGAGAATGAAAGCACTGAACAGGCTAAAGTTGGCGTTTACATCTGCTATTGCGGCGGAAACATCTCCGACCATGTCGATGTAGAAGCGGTGCGTGAAAGGCTTGAGAAACTGCCTGAGGTTGCGGCAGCGCGAACCAACATGTTCATGTGTTCCGACCGGGACAGGAAATGATTATGGAGGATTTGAAGAGCGGCAACGTCAACCGGGTCGTTGTGGCCTCCTGCGCACCCAGCTTGCATGAAACCACCTTTCGAAACACACTTATTCGGGCCGGCATGAATCCGTATATCTACGACCATGCCAACATACGTGAACATGTCAGCTGGGTGCATCATGGTAAAGAGGCCACGAATAAGGCCACCCGGCTGGTGTCGGCTGCCTCCGCCAAGGCCGCGCTGCTCAAACCGCTTGAACCCATCCGGGTGGACGCCAAACAGCATGCCACCATTATCGGTGGCGGAATTGCCGGCCTGAGGGCGGCAAGGGACCTGGCCGATCGTGGAATCGATGTCACCCTGATTGAAAAATCACCGTTTCTGGGCGGTCAAGTGGCCCGCCTGAACCGACTTGCCCCCACCGGAGAAGAAGCTGCCGAGTTGATCGCCGAGCTGGTTGGCGAGATCATGGGTGAGCCCCATATAACGGTGCACACTTGTGCCCATGTCGAACGTTTCGAGGGCTATGTGGGGAACTTTAAGCTCGGAATAAAAAAACAACCACCACAACTCTCCAGAGAGCATAATGAACCCAAACCACTCGATTTTGACAACATCAAACCGGGAGAGTTTGTCGCGTATGCCGGGGTATTTCCCGAGCCTGTCCCCGCTGTCGAAGAGAATCTCACCATAGATACCGGCGTGATTGTGCTGGCAACCGGCTTTAAATCCTACGTGCCGCCGCGTGGTGAGTACGGTTACAGGGATTATGATGAAGTGATTACGCTTCCGGAACTTATCCGGAGCCTGACCCAGGAACAAATTCGCGCTGAGCGGTTGACGCTCGGCGGTCGTGAGATACGAAGTGTGGCGATGATTCACTGCGTCGGCAGTCGGCAGATTCCGGGTGTTCATCCGGAGGACGAGTCCGGGAATTTGAACGAGTATTGCTCCCGCACATGCTGTACGGCAACTCTCTATGCCGCCAACATCATCCGTGAAAATTACCCGGGTACCAGCGTCTTCGATTTCTACAGGGATATACGAACCTATGGCCGCGGGCAGGAAGATGTATACAATGAAGCCTCACGGAATAAAGTTGTCTTTCTACGGTTTGAAGACGATGAATTTCCCGAGGTCGCTGCAAACAGCTACCCCGATGATTTTCCGTTACTGGTTAAAGTTAAGGATACGCTCACCTTCGGTGAAGATGTCGAGGTGCCTGTGGATTTGGTCGTATTGGCCACGGGCATGGAGCCGACGGGCATAACCGAACTGGTAGACATGATGAAACTGCCGGTGGGGACCGACCGTTTTTTGCTGGAAGTCCACCCGAAACTGCGTCCGGTTGAGTTGCCCCAGGTGGGTATCTTGCTGGCCGGAACCAGCCAGGCACCCATGGACGTCGGTGAGGCCTGCAATGCCGCCGGCGCTGCTGCGGTCAAGGCTGCAGCTTTACTCGGCTGCGGTTATGTAGAGCTTGACCCCTTTGTGGCAGAAATAGACCTTGCGAAGTGCAAGGGAAGCGGTGCCTGCGTAGAAGCCTGTTTGGTTGACGGTGCATTGCGTATGCAGGAGATGGAAGTAGATGGACAAATGGTGCGGCGTGCAGAGGTGGCGCCGGCACTTTGCACGGGTTGCGGCGCTTGCGTTGCGGTATGTCCGGAGAACGCCATCGATATTAACGGTTGGACGCTGAAACAGTACGAGGCCATGGTCGACCGTATCGTTGCCGAAGATGTGGTTGCCTGAATATGACGGAATCAACCGTAAAGATAAAAAGTATAAACCAAATGATAGAGCCCAAGAGGGGATTTAATGAGCCGAAGTGATCAGGATAAAAAAGCAAAAAAAGAGGCCATGCGAGAACTGCGTGAAAGCCGCAAAACCTTTATCAAGGCAGCGTCGGCCAAAATGAAAGGCCAGAAAGAGGCCATTAAAGGCATCAAGGATCAACTGAAGGACGGGGCACGGACGGTTCCTGAAATTGCCGCGGCAACCGGTGCCTCTGCCGCGGAGATTCTCTGGTTTATTGCGGCTCTGAAAAAATACGGCCTCATCAAAGAAGCCGAAAAAGACGGCAGTTATTTTAAATACGCGCTGGCCGGGGTAAAGGCAGAAAAGATCGCTGAATAATTTGGGGCAACATACCTGGCAATCAATCAACAAACAGTGAATGTAAAATCGCCCCTGGGAGGATAAAATGACACTGGTAAATCCGAATTTTGCCGAAGAGATCGCTATGTATGGAAATGAGACGGCTCTGGAGTGTTTCAATTGCGGTACCTGTGCAGCGATTTGCCCTCTTATCTATGAACATTTTCCACGCAGGATGATCCGCTATATTCAGCTGGGGGCTGAAGATCGCATTATGGAAAATGCACCGGAGCTCTGGCGCTGTCTGCATTGCGGACTCTGCTCCCAGACCTGCCCGCGAGAGGCGGATCCCGGAGAGGTTATTCTGGGGTTAAAGCGCTATGTGGTAGCAAACTGGAGGAGGTCGTAAATGTATCACCCCAAGGAAATCATCAACCTGATAGCCGATAATGTCAGGAAAACAAAAAATCCGTTCGGAGTTCCGAAATTTGTTATCAACAGGTGGTGGAAAAAAGCGGATGTCCCACTGCAGGGAGACGCTCTGCTCTTCACTGGGCTGATGTACCAGTTTGTCCCCTATATCGAGAAATCGACCACATATCTGGCCCGTTATGAGGACACCCGATGGGCCGACTACATAAAATACACCAAATATTTGCCGAAGATTCTTTCCGGATTGGGGCTGGCGTCGATCACACCGCGAAAGGAGATGAAAATATTTGACAGCATTCTGAAGGACATTGCCAAGTTGCTGACCAAATCCGGAGTGGACTTTTATTACGATCCCAAACTCGACGATTACAGCGGCGTCCTGCTTTACGATCTCGGTGACCAGGAAGGATTTGTGCAACATGCAAAATATGTGGTCGCAAAATTAAAACAGAATGGGGTTAAAAGACTGATTACGGTAGACCCCCATACCACATACGCTTTGAAGATACTTTTCCCCAAATACACGGGTGAAAGCTTCGAAGTTCACGCTTACTTCGAGCTGCTCAACCTCAAATCAAAAAACGGCCACCGGCGGATTGCATTGCACGATCCGTGTTTTTACGGCAGATACCTCGAGTTGGCGGATGTGCCGGCCAGGGTCCTTTCCAGCGTGGATATCGAATGTGCGCCCATCAGAAATTCCGGGTTGTTCACAAATTGCTGCGGGGGACCGGCAGAATCTTTATCTCCAAAACTTTCCAAAGAAGTCGGAAAGCGAAGAATTGAAGAACTGGAAAAAACCGGCGAGCAAATTGTTGCCATGTGCCCGATTTGTCTCGGAAACTTGAGAAATGCCGGCGCTGATGTGGAAGACCTGTCCACCCTGATCGCCCGTCAAACAGAATAGCTAAGAAATGAGATTCATCCATCAGAAAGGAGTGGAAAGTAATGGCAGAAAAAGAAGAAAAGATTCTCTATATCTTGACATGCGGTGGTGAAGATCCGGAAAAAGTGGCGATGCCGTTCGTGATGGCCGGGCAGCACTGGCAATGGATGTAAAGGCCACCATATGCCTACAGGGTAATGCGGTTTATCTGTCTAAAAAGGGATATATCGATACCATGCTGCCGGGTGGGGGATTTCCCCATATGAAAAAATTAATGACAGACTTCATCGAACTGGGAGGTAAACTGCTGGTCTGTGTACCGTGTATTAAGGAACGTCGTATCGAAGAAAACGATCTGATCGTCGGGGCAGAAACCACTGCTGCCGGAGTGGTCAATATTGAAGCGATGGCATCGGATGCCGTGATGGTCTATTAAATCGGCGTGTGTGCGGGTTTGCTGTATGTAGATTGAAAAGAAAGGCTGCCTTAGTAACCGATGCGGGTTGTTTGATCCGAACTTACAATATTGTTTACAACAACGATTCTATCTTTTGAATTTTCGTTTCTGGTGTAAATTCGCATCGTATAATCCATAACCCATAATCCTGAACTGCCCGGCTATCGAACACGAGTGGTACAAAATGAGATCCGGACGGTATTCAGAAACCACCTTATGAGGGTCAATCATGCTACAGGCGACTACCCATTTCCCGCCCCATCGAGTTACCGACCTGATCGCCATTAAAAAAAGTGGAACCTCGGTAAAATGCAACGTTTCCTTTGAAATCCTGCCGGTCGATTTTGCCCATCGCGACAATCCGTTTCAGGCCTATATTTTCTTGAGTCGCTATACCGGTGAGGTCGACGGACAGGAATTCAGTTTCCGGAAGTGTTATGCCCGCGGATGCCCCCACAACTTGTGCCCGCATGTATCCCAGGCGGTCATGATCGCCAACCGTTACCTGCAGCGGGACTATCGCCGTCTGGAAGAGGGTGGGATTGAAATCGAAAAAAAACTATTCACCCTGCCGGATATGATGGTCAAATATGACGACACCTATGCTGAATATGGCTCGGTGATGACCATTCACGATTACATCAACCTGGCGCGGGAAGGCAATGACGTGTCGGTAAAAATAAATCTGGAATATGTACCGGCAGTCGAACATTTCGCTGGGCATAAAAATGCCCAGCTTTTCCTGATGGTCAGTTTTGCCGTTACCACTCTTGGGCAAACCAGTCACATCGAACGCTGCCTGGCGTGTTATCCAGAAGAAAAAGAAGAAGATGAAAAACAAGACAAGATCGACATTGCAAACAACCGCTTGAAGCTTCTGTATGAAGAATTCGAACGAGCAGCAGTAAAATATGAAAACACGTACTTTGGATAAGGAGGGTATTTCAGTGCACGCAACGATTCAAAAACCGATTGAAGAGATTGCCAGCTTTATCAAAACTGGTGAGAAAGTGTTTGTGGTCGGGTGCAACAATTGCGCCTGGAAATGCCATTCCGGCGGTGAAGACGAGACCAAGGCCATGGCTGAACGCCTGGCCAAAAGGGGTGTCGAGGTCGTCGGGTATACGGTACCCGGTCCGCAGGGGATGTCCCTGTGCAAACTGGACCACACCCGCAAGGTGCTGGCAGAAGATTATGCGGACCAGGTCAAACAGGCCAATTCCTTTGTGGTCCTGGGTTGCGGCCAGGGGGTTCACACGGTCATCGATGCCACCGAGGGCGGCATGGTGCATCCCGGATGTGACACCATATTCGGTGGTGAAACCGTATCCGAATCGGAAATCAACGAATACTGTTCCCTGTGCGGCGATTGTGTCATCGAGTTTACCGGCGGATTGTGCCCCATGACCCTCTGCGCCAAGAGCCTGCTCAACGGCCCCTGCGGTGGCGCCGAAAACGGCAAGTGTGAAGTGGATAGCGAAAGAGACTGCGGCTGGGTTCTGATTTATGAGCGTCTCAGAAAACTTGACCGTCTCGACTTGATCAAGCCGTATCAAAAACCCAAAAACCACGCCAAATGGAGCCGGCCCCGGCGCCTGAAGGTCAGCCCCCATGAGGCCACTTTTTGCTCGCAGCACGGCGAGGTCACCGTCAGCAATCAGGACTGATCATCAATTATGCGGATATCCGAAGCATTTAAGGAGAATTATCAATGAAACTCGGTGAATTTTTTAAAGAAGGAAAATTTGTCGTAACCGGTGAGGTCGGACCGGTTAAGGGAGCCATCCCCAGAGACGAAAGGTATGTTCCGCCCTGCGCGAAAGAAGCAGAACATCTGAACGGATACGTTCATGCGATCAACGTTACCGACAACCAGAGCGCTGTGATGCGGCTCGGCTCGCTGGCCGCCTGTGTCCGACTGAAAAAAATAGGACATGAACCGATTTATCAGATAACCTGCCGCGACCGAAACCGGCTCGCCCTGCAATCGGAGATTCTGACCGCTTTTTCCTTGGGGGTCGATAATATGCTGTTGCTGACCGGCGATCACACCAACCTGGGTGATCACAAAGAAGCCAAGCCGGTTTTCGACCTGGATTCGGTGCAGCTGGTTAAAATCGCTGCCCAGCTGCATGCGGGCCAGGACATGGTCGGCAACGACCTGTTAAACGCACCGGATATTTTCATTGGGGCGGTGGTCAACCCCAATTTTCAGCCCCTTGATCTTCAAATGATGAAGATGGTCAAAAAAGCCGAGGCCGGCGCCCAGTTTTTTCAAACCCAAGCGGTGTATGACGACCGGGTTGTCGATGCGTTCGTCAAAGAGGTCGAGGGATTGAATCTCCCGATTCAACTGGGTGTCGTTTTGCTGAAATCGCCCCAGATGGGCAAATATATGAATAAACACGTCTCCGGCATCAATGTCCCTCAGGAGTGGATCGATGGTATCGGTTCAGTGGACAAGGCCGACCGTAAGAAAAAGGCGGCCGAGATGATGGGCCGTTTCATAAAGAAACACAAGTCCAAGTTTCAGGGTGTTCACATCATGCCGCTGGGCTGGACCGATGTTGTGCCGGAGATTTTAGAGCAGGCCGAGATAAAAGTTAATGGCCACCGGCCCAGCGAAGCAAAGCCTTAAAATATGGTTTGAAAGTTATCATGTTGAGTGAGTGGGTGCGGGAATAAAAGAATCGGGTGATTTCAATACTGAGGATTTTAATTGAATTCATATTATCGTTTATAATCCAATTTGAAATTGAAGGCAGGGTCTCTATTGACGCTGCCTTCATGTTCTTTAGAAGCGGTTTAAAAACCCTGCCTAACACACAACACGCCAAAGGTTTACCCGCCTTAGGCGGGCGGACAAGTTGCGGTGTTGTGCCGTTTCTCAGTCAATGCCCGGGTACCCTGCCTCGGACAACGGGATACAAACGATTGAGCATGCTGCGCTTTTGCGGGGTCCCACGCCTTGTACTTGGGCATGACCTGAAGTTTTGAAACCACTTCTATTATCGTTGCCAATAATGGGATCTGGGGTCGAGGCCTTATGGATAAAGAGTTGCAAAACTTAACGTATTACTTATAGTTATAGGTAATATTTTTTACAAATCTCAGAATACCATAAGCCAATATTGACATGTTGTTTTCCTCCTTTGAATTATTTTCTTCCGAAAGGTCTACCAGATGGCATTTGATATCACGATTAAAATCGGCGGAGAGGCCGGGCAAGGGATTCAAACTGTCGGCAGTCTTTTGTCTTGGGTTTGCCAGCGAGCCGGTCTTTACGTCATGGCCATCAATGATTTTGAATCTCGCATTCGCGGTGGTCACAGCTTCATTCAAATTCGAATCAGCGATCAACCTGTTCATGCGCCGCATCATGCGATCGACATACTGGTTGCCATGGATCAAAATACATACACGCTTCACAAAAATGACGTCGTATCGAGCGGTATTATCCTGATCGAAGAGGACGCCAACATTAAGGATGACAAATTGAAAGCGCGTTCCCTTTGAGAAACTCGCTCAAGATGCCGGCGGAAAGATTACGTCAAACACTGTGGCGGCCGGTGCATGCCTTGCCCTGCTGGGGGCGCCGAACCAATTGATTGACGAAGTCCTTACACAGCGCTTTGCCGCCAAATCTAAAGCAATTTTAAATATGAATCTGAAAGCGGCCCGCCTGGGTTATCAGTTCGTTGAAGCGGCGGCCTTTGAAGGCGTTTTTGCAGGCGTCTCCGGAAAATCCAGAGTAAGACTGCTTGAAGGCTCTGAGGCCATCGCCTTGGGGGCATTGGCAGCAGATTGTCGTTTCGGGGCTTTTTACCCCATGAGCCCAGCCACCGGTATTATGGGCCATCTCGTTGAGCAGATGGACCATTTACCCCTGGTGGTCGAGCAAGCCGAGGATGAGATAGCTGCGATAAACATGGCGATCGGTGCAGCCTTTGCAGGGGTAAGAGCCATGACCGCAACATCCGGGGGTGGTTTTTGTCTGATGACCGAAGCATTGGGACTCGCTGCAATTACCGAAACCCCCATTGTCATCATTAACGCGCAACGCCCGGGTCCCGCCACCGGATTGCCAACGAGAACAGCGCAAGCGGATTTACTTTTTGTTATCCACGCTTCGCAAGATGAATTTCCTCGTTTTGTGTTTGCTCCACGAAACGTCCACGATGCATACGCGACTACTGCCCGTGCGTTTCATCTTGCGGATAAATACCAGGTGCCTGCTATCATCCTGGCTGACCAATTGCTTTGCGACTCATGGTTCACCACGGAACAGTCTTTTGACATACCTTCAGCTGTAAAATTGTTTTATGCGACCGATGAAGATTTGGAAAATCCATCCGACTACAGACGCTTTAAAGTGACAGAGTCAGGCGTGTCGCCCCGCGCACTACCCTGTCGCGGCAAGGCACTGGTCGTGGTTTGCAGCGATGAGCACTCTGAAGACGGACACATAACCGAAGACAGCACTGAGCGGATAAAAATGGTCGATAAGCGCAATGCCAAGCTTCAAGGCATGCTCAAAGAAATGCAGGCTCCCGAAGTTTATTTCGGCGATAGCGACGTTCTTCTGGTTGGTTGGGGATCGACGCAAGGCGCCATTAAAGAAGCCGTTGACATCCTTAGAGCCGATGGGGAAAACGTCGGAGTCGGTGACCTTTGGCGATCTGTGGCCCTTTCCAATCCAGCTCGCTACCGAAGCACTTCAAAAGGCGCGTGCATTTTTCATGGTAGAGCAAAATAACGGTGCGCAGTTAGGGCAGATCATTCAGATGCAAACGGGCCTGCATGCCGCCGGAGCCATTTTAAAATATGATGGCCGACCGTTTTTACCGATCGAAATTGCAAAGGACACTCAGCAGCATTTGAGGTGAACCCATGGTCAGTATCAAGGACTACGAATCGGATTATGCCAACCAGTGGTGCCCCGGTTGTGGAAATTTCGGCATCCTGAAAGCCATGCAGGAAGCACTGGTTCAACTAAAAATCTTACCGCATCAAATTCTGGTTGTCTCAGGAATCGGACAAGCGGCAAAAACCCCCCATTTTTTGAAGTGTAATTGTTTTCATTCATTACACGGACGCGCGCTGCCCTTGGCTACAGGTGCCAAAATCGCCAATCATGAGTTGACCATAATCGTTAACACCGGCGATGGGGATTGTTATGCGGAAGGTGGCAATCATTTGCTGCATGCCATCAGGCGGAACATCGATCTTACCGTACTGGTTCATAACAACTCGGTTTACGGTTTGACGAGAGGGCAGGCATCACCAACCGCTCAGATCGGTATGGTAACCAAGATGCAGCAAAACGGTGTGATAAGTAACCCCCTGAAGCCGATACTGTTGGCCCTTTCTTTAGGTGCCGGTTTTGTCGCGCGAGGTTTTTCAGGAGACGGCCAACATCTGAGTGAATTGATCCAGGCAGGCGTTCAACACAAGGGGTTTAGTATCATTGATATACTTCAGCCCTGTGTCTCCTTTAACCCAAAAGATATTTACCAGTGGTACAAGCAGCGCGTCAATCCGCTTGACGACAGTCAGCATGATCCTGGAGATTATGAGAAAGCCTTGATGATGGCCACTCGGGATGAAAGCAAGATACCCATCGGAATATTTTTTCAAAAAGAAAGGCCGACCTTTACGGATCAAATTGCCGTTCTCTCTGATCGTCCGCTTATATCGAGAAAATTCAACCCGGATAGATTAAAAAGTATATTCGGCCGCTGATAGAAATTAGAAAGCAAAGTTAACAATAGGTTAACCGATTGCCGAATACTGCCTCACATACTCCGTATCTTTATCTCACCTTTCTCTCTGGAATTATAATTTCGTCCAGGTCAAAAGAGACAGCCGTTTTCCCGATAGCAAACCCACCGGCCTTAATCCGAATGTTGTTGCATTCTTACCGTCTCCTTTCAGCAGGTCAATGTTTAAGATAGTCTGAGCCGACCGAATGTAAAAAAATGGTTGAAAACGACTTCGCAAGAAAGTCGTTCAGACTGATGGGCTCTATTCTTTTCCGTTTCCATCGATACCTGTGTTTAGCTTCGGGGCTGTCTGGCAAAGTAAGCCTTAATATGTTGTTGCCGATGCTGTTTTGTATTCCGATCTTAACATTGGAACCTGTGCAACACTTTTTCAATGGGGTGTTGATCTCCTTCGCGGGGGCGCGCTAATAATAGATTACAAATACCCTGACTTTTGAAATCCGGAAAAATAACCAGTATTAAAGACAGTATTGAAAAAAAGCAGCATTGTTGGTACCCGTTCGGTTAATCGAATTGGAAATTAAATTAGAAGACTAGATATTATTTCTTCTCCATCGGAAAACCGGCGCCTCGCCATTCGATCCAACCGCCTTTGAGTGCGTACACTTTGGTGTATCCTCTGCCGATAAGTTGCCGTGCCATCCTGGCACTGGTGTATTCGTCATGTCACGCTCAGTACAATACGATGGTGGCATACTTGGGATATGCTTCCGCCCACTTGCTGAATTTCTTGGGTTCGGCGCGCACCGCCCCAAGGATAATCTGATCGCTGTCATTCCAATCGCTGCCCGTTCGGGTGTCCAGAATGATGACATCCGGTGCACCCATCCGCTGCTTGAGTTCTTCCTTGGTCATCCGCGGAACCGCATCGTCGGCAAACGGCGAACTGGCGCAACCGCTGACGACCGAAAACATCAGGATGGCCGTGATTAACTTTCCGATTAATTTTTTCATTTCGTATTATCCTTTTAAAATTTTAAACGCTCAGTTTAGGTATTCATTATTCTCCAATATAATCGCGCAAAGCACGCTGAAGTCGCCGATCATTTTCTCCTCTCCCGGGTTATGAAAATTCACCGAGGGCTTATTTAATCATACGGCCCTGATGATTAGTTACTGAATATTGTAAGACCAGAAAGCTGCCATTGCAAAATAAAAGCGGGGTGAACGCTCACCACCCGCTCCGGGTCAAATATTTGGTCCGGGCCGGTCTCGGCGCTACGGAACCGGAAATGAGAATAGATTGCCGCAATAACCGCAGGCAACCAATGAAAACTGCGGGCTCGTACATGTGCCGGTCAACCTCGTCGTTGCGTAGGCAGGGATGCTCAGCGGCGAAGTTGTGTTTCGCGAGTCATATTGGCAGAAAGCGTCAAGGGAATCGGGATTCAGAGGGCAGACGCAGGAGGTCCCAACCCGGCCTGCGAAGCTTCGTATATTTCAGACGAATGCGAAGAATTTTTTTAACAGAACCGCGTTGGTCCTGTCAACGGTTAAGACCACGCTGTAGTATTAGGAAGGGAGAAGAACGATGTGAAGGTTGATCGACAAAGCGGGGAGTTACACCAAAAGTGTTAGGGTGAAAATCGCGCCATTGCCCAGCACGTGAATGATTATCGGCACCAACAGATTTCTTTCGCGCTCATAAGCCAGCGCAAAAACGATGCCACCCACGGTTTGGGTGAGAGCAAAGGGTTTAACCGGATGCATGAGAACGAACAGCAGGGTGCTCAGAAGCAGTGCCGGTAATAATCCCCAACGTCTGAAATAACCGTAGAGGATACCTCTGAAAAAAAATTCTTCGGCCACCGGTCCGATCAAACCACCCACAAGAAACAAAAGGAATATTTTGAACGGTTGTGTCGGTGGGGCCGAGCCGATTAAGGTGAGAGGGTTGATACCCAATATAAGCAGAATCAGACCGGTACCCAAAGCAACGAGTCCGAACCCGATCGACCAGTAAAGTCCCCGCTGCAACCCGCGGAAAGCGGTGGTTTTCGATATTCCGATGGCAACCAATCCGCTATGTCCATAGATAAGGATTGCGGATATTGCCGTAATTTGAAGAAGGCGGGTGCCGCCGGTGATGACAAGACCGTTGACCGCGACATGCGCTGAGATACCTGCAGCGAGGATCTCGATGAAAAAGATGCTCAGAACCGATAGCAATAAGGTTTTTAGTTCGATGCGGGTTGTCGCCATCCGAGAGACCTCAGGGCAAGATAAGCGTAGCGCTGAATGTACCAATTGTTGGTGGACCGAATTTTTTCCAGTATTGTTTCGATGATTTCGGACTTTCTTTGACCTCCTCGCCGTCCCAGGGCATAGAGGGCCTGGCAGACGACATTGGGCTGCGGGTCCCCCAAAAGCGCGATCAAATCGTCGACCGAGCGATTCCCCTTACTCAGTCCCAGTGCATGGGTCAGCCAGTATCTCTCGGGGAGATGCCGACTATTCATTGATTTTTCATAGCGCGGGAAATCGGCGATTTCCAGCTGCAGCTGTTCAATCAGTTTCAGGGCTGCTACCCGGTCGCGCCAGTCGATAGCCGCCAGGGCCGTGGCCAGATTTTCGGCGGTCACCGGTCGCCGGCTGCCCTGGTAGACCGGCACAAGGAGCACAATTCCGATCAGAAAACACAATAAACTGGAGAGAAGGTTGGCGCGGTATGGCGTCAGGAGAAGACCTGTCAACAGACGCAGGAGGCCGTAAAGGCCGCAGTAGAGAAGGATCGGAAAAGCGAACAGGATGCCGAAGAAGGTAAATGAACGCAAGAACGCCGAGCGGTCCGTTTGGCGGCTGTATTGCGCAAACACCTCGTTTGGGTTCGAGAAGAACGATTGGGGAGTGACGGACAGGATCCGTGTGTCGTTGTACAACCAGTCGAGTTGGTCCCCCGCCTGTTTGATCTGCAAATCGACCGTTTCGTCGTTTTTCACAACCAGGTAATCGCGGTGTCGCAGCTGGGGCTCCACCCTGCGACCGAGTGCGGCAGGCTGGATTTCGGCCATCCGGATGGGGCGCTGCAGCTTTTGATCCAAAGATTTAAAAGCTTCGGCCGGATAAAGCGTGTAACGGTAGTAAAAATCATTGATCGACTTGCCGACCGGGTTGGAGAGCAAAAGGAAATCCCTGATATTGACGAAGAGGCGGTTGTCAGCCTGAGTACCCCAGATGACGGCCAGGAATACCAGCGGGAAGAGGGGTAGCAGTTGGTTCAAAATTCCTCTACGGTCGGGTCTCTGCGGCAGACAGCGGAGATAAATCAGAGCAACGCTTGTCGGGACCAGGACAAAATAAAGCGAACCGAAGAGGTTAAAGCCGTTGGCGTTGACCATCAGCAGGCCGGCAGCCCAGATAATGAGCAACAGAATTAAGAGGGGCCGATTGCGCGACGCCAGGTTGTGCCAGAACCAGACAGCGGCGATTGTGGCCAGGGTGAGTCCCGCGCCGGTGCTCAAAGTGAAGAACAGCCCGCCGAAAACCGCCGGGCCGATAGTTTTCACTGCTTTGAGAGATTCAAGCGTGGGAATCGATAGGTAACCGGCCCGGCTGAGGGCAGAGACGTCTTGAAATAGTCGAAGATTGGACCAGTAGACCTGGACCATGGCCACGAACTGGGCAACGACAAGCCCCGTCAAAACGGCTTTGAACAGGGAAAATCGACAGGTCCTGGGGTCTCTGGGTGGTGACGGCAAATTGAGTAAATCCTATAATCACGACTAATTTAGATTACATAAATTTGTCGAATTATAAACGATTTGCCCCCTGGAGTCAAAACGACGCCACACCACTGCCGCCAAGCCAAAGCAGTCTTGTGCCCCTCGGATTACAACCTCGATTTATTTCTATAATATTTAGATCTCATCGCTATCGAGTCGGGCAACTTGCGCCCATTTAAGTTCTCATATAGACAAGAAACCCCGCTTTTTTTATGGCGGGGCCTGCAATGAATTGCTGCATGGTGCATCGCACGTGGTCCGCCGCCGGATATCTTCATGAAATCCGGTTTGTCAGGTGTCGGCGCGAAAAGGTCCGTTTTTATATGGACGCGAATTCGACCTCTCGTTGTCGAGTGTTCGGGATCAGCCTATTTTGTGCGCGACTGTCCCCTGTGGGTGTCGGTACCATCCAGGGTCCTCGTCGTAGGAGGCCAGTCGGTCGCGTATTTTCACTACAGTGAACATACCGCCCATTTCGATATTACCGAAAGGGCCTTTACCGGCCATCATCGGCAGGGTATTTTCCGGTCCCGGCATATGATCGATGTGCTCGCTATGTTCGGCCATACCGGTTTCGCCCATGGCCATGTAACCGGGAAGCAGTTTACGAATCGACTCTTCCAGGCCGCGCTGATTGACCCCAAGCGTGTTGGGGATCGTGTGGCCCATGGCATTCATGGTGTGGTGCGATTTGTGACAATGAAAGGCCCAGTCTCCGGGAGCATCGGCGATGAATTCAATATCGCGTGTGGCGCCGACCGGTATCAAAACCGTTGTTTCGGGCCACTGAGCGCTTGACGGAATCCGCCCACCGTCGGTGGCCGTTACCCACATGGAATGGCCGTGAATGTGGATCGGGTGTTCGTCCATGCTCAGGTTCGCCAACCGGATGCGCACCCGATCGCCGGTTTTGACGACCATGGGATCTATGGCCGGAAAAATCTTGCTATTGAAGGTAAACATGTTGAAGTTAAGCATTACCGCCGGATCCGGTCGATAAGTTCCCGGGTGCACAGCCCAGGCATGCAGCATGATCGCAAAATCACGGTCGATACGCGGAACCTCCGTTTTTGCCGAATGAATGATAAATAAACCCATCATGCCGACTGCCAGTTGAAGCATTTCATCGGCATGGGGGTGATACATAAATGTCCCGTGTTGGCGCAGAGTGAACTCATATACGAATGTTTCACCCGGTTTGATATGGGGTTGGTTCAGTCCTCCGACGCCGTCCATGCCGTTGGGCAAAAAAATGCCATGCCAGTGAACGGAAGTATGCTCCGGCAGCTTGTTTGTCACCAATATCCGTACGCGGTCCCCTTCAACGGCTTCAATGGTGGGGCCGGGTGTCAGACCATTGTATCCCCAGCATTTGACCGTCATACCCGGCGCGAACTCACGGGTTACCGGTTCGGCCACGAGATGAAACTCTTTGACACCGCCGACCATGCGGTGCATTAAGGGCTGCCCGTTGAGCGTTACGACGCGTTGATTTTTACGAGGATTCCGGTGTGCGGATTTTGACCTTTTTGTCACCGAAGCGCCTGCGTGATTTCCCGTATGGGTTTGGGCCGCTACCCGTTTGGTTATAAAAGCAGTTCCGGTAAGGGCTGCCAGAGAACCGAAAAGCAATTTGCGACGTGTCAACATACGAGTCTCCTTTAGTGGCCATGCGGCGATCCCGGCCGCGCTTTTTGGGCATCCGTTTGGTCAGGATGTATCGGAGGGCCTGTTGGCGACGACTCCGGTTTCATTGGAGTCGCTGCATCTTTTTCGAGTGCAGCATCAGGGGCGGCAGGCATTCGTCCTCCGAGAGAGCGCTGCAGGTTGGTCCGCACGATCCAGTAATCGCGCACAGCATCGATATATTGGCGGTAGGCATCAAATTCCTGCTTTTTGGCGGTAAGCAGATCGAACACCCCCGTGAGCATGTAATTGTATTCTTTCTGAGTCAATTCAACGATTTTTTCCTGCAGTGGCACCATGACATTTCGGTAATGTTCGACCCGACGGCGGGCCATAACAAGCGCATTGCGTTGTGTACGTACTTCCGAACGAATATCTACCGCCAGGGCGGCAAGGCTTTTTTGGCTTCGACGCAATTGGGCTTCAATGCGGGCGATGTCAGACTGGTGTTGATTGAACAATGGTATTTCAAATTTCAAGTTTGGGCCGGTCAGCCATTGACCATCAATTTCCCGTTCGGTATTGATTCCGATTTCCGCCGAAGCAAACCAGCGCCAATCGATAGTGATACCAAGGGCCTGAGCGAGGATTTCCGCCTCCTTGCGAGCGACCGCCAGATCGAGCCTGTTGGCTATGGCATGAATTTCCAAACGGGTTAGCGGAGGATCGTCCGGCGGAATTTCAGGCAATTTGCCTGCAAGCTGCCACTCTGTGTTAGGGCCCCACATTCCCATCAGGCGGGTGAGACGTTCCCGAGTGTTGAATAGATCCTTTTCGGCATCGGCCGTAAATATTTTTGACTGTTCGTAGGTACTGCGCTCGATTGCCAGATTCAGGGCACTCTGATTACCGGCGGCGTGCATTCTCTGGGCCATTTCATAGGATAGGCGGCTCGCTCGCGTGATTTGCCGCTGCAGGTCCACGAACATCTGGGCGCCAGCAGTTTCGTACCAGCTGGCCCGGACCTCGGATGCAAGTACCACAACTTCATTGGCGACGCGCAGCTGGGTTTGTGCGAGCTGCTCCGTGGCCAACTGGCGCCGGGCCGGGCGCATGAGAATGTTCAACAACTCGATGGCCAGGTCAAATTCCAGGTTAAGATTCCCGATGCCGCCTTCAGGGAATCGAACCTGCCCGAAGAGTACTGGATTACGCAAAAGTCCGGCTTCGACAAGATCAGCCTGGCTGACACCCAGGTCTTCGAAAGTGGCCTGCAACGCGGGATTGTTCAGGAGGGCGATCTGCACGGCGGTATCGGTAGTCAGCGGTGCCGAAATCAGCTGATCGACCGCAATATTTTCCGCGGGTTCATCGGCGCTGTCTATGCGCCAGTCCAATCGATAGCCGCCGTAATCGGTCACGATTTTTTGTACCTCGTTGAATCCGGCATCAGGGCGCACTGCGGCGCAGCCGCTTACCAGCGTTATCGTGGTCAACAACAAAACGGATAGAAAAAGGCGTGTCATTGTCCGTGCTCCATGAGCGGCGGCATTTCAGGGGTCTTGGGGTGCAGCATTCCTTTACGGCCGCTTTTCGGTTTCATTGTCATTGGCCTTGGTGTCTGCGGATCCTCGGGTATATCTATACCTGCAGGGTTAGTCGCGTAGGTCCTATCGTCAAATGGATTTGTCGGCGTAATAAAAGAGGATTCCGCTGCTGAAGGGTTGGCCGGATGATTGTCCGGGAGTTTCATGAGTACCGGCTTGGGCACGCAGGCGGCCACAAGCAGGATGGTGGCGACATGTATCCAAAGATGTATCCTCATTGGGTCTCCCTTATTGTATCTGTGGGATGAAAATAATGGACGGGTCATGTGCATTGACCCAGATCAATGGCGAATTGACAAAAGGCGTAAAGGGCGGTGGGTAGAAAGCGGTATCGTTACCCTTCGATGTCTTTTTTCATTGATTCAAACTGTTCCCGGTTGATTTCTCCGCGGGCATAGCGCTCTTTGAGAATGTCGAGGGCACGGTTATTATTAGCAGGAGGGCTTTCTTTTTTCGTTGATTGCCACAACCATCTCAAAAAGAAAACGATGCCGATCAACAATAGAATCCAGAACGCCAGGTTGAAAAAACCCATCCCCCAGAAGTGGTAAATACCGGGGCCCATCATCCCACCGTCGCCGTACCGTCCACCGGCCTGGGCGAAAACAGTTGCCGGGGCCGTCAGAAGCGAAACCGTAACTGCTGTCGGGATTATTCTCAAGATGTTCACGTTAACAAGCCTCGCTGTTGTCTTTGGTCGTTCAGGCATCTCCAGATCCAACCGTATCTCCCGTGTATGCCACCACATTGGCCATGCCGGCTTCCATGTGGTAGAGGTTGTGGCAGTGATGAAACCAGCGACCCGGGTTGTCGGCTAAAAACTCCACGTCGATGCGCTGCATGTGATCGACAATGATTGTGTCCTTCAGTACCCAATGACTCCGGGGAATGGCCGGGTTTACCACTCTGAAAAAATGGCCGTGGAGGTGCATGGGATGAGACATCATGCTGTGGTTCCCATAACTCAGGCGCACCCGTTCGCCTTTTGTGACCAAAAGAGTTTCGGCGGCGGGATAGACCTGACCGTTGATGGTCCATGATGATCCGTGCATGCCGCCACTGAGCATCTGATCGTAAGCCCTGTCGATCGGGCTTTCGGATTCATCGGTCGGTCGGCGGGCTTCGAATTCCGTATACGCGGCCGATCTCAATCCCCGGTGGAACAGTGGTGGTTCTGCTTCTTTCGCGGTAACGCCCTTATAGATGACCGGTACACGCAGCCGGCTTTCTCCCAGACCTGTATCAGCGGCCGCCAGCAGCCAACGACCGGGATTGTCGGCGGTAAACATAACATCGTAGCGCTCCCCCATTCCGATGCGCACCACATCGGAAACGATGGGACGGACGGGATTGCCGTCGGCATGGGTGATTGTCAGCGTATGGCCGGACAGTCTCAAGTAATAGACGGTCGCCGAAGACGCATTGATGAACCGGACTTTGACCCGGTCGCCTTCTGTGACAAATAGCGGCTCGATTGCTGCGGCCACTTTACCGTTCACGGCATAGCCGTCGTAGACCGGTTCCCATAGCGCCCCTCGATTGGGGCTTGAGAAGCGACGCCTTCTTCCCATCATACCGTGCATCATACCCATGGGCGGGCGGCGTTCGGTGCGGGCCGTACCGCCGCCGTCGCGCATGACCCAGTCTTCCAAAACGAGCGCGTATTCCCGATCGTAGGATTCCTCCATCTTTTTCGGTTCGATGATCAGGGGCCCGTAGAGCCCCTGGTCGAGTTGATACCCGGCATGCGAATGATACATGAAGCTGCCCGGGGTTCGGGCCTCGAACTCGTAGACAAAAGTATCACCCGGCATGACCGGCGGCTGGGTCACGTGGGGAACACCGTCCATGGCATTTTCGAGCGGAATGCCGTGCCAGTGAATAGTCGTCCCTTCAGGTAGGTAGTTTTTCAGAAATACCCTGACGATGTCACCTTCCGTAACTCGTATTTCCGGTCCCGGAACTTGCCCGTTGTAGGTCCAGGCGGTAAATTCCGGACCCTGGCCGAGATTGATCTTAGCCGGTGATGCGGAGAAATGAAATTCCTTCATCTTTTTCGGCGAAGCTGCTTCAGCCAGCGATAGCAAGGGCGTCGGCAGGCAAGTGCCGAGCACAACGCCTGCCGTTGTTTTCAGGAATTTTCGTCTTGTGATATCGTTATCGGTGTTGAGCGTGTCGATCATGTTCGTCCCCTATCACTTACAAGGCCATTATTCGTAGGCTGGCCGCATCCATCCGTTTGATTTGTCGACGATAACTTTGTCCACCAGGGAGCCGTCTTTGGTGACGATTTCGGCTTCAAAAACATCTTCCCGTTCGGTGATCTGGCCCAGTTTCAAGTTAGGGTTGCGGGTGGATGCCAGATACTTATTGACAACCGATCGGGCGTCGTCTTCCTTTAGCGGTGTTTGCAAACGACCTGATCCCTGACCGGATATGCCCTCTTCAGGGGAACCACGCATCCATTCTCTGCCGGCACCGTAACCGCGCCCCATCATACCGGGACCCATGCCAGAGCCGCGCCCCATCATCATTCCACTTCCCATACCATAGCCGCTGCCCATCATGCCGTAACCGCGCCCCCGACCCATGGTGCGGCCGCCATAGGGACAGTTCCAGTCTCCGTCATCGTCGCTCATCATTCCTGGTCCCATCATGCCTGGACCCATCATTCCCGGGCCCATCATACCGGCTTCAGGGACAATCTTTCTCATTTCCATCATGTGGTCCAATCGCTTTTGGTCGAACGCTGATTCAAGCTTGGAAATGTCTTCCTGCAAAGCGGCGGCTTTTTTGGCATCCGGATTCTTCTGGGCCAATTCGGTTTGCAGTTCCAGTTCTTTTCGGTACATGTCCTGCCGCAAGTCACGGGTGGCCTCGAAAAATGCGCGGCGTTCTTTATCGATCGCTTTGATATCGTCTTCGCTGAGATCACCGGCGTAGCCGGAGTAACCGCCGCGGTGTCCGTATCCCATTCCCCTGCCGGCGGTTGCCGTACCGGCAATGCCCAATAGCAATAGAAGGGTTGCGACGATAAGGGGTGTCGATTTGAATATTACTTTCATTGAATATCTCCTTTGGGTTGAGTTTTTTAATTCTCGTGAATCTTCCGGAATCAATATTGGTATTTCAATAGGTTTTCGTAACCAATACGGCATTCTTACCTTCAAGAAGAGCATATACCGTGCCATTAGATCGAGATGAGGGTGGGGTATGTGTTTTGGGAGGCGTCCGATTTTGTATGGTACCTATATTGTTAAGAAAAAAGAAAAATCTCTTCTTGCCGGAGAGATGGATGAGTTCCGCGGTTTTGGGCAACGAGACCATGATACTGCGTTGTAAGTATCCAGATAAACAGGGCGGGTGGGTAAAAAGTATCCGGTCTCAATTCCACTTACAGATTGAGAATTCAATTCCCAATCTGTAAGAATCTCTTGAACATTCTGAAATTATATGTAATATTTCTATACCTCGTTTGTAAAAATGCTCAAGCATAACCCAAAAAGGATATCAGGTGCCTGTATGATATCAAGAGATATTACAGCCAAGACACTGTCGTATGCCGGCCAATATCCTGTCGTAACGATTACCGGTCCCAGGCAATCAGGAAAGACAACACTGTGCAAAATGCTTTTTAAAAGCAAAGCATATGTATCCCTTGAAGATATAGACGCACGCCAGTATGCTCAAAATGATCCCCGCGGCTTTTTAAACCAATTCCCCAACGGTGCTGTTTTAGATGAGATTCAGAGAGCTCCGGACCTGATGTCCTATATACAAACCATAGTGGATGAGAAACAAGAGGCAGGTTTTTACATTTTAACAGGTAGCCAACAGTTTGATCTGCTAAAAAGTATTTCGCAATCCCTTGCCGGTCGAACTGCACTTGTTCGCCTCCTTCCGTTTACCTTGACAGAGGCATATGCGGATTCACTCAAGGACGTTAGCATCAACAAGGTATTGCATACAGGTTTCTATCCACGAATTTTTGATCAAAATCTGGATGCTGCTGATGCCATGATGTTTTATGTAAATACTTATGTGGAACGCGATCTCAGGATTCTGATCAATGTAAAAGATTTATCAACGTTTGAAATTTTCCTAAAGCTCTGTGCCGGTAGGATTGGGCAGATTGTAAATCTGTCGAGCCTTGGCAATGACTGTGGTGTCAATCATAAAACCATTAAAAATTGGCTTTCGGTGTTAGAAGCCAGCTATATTATTAAATTACTTCGGCCATACTATCAAAACTTTAATAAAAGGTTAATTAAATCACCGAAGCTCTATTTTTTAGATACCGGACTTGCATCGTTTCTGCTGGGAATCGAGAATGAAACACAAATGGAAACGCATCCATCCAAGGGTGCCCTTTTTGAAAGCCTGGTTGTCTCAGAAGTTCTGAAACAGAGATTCAATAAAGGACAGACGGATAATCTCTATTTTTTCAGAGACAATACAGGAAATGAAGTAGACTTGATCTGTGACTTTGGAAAGACCGTAGACCTGATAGAAGTCAAATCCGGCCAGACGGTAGCCAGCGACTTTTTTAAAGGTATCCGATATTTTCAAAAACTCCCTGCAGACATCAGGAATTCCAATGTTGTTTATGGCGGCGATGAAAGTTACACTAGCGAAAATACACGGGTCATCAGCTGGCGCGACCTGCCCGGGTATGATCAACCTTTAATGTAAGACCAAAAACCCTGATTGATCAATTAGGGTTAAAATGGTGATCGCAATCGAGCTGTGACCGAGCTGTTTTTGGACATAACCAGGGCCCTGGTGGACCATTAGAAGAATCGTGGCATATGTGTGCCCTAAACCATGCGGGTTGCGGAATCTCAGCCCGGCCTTTTGGCACACCTCTCAACGACTCAGCGCTATTTGGGAAAGGTAACTGAAATAGAAGCGATGCGGTGGATCGAGTATCTGTATGGATAAGAAAGAAAGGGCAATGCATTTTGTATTGCCCCCTGTAAATCCAGCTTTACCTGATTGATATATTGCTATAAAGCCTCAATTTACCGTTTAACCGATTACATCCGGGTTATACCTGAAATACGATATATTTTCGGTATAATACACAATTATATGCAAATCGGAAGTGGAATAGCATAGCAGAATAGTGGACTCGCCATTATCGGTTTTTCGGGGCGTTTTTGATGCCACAAAAGGTCTATTCCCTTGATTTGACATATCCATATCATACATATAGTTTTTTCCTCTTCCACATTAATGGCAAGCAATCTGTCGTTAGTGAAGAAGTAAATAGATTCAGTTTTCATGATCTATCCTGCACTGGAAAATATCAACACTACTGCTTTTTCACTCCAGCAGCTAATCCATGTGTTACCAGCGGTTTAAAAACCCGCCAAAATCATCAGTTTAAAACCATCCACGCATGGCAATAGACGCAAGTGTGCATCTCAGGTTCCGTAAATAAGGCGGAACGCTGCTAAATCGTTTTCGATTTTTTACGGGTTGTTCGGCTTTGTCCTCTTTCGATAGCTGGATCCCTCCAAGATGAAGATCTGCGATTGATTGACGGCCTTGCCGCCATGGGTTCTTCAGGGCGTCGATCCAAATACCGGGCTTCAATCACGTTGTCATCGATACGGATCGTTGCAGGTGCCACTGATATGGTCATCCCTATTTTTTAGGGCGGTGCTGGATAGATCTGGCCATATCCGGAGCATCTCACTATTGATAGTCTGTGGACGTCTCTGTACATCAACAAAGACGTTAGTGATAACGGCCTTGATGGCAGTTTTTCCTGAAGATTTGATATACGCCCTTTGTTCAACCCAAAAACATTTACTCGACCGACCATCGATTTTGGTTTCGATGCGCAGTACATCGCCTATCCTGACCGGATGCAGATATTTTATTACGACCTTACTTACGACGTGAAAAGCCTCATTTTGGTGGATAGGCTCAAGCAGTTGATTCTTTTCAAGGTATTGCCAACGCGCCTCCTCTAAGAATTCCAGGTACCGCGTATGGTTGACATGACCGAAGTTATCGATATGGTAATTACGAACTTTGATATTAGTGGTTGATTGCATATGCAGATTCCTTGGTAATCGAATTAGCTATATGGTATCCGGTAAGCATTGCAACCGTCAGTATCGTGCACTTGACCAGTATCCAGATATTTGCCGCATTACCATTGATCAAGCCGGTGGTCGTGACGATAATAAGCCCGAAGATCACGGGAAAAGCGGTTAGCAGCAGGACAGCCTTTCGCTCCACGGGATTTATAGCTGTCCAAGCAAGTAGCAATGTCCAGCCCATCATCAACGATGCAGCGATTCCCATGGTAAGCCGCAAAGATAAATTAGTTTGCAGTTGTGGCTGGCCGGTTAGAATTCCATACAGCGAAGGGCATACCAATGCTACGGACCATAGTGCATCTGCGGCAACACCGATCCAGCAAATGGTTCGGAGGGTTTTTAGTTTGGTCTGTACATTCATGTTGATCCTCCTATGTCATTTTTCTATGGTTAACGCGCCGTTGTTTGTGGATAGAGATAACTCATCTTTTGGTGGAATGCTTGATCAGCGGTGCATATCGTTTGATTTTTTGTGCAAAAGTTGACTATTGCCGATAAATCATCAGGGAAAGGCTTATGGCAGCAACAAAAAATAGCCCCTCAGTTTCGGTTGCACTGATAAAGATCTTGAAAAATTACGCAGAGCACCTGAAGATTGATTTCACCGAAATCGCCAGAACAGCCGATGTAGATGTAGCGATTCTTGGAGATGATCGTGCCCGGATTTCAGCCAAACAATTCGAATTGATGTGGCAGCATATTTTTGCTGGCGGGGAAGATCCCCATCCAGGATTAAGTTTTGGTCGGGAGATGGTCAGGCATTATCCGGGAGGCAGCGTTCTTTTCACCATGATGATAAACTGTGCCACAATTGGTGACGCGCTTAACACCTTCGTTCGCTATCATCGCATCATGGCAGATGCCATTCAGCCTAAAGTTCGAATAGACGGTGACCGTATCCGCCTATCCTGGAAATCATCCCAGAGGGGGTTCCCGGAGCATCCTATACTATCGGAAGCTCTTATTTGCACCTACCATTTTATTTTGAAGCATTTATCACAAGGAAGAATCAATCCTATCGAGGTATGTTTCACTCATGCTGGTCCTGAGAACATAGATGCAGTATAGGCGTCTTTTCAATTCACCCATCATATTTGGAGCAGGTAACAATGAGTTGATTGTTGATTCGGCAGCAATGAACATAAATATTTTAATGGCAAGCAAAGAATTATATAAAGTTCTCGAAAACCATGCAGCTCGTATTTCGGATTCCATTGGAAAGGCAAACGAATGGTCAGAAAGGGTGATACGTTTAATTAGCAGCATGGTAATGAAGGGTATCAAGCCAACCATCGTTTCCGTCTCAAAGGAGCTTGCATTGAGCAAGCGCAGTCTTCAAACATATCTGAAACAGGAACAGACGACTTTCAGAAATTGCTTGGAGAAAGTGCGCAAACAAACAGCTCTCGATTATCTTGTTAGACCCGATATTTCCATTTGTGATGTGGCCTTCTTGCTCGGTTATTCTGAGCAAAGCGCCTTCAACCATGCATTCAAACGATGGACTGGGACGAGCCCCCAAGACTATCGTAACCAATTTAAGGTTAATCATGAACCTTCAATCTAACAATTACTGGGCACTAAGAGTATTGAGATGGCTGTCTGGGTAGTGGTGGGAATGATGGATAGCATCGTAATTGGAATTGCCGCTGGAGTGATAAGGACGATCGTGACTCGTGAGATAGACTCGACATACAACAATGATTGCGAACCTTGCACTTTCTGCTGATATGTTTGAAAGTGTCAATTAGAAAATACTGGTCCATCCCTATTTTGACATGGGGCAATTTATCCTCTCGGCTCCCTGAAGAGGCGCGACTTTTTAGCGACGGATGATCATGCTGATATACGCGGGTTGGTTACCGCATGACTTAGGTTCGTCGCGGAGCTGCCTCTCTCTATTAGCGGGAGTTTTAAATTCCCATAGCAGGAACGAGGATTCTCCTTTCCGTAGTCACACCTCTTCAGGGAAGCGGGAAAAAAGTATCTTATGCAATGGTCAGTTGCATTTGTTTATCGATGGCCCACATAAAAGCACCCAATTCACGAGCAATGGCGGTCACTGTGGCCTGTCTGGATTTGCCCCTGGCAATGAGTCGTCGGTAGCGGGCGCATAGGCGTGTTTGGGCTTTCCAGGATATATCGCAAACGCTTTTGGGCAATCCCTGCTGACGTTTGAGAAGTATTATCGATTTTCGTGCCGGCATTCTATATGTCCAAGCCGCTTCCACCAAAACTCTTCGTACATGACTGTTGCCCGTTTTGGTAATTGAGCCACGGCGGACCTTTTTACCACTGGAATGCTCTGAAGGAATGAGTCCCAGATAGGCCATTAGCTGCTTGGGGTTCGGGAATCGGTTCATATCGCCAATCTCGGCCACAACGGTGGCCGAAACAATTAACGATACGCCTCGCAGGGCTTGATAGGCTTTAACAAACGGTGCCCGGCTCCACTGTTCAACATGCGCTTGTATTTGTTGGGTGACTCGTTTAACCCTTTCGCTACATTCATTTACCGTATCGATATACTCCTGAAGAGCAATTTGTTGGGCTGGATGGGGAAACTTGATTGTTGCCAGCCAATTATAAAAACCCTTGGTCCAATGTCTCTTACCGCTGTATTGATAGCCATGGCGCAGTAAAAAAGCTAACAATCGTTGGCGAGCCTTTCGTTCGAAGCGTCTGATGTCATCCCTGCAGCGGATGAGGTCTCTGATGGCTTCATCTTCAACGGTCGGCACATAAATGCTGGTCAACTCTCCAGCGCGAAACAACCTGACCAGGTTGATGGCATCACGACGGTCGGTTTTGATCCGATCGCCACTGCGCCTGGGGATCATGGATGGGGCCACCACAGAGCAGCTGATGTCTTTGGAAACAAGGTGCCGGTAAATCTGGTACCCACAGGGTCCGGCTTCGTAAACAAATCGAAGCTCGACATTGGTACCTTTTAACTTCTCAATTAGCTTGTCCAGTGCGTCGAGAGTGCTGTTGATTTTACCGTAGGATCGCACCTTACCGTTTGACCGGCTGTTTGCTATTGCAGCATCAATGGTATTTTTGTGGACATCCAAACCGACGTATAATATTTTCTTTTTCATGGTCTGCCTCCTTGGTTATGGCTCTGAGCCGTTTTGACCTTATTGGTCGCACAGCTTAACCCACGTCGCAAGGGGCAGACCATACTCTTTCAAACATTATGTCTATATACCAACACTTACCACACCATGTATATTTGTATGATTACCAGATCAATCCTGTAACTTCCTTGCCAACTCATACATATCTTAATTGCTTACATTTCTATATAGTATAAAAGTTGATTTGCAAAAATAATTTCAGGTGATAGGGTCGCATCCGTCCTCATAAAATTTACCGGGAGGTTGCCTTGAATGCTCGAGAGCGTGTTCGACAAGCACTTCGCTGCCGCAAACCGGATCGAATTCCAAAGGCTTTGGGATTTTTTGATCAGTCACTGGAGGCCATATCACCGCTCATGCCTGAAGACTATTTTGACCTGGAGATCCGTTATGCTGAGTTCGATCCACCGGCCGGCCAAAATGGTTTCCGGCGCTATTTGGACAACCTCCCAAAAGATATCCATATCGGAAATCAGGCACGGCTTCGAGTTTACCACGAATGGCAATATCATCCGGAAAAGGGAGATAGACGACCGCTTAGTAACGTCAGGTCTCTGGAAGATATGGTCGAGTTCATTTTTCCCAATTTGTCCAACCCAGTCCGACACGCCAGACTCCCTAAAAAGGTGCAAAACTGGCATGCGGAAGGTTTGGCTGTAGCTGGCGCGCCCCCCCATTTAGGGGGCGAACTATTTGAAGTGGCCTGCCGTCTGCGCGGCTTCGAAAATTTCATGGTGGACTTGGCGGAGCAAAACGCGCTGGTCGATTATCTGCTTGACCAGCTGACGTCCATGTTAATTGAAAACGCACTCATTTTAGCCCGGGCCGGTGTGGACATCCTACTGCTGGATGACGACGTGGCAATGCCGACCGGGCTGATGATCAGCCCTGCCACCTGGCGCCAATTTTTTAAGCACCGTCTGGCCAAGGTGATCCATATAGCCCGGGAGGAGTCTCCGGATTTATTGATCTTCTACCATTGCGATGGCAACTTTACGCAACTGATTCCTGATTTAGTGGATATCGGGGTGAACGTCATAAATCCGGTGCAACCGGATTGCATGGATGCCGCAGCCATAAAACGGGAATTCGGTGATCGGTTAGCAATGTGGGGCACAGCCGGCACGGCTATTTTGTGGGATTGGGGCACACCGGAACAAGTCCGAGCAGAAGTTCTGCGATGCATCGAAACACTTGGTCCTGAAGGACTCCTGTTGGCCCCAGCCTATGATATCGATTATACTCCTTTCGAAAACATTGTTGCTTTCATCGATGCGGTGGATGAGTCGGGTCATAATTAATCGAGGCGTGGGACCCCTTTTCAATAAGAAAGGATCATCCGACGCTTTTGTTGATGATATCGATCCGATTAGGAATTTACGGTTGGTTGCTTCGCAGTTTTTGTGGTGGGGATCAATGCGGCCCTTGCCAAACCTGATGTGGTCGCATGTTGATTGTATAGGAGATAGCGTCGCATCGATTGTTTACCGTAATTGTTGTTCAAATAAACACAGATTGTTTTTTCAATATTTAGAGAGAGAACAAAATCAGCCAACCCTGAATATTGGTCCGCTGTTCGATGTGGTCCATTGTAGACCTCGATTGAAGGTGAAATCTATAAAACCGTCCTCACGTTTATAAGATGGGCGTTTAGGGCCTTTAGTTTACCCTAGGACGTCGAATAATTACTCTGCTAAAAAAGCGAAAATCGTATGCTTTTTCATATGCGAATGTGCAACCAATACGGTACAAAAACTCATTTAAACTTAAAAAAATATTCATGAAATATGCGGACTAACTTGGCAAGCGTCCGGGGCCCTTGGCACCATTGATTTTGATCACCACCAGCGTGACGTCATCTGCCTGTTTGGTATTCTCACGGTAGTCCTCGAGCGCATCGATTACCGATCTCATGATAGAGTCGGCGGAGGATCGGTAATTCGAACGGATCAGATCCTTCAAACGGTTTCTGCCAAACATATCACCCGATCCATTCCGGGTTTCCCAGATACCGTCGGTGCCAATAACAATGATTTGGCCCTCCGTCAGGCCGAATTTAACATTTTCCGTGTAGTGGAAAGATGGATCGATTCCCATCGACAGGCCTGCACCCTGTAGTTCTTCAAACCGGTCGCTTTGCGGGTCGTACAACAGCGCCGGGTCATGGCCGGCGCGGACCCAACGGATGTCGCCACGAGAACGGTCGATTTCGGTGTAAAACAGGGTGACAAACTCTCCGGTGTTGCCGGTGTCCTTGGAGAGGAGCATATTGACATCGTTTATAATGTCACCAAGACCGCCGGGCTGGTTGACCCGACTGCGCAGGAACGCTCTTGTGGTCGACATCAACAGTGCGGCCGATATGCCGTGCCCCGACACGTCACCGACGGCAACCCCCAGAGTGCTGTCTTCCCGGCAGCAGAAATCCATAAAATCGAAAAAGTCCCCGCCGGTCTCATCGCAATATATGCTGCGTCCCGCAACCTCCAATCCGTCTGGCTGCGGTATTTTCTGCGGCAACAGGTTTTGCTGTACTTCCATGGCCACATCCATCGCCTGCTTCATACGGACCCGCTCTTCAAGGGCGGGAACCATCTGATCGAAGGTTCGACCCAATTCCCCCATCTCATCTTGAGACTGGATCTTGGCTCTTGTCGTGAAATCTCCTTCTGCCACCCGGCGTGCGGCTCCCACCAGTTTCTGGATGTTCATTGTCATCGACTTGGCAAGCACGAAAGCGAGGACGATAACCAGCACTATCATGGCGGTAAGGATGATGCCGGTAATATTGATGTTCGTCCTCACCCTTTCGTGTACCGTTTTTTCCATGGCAACGGCCTCGGCAACAAAATCGGCCTTGGGAACGATGAGAAGCAATGCCGTACCGAACTCATCGATGCTGCCGTAGACCAATAGACTCTCGATACCGTCGTATTCCATCTCCACCACACCTGTGTGTCGGGCCTGCAAGTCAGACGTCATCCTGCGGCCGATTTCAGGGTGTTTAAACTCCAGGATTTCATCGTCAGTGAGGGCTGACCAATGGTGGTGCCTCTGTTCGACTTTGTGTTCCCGAGCAACGATTCTGATGATTGGATTATCCGCATTGGTTGAAGATTCTGAGCGGACGAAGAGGAGTCTGATGTTTTCCGAAAAGAGCCGGAAGTGCTCGTCCTCCCTGCAGAAGGGCACTCACCGGCACAGCAATAGCAGTGGCTCCGAAATTTTGACCATCGGGAGAGTAAAGGGGCATCGATACAGTGAAGCTGAACTGGCGCGTAAAAGGGTCTGGCGACGGTTGTGACCAGATGACTTTTTTCTGCGTGACAGCCGCCCGGTACCATTCCGTTTGCATGGCATTATATGACATCATCGGGATTTTAGACAGTGCGGGATAAACGCTTTGCGCCCCATTGTCTAAAGCCACCATTTGCCAATAAATAAGATCCGGATGAGTAAGGACGAGGTCGTGAAAAACCGGTACCATCGCAGAGAAAACGGACGATATTTCTTCGTATTCCTTTTCGGCACCATTGAAGATTTTCTGGCTCTGACTGTTGTAATCGACAGTCAGCGGCATGAAACGACCCATGCCTGTAATGCGAAACCGCAAGGCTGAATTCTCGCTGTCGCTTTCAGTCGATGCGGCCTGAGCGCTGTTTACACCGTTTCGGAATGTGTAGGGGTGGTGGGCACCGGCGAAACGTTTTTCGATCTCTGAGGCCTGAACCCGCAGGATCATCTCGATCAATTCTCTCTCGAGCCGCAACGCCGACGCATGTTCTTCCACCAACAAAGTCAGTTCGAGCCCGGCTTTCTGAATGAGAACCTCATGGGCAATGGACGCCAGGTCGTTACCCATTCCTTGCATACTGCGCTGTCCACTCAGGCGCAGTATAAAAATGGGGACCAGTGAAATGGTCAGTAAAACAATGAGCAGCTTCCAACGAATTCTCATAGACACCTTCAATTATAGTGGTTGTCAAGAAAACGTTCCGTTATGCGAACGTTTTTTTTCTACAACCACAAATCCAATTTCCGCATTCCAAATTCTAAATTCTTCGAATTTCGTGCTTATTATTTCGAATTTATACCATTTTGCCCCCGCAGGGTGGCTCCTGATGCGATCCGATCGGTGGATGGAGATGCACTTGGGGGGTCTAATATATAACTCATACCGTTTCTTCCGACGGTGTGATCCACATCTGCCACATGATCAGAACCGTTTCCAGGACGAATATGACGCCGAAAAGAAGCCCGCCGGGGATGTGTAGCCAGAAAAACGCCGGGTGAACGAAAATCTTCAACCAAACCGACGCCAGATCGATGATGATTCCGGCGAAAGGTAACGCGATGAGCCAACTGCGGCGGGTTGCATCCAAATCCAGAAATAGAACAGCGGCACCCATGAGAATAAAAATGGCACTCATGCCGAAGACATGAATGTGGGTGAACTTGAGGGCGAATATGAATTCATCGGTCTTGTAAAAGGGTTTTACGGTCTTTTGCGCCGGTGCGTCGGCAAAAAGATCTCCTCGCGCTGCATCCGGCTTCGTCATTTCCTGCGGCTGCCGGTTCCTGGGGCTTCTCCTTTTGATAAAGGGTGGGGATGATATCGTGCACGATGATCTGCGCCAGGGCACCGCTCATGCCGATGGCCATCATCACTACGATCATTGTCAATAGTATTTTTCCCGGTATCGGCCAGTTTCGCAGGCGGGGCCCGATTTCTCTTGTGCTCAGTGCCTTATTTGTGTGCATCCGGTCAACCTCCTCCTGATGCCGGGATCATTCGCCCGTAAAATTCGATCCACTGTATTCGCCTTTTTGATTGAAAAAGATAAACACTGACCGCGGGTCCCCCTCGGTCCGGCTGAATTGGACCACGATCTCTTCTTCATTCCCCCTATCACGCATGAACACTTTGATGTCCGAAAGTGCAATCTCCCAGGTTGAATCGAGTTTCTCGCCCGCGAGCAGGCGGTCGTAAAGCTCGATGCCTTTCTTGGTCGCTTCAAGAGCGGTGATGCCCATGTTGCCGTGACCCTTAGGGCCGTGGGCGAAAAGTGTGACAGGGGTTAGTACGAATACGAGAGCTAAAGTGATACCAATCAGCTTGCCAAACGATCTCTTGAGTTTGACGAAATTTGCCATTTGCTTTTCACTCCTTTGCAGAGGCGGTGCTGGATTCATCGAATACGCTTATCCCCTTGGTTTCAGATTCATGGTCGTCAGGCCGAAGGATTCTTTGCTCTGATGTTTCTAATGAGATTTATTCTGGATTTTTAATGCCGCAAGATATCTTCAATTCCCGAAAAAAATCACAGGGGTCCAAAAGAGAGTTCGGCTTTAGTTTTGGGGGGTTATATGTGACGCGATGTATAACAGCGGCTGTTCGACGCTGTATATCAGTTCCCGGGGCAAAAATGCCTCACCCCTTCGACGCACTTGCGCGCATTAACGATTCCAGGCCTGTCACGCCCAAGGCGTGATTGACGCCGAAATTGCGGAAAAGAGCCATTTATGGACGAAAGCTAATCGACAGGTTGCGGCGGCGGCGGAGGGTTGCTTGCTGCCTCCTGCCATTCCGCAATAGGGCCCTTGCCGTTGCCGCTTACCGGGTCCGATGCCGTCGATGCAACATCTGACCCCTTGTACAGGATACGATCGATTTTGGGGAAAAAGCTGTTCTCCATCGACAGGCGTACGGAAAGTGCTTTGATCAGAAAATAACCGAAGGAGAGTCCGGCCAGCCCGAAGAGAAGAACAGCCGAGAAATACCCCAATCCGAGTCGTGGGGCCAGCGTCGATCCTGTTCCGGCGCCTATCAAAAGAAAAACGACCGGTACCAGGTAATTGATTGCAGCGCTTTTCAGCACCGACTTTCTACTGATGTAGACAGAAACGGTGTCGCCGGCCTGGGCGCTGATTTCATTCCTGACCTTTGTCACCGTTCGGGCGCTTTTGCAGTCTGTCGGACAGTTGCGTGCCGACACGCAGTCGGCACAGGCGTCGAGTTCGTCGGTGACCACCTCTGCCCACCCGTTTCCCATTACACTGACGACGATTCCGTTTTTATACGGCATGCGTTGACCTCCCCGTAAAACGGTTTCCAACACAACCGTGGGCAATATATCATTGGCAGCACTGGGGGGGCTTGCCGCCGGTGGCTTTGTTCAGCCGCGCAAGGTAACGTTTCCAGAAACCTTTCGGTTTTTCGGCTTTATCAGCCAGATATTTTTCCGGATTATTATCGAAAGCGGTCCGGCAGGCCTCGGCACAGAAGTGATGGATACTGTTTTTATAGTTGGACACGAACGAGCGGTCTTGTGGGTCCACAGTCATTCCGCACACCGGGTCGATGACCGTTGCCGTGTTGTTTGATTTTGGTATCATCATTCGAATCTCCTTAATGGGTGGCGTCCCAGTGGGTATGTTGTCCATTTTTCCACCTCAATCGCCACTCCCGATAGGGGATAATAAGACCTGATGCCCGGGAAGTCACGCGGTGTATCAATGGATTGTAGGGAAAGACATCTGCAGATTGCTAAAGCGGAAATGTCGAACCGGGGTTATACCTTGGTAATGGTTTGCTTCTAAGCGTTGCAGATGGGGCCGTCGATGCCGTCTTCTTTCAGTAAATCAACGCTCCGCGCGGCGGTCCGATTGGGCAGAGTGTCGCGGTGATGGTTGGTGAGATGTCCCATATATGAGAAGTGGCGATGAATTATATCACCGATTTCCAGATTATTTGCCCCAATCGGTTCCCAGGACGTTTATGGATCAACTGGTTCGAAAGTCCTATGGGGCGGTTTATCATGAAACCGCCCCGCAGACTGCACTATGAATTCCGTCTGTATCAATCCCAGCAGTATCCGCCTCCAGGACCGCGCCCGGTTCCCGGACCATAGCCCATTCTGCCACCACGGCCTCTGCCGCCCATCATATAACCGCGCCCGGCATCGGGGTTAACCTGTTTCATTTTGACGACGTGATCCAACCGTTTCTGGTCCAATTCCGCCTCGAGTTTGGATATGTCTTTCTGAATTGCAGCGGCCTTTTGCGCATCCGCATCGGATTTGGCCAGTTCGCTTCTTAGCGCGAGTTCCTTGGTATAAAGATTTTGTCGCAAATCATCCGTATCCTTGATAAATGCACGGCGTTCCTGCTCCACAGCCTGGCGCTGCTCCTCGGTCAAGTCCGGATAATCTCCACCGTATCCGGGCCCGCCCCATCCCATGTGGCCCCAGCCGCGACCCCTGTGACCATAGCCGTCACCCCAGCCGGCGTAGGCCGTTGCTACGAGTCCCACCATCGCGATGGCAGCCAGAATGACAATCCCCTTGGTTAACGAGATGTTCTTCATGGTCATTTACTCCTTTCTGATGGGTTAATAGAATTTGTATCACCGATCTTTGTGTGATGGACAGTAGCAAGAGCATGATGTGTGCCAAATTCCTAACATCAGAACGGTTGTTTTTCATAACTATAAGTAATTATGTTAAATTTTGTCTTGAAATTGATTGCAGGCCAACGGTCACAATGCTAAGGAGGTGTGGCAGATATGCACTGGGCGGGTAAAAATGATACAACTGCGATTGAATGAGGGGACTGGGCGGGTAATTAATACCCAGTTATTTTGTAACCTCAACAGGCCAATGAATAAAGAGGCGTAAGATCAATTTGTAGCAATCAGCGATGAGCCTTCTTGCCAAAAAAGTAGCCAGGCAGTATTTAGCTTTGCCTGGCTGTGTATAGTCAGTTGCAGTCTTGTAATGATTTAAGTCGGAGTTATTATACGACTAGCTGTTACCAATGAATATAGGGTACATTAACCATGGCCCCGATCAGCAAAAAGACTCCTGTGGCGACCGCTGCAAATCCGAAAACATAAAAAACGATACGGGCGCCAACCGGAGACTCGGATACCAATTTTCCTTCCAACGCTTTTGCGGTGGTGAGTCTGGTCGTCCATGCTGGGCGTTCGTGGCGTGTGGCTTCAAGGTCTGCGCTACCCTCGAACATGGTGTGATCCATGGGAAAGTTTTGGCGACGCAAATGAGCAATGAAAAAGTGAATGACAAACACATGCGCCATAGCCAGAATCGCCTCGATGCGATGGACCCAGAAGGCGACATTGAGACCCCATCCAGGCATAATCCGGCTTGAAGCCAGAGAATAGGTCATCAGCAGCCCGGTAACGCCCAGAATAATCATACCCCAGAAAACTGCCCAATAATCGAACTTTTCCCAATAGCCCCAACGGTCAAATGCCGGTGCTTTGCTCATACCGAAAAACCAAGCTAAGTGTTGGAAAAACTCTTTAATATCGGCCGGGCGCGGCAGGAGGGAATCCGGGCCAAAAAGGCTTTGCGGGAATCCTTTCCAATCGACTTTTGCTAAAAGATAGACGATGTGAAACAAAAATCCACAGAGCATGATGATTCCGACGACGATATGGACACTACGGGACGACTCATAGCCGCCGAAAACCCAGCAGAGCCCCTTTCCCCAAGAAGTCTCGAAGAACATCCTTCCCAAGCCAGTGGCGGACTGGATCAGAAATGAGAGTATGAGAAAAAGGTGAAACAGCCGCTGCAGCGGTGTAAAGCGCCGGATTCTAAGTTTAGCCATCGGATTCACCATTCGGTTTTTTATTGGTTGAAAAGAGTTCCCGGACACCCCAAAGGATCGTGTGTGGTAGGAAAACCACAAATGTGCCGATGGCAATCGCGATCATTATCCAAAAGGCAAAGAAAAGGACCGGAAAACCTTTCTGTGTGCTGGCCAATGCCGGATTCGGCTCATGAATTATATAGCTCGCAAAAGAAGCGTTGGCTCCCTCATGACATTTAGCGCACACGTAAGCGTGACGCCGAATGGGATTCATTAGTGAATAGTAATGACCGTTGCTGGCGATCGGCTCCTTGCCGTGACATTGCCTGCAGGTCAAGTTTGCCCGCACTGTGTGGATGTCACGGGCTTGTTCCGGGTGGCAGGATACACAGACTTTTAATGCGATAGAATGGAATGCCCTGATGCGAATCAGCCAAACGTGACCTGGGTCCTATGCTGGCGGCTGTCGGGCTGTATGGGAAGATGCCCCTTTGAACTCCGGGCACCGAAACGATCGGCCGTCGGCCATTAGGACGGACTTCGTACTCTTCATAGAAGCCGGTGCTGGCCTCCCGGTCTTTGTACCGCCTGATGGCCGAGGCCACCTCCTCCTGGGCTGCAGCCGGTATCGGCAGTGACCCAAGCACTACCGATACCATCACGGCCGTCAGGGCAATCAAGAATTTGTCCGTAATCCATTGCGTCATGGTGATCTCCTGATTGTCTATTGGCCCCGCTTGTAATCTATTGGATCGACGGCCATTCCGACCGGCTTGGGCAACTTGGCCAGTTTCTTCCACTCGGCCTGCAACTCGTTCAGATCTTCATTTTTGTGCTTGTGACATGTCTGACACGAATTGGGAACTTTTGGATTCTCCAGCGTGTCCTCAGGCAACAGCGTTACGAACACATGGCTGCGGATGTCGCCGGACTCGGCACTTTTGGCTATGCGCGGCATATGGCAGCCGACGCAGTTGGCAAAGGAGTGGATCGAATGCGCCATGTTCTGGTTAACCTGGACATGGCATTCGAAGCACTGTTTGAACCTGCGGAAAAAGTCTGGGAACGGGTGGGCGGTACGCCGACCTGATGCACAAAGTGGCACGAGGTGCAGGTGACGCCTTCCGGAGCATGCTTTGATTGCTGCCAGTCGATGTACTGCTGATGGTGGCCCTTTGAAAATTCGTTGGCGTACACGTGTTTGACGTCTCCGGCTTCAAAAGATGTCGATTTATAGTAGGCTCCCAGTGCTTTACCGGGCGCGTATCCCACCGGCCATCCGCCGCCTTTCATCTTTGTGCCTTTGCCGCGGTTGTGGCAGGAACCGCAGATCTGGGCGGCTACTCCCATGGTCAGCTTGGCCGGGTTGACGATGGTCTCGCGCTTTTCAAACACCGCCGTTTTGGGCAGGGCCGCATGCCAGGAGCCCTTCCCGTGACAGGCTTCACAGGCAACGCCCGGCTCGACAAAGGTGTTTTTTTCCAGATCCACACCGGTGGCGTGGCAGCCGCCGCATTTAAGCGCCCAGGGCCGTTTGTCCCAATCGGCTTCGTGGTAGTTGACCCAACGGTTGGTCTCAGCGTTGTATTGTATCGGCGAAATGAAAAGGGTGTCGTCTTTTTTGACAAGATAGCGCTGTTTCCACTGGCTGCCGATGGTGTAAAGGATATCGTCAACCTTGGGAACAAAGATCTCGCTGGAGGGTACCTTGAGCTTGCCTTCCAGCTTGGCCAGGTCTTCGCGGATGACTTTCTCGTCGATGGGGACGATAAGGGCATCCTCGTTCTTTTTGGCGTCCTGGAGCATGCGGCTGTGAAGCGTCATCTTCCAGGAATCATAGTGTTCAAGATGACACATTTTGCAAGTGTCCGACCCGACAAAAGCTTTGGGCTGGGATGTAACTGCATTGATGTCGACGGCCTGTTCACCGCCACAGGCCACAAAGACCAACGCTGCCAGCGGCAGCACCAGCAGCAGTGCAGTTGCGGTTCGTTTCATGAGCTCCTCCTTAAGTTTATTTTTTTCCACACCCTCGGTGCAATCGAAAATCAAGCCGTTTGGGTGGCATTATAGATGCCCTTCAACAGATAAATCATTTCCTCAGAGTCAATAGGTTTGTTAAGGCAGGCATAGATGTGTCGACTCATGGCCTCCTCGAGTTCGGGGTGGAATCGGCGGCTGGACAGCGCCAGAATGCTCAGCGCAGGCTGCAACCGCTTCAGATTTCTGAAAAATTGTTTGTCCACCGGCAGTTCGTCCATGTCGATGATCACTGCTTTGCAGAAGCTAATTTCCAGGTACGCCAGCAAATCCTCGATGTTGGCAGACCACCTCGATTCGATATGACTCTCGAACCAGG
>CAVRBA010000033.1:0-103536 GCA_963719015.1 uncultured delta proteobacterium | reverse complement strand
GTACCAGCGCCGGGCAGATGCTCAACGCGCTTGCCGCGGCCGATGGCGACAATGCCCTGCGCCATCGCCTTGCGTTCTACGCACGTCCTCGGTTGCTGCTCATCGACGAGATCGGCTATCTGGCCTACTCCAACCGCCACGCCGACCTGCTCTTTGAGATCGTCTCGCGCCGCTACCAGGAAAAATCCACCCTGATCACCACCAACAGACCCTTTGCCGAATGGGGCGAGGTCTTCCCCAATGCCGCCTGCGTCGTCTCCCTGGTCGATCGGCTCGTACACAACGCCGAGATCATTCAGATCGAGGGCGAGTCCTACCGCCTCAAGGAGGCCAAGGAGCGCAGCGAGACGCGGCGCAAACAACGTGCTGCACGCAAAAGAAAAACCCGCACCAAGCCCGGTACCGATGACTGACTTCAGCGCAACGGAGGCTCCGATGCTACCCAACCCAAAAATCCCGGATTATTGGACCGCCGAGCAGGCCCTGACCGTCTATGAATTCCTCGATGACCTGCGCGAACGCGTTTGGGACCGCTACGGCGAGCAGATCACCGAGCAGCTTCGGTTCGAGTATGCAGAACAACAGGAACGCGCGCAGCTCGAACTGTTTCCTTTCAACGACGAGATTCCGTTCTGAGATAGGCTCCGCGCGTGGTTCCGGGAGGGACTCACGCGCGACTCGAACCCTTGTTCACCGTTTATCCGCGGGTTTGGTCAGCCGCTAACAACGATGTCCCTTACGAGGCGATCGAGATGGACTACGATCGTTTTGTGGCTGCCAGCGCCGACGGCTACCCGGTGGCGTTCGGGGACCCGGGCGATGTTCGCCTGATGGAGACACTCGCGTTCGCAGAGCGAGAGACGGTCGTCGTCACTATCGTCCGCTACGAAGTATCGAAGGCACTGATGCCGATCATGCGTGACCGCTATCCGAACCTCACCCGCTTCATTGCCGTGGACACAGACGAGGACAAGATACGATTCGAGGCTGTCGGGATGCGGCCCGTCGTCAACCGAAGCGTTCCGCGGGGGATCGATCTGGCGGCCGCCGTATTGCGGTGTCAGCGTGTGGATGAGGCGAAAATTCAAGCCTGGATGCGACGCCAGCAGGAGCGTGCGCTCCAGGCCACCGTCGATCCTGCCGATAGCCGTGCCGCGTCCGTGGCCGTTTAACCTGCGCCTCGTGGAATTGCGGGGGCAAAGCACCAGGGCATCCGGGCTGAACCTGCTAGTCGCGGCCATCGTCCTGTGGAACACCCGCCACTTGGAGGCAGCCGTCGAGCGAGCCCGCGGCGAAATCGATGTCCCGGACGAGTACCTGCGGTACCTGTCGCCGCTCGGCTGGGAGCACATCAACCTGACCGGAGACTACATCTGGAAGCTGCCGTAGCCGATCTGCAGCTCGGCGATTCGGTGCTTGTACGCGGTCTCCACGCATTGGCGCACATCCTCCGCCTTCCAGCAGTCATTGCGGCCCTTCACCCAACCACGCCGGAAGGGCCGCGGGTCCTCGTACCCGTCTTCTCGCACGCGCTTCGGCGCCCTGTCGTAGACCTCCGTCAGCTTCCGGTCCAGGGATGCCAACCCGGCATCCTTGCAGATCAGTTCCTCGACCTCGTGGGATGCCTTGGCGCAGTCGAAGCGGGGGTTTACCGTCGGGGCCGAGATAGGCAATTGCGGCAGGTTGAGATCTATTACCAGCGTACAACCGATCTTGGATTTCTCCGCGTGATGAACGAGAGTGGTGACGGTCTTAAAGAGGTGGCTGCCGGCAGTCGGATCAAGGTCGAATTCAAGTAATGCCTCTTCCAACTGAACCAGATTGGCCCGTCGAGTGGTAGACAAAAAATTGCCGTCGGAAAAGCTGCAGACGGCCGCATCGTTGACATTGAGATAGCCGTGACTACCCTTAAAATCTGCCGTCAGAAAAAAACGGGGCATTTGGGTGTGGCCACAAATCCCAACAATATGTCTGCCGTCGGAAACGAGCATTCGATCTGAATCTTCCGCCGCCTGAAGAAGTTTACGAACATGTTTAAAATTATCGAGTAGCGGTTGTTCCAATTCCGGAAAACGTGCAAGGAAATCAATCGTTTCCAGATGTCGCCGCTCCGCAAAGACAAGCTTCCCATCTGGCATTACGCGCTCTTCACGCGTTCGGGAGATCCCCAAGACCGCATCCAGAATCTGATACACCCTCAGCTGGCTGTCCCAGCCCAATTCGACATTCATCCTGTCGACGATGTAATCCCGGACGGCATGGCGGGCATACTCACGCAAAAAACTGCCTGAAATCCCAGTATAAAGCACCATTTCATTCGCAATGTCATGCGAAAACCGCCAAGCCGCGTGTTCCAACCAACGCTCGGTAGGGCCAATAGCGCACATATCCGGATGGTGTTCGGTAAACCACGTCTGGTGATTGACTGAGCTTGACCGGCCGCCCCAGGAAATGAGCCCGGTCAAGTCAAGATTCTTTTCAGGCAGCATGTCGCTGAATTTGCTTTTGTCACGCTCAACGCTTTCACCGGTGCCCCGGTTTGATCCATCTATGAATAGTTCTGTTAACCTGGGTTCGTGTCCCCGAAGAAGATTTTGTGGATCACAGACGTGAAAGGATTCTTCGGGTGCAATGGCAAAAATAACGGCCGTCCGGCTCGGACCGGAAAAATGTGATAATCCGTCTCTCAGCCCGTCAAGGGTGTCGCTCACACACTGTCTCGTAAAAGCATCGACCGCCACTTTGAATCTCCAGATGAAAGAATGTCATCGTGCCCCTAAAATTCTTCACTTTGAATTTCTCATAGCATAGATCCGGTGGCGACTCAATTGAGACCGGTATCTCGAAGCGCCGGCCTTGCGGCTTCGCTATTGATCTTTGGTTAACTGGATGTTAATTGTGCTACCCTGAATATTTTATGAGTATCTCCCCGTAATTTTTACAACCGTTGAGCAAAGCGCCTGCGGATATTTAGCGGCACTTCATTTCGGAATGCGCCCGTAGTGGTTGTCAAAAAAATGTTCCGTTATTCGATCGTTTTATCTACAACCACTTATACCACCCTTCCGTATTGCGGAATATTTTTTGAAAAGCGGTATAATATTCTGCTTATTTCAGATCCGCTAAAAATTACTTATGAAATACTCGGGCAAAGTTTCGATCATGGCAATATTCTGGAAATAAAATAATCCGTCAGGAAATGATACATGATAACGCTTCTTGATTACGGCGCCGGCAACGTCCGCAGCGTCGTCAATGCCATCGAAAGATTGGGCGAAACGGTCAAAATCGTGGCGACGGGTGAGGACATCCTGACAGCTGAAAAGTTGGTTTTTCCCGGAGTGGGCGCTTTCGGCAGTATGATGCAGATTCTAAACCGAAAAGGCTACGTCGCTCCGCTCAAATCTTACATCCAATCCAACCGGCCGTTTTTCGGTATCTGTCTGGGACTCCAGGCCCTGTTCGAGAACAGCGAGGAGGCCCCCGGCTTCAACGGCCTGGGAATTTTTCCGGGTTCGGTCGTGCGATTCGACCTGGATCTATCGGTTCCGCACATCGGATGGAACGGCGTTGACATTATCCAACCGTCACGGGTCTTCTACGGGCTGCACGGTAATGAAAAATTCTACTTTGTCCACTCTTACCACGTCGTTCCCAAGGACGATTCGGTCGTTCTGACAACAACCGACTACGGTAATAGATTCGTCAGCAGCATCCAGAAGGGCAACATCATTGCCTCCCAATTTCATCCGGAAAAAAGCGGCCGAAATGGTCTCCGTGTCCTGCAGAACTTTATAGAAAGCACAAGTCCCATCGAGGTAAAGGTCCGGCCAGCAGACCGCACGCGTTTGGCCAAAAGGATCATTGCCTGCCTCGATGTTCGGTCGAACGATCAGGGCGACCTTGTGGTCACCAAAGGCGATCAATACGACGTCAGGGAAAATGGTGCCGTTCGCAATTTGGGCAAGCCGGTCGACCTGGCAAGACGCTACTACGAAGAAGGGGCTGACGAGATAACTTTTCTAAACATCACCGGCTTCAGGGACTTCCCATTAGAGGACATGCCAATGCTCGAGGTTCTTAAACAAACCTCGCTGAATGTTTTCGTGCCGCTGACTATCGGTGGTGGGATTAGAAATTATACTGACACAAACGGTCGCCAATACACGGCCCTCGAAGTCGCTGCCGAGTATTTCCGCTCGGGTGCCGACAAGATATCCATCGGTAGCGAGGCGGTAATGATCGCGGAGGACTACCTGAAAAAAGGAGAAAAATCAGGCCAGAGCGCCATTGAAGAAATCGCCCGTGTGTATGGTAATCAGGCCGTGGTCATTTCAATAGATCCGCGGAGGGTTTACGTTCAGTCTCCGGATGACACCATTCACACGGTTATCGAAACGTCCACGCCAGGGCCGAAAGGGGAACGGTTCTGCTGGTACCAGTGCACCGTCAACGGCGGCCGCGAAGGGCGGGACATCGATGCTGTGACCCTGGCAAGGATATGCGAAAAATTGGGTGCCGGAGAAATTCTGTTGAACTGTATCGACCGCGACGGAACCAATCTGGGCTTCGATATCGAATTGATCAATGTGGTCAAGAATTCGATTTCTATTCCGGTCATTGCGTCAAGCGGTGCTGGCTGCACTGAGCATTTCTACCAAGTCTTCACGGAAACCCAAGCTGAATCAGCTCTGGCCGCCGGCATATTTCACCGACAGGAAATATCCATCGCTGAAGTGAAAAACTCCATTAAAGACAAGTTGGAGATCCGGCGATAGAAACTGCTCATGGACGCTTCGCAGATCGCACGCCGGATTCACAATTCGAGAAATGAGTGTATGTCGACTCTTGAGTGCCCTGTCACCCTTTTTCCCGTACACCCTCGTTCAACACTCAGCGCTATACTCCATAGTCAATTTTAGTGAAATCCTGAAGACCTTCTATTGCCTGGTGGGCAGCACGGAAAATTTGAATCTCAGGATGGTAACCGTTGAAAGAGGAAACAAACCCATTTGGTTCCATTGCATGTTCTCCTTTTTAACCACTCTTCAGATTTGACAAAAAGCTCCCGGCAGCGTATACTTTTTGTCACATTATTGATGCTCGCAAAAGGCCAAACCTGCCGTGAGGCAGGGACGGAAAGCCACGGATCTTACGGAGACCGCCGGGTTGCCGGAAAGCAAACATGCGCCGGGTTACCTGAAGAAAGGGGGCTCGGCTTTTTATGTTTTAGAACAACCAGCATCGAAGACATTAATACAAACCCGCCGATCAGTTCCTGTATTAGACCGATTTCCAAACTCCCGCCCTGATTTTCGGGCTAATACTTGATCCATCCGTCCATAGATAAGGGAGCTTGATGTCCAAATTGACAAAATGGTCCAAAACAATCGATGAGAATTCCCTCACCCTGTTGTTGCGTTACGTGGGTGAATTTGGTGCATTAGCATCATTGATCAGTCTCGAAACCGGTGACTACCCGCTACCGCGCTCTGACATCGACGCAGTCTGGCAATTACGAATGCACGGCGCCGTTTATGGAATTGCCCTGGCATACTGTTGCGATGATTTGGGTGATCCGGTCAGTCTTGGCAATCGGCCGATATTTTCTGAAGACTACAAAAGCTTGCTGGCAACCGATAAACGCACCGTTTGGGCCTGTGATTTGAATTCAGCGAGTTATGAAACCCTGATGTGGAACATCGGTGAATTCGGATTTCGAGCGCTGGCTCAAAACAAAAATAGATACGCAATCCCGAAATTTCCAGAGTACCCGGCTCATGATTGGTCCATGCGGATATCACTTTTCAACATCGTCAGAATTTTTGAAACTTGCATACAGAAACTATATAAATGAGGGGTCGGGGAATATTTCCCGCAAAAGCTGCACCAGAGCGAAGGAAATGATCAGCAGCGAAAGCGGGTCCCGCAGCGGCGGGATCTGAATGCATTCGGCAGCCTTGGGAAAGAACAGCGGAAACCCTGGCTGTCAGATCGGGACCATAAATGGTGAACTGGATTTAACGACTCTATATTATACCGCTTTTCAAAATAAATTCCGCAATACGGCAGGGTGGTATAAGTGGTTGTAGAAAAAAACGTTCGCATTGCGGAACGTTTTTTTGACAACCACTATATAATGAAAATCTGTTCTTTTTTTAGGTTGCCTTATGCATGAGTTTGCGCGCTGAAGTCGCTGATCATTCCCACCACTCCCGGTTAATGAAAACTCCCCGACGGCTCATATAAATTGGCGTGTCCCCCCCTTTACGTCCACCAGCGCCTTCCCGCTGTCCCGCGGCCGAATGGTGCGCGTGCCTGCCATTGATCCCGTTTTTTTGGATCACATGATTCGAATTAAAAACGCAGATTAAGGCAAAGGGGAAGAAACTCCATCCATCAATCGGGATTCTACCAAAGACCTCAGGCCTGCCATACATCTGGTTCACGCTTGTTCATCGAATAATACTCGATCCGGTAGGGCTTTACTTTGCAGACCACATAATTCGGGTCATCGGGACCCGAGAAAATCGGCTCGAGCATATCGTACCACATCGCCTTTTTCGTCTTGGTGTCTTCCAGTATCTCGGCACGGCCTTGGATCTGGAGCCATGATACGGCCGACTGCGGTTCAGATACACCGAGGGTGATATGAACTTCCGGGTTGTGGGCGATCTGTGTGATCTTGCGGGACTTATTGAAGGTCGCAAACCAGATGTCCAGGTTTGTATCGGCTTTGACGACGATATATCGATTCCAGGGTTTGTTATCCTCGGTAATGGTTGCAAAAGAAGCCAGCGTCAGTTCCGTCATTTTGGCCAGTATTTTTTCTTTCAAGTTGTTCATGAGTCCTCCCTTTCTTGGTTTTGTAATATACGCACTCTTTTTAAGAATGTATTACTGCATAAGTATAGATTCAAATCCGGCACTGTCAAAACCGCTGCAGAAACCATCCGGTTCGCTTAGCCGGTAAACGCTTCCTCTTATCACCGGAAGGGTTTACCAATAGTTAGTTTCCATCCATAGCAGGACATTCTTTGTTAGAAAATTGACAATTTACGGCAATTTCGGCGATGATATGCCGGTCTCAATTTTCTAACTTATTGAAATTAAATAGAAATAATTATCCTGGCGCCTGGTCCGATTTTTGCAGAAAATAGGGGTTTGCACCGCATTCTCGCCGGTTATTACCTACAGTTTACTCCATCATCCAAAAGGTGAAAGGCATGTGCCGGAAGACGGGCCTTGTGCCATTTAAAAACAGTCGTACGTTGTTGCCTGGTATCGTTTGGCTCCTGACAATCCTCGTTTTCTTATCCGGATGTACGTCCAAGCAAAAAATCCTGGTGGCGCCCCGAATTGAGTTGGCAGCCTACAATAATATTGGTATCATTGAGTTCACATCCAATGGGGAAGAGTGGGTCAAATCGTATGTTACGCAGAACTTCATGCAACGAATACAGTCGGCCCAGCCAGACGTAAGATTTCTCGAACTCGGAAATGTCGAGATTCTGCTTCAGTCGATAGGCGCGACTCGTCTCGACCCGGCGGCCATCAAGACCCTATCCGCCAAATATCAGGTCAAAGCCATTTTTGCGGGTCATTTGGAAATCTCGTATATCAAACCCGAAATCCGCTGGAATCCGGCGGCAACCACTGCCAAGGCAGAAGCCTATCTGGAAGGAAAACTCACGACCAGACTCATGGAAGGTCTCAGCGGCGCAACCCTTTGGACGTTAGCATCAACCGTTAAAAAATCGGTCGGGGCGATTAAGATAAACAAGACTGGACCAGTAGGTATAAGCGTCAGCGCTCCGGAGTCCATACACGGCCGGTTAATTCATGCCTTGGTATACGAGAGCACTATAGATTTTTACCCCTATTACGTTTATCAGTCGGCGCACAACTAGCACCGGTATGCGGGTTGAGCCGGCTGGAAAACGGAAAATTTTCAATGAAAGGCAGACGGGTGCAGGCACGGATTGCGAACACGGAAAACCATTTGAAGGCGAAAAACATGAACCGGTTGAAATTTATAGTATTATTGTTGTCGATGATTGTTCTGCCCTGGCACCCGGAACTCTGTAGAAATCTTGGCGCCGAATCCGACCCCTTTCCTGCCCCTGAGAGCATTCAACCCAACGTTAATTTCTGGAAAAAAATTTATTCCGAATATTCTTCCCGCCAGGGTGTTCTCCACGACAGTAAGAACTTGAGTATTATCTACGATGTCATCGACCTGAGAGATCCAAATCAACCTAGCGGCCGTAGAATTAACCGGAATCGAATAAAGGTGGCCAAATCGAAATATCGATCAATTCTCCAGAAGCTCGGGCAGGATGGGAAAGCCATGGCATCGCAACCGGAAGAACAACGCGTCGCTGAAATGTTCGGCCCGGATGCAAAACGGGCCGACTTTCAGAATGCCACTCGCCGAATCCGGTGTCAGGTTGGTCAGAAAGATCGCTTTCGCAAGGGCATCATCCGTTCCGGCGCCTATCTGGAAGAAATAAGAAAAATATTGCGGTACCACGGCCTGCCCGAGGATCTCGCGTATTTGCCCCACGTGGAATCTTCCTTTAACCCTGCCGCCTACAGCAAGTTTGGCGCTGCCGGTGCCTGGCAATTCACAAGATCAACCGGTCGGCAGTACATGACTATCAATTACACCATTGACGAACGCCGGGATCCGATTCGCGCTTCCCACGCTGCCGCCAGGCTGTTGAAAAATAACTATGATAAGCTCAAGAGCTGGCCCTTGGCCATGACGGCTTACAATCACGGCCTCTCCGGTATGCTGCGGGCCCAGGGAAAGCATGGTAGCTATGAGGAAGTATTCAAAAAATATCGAAGCCGCACATTCAAGTTTGCCTCAAGGAACTTCTACTCCGAGTTTTTGGCGGCCCGGGCGGTGGCTGACAATTATCAAAACTATTTCGGCGTATTGACACTGAATGTGCCCACGAAGACCACCGAAGTCACTTTGCCCGGATACACGTCGATCCCCCAACTTGCACAGCAGCTGGATCTTGATCTCGACACCCTGCGCCGGCTCAATCCTGCATTGCGGAAACCAGTTTTCACCGGCCGTAAATATGCACCCAAGGGTTATCGTCTGCGATTGCCGGCAGATGATCATCGCGATTGGAAAGACATGATGGCGTCGGTATCTGAGGAAATATACAAACCTGATCAGAAGCACTCCCGGCTTTACCAGGTGGATCGCGGAGACACAGCCGGCAAAATCGCACGCTTGCATGGTGTCAGCCTGCAGGATTTGATTGCATTCAACAATCTCGATACCAGGGCAACGATCTATGTCGGTCAGAACCTGCGCATACCCGTTCCGGAAGACAAGACACAAATGATCGCCGGCCTCAATTCACCCCAGAAAGCAAAAATAGATCAAATTGTAGTGGCGAAAACAGACCAGACTGAAAAACCACCAATCAAATCTAAACCGAATTCGGCTAATGAACCGCAAAGGGTTCCGGAAATAAAATCACATCGCAGCGCATCACCAATCGACGCCATCAAAACTGAACCGGCGGTTCCCGTCAATCCCGCATTTGGCCTTGCTTATTCGGAAAATGCCACCGACAACAGGAAGGATGATATTTCAAATCTGATTCAGGCGTCGCAGGTCACCGGTGCTGTGCAGACCTTCGCTTCTGATTCTGAAACGGGCAACATGGTGGCCAGCGAAATTGTCCCGCAGCCGGTGTCGGGCGTTGTTGAGACAACGACTGATCGATATGTTCCTCCAGTATTACAGGCATCGGTCACAGTTGAGGGACAGGAACTGACGCCGTTGACGGGCCCGGAACCCGGCCCCGATATGGTCACCGGAAGTTTTACAGTCGAGAACGTCATTCAATACCGAAATCAGCCTGTTGGAATCATTCTGGTCGAGATAGAGGAAACCCTTGGGCATTATGCAGAATGGGCCGGTGTCCGAGCGCGTGACCTTCGGCGGCTTAACAATATGCGCTATGGACAACCCATTCGTTTGGGTCAAAAACTCAAAATTCCCCTACACCGCGTGACGAAGGAAGCCTTCGAGGAAACCCGGTTCGAATATCATAAGGAAATGGCGGAAGATTTTTTTGCAGCCTATCGCATCGACACGGTACAATTTTATTCCATCAAGAAGGGAGACAATATCTGGACACTATCCCGCGAAGAATTCGACTTGCCCTTGTGGCTAATCAGAAGGTACAACAGCAACGTGGATCTTACCTCACTTATGCCCTCCCAGGATCTGCGCATCCCGGTCGTGGAGAGAACCATATAGCTCAGGCATCCATGCTAAAGCCGACATTTCCGAAGAAAAATCGCTCTTTCAATTTGGCCTGTAGCCGTGCAGCCGGCAACTGCCCCGTACAATGGGAAACGCCAATCCGTTCGATATCGTAGCGATCGATAACTCTTATGGTCGCGGCGAATTGCTCTTCAGTTGCAAAGGCCAGGTGGGTACCGCCGATAATCGCATAGATTCGGTCCCGATTCATCTGTTCGAGAGCGTATTCGATAATATTGATCATACCCGCATGGGCACAACCGAGAACGAGGATTAAACCGCAGTCGGAATCAACGATCAGGGAAAGATCGTCCGTCAAAGGATCAGGGCGAACCTTTTCTCCTCCGGGCATAACTGCAGTCATTTTCGCATCTCCCTTTTCGAACGCGTTGATCCGTGGTATCTCACCACTCAGAAACAGGCCCTCCCCCACCTCGACCATGTCAGTTCCCAAGCGAAAAGTGGCCCCGAGTGATTCCAGATACCGCCGGCTGAAGGGTATGCCGACGAACCGTGTGCGTCCTTCCGAAGACCATATTCGTTCGATGAATATATCCGGATGTCCATACACATTCACCGGTCCGCGGATTTTAAGAACATCCGGTAATCCCCCCGTGTGGTCGTAATGGCCGTGGCTTATCATTACTGCTTCGATGTTGCGGAGATCTTTATTGAGTGCCAATGAATTTTGAACGATGGCATACCCCTGGCCCGTGTCGAACAGGTAATTTCCGTTCTCAGTTTCCAGGTAGCAGGCAAAACCGTGTTCACCGATGACTCCAAATGGAACACCAACCGAATTTTCACTCAATATCGTCAACTTGACCTTCACCGTCGCCTCCATTGCTAAGTTTAAAAAAAGATGCCTTTTCAGAACTGTAAACTATTTTCCACAATTTTGTTACATTTTTTTCCCTCCAGTCAGGAGGCGTAAACATGTGATAACAATAACCCGCCTCAATCCTTAACATTTTTTTAACCCACCTAATCACCTCGCCGAGCATGAAACTTGCATATTTTAAATGGGTTACTAAATTGTAACTAGAATTCTTCAGTTGGATAAAAACAAGAAAAGGCATCGGGAGCGCCTGAAACAAACTGTTTGTTAGGCCGCTGACTTGCATTTGACATCATGATTTGAAGGAGGGGGCGATATGCGAAAATGGTACCGCAACACCTGGTACGCCAGAATGAACACAGCGATGATTAAAGTAATTTTGATCACCATTCTGATGGCAGCAGGAATCAACGCCGGACCAGTCCACAGCGCCGAACCCATTCAAATGGGAATTATGACGGGCGGACCCAGGGGAACATACTATCAGTTTGGCTTGAACATTCAAAATTTGATCGGCACTAACGGAATTGAACTCCGCGTCGACAACTCCAAAGGTTCGGTGGAAAACATCTATGCCGTCTATCAGAAACCAAAGACCCAATTGGGGATCGTGCAATCCGACGTTCTAGCGTTTGTATCACAGGTCGAAACCAATCCGGCCCTGAAGCGGATCGCCCAAAAGACCAGGATGGTCTTTCCACTGTACAACGAAGAAATTCATCTTCTCGGCAAAAAAGACATTATCGATTTTGATTATCTGGCAGGCAAAAAGGTGGCCGTCGGCAAAGAAGGCAGCGGGACCTACTTGACAGCAAAACTGCTTTTCAAAGTCGCTGGAATTGAACCGGCGGAAATGATCACCATCGGTACAGACGAGGCCCTGACCCAACTCAAGGAGGGCAAAATCGATGCGATGTTCTACGTTGCCGGTTATCCTGTAAAACTTTTCAGTGAAAACGTGTCGCCTGAGGACAATTTGGCGTTGATCCCGATTCTCAACAAAAGCATCCTCGAGTTCTACCCGCAGGTTGAGATTCCGGCCAACACCTATAGCTTTCAGGATCAAACCGTGATCACCGCAGCCGTCAAAGCCGTTCTCATCTCTTATGATTTCAGACGTTATCACTGCGACACTGTGGGCCGTGTGGCGAAACTCATTTATGAAAACTTGGACTGGCTGAAAACCAATGGACACCCGAAGTGGAAATCTGTCGATTTGAACTACCCCCTCAAAGGATGGGAGCAATACGAGTGCGTCAAGAAGGCTCTGGCCGGTGCCAGACGCCAACAACCATCCAGGCCGGCATCGGGCAACATCAACCCCGTACTGGATGCAATAAAAGAAATGCTGCCGGAGTAACTCATATTTTCACAACCGGTCACCATTATTCACCCGTTGATACGGCGAAGGAGTGGCCGCCGGATGCAATCACGAGTATAGATCGGTTGAGACGGACGGTTATATCTTCCGGACATAAACCATAAGCTGAAATCCTCATCCTTTCCGGCACCATCAACGACCGGAGTATTTTGCATGTACCTTGATCATTTCCACCTCAAGGAAAAACCGTTCCTGCTCAACACCGATCCCCAGTTTCTGTGGCTCGGCAAGAAGCACAGGAAAGCCTTGACCATATTGCAATCCGGGGTGCAGGAGAATAAGGGTCTTCTGCTCTTGACCGGTGAAATCGGCAGCGGCAAATCAATGCTGATTAGCGCCCTTATCAGTCTTCTCGATCGAAAGACTGTTGTTGTTGCCAAGCTCTCCGACCCCGGGTTGGAACGAAAGGAGTTTCTCTTTCTGGTTGCACACAGCTTCGGCATCGGTCGAAAGGAGGTCAGCAGAGAGTCCTTCACAGAGGCGATGGACAGCTTTCTATCGACTCTTTATTCCCAAGAGAAAACGGCCCTGCTCATCGTCGACGAAGCTCAGATCATGACACCGTCGATTCTGGAAGAGATTCGACTCCTGTCAAACATGGAATATCGCCATGCCAAACTGCTCAACATCTTTCTGGTCGGGCAAAACGAATTCAACCTCATGCTGCTTGAACCGAACAACAGATCGCTCAGAGAGAGAATAACCACAATCTACAATCTCGAACTGTTGTCCGCAATTGAAACCGCGACTTATATATCTCACCGCTTAAAAGTGGCCGGAACTGAAAATAAGATCTTCACAGACGATGCCCTGCATGAAATCCATGTTTTCTCGAATGGATCTCCCCGTCAGATCAACATCATGTGCGACATCGCCTTGTTGCATGGATTCAATAAGGGCGTTATGAAAATCGACCGGGAAATCATTCGGGCCTGCAAAGACAGAGTCCGAGTTCCAAAGGTGCCCGGAAGACCGCTTGCTGACGAACTGGTGCTTGACGAGCCCAAGTGGCAAACGCCTGACATTTGGAAATATCGGCCGGATTCCGTGACGCTTCTCAGCAAAACCGTCAGACGTATGAGCTGGTACAGCGCGATAGCGTTCCTGATTCTCCTGCCCAGTGGATATATGCTCTATTCTGACTGGAACCGCGCATTTCTATCGGAAAACATCCCTTCACTGAAAGAAGTTCTGCCGGCGCCTTCGCTCCCCCTCCAACGCCACACGAGTAGCCTGGCACCATCTCCCCGCTCACACAATCCAACGGGCGGCAAGCACCAAGGCCAAACACCAAAACCGACTGGGTCCCCAGATGCAGGCGATTCAAACGGTGATCCGGCAGCGTCCGTGAAAAATGCAACCAAAAAGCTTACCGGCACCTCATCCAATCCAAACGCCCCACCGGATAAGCGAAGCGACGCCGCCGATGCCACCCGACCAAAAGAAGAGAAACAACCGCGTGTTAGTAAAACCCAGCCTTCAGCTACGCTACCAACAAAACCGAAGCGGGATAAAAAGAAGGGCACACGAAATCAAAAGGAGGCGGTCAGGGTCAAGGTCGTTACCCCGAGCCGCCGGTTGACCAATCCGGATGCAAAGCCCAGCGTCCCCAGTGCGGTTGCACAGCCGCGGTCAGTCGTTGAAAAAAACAACGTCAATCGTTCATCCTTAGACCAATCACCAGCCGTTTCCGGAAGCCCCCAAAAAGGTAATCAATCTGACATTGAACCCCCATCATCTGTATCACCAGACCCAAGTGATGTTATCAAGTGGCTTATACGGGAAAAGGACAAATCGACACCTAATAAGCGACCTTGAACCACTGCCGTCATTGATAACGGCGGGAAAGGAGCGAAATCGGCTTGACATCTTCATCCTGACGTGTCATGAAAAGCGCAAATATGAAAATTAACAAAGGAATTCTCTCAATGATCGCTCAGGCTTCAGGCAGCCAGTATTATTATCGGTACTTTTTTTTGAGTACCCACGGTCTGCCTGTGCCTCGCTAATCCCATACCAATAAAAACTAAAACCGCCGGCAGAAAAAGCCTGCGGTTTTTTTATTGGATTAAGATGACGCTTGCGCCGCTGGTATTCAAAAGGAGAAATAATGAAAACTTACGATGTCAATGTTAAGGAGTTCATCCCGCTCGTTTCCCCTAGGACTTTGCAAAAGGAACTACCGATCACTGAAAAAGCGGCCCAGACCGTTATTTCAGGGCGCCAAACAATACAGAACATCATCAGTAAGACAGATCGGCGTCTTCTGGTGATCGCCGGTCCGTGCTCGATTCACGACGAGAAAGCCGCCCTTCAATATGCGGAAAGATTAAACGGACTCAAAGATCAGGTCGAAAATACCATTTACCTGGTCATGCGGGTTTATTTCGAAAAACCCAGGACCAATATCGGTTGGAAAGGTCTGATCAACGATCCGGGACTGGATGGATCCTGCGACATGATGCAGGGGTTGCGCGAAGCGCGCAGATTATTGGTAGAAATTACAGAAATGGGAATACCCACTGCCACGGAAATGCTTGATCCGATTACTCCGCAATACATCGCCGGCCTCATTTCATGGTCTGCCATTGGCGCCCGTACGACTGAATCGCAGACTCACCGGGAAATGGCCAGTGGTTTGTCAATGCCGGTGGGCTTTAAAAATTGCACCGATGGAGGACTCGACACCGCGCTGAATGCAATGATTGCTGCTGGTTCCCCCCAAAATTTTTTGGGAATTGACCCGAGTGGCCAGACCAGTATCGTCAAGACCACAGGAAACCCCTTCACACACATTGTTCTCCGTGGTGGCCGGCGTCCAAATTACGACTCGGCCAGCATCCGGGAAGCCACACAACTGCTACATGCAAGGGGACTTCCCGAGACCATTATCGTTGACTGCTCTCACGCCAATTCAAATAAAAAATATAAAGACCAGAAAATTGTCTGGCAAGATGTCATTAGGCAGCGTGTTAACGGAAATGATGATATCATTGGACTGATGCTGGAGAGCAACCTGAAAGAAGGCCGACAGGATTTTACGGCTGACCTCAGTGCACTGAAATTCGGTGTATCTATCACAGATGCCTGTATCTCATGGGAAACCACCGAGCAATTGGTACTGGCGGCCCATGATCAGTTGATGGACGATAACAAAGGCATCTCGGAAGCGTTGCTGTCAGCCTCATCCGGCGCCAGGCAGCCCTGACAGCGAGGCATATGGGGCAGCGGAATAATCGGTGGTTGCTACGACAACTGGTCGACGATGCACCGTGCCAGCCGTTTGACTGCCGCTGCCAGGCGCTTCGTGGGCGGGAATGAAAAGTTGATCCGCATATGATTGTGAGCGGGATTTTCAGCATAAAATACATTGCCTGTTGAAACCGGCCAAATCCCAGTTGCACCGACGCCCCCCCACAGCGGTTCTCTTTGCGATTTCTCCAATCTTCTGATATGAGATTTTCAATGCCTTCTATAGATCCTTATCCGCTAAAAGGGATGCGATCCTAACATGAAAACACAGAAGCAAATTGTAACGATGTTGGTCGAAAATGAACCGGGTGTAACCGCACGTGTTTCCGGCCTGTTTGCCGGCCGTGGATACAATATTGAAACTATCTGCGGCGCCCCAACGGCTAACCCGAAAATGTCGCGCATCACGATCACAACCTCGGCAAGCCCCGATCAACTCGAACAGCTCCTGAAGCAGCTTCGCAGGCTCATCAATGTTATCAAGGTCAGGGATATGACGGGCAAGAAGGCCGTACAACGAGAAATGGCCATAATTTGTGTGGAAGCCAAACCGAAAAGCCGGACAGAGATAATCAGAATCGCAGACACTTTCAGGGCCAAAATCGTTGATACCGGCGTAACACATTACATCCTGGAAGTTACCGGTAGGCAAGAAAAAATTAACGCCCTCATCCGCCTGTTACAGCCAATGGGAATAAAAAAACTGGCCAGATCCGGAATTCTGGCGCTTTATCGCGAACCGGATTAATCCCGGCCTGCACGTTGATCATTTGTTTATGCCCCTCTGGAATCCATTCACCTTTGTATCCGGAACATCCTATGCGAGTATCCATTCCGTTCCGAAGGCACGGCCGGAATTGTCAATGAACCGTTCGCGACATGAGGATGTCTCCCGATTTAGAATAAGGAGCCAAATGTTTTTTCCCTCCATGTCCATGACCCACCCCCTTCAGTTGAAAGTGCAGATATGTGAAGGGGTGAGTCGATCGGTGAGAGGACTGCTGAATACGAACGCGTATACATGTGACGGGATTGAATACAGGACCGGGTGACGCTTCTGGCCTTCACCCGGTTTGGCTGACCGGTCCGCATTTTCCTTGTCTTAAACGGTTTTCAACTGTCTAACGGATAAATCAGTCGTAAAAACATTTTTTGCAGAACCGGCCTCTGAAACAGGTCCTGATCCTGGCATATCCGGTTCAGGTGTTGTGGGCACGTTCTCTGGATCTGGTGACGACGCGTTACGGTGATCGTTTACTGATTCGATTTTTAGCCCACCCGGGGCTTCAGGCACGCTGAATTGGTAGGGCGCGGAAACAGTGATCATGTCAGATTCGTTACCCAATTCATCGACGGCTGTGAGGCCAATTTTGAGCGGACCATTTCCCGGCTTGAAAGACACGATATCGTCCGGCAACATGACGGCTGTCACATTGCCCAGCGGCGCAGATTGTGAATCATAGGTAACCGCACCGCCCTCTGACCAATAGAGTTTGTAGCCAACGACCTGGGGGGAGCCGGAAGGTTTCCAGCTGAGCCGCCTTCTTTTCATCTTGGCCATCTCAGACCTCCTTGCTTATGCGAAACGAACCAAATTGAAATCATGACCCTATCGACAGCTGGTCCGGTTATACCGTTTCTCAAAATTAAATTCTGAAATACGAGAGAGTGGTATACGTGGTTGTCATAATACGTTCGAATAGCGGAACGTTTTTTGACAACCACTGTATGACGAAAAAAATCGAGTTTATATGTTTCAATCCGGCCGAAGATGTTTCAGGACACGCTATTCATGTCGGCAGAATTATCATTTCCCGGGCATTTCACTAAACTGCTGCTTTTGTGGTCAAACCACTCCGAGGTGAAGCTGTCATCCATCGGCTGCGAGCCGCCACTAAAACCAGCCACGGAAACCACTTTATGGCCCGAACGATGAAACTTTCAAATTTGAGGCTACAATGGTGTTAACGGTCGAACCTGAAGTGCCATGGTGACGTTTCTTCCTGCTCCTCACGAGGCTCCGGAAACGAATTCCAACCATCCGCCTGAAGGCCTTCCTCTTCCTCAACGTCTCCCTCTTCAGCTGTCAGGAGAATAACTTCTTCGGTGAGACTTTCAATTTCATTGGCCGCTTTGCTGGTGGGCGCATACTGCATGACCGATACGCCGGAGGTCATCGCATCGATAAAGGCAACCCGTTGGCACAGTTCAGTCTGGAATATCTCCATATCGAAAACTTCGATCGCTTCCCTGGCATCCCGGCCCACCCGCGTGCCGGGTATCTTGCGATTAACCATCAGCTTCACAATCAAATCGGGATTCGTCTGTTTGGCGTCTTCAATCATTTCCAGGGTTCCCCAGCCGGACCAGATATCCAGCGCACTTGGGCTCAGTGGAACGATGGTCAAATCCGACACTTCCAGAATCGATTTAGCGATATCGCCGATCGCCGGTGGTGCATCGATCACGACATAGTCATAGTCCGCTGCAAGTTCCTTAATGTCTAACTGATCGAGGGGTTCAGGGTGGTGAAGTATTTCAAACGCGTTGTTATTCTCCACCGCATGCCACTGGACGACGCTCCCTTGCGGGTCCGCATCGATTAACACCAGGCTGTAGTTTTTTCGTTTCAGACTCGCGGCGAGATTAATGGCCGTGGTGGACTTGCCGACCCCGCCCTTCTGGTTGACGAAACTGATGATCATGGTGCGCCTCCTCTGTGGTTAACCGTTATTGTGGGATTTGGGTAAATTGCAGTCAGCCTGGCAAGTGGTCTCTCTTTGTGCCATAAAATACCAATTGGAATATACTGCAGCGGCAACCCGCTCAAAATCTTCGTGGAGCATTTCCAAGCGTTGGAGCAAATTATTGATAACCAGTGTTTCCGCGCGGCAATCACAGCTTGTGAAGAAAAACGCGCGGCGATTCGCCAGCCTGATACCGGATATCACCAGTCGGGCTGACTTTGAGACTCCCTTACATGTCTCCTCCGTTTTTGTCAACGGTAAACCACATAATATGGGATGAAAATTTAATGTATTGTCCAACATATTGTGTGCAATCGCGATTCTTCTTGGGGAAAGGAGCGAGGGGGGCATGAGGGTTTGACATAAAGGAGGGATCGGGAAGTTTTTCCCGCAAATGCTGCACCAGAGCGGAGGGAATGATCAGCAGCGAAAGCGGGTCCCGCCGCGGCGGGATTTGAATGCATTCGGCAGCCTTGGGAAAGAAGAGCGGAAACCCTGGCTGTCAGATAAAGACCATAAATGGTGAAATGGATTTAACGGTTTTATATTATTATGAAAATCTGTTCTTTCCTTAGGGTGCCTTATGCATGAGTTTGCGCGCTGAAGTCGCTGAGCATTCCCTCCGCTCCCGGTTAATGAAAACTCCCCGAGGGCTCACATAAATAAACCTGGGGTGTCATCAATCACCCGGTGGCTCTTGCGCAACGATGTGAAAAGAGTAATCAATCTCAGCGTTTAGTGATGCTACGGCACTACAATACTTGCCCAATGACAAGTCAATGGCCTTCTGAACGTCTTTGGGGTTGACTCCCCGGCCGTAGACTTCGAACGCGATATTTAGGCGGGTATAACGGCGGGGATGGCCTTCGGCCCGCTCTCCGGTCGCCTTTATCAACATACCCGTGAACGGAGAACGCCTTTTCTTTAAAATTGACACCACATCAATTCCGGCACATCCCGCCACACCCATCAGAATGACTTCCATGGGTGACGGACCGCTGCCACCCTCAGGGGTGTCGAGCACGACGGCCGGTCCGTTGTCAGCCCGACCGATGAATTGGAGCCCCTCACTCCAGCGCAGTTCCGTTTGCACAGCCATATACTACCTCCTTCTGTGTCAAAGAAAATTTTAAAAGCCCTTGCGATTGAGGTTCGAATCGCGCAACTCACTGCAAGGGCCATATCTCTATATATTCGAAAATAGATCCACGTCGCCGTTAGGCACCAATCGGCCGCCACAGGCCGACACTGTGCCAAAGCCTGGAAAACGGCGCCCCCACCGGTAAAATCTGTTTTTCGAGTTCACATATATCGATGGCTATTTCTTCCTTGTGGTATTCCGCATCCCAGGGCTCGATGATCACAGCCCCATTTTTCAGCGGGATCAGTCGCGGCAGCAATGCAGGGCCCCAGGAACGGCCCCTGGCAGATGCCAGAAGGTTCTCTACAGAAGTAAATGCCATCAGTTCGTTCAACACGACAAGCGTTGGAGGGCTCAAGGGGACATCCCCCGCCAGGTTTGCCGCCAACCCTTTTGCCGGACTGATCCAGATGCCGTGGGTGGTCTCACGGTCATCCGGACGACAGACTTGCCCTCGAGGCATAATTGCCAGGAAAAAACGCGTATCATATCGTCGGGGCATCTGCTTCGGCGTCATCCAGTGCGACCAGCGTGACAGCGCCGACAGTTTCAGGATCCAGCCTTCGGCATTTGCCTGCCTGAAAAACCACCCCTTTTTCATTCCGCGGCCCAGGCGCATTTCACAGACCCGTTCAAGGGTCCGACTGGACAAGTTTGCCCTATCGACCAATAGAACACCGGCTTCTTCAAACGTCTCACGGATCGCCGCCACAGCATAGGAAAGGGCTTCAGGACCGGTCAGATCCCCGCCGAACCGCAGATTGATTTTTTCAAGATTGATATCCACGTGTTCTTGCCAAGCGCTTGCCCGGTCGGTGGTGGGCTCGACCATACCCCCGGGAAAAACAAATTTGCCCGCCATGAAGGCACTTCGGGGATGCCTTTTCAGAAGATAAATCTGCAGTCCCTCCCGATGTTGTCGGGCCAGAATTACGGTCGCAGCTAAAACCGGTGCGGCGTCCTTTCGCGTGCGCTGTTCCATCGGGCTATCTATCCACAATTGGCGCCGATCGGTCAAGCCCGGTTCCTCTCCAAGCCTGCAATGGAATTGACAATCATATCGCAATATGCCATCTAAAAGATCATCAGCTTTTCTTTTCGATCGAATGACTTGCACGTAACAGATATAACCTTTTAGCGGCGATAACGAAATTTATCGACCTGCGAAGACGAGACGATTTGCGGCACCACGGGCCGCCAGACCGGCCATGCGCAATTCTGTGAAAAAGGAATCCAACGGTGTTCTGGCGTGCAGCCTTTGACCTTCAGCGGTCCATTCATTAATTTTTCGATCGCTTCCATCACCCTTGCAAAGAGTAAATACGCGTTATCGTCGCCAGGGCGACAATTGCTGGATCTTCTAGAGAAGTCGGACCGGTGTCAACCTCCCCCGAGGTCTTCGTTTCTATATGCCATGATCGCGATTGATTCGACCAGTTTCTCTGCGATCTTTATAACCTAAACACAGTGTCGATAAAAAGGAGGGTGCCATGAAAACCAAACCCATAAACATGTTGATCGTTTTTCTAATGACGGTCGCACTGACCCTGTCCGCCGGCACGGTAAGAGCCGAAAAGCCAATTCTCATCGGATGCCCTCTGTCGACGGCGTTCCTCTATGGTTGGGACGCCGAACGGGGAGTCACGCTTGCCGTTGAAGAAATCAATGCCGCCGGGGGTGTCGATGTTGGTGGCGGTCAAAAGCGTCTTTTCAAGGTGGAAACCATCGACACTCGGGACCTGGAGCCCGGTGTTCCGGTAAGCGAAGCCCTGCTGGCTGTCGAAAAACTGATTCTGGATAAAAAAGTGGATTTCATTGTGGGTGGTCCGGTTCGTTCCGAAGCGGCCCTGGCTGCCATGCCGCTCCTGTCAAAGTATAAAAAAGTATCAATACTGACAACCGGCGTGCTGACCCCGAAATATCATGCCATGGTCGCAAAACAATATGACAAATTTAAATACTGCTTCCGCATTCACGGTGAAGCCAAAAATCTCGTCGGTGAAATATTCGCCAATTTCAACGAACTGAAAGAAAAATACGGATTAAACAACCTGTTTATTATCGCCCAGGATGTCAGCCACGCGCGCGGTGCCGCCAACATCATAAAAGACATTGCCACCAAAAAAGGATGGAATGTCACCGGCCTGGAGATTTATCCCACTGGCGCCACCGATTTCTCGATCGGTTTGTTGAAAGCCAAAGAAACGAAAACGGATATCATCAACATCTGGATGGACATGCCAGAAAGCGCTATTCTTTTAAAGCAATGGTACGACATGCAGATTCCGGCGCTGCCATTCGGTTCGACCCTTGCGGCAGCAGAGCAACCCGGATTCTGGAAGGCGACCGATGGAAAAGGCGAATACACCCTCTGCAATGTGGTCAATGCCGGCAATGCACCGTCAACGGCCACTCCCTGGACAATGAAATTTTACGACGCCTATACCGATCGGTGGGGGGTTGAACCAGAAGGATTGGGAACATCCAGCAGCTATATGGCCGTGTATGTTTTGAAGGACGCCATCGAACGTGCCGGCAGCCTCGATTCTGACAAGGTCGTCAGCGCGCTCGAGAAAACAGATATGATGGGTGTCTATGGCAGGATCCGCTTCGATCCCAAAAGCCACCAAGTCATTCCGTCAACCGATCCCAAGGAAGGTGCCGTCGGCAGCATTCTCCAATGGCAAGACGGAAAACGGATCGTGGTCTACCCCAAAAGTATTGCCACCGGAGAGATCCTGCTACCACCCTGGATGAAGAAATAAGTCAAGGGTATGCAGCAATTGGACACTAATACTGATCACTGAGCTGAAAGGCTCAACCGGTACGCGGGTCGACCCACATGGACATTCTCATCTACGGAACGATCAACAGCGTGGCGCTGGCCCTCTATGCGTTAGGCTTCGCGCTGGTTTACGGTATCAGCCGCCTGCCCAACTTCGCCCATGGGGCCCTGTACATCCTCAGCGGGTTTATCACCTGGAGTGCACTCAATACTCTGGGGTTCAACTATTTTGTCAGCATACTCCTGTCACTGCTCGTCACCGGGATTATCGGAGCGGTGATCTACCAGTTCTTCCTGATCCGCGTCCGCGGCATGGAGATTTCGGAGATCATCGCTTCGTACGCCATCGCCCTGGCCATACTCGAAGGGTTGCGGTGGGGCGGGTTCAAGGGGATGACATACACCCTGCCGGTATTCATCTCCGGTAGCACAACCATTGCGGGCATATCGGTCGATTATCAACGGCTCTTGGCGGTGGCTATCGGGGCTGTTTTGGTGGTTTGTTTATGGTTGTTTACGCGTTTCACCCGTATCGGTTTGGCCTTGCGCGGCATGGCGCAGGACGAGCGCGCAGCGCTTATGCTGGGTATCGACTCGGACGTCATGGCCGTGGTGGCCATGGGACTAGGGTCAAGCCTGGCAGCCTTTGCGGCAATGCTGCTTCTTCCGCTCGGTAACATCGTGGTGGAATCCGGCTATAACGTCTTGATCCTGGCCATCGCCGTCTGCGTCGTCGGTGGGATCGGCAGCTGGCCCGGAGCGGTTCTGGCAGCTTTTATCATTGGTTTCGCACAAATTTTGACGGTGGTCTACATTGGGTCCCACTATCAAATGGTGGTGGCTCTGCTGGCGATCATTCTAACTCTCATTCTAAAGCCTTCGGGCCTTTTCGGGCAGCAGAAGGAGTTGGAGGAACGGGTTTGAGTAAGGAAATGCAACAACGGCGCAGGGAGAGAATCGACCGCGGAATCAAGATCCGAACCGAGGGCATTTACGCTCTGATGTCCTGGCGGGAATTGGCATACTTGATCATGCCCCGCATGGTTCTCATCGTCGGCTTATTGGCTCTCCCGCTGGTCATGCCCGGGTTGTACTGGCCGAGGGTGATTTCGATTGTCTGCATCTATGCGCTGCTGGCGCTGAGCTTCGATTTTCTCGCTCACTACGTTGGCCTGGTTTCCCTGGGCGGGGCGCTGTTCGTGGGCATCGGCGGGTACTTGACCGCCCTTCTGAACACCGAACTGGGCCTCCCCCCCTTGCTCGCTATTGCCGGTGCCACCTTGATCGGCAGTGCGATATGCACACTTTTGCTGCTGCCATGCCTGCCATTGCGGGGGGTCTACTTTGCCATTATCACATTGATGTATCCCCTTTTTCTGGCTCGGGTGATAGAAGCACTGGACATTTTCGGCGGTACCGACGGTATCCTGGGTATCGACAGCCTCCCGAACGCCTGGGTGGAGCAGTATGGGGTCATCATCATGCTTGTGGTCTGCCTTTTCGCCCTCCGGCGGCTCGTCAACACCGACCTCGGGCTTGTCTTACGAGCGGTCAAAGACAACGATCAGGCCGTGCGGGCCTCAGCCATGAATATCACCCACTATAAGGCATTGGCGGTCTTTATTGCCGCAGCCATTGGATGTCTCGCCGGTGCCTACCTGGCGCACATCTATATGTGGGCCGGCATCTCCATCTTTGCTCTCGATTTCTCGGTGCTGCCGATTGCGGCAACGGTCATCGGCGGCAGCGGAACTTTGGTGGGCCCGGTTCTCGGATGCCTGATTCTGGTGCCTGTCTCAGAGCTGCTGCGAGATTTCGGCACCCTTCGAATCGTATTCTATTCCCTGATCCTGCTGGCTTTTATTGTCTTTCGAAGCGAGGGTATCATGGTCTATGGCCAACGAAAGTACCATCAGGTGGAAAGGTGGACCAAAATATGACCACCGGACCGATTCTGCAAGTAAAAGAGGTAACCAAAACCTTCGGTGGCATTATCGCTCTCAACCGCATTAGCTTCGACGTCGGCGAAGGCGAAATCCTGGGCATCATCGGGCCCAACGGATCCGGCAAAACCACGGTCGTCAACTGTATTACCGGGTTTATCAAGGTTTCTTCCGGTCGCGTTTTCTTTCGCGGGCGGGACATCACCGGCAAACCACCCCACAAGATCGCCGATATGGGCGTGACCCGGACATTCCAAATCATGCGCCCTTACTACAGCCTGCCGGCTTATAAAAACCTGGTGATCCCGCTCTTCTCCCCTCGCGCCCGGCGCACCGGCGGCTGGCGCGGGGGGGGAAACTCGGAGACAGAGACACGGTCGGCATCGATATCCTGGAGGAAATCGGCTTTGAACGCGACTCTTACGTCCCCTACAAAGTGACGTCCACATTGCCGACCGGCTACCTCAAACGTATGGAACTGGCCCGCTGTCTGGCCCTCAAACCAGAAATGATTATCTGTGACGAGGTTTTTTCCGGACTGAGCATGAGCGAAATCGCCAGTATGGTGCCACTGATCGAAAAACTTCAAATGAGCGGCATTACATTGATCATGATCGAACACCGACTGCGGGAATTGTTCAAAGTGGCCAATCGAGTTATGGTACTCAATTTCGGCGAAAAACTGATCGAAGGATCGGCTGCGGAAGTGATGGCCGACCAACGGGTGCGCGAAGCCTATTTCGGCTCAGAAGTGGTCGAAGAGGTGATGAAGCATGCTTGAAGCGACCGACCTTATGGTCTTTTACGAGAACATGCTGGCCTTGAACAACGTAAGCATCCGCTGCGGCGAAAAAAAAATTATCGGCGTTTTCGGGGCCAACAGTGCTGGTAAATCGACACTCATGTATGCGCTCTCAGGCATCATGCTCGATATCCGTAAAAAGGAAGAGATGGCCGGCGGGGAACGTATTACGCTCACCGGCAGCATCTGTTACCAAAATCGCGATATAACGACGATGAAACCCAGCCGCCGGGCAAAACTCGGCATCGTTCTGTGCCCGGAGCGTCGGCGTATCTTTAAAGAGAGCAGCGTTCTGGAAAACCTGAAAATAGGCGGGTACCTGGCCAATGCCAGCCAAGCCAAAGAAACCCTGGAATATGTTTTCAAGGTCTTTCCGGCCTTGGCCAAACTCAGGCGTCGACTGGGTGGATTTCTCAGCGGCGGTGAACAGCAGATGCTGGCCATTGGCCGGGCTTTGATGGCCCAGCCCAAAATCCTGCTCCTGGACGAGCCGCTGCTGGGCCTCAGCCCTCTCATGCAGGCCATTCTGATGCGCGCCACCCGCGAAATCCGGGATGAACGCAATATTTCCATCATCGTCACCGAGCAATACGCCCGGCCGGTCCTCCCCATCATCGACCACGCGTTCATCTTGGAAAACGGCTCGGCCGTCCTGGAAGGATCGCGCGAGGAACTGATGAACAACCCGGATGTGCGCGCCGCTTATTTCGGCGTATAACCTGAATCCCGTTGTCCGTTATCATACGTCTTTAAACCCGGCCGGAGGGAACCTGAGTGAACACCGACTATCGTTCAGATGCTCTGTCCAGAGAGTTGACATTTACCCGTTTCGACCAAATGAGTGAAGGTTATCCGGATCGACCCGCGGTCATCTATCTTGGTGAGCACTTCTCCTACCGGAAACTGAGGCTATTGAGCGAACGTTTCGCCGCAGCGCTTGCAGACATGGGTGTCGGCAAAGGCGATCGCGTAATGGTATATATCGCGAATTCCATCCAGTGGGTCGTCGCATTTCTGGGTATCCAAAAAATCGGCGCCGTTATCGTACCGGTATCGCCGATTTACACCTCGCATGAAATTGCCTACATGATCGAAGACTCCGGTGCCGAAACAGTCATCTGCATGGACACCAACTTCTGCTATGTCAAGGAAACATTCGCCAGGACAGGCCTTAAACGGGTTATCGTGACAAATTTGGCCGATCTGCTGCCGCCGTGGAAACGCTTTCTTGGTGTCCTCCTGGACAAAATACCTTCCGGTAAAATTGAACGCAATGAACGCGTTTTTTCATTTCGTTCACTCCTTAAGTCAGATCCTTTGCCAAATCCCGTGGCCATCGATCCCCGAAAGGATCTATCCTATATCCTTTATACCGGCGGCACGACCGGTTTCCCCAAAGGTGTGCCGGGAACCCACATCGGCATGACTTCCTATGTCAATGATGTTACCGATGACGTGGCCGGCGAACACCTTAATGAGGGCAACGATACTTACATCGCTGTCAATCCCCTGTTTCATATCATGGCCCTGGGCTTATTCATGGCGGTTGGATTGAATAAGGGCAACACCACCATGCTGATGCCAGCACCCCAGGTGGATGCGATCCTTGAAACCATCGAACGCGGACGCGTCCGCTGGCTGCTTGGCGTCCCGGCTCTTTACCGGATGATCCTCGAAAACGACCGGCTCGACCGCTATGATCTCAGTTCACTGAAGTACTGCTATTGCGGCGGGGATGTGCTACCCGAAGAAGTAAAGGTCCGATGGCGTGAACGCTGCGGTATCCCGATCTATCAGGTCTATGGGTCCACCGAGGTGGGGCACGTGGCTTACAGTAAGATCGGCCTCGAGCCCAGCCCGAGAGCCATCGGATTTCCACTCAAGAGCAGGGAGTGCCGGATCGTCGACCCGGAAACTTTAGAGCCGGTGGCTACGGGGCAGAGTGGCGAACTTCTCGTCACCTCCCCGTACACGTTGAAAGAATATTATAACAAGCCGGATGAAACACGCAAAGCTTATATTGAACTCGACGGTAAAACATGGTGTCGGATGGGGGACTTTATCAGCGCGGAAACCACGGGAGAACTGATCTATGTCGAACGGTCGGCCGACATAATAAAGCACAAGGGCTACCGGGTGTCGGCCTCGGAGGTGGAGGCTGCTCTCCAGGACCATCCTACGGTCATCGGTGCGTGTGTCGTCGGGGTTCCTGACCCCAAGGTGGGCGAAAGGATAAAGGCCATCGTGGTCTTGAAAGAAGACGCCCGGGGCGTCGGCGGCACAGAGTTGTCGAAGTGGTGTCGGGAAAGACTGGCGGCTTACAAGGTTCCGGCCTACATCGAATTCCGGGACATGCTGCCAAAATCAAAAGTCGGCAAATTACTCCGGCGTGAAGTAAGAGACGATGAGCGCCGGCGGATAACCAAGGGAGAGAAAGTGTTTTAATAGAAAGGAGCCTGCTATGGAACTTTTTACCGCCATCCGTGAGCGCCGCAGCTGCCGAGCCTTTTCAACCGAACCGGTAGACGAGGCGACAATCGATCGCTTGTTGGAAGCTGCCGGCTGGGCACCTTCCCCCCTTAATGCCCAGCCTTGGCAGTTTATCGTCGTCACAGGAGAAGAGAAAAAATTGGCGTTTTTTGAAGAAGCCAACCGGTGCCGCCGCTGGGCCGTTGAAAAAAGTGGTTGGAAATGGCTCGATGCCTATTCGGTCGACTTCCTGAAAAAGGTGCCGGTCATAATAGCGGTCGTGGGCGATCCCAAAAAAACCGGTGCCGACATGCTTCAATCGGATGGAACCGTCGGTTACCAGCATGCCTGTGCGGCAGCGGTTCAGAATATGCTTTTGGCCGCCCATGCCCTCGGTTTGGGAAGTCTATGGTTTACCCTTTTCGATCGGGGAGCCATGAGAAAGATCCTCGACATATCGGAGGACAATACGCCTATTGCCCTTGTGTGCATCGGCAAACCCGACAAACCATTGGCGACCGTGCCAAGAAAAGATGTAATGGCCAAAACGATATACTTGCGCTGAAATCTGAAAGATCATTCGAAAAACCGATACACAGGAAAATTTTGACCTGACAGCGACAGCGGCCGTCAAATAACGTTGTTGCGGCGCAACCGCGGTCGACAGCAGGAGGGGTCCGTATGGCAGGCAGTATTTTAGATGGCAAGCGTTTGCTGGCTGTGGATGATGAACCTGACGTCCTTGACACGCTGGAAGATTTACTGACGGGTGGTTATACAGACTTGGTGCTGGATCGAGCAACGGACTACGAAACCGGCTTCCACATGCTGAGATCGTGGACCTATGATGCCGTCATTCTCGACATTATGGGGGTGCGGGGCTTCGATCTACTGAATGCGGCGGTTAGCTTGGGGTTTCCAACCGTCATGCTCACAGCCAACGCCCTTACGGTGGAAAATCTCAAAAAATCCATCGAAATGGGTGCCCGCGCCTATATTCCTAAAGAGAAAATGGCGGACATAGATGATTTCCTGGAAGATGTTCTAACCCTGCAGCACACCTTGAGCCTGAAGAGCTCACTCAAACGGCTCGGCAGTTTTTTCAACCGTCAATTCGGTTCCAAATGGATGGAGAAGGAAAAAGGGTTCTGGGATCGGATCAGCGCCGGCGATTATGAACCCAAGCCGGTTATATTCAGAAAGAAATAATCAAGTCCCCTGAAAGATATCAGTTATCCTGCCGCTGCAAAGGCCCGGTCCACAATGGCGCGGGCCTCTTGCTGGATTCGCTGCAGGTGTTCCGGCCCTTTGAAACTCTCTGTGTAAATTTTATATATCTCCTCTGTACCGGAAGGCCGGGCGGCGAACCAGCCGTTTTCGGTCACAACCTTCAATCCGCCAATGGGTGCATTATTTCCCGGAGCCTTGGTCAATTTGGCAACAATCGGATCTCCGGCCAGGGTCGTTGCCGTAACCTGCTGCGGCGACAAATTTTTGAGCACCTGTTTCTGTGTTAATGTGGCCGGGGCATCGATCCGCTCGTAGACGGGGCTGCCAAACATTTCGGTCAGCTCAATGAAGTGCTGCCCCGGATCCTTTCCGGATGAGGCGGTGATTTCCGCCGCCAGCAAGTCCATGATGATCCCATCTTTGTCCGTTGTCCAAACCGTGCCGTCTTTGCGCAGGAAAGCGGCTCCGGCACTTTCCTCACCGCCGAATCCGAGAGATCCGTCGTTCAAACCCTCAACGAACCACTTGAAACCGACGGGAACTTCTTTAAGTCTGCGGTTCAAATGCTTGCACACCCGGTCGATCAATCCGCTGCTGACAAGAGTTTTCCCCACCGCAGCATCCGTCTGCCAGCCGGTCCGTTTTTGGAACAAGTACCAGATGGCCACGGCCAAGTAGTGGTTGGGGTTCATCAGGCCACTGGTGGGGGTGACGATACCGTGGCGGTCGCCATCCGGATCGTTGCCGAAGGCGATGTCATACCTGTCTTTTAGAGCGATCAATCCGGCCATGGCGAATCGCGAAGAGCAGTCCATCCGGATCTTACCGTCCTTGTCAACGGTCATAAAGCCGAATCTCGCATCGACCACAGGATTGACCACATCGATGTTCAACCCGTAGTGTTCGGCGATCGGCTGCCAATAGGCCACCGCAGCACCGCCCATGGGATCGACGCCGATCTTGAGATCAGCCGAGCGTATCACGTCCATGTCGATAATGTTTGCCAGATCGTCGACATATGGGGCAATGTAATCGTAACTACGCGTGGTATCGGCCTTCAGGGCTTTCTCGTAGGCCATGCGTTTCACCGACCGGTTTTTATCGACTAAACTTTCATTGGCCCGCGACTGAATCCAGGCCGTCACCGTGGTGTCAGCCGGCCCGCCATGAGGTGGATTGTATTTGAATCCGCCGTCTTCGGGTGGGTTGTGAGACGGGGTGATTACAACCCCGTCCGCTCTTGCAGAATTGTGCGCCCGATTCCAGGTCAGGATCGCGTGTGATATCACAGGGGTGGGTGTATACCCGAAATCTTTCTGTATAATAGTTACGATGTTGTTGGCGGCCAGAACTTCCAGTGCACTTGTAAAACAGGCTTCCGACAGGGCATGCGTATCCATGCCCAGGAATAGTGGTCCTTTGATTTGATTGGCCTTGCGGTAATCACAGATCGCCTGTGTTATCGCCAGTACATGATCTTCGTTGAAACTGTTCTTGTAAGCGGTTCCCCGGTGACCGGAAGTGCCGAAGGATACCTGCTGCCGGGGGTTATCGCTGTCCGGATGTCGACTGTAATAGGCACTGACCAACCGGGGCACATTCATTAGGATGGAATGTGGCGCCGGTTTGCCGGCCAAATTGTGTTGTGCCAAACGGATCCTCCTTTTGCTATTGCGTCAGGGGTACAAACGTCCGAACGAGCGGCATCGTCCGCGCGAGAGTGTCGCCCGCTCTCCAGATTCAATCGTTTCACAATCATAGGCAAATTGAGGAAAAATTCAACCTTGATTATTGTGAAAACAATGGATAGTAAATTATTAGACATTGCAAACCGCCAGAAAAAAGCGTTATAGAGAGTCAGAAGTGATCTAGTTGAATCGGCAATTCTTCAAATCGGCCGTAACCGGCTGGTTATCGAACCAACCTTCTTCTGCTGCTGCCCCGTAAGATCCAATAACCGCGGGAACCGGACAGCGAACCCAATATAAAGTGAACCCAACATACACACGTTTTGGCATCGACTTCGGCACGACCCGGACGGTGGTTGCCGCTCGGCAAAATGGTAACTACCCGGTTTGCACCTTTGCCTGGAAAGGTGAGTTCAGAGAATACATCCCATCACTGATTGTTGTATACCGGGGTAAACCCCGGTTTGGTTGGGAAGCGACAGCTTTGCTCAACCGGCCGGGAGTCACCGCCCTGCGATCACTCAAACGCCTTGTCTGTAGACTTCGACCGGAAGATCCGGTGGATCTGGGCCAGGGACTGTCGATCTCAATTCTCGATCTGCTCACTTTATATCTGCGCCACGTGCGACGGATGATCCTGAACCACGGGAACATTGTTTTTGACCGCAAGGGCCCCATAGAGGTAAAGGTTGCCGTCCCTGCCAACGCCAACAGCAATCAGCGGTACATCACACTGGAAGCCTTCCGGCGGGCCGGCTTCATTGTGCTGGGTGCCCTGAATGAGCCATCGGCCGCCGCAGTGGAGTTTTTGAATCGTTACCTGAAAAACCTCGGGTCGCGAAGCCCCAAGCGTTACGTCGTGGTCTATGATTTGGGTGGCGGTACCTTTGACACCTCTGTTGTCGGTATTGCTGGAAAAGGTCACGATGTCGTTGCTTACGAGGGGATCTCTCAGCTCGGCGGCGACGACTTTGACGCCATCGTGCTCGACATGGTCCTCGAGGCCGCCGGCATCGCGAAAAGCGACCTCAATCCGAGTGAAACGGTCAGACTTCTCGAAGAATGTCGGGAACGCAAAGAGGGACTGAAGGTCAATACCCGTAAGATGGTCGTCGATTTTGGCAGCATTCTTCCTGATGCCGAGCCGGTCGTCCTGGAAACGGCCCAAATCTATGAAAAATGCGCGCCGCTCATCCAACAAACCACGGCGGCTGTAAACACCCTGCTCGGCAGAATGCTGCAAACCGAGAACCCCGTGGAAGGCCCGGTTCTGGCGGCTGTTTATCTTGTGGGCGGCTCCATCGCCTTTCCACCGGTCGCAAGGCACCTGCGTCAATTTTTCGGGACCAAGGTAAAACGGTCGCCTTATCCGCACGCCTCACCGGCCATAGGACTCGCCATCGAAGCAGATCCGCAGACAAAAATACAGATACGGGAATCCGTTTCGCGCCACTTCGGCCTTTGGCGAGAAAAGGGCGCTGACAAGTCCTTTGATCCCATTTTTCCAAAAGAAGAACAGGTGGATCCGGATTCCGGCCGCCTGACGGTCATCCGACGATATCACCCCCAGCATAACATCGGCCGCCTCCGGTATCTGGAGTGCAGCGGACTGGGAGAATCGGGGGAACCTGAGGGGGATCTGACGGTCTGGCGGGATGTCTATTTTCCTTATGACCCCGCACTCGCCGCCACCAAAGACCTGCGGCGTATCCCGGTCAAAATTTGCCCCGAGCTGTCATCCCAGGAAGTTGTCGAAAAATACAATTACGACATCGAAGGTATCGTTCAGGTCGAGATTGAAAATCGAACGTCGGGTTACCACCGGCGGTTTCGTCTGGCACCGGCAGTAAAGGGCAGTTGATGAAGTCACCCCATGTGAAATGACCGCATTTGCATCGTATCCGCCGTGGCCACGTTGTCGGTCCGGTACCCCCGGCCGTGCAGCGGAAATTTAAAAAATAAATACGGCCAAACACAAAATGGTTGCGGGAAGAGGAGGCCCATGGCGAGGACCAATAGATTGCTGCAAATTATAGCCGTGTCGCTTTTCCTGGGGTTTACGTCCATGGCTGAAGCCGGTTGGATTATGGTGGAGCAGGAAGGCGACACTAGCATCATTTCCAATGGGAAACTGAAAAGTTCGGCCGAGGGAGTAACCTGGATTCTAGACGGCCCCGATAACAAAATGGTTTTCATTGACAGCAACCAGAAATCCTATGCATCCGGCACCGTAGAAGACTATTGCAGCGCGACCACGTCGCTTGTCGATGAGGCAATGAAGGGATTGAACGCCGAACAACGCAAGGTTCTGGAGGAAATGATGCAACAGGGCCAAAACGATGCCGGTCATAAGGTCACCGTTACCGCGGCCGGGGATGGCGGTTCGGTTGCGGGCTTAAAAACCACTAAATACAGGGTGCAGGTGGACGGACAACTTTACAAAGACATCTGGCTGGCCACCAACCCCGGCCTCGTACATGAATTCAAACCCCTGATACCGCTATTGCAAAAATTCAGCGCGTGCGCGAATACTTTCGGTACGGAATTCATGCCCGAGAATTCGGCCGAATATCTCCGCTTAATGGAACGCGGCGTTGAAGTCAAAAGTGTTATTTATACCGACAACAGTCCTGAACCGGTTACGGAAATGATCAAAATGGAAAACAAAGCCCTTCCGGCAACGGATTTCTCCATCCCTCCCAACTACCGTCAGATGTCCTTCGAACAAATGTTGAAATCACAAATGGAGTGACCTTGGGAAAAAGTATGACATCTTTACCTCCCGCGCCTTTGACACCGCCGCGTCACTGCATTAGTTATTTATTATAAGCAATCGATCGCTGTTCCTGATCAGCGCACCTGTTTCGATATAGCGCCGTCCTGTGCCAGATGACTATACAACCGGGTCATGCTATACGGAATGAGCCTTTTCGCCTCTATCGGTGTTCGAACGCCCACTCTCACCTCTTTCGCATCGACCTCTAATATCGCACCGTTCAGGACTGTTGGACTTACGGTCACCCAAGAAACTTGCCCCGACATGATATGTCAGTTTAGCGATTCTTTCAAATAAACACCACAGGTAATCGGCAGAGGAAGGAGGCCCATCGATGAAAATCGAATTCAACCGCATCCTTTGTACCACTGACCTGTCGGCCTTCTCCAATACGGCCGTTTACTATGGGGCGGCACTGGCCGAAGTCTTCGCGGCCAAGTTGCATCTGTGCCACGTCATCGATTTACCTATTATCTCCGTCCACGGTGAAGCGTTTACCTACCCACCCGATTACGTAAAATCAATGCAGGAAAGTGCATTCCGTCAATTCGAAGAGCTTATGGCGCCGCTCTCGATCAAGTGGGAGCCCCACATTGAAACGGGCGCTATCGCACCCACTATTGCAAGGCTGACCGGAACGATCGGGGCTGACCTCGTTATCGTCGCCACCCACGGTCGATCGGGCTTGAAACGCCTGTTTCTCGGATCGGTTACGGAACAGTTGATCCGAACCGTTCGCTGCCCGTTTCTCATTGTAACGCCACCAGAAAAAGACATTTCGCGTGACACAATCGAGCGATTCCGGGTGAAAAGAATATTGGTAGGATGCGATTTTTCAAAAGATTCTGCCCGCGCAGTTGTTTACGGCTTCAGCCTGGCCCAGGAGTTTCAGTCGGCACTCCACTTGGTACACATCATCGAGCCTTTTGCTTATGAGGATGCGCTGATGCCGGATCCGATGACCGCAGATGTACAAACTGACCTGAACGCCCACCTCATTAGAAAGCTCGAAGAACTGATTCCGGAAGAATCCCGCAACTGGTGCGACGCCACCACCGCGTGTCTGGCCGGCAAACCTTTCGATGAGTTGATCAAGTACGGAGTTCTGCATGCCGTGGACCTCATGATTCTGGGCGTCCGTGGCCGCGGATTGGTAGAGACCCTCTTTCTGGGCTCGACAACAGACCGCGTCATCCGGCGGGCAACCTGCCCCGTATTGACCGTCGGCGCCAAGCTTTAGCCGGCCGCGTCTATAGGCTTTTGGAACCGGTTGGTCCGTGGCGCTGAAATCATCGGCAAGGTCGCGGTTCCCAGAAACTCAATCCGAACCGGCCGCCCGGGCTATGGCCTCAAGATCGATGAAATGGGTATCGCCCAATCCCCGGTAACGCTCGGGATGGCAGGTGAGTATCAGGATCTGCAATCGCCGTGCCGATTCTTCCAGCACACCCAATACCCGGGTCAGCCGACCAGCGTCGGTGGCCGTAAGCACATCGTCCAAAACCACCATTTGGCGCTCTTTGGATGCCAGAACCTCCGCCAGGGCCAGACGAGTGGCCAAATACAGCTGCTCCATTTCGCCCCCGGAAAGGTTTTCGAAACCCACACCCGTCTCTATGGCGCCGGGTTGGACCTCGGTGGGTTCGAACGAATCGGTCACTCGGATCCGCCCCAGGCGAGGCCCGTTGATCCGTTGAAGTATTCGGCTTGCACGGGCTTCAACCGGCGCCGTAACAGCAGCGACCGCATCGCTGCGACACTGGGTGACCGTTTCATAGAGCAACCGGATCGCTTCCACTCGCATCTCTTCGCGATGAATGTCTTCTATTAACTGGTTGACATGCTCATCGACAGCCGAGAATGCCGAATAAGGACCTTCGGCAGCCAATGTCGCCAGTCTCCCGGCCGCCGTCATTTCATCATCGCGAGTGTTGCGGGCATCCTCCCGTACACCGTTCAGCTGTCGTTCAAATTTTTCCAGTGCCGTCAGCGGATCTTCGTTATATACACCCAGTTTTTCTTCCAGGCTCTGCAACCGCCCCCAGGCGGCCTCGCGGTCCATCAGGATTCCGCGCAACGCGACCTGTCTCTCTTCCATAGTGCGCCCGTCTTCGGTCAGGCCGGCCAACGACCGGTCAATTTGCCGCACCAGTTTGCGAGTTTCATCGATGCGGTTGCCCAACGCTCTGACCTGCTCCTCTGCGGTGGCACACACGGCCTGGGATTTGGTATAATGGTGGTGCGCCTCGGCAATCTTTTTCCCGTGAGCTTCGCGGAGATCGGAGACAGCACGCATCATTCCGGTAAAATCCGGTTGTGCTTGTGACCAGGCCGGATGGGATTGTAAAAATCCGGCTTCTACGGCTTTCTTTTCAACCAGCTGCTGTTTCATATCAGAAAGTTCTCGATGGCCCAGCAATGTTTCCAGTGCTTTGGCCGATTCCCGTATTTGCCGATCCAACTCAGCAGCGTTCTCCGCCATGGCTTCCAATTGATCGACGTCCGCAGTTCCATAAGGCCGTGTCAATGTGTCTATCTGCGCGCGTGCCGCGTCCCACTCGGCTTGGTGGTTTTGAATCTCACCTCGCGGGCCTGTGGCACGCAGACGGGCCATACCCTTCACCTCCGCGACCACATCCGGCGAACCGGTGAGGTGCACCTTAGCTCCGGCCAACGCCTTGGTTTCACCGCGGGGTTCACCAGAGATGGTCTCAATAACAATGTCGCGCGTCGGCAGAATCTCCAGGCTGATCAGCGACGACTCAATCCGCACCGCCGCCTGATCACACGCGTGAATAGCCTTGCGGATCTTCCTGAGCGTGGTAAGGTCTGGAGCGACGACCTGTAAACGGGCCCTTTGGCGGGTTTGCATCTGCTGCGTGGCGGCAGTGATCCGCTCGATCTCTTTCTCCAATACTTCCCGTGAGTGACTTATCTTTAAATAATCTTCCGCGTCCCGGGCATCCTGCTCGGCACGCCTGATGTTTTCTTCTTCCTTGGCAGTTACGTCGAGTGTTTTTCTGGCCGCATTCGCAGCGCTTTTGTGTTGAGAAGCCTCACGCGTTTTAGCAACCAAGTCCTCTTCAAGGGTCTTTAACAAAAATCGGGCCTCGGTATGCGCTCTTTCTTTCTCCCGGATATGGTCGATAGCTTGTTTCAACTGATTGTAGCGCGCCTCAGCCGTTCTGGCTTCTTCTTTGCGCCTGTCCGCCTCAACCCTCAATTGGCGATACGCATCAGTCTGTGATCGTAGATCATTGATTGTCTTATTCAGCGCCTCAGCTTCGAAGACAAGCTGCGTCCTTCGTGCCCGGATGTCTTCCACCCGTCGGGATCCGTCTTCATATAGTTGCAACCGCTCGAACAATCCCTGTCGTCGTCGCTGGACCTGGACGAGTTGCTCTTTCATCCGCGACAGCTCCGGTGCCCCTCGGCCGGATTTAAGCTTACCGCCTTTGGTAAAATACTGCAGATAAAGATCAACGATGCGCTCTTCGACAGGGCTGCTTGCGGCTTGGGACAATTGTGCTCCCAGGGACGAGCGGATATCGTTAACGATGTCACCCGATAGATCGGTCAACAGCAACTTCCCTTGGGGGGCCCAGAGGACTTGGGCCAAACCCCAGTGACGCGGTTGGGATAGTCCCCGTGCCGGCGGGTTTCTGGTCAGCATTGTACGAACCGTATCGTCGGCCTGACGACCTTCCGCCAAGGGTATAAAGATGTCGCCCTCAAGCCGATCCAGGCGTGAGTAGTTCTCCTGTAAAAACTGTTTGGCAATCCGATAATCAACGTCATTTCGACGAAACTCGACCGTCACACGGGGAGGCAACGCGCGTCCCCACGGAACCAGGGCGGTGACATCCTGGCCGGACACGCTATGGCTATCCAGCAATCCGCGGCTGAGGGCCTCAAAGAGTGTCGACTTGCCGGTTCCATTCGGACCGTGAATAACCGTAATTCCCTCTCCGAAAGGCCCTACGGTAACGGACCTCAAAAAACAGCGCCAGTTTGACAGCGTGATGAGATGCAGGATCATTTCAGGGCCTCTGCCGTCATGGCGTATAGTTCCATCAGTGCCAGGGATGCGATCTGAGACTGGCGGCTGGTTCCATCCCCTTCATCGGCCACATTCCGAAGCCGCACGGCTGCGTCTTGCAACACACCCGATGGCAGGGCCGAAATCCAACCGTCGTCATCAGGTGAAGGGCGCAGACCGGAAATGTCCACGCGGCCGAATAGAAATCGTGCCGTTACCATGTCCTGCAAATGTCTGAGTTGTCCCATTTCTTTTGAATACAGAAGTCCTTTCAGGCGCAAATCGATCAGTATGCGATCCGGATCTGCCAGGGCTTCGACGCGTTGCCGCAGGGTAGCGATGTCTCCAATCTGGCGCATGTCTTTTTCAATCATCTGCCAGGAGAGACCGCCGGTTTTTAACACTTCTGTACCGGGCGGAGTAACCGGGCTGTCGATTGTCACCAGAAGCGCATTTCCACTGTCAGGCTCTCCAAATCGTGAAGGTTCCGGCGTCCCGCAATAGGCTTTCCGTACACCGCCGTCCGGATCGGTGTAGGTAACCGTTGAATGCCAGTGCCCTAAAGCCAAATAGGTAAGCCCGCTGCGTTCGACCGCATTGCGGGGTATGGGGTGATCGGCTGCGACTTCCGGCAACCCCTCTACATTGCCGTGCGCCATTGCAATGCGCTTAACATTTCCTGGTTTGGCTTTAATCCAGTCCGTCGGATCTTTGGTGGAATACTTATCGGACACGGGGCACGGATAGAGAATCCCGCCCGGAATATCGACCGGTTGTTTTTCGGTCAGAATGTGCAGGTTGTTTGCGGAAATCCAGGCCGGGTGTTCCCATACCGAACCGGGGATAACGGGATCGTGATTGCCGGGGATGATGTATACCGGTCCGTCAAACCGTGCCAAAATATCGGCCGTTTTCTGAATCAGAATCCGTTCGACACCGTTGTCCTCGAAAAGGTCACCGGCCACTATAAGGAAGTCGGCGCCATGGGTAACAGCCGCTTCAACCACGCGTCTGCCGGCCGCCAGCCGTTCCGCGCGAACCCTGGCAGCAGCCGGTCCCAATCCTTCGGCCTTCATGCCGACCTGCCAGTCGGCGGTGTGGACAAACTTCATCGATAAAATTCCTATGGCGGTCTTTATCTACCGGGAACAATAATACGCGACGATTCTTTCTCGGTGGGTGTGATGATCGATGAGCTTTCTTTCTGCTGCATCTTTTTCACCTCCTCTGCGAGTTTTTCAACGGCGGCCTGCATGGCCTCTGGGAATCGTTTGATCGCCTGCTGAAGCTGCTTGGCCGTGATGACGGCCTGCACTGGCAACGGTCCCCCCGGTGTCATGAGGTTGGTCTCTCCCACGAAAACGGTCTTGCGGGTTTTGTCGACCGAGCCGTCCGAGTTTACAGGGGTCAAACGCCGAATGCTGGCCACTTTCAAATCGGTAAATGTTTCTTCGCGGTACAAGTTTTGCCTATCGACGGTGAAATCGATATCGGCGGTGCTGTGGTCTGTCATTTTAGTTCCAGTTCCTTTTTTGTTTCATTCAACCTTAGGCGCCCATGAATCCTATTTAAATAATTGAGGACCGAGTTTTCCAACACGTTACGAATGGTAAAAATATCGACAACACATGAAAATGTTGGAAAATATCAAATCACCGACGAATACGCAAATCGGGATTATTACTGCTGTCGATAAAATTGAATCTCTTTGTTACAGTAGCCCGCCACGAAAAAATAAGTATTGCTATTTAGGGAGGATCAGAATGACCGCGATCGCAACTTCCAGCGGTCTGTCGCGGATGTGACGTCGGCGGTTGCGTCCTTCAGCAAACACTGTTAAACTGAGTATCTTTTTTTTCGGTCGCCAGTCGTTCTGCCTAAAATACAGACCAAGGAATTGCGAGACGATATCATGCAATATGCTGCCAAAATAACTGGAATTGGTTCGGCTTTTCCGGAAAAACGGCTCGACAACACCGAACTATCCGGTATGCTCGTCCGTCAAGGTATTGATACCACCAACCAATGGATCGTGGAAAGAACCGGCATCCGGGAGCGACGGATCGCCAATGTTCAGGACGAAAACGAGACCAATTCCTCCCTCGGTGCACGAGCCGCACAGCAGGCACTCACCATGGCCGGCCGGAAAGCCGAAGACATCGATCAGATCGTCTACGCCACCTGCTCTCCCGACACGCTGCTGCCGTCCACCGCCTGTTGGGTACAGAAAAAGATCGGGGCCCACAATGCCTGGGCGATGGATGTCAACGCTGCCTGCTCGGGCTTCATCTACGGCTTGGTGACGGCCCAGCAGTTTGTCCAGACCGGACAGTCGAAAACCGTGCTTGTTGTCGGTGGAGAGGTTCTGTCGCAGATCACGAACTGGAATGACCGAACGTCCTGCATCCTGTTTGGCGATGGCGCTGGCGCCGCCATCGTGGAACCTGTTCCAACCGCTGACAAACGTCGCATCCTGTGTAGCCACTTGACCTCAAACGGCAGTCTGAGCGACCTTTTTCACGTTCCTGCGGGTGGTTCAAATCTTGAGGTCACACCCGAAATTTATGCCCAAGGCCTCCATAAGATGCACATGAACGGTAGGGAAATCTTCAAGGTCGCCGTGAGAACTTTAACCGAATGTGCGCTGAAAACTTTAGAAAAGCAATCCCTGCCGATCGTTCACCTCGACTGGCTCGTCCCCCATCAGGCAAACCTGAGAATCATAGAGGCCGTGGTCAACCGACTCGCCTTTCCAATGGAGCGCGTGCTGATCAATCTGGATCGTTTCGGAAACACCTCTGCCGCCACGATACCGTCGGCCCTGGATGAGGCCGTGCGGGACGGTCGTATCCAGAAAGGCCAGACGGTACTGCTGGACGCTTTCGGTGCGGGAATGACCGCTGGTGCGCTTTTGCTGCGCTGGTAGGCCTCGGTGTCGGGTATACTATTCCGCAATCAATTCGACCGGCACGGTTTCGCGGTCAGCCATCATTAGTCAAACGACAAATTAAGGAAACGCCGCATCGACGGCTTTTCTGTCCTTGAGGAATCAAGTTTCCGGGTTTGGAGGTCCGTCCTTCTGATCAACGGCTTCAACGGCCGACCGCCGTAGTTTGACCGGCGGTCGCTGTCGTTTACGCAACTTCAGGTTCAGCATTTCCACAAAGACTGAAAAGGCCATGGCGAAATAAATGTAACCTTTGGGAATATGCAAATCGAAACTTTCTGCCACGAGGGCCACACCGATCAACAGCAGAAAACTGAGGGCCAGAATCTTTACGGTGGGATGATTTTCGATAAACTGGCTGACCGGCCCAGCCAAAAAAATCATAAATATCACGGCAATGATGATAGCGGCCACCATCACGGCAATTTGATCGACCAAACCGATGGCTGTTATGACCGAATCGAGAGAGAATACAACATCGAGCAAAAGGATCTGGGTAATTACACTTATAAATGAGGCCTCTATTTTCCCGGCTTTATCAGCGGTGTGATCCACTTCACCTTCAAGGTTGGCGTGTATCTCCAGGGTGCTTTTGCCCAGCAGAAATAATCCGCCCAGAAAAAGAATGAGGTCCCGCCCTGAAATTTCTTGGCCGAAAACAGTCAGAAGAGGCGCTGTCAGGCCCATGATGATTGTCAGTGAAAAAAGCAAACCAATGCGGGTGACCATCGCCATCATCAGCCCGATGGTACGCCCCTTTTTCTGCTGATGGGCCGGCAAACGTCCGGCAATGATGGCGATGAAAATGATATTATCGATGCCCAGAACAATTTCCAATGTCGTCAATGTGAGCAGGGCCATCCATATCTGAGGGTCTGCAATCCAATCCATCTGTCAACTTTCCTTTTCCATAATAATTGAGGCCGCGGGGGATCTTCTCATCGCTCCTTTCAGTATCAGGAGTGGCCCCACGTTATCAAGCCGTCAAGAAAAAATCAAAAACAACCGGTGTACCGGTAATCGGCCGGCGACTCTCGATCATGGCCATCAATTTTATCCGCCAGAACAACAGGTTGAAATCTGAATTCGATGGCCGTATAATCTCAGGCCAAATTCAAGCGGAGGTGACGATGCAGCCCAAATCCCCCAAAAAAAGAGTGTTCCCCTCAGCGCGCGAGGATGCCCTGTCCGCGAAACTACACGGGGATACCCCTCAATGCCGATCAAAATCTTACGACCTGGCATTTCTGGATGACGATCTGATGTTGCGTGACGAATTGCGACCGGTGCGGCTGCAGCTTGAACTGCTCAAGGCCGAACTTGTTCAGCATGAGATGGGCATCGAATCCACCGTTGTCATCTTCGGGGGTGCGCGCATCCTCGATCCGGCAACAGCTGAAGCCAAACTGGTTTCCCTCGAATCGCGGGCAAAGGATAACGGCAAGAATTCCGAAGTGATGCAAGATCTCGGTCAAGCCCGCAGGGATCTCGAAAAAAGCCGATACTACGAAGAGGCCCGCCGACTGGCCAGTCTGGTTTCAACCAATTCTCCCCGCGATAAACTGGTGGTCATCACGGGAGGGGGACCGGGGATTATGGAAGCGGCCAACCTTGGTGCCCACGAATGCGGCTGCCAAAGCATCGGCCTTAATATCGTCCTTCCTTTTGAGCAAATGCCGAACCCATATATCACCCCCGAGCTCTGTTTCCAGTTTCATTATTTCGCCATCAGAAAAATGCACTTTCTAATGCGGGCCAAGGGCTTGGTGGCTTTTCCGGGCGGGTACGGAACGCTGGACGAATTGTTCGAAACCTTGACTTTGATCCAGACGGGTAAAATAAAACCGATACCGGTGCTCCTTTTCGGGCGCTCATTCTGGGAGAAGGTCATCAACTTTCAGGCCCTGTTGGATGAAGGAAATATCAGTCCGAATGACCTGAAAATTTTTCAATATATCGATACCGCCGAAGAGGCGTGGGAAATTATTTCCACCGCTAACGGTCTGGAATGAAACCCAACCCGGTTCATCGTTCCTCTCGCTTGCATTTCCAAATGTCAAACTTATACTATGCAGAGATACTCTTATATGTTCGAGCGGTGAATATTGCCGGCACAAAGGAGCTTACAATCCAGCTTGGATAGAAATTCTGGTAAAGGCGCCAGCCTCCACGGGCAGCTCAAGTAGATGCAGACAACCGTTGAGGATTGTCTGTGGGCGCTGCATACCGCCCAAACAGGTTGCCGATGAATATGAGGGGTAAGTGACCAGAGACCTTGACGGCAAGAGTGGGTCGATCCGGAAATGGGCGCTACCGAGGCTCTGATCATCGACACACGCCGCGACGACCTGCAGTGGAAATCGTAACGATGGATGAAGCGTTAACACCGAAAATTTTCATCGAGGCGTATGCTGTTGGGCGCCACATGATGGTGTCCGGCAAGAAATATACCCACGATCTCAAAATCATTGGAAATTCGGTCAAAGGTGACTGGTGGCGCCGAGAAGGTCACTGCCTGGCGGCCGAAGACATATCGGACATCCTGGCCACCTCGCCCGACCTGCTCGTCGTGGGTACGGGCTACGCCAGCGGTATGCGCATACCAAACACTCTCCAGAAACAACTGAAAACACGGCATATCCGGCTTGTTTACAAACCCACCACCGAGGCCGTTCAAACCTTCAACCGAATGCGGGCGGAAGGTTTGAACGTTGCCGGCGCGTTTCACCTCACTTGTTAATCAGCGACCGATCGTGTCCGACTGATCCACGCCCGATAACGACAGCAAAACGGTCGGCGAAGTTGGTGGTCAGATTTCGGGCGCAGAATTTCAACAACCCGACATTAACCCTCACCATTCTCCAAGATCTTTTTGAGCTTCTGTAAATCGTTTCTGACCTGCCGGCGCGCTCTGCGCCGGGTTAGTAATCCGAAGGATTTGAAGATTTTCAATTCGATAACGCCGCGGGTAATAAAGCGTGTGCCGCCATTTACGGGTTCAAAGATGAAGCTGCTTTCGCCACCGACCGGTCCGGAGACGAAACGGTATGAACAAATCTGATTGGGGACATATTCCGATATGACGCCCTCAGAATCGAAACGCTTCCCCATGAAACGGTTCACCAACCGGTAAGTTGTCCCCTCCCCCAAGGGACCATCGGAAGTCTGCTCGGTTAACATAACATCGGTCTGCCACCGGGTATTGTTCTGCAAATCTGTTGCGAAAGCAAACACCCTTTCCACCGGTCGGGCAATAGTAACGCTCTCTTCAATATCGATCATGTCAACATCCGTTCCGCGTTCGACTCAATTCGGTGCGATTGGGAGCACCGCATCATTGCGACAGCATCGATCTCTACCCCCTGCGGCAATTCTGAGCCATTCAGGCAATGGAATAAAGTCGCGTAGCTTTTCATAGGACCATATAATCTAATTTCACTATGCATCATTTTCAATACCCCCGGCGGTTACTGAGCCGCCTGGTTGTATCCGCCGGAAGGGTCCCCGGCATGATTCGCCGGGGTTGACAAAACTGATTTTACACGCATTATATGCCCCGAAAACAGGACATTCAGCGCAAATGCGGCTATCGTCTTTTAACCTGAAAGTTTCATGAAAACTTTTCTCGAGAATGAATAAAATGAAACAATTTCATTGTATGGTCAAGCATTTCGTCCATCCGATAAGTAGAAGCTATCTCAAAATTAGGATTTTCGGTCGAGATCAAGGCGAGACCGAGGATCCCCGCTGTGCGGGATTTCCCGCCTGATCGATTCTTATTTGTGGGTTGCAACCCGCAGGCATACTCAAGTATGTCGAGGACTTGAGACGAGGGCTCAACGCTGATATCGGGCGAAAAGACTTTTTTGGGATGGCTTCTATATAAATTTTACCGCTCAGTATACGATAAAAAGTCAGAAAAGTTTTCATCCGCCGGTCCAACGAGTTTAATATTTTGAAAAACCGATCAGAGAACGAGGAGTGATAATGGTTGCAAAAAAAGAAACACATCAGTTTAAAACCGAGGTACAGCAATTGCTTAACCTCATCATCAACTCCCTCTATTCCAACAAGGAGATTTTTCTGCGGGAGCTGATATCCAATGCTTCAGATGCCATCGACCGATTAAGATTCAAAGCCCAAATGGAACCGGACATCCTTGGCGATGACGCCGAATTCAAGATTAAGCTCAGTACCGATGGCATCAAAAATACGCTGACGGTGTCAGACAATGGTATCGGCATGTCACGCGAAGAGGTCATGGAAAACATCGGTACAATAGCCCGGAGTGGAACGACGGCATTTCTCGAAGCCCTCGAGCAGGTCAATGACACAACCATGATATCACCGGAGCTGATCGGTCAATTCGGCGTCGGATTTTATAGCGCCTTCATTGTCGCCGACTCAGTGACGCTGATCTCCCGACCGGCAGGATCGAATACCGCCACTCGTTGGGAATCTACCGGCGACGGCACTTACACAATTGAGGACGCCACAAAAGAAACTCGCGGTACCAGCATCATATTGAACCTGAAAAAACGCGAAAAGGACGAACTCGATTTCACCGACGAATGGACTGTTCGCCAAATCGTCAAGCGTCACTCTGATTTTGTGAATTATCCTATTGTCATGGATGTGGAACGGGAGGAACCAATCCCGGAAGAAGAGCAGATAAAAGACAAATCCGGCAAACCGATAGGAAAGACCAGCCGCCCTGTCGTCAGTGAAGAAACACTGAACTCCATGAATGCCATTTGGGCCAGAGACAAACGCGAAGTCGATGCCACCGAATATGAAGAATTCTACAAGCATATCAGTCACGACTGGAATGCACCGTTATCTCACCTGCACCTGAAATTCGAGGGAACCACCGAATACCAAGCGCTTCTCTATATTCCGGCCCGGGCCCCCCTCGATCTCTTCAATCCGGACATGAAGCATGGCATTCATCTATACTGCAAACGCGTATTCATAATGGAAAACTGCAGTGAGCTGATCCCGGAGTATTTCCGCTTCGTGCGGGGAGTGGTGGATGCCCCGGACTTGAATCTCAATATCAGCCGCGAGATTCTTCAACAGGACCGCCTGGTGAGGAACATCCGTCGCAATCTGGTCAAGAAAATCTTTGAGCATTTGGAAGCGATGGAAGACGATGCCTATGAAACATTCTGGAAAGAATTCGGCCAGGTGTTTAAAGCGGGCATCCACACTGATCCTGAGAACCGCAAGAAAATAGCCGATCTGCTTCGCTATGAATCCACCATGTCGGATGGAAAATTGATCGCACTCAAACAATATGTTGACCGCATGCCGCCGGAGCAGAAAGACATCTACTACTTGACGGGAGACAACCTGGCTGCCATTGCCGACAGCCCGCTGCTTGAACGGTTGAAAGACAAGGGATATGAAGTGCTGTTGATGAGCGATCCTGTGGATGAGTGGGTCGTGCAATCGCTCACAGAATACGATGGCAAGCCCCTTAAAAGCGCCGAGAAAGGAGACCTTGAACTGGGGGATGTCGATGTTGAAAAGGAAAAATCCTACGCCCCGCTGTTTGGTTTCATCAAATCGAAACTGCAAGACAAAATCAAAGATGTTAAGCCATCCAAACGCCTGAAGGATTCGCTGGCCTGTCTTTCCGGCGACGCCCAGGATATGAGTGCCTATATGGAGAAAATCCTCAAGGCCTCAGGCCAGAACCCACCTCACGCCAAAAGGGTCCTGGAACTCAATCCGGATCATCCGGCATTGGATCGGATTAGAAACCTGTACGATAAAGACCAGAGCAATCCCATTCTTGCGGATTATAGCGAACTGTTGCTCGACATGGCTGTCATCAGCGAGGATGGCAAACTCGACAATCCCGCCCGGTTTTCAAAGCTGCTGGGTCAGCTTATGGCCGAAGCGATCAAAGAATAGAGCTGACAGAATAAAGACTGCCCGGGGTACCAAAGCGCCGGGCAGACTTTATTGATTGAATTATTGTAACGACTATTCGCTGGCATACTTAAAAGACAGCTTGACTCGGGCCCGGTAGGCGGTAACCTTCCCGTTTTCAACCTTCATATCCAGCTTGGTGACTTCAGCAACGCGCAGATCCCTGAGACTTTTCCCTGCAGTTTCCACCGCGTTTTTAGTGGCTTCTTCCCAGGAAGTGGGACTGCTTCCTACCAGATCGATAATTTTGTAAACACTGTCAGACATCTTTGCCTCCTTTCCTTTTGTCTTCGTTTCAGGGTAATTCCGGTGCGGCCATTTCGACATCCAGCTTTACAAGTATCCGCTTGATCAAACGCCGCCGAGTCTGCAGTCGTCGGCGCACAGCGCAACGGAAGGTGTGTGGCGTTTATTGTGGAATTGCCAAAACGCTACCTGACAACTCCCCTGCCAATGAAAAGGGTCTTTGAGGAGATTCAACGATTCCGTTCGGTCAGACCTATAGCTTCGCACTCCGGTGGCACGGTCGTATAAAGGAAGTAAGTTTGAGCGAAAAGAAGAAGACGACCTGTTATATCAAAGTCACCGGTTCCTTTAATAGACAACCGAACGAACCCGGATATGTCATATATTGGGACTATAAGATTAGCTAATCAATGTCCGGTGGAAAGTCAAGCGGCAATCAGAATCCGTGGCGCAATACGTCTTTCCCGTTTGGTGGTTCAGCGGCCGCGAACGGCAATTCCGGCCTCGGCGTCTGGCACTCCTTTGTCTGTACCGAAGAACCCCAGCAGGCTGCGCGTCATGGACTCTAGTAGACTGTAGAGGACCGGAACGACCAGCAGCGTCAGGAAAGTAGCGATAACCAGGCCAAAAATAACAACGATGGCCATGTTCTGCCACAACTGGGTCGATTCGCTGATAAAAGAGACGGTCAAATTGTGGAAGTCGATAGAGACCCCGGTCACCATTGGCAGCAGACCGAGAACCGTTGTTACGGCCGTCAGGAGCACGGGGCGCAACCGGGTGGCACCGGCCGCAATCACGGCCTCCTGAAGCACCATCCCCCGTTGCCGCAGTTTGTTGGTGTAGTCGATCAGGACGATGGCATTGTTCACCACGACGCCGGCCAGAGAGATGACGCCGACACCTGACATGATGATACCGAATGGTGCCCTCAAGACCGTAAGGCCGACGAAAGCGCCGCCCAGAGACAGAATGACCGATGTTAGGATGATAAGGGGTTGGGAAACAGAATTGAAAAGTGTCACGAGAATAAAAAATATCAGAAATATGGCAATGATAAACGCCTTGGTCAGAAAAGTTTCCGCCTCCTGTTGGAACTCGAATTCACCGGTGAATGCCATTCGATAGCCGGCTGGCAGGGGAAATTTCGCAAGAAGGTCTTCAGCCTGTTTTCGGGCCACTGGTCCCGGAATTCGGTTCTCATCGACATTGGCTTTGACGGTGACAACACGGTCGTGATTGATCCGCACAATGTCACCCATGGTTCCCGCGTAATCGATACGCGCAATTGTGGTGAGCGGCACCAGTTGGCCGACCGGTGTGGGAATCATCAATTTATGGAGGACATCGACCATACGTCGGTCGGCATCGGTGAGCGTCACGGTAATATCAAAATCCTGGTCGCCTTCGCGGTACGTCGAAATCTCCAATCCGTTGTAAGCGGTTTTCAAGGCGAATCCGATCGTGTTGGTATTCAGGTCGAAAAGCGCGGCCTTCTGACGGTCAACCCGTACACGAACCGCCGGGATGCCCTCCACATAATCGTCCTGTACATCTTCAACAAGAGGGACACGGGAAACAATTTCCGCCACTTGACGTGCCAAGCCGCCGAGAACCCGGAAGTCGTCACCGGATATCTCGATATTGACAGGTGCACCGGTAGGCGGCCCGCCCTGTTCTTCAGCCACGGTAATCCGAGCCCCCGGGATCGCCTGCACTCTTCGTCGAATCTCTTCTACACTTTCGGCTGAAGGCCGACGGCGGTCTTTCAGGTCGATGAACTGAACGCCGATGTGGTTGGGCAGGTTCGGATCGAAAGACACGGACCGCGCGTTTTCAACCGCTTTGGCATAGATATGTTCTATGTTATCCAGATCACTGGGACCGTTAAACGTCTGCCCGCCTGCCTTGAGGTGTTCCCGGGAGATGTAAGATGATTCATAGAGGCTGAGGGGCAGCTCAGGGTCCCCCAAAATGGTACCGTTTACCCCCATTTCAACTTTCTTAATTATGCGGTCGATGTAACTCAGGTCAGCACCTTCAGGCGGTTCGACGTTGACATACATACTCTTGGGATCGATTTTTGGAAAAAATTCAACTGGTCTTTCAAGCCCGACCATCAACAACCAGATCTGGACAAATATCACCAGGAGGGCAAAAGACGAGATCAGAACAACTCCACGATGCAAAAGGCAGCTTTGCAGCAGACGCACATAGCTGGTGAGCAAACGGCCTTTGACCGCAACCGGTTGTTCCTCGGCTGCAGCGGTCTCCTGAGCGTTTTTCTTTTTGACAATCTGCTGCGACCGATCATTTTTTACGCGTGCAAATAAGGCCGCCAGAGCCGGGTTTATCACCAGGGCCACGAACAGGCTGGAAGTCAACGTGACCACCAGGGTGATCGGCAGATACTTCATAAACTCACCCATTATGCCGGGCCAGAATATCAGGGGTAGAAAGGCCGCCAAAGTGGTTAGTGTGGAACCGATAACCGGATAGGCGACTTCGCTCGTGGCTTTCATGGCCGCTTGAATGCGCGGAACACCCTGTTCCATGTAGCGGTAGACATTCTCGATGATCACGATAGCGTTGTCCACCAACATACCGAGTGCCAGGGTCAGCGAAAACAACACGACCACGTTGAGTGTAATTCCCAGAACATAAAGAACCATAAAGGAAATTAGCATAGAGAAGGGAATTGCCAAACTGACCAGCACTGCGTTGCGAATTCCGAGAGCAACGAACAGAACCACAATCACAAGCAAAAGGCCCGATATGATGTTGTTCTCCAGATCGGCCACCATCATACGGACGTCTTTGGCACGATCCATGAGTTTGACGATGCGCACCTCTTGCGGCCAGCCGTTTTGTTCCTGCTCAATGAGGGTGTCAATCTGGTCGGTGATGGCGATGATGTTTTCGCCCACACGCTTTTTGACCATAATATTTACGGCTTCTCGACCGTTGAGACGCGACCGGCTGGTCTCGTCCTTGAATCCGTCGGTGACCCGCGCCATGTCTTTCAGGTATACCGGTCGTCCGTCGAAGGTACCGATGACCAGATTGAGCAGTTCACCGGGTGCTTCGAATTCACCGGGAACCCGCAGCTGGTAACGGCCATCACCCAGTCGAATTGAACCGCCGGAGGTGTTCTGGTTTTCATTGTATACCGCGTTCTGGAAAGCGGTAATCGGTAATCGGTAGTAGGCCAGTTTATCCGGATCAACCTCAATGCGGATTTCGCGCTCCCTGCCGCCGGCTGACATCCGCCTCGAGTACGCCTGGAATGGCTTCTATCGCTTCTTCCAGATCATCGGCGATCCGCTTCAGGGTGGTAATGCCGCTGGTACCGGACAGGGAAAACACGACAATCGGCAGTTCGGAAAAGTTGACTTCGAAGACCGACGGATCGTCTTCCAGGTCGCCGGGCAGATCCTTTTTGGCCTCATCGACCTTGTCCTTGACTTTCTGGAGCACCTCATCGATATCGGTACCGGGGAGAAACTCGATGTTGATCTGGGAAATTCCTTCGGAGCTGACGGAATGAATTTTTTTGACCCGATCAAGCCCTTTGAGTTTGTTTTCGATTTTGATGGTGATGGCGGTTTCGATATCCTCGGAGGATACCCCCCTATAAGGGGTCGAGACAAATACGTTTGGTATAGTGATATCAGGCTCGTTTTCCCGCGGCAGAGCGCTGTAACAGTATACACCGATCGCCAGGATAATCACGGCCAACACCATCACACTGGTACGGTTCTTTACCGCTGTATCGGAAACGATCATTGTACGATTTCCTCCGGGTCTTCAACACTGCGGATCACGCGGACGGGGTCACCGTCCTTGACACTTCGATGTCCCACAATGATCACGCGATCTTCCGGTTGCAGCCCGTGTTTCACTTCCACACGCCAGCCGTCAAGCAATCCCAGTGTGACTGACCGCGCGTTGGCCGATTTATCATTCACAACATATACCGCTTGGCCATCATTGTGATTAACCACTGCATAGAGCGGGACAGAAAGACTCTGCAGTACTTCTCTTTTGACAATCTCAACCCGCACGAACATGTCGGGCAAAATCGCACCATCGGCATTGTCTAAAGAAAGGTCCAGAGAGTAGAGTCGGGCGGACGAATCCGCGGTGCGGGACAGAAAGTGTTTATGGGCAACAAAACTTCGATTGTTCAGGGCATCAACCGTTACATTGAACTCTCCGAGTTTACGGACAGCGTCAACGTCCGACTCCGGAATTCCGACGCGCACTTTGAGTCGCTTCATCTGCAGCACCTCTGCCACCGGATCGCCATCCTTCAGATACTGACCTTCTTCAACGAACACCCTGTTGACAATTCCGTCGAAAGGGGCCTTGATCGTGCAGCGCTCAACTTCCAGAGCGGCCGTATTCATGGCTGCACGGGTGGTTTCTACCTTTGCCTTGGCAGCGTCCAGCTGTGAAAGGGGAATCGCTTTGCGACCATAAAGGTTTTCCAGGCGTTTGAAATCGGAAAGGGCCAATTCATATGCGGCTTTGTCCGACTGATGAGCGTTGCGGTAATCACGGAGATCGACATTGGCTATGATTTGGTCTTTAACAACGGCGGTACCTTCCGGTATCGCCTTGCGGGTCACTCGTCCGCTAACTTCAGCCAGGATTTGCATCTCTATCCATGATTTCGTCACTCCAGGCAATACGAGACGATCGCAAATGGTACCGGGTCGCATGGTGAGTGCCACCACATTGACGGCCTCGCGATCCGATTTTAAGCCGGCTTGATTGCGCTCCCGAATGACTTCTCCCTCTGACCGGATCCAGAAAAAAAGCAGTCCGGTCAACCCCATGAGTATCACCACCAGTCCCGTCGGCAATAATCGGCGCAACCGCCTGTCGGAAGCCATGCCTGAAGAAATTCCGGTTTCTGAACTCTCCGTCTTCATTTCAAACCCTTCCTCAGTGACAATTCGGTTCTTTGTTCTCTATTCGGACAGCCGCTTGATCTCTTGTGATCAGTTGCAAAATGCTTTCCAGGGAAAATTCGATCTGCTCTCTAAGGTTGAAATCACCCTCGGAAATCAGGCTGTGAAGGCTGATGCCGTCTAAATATCCGAGCAGGTTTATCGCCAGTTTTTCAGCATCCCGCGCGATTTCCGGACGAAATACCCCTCTGGAAATCCCTTCCAGCAGAATATTGATCACAATCCGACGCATACCGGTATGGATTTCCTTCATCAGGTGCCGTCGGTTGTAAAGCGCACCATCTTGCAGAAGCGTGTGTCGCAGGACATCGATCGACAGCCGGGCAAGCCCCGGATCGATGGGATCGACCATCGCCACGCTCAGCTCTGTAAAAAGCCGCAAACGGTCAACAGGATCTTCGACCGTGTCCAGGTGTTCCGAGAATTGGTCCTCCAGCCGTTTCATCCATTCGAGTACAGCGGCAAAAAAAATATCGGCCTTCGTGTCAAAATACTCATAAATGGTTCCCTTGCCGATACCAGCGGCCTGGGCTATTTGACCGACACTCGTCGCCCCGTATCCGTGGCTTGTAAAAAGCTCCAGAGCAACCCGGGCAATGTCAGCAACCTTTTTTTCCCGATCGATGAATTTAGGGCTCATATTTTTCGTCCATTGGTTAACACCGACCCCAGAAACCGACTCTCCCGTTGCCGTGGCAGCAACCAGTTTAATAATTATAACCGACCGGCGAGTTCTATCACAAATAATTTTTTTGTCAAACAGAATAAATCCGAAAATAATACTTTATATATCATTGTTATTATTAATTAAAATAAATACGAGATTCTTATTTGGAAAATATTGCGAAACTGCTATATCCGACTCATCGGTCAATTTGTTTCCTGTTAGCCACCTTCGTAACGGGAATGCGCTCATCTGAACGAGATGGCACCGAAGGAATTTATTCTTGCAAGCCAGCCGAAACCACAGTAATGAATTCACTTTCCCGCATACCCTGAAGAGATTAAAGCAAACGGTAAGGCAGAGGCACATGATGCCGGAGGTTTTTCATAAAAAACAATCCCGGGCACTGGATGTTGGTACGACCGCAGCTTGCATTGCGGCCGTTCAACGGCAGAACGGCGATATTCCCTGGTGTGACGAATACAAGACGGACCCCTGGGATATGGTGGAAGCGGCAATGGGCCTGAGCATCGGTGGATACAAGACCGAAGCGGAAAAAGCTTATGCATGGTTGGCCCACCACCAAAACACCGATGGCAGCTGGTATACCGCGTACCGCAACGGATTGCCGGAAGACACGACCCGGGATGCGAACTTGTCGGCGTACATCGCCGTGGGAGTGCTTCACAGCTATCTTATCAACCGCGACCGCAGGTTTTTAAAACGGATGTGGGAAAGTATCCGGTCCGCCATCGATTTTGCGCTCAGCCTTCAAGCTCCCCATGGTGAAATATATTGGGCCATCAGTCCCGAGGGCGGCGTGGACAAGATGGCCCTGCTGACGGGGTCCTGCTCCATATACATGAGCATCCGCTGTGCCCTGGCAGCCGCCCGGATATTAGGCTACCGGAAGGAAAACTGGGAACAGGGGCTTTCCCGTCTGCAGCATGCGATTGTCTTCCAACCGCACCGGTTCAACATGACCAAAGCGCGTTATGCCATGGACTGGTATTATCCGGTTCTCTGTGGGGTTATCACCGGGGCAGAAGCCCACAAACGTATCGATCACCTCTGGAAGAAATTCGTCATTGAAGGTCGAGGGGTCCGATGTGTCTCGGACCGGCCCTGGGTAACGATTGCAGAAACATCCGAACTCTGCCTGGCCCTGTCCGCAGCGGGCCGCAGAACGCCGGCGGAAATCGTATTCAACTGGGCGGTCGATAAGCGGTATGAAGACGGTTGGTATTGGGCCGGTTTTACTTCTCCGGATATGACTGTCTGGCCGGAGGAGAAACTATCATGGACCAATGCCGCTGTCCTGTTGGCCGCCGACGCCCTCTACGCCCTAACACCGGCAAGCCGGCTTTTCTCGCATGCGTTCTGGACGCCGGAGGGAGCAGAAAGGTGAACCCGCTAGCATACCTCATTATCAGGCGACAAGGCCACTCTTTCGCGCAGTGCCCCATCACGAATTCCGTTCTGACGATCGAAAATGGTGCCCCTGGTGCGGCGAGTGATTCGCCACCGCCGCTGCGGCACAGGGAATCCATGTCGATCTGTCATGGAGTTAAAAAATGAGGCGTGATCACCGCCCCTATTTTGTCAAAAAGGCCTACTTGAATTTCCAGGCGTCCTACACCCGCCGGTTTCTGGAACCCCAAATGAAACGCGTGGGAAAACGCCTCCAGGTCATCAAGCCGTGGCATGTCGAAATTTTTGGCGGCCCGGTGGAAATAGGGAATTGCGCCACAATCATCGCTGCGCCGGACGGTAAAGTCAGGCTCTCGGTCTGGCCGGCATCTGCAGGCAAAGGCGGTATTCGGATCGGCAGTTACGGCCTGATCTGTCCCGGTGTGCGCATTGGTTCAGCGCAGAAGGTTGTGATCGAGGACAACTGTATGGTTGCAAGCCGGGCCTATATCACCGACTGCGACTGGCACGGTGTGTATGACCGCCTATCCATCGGACAGTCGGAACCGGTGCGACTCGGTCCCAATGTGTGGATCGGAGACAGCGCCATCGTCTGCAAGGGTGTCCGCGTGGGTGAAAACAGTATTGTCGGCGCCGGGGCTGTCGTCGTGAGCGATATACCGCCGAATACGGTCGCCGTCGGAAATCCAGCTCGCGTGGTCAAGCAGCTGGACCCGTCCCGGCCGATGACCACTCGCTCGCAGTGGTACAGCGACCCGCAAAAACTGTTTGAACAGATCGACCGTCTGGACCGATCGATCCTGGGCGGCAATAGCTTAAGCGGTTGGATTGGACATCTTCTCGCTCCCAAACGGGAATAACCTAAAGAAGCGGGTGCTATAACACCATCTAAATCTTTATGGCTGAGTTACCGAGAGGACCACTGGTCCCTTTCACCCCGCACGCACTCACTCACCCGTATGCACAGTTTATCAAACGCTGTGCTCTTCTCGGGGTCAATCCCTAACACTTAATAAGTGGTTGTAGAAAAAAACGTTCGCATAGCGAAACGCTTTTTTGACAACCACTATAAAGCGCCGCCACCATCACCGTCAACGGGTACGGCCAAATCTGGCGTATCCCCAGAATATCGCCCCCCCGGTAGCGGCAATGCCGGCACTCACCAAAAAAAGAACGGCAGAACCGGTCCGTTCGTACAGAAAACCGTTAAGGAAAAAACCGGTCATCAAACCCAACCCGTATTGAACCGCATTATTGGCGACCTGGCCGATAGTTTTGGTCTTTTCGTTTGTCAGACGGTCGATGTAAAGGATGCCGGCCATATGGAATGTCCCGTAAGTTACCGCGTGCAGCAGTTGGGCGAGAAGCACCAGAGCGGGTGAGTGAACGATGCAGAGAATGAGCCATCGAAGGACAGCCACGGCAAATGAAAATACGATCACCCTTTCAAGGGTGAAGCGCTTGAATACAAATTCCGACTTGATCATGACGATAATCTCTGCCATCGATGCCACAGCCCACGTCAGACCGATAAATGTTCTGGAATAGCCGAGGTTTTCAAGATGGATAGAAAAAAATCCGTAGTATGTGCCGTGGCTCACCAGCATGAGAAACCCGCACAGGAGAAATATGGCCACATGCCGGTTCAGCAAATACCCGCCGGCCTGCGGAATCAATGAGCGGTCGGCGGAATCAAAGCGGGGCATGCGTAAGGATCCCAGAGCTTGCAGCAGGGAACCGACAAGAATAAGCAGGAGAATCAAGCGGATGGAAAACAGATCGATGGCCCGGCCCAGCAAAATCACAACCAGGATAAAGCTAACCGACCCCCAGGCCCTGATCCGTCCATAGGATTCCTTGCGGAATTCCAGTTGATCCATGGTGAAGGCTTCCAGAAAGGCGATAATGGGCGCGTAAAAACAAACGTAAATTACGGTGAAGAGCAGCATCAACCAAAAATCAGTGGTCGTAAAAAATAAAAGCCACGTCAGTGCACTGGCGGCACTGCATATAATGTAGATTCGTCGCCGTAAGTGAAATCGGTCGGCGAGAAACCCCCAAATTATGGACGAAACAACCATTACAAGGGATCTGACAGCCGACAAAGCACCAATTTGAGCCCCGCTGAATCCCAAATTGTAACAGTAGAGGTTGAAGTAGGGTAGGAATATACCGAGAACGGCAAAATAGAAAAAATACTGAAAGCGGATAGCCAGAAATGAAGGTCGGGGGCTCATAGGGTTGCTATTCGCCTACGTCGCAGCAGTGGATGAAATCGGCCGGTTTAGCCTCTGGGGTTGTTTATAAAAAACTCACGCTATCGTTGCATTTCGATAGGCTCGCAAACCTTGACACCGTATTTCAGTGTCTCAAAGCTAATGTGCCTCGCATGCTAAGACCGAAAGCATGATTAGATGCAATCTCCTATGTGGTTAGGCCCGATCTTTAAGCGCAACGCCCCGCAAACCGAAATGATTCTCTTTTTGATTGTCATATGCCATTTTTCATATAATGGCAAATCACGCCCGATTGGAACCGGCAGATACAGAAAACCCGGCACGGCTGGCCGGGTTCGGACGAACGGAGTGGGATGTAACCGGGGAAGTATACCCCCGTTGAGAATGTCAATCAACGTTAACTGTCACCTGTTTTGGTTTTTCTTCTTCCGGTTTCGGCACCTCGATCCGGAGCACACCATCGTTGAATCTGGCTCTTATCTTCTCAGGTTTTACGACGTAATGAAGGTTGAACGCCCGCCTGAATGATCCGTATGCCCTTTCCCGGCGGTAATAATTTTCCTCCTGCCCTTCATTTCCGACCTTACGCTCGCCCCTGATGGTCAGTATATTGTCTTTCACCTCGACCGACACATCCGCCTTGATGACCCCTGGGAGTTCCACCTCTAATACCACGCCGGTCTCTGTCTCGAAGATGTCAACGGCTGGCCGCCAACCGGTCAGATTCGGATCGTCAGCCGGGTCACTTTTTCGTGGGAAAGCGTCATCAAAAAGCCTGTTGATACGATCCTGAAGTGTGGCCACTTCTCTGAACGGATCCCAGCTGACAATCGTCATTTTTTTCCTCCCTTGTGGATTAGATAGGTAGTGAAAAGATTAAGCACGGCGCGCATCCTGTCAAGCAAATCGGCAACGGTTACGCTCACCGATATCGTCACCCATTTGCCGCTAAGCATCTGTATGTTCACCCCTGAAATGTTTAATTTATCGGTTGCTGGCCGGATTTGGTTCTATTTACAAATCCGACTTTCGGTGTTAGGTTTCGACACCTTTTTCCGATGACTGACCGCCATCGTCGAGATGATATTTGACGTTGACGGCTTACAATTATGATTCATTGCGAACAGGAGAACTAAGATATGGATTATATCAAAATCCGATTCGGCAATGATCTCGAAAAGATCGCATCTCAACTGGAGAAAACGTTCGAGGACATGTTTCGGCCGCGTCCGGTTAGCCCGATGTTCGCTTCATCGAAGTCCGCATGGAACCCACAAATGGATATCTACGAGACTCCCGAAGAAATCATTGTGCGCGCCGAAATTGCCGGGGTCGATGAAGACGAACTCGAAGTTGAAATCGACAGTCGCGCAGTAAAGATCAAAGGCCGGCGCGCACCAATGCAGAAAATCGACAAGGCCACCTATCGGCTGGCCGAAATTCAATACGGAAAGTTCGAAAGAGTCTTGTACCTTCCGGTGCCCATCGACACCGAGGTGATCTCGTCTTCCTATGTCAACGGCTTTCTGCAACTGAGATTGGCAAAGCAGCCAAAAGAAAAATCATATTCGATCCCGATTGAAGAGGGATGAGGTGCCGGCACGCTAATTCTCGGCACCATTGGTAACGACAGACCCGCTTAACCATGAGTTGCAATTTCTGGAGGGAAACATGACAGAACCGCAGGCCCCCAAGCCCAAGAGCCCGGAAGATCTTCCTGACATTCTACCCATTATGCCCTTATTCGATGCCGCACTCTTTCCAAAGATGGTCCTGCCACTGGCCGTCCTGCAGGAAGAATCCATCCAGCTGATCGATGAGGCCATGTCCAAAAATCGCATTATCGGGCTGGCAGTGGCAACGAACAGGACCGACAAGACCCCCTACCCAAAGGAGGATCTGGCCAAAATTGGGACAACCGCCTTGATTCTAAAAATGGCCAAGACCGAGGATCAAAAGGCCCAACTATTGGTCCAGGGCCTGAGTCGCTTCAAAGTCACTGCTTTTCAAAACGGGCACCCATACCTTATTGCGCAGGTGGAACACCTGACGGACACGGACACCAAAGACAATGAGACTGAAGCACTGATGTCCAATTTGGTCGGTCTGTTTATAAAAATCGTCGAGTTGTCGGCCGGCTTACCCGAAGAAATGGGCGGTATGGCCAAATCGATACAGGAACCCGGAACCCTCGCCGATATGGTTGCCTCAACGATCAATTCCACCACCGAAGAAAAACTCAAGGTCCTGGAGACAACCGATGTCAAAGAGCGCTTAAAGGAAGTTACCCGCCTGGCAAATCATCAGTTGGACATTCTTGAGCTGGGCAATAAAATTCAGTCACAAGTAAAAGGTGACATGGAAAAAAGTCAACGGGAGTATTACCTGCGGCAGCAGTTAAAAGCAATAAAGGAAGAGTTGGGCGAAAAAGATGAATCTTCCGTCGAGGTTGAAGAGTATCAGACAAAGATCGCCGAAGCCAACCTGCCGGAAGAAGCCCGCAAAGAAGCCGAACGGGAACTCAGCCGTCTCGAACGCATGCATCCCAGTTCGGCGGAGTATACCGTAGCGTCCACTTACTTGGACTGGCTCACGTCTATGCCCTGGCACGACAGCACAGATGATACGCTTGACATCCGCAAAGCGGTGAAAATCCTCGATGAAGATCACTTTGGATTGGAAAAACCGAAAAAAAGGATTGTCGAATATCTCGCCGTTCGCAAACTCAAACCCGAATCCAAAGGTCCCATACTCTGTTTCGCAGGGTCCCCCCGGAACCGGAAAAACATCCCTTGGCCGTTCCATCGCCAGGGCACTTGGTCGAAATTTTCATCGAATTTCACTGGGCGGTGTTCACGATGAGGCCGAGATCCGTGGACACCGGCGGACCTATGTCGGGGCCATGCCCGGTCGGATCATCCAGGGCCTGAGGCGCGCCGGATCAAACAATCCGGTCTTTATGCTGGACGAAATCGATAAGGTCGGCAGCGACTTTCGCGGGGACCCTTCTTCGGCTTTACTCGAGGTTCTCGATCCGGAGCAGAATTTCTCTTTTTCCGACCATTATCTCGATGTCCCTTTCGATTTGTCGAAGGTCATGTTCATCACCACGGCCAATATTCTCGATACGATCCCACCGCCATTGCGGGACCGGATGGAAGTGCTTCAGCTTGTCGGATATACCGAGGATGAAAAAGTTAAAATTGCCAATCGATACCTCATTCCTCGACAGCGGCGGGAACACGGGCTAAAGGCGGATCAGATTCACTTTACCAAAGGTGCTGTTCGCCACATCATTTCCGGCTACACGCGGGAAGCTGGACTGCGAAACCTGGAACGAGAAATTGCTGCCATCTGCCGCGGTGTTGCCAGCAAGATCGCCACCGGCCAAATTGAATCCGTATCCGTAAAAGTCTCCAACGTATCGAAGTATCTCGGAGCGGTGCGTTTTACTTACGAATCCAAGGCCAGAATTCAAACACCCGGTGTGGCCATGGGACTGGCCTGGACCCAAACCGGAGGGGAACTGCTCTTCATCGAAGCCACATCCATGAAAGGCAATAAGGGGTTGACCTTGACCGGCCAGCTCGGTGATGTGATGAAAGAGTCGGCAACCGCCGCACTCAGTTTTATTCGGGCCAATGCCAAAACCCTGGGCATCCCGGAAGATTTTTTCGCCAAAAAGGACATTCACATCCACATACCCGCCGGTGCCATCCCCAAAGATGGGCCGTCTGCCGGCGTGACCATGCTTTCCGCTTTGGTATCCCTATTGACCGGCAGGACCATAAAAAAAGATCTGGCCATGACCGGCGAAATCACCTTGCGAGGACAGGTATTGCCGGTTGGGGGCGTCAAGGAGAAGGTGCTGGCTGCCCATCGTGCCGGGATAAAAACGATCATCCTGCCCGCATGGAACAATAAAGATCTGGACGACATTCCTAAAAAAGTCCAAAAAGACATCACGTTCCAATTCGCTGACAAGATGCTGGATGTCTTGAAACTCGCACTGGAATCATGACAATTGACAGCCTGTGCCCAATCCAACCGCTATCTGAGGTTAATCCTCGGATGCTATTGATCAAGAGAAAGCGTTTGATATAACCGTCGCAATCGGGTATTGATTACCGTCAACTGTTAAGGACTCAACAGTGCCCGGATCGGGCTGCGAACCGATCCGGGTACCGATTCTTCTGATCACAACCCGGATTCGACCTGACACACATGTTTCAAAAAATTGACGCCCGGAACCGACGCGTCACCGATGGCAATTTCAAAACCGCCTTTTTGTGGCTCACTGCCGCGATGTTTATTATCGGCTCTTGCACAACCGTATCTCAACCCCCTTCACGCCCAACCACCAAGAAATCCAAGCCGTCCAAGCCATATCAGATTTACGGCCAATGGTATTATCCCCGCGCCCACGCACAGGGGTTCACTCAAACCGGACTCGCCTCGTGGTATGGTAAAGACTTCCATGGTCGCAAAACTGCCAACGGTGAAATTTACAATATGTACGGGGTTTCGGCAGCCCATAAAACCCTGCCGTTCAACACGATCGTCAAAGTTCGCAATCTCGACAATCGCCGTGAACTTGAGCTGCGGATTAACGACCGCGGTCCATTCGTCCGCGGGCGGATTATCGATCTTTCTTACGGTGCTGCCAAAGAACTGGGCGTCGTGGGCCCGGGAACGGCGCGAGTCGAAATTATCGCCCTCGGCGCCGGTAGAAGTTCTTCAGGATCGGACGCCACCGGTAAAACTCTCGAGCCGATAGATTACGACGCAGGAAAGTTCACCTTTCAGGTCGGTGCGTTCCGCGACCGCAGCAACGCCGAAAACCTCAGGTCAAAACTGGACCAAGCCTATCAGAACGCGCACATCGCCACCTATGATACCGGAAGCGGTTTATATTACCGGGTCCGCGTCGGTTTTTTTACCAGCTTGGAGGAAGCACGCAAAGGCGAGGAAATCCTCATCAGGGACGGATACGAGCCTTTTGTGGTCGCCGAATGAGCCACACTATCGGGAAAAAAGGCTCCAAACCAAAATTACATGACATCTCTTCGGAGAATGGCTGAGCAAAACAGTGAATCCGATATCGGAACTGCAAAAGATTGTCTTCCTGGATCGCGACGGCGTCATCAACAGAGATTCGCCCGCTTACATCAAAGACTGGAACGAATTCGAATTTCTACCGGGAAGCCTCGAGGCCTTGCAGCGTCTTGCCGCTGCCGATTTTGTCACCATCATCATCTCCAACCAATCGGCGGTTAACCGCGGTCTTATGTCTCTGGAAACCCTTCTCGACATACACCAGCGGTTAAAAGATGCCGTCGCTATAGGTGGCGGACACATTGCCGATGTCTTCTTCTGCCCTCACCGTCCGGATGAAGGGTGTGACTGCCGCAAACCGAAACCCGGCCTGATAATGCAAGCCTGTCGCAGTCATAAAATAGAGGTGAAAGAAACGGTCATGATCGGCGATAGCGCCAAAGATATCGAATGCGCCCGCAAGGCCGGATGCGCTGCAGCGGTGCTGGTCAAAACCGGCAATGGACTAAAGGCGCTGGAGATCCTCGAACGCAAGGGTATCTCAATCGACTTCGTGGCCGAAAATCTCGCCGCTGCATCCGATTGGATCCTGTCCCGGTAGTCTCCGACGGCCACACCGGACCCAAACCTCAACAGAAGTGGCTGTTGCAGCCCCATTTCATGCGGATGAGACAACCCTATTGGGATTCAATAGTTTTCGAATGGAAAATCTAAATTTTGAATGATTCTGCAATTCCTCAAGACGCCCTTCAGGCGGTTTCCTTCGAGGGGCACATTGACAAAATAACCTACTACAATCCCGATAACCAGTTCGCCATATTACGCTTCCGGGTTGCCAGAACCGACAGCCTGGTCACTGTCTTCGGCCACATGCCACGACCCCGTCCCGGAACGGAAATGCGCATCACCGGATCCTGGGAAACCCACAAACGTTATGGGCAACAGCTCCGCATCGTTTCTGCGCAAACGGTTCTGCCGGCTACCATCGAAGGCATTCGGCAATATCTGAGTACCGGTTTTGTTAAGGGTGTCGGACCCAAAATTATCGCGAAAATGGTCGATCATTTCAAAGCAGAAACATTGCAAGTGATCGAAAAAGCTCCGCAAAAGCTTCGTGAAGTCAAGGGTATCGGTGATAAAACGGCCCGGTTGATTGCGAATGCATGGAAAAACGAGCATGTCATCCGAAGTCTGATAAATTTTCTGCAAGCCAACGACCTCAGGCCCGCCTATGCTTCCCGGATATACGCAGAGTACGGTGACGAATCATTGGAAATTCTGAAGGAGGATCCCTATCGCCTGGTTCATGACCTGCCCCGAATCGGCTTCAGTATCGCCGATGCCGTCACGCAGCATGCCGGAACGCCGCCCGACGATCCTCAGAGGGTTCAAGCCTGTGCCCTGCATACACTGAGGGAAGCCGCCGAAGATGGCAACACGTTCATTTCGAGGGCTGACTTGGCGGATCGTTGCCGGCAGGTCTTCAATATCGATTCCGGCGCAGTCGCAACGGCGGTGAAAGAACTGGTGTCCGCGAGCGAGGTCATCTTGGAAGACCTTCCGGTCGTTCCACCCGCCCAGGCGGTTTACCTGACAGCCCTTCACTGGGCCGAGAGCGGTATCGCCAACAGGCTCAAAGCGCTGCTGTCACTTCCGGCGGAATCAACCGACCTGAATCGGGATCACATCGCTGAAAGGGTTCTCAGGCAATTGGCCATTGAATTGTCCCCCGAGCAGACAGGCGTCATCGCAAACATTTTTACCTACCGGGTGGCCATCATCACCGGTGGTCCCGGAACGGGGAAGACGACCCTTATTCGGGCGATCACCGCAGTCTTCAATTCTCTGGGCAAAAAGATCCTACTGGGTGCTCCGACAGGACGGGCCGCTCGGCGGCTATCCGAAATTACCCGCTGCAATGCGCATACGATCCACAAACTCTTAAGATACAACCCGATTGAGGACAACTTCCAACACGATCTGGACAATCCACTCCAAGCCGATGTGGTGATCATCGACGAAGCGTCCATGGTGGATACCGTTCTGATGAACCATCTGCTTAATGCCGTTCATGTGACATCCCGACTCATTTTCGTTGGAGATGTTTTTCAGTTGCCTTCGGTCGGCCCGGGTAACGTTTTGGCCGACCTGATCCATTCGAAAGCCATTCAGACGTTCGAGTTGACCGAAATTTATCGTCAAAGCCGGGAGAGTGCGATTATACTCAATGCCCATCGTGTGCGCCGCGGAGAGCAACCGGAACTCCCACCAGTCGATTTCCCCGAGCAGGCATCGGACTTTTACTTTTTTGAAGAACAACGTCCGGAAAAGGCTGTGGCGCTCATCATCGAGCTGTGCTGCAGTAAAATCCCGACGCGCTTCGGGCTCGATTCAAAAAGCGATATTCAGGTCCTTACCCCTATGCATAAGGGAATCGCCGGTACGATAAATCTCAATCGAGCCATTCAGCGTCAAATAAATCCGCATCCCATCGAAATCCGGGTCGCCGGCCAATCCTTCAGGCCGGAGGATAAGGTCATGCACCTCAAAAACAATTACCGTAAAGACGTCTATAACGGCGATAGCGGGACTATCTGCGATATCGATCGTAAAAATGACATCGTTGCGGTCGATTACGACGGCCGGATCGTGGAATACACCCTCCCTGAGCTCGAAGACATCAGCTTGGCCTATGCGATTACCGTACACAAATCCCAGGGGTCGGAATATCCGGCAATCATCATGCCTGTCATGACCCAGCATTATGTCATGCTCCAACGCAATCTGCTCTACACGGCCATAACCCGCGGAAAACAATTGGTTGTCCTTGTCGGTACCCGCAAAGCGCTTAGTATCGCTCTCGCCAACATTCGGCCCAGATTGCGCCTTTCCAGGCTGGCCGATCGCCTGGCCGCAAATGATTGACCTTAGCGGGTATAACGGTGGCTCATTTTTCACGGGCAGGCCACCAATATCATTGCTTTGCGGCCTGTCCGTATTATATTACTTATAGAATCAATTACCGGTCCGTCACCCCTGCAGTCCTTGTCAACTTGCTCCGATTCGGCATAATACACCGGATCACGCAGCCATCACTTCTGTCCAGTTTCACCGGTTAAGCGCCTCTAAATGATCCGACCCAATCGTTGAATCTGCTCATTCAACTTAATGGCGAACCGGAACAGTTGTCGTTCGGCAAGGAGGTGACATTATGTATATTCAGCAGGCAGATTTCTTCTATGGCACGAGCATGACCTTTGCCAGGGCGGTCATGAAAATCGCTGACAAAGAATCTTATGGGGCCGGTGAAACGGTCTTCTCCGAAGGCGATGCAGCAGAACACCTTTATGTGCTTATCGAGGGCCGGGTTCAGATAATAATCGGGGAGTTGGGTCACATCGTCTACATCGTCAGCAAGGGCGGAGAAGCCTTCGGATGGTCAACCCTAGTGGGGCGCCAGCATTATTCCGCCACAGCCGAATGCCTCGAGCCGACCACGCTCTTAAAATTCGATCGGCAACGTTTCCAGCAAGTGTTGGAAAACGATCCGATCAGTGGTCAGATCCTGTACAAAGGGTTGGCCAAGACGCTGGCAAAACGGCTTCTTGAAACCTACAAGATGATCGCTGCACTGTCTGCGAGTGGAGCGAACATTGTGTCGGGTAGCGGTCAATTCCCGACTTACGAATCCGCAGAGTGACGTCACGCCAACCAAACGGTTTCTGCTTATGCCATACCCGAAGACAGCATCTTTCAGGCGGCTCCAGAGATTCAAAGACCTCCAGCAGAGCGGGGGTTTTTACCGATGGTTATTATGGGTGCGTCCAAGCGGAAGGTCATAGAGGGCGATGATGGGCGGATTACTGGCAAGTCATTGGACGTCCAAAATTTGTTCGCCTGAAGAGGTGATCCGTAGAATTAAACCCGGAATGAGTATTTTTATCGGAACCGGTGTGGCAGAGCCGCGTACCCTTGTCAGGGCCCTGATGAGCAGCAAATTTGGTAACCTCACCGATCTGGAACTTATCCAACTGGTGAGTTTCGGTGACGCCATATCTATCAAAGAACTCCGGACCCAGAAATACCGACTCAAAACATTCTTCTCCGGCTGGGTATCCCACAGGGCCATTTCCGATGGATACGTCGATCTGATTCCCAGCCGTTTCGCATGGATACCAGAACTCATCGAATCCGGCCAGGTTCCTGTTCATGCCGCTTTTGTTCAGATCTCGCCGCCGGACAAAACCGGGAACTGCAGCCTGGGGGTGGCTGTAGACGTCGCGCGGCTGGCAATGGAGAAGGCCGCGCTTGTGGCGGGGGAAATCAACACTCTGGTACCGCGCACTTTCGGTGACACGTTTGTACATGTTTCCGATTTTAACTATCTGGTGGAAGCCCATGACGCGCCCATCTATTTTGATCGCTGCGCTGTGGCGTCCGTCCATGACCAGGTGGCTGCCAATGTGGCCGAATTGATCGACGATCACAGCTGCATCGCCTTCTCCTTCGGGCCAATATTTGAAGCTTTGAGCCGCCACTTGGCTGACAAGAAACATCTGGGAGTTCACTCACCGGTTTTTACCGACGCTTTAATGGACTTAGTCAACTCCGGTGCCGTTACCAATCGATTCAAGGGCACCTACCGGGGCAAGTCCCTAACATCTTATGCCATCGGCACCTCGAATCTTCTCGCATGGCTGGACCAAAATCCTTTGGTGGAATTTCAGGCAATTGACAAGGTTTTCAGCCCGAGTGTTATTGGGCGAAACCCCAGTTTCACGGCTGTTGTCGCCATCCGAAAAATCGACCTGCTTGGTCGTGTTGCGCTTCCAATGGGCAAAAATACTGTGGCGACCGGACCGGCAGAACTGGCCGATTTGGTGAGTGGCACCAATATTTCACCGGGAGGACGAACGATATTTGCCCTAACAAGCCGTAACAGAGAAGACATCTCCAATATCCTGATATCAATTAAAGAATTCCCAAATGAGTTCCGTTCGAGGGAATTGGTTGACGTGGTGGTTACTGAATACGGTGTGGCCCGCTTGAAGGGCCTCACCCTGCGCGAAAGAGCCCAAGCGCTGATCGACATCGCTCATCCCGGAGATCGCCCTCTTCTGGTTGAACAGGCCAAAGCAGCTAAAATCATTTACCCGGATCAGATTTATCTGCCGGAAAGCGCCCGTCTTTACCCGGCTGAAATATCCGAACGCTATCATTGCAGGGACGGAACTGTGATTGGCTTTCGCGCCATCAAGCCATCCGACGAGGAGCAGATGCGTCAGCTTTTTTACCGGTTTTCGGATGAAGCCGTATATTATCGCTATTTCGGTCATGTGAAAACCATGCCCCACGCCAAGATGCAACAGTATGTCAACGTCGACTGGAGCGACACCCTGTCGGTCGTCGGGTTGGCTGAAGATGGCAAGCCATCCCGATTAATTGCCGAAGCGCGCTACATCGTTGAAAAACACCGGCCCTATGCCGAAGTCGTCTTTATCGTCGATGAAAGCTACCAGGGCTTGGGAATTGCGACGCATATGTATCGCATGCTCATTCGGCTGGCCAAGGAAAGAGGTGTGCAGGGTTTCACGGCAGATGTCCTCTTTTCGAACCTGGGAATGATGAAGGTGTTCCGAAAAGGCGATCTGCCGATCAAGGCGGAATTGGAAGAGGGAATTTATCATCTCCTCATCCCTTTCTATGAGGCACGGTCCGAAACCAGCCCCAACGCCATGACCAGGAAGGTCGGAAATGATACCGGAAATCAACGCAAGTCTATTGAATCAACCGTGAAGGCTCAGCGGGCATCACGCTGAGGAATCGGCCGGATCGGGTGACGCGTGAAGTTAGGCCTCCGATTCCGAGTTGGTGGGAATCGGTATTTTGACAAACTCTATGCCTTCTTCCTTGAGCACCTTTTCCTCTTCCGGTGAGCTGGTGCCTCTGATGTTACGTGGTTCAACGACGCCATAGTGAATCTTCAAGGCTTCTTTAGTGAAGTCACAACCCACATTGTCGAAATTCTTTTCGATATATTCCGTCATCAACCGGCCGAATTCGGCCACTTCCTTGTCGGTTGATAGCGGTACGGAAGCGGCGGAAGAGCGTGATGCGGATTTAATACCAAAAGTCGATGGAATTCTGGTGACCGCCGACACATGACAAATCGGGCAGGCAATCAACGCCTTCTTGTCTTGCTCTTTGTAGGCATTCTCGTCTTCAAACCAGCCTTCAAAGCGATGGTCATTGGCACACTGAAGATCGTATACAATCATTGCAACTCACCATTTCCGCAGTCAGGGCATTCCGGCCGTCGGTGTCCAAAACCGTACCACCCGTCTGTAATTAACATGAATTCAATAGTTTTTGAAGAAAGTATTGACAGAATCTTTGCGGATACGGAAAATATATCATACAATGTTTGTATCGGTTTGGTCAATCCGTTGCCGGATCAAACCAAACCGGCATCCCTGCCCGGCAGAATACGAACCACGGCTGCCGCCGAATGGTATTCACCAAGCAAAACCCGGGGCAGGGTTGGGAACCATCGGGTGAACTATCCGGGGCCGGCATGCTGCGGCAAGTGGGCGGCAGATAGATGAACCCTATGAATTGATGGCGTAAACAATAATTCGACAGACGATACGGTTGGAGCAATCCACCGGAACGGCTATATCATAAATAATGGCATCATCTCGAACCGCAACGCATCATCGGTATACTCCTGACCGGGGACGCTGACCTGCTGACGGTTCTTCAGCATCCTTGGCGTCAGACGATAATACCAACGGTCGATTGATCAGCAGGAACGGGTGTCCGCCTGCGTTATCAGACACCCCCTGAACGCGACCTTACGAATCAGATAGGCACCCAAAGCCGTGAGACAAGTCCCCTCCGGCAGCGGTCAACCAAACGATACCATGACAGTTGATACAGATTTTTTGATTATCGGTAGTGGCATTGCCGGTCTTTCCTTCGCCCTAAAAGTTGCCGAACACGGTGAGGTCGCTCTGGTCACAAAGAAAGCGGTGATGGACAGCAACACCAACCTGGCCCAAGGCGGTATTGCATCCGTTTTCGATCCGCTGGATACATTTGACCTTCACATCCAGGATACGCTGGCATCCGGTGACGGGCTCTGTAACCGAGATGTCGTGGAAATGGTGGTTACGCGCGGGCCGGAATGCATTCGGAATCTGATTGATCTCGGGGTTGACTTCAATCTGAACCGATCGCCGGGTGCCGGATCCGTTCCGTCCGAATTCGACCTCGGTCGGGAGGGCGGCCATTCCCGCAACCGTATCGTACATGCCCAGGATATGACCGGCCGGGCAGTAGAAAACGTACTTGTCGAACGCGTTAGATCCCATCCCCGGATCTCTCTATACGAAAATCATATTGCCATCGACCTGATTACCTGCTCCACGCGGATGAAGCGCGGACAGGTCACAACCACCCATGAAGAAGTTTGCTGTGGCGCCTATGTGTTGGATCGAATAACCCAGCGTGTAGAAACCTTCAGATCTAAAATCACCCTGCTGGCCACCGGCGGTACCGGTAAAGTCTACCTTTATACCAGCAACCCGGACATTGCTACCGGTGACGGCATCGCTATGGGTTACCGGGCGGGAGCCTCGGTAGCCAATCTCGAATTCGTCCAGTTTCATCCGACGTGCCTGTTCCACCCAGATGCCAAAAACTTTCTTATATCAGAAGCCGTCCGGGGTGAGGGCGGTGTTCTAATCGACAGTAACGGCCGGGCTTTCATGGAGGCCTACTCTCCCCAAAAGGATCTAGCCTGTCGGGACATCGTGGCTCGGGCAATTGACACGGAGCTAAAGAAAAGTGGCGCCGATTGCGTGTTTCTGGACGTCACCCCTCTGCCGAAAACATTCATCACTGACCGCTTTCCAAACCTTTACGAGAACTGTCTCTCTTTTGGGATCGATATGGCCGCAGATCCAATCCCCGTCGTCCCGGCGGCCCACTACATGTGCGGTGGCGTTGTTACGGATATGGCCGGCCGCGCCGACATTCACCGGCTCTATGCCGTCGGTGAGACCGCCTGTACCGGCTTGCATGGCGCCAACCGTCTGGCAAGCAACTCTCTTCTGGAGGCCCTCGTGTATGCCGACAACGCCGCCGGAATGGCGGTCGAAGACATGGACTCCGGCGAGTCCGCCTCTGTTCCTTCTCCGCCGGATTGGGATGAAACAGGCACCAGCGACAGCGACGAAATGATCATGGTTGCCCACAACTGGGACGAAATCAGACGTTTGATGTGGAATTACGTTGGTATCGTGCGTTCCGACAAAAGGCTGGAACGGGCCCAGCGACGCATCGAAATTATTCAAAAAGAAATCCACGAGTATTACTGGAATTTCAAAATTGTTTCCGACCTCATCGAACTGCGCAATATCGCAACCGTGGCGTCACTCATCATTCGATGTGCCTCCCACCGCAAAGAGAGCCGGGGGTTGCACTACAACATCCAGTACCCCCAACGTGACGACCAGTACTGGAATAAAGACACGGTGTGGAAACAACCGTTTGTCGGATGACGCCCTGGTGGAAGTTACGGCCAAATCGTTGATCTTAAAATTATGCTGAACGAACAGGAACCCTTTTAATGACCGGTCAGTTTATTCTGTTGGCACTTCTGATTCTTATGTCTGGTTTTTTCTCCTCGGCCGAAACCGCCCTTTACTCGATCAGTACAGCACGGGCAACACACCTTGCCAAATCGGACAGCAACGTCGACAAACTGATCAAGAAAATGAAAGCTGATCCGCATCGGCTTCTTGCCACGATTCTGATCGGTAACAATCTGGTGAATATCGGTGCCGCCGCTTTGGCCACCGCCATTACGATTGACCTCGTATCGGCCCATGCCGTTGGTATCGCTACCGGGGTGATGACATTTCTGATACTGGTCTTCGGTGAGATATTTCCAAAATCGGTGGCAACCCGCAACGATGTGCTCGTTGCCCGCCTGGTCATCGTGCCGATTTATTGGCTCTCGGTGCTGCTGTACCCTTTCATCTTGCTGCTTAATTTCATACCCAAACTCACCGGAAAGATACAACGCAAACCCGGGGTGACGGAAGAGGAATTGATGACATTAGTGGAGGTTGTCGAGGAGGAAGGGAAAATCAAGGAAGAAGAGAAAGAACTGATCCATAACATCTTTGAATTTGACGACACTGAAGCTTCAGAAATTATGACTCCCCGGGGGGACATGTTCGTTATCGACGCCGATGATAACCTGGATTTGGAGATTCTGATTCAATCGGGTTACACCCGTTTTCCTGTCATCGAAGGCGACCTCGATCATGTGATCGGCATCCTGAATATCAAGGACCTTTTCCTTGACTACGCGAGCACCAACGGCAAAACGACCATCCGCAAGATTATGCAACCGCCTTATTTCGTCCCCGAAAATAAGAAACTCGACTCATTGTTGCGGGCGTTCAAAAAGAGAAAACAGCATATGGCGATCGTTGTAGACGAACACGGTGGTGTGTCGGGGCTGATCACCCTTGAGGATGCGCTTGAGGAGATAGTCGGAGAAATAACGGATGAAACCGACAAAGACGAACCCCAGATCGCCAAGATCAAGGGCGGGGAGTGGATTGTGCCTGGAAATTCAAATACCGAGGACGTCAATGAGAAAATACCGATGAATATCCCTGAGTCGAAGGACTATGACACCTTTTCAGGCTATGTCCTCAATGTTATCGAGCGCATTCCAGCCGAAAAAGAGGAGATAACCATCGGAGACTATCTGGTCACCGTTAAGGAAATGGACGGCAATCGCATCCGTGAATATGTGGTCCTCCAAAAAGGATAGCGGATAAACGGGCCATGGTAAAAGACCAATTTTCAGTCATGCCGAAAGCAGCCCCTCAGCCCCATTTTCACGATCGAACCGTCCTTGATCACATGATGTCACTCATCCGCTTGAGATCTTCCTTCTTACCGATCACGACAATCACATCCCCGGCCTCGAGAGTTTCTGATGGTACTGGATTGAAGACCATTCGATCGGTAGACTTTTTTATCGCCACGATGATGACACCATATTCCTGACGCAACCGACTGTCGATGAGATTTTTGCCCGCAAGGAGTGACTTTTCACTGACGCAGGCTTCTTCCATAACCAGCCCAAGGTGTCGGTTGGCGGTGGCGACGTCGATAAAATCGACGACGGTGGGTCGTTTTAACACCTCGGCCATGCGCCGACCACCGAGCTGGTATGGCGAAACCACCCGGGAAGCGCCGGCCTTGATAAGCTTGGCTTCATTTTTCACGTCCGATGCGCGTGAAAGTACAAAAATATCGGGCTGTAAACCTTTGGCCGTCAAAGTGATAAATACGTTGTTGGCATCCGATCGCACAGCGGTAACAATCCCCTTGGCATTCATAATGCCGGCCTTGCTCAAGGCTTCCTCAGAGGTGGCATCCATGTTGATATAAAGATAGCCTTCGGTTTCAAGTTCAGCGTTTTTAGACGGATCTTCCTCGATGACGATGAAGGAAATATTCTCCTCGCTGAGTTCCCTGCAAATAATACTGCCGATTCGACCGAACCCGCAAATGATGAAATGCCCTTTCATGGCAGAGATATTTTTTTCCAACTTTCTTCTCCCGAAAATTTTGCTCAGTTCCCCTTCGATGAACATCCGCAAAAGTGTTCCGATCGCATAGGCACCCGTTGTAATACCGCTGACAATGATAAAGATGGTGACGACGCGGCCAAGAGGCGATAACGGTTTGATCTCACTGAATCCGACCGTACTGATAGTGATGATCGTCATGTAGAATGCATCAAAAGGCGACATTCCCTCGACCAGGTAGAGGCCGACGGTACCAAAGAGGATGGTTCCAACATAGACAAGAATGACAAATCGCACCCGATTAAAATCCATTTACGCGCCTCGGAAACCGGTTCCCGGCTCTTGGGTCGTCAAAGATAGCGTATTGTTCCAGTGTCCAGAATTCTTTCCTGTCGAGGAAGCATCGGCCAAGAGAAATGTACGGCACCTCTGGGCAAAGCAATCTTGTGCTACCATAGCATAATATGTTTATATAACAACAGAAATGAGGATTACCGGCTGCCGGAGAAGGCACGTCGCAGAGACGGGGCTAACCGTATGAAAATGATGGAAGGCATGCCGGGCAATGCTGGGTAGATTCTGAGCCAGCGAAGGGTTCCGAAACCGCATAATTTTCTATCGAAAACAACGTTATTATTCGTTAAAAATAAATTTCAGATGGTTATTCCTTCAGGGAGGTCTTAAGCAGAATCTCATCAGCGCTTCGGAGCCGGCGATGGGGTATCCCTTCGCCGGCTCCCATGATCACAGCAAGGGGGCACGAGCCCATTGTTTCAAACAAGCCGCTTTTTTTAATCGACGGCTTCCTTCAAGGCTTTACCCGGCACAAACTTTGGTACCTTGGCGGCCTTGATCTTGATTTCTTCACCTGTACGGGGATTTCTACCCATCCGGGCTTTGCGCTTGGTCACCTTGAAGGTACCAAACCCGACCAGGGTGACATCCTCACCTCTTTTGAGTGCTTTTGTAATAGCTGCCAACAGCGTATCGATTGCTGCTTGAGCGTCTTTCTTGGACGCAAGCACTTGTGAAACTTCACCGACTAGATCTCCTTTGTTCATCCGAATATTCTCCTTTCTTTATAGATCGTCTATAATCAGCATTCAGGTATCCCATAAAAATCTGAATGCCAGCTGTATTCCAAATTGTCTGCTTCTTCCTGATCGAATGCGTCATCAAGAGTAAACGTTTCTTCCACTAAAATAAACGACCGCCGGACGATACCATTGTTTTTAATGATTAACAATTGCCCTACTGTCTTCATCTGTTTTATATACCCAATGTCGGTGGCACCCGGCAGCGTTAATGCAAGGTACACTAAGTTAATCTTCTTATTTATCCATTTGTGTGTCGTTTGTCTGAGGATTTCTTTTGTTCGGTTTTTAAACGTCTTGTCGCTGCGTTCACGCTACAGGCTTGTTGGATGGTATCCTCTGGTTTCGGATTCGAGTTGCTCGCGCGTTGAAACTCGAGGTCCTTCCCGCAATAAATCGTCGTGATGGAATCGGATTAATGATGCGGTATAGCATCCGCCGCCCTCAGAAGCGAAGGCGGGACGGAAAGAACCGTCAGTTAAGATTCTCGCATAAACGGAACTTGCACTTCCACTCTGCTTGATCCCAAACGCCATTTCCAATATGGCTATCAAAACTGGCACACTTAATCGCCTGAATCTTTTACCAAAACGCACAGAAGCGCTTTGTCAGGGGTGACGATCCCGATGAGTAAATATCACACCTGCAATTTAGCTGATCATCGGGTTGAAACTGTTCATCAGATGCCTATTCAATGATTTCAAGAACAAAGCGCTGATCCAACTTTGCCGACGCGGCCCCCAGAATGGTCCGGATCGCCCGGGCATTTCGCCCCTGTTTACCAATCACTTTGCCTAAATCTTCCTTGGCTACCCGCAGTTCCAATACCCGTGTCCGGCTCCCCTCGATGACTGATAAACTGACCTGTTCCGGATAATCAACCAACGCTTTGGCGATCATTTCGATCAACTCCTTCATCGGATCCCCCTCTCCCTCTGGCAGCTTTAACACCGCTCCTGCAGCTGGCCCTCTTCAAGAGGCACGTGTTAACCCATGTCGTACCATCTGAACTGACCGCAGGGCCGCGGATACTCCGCTATAGAATACTATCGATATGCTCCGAAATAGCAATCTGGAATCAAGGAAATTATTGGCGCTGGATATCAATCAGAACCATCGTTCATAGAAAGTGACAGAAATGACGTATAACTGCAATAGGAAATGAAGAAAGAATGCGGTAACCGTTAGGATCGTTCCGCAACATAAGGTGTTGGTTGATGATTTGGTCGATCTGGCGATGGCAAGATAGTCCTTGTCTCACTGGCTTTGCCGATGAGCAACAGTAATGTCGCTGCGCCATTCTAAGCACGGTATTAAGGGCTGACGGTTAAAATCCGGCGGCGCGCTCCATCTCTTCCATCTTGCTCTTGCATACGATACAGTGACGCGCTACCGGACGCGCCTTGAGTCGTTTTACGGAAATGTCTTCCCCGCACATCTGACAGATACCATAGGTCCCGTTCTCAATATCCGTAAGGGATTTTTGGATTTTCTTGATCAGGCGACTCTCCCTTTCCCGGATTCGAATCGTGTAATCCCGCTCGGATTCAAGTGCCGCTCTGTCCAAAAGATCAGGGGCATTGTTTTCTTTCTCCAGAAGGTCCATCATTGAATGATCGGCTTGGTGTTGAAGCTGGCCAAGCTGGCTTTCGAGAAGATCCCTCAAAAAAACGAGATCCGCTTTTTTCATTGTAACCTCCCCTGTTCAAAATTCCCTGGTTGAACTCGCTCTGGTGGTTCTTCACTCATCATCCCCAAGCAGGCAAAGATATAATAATCGGACGTGGTGTCAAGATCAAATCAAAAATAGCGCCACTAAAAATGGAGGCGTGATTGTGAAACGCGGGCTTAGGTAACGCCGAAGATATCGATCATAAGCATCCCGAGCCAGCGCCTAAGACCGGTGTAGGCGTAATGCCGCAGAGCCACCTGATAATTATGATCAACCATTTTCATGCGGCGAACAGGGTTTTCCAGTATTTCTCTTACCGCCAGTACGTTCGCACCAGTCAGAAATCCGTCCATGACCACCAGATCGAATCCCCGGGGTTCGATATCCCTGACAAAGGTGGCATACCGGTTGATGAGCAGCGGCTTTCTAAAATAGACCGCCTCCAGAAATGCATTACCAAACCCCTCATAAAGGCTCGGGTAAGTGATGAAATCGGCATGGGGATACACATCCCATAAGGAAAGTTTATCCTTGCAGTTGCTGTGGTTTTGTATCGGATCCGACATATGGATACCCAATAAACGCAGGTCCACCCCTCGTTTGCGGGCGTCTTCTTTCAGCCACTCGGCGTAATCGTAGCCTTCGTCTCCAGCTTCATGGGAAATGATCAGCTTGAAGCGTGGGTCACCCAGACTTTCCACCAGCGCGATGGCATGTTCAATACCCTTGCGTTGCACAATTCGCGTCGGCTGGAGAATGAGGATGTCGGTTGTTGAAAGGCCGATCGATTCTCGAAAGGCAAGCGTCTGTTGTGCGTCAATCGGCGGTGAATTTTCGAAATCAAGAACATTAGGGATAACAACCGATGAAATGCCGGTTCGCAGGGCCAACTCCTCCTGGGCGGCTGTATTGATCACCACATGCTTTATACTCGTAAGATTCGGCGGGAAGGCCATTCCCAGATAGTCGTTGACAGCGTTGACAGAAAATCGCGTGCGTTCCCAATAAAAATCGTGGTGGTGGGCGATGGTGGGAATCTGCGTTTCTGCGACCAACTCGGTCAGTGCGATGCCGAGGGGAAGGTGCAGTGGGATGGTCAGCGCGTTCTCGACGATCAGGATGTCAATTTGATATTTATCGATGAAATCTGCAAGCTGAATCTTGATGATGGATTTAAGGGCGTGAATGGTTTCGGTGACTGAGGATTTCCGCGCCGAGCAACCAAAGACCCGATCGTTGATCCACTTATTTTGCTCGTATTTGAAATGGACCTCGGGAACGAGAAAACTACGATCGGTCTTCCGATCCAATTGTCCGGCAAACCAGAAACAGGTGTGGCCTTTATCTTCGAGAACTTCTGCCCATTTGCTGGCTTCCATGGAGACACCATCGGTGCCGGCAAAGCGGGTTGAAATAAAACCAATGTGTTGGCCCATTTAGGCATTCCAAATCATAGGTAAACTTATAACCTATCATCTAATTAAGTTAGATGCTGTACAATATGATTTCTTTAATATATGTCAAGTCAGTTAAATACGTTCTGGCAACAATCTGGCTTTTCCCTGCTCAGGCGATATGAGGGCGAAATGGTTACCACTGTATTTGTCTATCCTAATGTTTCGTTAACAGACCCAGGGCAACGCTGAGCGTACCATAAATCCTAAATACTGATATAATTAATAAAAAAGAAAAGAGTGAACCAAGGATTCTTGATTCCGGTGTGTCGGGATTTAGAGTTCACTGCTCGAACCGACCGCCGATAATATCCTTCCGCGGCGCCCGTTTGATTTCCGACACCAGTGCAGCTTCTGTAGTAGATGTGATTCCACCACTCGAACCCCCGCAGAATATTAATTGATCCGCAATCAAGCGATAGCCTTTTTCAGTATTATTTGATATCAGAGCAATTCATGTCAGTCCTTTGAGTGGCAGTTTTTTGAATCAGCCAGATATCGGTCCATGAAAATGATTCCGGCCCGATCGACGTGCGAAAACCTTTTGCGACCGGCGGCTCCGCACGGCCGAACGATACGGAGTATCCGGGTAAGGAATACCATGGAAGACAAGCAACCTCGCGATATGCAGGAAGCACCGATAAGTGACCGCCCGCGCTATATCTTAGACGGCGCAACGGGAGAGGCTTTCGATGTTGCACGGGAGGTCGAAAACCTGCGAAAAATCGCCGAAGATCCCAGCAAGCCCATTGAAGAAAGGATCGAAGCGTACGAAGATATTATCGATTCTGAAGTCGGAGACACCGCAATGATGCGGGCCCGCAATATTGAAAGGGAAATGGGCCTGCGCCAGATCTATCTCAAGTTCGAAGGGAGCAACCCCACCGGCACACAGAAGGACCGAATCGCTTTCGCCCAGGCCATGGACGCGTTGCGACGTGGATACGATGCCATCACGGTTGCGACTTGCGGAAACTACGGCGCTGCCGTGGCGTTTGCCTGTTCACTGGCCGGGTTGCGCTGTCTGATTTGCATACCCGATTCATTCCACACCAAGCGTATCGGAGAGATGACCGGCATGGGGGCCGAGATCATTCGTGTTCCCGGCTTCTACGAAAACGCGGTGGAATACTCCAGACAGCGGGCCCAGGAAGAAGAAATATATGACGCCAATCCCGGCGGAGACAACGTTGTCCTGCAGCTGCGGGCTTACGGTCAGATTGCTCAAGAAATCTATGACGACCTGAGGGACGCACCGCTTGTGGTGGCCGTTCCGGTCTCGAACGGAACAACTCTGACCGGCATTTACAAGGGGTTTCTGAGCCTCTATCGTCGTGGAAAAACCTCGCGCATGCCAAGGGTTGTCGCTGGGTCTTCCTATAAGAAAAACCCCATTATTCAAGCGTTCTTGAAGAATGCCGCATCCTGCGAGGATCTCAATCCGCAGAAAATCCGGGAAACCGTCGTCAACGAGCCACTGATCAATTGGCATTCCGTTGACGGCGAATATGCCCTGGAGGCCATTCGATCCACCAACGGCTGGGCCAGCAATGCCACCGATAAAAACATGCTGACCTTCACTAAGCTCATCCGCGATAAAGAGGGATTACAAGTTTTGCCGGCATCAACTGCCGGTTTGATCGCCTTGATTGAACAGCACCGCCAAGAGCCGCTTTTCAACGACCGTTATGTCGTTGTGTTGACCGGGAGGAAATCATGACGACCACTATCGATGGCACGGCCATTGTGTATTGCGAAGGGGCATTCAACACCCCGAACGGTAAAACCGCCCATGGTCTTGTCCGTTTCACCAAGCGTTACCGGGTCATCGCCGTAATCGATTCCCGCTATACCGGCCAGGACGCCGGGGAAATTATAGACGGCAAACCCAACGGAATACGCGTCGAGGCAGCCATCGAAGATGCGGTGACATCGGCGAATTCAACCGGAACGCCGGCAACCCACCTCGTGGTTGGCCTGGCGCCGGACGGCGGTCGTTTGGCACCCACGGCCCGCTTGGACATAAAAAGGGCCTTGGAACTGGGACTCAATGTCGACAGCGGCCTGCACGACTTCTTGTCAGAAGATACAGAACTGTCTGATACTGCTAAAAATACGGGTGCTGTTATTCGGGATATCCGTCGACCGCCGGACCGCAGATCGCTCCATTTTTTCAATGGCAAAATCGAAGCCGTAACGTCCCTGAAAATCGCCGTTCTGGGTACCGATTCCGCCGTCGGCAAGCGCACTACCGCCTGGCGCATCGTCCAGGGATTTACGGATAAGGGCTTAGATTCACTGATGATCGGAACCGGTCAGACAGCCTGGATGCAGGGGGCAAAGTACGGTGTCATTATGGATTCCCTGGTCAACGATTTCGTTTCCGGTGAAATCGAGCATGCGATATGCACAGCCTGGGACGATACGCAACCTGAGGTAATCGTTATTGAAGGCCAGGGTAGCCTGATGAACCCTGCCTATCCGGGCGGATTTGAAATTCTGGCCGCCGGCCGGCCGGATCTGGTTGTCCTTCAGCATGCACCAGCCCGCCTTGACTATGACGGCTTTCCCGGATACCGGATCCACCCCCTGGCCCGCCAGATTCAGGTCATAGAAATTCTCAGCGGAAAACCTGTCGTTGCCGTGACTGTCAACCACGAAGATCTCAATCCGGAGGAAATCGGCCCGGTTTGTTCGGCCTTTGAAAAAGCGGTTGGCCTGCCGACCTTCGACGTGCTGCGGGATGGCCCCGAGGGCCTTATCCGGATTCTGAGTGCTCACCTCAAAATGCGCAAGATTTAGGCATTTGACCTGTTGCTGCCATCCCACTTGATCTCGCCTTCCCGGATTCAAGATCAATTGGCCATGGTGCATGACACCTTTCGATTAATCAAAACCAACGGATAAACGGATAAAAGAATGCCCCCTATACAGCCCCCAGGCAAAAATCGAAAACCTGAGCTGTCGACCTCTACCGCAACCGACGCCTTCTCCGCGCTTGAAGTGATTGACAAGTTGATCGTCGGGCCGATTAAACTTGAACCGCGGCGATTGACGGCAGCATACACAGTGGTTCGTAATGGTACCGAAAACCGCACCGACTTGATCTACAGCTATGAAGAAAAGGTTTTCGATCCGGAAGAGCCTGAATCATGGAACCTGGCGAGCTTGGTGGCTGCCCAGGTGGCCTTGAATTACGGTCTTTTCTGCCGAGCCATAATTTTTCGGGGGACATATGACGATATCGATCGGCGGTTTCTGCGCGATATGGCCGAAAACACGGCCCGAGAGATCTACGTCAATAAAATACTGAGCCCCAACCCGTTTCTGAAGGGGGAGGCCGCTCGGATGCCTCCGGTAAAGAAGGATAAATACTGCCGCGCATCGATTAAGTTCGTGACGGCACCCGCAAAAATGACCTAAAGACTCCTGGAATCTGTGGCCAACCGAAAAGGACCGGCACTGTATCCTTTCCAGCGGAGGCAAAGACAGTCTCCTGACCTATGGTCTTCTGAACGAAATCAATTACGACGTTCACCCAGTGTTCGTCAACGAGTCCGGTCGCCACTGGTTTACGGCGCTCAACACCTACCGTTATTTCCGCGAGCATGTACCTAACACGGCCCGCGTCTGGGTCAATTCGGACCGTGTTTTTAATTGGATGCTGCAGCACCTGCCTTTTGTCCGGCAGAACCATGCCAGCATCCGCTCGGACATGTACCCCATCCGGCTGTGGACCGTCGCTGTTTTCCTGTTCGGAATCCTTCCATTGATCAGGAAAAGGAAAATCGGCCGCATCCTCATCGGAGACGAATTCGATACTTCGGTGCGAACCTCATATAAAGGTATCCGGCACTATGCCGGTCTATACGATCAAAGCATTTTTTTCGACACGTCCCTTTCCCGGTATTACATGCGTAAAGGATGGTCATTGAGTCAATTCTCAATTTTACGGCCCCTGTCCGAAATATTGATTCAGAAAGTTCTGACCGAACGATATCCTCATCTACAGGAACATCCAGACATCCTGCCATGCCGCGCATAAGGAAGAAGATCGAATCCGACCCTGCGGTAAATGTGAAAAATGCCGCCGCATCATCAGCATGCTCATGGCTATCGACGCCGACCCCAGAAACTGCGGCTATACCGACCGGCAAATTCAGATCTGCCTGGAGGCCTTCGATGCATCCCGGATACACCAGGAAGCCGGCGGGCACCGAACACCTTGGTCATCTGCTGCTGACCAAAGGGTTGATCGGTAAGGCCGGTGCGCCGACGCCCGATTTCAAACCGCGCCAGGAAATCATGAAAATGCGCTTCGATCCGAAGTATTCTCCCATGGATGCGATTCCTGTCGACCTGCGTCAAGCCCCTCTTCAGCCTGCTTCGCTCCCATGGTATCGGCGCGGTCGCCCGCAAGGGAAATGCATGGAAGGAATTCACCCCGTCGGTATCGGCCGAAATTCTGACCCCGTATCCTTTTGAAATCGATTTCAACTCGAACCAAAGGCACCAGATTGACACGTCGAGCTCTTCCCCGTCAGTCAGTTTTCTTTGGGGAGAACTCACTTGGCAGGACGCCGAAAAGCGGCTGGTTGAAATTGACATTGCGCTGCTTCCGGTAGGAGCCATCGAACAGCACGGCCCCCACCTTCCACTGGACACCGATGCGTTCGATGCCGATTACCTGGCGCGACGGGTAGCGATGGCATGCAGCCCTCCAGTGCCACTTGTCCTGCCCCTTATTCCTTACGGGGTGTCGTACCATCATGAAGATTTCAAGGGGAACCATCAGTATCAGCAACGATGTCCTTTCCCGCCTTGTCTACGAGGTCGGTCTTAGCGCTGCCCGTAACGGGATCAAAAAGCTAGTGATCATCAACGGGCACGGCGGTAACAGCCCCGCATTGAACTATGCGGCCCAGATGATCAACCGCGACGCGCATATTTTTGTCTGTGTTGACACCGGCGAAACCAGCGACGTGGACATCAGTCGGGTGTCCGAAACCCCCAACGACGTCCATGCCGGCGAAATCGAGACCAGCACATCGCTGGCCGTCCGTGCCAATCTGGTTAAAATGAACCGGGCTGTCCGCTCGGTTCCTGAGTTTTCCAGCCGCTATCTGGACTTCACCGGCAAGCGGGGCATTCTCTGGTACGCCCATACACGAAAAATATCGACCAGCGGCGTTATGGGAGACCCGACCAAGGCCAGTGCAGCAAAGGGTGAGCGCATATGGGAAACCATGGTGGCCCATCTGGTGGCCCTGGTAGAAGATCTCAAGAACATGACCCTGGACGATATTTATCACCGGCGGTATTGAAATGAAAATCCGACAGTTCGAGGCCTGGTCGGTGGAGATGCGCCTGTCCGAGCCATATACCATCGCCTACGAAACCATCGACAGGGTGACCAATATTTTTCTGCGGATCGTAACAGACCAAGGACTGATCGGTCATGGCTGTGCGGCTCCGGATTTTCAAGTCACCGGGGAAACGCCCACGTCGGTCATGACCGCATTCGATGCCATTATTGCGCCAGTGCTGACCGGGGTCGATCCGCTGCGCTATGCAATGATCCTCGAACGACTGCGCACCGGTCTCGGCCAGCAGCCGGCCGCCTTGGCCATGGTGGATATGGCACTTTACGACCTACTTGGCCAGATTACTGGTATCCCGCTTTATCGCCTTCTCGGCGGTTACCGTACCCGGATAAAGACCAGCATTACCATTGGGATTTTGTCCATCGAACAAACGGTTGAAAAGGCCCGCAAGCACGTCGCAGCGGGTTTCAGATCACTGAAGATCAAGGGAGGCACTGACGTTGCCGTCGATATCGAAAAAATAATGAAAATCCGCGAAGCCGTCGGCAGGGCCGTCGAACTGCGCTTCGACGCCAATCAAGGGTTTAACGAAACAGACACCCTAACGTTCGTGGCGGAAACCCGCAAGGCCAAGCTGGCGCTACTGGAACAGCCGACGCCGAAGGCGGGTCATGCCATCCTTGGACGAATCACCGATAAGGTGCCGATACCCGTAATGGCCGACGAAAGTCTGATGAATGTTGGGGATGCTTTTCGCCTGGCCAAGAACGATGTGGTCGACATGGCCAATATCAAGCTGATGAAGGTCGGTGGGATTTATGAAGCCATGAAAATCAATGCCGTTGCCAGCGCCGCGAATCTGGAAGTGATGGTGGGTTGCATGGACGAGTCCGCGCTCGCCATTGCCGCCGGACTGCACTTCGCTCTTGCGCGGCCCAACGTGGTTTATGCCGACCTTGACGGCCACCTGGATTTGATAGCCGATCCGGCGGCCGGATCTGTGGTTCTGCGAAACGGTATTCTGTACCCAAATAAAAATCCGGGCCTGGGCGCCCGGGTCCATCGACCATGACCATACAATGTTATAGTGGTTTTCAAAATAACGTTCCGCTAGTCGAAGGTTATTTTTTACAACAACTTATACCACCCTTCCATATTTCGGAATATATCTTTGAAAAGCGGTAGAAAACACAATGAAAAAATTGCTTAAAGAGATCGGCTTCAACCTGATCCTGATCAGCATCGGCAGTGTCATCTGCGCAGCAGCGATTAACGGTATCTTGATTCCCAACGAATTTATCAGCGGCGGGATCACCGGTCTGGCCCTGATAGTCTCTTACTTGTTTCCGGCTCTGCCGGTTGGGGTGCTCTATTTTCTGATGAATATACCGTTGTTTGCCTTGGGATGGCTGGCGATCGGCCGGCGATTCTTCTGGTACAGTCTGGCGGGAATGGTCGCATTATCTCTGGCCTTGATGCTGCCGATTCCAAAATTTCACATTCAAGACAACATCCTCGCCGCTCTATTCGCCGGGATTCTAACCGGCATCGGATCGGGCCTGATACTTCGCTCGAAAGGATCGGCCGGTGGCCTGGACATTCTGTCAGTTATGATTTTGAAACGTTATTCAATCCGCCTTGGTTCCACCATCCTGGCCTTCAACATCTGCCTACTTTTTTTTGCTGCCTCCCGGTTTTCCCTGGAAATAGCCTTGTACGCCCTGGTTTTCATGTACGTCACTTCTCAGATCCTCAACCTGGTGGTCACTGGATTGAACCAACGCAAGGCCGTTATGATCATTTCAACTCATTGGGCCGAAATCAACCGACAGATCATTTCAAAGCTGCTGAGAGGTGTGACGGTCGTCACCGGCAAGGGCGGTTATTCAGGCAAGGAGACCCAGATAATTTATACGGTAATTACCTTGCGAGAACTCGCTCGACTCAAGGGAATCATCCGGGAAATCGACCCCAGCGCATTTGTCGTCATAACCGAAACCCTGGAGGTTATGGGCTACCGGATCGGCAACCAGCCTCACTGGTAAATGCTGGCCCGGGCATATCAACCGGTTACCGACTGAATCTGCTTGATCGAAACCGGGTTTCGTGGTGTATTGGTGCCTGTCTACAATGCTCACAGCAAACAACTCTGCAAATATTCAAGGTGGTCATGCCAATGAAAATTTTCAGAAAATTGTACGTGGTCATTCTTCTTATTACAGTCCTCCTGCCCACTATTGCCGTTGGCCAGGCAGCTAAAGAGCAACCATTGGCACTAGAACCAAAAAAATTGGCCCTGGGCGCCACGGCGACCTGCGAAAACGTTCTAAGCGGGATTCCGGAAAACAAGGCCGTGGCGTTTTCGCTCGCCCTTAAACGGGTCTACTGTTACACCAACTTCACCAGTGTGCCGGAGAAGACGTTTACCTTTCACAACTGGTACTTCAGAGATAATCTCAAGGCCAGCATAAAACTGGTGCTACGACCATCGCGCTGGTCCACTTATAGCGCCATGGAGCTCCGCAGTTCCGACAAGGGGCCTTGGCGGGTCGAGGTGACCGACGAGGAAGGCAACATACTGAGTACGCAACGTTTCAGCATCATCGATTAGGTTACGTGAATTTAATGAACGACTTTCTCGCCAACATCCGCTGGCAGGACGTGATCGATATTGCTCTGAACAGCTATGTGTTGTTCCGGTTCTACATCCTGTTCAGAGGAACCAATGTCTTGCGGGTGCTCTTCGGTCTAGCCGTCATATGGTTTGCCCAGCGGTTGGCAACATCTATGGGCCTGATTGTCTCCAGCTGGATCTCCCAAGGCATCACCGCCGCAGCGGCCCTGATCGTCGTGGTCGTTTTCAGAAACGAAATCCGTGCCGTACTGCAGACTAAAAACATTCGCGGTATTCTGTGGGAACTGCCGAAAAAACAGACGACCACGCCGATTGAAAAGATTGCCGAAAGCGCGTTCGATATGGCCCGCCGCCATATTGGTGCGCTGCTCATTATCCCCGGAAAAGATGACCTGGGGGATATTGTGCAGCACGGTATGCAATGGCAGGGGGTGGTTTCCAAGGAAATGCTTGTCAGCATATTCTGGCCGGACAACCCGGTTCATGACGGAGCCGCCATCGTCCGGGGCAGCCGTATAGAAGAGGTGGGATGCATTCTGCCGTTATCCACGCGCGATGACCTGCCGTCAAATTACGGTACGCGCCACCGGGCCGCCCTGGGACTGGCAGAAATCTCCGACGCCCTGATCATTCTCGTATCCGAGGAACAGGGTACCGTAGCCATCGCCCAAAACGGCCGTCTCAAAAACATCCAGAATCCGGCCACCCTGGAGAAGCGGTTGCGGGATCACACCAGTCTGCGGCTGGGGAGTCGTTCGAACCTATTGGATGAAAGGATTGAAATCGTCCTGGCGTCTGTTCTGTCAATTGCCTTCACTCTGGGGATATGGTTCAGCATCACAAGAGGTCTCGATACGCTCGCAACCTATGACGTACCGGTGGAATACAGAAACCGTGATTCCGCTCAGGAAATCGTCGAAACATCGGACAATACCGTCAAGCTGCAGCTCAGCGGTTCGCGTTCCCTGCTCAGATCCATCAGCCCCGACCAGTTGCGCGTTCGCCTGAACCTGAACAAAGCGGCCGTTGGCCCGAATTCATTCAGCATAACCAGGGACGACATCACTCTGCCGCCGGGAGTGATCCTGAAGGACGTCCAACCGCCCTTCATTGAGGTTACGCTCGATATAACGACAGAAAGAGTGCTCCCCGTGCAGGTGGACTGGGTGGGCAAACTGTCCGACAGGTTGATTTTGACCCAGGCCCGTCCGGATCCGGCCACCGTCAAGGTTATCGGAGCCAGCCAATACCTCGACAGCCTGACAACGATATATACCGAAAAGGTCTCGGTGGAAGGGATCAAACGCTCCGGCTCTGTTGAGGTGGGACTTGCGATCAACCCTGCAAAACTCAGGCTGGCATCCGGGGAGAAACGCAGTGTGACCGTACTCTACACGGCCAAAGAAAGAACCCCGCCGGAATAGTCCCTCACTGAAATCACGGATTACCGATGAAACGCAGAAATCATTATACCCGTATTCACCGAACCACTGTGGTACTGCTGCTTGCATGGTTCGGAGCGACAGCGGCTTGCAGCGATAAACCCCGGAGCCGTCTGGAACAGATATGGAATGCCGGTAAAATCGTTATGATCACCGATACCAATGCCCACGATTACTATCAGTATCGGAGACGACCGGCGGGTTTCGAGTATGAATTGGCTGAAGCATTTGCCGACTATCTGGGCGTCGGCCTGCAAGTGGTCACACCGGGATGGGATAAAATGTTTGGCACCCTGAACAGCGGCAAGGGCGATTTCGTCGCCGCCGGCCTTCCCCAGCTGCCTTATTGGCGCGAATTTGTCGATTTTTCAGACACCTACCTGGAGACTGCCAAACATGTAATTGTTCATATGGACAACCACACTATCCGGGCAATGAATGACCTTAATGGCAAAAAAGTACACGTAGGATGGGGCACATCCATTCACCGACGGCTTTTGGCGTTGAATGATGAGGGATACGATATTCGAATCGTGCCGCATAAAAAGGTGACGATTGAAGAATTAATTCGCCGGGTAGCTGAAAAAGATATCGATATCACCATTGCCGATTCTCATGTGGCATATCTGAACCGACGGTATTACCCGGTTATTCGGAAGTCCATTGCCGTATCGGGTCTCCAGCATTTAGGATGGGCTGTTCGCAAGGGAGACGCGGAACTGGTCGAAATTATCAATGTGTTTTTTGACCGAATCATCAGGGAGGGTAAATTCGCCCAGATCCGAGACAGATATAATGCCAGTAGGGATCGATTTGACTACTTCGATCTCAAAAAGTTTCATGAACGCGTCGACTCCCGGCTACCGCCCTACGAGTCTGTCATCATGCGAGAATCCCGCGACCATGATTTCGACTGGCGTCTTATAGCGGCCCTCATTTACCAGGAATCCCATTTCGACCCGGAAGCCATCAGCTACACTGGCGTGCGTGGCCTCATGCAACTGACTTTGGAGACGGCCGGCGATTTGGACGTCGAAGATCGGCGAGATCCGGTTGAAAGCATTGCGGGCGGCATCAAATACCTCAAATGGCTTTATGATCTGTTTGAAGACATTCCCGCAAGTGACCGCATGCTCTTCACACTGGCCAGCTACAACATCGGCTACGGGCATGTGCGGGACGCCCAGGAAATTGCCCGTAAAAAAGGCTTTGAGCCCAACAGCTGGATCGCTCTCAGGCGAACACTTCCGCTTCTAAGTCGATCCGCTTACTATCGACAGACAACTCATGGCTACGCAAGGGGGAACGAACCGGTCCGCTACGTCGATCGAATAATGACCTATTATGACATCCTGCGGTGGAAGGCGCTCGCGCGGGGATAAACCCCTCACCAACCATGCAAAGTTCTCCTTTATAGGCGGTTGACCGATTCAAACCGGTTTATAACGCTTTTCAAAAACACATTCCGAAATACGGAAGGGTGGTATCAGTGATTGCAATAAAAAACGTTCGCATAACGGAACGTTTTTTTGACAACCACTATACTGGTGGCTGATGACCCATACTGCAAAAACAGCCCTACTGTTGTTGATCCTGCTGATTTTACCGGTCCAAATGTTGTTTGGAACCGACATCCCTGACAAATTTGAATTGATCGGGGTTGATTTCAACGGGGTTGATTCCGTATCGCAAAAGGAGCTGGCCAAAACTCTGGCCGCTCAACCGCCACCGATTTGGAAATTCTGGCAGCCCTCACCGATTCTGGAAAAAGAAGATATTGAAGACGACCTTAGCCGCATTCGCCAATTTTACCGCAATGAAGGCTACTTCCGTACCGAGGCCACGGTATCGGTCACGTTCGTCGGCCAGTCGACCGCCCGAACTCCCGTAAAAGAGAAACCACCCGACCAAAACGCTGCTGATCGTAAAGGGGAAGATCAAACACCAACGCCTGTTCTTCCCCGCGTAAAGCTAATATTCTCAGTAATAGAAGGGCCACCGGTATTGGTCGAATCGATCGATATCGACGTCAGCCAACCTTCAGATGAAACTCTGTCGGCAACCCTTCAATCCGAATTGCCGCTGAAACCGGACCAGGTGTTCCGAACGGCCGACTATGAAGAAGCCAAAAGGTTCATTGCCCGTGGCCTTGGCAACCGGGGATATCCTTTTGCCGAGGTTTCCGGCCAAGCAGTGATCGATCCGACGGTCCATCAGGCTAAACTAAACTTTCGCGTCAACACAGGTCCCCTGTCCGTTTTCGGACCGATCACGATCGAGCAGGAGGGAACCGAGGTCTCTGAAAAGGTCATCCGTCGAGCGCTGGTATTCAGCGAGGGGCAGAAATACAACGCCGCCAAGGTCGAAACCAGCCGTCGCAATCTCATCCGGCTCGATGTTTTCAGGACCGCCCTCATTCAACCCGAAAGACCGTCGACCACAGGCGACGGTCCGGTTCCGATGAGCATTCAACTTAGAGCCAAAGAACGCCGGAGTGTCCGTTTCGGCGCCGGCTACGGCACCGAGGACAAGCTGCGGTTCCAAGCCGCGTTGACCTACCGGAACATAGCCGGTCAAGGCGGTCGGCTGAGCTTGAGCGGACGGATTTCCGACATTCTTAGAAACGTTCAGCTGACTTATGTTCAACCCTATTTTTTAGACGCTAAAAACACGCTCACCACCAGGGCCGGAAACGAACTGGAAGAACCGCCGGCCTATAAAAATAACAAAATTTTCGCCGAAGTGGCCTTGAGCCGTAAACTCACGCGCAACTGGTATGTGCAAGGGAGTTACGGTCTGTCGTTCAACAAAGAGGACAGTGTCGCGGCGTCTGCACCGGTGGACAGCGGGGAACTGCCGTTTCTGGATCAAACCACGCGCATATCCGCTGTCGGTCTTGAGATCGCCCGGGACTCCCGTGATGACCTGTTGAACCCAACTACCGGGTCTTATTTCGGTGCGAAAATCGAGCTGGCCCCAGAACTTCTCGGCTCGGAACTCGCCTTTTACCAGCCGGCAGTTGAAACTAAGGTGTACCGGCAAGTATTTAAGCATATCGTTTTGGCCGGACGGGTTAAATTTGAAACGATCCAGGGGATGCAGGGCACCACTTATATTCCGGCCTTTAAGCGTCTTTATTTGGGCGGCAGCGATACGGTGCGCGGATACGACTTCCAGAAACTTCCACCCCTGGACAGGAACGGCGATCCACTCGGCGGACAAACCGGTTTCAATGCCAGCGTCGAAGCAAGATTTCCCTTATACAAAGAATTATCCGGTGTCACCTTCCTGGACGTCGGATTGCTTGATGGGAAACCGTTTCAGCTCGATTTCGCAGACACACGTTACACCTGTGGCGTCGGATTACGATACAACACGGTTATTGGGCCGATCCGGGTGGATTTCGGCTATAAGCTCAATCCTCAAACCGGGAAAGATATTGGAGACATCGGTCAGCCGGATAAGATCGTCGATGGCCGCTGGCGCCTGTATCTGAACATCGGACAGGCGTTTTAACAGATGTCACAAAACGTCATAAGCGCTGGCAAGACAAGGAAAATCCGTTGGCAACCACGACCGATATTTCTAAAAGCTATCTCAAAATTAGGATTTTGGCACAAGCCCAAGACGGATCCGAGATTCCCCGCTGTGCGGGACTTCCCGCCTGTTCGATCCTTCTCTGTGGGTCGCAGCCCGCAAGCATACTGAAGTATGTAAAGAACTTGAAACGAGGAGCCAACGCAGAGATAGGGCTAAAAAACTTTTTGGGGGTAACTTCTAACAACCGCAGATAGTCATCAAGCATGGATAACGGAAACAAAACCGAAACCGCTCGACCGAGCCGAAGAGATCGTTCCGGGAGATCTCGACTCAAGAAAATGATGGGTCGCATCGTTCTTTTCGGATCGGCCGCGATCATTCTTTTGATTCTGGCCGGTTATGCGATTCTCCGGGTTCCGTATATACAACATCGCATTAAAACGCTGGCCATTGAAACGCTGGAACGAGAATGGGGTATTACGCTCGAATTGGGAGAGATTTCAGGCAATATTTTAAGCAAACTGACCATCGAAAAGGTTCGACTGGGTGACCCGACAGGCACTATTTTGTCTGCCGACCGTATATCGGTAGGCTATCAGCTGCCGATGCTGCTGAGAAGAATGGTGGTCATCACCCGATTGCGTATCGAAGGGCTCGGGCTCAACCTCGCCCGGAACTCGACCGGGAACTGGAATATTGCCGAGCTCTTCCGCTCGGAAAAACCTGCCGCCGAAGAACCACAGACCGGCACGCCTTTTAAGATCTTGTTCAAAGGCCTTTCGGTGGCTGACGGCACGGTGAAGATTGACGATTCAGGCATGCAGCGCCAATTTAACGACCTTGCGCTCGAGATCGCGCTCGAAGCCGCCCAAGTGCTGAAAGCCGATGTCAAGCACCTCGCTTTTCGCCTGGATCACCCCCGATTAACGCTCACAAGCCTCAAAGGCCACATAAATTACGATGAAGCTGATGAACACCTGACGATCGAAGGTGTCAACATCGAGACGGAACTTTCCCGGTTGTCCGTGGATGCACAGCTACGACAAAATGGGCCGGAACCTGAAATCACTCTGGATGTCAATGCGAAAGCGTTCTCCCTGGCGGAACTGGGGCACCTGCTTTCAGTTTCGACTCTGAACAGTGGCAGCCTGGCCGGTAATATTCACCTGCAGGGCACCCCGAGCCAGCTGCAGCACCGGCTGAAACTCGGACTGGAAGGGCAGTCACTGACAGCCGAGGGAATTCTGACAGGTATGGGCGGCCCTGGAATGGGAGTGGAGACAAAGGGTGCAATACGCAACCTGAACCCGGCCGCCTGGCCCCTGGACAGCATGGCCGCTTGGGATGGCGATATCAACGCTGATTTCTCTCTCGTTGGAAAGAATCTGGACATGCCCGAGAGGCAGGGCCAGCTTAATGTGCAGTTGATGGCATCCGGGCTGGCCGGATATCGGGTCGAAAAGGGGGTTTTTGATCTGACCGCCGATAACGGGACCCTTGCCATCTCGAAGGTTCATCTGACAGGACCGGGCGGCAGCGTCCGGTTAGAGGGACGTCTGGAGGGGATCAGCGAGACAGCCGCCGGCCTGAAGGCCGTGATCGACGGAGAAATACGGAATATAGATACGGACACCCTATTTCCAGACCTGAAAATGGGGGGTATGATAAATATCGACCTGCATGCAGACGCTGCTGGACGGCTCAGTGCTTCCGGCCGATTCGATCCTGCCGGCTGGACTGGCAACGCGGATCTGCGCCTGCTACCTTCTGCTCTGCTGGCTAAAGAGGTCCATGGGGGAAACCTACAGGCCGGGTGGAACGGTAAGACCTTGCAGTTAAAGGCCCTCAACCTTCAATCCGCGGTGGGCCACGCAGCGCTCCAGGGTCGGGCAACTTTCCAACCGTTGATCTACAAAGTCGGCGGCAAGATCGCGGTTGAAAAATTGAAAGAAACCGTCCTGCTGTTGGGGGACCTGGTGCCCCGAATACCGGAAGATAAGTTACCAGACGGACGCCTGGATATAAACGGCACTTGGGACGGAAAATTGCTCCAAGTGGAGGTCTTTGACCTGCAGACCGACGCCGGTCATGCGGTTCTGAAAGGCCACGTATCACCGGAGCCTCTCGACTACCAGATCGACGGCGAGGTCGCGGTAGCGGAACTGAAAAAAATCGTTCCATTGCTGTCGGATCTTGCGCCCCAACTACCGGTGAAACTGCTCCCAAATGGGCGTTTTCAAATCAAGGGCGCCGCACAAGGAAACAATGATAGGGCTGATATCCGCGCCACGCTGAATGTCGAGGATTTGACCCATGACGATGTGACTGTCGCGTCAGCCCGACTGGATGGCGACTGGCATATTTCAGGAACCGATGTTACCGGCCGGACTGAGGGTTACGTGACCGATATCGTCTACGAAGAGACGTTGTTTCCCAGACTCGACATCAACGTTCAGGTTAGCCCAGCGGATGTGACGGCCGATCTTAAACTGGCCAAGGATACGGGCGAACAGCTCCAATTGGCCGGACAAGTAGCACAATGGCAGCAAGAAAACCGACGCATTCGGATCGACACGTTAAAAGTAACCGGCATCACTGACCCGCTCAGTCGTTTGATAACGGAAATCAGCAACCCTGAACCGATAAAGATAGAGACCCACCCTGACAGCATCGACATCGACGTTTTCAAACTGGTTGCCGGACCGATGTTATTTCGCGCTGACGGTAGACTATCACGCGAGGGCTCCCAAGGACTTCAACTGTCTCTCACAGGACTTGACCTGAATCAATTGGCTGCTCTCTGGCAGGAAGAACCGGCGTTGCAGGGCATGCTGACAGCCGAAGTTGCATTGGGCGGAACAGGTGAATCGCCGACAATAGACGCACAGGTGACGGTCAAGGATGCCAGCGGTTACGAGGTTTCCCTTTCGGATCTGGACCTTCGGCTGACCTATCGAGACAGAACCGCATCTCTGACGGCCGGGGGTTTTCTTAAGGGGCGCAAAATTTTCAATATAGAGGGACAAAGCGGACTGACGCTGCGTTTGTTGCCCTTCGAGCTCACACCAGTTCCCGGCAGTTTACAAGCGGAATTAGTTGCCAATGATCTAAAGCTATCCGAATTACCTAATCCCCTACAACGCAAAGTGGCGATCGACGGGCTCGTTGCTCTCCAACTGTTGGCCACCGGGGACCTCCAGCAGCCGCAACTGACCGGTTTTCTGACCCTGCAAGAAGGCTCCCTGGCATTACCGCGGCACAATTTAACCTATGAATCCGTTCAGGCCAACCTGAGCCTGCTGCCGGGGAAGCTAACCATAGATAAATTGGAACTCAGCGGAGACCGTGAGGGGAAACTGAATTTGACTGGCGACATTCTACTCACCGGATGGACGCCTTCTTCGCTCGACCTCCATCTGACAGGAAACCAGGCCCCCATTGCCTGGAAGCGTGAATTAACTGCCCGAATCGATCCGGACATCTCCATCAGCGGCCCGCTCTCAGCGCTGGTGCTCTCGGGCCGGCTCCGGATTCCGGAAGGCCGGATCAACCTGGATCGGATGATGGCCGGCGGACCTGCCGATATCCAAGTTTTGGGAGAACAATCGGGCGAAGATCAAACGATTGTCATCTCCGAACCCCAGGAAGATGACTTACTTTCATCTCTAACCGCTGAATTGACAATAGAAGTACCGGGTAATGTCTGGTTGAGAGGCCAGGATCTCAATGCCGAAATTGCCGGGACGATCAAGTTGAATAAAAAACCCCATGGACCCTTTCTTTTGGTGGGCGCCCTGAACACCGTCAGAGGCAATTACCTGTTTCAGAACCGTCGTTTCGAAATCATCCGGGGAAAGGTGGACTTCCAGGGTCTGGAGGAACCGGATCCCGAACTCGACATTCGGGCCGAAGCCAAGATCCGTGACGCAACGATCATCGTCCGCATCACCGGAAGTGCCCGTATGATCGAGCTGGCCCTTGAAAGCGAACCGATGATGGACCAGGCCGACATCATCTCCTACTTGGTCTTCGGACGGCCAACCAACGAACTGCGGTCAGAGCAGGCGACCGATGCCCAGGTAGCGGCCCTCAATCTGGCCGGTCGGGCAGCCGCCAGGGAGCTCAAGAGTATTCTGGGAGATACCCTGGCGGTGGATGAAATCAGGATCGATCCGGGCGAAGAAGACTGGCGTTCAGGCTCTCTAACCTTGGGAAAATATGTCACCCGTAACATTTTCATGACCTATCGTATGGGATTTAGCGCCTCGGAATTTGGTAGTGTGGGAATCGAATATGAACTCAACCGTAATTTCAGTATCGAAGCCGAGGTGGGTAATGAGCGCTCTAGTCGGTGTTGACGTGATTTGGAAAACCGATTTCTAATTACAGGCTCTGAAACCTGAAAAATATGCTATATAGTTTTTATAAGAAATACGTTCCGTTATTCGAACGTTTTTTTCTACAACCACTGATGCCACCCTTCCATATTTCGAAATTTATAATTGAAAAGCGGTATAAGTGGCTGGATAATAGAAGTGGTTTCAAAACCTCAGATCACGCCCAAGTGCAAGGCGTGGGCCGACGAAAAAACGCAGCATACATGGGCGTATGTGAGTATTTTGAGGAGGACCACAACACCGCAATTGGGTGTCAGAAGGGGTTTTGAAACCACTTCTAACAACAGGCGCAAGTGGATAAACCGCAACCATGGAAAAGTAAAATGGCCAAGTCCACCAAGAATCCAACCGTTCTCATCGTCACCCCGGAAGTCACCTACTTGCCGTCAGGCATGGGTAATGCCGCCAATTACCTGACCGCCAAGGCCGGCGGCCTGGCCGATGTCTCGGCAGCCCTCGTTGCCGCCTTGCTGGACCAGGGCGCAGACGTCCATATCGCTCTGCCCGATTACCGTACACTGTTCAATGATCACTTTGCGCATCTGCTGAACAAGGAAATGCGGATGATAAGAAAAGTCCTTCCCCAGGATCGGTTTCATCTGGCCGAAGACCGCGCATTTTTTTACCAGCAGAACGTGTATTCAAATATCGAATGGGAGAATCTAAAGATTGCCCTGGCATTCCAACGCGAGGTCATCAACAAAATCATTCCCGAGGTGGCGCCGGATCTCATTCACTGCAACGACTGGATGACCGGTCTAATCCCGGGTGCTGCGCTTCACATGGGCATCCCCAGCCTGTTTACCATTCATAACATTCACACCGTCAAGACCAACCTGGCGACCATAGAAGACCGTGGCATCGATGCCGCGGAATTCTGGGATCATCTTTTTTATGAACGCGTACCGGCCAACTATGAAGAAACCCGGGAACACAACCGGGTCGATTTCCTCTCCAGTGGCCTGTTTGCAGCACACTACGTCAATACGGTGAGCCCCACATTCCTAACTGAAATAGTGGCGGGCCGGCATACTTTCGTCAGCGAACCCATGCGGCAGGAATTTGCCGCTAAATTGTCTGCCGGTTGTGCAGAAGGAATTCTCAATTCTCCGGATCCGGCTTACAATCCCGCCACAGACAACGCGCTGAGCACATGTTACGATTCGGTGAGCCACAAAGACGGCAAACTGAAAAACAAGCTTCACCTCCAAAAAACCCTCGGGTTGACCGCCGACCCGAAAGCACCAATGTTTTTCTGGCCGCACCGCCTTGATAACTACCAGAAAGGATGTCAGCTCTTGGCCGATATCCTTTACGCCAGCGTCTCCCGCTACTGGGACAGGAATGTACAGTTCGTCTTCGTGGCGAATGGTGAATATCATGACCATTTCCGTAATATCGCTTCATTCCATGGTATTGAAAATCGCGTGGCCGTGAGACCGTTCGATGAAACCCTCTCACGGCTGAGCTATGGCGCCTCTGATTTCGTGCTGATGCCGTCACGGTTCGAACCGTGCGGCCTGCCGCAGATGATCGGTTCGATTTACGGTGCCCTGCCGGTGGCCCACGACACCGGTGGCATTCACGATACCGTCGAGCCTATTAATGTTCGAAAAAGTACCGGTAGCGGTTTCCTGTTCGAGATATTCGACGCGCAAGGATTGTCATGGGCCATCGACGAAGCCATGCGGTTTTTCAGCCTGCCGAATACCGTCAGAGATCGTCAGATCAGTCGGATAATGGCCCAAAGCGTCGAACGCTTCAATCACGCCGTTACGGCCAGTGCCTACATCACACTTTACGAAAAGATGCTGAAGCGGCCCCTGGTGGTACCGTACTGACTTCTGACTTCGGAATTGACCTGAAAACCACAGCAGATGTTGTTTCTGGCTTAATCCTTAAAAAGGTGCCAGTTACGGTTTGCTGGGGTCGGAGGCCTATTCATCCCCTTTACCAAACTTATCCCGCTGATTTCACGATGGGCGAAAATTATCGAAAGTTAAAGACACGATATGGAGGGAAACTGGAAACACCTCATAATGCTTTTGATGAATATTTGAATGGGGTTGGTGATATACAAAGACGCGTCCTATGTGATCGGAACCTTATGAAGCTTATCCTCCGGCAACTTGGCGAGCCGTATTGTTAACAACCCTTTGGAATAAGATGCATCGATGTTATCCCCATCGACCGGTTCCGGCAGATAGAGAATCCTTTCAAAATTGCCGTAGTGAATTTCCGCCAGTCGATAGGTTGCCGAAGACGAAGGGGGCATGGCGCGCCGCCGCCCGCTGATTTTAACGGCCTTGCGGGTGATCTCAACCTGCATATCCTCTTTCTCTGAACCTGAAATCTCGGCAATGATCACTATTTCTTGGGGCGTTTCGATCATGTCCATCGGGGGAACCCACAGGCAATCAGAACATCTGAATAACGGGTTTGACGTCCGAAAAACATCCGAAAGGTTTTTCCCAATTGAGGTCTCATTGGAATCCGGTTCATTACCAAATCGTATTTTGATCAGTTCCATATTACCGCTCCCCTTATGAGTTGGTTGCCCCTTGGCCGCCGTGACCAGAGTTGCACTATTAATTCTTAGCCGCAGCAGGCGTCAAAATCAAGTTGAAATATCGATCCGCTCTCCGGTGGCCGTTGACAAAGACGTCGAACCTAATTAAAAATAGACCATCGCCAACACGCTGCTGGTACTGGGTGTGGCATCCGTTATCCGCCCCATGGCCGTGACCAAGGGAACGGTGTGGCGGGAGATACCTTTCAGTCTGTTGGCGGCAATCGTGTTCGGCTTGATGGCCAATGACCGGCTCATAGACCAGCAAAGCGCGTCAGCCATCACCCGTGGCGATGGTCTGGTGCTTCTCTGTTTTTTCATCGTTTTTCTCTACTATGCGTTTACGGCCGCGAACGGTATCGAGTCGATCACCGAACAGGTTCCTTCAAAAACTTATGACACGCCGGCGGCATTGTTACGCCTGGTCGGAGGGTTAGTGGGTCTGTGCCTCGGCGGCAGATGGATTGAGGGTGGCGCGGTATCCATCGCAACCCACTTCGGTTTGAGCGAAGCGGTGGTGGGTCTCAGTATCGTGGCCGTTGGAACGTCACTACCGGAAATGGCCACATCGGCCATGGCCGCCTACTGGGGCAAGGCCGATATCGCGGTCGGTAACATCGTCGGTTTCAACATCTTCTTTGTCCTTGGCGTCACGGCGACGATCAAACCGCTGCCGTTCAGTTTAAGCAACAACATCGATGTTCTTATGACGGTCTTCACCGGCCTGCTCCTGTTTGCCTTCATGTTCAGCGGGAAAAAAGCGCGGGTGGACCGCTGGGAAGGCGCCCTGGCAGTCGTGGTATATGCCGCTTATATCGGTTATCGGTTCGCGGCCCCGTAATATGCACCCGTTGTCTCGGAAAAAGATCGAAAAGAATTGGTTTTCTCCTCTATCGGCCTGATGCGTATGAGTCTTGCTGTAATCAAGTCACTGCATCCGTAAATACTTTAAACAATCCGCGGGCCCATGTAGTGATCGAATGAACAAAAGCAGCGGAGGCGCAATGGACAAAAAACCAAGTGGACGCCCGGCGCGTGAAGTGAAAAAAGGATCGCGTACGCTCAGGCGGTTTGTCAAGAGACCTGTCAAGAAACCGGGAACGTCCCCGGGCACTCTCGTTTCCATCGGCAATGGGAAGGCCGAAAAGAGTCGCATCACAATTACCGATTATGACCCCGATCGATATTTCGAGAAAGAAATCTCGACCATTGAAGAGGCCCTGCCGCTCAAGACCTTGCCCACGGTCACCTGGGTCAATATCGACGGGCTGCATGACCTCGAATTGATCGAAGCCGTCGGCCGGCATTTCGACATCCACCCCTTGACCCTCGAAGATATCGTCAATACCGGTCATCGACCCAAAATCGAGGAATTCGACGATTACATCTTCATTGTTTTCAAAATGCTCTATTACGATACGAAATCAGAACATATCGAATCCGAACAGGTCAGCCTGGTTTTGGGAACAAATTTTCTGATCTCGTTTCAGGAAATTCCCGGGGACGTTCTGACGCCGGTGCGCGAACGGATCAAAAAAGGCAAGGGGCGTATCCGTAAGGCCGGCGTCGACTATCTGGCCTATGCCCTGATCGATGCGGTGGTCGACCACTACTTCATCATCCTCGAAGCGTTCGGAGAAAAAATTGAGACGCTGGAGCAGGCGCTGCTTACCGATCCCACGCCGGCCAGTCTGCAGCACGTGTATGCCCTGAAGCGGGATATCATTTTCATGAGGAAACAGGTGTGGCCAATTCGGGAACTGTTAAACCGGCTGATCAAGGAAGAATCTCCTCTTATCGACAGCGACGTGCGCGTTTTCTTTAACGATATTTACGACCACACGATCCATGTCATCGACACCATCGAGTCGTTTCGCGATGTCCTTTCCGGGCTGCTCGACATCTACCTGTCGACGATCAGCAACAAAATGAACGAAGTCATGAAGGTTCTGACCATCATCGCCACGATTTTCATTCCCCTGACCTTTATCGCCGGTATATACGGAATGAACTTCGAGTATATGCCGGAGCTCAAGTGGCACTATGCCTACCCTGTCCTCTGGGCGCTGCTTATTCTGGTCTTTATCGGGATGGTGGCATGGTTCAAACGGAAAAAATGGCTCTAGAAGAACAAAAGGCATTGATACGAGAGGGGCATTGCGCTTTTTCTGGAGTTAACTTTCCTTTTTCATACGCTGTCGTTGTATCAATTTTATGACTTGCTGAAAAATTTCCGGGAAAAGTGCAGGTTATTCTTCCTCCTGACCGGGTGGTGCCTCCGGTTCCTTTGCCCCCACGGCCTCCGCCTCCCGGGCCGCCTTCTCCGTTTTGGCCTTCTCCTTTGCCAACCGGCGTTTTTTTATTTCCAGCTCGTTCTCGGCATATGCGGATATCAGCCATGAGCTCGACCAATGCCGATTCGTTCTCCTGCAATGCGACGGATGACTGGACATTGTTGAGTTTGTCGGTCAGAACTTGAGCTGTCGTGGCGGCTTTTTCGGCCTCCTTTAGCGCCTTTTTCGCTCTCTTTTCGGCGTCGGAAAGGGCGTCGAGGGCATTGGCACGCTCGGCGGCTTCGCCTTCTTCCGGCTCGGCATCCAACTCGATGGTTTCAGCCGCCAGCACCAGGGCCGTCAGCGGCAGGTGCCCGAAGAGGTCCTCCGGGGAAGAGCCGAATGCGCTGATCGTACTTAAATCTTGAATCCGCATGGGCAGAAAAACGAGGGACGCATCCCGGGAGGACTCGATCACCGTATACGAATCGAGCTTGTCGACGACCGTAGGTACGGCGTCGATGCGCACATCATCCAGTCTCTGCTGCAATGCCTCTTGAGTAAGCTCATCAGTTTTACTGCCGTCCTGCGCCACCAGCATCCGGATCGTCGCCCCTTCCCATTCCGCGTTGCGGGTGATCAGATAAGCCAGAAGAAGCATGAGATTGCCGGTGGCGTCATCCTGCCACCAGACATCGATTCGACGCTTTCCGGCTGGTATTTCAATTAATTCATCCCATTCCTCGTTTGTCGCATCCATTATGATCAGGTTGCACCCGAAGCGATACGCTTCTCTGAGACTGCGCCCGTAGACCGCTGCCATGTAATGTTGCGGGGAATCGGAGGTATCGTTGATCCAGTTGACCATCACTGTATTGGCATGCAGTGGGCCAATCCCAAAGGACTGCACCAGCACCTGAACGGCATCTTTGCGGTCGCCGGCCAATACAACCAGTGGAAAAGCCTCGAGGCCGCTTTTGCGAATGTCGTCCCTCAATTCATCTTCGGCGGTTTGCTTCTCCCTGCGCAGCCGGGCCGTCTGACCGGTGAGTATTCTCACCGCAGCAGTAAACCCGCTACGGCCCTGTATCCAGGCGGCAAAACGCAGCAGGGATTGCCGTTGGATGGGCTCATCGGCAAAAATCAGCATCTGGGGCCGCCAATACCGGGGGTGTTCCGGTTCTGCAGCCGCTTCGAGAAGGTGTACCCGAATTCTCTGCATGTGATACGATCGCCGGCTGTCGGCCCAGCGCGGAGACCTCGCTTTTTGCTTCAGGTAAAGATAAATGGCGCACAGGATGGCCAGAGCCGCAACGCCGGGTAGTGGATCGATGGCCAGCATGGCGCCCAGGCAGGCCAGGGCCCCTACCAGGCTGGCGCGGGCATCGAACCAGCGAAACCGCGGGCGAAAGGAGGGGCTTTCCGATCGGGCTTCGTAAAAGGTGGCGTAGTTGAGCAGGCCGTATGAAATGAGAAAGAACATCGAGACCAGGGGGGCGATAAGGTTCAGTTGCCCGATACCGACGGTACCGAAGGCAATCACAGTCGACAGGAGCACGCCGCGGCGGGGATTGTTCGCCGGACCAGAACCCTTGGCAAACGGGTTCAAAAACGGAAAGATACGGTCGGAGGCCAGAGACTGCAAAATTCGGGGGGCACCGAGATAAGAAGCCATGGCCGAGGAAAGAGTGGCGGCAACAACGCCGGCGGTAATCAGTCCGCGGAAGAGAGCCACACTGCCCATAGCGCCGTATTCCCGACTCAGGGTGGCCTGGGGCAAGGTGGCGGCCAGCAAAATTGCCGCGAGGAAGTAAACGACGATAGAAAGTCCTACGGCCGCAAATGTGCCCAGCGGTAAACTGCGCCCGGGGTCTTTTAAGTCACCGGACATGCTCACCCCTTGAGTGAAGCCGGTAACCGCGGGGAAGAAAATGGCAAAGATCACCCAGAAGCCCGGACCGTTTGTCGGCGCCGACCAGTTGGCGGCCAGAAGGGTTCCGTCCCAGCGCCCGATGCCGCCGATAAAAAAGGAAGCCAGGGCCGCCCCCAGAATTGCCATCACGACAAACTGAAAACGGGTGGCCCAATCCGCGCCCAACCAGGCGAAGATGAACAAAAAGGCCACCGCGGCGGCGGCAATGATCTGGGGCATGTATGTCAAACGGCTGCCGGTCAGTTCGGCAACGACTTCCCCGAAGCCGATGCAGTAAAACGCAATCGACACCGACTGGGCCAGGTAGAGCACGATACCGATCGAGCCGCCGAACTGCAACCCGAGGGTGCGGGATATCAGGTAGTAATCCCCGCCGCCCTTGACCCGCAGGTTGGTGGCGATGGCCGACAGGGAAAACGAGGTCAGCACCGATATGCCGTTGGCCACAGCCAGGATCAACAGCGCCCGCCCCAGCCCGGCGCTGCCCACCACGTAGCCGAGCCTTAAAAAGAGAATGATGCCGAGGATGGTCAGGATGCTGGGGGTAAACACGCCGGCGAAAGTGCCGAGCGTGCCGGTCGGCTGTTTTTTACGGTTGGATTTGGTAAACTCGGATGTCGCCATCGGTGTTAAACGTCTTAAGGGTTGCTATTCACGGCCTTGGCTCTAAAGCGCGCCGATCCTCTTTTGGTGATGCAGGGTAACCATAATCGGTCTGAACAAATACCTCAACCCATATTGACTGGCTATGGCGTGAAAAACGCGGCCGAGTCATGTTTCCGGTCCAGTAAGCCATCCGGAGCTCCATAACGTTGGCGGTTAAAAATCGGCCGGGCTCTTGACTGCGATGCCGGGGCGGTTGAGCACATGGGTGTAAATCATGGTGGTCGCAACGTCGGCATGACCCAGCAATTCCTGCACGGTGCGGATATCATAGCCGTTTTCCAGCAGGTGCGTGGCAAATGAATGCCGGAGGGTGTGCGGGCTGACCGGCTTGGGAAGACCGGCGCTTCTGGCGGCCCGTTTGACCGCTTTCTGGATGGTGCTGGCATGCAGATGGTGTCGGCGAACCCTGCGGCTGCGGGGATCGACGGAAACACGTATGTTCGACATCCGATCTCAGGCATTATTCAACGTCGCGACTGGTTCGTTTTTAGCGGCTTGCCCTTGATAAACGTGGCGAAACCTTCACCCCTGCGGACATACCAGTCGCGATAATCTTCGGGAATTCCTCCCGACAGAACGACGTCACGGTAGGCGTTCCAAAATTTTTTGACTCTTTGAGGCATTTGCGCTTTAATATTAGAAATTTAAGTGAATGTACAGAACTAAAATCATTTTTCACAATGGCGGGGGTTTGTCAAACACTTAATTCTATCTTATTGGATATAGACGATTCTTCGATATTAATTAAAATAGATTCCGTCTAATATCTGTTATGCATTTAGATTAAGGAAAACAGAATGAACCGAAAGTTAATTTCAAGCGGCTCAGAGTTCGAATCGAAAATTGGTTATTCCCGGGCAGTAGTGGATGGAGACTACGTTTTTGTTTCTGGCACAACTGGATATGACTACGAATCCATGTCAATATCCGATAATCTGGTTGAACAAGCCGACCAGTGTTTTAAAAATATAGAAAAAGCGCTTGTTGAAGCAGGTTCCAGTCTCGATCAGGTAGTACGTGTTCACTATATATTCCCAGACAAATCAGATTTTGAACCATGCTGGCCGATATTCAAGAAATATTTAGCCAAAGCCCGCCCTGCTGCCACCGTTTTTGTTGCTGGTTTACTTGAAGATAAAATGAAGCTCGAAATAGAAGTTACAGCGACGGTCAGCAATGCATAACCATGCGCTCGAGTCTGACCGGGTGGGTCTGCGCCACTTAAGAGATTTCATATAGGAACATAGTCTCAGGCTTCAAATTAGGTCGTGCAAGTTCCAGCCGGCCGCTTAGCTCGGCCGTTAGTGGCTTTTTGTCTTTTCGGAATTTCGTCGAAAAGTGTGAACCACGAATTCTACCCCACTGCAAATCGCTGAAAATATACTGCGGAGTGTAGTGGCCGATGAAGATACAAGAAAGAAAATGTATTAAAGGCCAAAAGGTTTAAGTCAGATGTTGCAGTTAAAAAGCTTAAGAAAGTTGATTTAAATTATTTAGAGGCGCCAACATGAAGCTTTCTTCAATAAGATTTATATTGCTTCACATCACTTCGGCAGGATGGAGTGTTCGACAAAAGACAATATTATGGATAAAGTAACCGTTGAATCTTTCTAAGAAGAGAATAACAAAAATGAGAGTGCTCAAAATTCTTATAATATTAGCTATCGGCGTTACAGCGTACGGTGGCGAAACGATAGAAAATCCCATCGAGGTCGGTGACGTTCGATGGGGACGCGACTTTGATGCCGCCTTAGAGAGTAGTGCTAAAACTGGCAAACCCATACTCGTCCTTTTCCAAGAAATCCCGGGTTGTGCGGGTGTCCAAAAGTTTGGCCGCGAAGTTCTGACAAACCCCTTACTCGTCGAAGCCATCGAAAATGAATTTATTCCAGTGCTCGTATACAACAATCGCAAAGGCGGCATGGACCAAAAACTTTTAAAACGCTTTCAGGAACCAGCTTGGAACTATCAGGTTATCAGGTTTCTCAATGCCGCCGGTTACGATATTATTCCGCGCAAAGATCGAATTTGGACCACAAGCGGCGTCGCATCACGCATGATCGAAGCTCTGATGGCCGCAAATCGTCCGTTCCCGAAATACCTCAAAGATCTTGCCAAAGCCGAGCAAGGCGGTTTTGCTGATCGCTAATGTGTGAAGGAAATAGGGGACGGTCATGCGAGGAGACGACTGAATGGTAACAGAAGAAAGCAGTGCCTATTTACAGAAAGTGTACTCTGCCAAAGATAACCGTGATTTGAAGAAGGCCTACGACCTGTGGGCTGGAAAGTACGACGAGCATGTCACTGCATTCGGTTATCAGATCCCGGCTGTTGCTGCGGGCCTGTTTGGAAAATACGTGATGCCAGAGACTAAGCCGATACTCGATGCCGGCGCAGGAACGGGATTGATGGGGGCTGTCCTCGATGCGCTGGGGTACCGGGGACAGGTCGGTGTAGATATGTCCACAGGCATGCTGAAGAAGGCCCGCGAGCGTAATATCTATACGGATCTTCATCAAATGATTCTCGGCGAGAAGCTGGATTTTCCTTCCGATCATTTTGGCGCTTGTCAGTCCATCGGGGTCTTCACCGCGGGCCATGCACCAGCAAGTGCTTTCGATGAGTTGGTGCGTGTGTTGTGCCCGGGCGGCTATATATTTTTCAGCCTATTGGAAGATGTCTATGCGCCGAAGGGGTATAAAGAAAAGTTCGTAACCCTGGAAAAGGATGGTAAATGGCAGCTAACGGAGAAAACCAAAAAGTTTCCGGGGCTACCGCTGGAAGACCCGGAACTGTTTCACAGGGTGTATGCGTACCGTGTGTGTTGAGGGCGATTCTGAATCGGTCGAAGGTATCTTTACGGTTCTTTTGATATTCTTCCAAAAACTTGCTCCCGGTGCAAAAAAGTGCATATAACAAGTCGCTGGAGAATCGACGTGAAACGCTTGCGCGGTTCCTGCGTCTCAGCTCCAGCGTTAGCATGAATATGAAATGAATGCATCTAAAACATTTATTGACGAATCCCTCATAGATC
>CAVRBA010000032.1:0-74296 GCA_963719015.1 uncultured delta proteobacterium | reverse complement strand
GTTTTCAAATCCGAATGATAGCTGGTCGGTAACATTTATGGCGGCGGTACTTTGGGCTAGCTGAGTCCGGTTTTTATTAAAATCGCTGAACGCTTAGAGTGTCTGCCCCTTCAAGAGGTGAATTAAGATGTCCAATAAACAGAAAAGAATCTTGTCCCGACGACGCCTACAAAATGCGTTATGGGGACTTTTTATCGGGGATGCGTTGGCCATGCCCGCTCATTGGTATTACAGGGTTGATAACGTTCGAAAAGTCTTTGACGGCGGGATTCGGGATTACCAAGAGCCCCCTCATCCTCATCTCGAAAGCTTTATGGTGGGAATGGCCTATCATCCGGATGTTGAGACTGCCAAACGTCAGGGCCGGGCATTCGATATCCTGCATGAGCATGCCCGCTTCTACCATACTAGCTACAGCACGCTTAAAATCAGGAGCACCGAACGAGAAAAGGCCCATGGGAATCCCGTTCCCGAACTGGCAGATCGCTATCATTACCACCATGGGCTCAAAGCAGGCGAAAACACCCTGGCCGCCCATCTTGTCCGCGTGTTGATGCGATCGGTGATCCGTTGCGGCCGTTATGATCCCGATGCATTCATTGAAGATTTCATCGCGCATATGACAACGACTGGCAGAAACCGCGATCCGTACTGTGAAATCTATATTCGACGGTGGTTCGAAAATTACTCCCGCGGCTTGCCTCCTCATGGCTGCGCCGAGCTGCAGCGCAACGTGTGGTCCATCGGTTCCCATGGTGGCATAATCCGGCCCCTGGTCATATCAATGATTGCGGGCAGTGCCTATCAGGGCTTGGGTTTGGCCATTGAGCATCAAAATCTCACCCACCGATCGGAAAATGTGACCAGTGCATTGGGCGTGCTGGTGCCCCTGCTACAAGCCCTGTTGGCGGATGCCGAGCCGAGCCAGGCGATATCAGATTATGCACAACGCGTGCACCCGCCTCAAATAACAGGTGAACAGCTATTTGCGGTCTACCGAGATCACCACGGGCCCGGTAACATTCCGAAACGCAAAATGTGGGAATTACACACGCTTCTTGTCGACGCACCGTATGAAGTGGACCGACTCGTTCGAGAAGATTCTGACTCGGCAGTTATAAATCAATTGTTTGCCACAGCATGCTATCCAGAGCATGGTTTGCCATTGCTCTTATATTTTGCGAAAGCCCACAACATGGATGTGGAATCCGCGCTCCTTGCAAACGCAAATGCTGGTGGTGACAACGTCCACCGTGGAATGGTTTTGGGCATTCTCGTGGGTGCTGCCAATAAGGAATTACCAGAACACCTAAAGCGAGGTTTGATTGCATTCGACGAACTGCAGACCGAGATTGAAGCTTTTAGCGACATCGCTTTGAGTGGAAATGCTATCTGATTTTTATGGATATACCAAACTAAGCAAATATCAGACGCGCCGATGAAGGATAGGCCGTCAAGATGAAAGATAGTGCTGAACTGTTTAATAGATGTAACGGTTTCAGCTTTTATTGAATAATGCTTATAAGGCAATGGGTCCTGTGAATGTAAATGAGTATGAATCAAGGAAAGAACGATATGACAAACAGCTATAAAAAGATACCATATGGACATCTCTGAAGTAGTTGCAGTGGAAAAAGTGGGCATTGTGAGAAAGCTCAGAGAAAAAGAATATGAAAAACTCAAAGATGCTGTCTAAAAACGCAGAGGTTGGATAAATAGTGGTATTCCCAAAGTAAAAACTGTCCGACGCCTTGGAATTGATTTTCCTAAAGATTAAGAGGTGTTAAAGGCAAGTGGGGTGGAGTAACCACCCTAATAAAAAGTTGCGGACATACGCTATTTCCTTTTAGCAGGGAGTTTATGGATCTTATAGCCGTGATGGATTGGCACAGCAGCGAATAGAAGAGAATTGAAAAAGAACGCAATAATTTGATCAATAAAACATTCAATAAAGCTTCAATCCACTCAGATTACGCAAAAACAGCCCAGTAACCATCATAGCGGCGTCATCAGTGGATTTGACGACTTTATTCCAAATTCTTTCCGGTCATTTCCAAGCCAGCGTTGCGGCCCACTCGAAGGTTACAACTGGTAATAGAAACGGATGATCGAGGACAAATATAAAGACTTGACCAAATTCGGAAATATCGGCCTGGAAATGATTGTATGATTAAAGTTTCCAACACGCTAATTCCTTGACATTTTTCAATGCCATATTACTTTCTAATTACAAGAATACACTTATGAATTCTATCCTCTTTTCTTTTTTTCTGTCGCGCATCCCCTATGCTACCTTGAATCCCACTTAGCGTTGCAAATCGTCTATTACGCTTCCGCATTAACCAGAAACTAAGTGATGATGGACCCATGTATTTTCAGTAGTTTCCGCCCCAGTATGTTCGTCCCGTTAACGGCCATATTCTTAGAGATATAGATCCATATCAGGTAGATATCCGTAGCCCTCGGTTAACCGGGGAGTCATCCATACGAATATTGCACCTGTTTGACATCCGTGAAGCACCAATGTTTCGTGTGTCGTATTTTCGGATATCTATCTGATATTAAGATAGAAAATTACCCTCAAAAAAGGAGGTGCATTATGAAGGCAGGGATTTTCTTTACCGGCACTGGCCCGATACTGCTTTTGACGAGTTATGGTGCACTCAACGATTCGACACTGGTGGATAAACTAGCTCATAAAGGGATCAAGAAATACATCGCCTATGAGGTTCCTGAAAATCTGGTCAAGGAAAAATATGGCAAACAATTTGATGTCATATTGGGCGACCTAAAACAATCAGATGACCTGCGAGTCTTGGATTATGACGGCCACCATGTTTTCTACAACTTTTCATTGTCCGATCTGGGTACCCCCGTCTTTCATGAATGAGCCTGATGATTTTTACAGGTAAATAAGCGCAGGAGAACGGGGGTTCCTGCGCTTGCAGTTACTTGCCATTCGACCAAATATGAGAAATCACGCCGACTGTTACGATAAGTTCTGGATAACTATACTTTGAAAGGTTCGATTTATTAGGGGATATTAGGTTTTCCCTTGAATAAAACAACCTGTATCTCCAAATATACGCTGGCAATGGCGTATCTCGGAGCTTGTGATATCATCAGCAACAGCCCTCATGGCTTGGCCCGTCAATACTGACCCCACCTCTGGGTCCTGCTTTAGCCTCGGTCAGGCCAAAAGTTTCGTCGCTTCTCGCATCATCCGTCCGATCGGCAAGTTTCGAGGGCACGACCGTTCCGCCGCATTAAAGTCTAGCTGAGTCAAGAGTGCTCTTATTTGACCCGGCAGCATTTCGAAGGTGGAACGTGCCAGCATTAAATCCTGGTAAGAATGAACATACATGAGGCAGCGCATGACATCGTTTATCGGCACCTTATCACCAAGCGCTTCTGAACAAAGACGGCCGCATCCAGCGCAATAGTCGCTGCAAGTTTCCCGATCGTATTGAGCCAGCAAGGTACGATCGGATTGTGAAAGTCGTGTTTGATCGACTGCCGCAACCGCGTTGGTTGCCATAATGGTGAGATTGGGCATCTGAGAACAGATGCTGGCGATACGTTTGTCTTCCCAAACAGCCATTAGTTTTGCCTGATGGTGTGTAAATCCTTTTTGCATAAAGCGGCTTGCCATTTCTATCTTAGCATCGGAATCACTCATGACCGGACCGCCGCCCTGGGTCTTCATGGCCGTGAGACCGATACCGGCTCGGTAGCAGGCCTCAACCGCCGCTTTCATTCGATTCTCATGCATCAGGCGGTAGTTGTAGGTAAACATGATGCCGTCTATCCACGGCAGCCGAGCGGCCTCCTCAAGGCAGTCTTCCATGTTGGCATGTGTGCTAAAGCCGAACAACCTCAACTTACCGGCCTTTTTCATTGCCTGGGACCAGGATTTCAGGTGGGGGGGAATATCATCAAGGCCTTTGATGCCATGCACAAAAAGAAGATCAATGTAATCAGTATGCAACCGTTTCAAACATGCTTCAAGCCGTGGCGTAAAATCGGTACCTTTTCTCAGTGAAAGTTTGCTCACTAGAAACACTTGCTTACGGGTATCGGGGTATCGAGCGAACCAGCGACCGATGCCCTCTTCACTGCGCCCCCCACCGTAGCCTTCAGCGGTGTCCCAATAGTCAATCCCCCACTCGAGCGCTTTGGCAAGCATTAGTCGATTGTTCAATATGTCAAACATCCCGCCAAGTGAAAGTGTAGAGACCTTTATGCCCGACCGGCCGAAAGGTCTGCGGGGCATCGGCGCATTGGGAAGGACAATCTGGGCTGAAGCCGGACGGGGCGACCGGAGAACGGCAGTGCCCACCGCAGTCCCCAATCCTATTGAAGCAGCTTTTTTTAGGAAATCCCGGCGATTGGATTTATCAGATTTATTCTCATTGAATGACATGGTTTATACCCTCCTTGGATTCCGAGCTACTCAATTTTGGCGGCCGGCTCCATCCGGCGGCCCGTGCCGAGATCGAAAACTGGCTTAATGTTGTATTTGCTTATGATTACGTCCTCGGGGACCTGCAGGCTGGTCTCTCCGTTCTCTATCCAAAAGCGAAGCTCAGCGTTAATGTTAAGCCCTCGATTCAGTGCACGTTCAATCTCGCTTCGGGTTTTTCCGTAATACTCATCGGCTTTTCTTCCGTGATAGGCTCGCCTCGCATCGTACCACGCCTGTGCGCTTTTATATGGCAGCACCACGAAAACCCAATACTCCGTACGATCAGTTAAAATTGCTTCAAGAAACAGCGAATATTCGATTTTCTTGCCATCTGCAGAAACCGCTTTGAGGCGTTCTAACTCCAAGTCCTCGATCAACCACGTGGTTGTACCGCCAAGCGTTCCTGCAAAATCCTGAACCGTTCCAAAAACGTACTCTGGATTTTTTTCAGAGGCAATGAAGTATCCCCTTAAAAACCACTCGGGCGGGACATAGGCCTGAAGACCGTTTTTGTGCCTAAAAGCCTGGGAAGACTCCGCTAAAACAACCGGAGCCGTTATCACCAGGTTTGCTACTATGCACACTGATGCAACCTGAAATGAAATTAATTTTATAAATAAAGTTAAACTTTTCATAATATCCAACCCCCCCTGACATGAACAAAAAACCCCGCCTCTCGATTGAGAAACAGGTTTCGGAGTCAACGCATGAGAGCCTCACTTATGTTTTAATAAATGTCATTTTGGCATTGCGCTTACTATAAAATCAACAAAGCAGAAAATACAATGATGTATTTCAAATTTTGTAACCGTTCACAGGGTTGCAAAGTCCGATGCGCTTCAAACCACCTAATTGTAAGCGTTTACAGGGTGCCACAGATGCAAGGCGTCGGGTGCGCAGACGTACTTTTGTACTTCAAGTGCCCGACAACAAAGCAGATGCGGTGCCCTGTGAACGCTTACCAAATTTTTAATGTGATTGCTGCCACATACTGAATGAGCAAAGCCGTGTTTTCCTTAAACACCTACCCATGGCATATATGACATTTATGATAACAGGAAATTGTGGATACATCACATTACTCTAATATCGCCCACTTTACATTATTGTCATAGGTATCGGTATGTTAACGATGTGGTATTCAATGTGGGTCGGGTATGAGTATCCCCAGGTTCTGATGCAATAAATAAACCTGCGCTTAATTGTAGTTTACGCACACCACGGCTCAGCGAGAACCAATGATAGACAAATAGTGCCCAGTATTATTGAGCGGGTTGCATTCTTACGACCGGATATGAGCATTATTTTTAGCCTGTGGCCTGATTTCAATCGAGGGCGTCAGGGAATCCCTTTTTTACGGAGATTCTATATTTGCGGGAAGTATAGGTTCTATAAGATGTCGGCTTAGCCTGTATTTCTAACAGACGGTCATCGATTTCTTTTCTGTCCTTGCTTTCCTTCCATTTTTCCCAGTCTCCCAAGCTTTGCCAGGTACTGATCACCACCATTTCCTGTGGGTCTTCCGTGCTGACCATCGTCGTGCCTGAGATATAACCTTGATGGTTCATGGCATTGGATCGGATTTTTCTAAGCAATGAGAAGGCCTGACTGTCTTTACCCTTCTTGATGGGCCTTTGGATAATAGCCTTAACAAACATGGTATTCCCTCCTTTCCTGTTTGCCGGGCCTCATTTATGCTGCAGCTTTGCATGGAAGAGACCCTTTCAACGTGTTGCATGCCTATACGATAAATGCCTTTTTACGATATCTGACAACGTTGAAGGTTATTATAGCTGTAATTTCGTCTAAAACCTTCAGCCCCATAGTGGACTTCCGAAAGGCTTCTCGAAATTTAGGAGATTTTAGTGCTGGAGATGTGGGATCAGAAAGAAGGATGTAATGATCGCATAGGATATGCTGTAACCCAACCTGAGCTAAAATATTAATTATTCGATACGTTGCAGGTTGTCAAGGATGATGGGCTGCCAATAAAGGATTTGTTATATTTAAGATGGGGTATAAATGTCGATACTAAAAATATTTTGCCACAGGTACAAATATCAAAAGTTACATCAAAGATACAGACAGGATTCGGTAATCGCTCGATTCAGAAATGCAGCTGAGCTGCGAAGTAATACCTATCGGTAGTTATGGCGAAACTGTGATAAGTTGGAGAGATCAATATCTTTTAAAAGTTTATTTAATTGCAGATAGGTTATAGACAATTATTAATATCTCAATAATCTTTGCGAAGCCTCGTGTAGAAAGGCTACATTTCCAGCTTTTGGTCCTGAACATCATGGGCGTCCTTGTCACCAGCGGCAAAACGCAACAGGGTGCTGCGCTGTTTAGGATCAAGATACTCTGAAAACCAATCAAGAGGTGTTATACCTAATGTTGATGGTTGGTTGAGACTGGCGCCATTTTCAATGAGCAACTGGGCGATCTCCACACGACCGTTTCGTACGGCAAAATGAAGCGGCGTCAAACCAAACCGTGAGTCCAAGGCGTTCACAGGGTGTCCCTCTTTAAGTAGCCTGCGAACCTTATCGATTTTATCGGTCTTGGCTGCTTCATGAAGCTGGCAATTCTTCAGATACTTGTAAAATGAGAGACCTTCCCTAACGAGAAAAACAACAACGAATACAACGATAATAGGCAAAATTTTTATAAAGGTCTCCATTGATCAACTCCCAAGACAGCCCATACAATCTGACTTGTCGACAAATGAATTTATACCGCTTTTCAAAAATAAATTTCGAGATACGGAAGTGTTAAATCTTTTCAGCCCTTTCATTAGATCTTGGGGCGGCACAAAGTGTCCCTCGGTTATCCGGTTCATGAGTTTGACCAATGCCCCGATATGGCGTCTTTTTTTTCTGCTCGGTGAAAAAGATTTCATGAAATATTCGGGTTAGCGATGATGATTATTCCGACAGCTGCTTCATGACGTTGAGATATTCGGGTGAGCGGGCAAGGTAGAAGGAAAGGGCCCGGGCGAAGTCTTTCCCAAGAATGCCGTCGATAAACATCTGGCTGATTTCCCGGTTGCGGTCCAATGCAAATTGGGACGTCACCAGTAACTGACGGTCCTCCTCGCTGATGGTGTTGAGCATGCGGAGCAGGGCTGTACGGGCACGCGGCTGGTACATCCAGAAATAAAGCATGTCCAAAACATGCACCATAACGATTTTCTCTAAATCGCGTGCCTCGGCATTGTTCCGAACAGCATATCGGCAGGGTTTTTCGAGAATCTCCCGGGTGCCGGTTTCGGGGAACATGACTTCCAGCTGGGCGTAGACTCTAAAGAGCCCGGAAAGTTTCTTGCGATATTCCCGAAAACGAGATTGAATGTTTGTATAGCGGTCACTAAGCCCTTCGATGATACCGGCGACAAAATCCGATGCCGCCTTCGAAATGACAGCCGCCCATTTTTGAAGGACGCTCTCGATGCCCTGTACCCCGGCAAGGTGAAGCAAAGAACCGGTCGCCGCATTAAATGCGATGGCAATGGGAATCGAGAGTAAGCTGCGGAAAAAATTACCCACGATGACGGTACGGGGAAACCCCCGAAAGGCATTGTGGCTGGAGAGATAGATTCCATTGGCCAGCGCCATGAATGAATACAAGGCCACGGGGTGGCTGGCCGTGGTAATGCCAAACCCTCGGTCGAGGATGACGGTTTTTACCACCCAGTCGAGCAGGGGAACGGAGAACCCGGTATAGAGCAATGAATCGGTCAGGCGATCCCAGCTCACGTAGTCGTTCCAACGCAACAGGGGTGACCGTCTAAGCCCTCCCCCCCCCAGAACCGACTGCATGATATTACGTAAACCGGTGATACCGAACCAGATAAATGCGCCGCCGTATGCCAGTACCCACCAGTCTTTTGTCAGTGCGAACGTGGTAAAAGCGGGAACGAAACCGATTAAGACTTTGAGGGAGTTTTTAAGACGGGTATTCATATAGCGCCAGGAAACCCGTTTGTGATTTTGAGTCAACCGGGGCGGTTTCAAGTATATTTTATTGGTAAGATTTTTCTGTACGCCACCGAGGGTGACAATATCCCCGGGTTGTTTCATCCGGATCGACTTTTCTTCTACATACCAGTCTTCGATGCACCGATGCCCCAGCCGGCGAATGATCGGCAGGCGTCCCGCCAATCGAATAAGAGCCGGCAGGAGACGACCGGATCCTTTGTAGGGCACGAAAGTCAAGCGCCGCAAAACAGTCATGGTCATCGGAATGATTTCACGGTTCTCGCCAGCCTGCTGGGCGACTTCTTTTCTGGCCCTGGGGGGTAGCGTCTCGATAACGGCCAACCCCATGCCGTGCACCCGCGAAGAACGACCGGTGGAATCGCTTCCGATTCTCGATTTCAAGGGGGTGCCTTCGTAGAGAGCCTTCAAGTGCAATATGTCGTGCAGAATTGTTTTCAGCTTCCAAATCCGCTCGTCACGGTCGGGTGGGTTCGCGGCCTCCAGATTGGACAGAATCCTGCGGATGACACGTTTCAGGCTGATAACACTGCCTTCATTGAGCGCTTGTTGCAGCAGGTTGATTTCGCTCAGATGGTCGGTGTGACCGTCGGCGTAATCTTTGAGATTGAAGATTTCGAGCCGCGTGATCGTCCCTTCACAGTCATAGAGCAACTCCAACACATCTTCCACTTTTAAATTGCTGAGATTGAGAGTGATTCGATGCCCGGAATGCAAGCCTGTCAATCTTTTGATCAACTCACAGGGGCTCAGGCGCAGCAGGTCAGGGACCTCCGGGTCGTCGCTGGGAATGACCGGGTTGGGGAGATTCGAGTTCTTTTCCGGCCGCAGAAAATCTTCTAAAAATTGTTCGATATTGATGCGGTTGAGGGTCTCGATCTCAACGCATATTTCGTGCTGTTCTTTTGTATCCGCAATGTTGAATCGCTCACGCAGGGCAGCGGCGCGATCTTTCAGGGCTTCCAGCACTTGTTGATGAATGAACTTGGAAAGATGCAGAATGGACTTTTGGCCGAGGGCGACAAATTTGAGAAACGCGGTTTCATCCAGGGGCGCCAGGTCGATCCGCATAGATTTGGCAATCTCTTGTCGGTGGGTTTTATTGAATTCTCGGAGCAGTGCCAGTATATATTCCTGCTGGTATGCCGAAACAACCCGCCCCTCTTCCATGATCTGGATGACCGGGTCTTCCGCCAGAAAGCAAAGAAATGCCTGCGCGTCAGGAAAACCCCTTGGCACCCAGATCACCTGCACATATTTGCCGCGAAAGCGGGCCGAAAACTCGATACCGATGCGAACGTCGACGCCCATAATGGCGGCCGCTTCCAACAGTTCGGCCGCAAAACGCGGTTCGATATAATTGTAATGGATCACCCGCAGGCGTCGGATACCTTTTATCCAGGCATCCATAATCAGGTGGGTGGACGATTTGCGCCCTTTGGTATTGGCATCGTGAACATGGTCATCAAACGAGATCTGATTCCATTCCTCGGGCATTTCCAGCAGGTGGTAGCAACGGAGCTGCTCCCTCACGAAACGCGGCTTCCCGGTAGCTGTCATCCGAAAATCATGGGCCAGTTCGAGCTGTCGTCGATAGTTGCCGTGAGACCTGACCAGTTCTTTCATAATCTCCATTAATACCCGGGCGGTGTTCTTGGGCATGGTTCCGGCAGCGGTGTCGAGAATTTCGTCGCGAAGTGAACGCAAGGCACTGAGACGTTCTTCCACCGCCCCGACCTCGAGTGAACTGAGCAGGTGGACCACGGCATAAGCGATGCGCAAACCTTTCGACTCGGCCATTTCCTTGATGCCGTTGGGATGGAAAAAAGGGTAATAGATTCTGCGGGTATACTCGAAGGTACGGTCGCGGTTGAGGACGCCGGTGACGATACGCAGCAATTCATGGTCGCGTCGGTCAAACAGTATCCTTGGAACCCGATCTGGCTTATTTTCAGGCGTCAATGTCTGTTGGCGCATTTCTTCCCTGTAATCTTTCATCAGCATAACAGTATGAAATTTATACATAAATGTAAAGAAAAAGATGTTGACAGTCGCCCCTTTTATGAATCATGATGCATTGGACCAGGTCGTTAACCCGCATATTTTATTTGATCAAATGATCGGGATGACGAAACGGGACATTGGGATGATATCTTATTTGAGATAAACCGGAAGGGTCTTGGATGCCGAGAAAGACCATGATTGCCTGTCATGAATGTGACCTGTTGCATCGGATGGGGCCGCTCCGGCAGGGGACGGTAGCTCGCTGCAGCCGTTGCGGCGCTATATTGTTACGTCGCCGGCGCAAGAGCCTCGAACGAACCCTGGCCCTAAATATCGCCGGCCTGATCCTCTTCGCTCTGGCCAATTCGTTTCCCTTCTTGGCAATGACGTTTGAAGGCCAGTACCGGCAGATCATCTTGCTGACGGGCATCAAGGAACTCTATCTTCAGGACATGCCGGGAGTCGCTGCGCTGGTGTTATTGACCACAGTCTTATCGCCGCTTCTGCATCTGGCGGGACTGCTGTATGTCTTGCTAACGTTGAAATTGAACTTGCTGGCCCCCGCTGTTTGGCGCGTATTCCGATGGGTCCGAAAAATGCAGCCGTGGAGCATGCTGGAAGTTTTCATGCTTGGCATTCTGGTGGCCCTGGTCAAGCTCACCGATGTGGCAGAAGTCGTACCAGGAATTTCGCTTTACTGCTTTCTGGCACTCATTTACGTCCTGGCGGCCATCACGGCTGCCCTGGATCCGAACAGCGTGTGGGAAAAATGGTGGGACCGCAGATGACATCAGCGAGCATCACCGCTAAAGACGCCGACCTGATCAGCTGCCACAGCTGTCACCTCCTTTGCCGACCCGCTGCACCTCAAGACCACCGCCCCGTTCAATGTCCGCGCTGCAGCGCCACCCTGCATTTACGCAAACCCCGCAGCGTCAAACGGACTTGGGCACTGGTGAGCGCAGCCGCAATCTGTTATATCCCAGCGAACGTGTTGCCCGTTACTAAAGCCACCTCTTTGGGAGACGTTCAGATCGACACCATTATGAGCGGGGTGATTTATTTCATCAATACCGGTATGTGGCCAATCGCCCTGGTTATTTTTGTCGCCAGCATCCTTGTCCCCTTATTGAAAATCGTCATACTTTCCGGTCTGCTGGTTTCAGTTCAACGCCGTTCGGTCTGGCGTTCGAGGGATCGCGCCCGTTTTTACCGTCTGACCGAGGCTATCGGGCGCTGGTCTATGGTCGATGTCTATGTCATTACGATTTCAGTCGCCCTGGTCAAAATGGGGGCCGTCGCTTCGTTTGAGGCCGGTCCGGGACTCGTCTTCTTTGCAGCTGTGGTGGTGTTGACCATGATTGCCGCAATGAGTTTCGATCCCAGGCTGATATGGGATAAATAAGGAGCCCCGCAATGGACGAGCAGAATAGAGCAGAATTCCAACCTGACGATATACCGGAAGCTATTGTCCAGTCCCGCTTCAGGCAATTCTCGATCGTGTGGATCGTTCCATTGGTTGCTGCCCTTATCGGCGCATGGCTGATATATAAGGCCCAATCGGAAAAGGGCCCGATCATAACCATCACCTTCCAAACGGCCGAGGGCCTCGAGGCCGGTAAAACCAAGATCAAGTACAAGGACGTCGATCTTGGCCAGGTCCAGAAAATCAGCCTCAGCCCGGATCTGACTCAGGTGGTAGTCACCGCCAAACTTCTTAAGCAGGCCGAAGATCTGGTTTCAGAAAACACGCGCTTCTGGGTTGTACGGGCCCGGATAAATGTCAGTGGGGTTTCGGGAATCGGCACCCTTTTTTCAGGGGTCTACATCGGCATGGATCCGGGAAAACCCGGCAAACCGTCCCGGCGCTTTGCCGGGTTGGAAGAGCCGCCAATTGTCACTGCCGACCTGCCGGGCCGCCACTTCGTCCTGAAGGCCGAAAAACGCAGTTCGCTCGACACGGGATCACCAGTCTATTTCCGGCAGATCCGGGTGGGTCAGGTTGTCGGCTATCAGTTGGCTGAAGATGGTCAGAGTGTTACGATAGGGGTTTTTATTAACAGCCCGTACCACAGATTCGTATACAAAAACTCACGGTTCTGGAACGCCAGCGGTTTAGACCTTTCGATTGGTGCCGAGGGCGTTCAACTCAATACGGAATCAATGGTAACCATGCTGGTCGGCGGTATTTCCTTTGATGTTCCCAGTTACCTTGAAACCGGAGGCCCGGCTGCGGCAGACCAGGTATTTAACCTCTATGAAAATTATACCGCCAGCCAGGAGAAGACGTACCTGGTGAAGAATTACTGGGTGCTATATTTCGCTGGATCCGTGAGAGGTCTTTCACCGGGTGCACCGGTAGAATTCAGAGGCATTAAGATCGGCAAAGTCGTTGACATAAAGCTCGAGTTCGATACCAGGGGAAGGGATTTTCGCATTCCGGTTCTGGTGGAAATGGAAGCGGAGCGATTTATCCCCACTTCGGAATTGGCCCAGGAAGAGGAACGCCGGACGATCCTCGATTTTCTGGTCGAAAAAGGCCTGCGGGCACAGCTTAAAATCGGCAACCTGATCACCGGACAGCAATTGGTTTCGTTTGACATCTTCCCCAATGCCCCTCGCCGGCAGATTGCCTGGAATGATCCCTATCCGCAATTCCCAACAGTGCCGACACCGATTGAGGAAATAAGCAGCCAGGTAAGCCACATCCTTACCAAACTGGACAAAATGCCCCTGGAGCAAATCGGTAATGACCTCCGCGACACCGTTCGGAGCACCAAACAGCTGATGGGCGCCCCTGAATTACAGGAAGCCGCCCGTAATCTGAACGGGATCCTAATGGAAACGCAGCAACTGATTGGCGAATTAAGGACGGGAGTAACTCCGGACATTGCGGCCACCCTGTCGCAGGCAAAGCAATCACTCGCCGCTGTAGAAACAATTCTGAACGAAGACGCTCCATTGCAGGTCAACATCAATAACGCTTTAGTGGAACTCACTGCCGCGGCCCGATCACTGCGCGCCCTGACCGATTACCTCGAGCGCCATCCGGAAGCGCTCATCTATGGAAAGAAAAAAGATCGATAAATGCCCATCCACGGTGCATAGTTAATACAAAGTGTCCAATTCATAAATGAGGATTTTTTTCGCTGGGCAAGTTGAATAGAAATAATCCTTCAAATAGACACGAAACCCCACTGCTTTTTTGCGGCGAGGTGTACTAAACGTATGCCGCAGCCGAAAACCTGCGGAGAATCACGCCGAGGCGGGACCCAGCGGAAAAAAGACCATTTATGGATGGGCATTAGAAAAACCGGGCATTGATGACCAGATGACACAATATGCTCAGCCCGTACCCAAGGGCGATGGCCGGTGTCCATTTCAGGTGGACACCGAACGTGTATATCCCTCGCGCCGTTCCCAACAACCCCACTCCGGCGGCCGAACCGATGGCCAGCATGCTGCCGCCGACTCCGGCCGTCAATGTCACCAGAAGCCATTGCCCGTGAGACATGCTGGGGTCCATGGTCAGCACGGCAAACATGACCGGGATGTTATCGATAATCGCGGAAAGAACGCCGACGGCCGTGTTGGCGGCCGTCGGTCCCATGTCGACATACATGTAATTGGAAAGTAGCGCCAGGTAGCCAAACTGTGAGATCCCACCGACACACAAGATCACGCCGTAAAAAAACAGCAAGGTGTCCCATTCCGCACGGGCAATTCGTTTCATCAGGTCGAAATGTGAGGTCTTGCGTGTCATATTAGTGTAGTCGTGCAGCGTTTCAACAACACCGATGACACTTCCCTTCTCGTCCTTTACCGGTGCCGCGGCGATGGAGAGCCATTTACCTTCTTTCCCCAGCGAAGGGAAAAATGCGGCAGTTTCGTAGGCATGTTCGATTGAATGGAGCTGTTTGTGATGCCCGCCGTAATGCCGGCCGATCTCTCTCTTGGTAAAGTTTTCCAGCACCAGGTCAGCCAGAACCAGCCGTTCCTTTTCGTAAAACGGATGCCAGTGACGGCGCGTACCGACCACCTTGTCAGCTGGCACACCGCTGAGTTTCTCCATCGCCCGGTTCCAGTGCGTAACGATATGATCGTCGTCGATCATAAAGGTGGGTTCGGTATACTCCCCAATGAACTCCGAAAGTTTGCTGCGTCTCTGGATCAAGGCTTCCAGGGGGTGAAGCGTTTCATGCGGGCGTTGGCCGAGGATGCTGTCATACCTGTCTTCACGCCCTTCGCGTATCTTGATGAAATAGGAAAACGCACCGAGATATCCGAGCCCCAGCATCATTCCCGCTGCGGGCGGCAGGTGAAGGAAATTGTGGAATGACACCGCGGTGACAATGGTCAACAGAAATAGGACGATCATCCGGTGAGCCCCCAGTTTCATGGTCACCGCCTCGCCGCTGACCTTCGGCACTTGCCGTTCGATGGCCAGGCCCATCAGGAATGCAGGTACCAGCCAATTGACAAGTGAGGGAATGAAAATATCGAAAAATTCGAGAAACTGAACCTTACCCTTCTGCCACACCATCAGGGTGGTGATATCGCCGAAGGGCGAGAAGGCGCCGCCGGCATTGGCGGCAACAACGAGGTTAATGCAGGCCAGTGAAACAAACTTCTTGTTGTCGCCGCCGACCGCCATGACCACGGCCCCCATGAGCAGTGCGGTTGTCAGGTTGTCGGCAATAGGGGAAATAAAGAACGCCAGCAAACCGGTGATCCAAAAAATTTTACGCAATGAATACCCCTTGGAAACGAGGTAAGACCGCAGGGCCTGGAAAACATTCCTTTCTTCAAGGGCGTTGATGTAGGTCATCGCCACCAGAAGAAAAAGAAAAAGTTCGGCGTATTCGAGCAAGCTGTGGCGGATCGCCTCGTGGGGGGTGTGTGTGTCTCCCACGGAAGCGTAACCAAGTGCCACCAGGATCCAGATGATTCCTGCCGCCAGCAAGACCGGCTTGCTCTTGCGCAGATGGATTTTGTTTTCGAGTGGAACCAGGGCGTAAGCGCCAGCGAACAGCAGCAGCCCCAGGTAGCCGTATGCACTGGAAGTAAAATCTAAGACAGCGGCCGTTCCGGATTCAGCCGCCCATGATAGCGCCGGCAGAAAAATCAATGCTACAAAAAATATGAGAGATCTCATCGCTGGCTACTTTTTCCTCCTGAGTATGTAGGATGTCGACTTTTCGAATGCCTGGTTTTTCTGGGCGCCCAGGATCGTTCCGACGGCCGTTTCCACTGCAGCATCCAGGTCGAGACGCTCGGTATTGATAATGAGATCGTAGTGTTTCCAGGCAGTGATATCCTTGCGGAAGACCTCCTTGACAAAGGTCTTTCGCCGGGAATCCCGGTGCTTGATCCTTTTTCGCGCATCAACTATGGAAACACCGAAATGAAAAGCCACGTTTTTCTCCCGCACCTCTTCAGGGGCGACGACGCGTATGGCGAAGCGCTTTTCAGGGGGGAGGATGAAATTGGCGCCGCGGCCCACGATCACGGCCCGGCCGATAATCCCCAGGGCATTGACCACTTTAGTGAGGTGATGGAGGTAGTCGCCGGAATAGACATACGTATCGCTGACCAAAGAAGAGACGAAATCCTGCAGCCTCCCAAACCTCTCTTTTTCAATGAGATCGAGGGCATTGCTGCTGACATCGGCGCTGTGGGAGACCGCATTGAGGATGTTTCTCGAATACAATTCGAAATCGAGCCTTTTGGCCAGCCCTTCTGCGATGAGATACCCGCCGCTGCCGGCTTCCATGCTGAGCGTGATTGCCGGCACGGAGATTTTTTTTTCCAAGTCTTCTTCCGATAGGCGGCTATCGAACTTGGCCCGCTGTTCGGCCACGAATTTTTCTACAGTTATGAGTGATAAGCCCATTTTAACTCCTTTCAATAGCCTATTGTGTAAACCTGGGTCGTGCAATTACGACTGCTCGACCTCGAGTCGCGCGAGGTGAATATCCGTATATCACCGGGCACTGTTTGAAAAATTTGCTTAGTGCCCATCCATAATTTGAATTTAATCTATTCGTATAATGTCATTTTCTTAGATATTTCTTAACGAACCCTTCGCCATGGGTCAACCGGTTTTAGATGGATCATGCATGGCGCTCGTCTTTAGATACACCTCACCACCATCAAAATTTTGTAAATTCCGATGTTCGGCTGCCAAAGGCGGGAAAACTATTCTCTGACGTCAGGCATGTCAACCAGAATCGGATAACAGATTCATTTTTTCGAATCGCGCATGGAGAACAAGCATCATGAAAGAATCGGGATAAGGTTCAGGATTGGACCAGTTTCAAAAAATATTGATGCAGACGTGGATCACAGGTCAATTCAGGATGAAAAGCGGTTGCCAGATGCCTCTGCTGCCGGACAGCGACGGCGGTCTGGTGGTCCAGTCGGGCGATAATACTGGCCGCGCCCCAGGTCTCGATAACCTTGGGCGCACGGATAAAAACGGCAGGAAAGGGTACCGGAGTATCGCCATCAAGCCCGTCCACCATCACACCGGTTTCAAAGCTGTCGACTTGGCGGCCAAACGCATTGCGAGACACAGCCATGTCCATAATTCCTAAGCGGGGTTGATCACCCTTAATACGCTTAGCCATCAGGATCATCCCGGCACAGATCCCCCACACCGCTTTGCTTTCCGCAAAGCGACGCAGAGGTGTCACAAGGTCATAAAGCACTGCCAGTTTGCCGATCGTCGTACTTTCCCCGCCGGGGATGACCAGACCATCGAGTCCTTCAAGATTTTTGCCAAGTCTCACCTCGATCACCTCAGCGCCGAGACGCGTCAGAATATCGATGTGTTCTTTAAAGGCTCCCTGGAGTGCCAAAACGCCGATTTTCATTAACACTCCCCTAAACTATAAACCAAAATCATCGATGATTCGGAGTGTTTTGGATATTCTCGAAGCGGGACGCTTTGAACGAGATAACACCCTGATACTCATCTGATTATTTTCTACAACCACTTATGCCAACTTTCCATATTTCGGAATTTATTTTTGAAAAGCGGTATAATTGGCAGGTGACAGTTACCAACCGCGCCCGGCGAGTAGCTCATTCTCCGGTAAATCGCGGACGCTGATACCCAACATCGGATTCCCGAGGTTTTCGCTCACCTGAGCAAGAATCTCCGGGTTGTCAAAATGGGTTGTGGCTTCAACAATCGCCTTGGCACGTTCTGCCGGATTGTCGCTCTTAAAAATACCGGAGCCGACAAACACACCGTCCAGGCCCAATTGCATCATCATCGCTGCATCAGCCGGGGTCGCAAGCCCGCCGGCAGCAAAATTAACGACCGGCAGCCGTCCCAGTTCCCGGGTTTGTTTCACCAGGTCAAATGGTGCTCCGCATGTTTTGGCATACGCCATTAATTCCTCTTCAGGCAGCTGGTTGATGTGCCGGATTTCACTCATGAGGGTTCGTGCGTGTTTTACAGCCTCCACCACGTCTCCCGTACCGGCTTCACCTTTGGTTCGTATCATGGCTGCCCCTTCCCCGATACGACGCAGGGCCTCGCCCAAGCCCCGGCAACCGCAAACAAATGGAACCGTAAACGCATGTTTATCAATGTGAAAGCGATCATCCGCCGGTGTGAGCACCTCGCTCTCATCAACGTAATCCACACCGATGCTTTGCAACACCTGGGCTTCGACAAAATGCCCGATCCGGCATTTGGCCATCACCGGAATACTGACCGCTGCCATGATTTCCCGAATCAAACCCGGATCTGACATACGGGCCACCCCTCCATTCTTGCGGATGTCAGCTGGTACACGTTCCAGTGCCATCACTGCTACCGCTCCGGCCGTCTCGGCGATAACGGCATGCTCGGGGGATACAACATCCATGATGACCCCCCCTTTGAGCATCTTAGCCATACCGCTCTTCACAGTAAACCCCCCGGTTTCTCGTGAACCACTGTTTTGGACATCTTCCATTTTAACGCCCCTCCTTCCGGGCGGCCGCGTCTTTAAAGCCCGATCAAAGTCCTGGACCGCCTCTATATTTGCATTCTACGATCGGATGTAGATTTGTACGCCAGGAAATGATATTAAAACAGATACAGAATTCTATAAATTTTATCATAACAGATGAAGCGGGTATCAACCGAGAACAAAGGGAAAGCAAATTCGTGAAACGATCGGGAAAGGAATTCCGCTACCGCCAACTGGCCAAGGAGATCGAACGGGAAATCCTCAGTGGAAACTATCAGGCGGGGGAGCGGCTTCCGTCTATACGCCGGCTTCACCGCCGCACCAACCTGAGTATCTCGACAATTTACCAGGCATACGTGGAACTCGAAACAATGGGGCTGGTGGAAGCCAGGCCCCGGTCCGGGTACTTCGTCAGCCCTGTAACCCTTCAGCAGATTAAAGTACCATTCCATCGCAAACGCTCGATACCGCCCCGGGAAATCCAGCTATCATCGGTCATCAATTCTGTGGTCACCGCGATCAACGATACCGCCCTACTACCGCTGGGAATGACAGTGATCGATGCTGAGATGCTACCGTTTAAAGCCTTGTCACGCATCTTAAAGGCAATAACGCAGCGACAACTGAAAGACCTTTTGTCCTATGCGCTATCGGAGGGATCGTTGGAATTGAAGCGTCGAATGGCCCACCGTTACCTGGGGGTTGTGGAAGCGATCAGCGAGGAGGACATCATCATCACCAACGGTTGCATGGAAGCGGTGGCCCTCTGCCTGCTGGCAACTGTAACGCCCGGAGGTACAGTGGCCGTTGAAGCCCCAACCAATTTCACATTCCTGCAAATGTTGAAAGAGCTCGGTTTGATGGTGGCCGAAGTGCCGACCGACCCACAGACCGGATTGGAGATTCAGGCCCTTGAGCGCTTGATCCGCCGCACACGGATAGATGCCTGTCTTTTCATGCCCAATTTTCACAATCCTCTGGGGGCGCTAATGCCGGACAGCCATAAGGAAGCGCTCGTGCGGCTATTAAACCGCCGCGGGATTCCATTAATCGAAGACGACATCAGCGCCGAACTCCATTTTGGTCATCAGCGCCCTCTACCCCTTAAGGCGTTCGACCGCGATAACCTTGTCTTGACATGCTCCTCTTTTTCCAAAACGCTCGCCCCGGGATTACGGATCGGCTGGGTGTTGCCCGGCAGTCGTTTCCGGAAAAAGATCCAGAATCTAAAAGCCGGAACCACCGTATCCACATCTTCCCTTGATCAGCATGTCATCGCTCAGTTCATCGGAACCGGCAGCTACGAAAGGCATCTGCGCCGACTGCGGGCGGCTCTGGGACAGAATATGATCCGAACCGCAATGGCGGTTCAGAAGCATTTCCCGGAAGACACCCGCTTATCGGTACCGGAGGGAGGATCGCTCCTGTGGGTGCAGTTGCCGCCGGGGATAGACGGACTGGACGTCCACCAGAAAGCCCTTGCGCGTCATATCGCCGTCATACCGGGAGTGGTCTGCTCCAATTCCGGACTTTTCAGGAACCACATCCAGATCAGCTTCGGGATGCCTTTTACCCCGGTTGTGGAGGAAGGGATCGCTACATTGGGAGAAATGCTGACCGAGATGAGCTGATACCATCAACCAATCATAATTGGAAATTTGATTCTTCGTTATGTGCAATTCCCTGGAATACATCTGACAACTTAATGGTATTCACTTCATATTAATTGCTGCCTCAATCTTCAGATAGAGGATAATATAATGAAATGAGAGGGGATATTTTTTTCTTGACATATGCATATATGCGCATTAATGTATAGTCATGAAGGCGACACAGACCCCCAGACAAATAAAAATCGCAGAAGAACTGGTTGAAGTTTTGGATTCAAAATTACTTAAAACCTTGAGTGAACCGGTTCGAGTTCAGATATTGAAGTTCCTTATGTTAAACGGCCGGGCCGATATCGGGAGCATAGCGGAAAATATGCCCCAGGACCGGTCGGTTATCTCCAGACACCTGAACCTTATGCAAGAGTCCGGTATCCTGATAGGCGAAAAAGAGAGTCGCCATGTGTTCTATAGCGTCAATGGTCAACCCTTCCTGGATAAACTGGTGGATATTACAGAGAAGATAAACAAATGTATGCAGGAGTGTTGCCCTGACTGTTGCAAGTAGTGGGCGGCATTTTTTTTAATTTTTTGTATGCATTTGAGCGCATATAAACATGAGAACATTTATCACCAAGGAGATCAGCATGAAAACAAGAGACAAAGAAGAGATTAGAGCGGCTGTTCGAGATAGATACGGAAAAGTTGCAAGGCTCGGAACGAAAGCATCAGGATTAAGCCCTGCATTATCATGCTGTGGCGAACAGGGGGTATCAGACACGAAAAAATCGCCGGCTTCTTGTTGCGGAGCACCGGTCTTCACACCTGAACAAATGTCCAAAGCCATGGGGTATTCGAAGAATGATCTCGAGAGCACCCCCGACGGGGCGAATCTGGGCCTTGGTTGCGGTAACCCCGTTGCATTGGCATCTCTCAAACCGGGGGAGACAGTGGTGGACCTGGGCAGTGGTGGAGGGTTTGATTGCTTTCTGGCTGCTAATGAAGTCGGAAAGGACGGCAAAGTGATTGGTGTTGATATGACGCCTGACATGATCAGCAAAGCCAGAAAGAGCGCCCAAGATGCGGATATTGATAATGTGGAGTTTAGATTAGGCGAGATTGAGCACCTGCCCGTTGCTGATAACAGCGCGGATATTATCATGTCCAATTGTGTGATCAATCTCTCCCCTGACAAACAGAGTGTTTATAAAGATGCATTTAGAGTGCTCAAGCCTGGCGGCAGATTGGCAATTTCAGATGTTCTGGCGACTCAGGAATTACCTGCCGAAGTAAAAAATGATCTGGCTCTGCATTCTGCATGTGTTGGTGGAGCTGCAACTGTAGCGGCGATCGTCACCATGCTGGAGCAAACAGGATTTAGAGATATAATAATTGATGCAAAGGAAGAAAGCAGAAAAATCATTAATGAATGGGTGCCGGGAAGTAATCCAGGAGATTATATTGTATCAGCCTATATTGAAGCAAAAAAGCCTGAATAACCGTCCACTATTAAATACTAGAGGAGAAATGGGCAAATGGACTCAAAAATAATACTTGAATCATTTTTGAACGCCATAGACATCGGTACTGTTTTCGAATCAATAAATAATTATCGAAAACGCAGTTGGCAAGTGGATCTTGGAGAAATCATAAAATATCTCATCATAGGAAAAGGATACACTAATCTTACGCCGCCTCAAACAAGCCAATTGATATTAGAAAACGAAGATAATGTTCACATGGTCGATCTTCGGGAAACCGAGACTTATGAGAAAAATCACATCCATGGTTCGATATCCAGACCGATTGATGATTTTTTAAAAGAAATATTTGCAGGCACCTATTCTTCTAAAAAAACAGACCTAAAGATTGTTCTGGTGTGCGACACAGGACAATTAAGCAAAGTGGCAGCGGCCATTATGTCAGAAGAAGGATTTACACAGGTTTATAACATCAAAGGCGGCATGAGGCGCTGGAATCGCTGGATAAAACTTTCCAGAAATATGTTATTTAAAAAAATCCCATCATGCTGCACTCAGATCCCCTAATGAATATCCTTCCCTCCATCCTGCCATCCACCTCTCCATGGACCTATACAGGGAGAGAGGGATGGGGTCGTTCATCTGCAATGTATCCAAGAGATATTGAAAAAAAGGAGGACCACAATATCCGGCAATCGGCCTGGTTTCCAAAAAGCTGTTTTGGATTTTTGATAAGGTCGATATATCATAGCCTGTTACAGGAAACAGGTTTTACACCGCTTTTCCATAATTAATTCCGGAATACGGAAGGGCAGTATAAATGGTTGTAGAAAAAACCGATCGAATAGCGGAACGTTTTTTTACAACCACTATATGGATATTGTCATCCGATGAAAACTTATCGTCACTGCCAGGAAAAATCGATTATTCGATTGGTATATTAAAGATCAAATCCTGGCTTTTACTCTCATGCATCTATATGTAGTAATTTGTGCACTGCTATCGCTGGTCTGCCCTTATACTCCATAGTTCACTTCTATTGATTTCATTCATTCTCTTCCCGGTTATCGTAAACCTCGAGGACCTCATAAAACGAATTGCGTCGCGCCGGCGTGAAGCCGGCCCGGCGAATGATCGTTTTGACTTTTTCCAGGGTAGCGGTCCGTGTATGCCCGGCCGTACGCATGACATTCTCTTCGAGCAGCACCCCCCCGAAGTCATCAGCGCCAGCCAGAAGACCGAGCTGGCCCGCCGGTACACTTTCGCTGAACCAGGATGACTGAATGTGCGCAAAATTGTCGAGTATCAAACGTGCTAGCGCAATAATGCGCACATAACGGGCCGGGTGAGTCCGGGACGGTACCCGACGAGTGAGCGGAGAGTCTCCCGGTTTGAAAGACCAGGGAACGAAGGAAGTAAATCCCCCGGTCCGGTCCTGCAATTCACGCAGCTTCATAAAGTGCGCCACGATGTCTTCGTCGGTTTCCACGTGCCCGAACATCATGGTGGCCGTGGTGCGGAAACCGATGTGATGCGCTTTCTCGCACACATCAAGCCACTCTTCTGTTGTTGCCTTTCTCCTGGCCACCTCTTTCCGGACACGTTCAGACAAGATCTCTGCCCCACCACCGGGAATAGTCCGGATGCCCTCGTCGTAAATTGCCCGAAGGATGTCTTCTACAGGCAATTTTTCCATCCGGGAAATGAACACGTACTCAGCCGGACTGAAGGGGTGGATGTGAATCTCCGGACAAGCCGCCCGAATCGCCCGAATGTAGGCCAGCCAGTCCTGCAAGCCAACCTCAGGGTTGTGTCCACCTTGTAGCAACACCGTCGTGGCACCACGATCATGGGAAGCCTTGACCCGTGCAGCCAGCTCATCTGGGCGGAGGGTGTAAGCCTCATCGTGCCCTGCCCTTCTGAAAAAGGCGCAAAAGTCGCAACACGTCACACAGATGTTGGTGTAGTTGGGATTTGTGTCGACCACGAAGGTCACCGACCGTTGGGGCTGGTGACGCATACGTGCCTGGTGGGCCAGGCCCATCAGTTCGCCTAAGGGCATCCTGTTGAGCATTTCGAGTGCATCGCCCTGTTCATAGCGGATAATCTCGATCTTGTCGGCTTGGCGGCCGGGTTGATTATTCTGAAAAGCTGACATTGTTAATCCCTGCAATCCCGTTAAATGACATCGGGGTTCACCAAAGACGCTTTCTCCATAACCGGACGAATCCTGGAATCGGCGTCCGACCAATAGGAACACACCGTATTATCGCTGAAATGTCGTTCGTATTCACTGAGAAATTTTGACTGACCGGCCAGATCAGAGGCATCGAGCGTCCGGCGAATCACCTTGAAGTAGGCCGTTGTTTCAGACGCGGAAACACCAATGCGACGGGCGGATTCGGGCACGGCCTGCTTGACGAGCTCCTGCTCGCGCCTCTGGAACTCGGCAAGCCATTTCTCGAGGGCCTGCCGGGCCGACGCCGGCGCATCTTTTCTGACGACCCAGCGAGCAAAGACAAACGGAAGTTGGTGAAAGCCGTACCACTCGCTGGCCAGATCGGTGACATGGACACCATCGCACAGGACGGCATCGCCCGCTGCGCCGCTTTCTCTTATGTCCCGCATCCGGATCAGGGCAGCGTCCCCTATCAACAGTTCTCCATTGGGGCGTTCGTCCGCATGAGCCACCTTCGGAAGGTTGTCGAAGCCGTTTCGATAACCGAGCACGAGGAAAAGCAGCCGGATGCTCGAAGCCGATTCGGTTGTCAGGTGAACGCGTGTACCAGCGTCCATCTCGGTCAGTGGCCGGTCTGTAAAAAACAGCACGCTCATGGATCGCTCGGCGGCGGCAATGCCGAATTTACCGATAAAATCCGTTATGTTGGCAACAGCCGTCAGCCCCCCCACGGGAACCGCCGCTGCGATGACGCGCTTATTGCACAATGCCACAATACTCTCCCGGGGCACCAAGGGAACAAAACGGCACCCGTCCGGAGGCCCCAACGCGCGGAAGGGGGCCATGTTGGTGTAAGGAATCATGGCAACGGGGTGGTTCAATGCTTTGGCTCCTTTTGCCGGTTTCGGTTGGGTGCCGTTAGACCGGGTCGCGACGAGGCAGTTTCGGCAGAAGCCGTTGTATGCGGTTCGGTCGCCGAGTACGCATTGAATTGCCCGTCACGTTCGACCGGTATGAACCCGGCGATGGAAACGGTTTCCACCATTCTTTCCCGTGCCAGACCAACCGGCGTCTGGGCACCTGCCAGATGGGCTATTTTCTCCTCGGAAATGGTACCGTCCATGTCATCCGCTCCCCAACTCAACCCCGCCGCAGCAGTGTCAACTCCGGCCATGGGCCAGTAAGATTTCAGGTGCGGAATGTTGTCGAGTACCAGACGGGAAATGGCCAGAACCGCAAGCGTCTCCAGGGGTGTCGGCCCTTCTTCGATGAAACGCTGACCGCCCGGTTGAAACGCCAGCGGAATGAAACATGAAAACCCGCCGGTTTCGTCCTGGGCATCGCGCAGAATCAGCATATGCTCAACACGCTCGGGCCAGCTTTCCCCGAAGCCGAAAAGCATGGTGGCATTGGTCGGTATTTCCATCCTGTGGGCCAACCGGTGAATTCTGATCCAGTCGTTCGGGCCGATTTTGTTTTTCCAATGCTGCTGCCACAAGCGATCGGAAAATATTTCGGCCCCGCCGCCCGGCATGGCGTCCATGCCGGCGGCCTTCAGCTCTGCCAGGATGTCTGTCGCTCGCTTGCCGCTGGTGCGAGCAAAGTAATCAATCTCTACAGCCGTGTAGGCCTTGATGTAAAGATCGGGAAACCGCTTCCTCAGTTCGCGCACCAGGGCCAGGTTGCGCCCATACGGCCAGACGCGATTTAATCCCCCCACGATGTGGACCTCGGTTGGCTGCAACCGTTTGACTTTTTCAATGATTTCGTATTCTTCCATGACATAGGCATGGGCAGCTGTGGGGCTGGCGGCATAATTGCAGAATGTGCAATTCATGGCGCAGATGTTGGCCGGATTGACATGCATGTTGAATATAAAAGTTGCGCGTTCACCAAATCGCTGGCGACGGTTTGAAAGTGCAGCTGCACCAAGAACATGCAGAGTATCCGGTGTTATGTCTGCTGCCAGAGCCAGGGCTTCATCCCTTGATAGGCGCTGGCAGCGGGCACCTTTTTCAATTGCTGAATTGAATGACTGATTCTGCATCGTTTTTTTCTCTCACTGCCGCTATTCAGGCCGGCATCTGTGATCTCCACCCGCCTAAAGGGCAGCATCTGATACTCCCCCTGCAGGGACAAGAACAATATCCCTAACGGATTAAATCCGAAAATATAAGCACTAAATTCGAAACAAACTCAAATGTCAAAATAGCAATGAACGAAACGTGCCACCGGCAACTTATCGTGGTTGTCAAAAAAACGTTCCGTTATTCGAACGTTTTTTTTTCTACAACCACTTATACCACCCTTGTATTCCGGAATTTATGGTTGAAAAGCGGTATAACCACCGAAATGATCGCGTGGACACAGTCTCACGTCACTAGGGCGGTATTTTTGTTTTTCACGTTTGGGACATTTGAATATTCGGGTTAGAGATACCTCCCAAAGATGGGGATCAAGGCTGCAGCAGTACCCGCAATGATCGACACCGGAAAAAACCGCGTGCTTACAGGGATCATCGGCAGGTACATGGCACCCATGGCCAAAGCTGACAGGGATAGAGCCAGCGCGGCAACCGGTCCGCCGTCAGTTAAAAAATAAACTGTCACCGCGCAACAGAACGCAAGCAAATGTGAAATGCCCGCTACCCACAGGGCACCGGTTGCACCGAGCCGGGCCGGCAGGCTATGAACACCGGTTTTCCGATCACTCTCAAGGTCCATCAGGGCGTAAAGAATGTCTGAACCGCTGAGCCACCAGAAAACAAACAGGGCGAAAATAATTGCCTCAGGAGTGAAATTCGGGCGCCCGGCAGCCGCAACGAAAGCCCCCAGGGGTGCCATGGCCAAGCAGAGACCGATTCCGAAATGGCAAAGTGCAGTAAAGCGCTTCAACAGGGAATATCCCAGCAGGGGGATAAGGGGCAGTGGCGACAGCACCAGGCACCAGCCGCCCAAAGCGACACAGGCAGCCAGATAAACCAGCAGCCCGGTAAAAGCGACAATCAAAGCCGTTGAAACCGTCAGGCGGCCGTCGGGAAGTTCCCGACCAGCGGTTCTGGGATTCAAGGCATCGATATTACGGTCAAAAATCCGGTTGAATGACATGCCAAAAATTCTTGCGCCGACGGCTGCCAGCAGTACCAGAAGCAGCACCGCCAGAGGGGGTGTCTGCCCCCGGGTACCGATCCATGCCCCGGCAAAAACCAACGGCAGACTGAAAGCCGTATGTTCGATCTTGGTAAACCGTAGGATATTGCGGGCAAGATTTGACGACGAAGCCTCAATACCGAGGGTTTCTGAATTAGGGCGTGGCATAGCGCGAAATCCCGTTATTCAAATGCTCGGCGACAGCCTGGCTGACCATCGCCAAATTCCGGTGAAGAGTGGACCGCTCACCGTGGTCGGCCATGTCGGTAATCCCTTTGATCATGTCCCAGGGTATACCGTAGAGTTGCGCGACCCGGGCCACAACCGCTCCCTCCATATCCACCAGTTCACCCCAGGCCGCCAGCCGTTGGCGTTCGGCTGGGTTGAAAACCGGCTGTTCAACCGTTACCAGACGGGCTACCGGTAAACCCTGCCATAAATCGCCGGCACAACCGAATCCTTCAGGCGGAATTCCGGGTCCTGGCGGCCCTTCTGACGCGGTGGAAACACGGAGAATGTTTCCAGTTGCCAGGTCAACCCTGTCGACCAGAGTGCCGCAAACCCCCGCGTTCAGAATCCGGTCGCAATCGTATTCGCGAATCAGCATCTGGCCCGCCAGGGCGGCCGACACTTTTCCCATTCCGCTGATGGTAATTAGAGCGGGTGGTGTCCTGAGTTCAAAGAGCGCAAACGGTTCTGCCGCAACCGCCTTTGCCCCGGAGAGCGCCAAATAGGGGTCTGCTTCCTGGACCGTGGCATAGAGGATCCCGATCATCATATGATTCCAGCCTCTTGGGCGCGCAAGGCCAGCATGTCGACTGCCGCCCTTCCGGTTTTTCCAAGATCGATGCTGAAGGGATTGACAAACGTCTGTATGTGTTGTCGCAAAACCCCATCCGAGAGCTCTTGAGCATGCTGTTGGATATACGGCAGAGCGGCTGCAGGTTCTTTTTGCGTCCGACGAATGCTGCGGCGGATCAACGCCTCCATCTCGCGGATGAGATCGCTGCCGAGTTCTTTTTTTGCAGCGATGCATCCAAGGGGAATGGGTAGACCGGTTTCCGACTCCCACCAGGCCCCCAGATCGACGACGGATGTGAAACCGGCCTGAGCATATGTGAATCGATTTTCGTGAATGATCACGCCGCAGTCGGCCCTGCCGGCCGCAATTTCGGGGAGGATTTGATCGTAGGTCGCGAAAGTCCTGTTTTTTGCATCCGGCGCCCACAGGCGAAATAGCAGGTGGGCAGTGGTCCATTCCCCCGGTAACACCACACGGGCGTTGACCACCTCAGATCGCGTCAGGGGACTTTTGGATACAAGCAGTGGTCCGCAGCCATAACCCAAGGCCGCGCCGCTTGACAGTAACCGATATTTCTGCCGAACCCTAATCCAGGCGTGGAAAGAAAGTTTGCTGATATCGAGTTCGGCGGCCATGGCCATTCGATTGAGGGTCTCCACGTCGTGGAGCGCCGTGACAATCTTAATCCCTGGAAGCTTCAGCTCGTCACAGGCAATTCGGTAGAACATGAAGGTGTCGTTGGGACACGGGGAATACCCCAAACGGATGGTATCGATGGGTGCCATTCTATCAACCGGAAAAATATCCTCTATGCTTGATATATGCTGCCGGTGAAAACAGTTAGCCGCTAGATAACCGTTGACGTCTCATCAATTTGGCCCAACCGGCCATCGCCTTAACAACTGAAGTGACCATGTGGTCATCCGGCGGTGTTCTTTTTACGGTAGGCGGATAAGGAAATCAACCGTAATTTTATCGCCAGCCATCACACCCGTTATCGGTGATACCGTTGTTGACCAATCGAACGATGTTGGTAATCCAGTACCGGGCACCGACGTCATCGATTGGGTAAAGCCCGAGACCGGCGTCGAGGTGCTCGATGCGCCGGGCTTGCAAAAAGCGATCGAGGATGGCATCCAACATGAAGCTGACGACGTCGGGATCCACATTCTTTTGCAATTCCCCTTTTTGCCAGGCATCATCGATTAGCCCGCGCAGGTATTCATGGCTGTAATGCCGAATAGCGAATAGAGATCAGATGGGTGATCCCACAAAGCGGGTTAATCGTGAGCGATGCAGTATTCTGGTACCGCAAGCCGTCGTCATCCGTCGGTTCTAAAACGGACCGTCGAATCCCGCAATAGGCGCAGACGGCTCGCCCTTTAGGTGCCAATATTTCGGCATCTTTTTTAGTTGATAGACGAACACGGTAACCCACTTTGTTAATTGTCAAATTGACGTGTAACGTTATGTTATTGTGTCAATTATACGCTTTGCGGAAAAATTCTGATGAAAAGTGCCGGCTAAAAAGGGTGCCTTTAAGACATGAGGCGTGATATACTAATGCGCATATATTGGCGGGAGGGGGCGTTTGTCTCCCTTCCGTCTTTTGGTACCGCTCTTAATCGCACCGCCCCTGCCCCAAGGTATTTTAGCGTCGGCTTGGAAGACAAAAAGTGACTATTTTGACATCGATCGAAAAGTGAGGAGAAACAAATTGAAAAGATTTTCAACCATATGGATACTCTGCGGACTCATCATCGCGATAGGTTGTGCCCACCCGGGCGATCGGGCCCAGACCGGACCGGCCCATTTCGAGGTAGACATTCCTGCCGGCTGGCAGAAGCACTACACCAAAAAGTACTTCCTGATCTATAAAGGTGATCCCTACCGGCAGTACATTATGGTCCAGGAACGCCCGATAGACAGACCCTTCAAGCACTCTGACAGAATGATAAACGCCGGCATGACGCCGCTGGATGCTGCCGATGTAATTGTCGCCGAGCTCAATACCGATAAGCAGATTCTTGATCTCAAGGTGATCGAAAAATCACCGGCAACTATAAAGGGCAACGCGGGGTTCAAATTATTGTTCTCCTATAAGCTGTCTGACGACACCCGTTTCAGGACCCTTTATTACGGTTTCGTCAAGGGCAACACCTATTTTAGCCTGCGATTCAACGTTGCCGCCGACAGGGAATTTGGCAAAGACCTGAATGTCTTTCATGCCGTGGTAAACAGCTTCAGGTTTGTTGCCGAAGGTACCGTGTAGTACCGTGCCGCAGACAGATGATTACCACCTGACGCAATTGACGCTTGTGCGGCACGGCCATGTCCACAACCCCCAAAAGATCTTGTATGGTCGGCTGCCCCGATTTCACCTGAGCCCGGAGGGTCTTAGGGAAGCTCAGTCCGTGGCCCAGGCCCTGAAGAAATCCCCCTTGGCCGCCGTATTCAGCAGCCCGATGTTGCGCGCCCGCCAGACAGCCAACCAAATCCTCATTTTCCATGGCAGCTTAAAACTTCAAATATCCAAACTTCTGACGGAGGTGAATACCCCCTTGGAGGGTTGTGCATCACAAAAAGTGGATGCGCTGGGAGGAGACGTTTATACGGGTTCAGCGCCGCCTTTCGAGCAGCCGCAGGATATCGTCGCTCGCGTACGGAAGTTCGCCGCCAGAATTCGAAAACATTGTCATGGCCGGCAGGTTGTCGCGGTGACCCACGGTGACATCATAACTTTCATGCTTCTCTGGGCCCGGGGCATGGCGCTTTCACCCCGATACAAACGCAATCTTTCTGTCACCGGTATCTCGGACCCGTACCCGGTCACAGCATCCATGACAACGTTTATCTACCGGACCGGGGCAGACGATGAACGCCCTGAGATTGTATATACCCGTCCCGCCAAAATTCTAAACGATCCTTAAGGAAAAATTCAATGACCTCCGGATTTGCTGGAGGTCATTGAATTTCGGGAAAGATTCGACGGTCAGGGGTATCCGACGGTGAGATAGCTGGCGCCAACGCAGTAGTGGCAGCCAATCGTATCCTTGGCTTCGCAGCACCAGCGAACCTCAGCAAGGGTTATCTCGCGATGTCCCTCGCATATCTCGCTGGTACACTTTTCGATGGCGGGGTATTGGCGTTTGATCAGTATCGTGGCGCCTGGACGCGGCGCCAATGAAGACTCCAGGCAGACCCCACCTTCGCTAAAATTGAGTTGCCTTGCTTTGTGGAATTGATTTTGGTTGAAATAGCACCAGACAACCGGAAGATCACAGGCATGCCGTTCACAGGCTCTTTTATCTAATTTTGCATCCATGAACCCACTCTCTAAGCCTCGCATCGGATTCTGAAGGAGTCGGAGAAAGAGCGGATACAGTAGAAGGCCGGTGCACGATTCCGATGCTGAAACATGTGTAGCCACGAAGGCTATGGCTCAAGTACTTTCCTAATATTCTACATCTATGCCGGTGTTTCTGTCAAATCGAATATGATCGCCGTGCATTACAGGTAATCGTGAAGCCCTTCGGGTAATTGTTCATTGTCGTCCGCGGGCAAACAGGTGTCCTCGTTTCTTCGGAGAACATCACGGCTGGTTGCCAGGTGGTCGAGAAATACCTGATCGATGTCCCCGGTTACGTATTGCCCGTCAAATATGGAACAGTCAAAATTCTTAATTGCCGGATTCCCGGCCGCGGTGCAGGCAACCAGGTCATCGATGTCCTGATAAACAAGCCAATCCGCACCGATCAAGCGCTCGACATCCTTTTCGCTACGCCCGTGGGCGATCAAATCACCGGTTGTGGGCATGTCGATGCCGTATACGTTGGGATAGCGTACCGGGGGCGCGGCTGAGGCAAAGTAGACCTTCCGGGCACCGGCATCGCGAGCCATCTGAATGATCTGGCGGCTGGTCGTCCCCCGCACAATGGAATCGTCCACCAGCAATACGTTTTTGCCATTGAACTCCGATCGGATGGGATTGAGTTTGCGCTTGACTGACAGGGTTCGCTGCCGTTGATTCGACATGATGAAAGTGCGACCGATATAGCGATTCTTTACGAATCCTTCGCAAAACCTGACACCGATGCGGGTCGCCAGCCGCAAAGCGGAGGGCAGGCTGGTATCTGGGACTGGAATCACTGCATCTATGTCGTGGTCCGGCCTCTCCCGCATTATTTTCCCGGCCAGCTTCGATCCCATGCGCAGGCGCGATTGATAAACAGATATCCCTTCCAGAATCGAATCCGGCCGTGCAAAATAAACATATTCGAAAATACAGGGAAAACGGCCGGGTTCGTCGGCACAGGTATGGGTGGCCAAACGCCCGGCAGAATCAATACAGACTGCTTCTCCCGGCCCGATGTCCCGAACCAGCGTGAAACCGAGAACATCCAATGCGGCGCTCTCTGAAGCAATCATGTAATCGTTGCCTCCATCAGTTTCACGTTTCCCAAGACAAAGGGGACGAATACCATTGGGATCGCGGAACCCAACAACACCAAATCCATTGATCATGACAGCAACAGCATAGCCACCGCGGCAACGGTGATGCACACTGCGAACCGCAGAAAAGATATCTTCAGGCGTCAGTTTCGAATGGCCGAGTTTCTGCAGTTCGTGGGCAAATACGTTGAGAAGGACCTCTGTATCACACCCCGTATTCATGTGCCGCAAATCGGCCTCGACCAATCGCCGACCCACCGCCATCGCATTCGTCAGGTTTCCGTTATGGGCGAGAGTGATGCCGTAAGGCGAGTTGACGTAAAAAGGCTGGGCCTCGGCGGAGGAAAAACCACCGGCCGTGGGGTAACGGACATGCCCTATACCCATCGTGCCGGACAGCCGTTTCAGGTGGCGGGCCGTGAAAACATCTCGCACGAGTCCGTTGGACTTGCGCAGAAAAAACTTGCCATTTTGACACGTGGCGATGCCAGCCGCATCTTGCCCGCGGTGCTGAAGCACCGTCAAAGCGTCAAATAGTGCCTGGCTCACGGAAGTTTTGGAAACAATACCGACAACACCGCACATGTTACTTCCTTTCATTGAGTATGACGACGCGTAAGGCGAATCTCAATAGCGTCTTGCTCGGCTGCACCGCAACGCAGGGCCGGTGGCCGAATTTGCGTTCGCTTTGAAAAAGACTGGACGAAATAAATCAAACCGGTCAACAGATGTTTGACACTGCCGATAGCCTTGCCTATACTTTCGTCATCCGTGCAATCGGCCCGACAGATCGTTTGAGGCGCAGCGATGTCAGCGGTAGAGAAAAACTACCGGAACCCTCGGCGATATGACAATTGAATAGAACCCCGTTTCTCCAGCATTTCAAACAGGATGTTCCCCATGAAACCCAGAAGATCAATTTTATCGGTTCCCGGTCATGTGGAGAAAATGCACCACAAGGCCCGTCTGAGCCAGGCGGACGTCGTTATGCTCGATCTGGAAGACAGTGTCCCGTTGGATGCCAAAGAGAGCGCCCGTGAATCGGTGGTCCGGTCCATACTCTCGCTGGATTGGCAAGATAAGATCGTGACGGCCCGGATAAATGGCCTGGAAACGCCATTCGGTTACATGGATCTGCTCTTACTGGCCGAAAAAGCCGGTCAACACCTCAATAGCGTTGTGGTCCCCAAGGTCGATCACAGTGGAGACATCCATTTTGTAGACCGCCTGTTGAACGGCATTGAGATGAACCGGAAACTCACGAACCGGATCGGTATCGAGGCCAGCATCGAATCCGCAAAAGGCCTCGAACGGGTGTCCGAAATTGCCGGTGCCAGTTCCCGCCTTGAAACGTTGGTTTTCGGTGTCGCGGACTATTCGTCTTCCATCGGCGCCCGCCTGATCTCTTTGTCGGGCCATGGTGAAAAGGAAGAGGATCTTTTTCCAGGTCACCGCTGGAATTTCGTCATGAGCCGCCTGGTTATGTCTGCCAAGGCCCACGGTTTGATGGCGATCGATGCGCCATACGGTAACTTCAAGGATGCCGGCGGTCTGCGGCGCGCCGCCGCCACGGCTTGCGCTCTGGGCTTCGACGGCAAATGGGCGATTCACCCCGATCAACTCGAAATCATTAACGCTGTTTTCTCGCCGACTCCCGAGGACATCGATCGGGCGCGCCGGGTTCTCCAAGCGTACGATGCAGCAAAGGCCGAGGGCCGGGGAGCGATATCCGTCGATGGGCGGATGATCGATCGAGCAACGGTGCGCCTGGCCCGGCAGCTCTGGGAGAACGCCCGCCACTTGAATTTGTTGTGAACCGCAGGTGCAGGCTAATATTTAACCTGTTCAAGGTGCAGGAATGACGGGGTTGCAGAAAGCAGTCTGAAGTTACGATTCACCAGACTGAAACCTTTTCTGGCATCTGCGATGGTGAATTTGTAGGGAAAAGGGCTCTGCGGGTCAAAGGCCGGAATAATGACATCGATTTCAAATCGGTCGGTAGCGGCCAAGCCGCGGTAAATAAGGATCGATTCGCCGAGTGCGACGGCCTCGTTGTTTTTAAGCACCAAAGTGGCTCCGATCCGACCGGCCGGGACGCCCCTCGCCCTTTCTATCGTTTTCACAGGCGAATGATCGACGAAACCGATAACGCCGGCGTAATAATCACGAACATCGTCGGCTGGTGGAATAAAACGGACGGCGAAATAATGGAAGATGCTAAACGCCAGTGCTCCCGAAAGTGTCAAAATCGACAAGGTCAGCCATTCACGCGTGCGGGTGGTTTTCATCACCGTCTTCTTTCAGAGGTTCTATACAGCTGGCGTCGTTGTTGGCCGCGTGGTTGACGCGTGTTGAAACGGCGTAGAATTTGAAATCGCGGCAATAGTTGCCCTTAAGCGCCTGCTGAAGCCGAGACGTACTCTGATTTTCCGGGTCCAGCCAAGCCTCCCAACCGTCTGGGTGCAAAATAATGGGCATTCGATGGTGGATTTGCCGCAATTCGGGGCCCGCATCGGTGGTAAGGATCGTGCAGGAACGATGCGGCTGATGCCCCTCGCTTTTTCTCCATGTCTCCCAGAGTCCGGCAAAGCCGAAGGGGCCAGCGGTCGGTAGGGTTACAAACCACGGTTGCTTGCGGCCCTTCTCACCTTTCCATTCGTAAAAACCGTCCGCAACGACCAGACAGCGCCTCTTTTTGAAGGCCTGCCGGAAACTCGGCTTTTCTGCCACTGTTTCCGCCCGGGCATTGATCAACCGGGCCGCAATTGAAGGATCTTTAGCCCAGAAGGGTACCAATCCCCAGTAAAACATAACCAGCCGGTTGCCGTCGTTACGAACCACGGCCTGTATTGGCTGTGTGGGTGTAATGTTGTAGCTGGCAGCAGTTTCCGCCTCTACACTGTCGACATTGAATGTCTTTTCGATGAGGTCGAGTGAACTGTGTTTGACAAATCTTCCGCACACAATATGGGCCCTCTGGCGCGTAAATCAATGGGTATAGGAGTGGGAAGGCGCAATGCGCGCACCCGGCATCACCGATCAGCCGGGTGGAAGCAGCATGGTGATGTATCTCAGTGGTGGCTAAACTGTCGACGGGCGATGAATTTCACGTTGGTTTGATGAAACGGCTCTATTCCTTAAAGCCGTAATGGTAAATTTCGTAGTCAGTTTCGCCGCCTAATAATACATCGATTTCAGCTTGAATTTTTTTCCGGTCGTCGCTCTGCAGCCAGGCCTTCCAGTCATCCGATGAATGCCAGGTACTGATAACAAGAAACTCTCCCGGTGCATCCAGACGTTTGAGCGTTTCACCGGAGATATAACCGGGCTGATTGGTCGCCATTGATCGCATTTTTCTGAAAAGGGGGATCATTTGTTTTGCTCTTTCGGCCGGAATTTTTCTTTTGATAAGGATTTTGACAGCCATGATAGACCTCCTCGTTATTGATTAACCGGTTGAATTTGGTTATACATCTTAATACCCTGTCCATCGTCGGTCAAGAGCATGATCACGGCAAATGGGGTGCAGCTTCAATCGGCCCTGCCGGCTTTGATCCCGGATAGCGCTGGGTCTCCTATTCAATGAGGGGCAAAAATAGCCAGATGTATTTCCTTTTCAGTCTATACTCTGCAACGCACAAAACTGCCACCGGAATCTACCCACACCCCGTCGAGGTATTGGGCCAGCGGTGTATCGATTGGCTGTGCAGCATTCGGATAATCGGGCTGATGATCCTTGTGATTGCCGCAACGGGTTGCGAAAGCGTCCGGTATTATTCACATATCGCCTCTGGACAGTTAGACATTATCAATCATCGCCAACCGATCAAGACGCTCATTGCCGATCCGCAAACGGATCCGGAGGTAAAACGGAAGCTGTCGCGGATTCTCGAAATCCGGGAATTTGCTGAAAAAGACCTTGCCCTGCCCGTCGATGATAACTATCTCAGCTACGTCGATCTGAATCGCCCGTTCGTGGCATGGAACGTCGGCGCTGCCCCCGAATTTTCTCTCACACCCAAAACCTGGTTCTATCCGATTGTCGGTCATGCTTCCTACCGGGGGTATTTTTCACAGAACCGAGCGGATGCCTTTGCAGAACAGCTGAAAAATGAGGGGTTCGACGTTTACGTCGGTGGGGTAACCGCCTACTCGACCCTGGGGTGGTTTGCCGACCCGGTGTTCAACACGATCATCAGGGGCAGCGACGACGCCACAGCGGCCCTGATTTTTCATGAACTGGCCCACCAGATCCTGTATGTGCCGGACGACACGACGTTCAATGAGAGCTTTGCCACAACCGTCGAACAGGAAGGTCTGCGCCGCTGGATGGAAAGCAACGGCAACATGACCGGTTACCGTATGTATATAGAACGTCGCCAACGTCGCGAGGCATTTATTGCCTTGATTACAAAATACCGTCAGATACTGGAAGAACTGTATCGGCAGGCGCTGGAACAAAACGACATGCGTCAGCGTAAGGCGTCTGTCTTTATGTCTCTGAAAAATGAATATGGATCACTCAAGTCTATCTGGGGGGGATATGCGGGCTATGATGCCTGGTTTGACGATCAATTGAACAATGCGAAGCTGAATTCGATCGGTGCGTATTATGACCTGGTGCCGGCCTTTAATCGTCTTTTGGACAACCAAGATGGCAATCTGGAAGCGTTCTACGAAAAATGCCGGTCCCTTACCGAACTGCCGGCCCTCGAGAGAAATAAGCACCTCAGGGCGTGGCACCAACATTCCGCCACTGAACAGCAGGACCATACGCGCCCACCCGCATCTTTCATCTTGACCCATCCCAGATGATCAATACGACAGAGGCCAGTATCAGCCCCCCACCGGCATAGCCGATGATGTAAAGGTATCCTTTTGCCATACGCGACAGGCTCCTGTCGCGTATATATCACATGTCGATATCATATCTGTTTCTCAGTCCCCATGAAAAATATTCATGCAATATGCCGGCGATCATTCTCGTCTCACGGCCTCGGGGCTTCTCTATATGGCGTTCCAAAAATGGTCCAGGCGGTATTTCATATCATCCTCGCTGCAAAGCGCTACAGGACGCCACTCCAAAGGAAATAGCGCATGATAACGCGCTGTACCGAAGCGTTTGTCGACCAACAGAACGACACCACGATCGAGCTCTGAACGGATAACCCTTCCGGCGGCCTGCAGAACCCGGTTGATCCCCGGGTACATATAAGCGAATTCAAAACCGGCGCCGAGCGTGGCCTCGTAATACTCCCGAATCAGGTCTCTTTCGAACGAAATGCCTGGTAAGCCGACGCCGACGATCATCGCACCGCTCAAACGTTCGCCAACCAGATCAATGCCCTCACCGAAAATACCTCCCAAAACGGCAAATCCCACCAGGGTTTCCGGGTTGTCGTGGGCAAACCGATCGAGAAATGCGCTTCTGTCGGTCTCCGACATATCGGAATTCTGGCGGATCGTCTCGACATTCGGGCAGACTTTCATGAAGCCTTCGTACACCAGGTGCATGTAATCATATGAAGGAAAATAAAGGAGGTAATTACCCTTCTTTCGCCGAATCAGCGTGCTTGCGGTCCGGATCACATCCGGGGCCGTGCGTTCACGCTGCTTGAAATAAGTCGAAACACGATCACAAATGAAAAGGCCGAGATTATCCGATGCAAACGGTGACGGGAACTGGCGGTATACAGCAGCAGCATGGCAGCCGAACATTTTTTTGAAATAGGACAGCGGGGTCATTGTGGCCGAAAAAAAAACAGCCGCTTTGCACCGGTTCAACGCCTCGCCCAACTGGCCCGAGGGATCGATGCAGAATAATTTGACTTTAAGATCGCGTGCCTGCCGCTCATAGCAACACATGTAGCTGTCATCGTATGCCTGATGGACCCGGATGAAAGCAATCACTGCGAAGTAAAGGGTGAGTAGCTCTTCCCGATACGCCGTTTTCTGATTGCGGGCAAGCCATTCCTCGGCCAGTTTCGTGAAACGCCGCAGGTGGGGATAGAGCGCTTCAGGCGGTTCTTTTTCGGCCCGTTCCGAACGGGGATCATCCCATTCCCGGAGCGTGCGGGCCATCTGTGAATTCACCCGGCCCATGCTTTTGAAAAGACGCGGCAGGGTTTCTTGGATCTCACGCCGCAGGTTCAAAAAGGGTCGTTTGAATAGCTCGGCTGAGAACATTTCCCGGGAACGATCGACAAGATTGTGCGCTTCGTCAATCAGAAAAGTATAATCACCGGTAACATCCAGGAAAAACCGACGCAGATAAACCCTGGGGTCGAAGGCATAATTGTAATCGCAAATGACGCAGTCAACATATACCGCCAGAGTCAGGGACAACTCGAACGGGCACAGGCGATGGGACCGGGCAGTCGCTTCGATGACGCTTCGCCCCAGGGCCTCCTGCGTGAAAATTTCAGGCAAGGCATCCCGTAAGCGGTCGTAATAGCCCCGGGCAAATTCGCACGTTTCACCACTGCACTCTTTTTCAGGGTTGAAGCAAATTTTGTCCTTGGCCGTCAGTGTCAACGATTTGAGGCGCAAACCATTATGTCTGAGCTCGTCGAGGGCCTTTTCCGCCACGGTGCGGGCAGTTGTTCTCGCCGTCAGGTAAAATATTTTAGATGTGTGGCCTTCAGCCATTGCCTTGACAGCAGGAAAGATCACCGCCATGGTCTTGCCGATGCCGGTGGCCGCTTGGACGAGAAGATGCCCCCCATTACGGATCGTGCGGTACACTTCCACCGCCATTGGTCGCTGCCCCGGCCGATAGTCACCGAATGGGAATCCCAGCGATCGGATGGACGCATCGCGCGCGTGCTGCCAGCTGATGATGGTGGCCGCCCACCCCAGGTAGCAATCGATCAGTTCCTGGTAGAAATCGGCCAGTTCAGCGATGGTAAATGCTTGCCTTACCTCGCGCATCTCACCGGAATCAAGGTGAAAGTATGTCAGCTGAACATCAACTTCCGGCAGCTGTTGATCGGCGGCGAACATGTATGCATAGCATTTGACCTGGCCCCAGTGTAGGGGATTTCGGTGCGTGGCCAGGTGGTCGATGTCGCGATCGGTTGTTTTTATTTCATCGATAATTGTCCGGCTGGCCCCTTCGGCAGCCGCTTCGGAAAAAACACCGTCGATCCTACCGCTGATGGTCAATATATATTCGTCGGTTTCATGTTGTCGTGAGATCGGTACTTCAGCGCGATACGTCCGCGGCCGCGACATCTGGATCACCTGATGCGCACGAATCGCCTCGACGGATCGACGGACACCTGAAAACGTAAATTCCAGGTCTCCTGACCGACAGACAAACTCGACCAACTCACGAACGGCAATGTTCAAATTACGCTTCAAAAGACCCTCTTCGCCTGGGCATTTTACCAAACGGCTGCCGCCGCTCTCTTACCACCCATCGGTCGCGGACGATCACTGTAATTTTTCGTCCCCATCAAGTCAAGGTGGCAGCCACAGGCCGGAAGCCACCAGATGCCGGTTATAATGGTAAAACGTTCACACCCGTTTTTCATCTGAATCATTAAAACGCAGGTTTCAGTTTGACGTGCGCTTTGGTTTCATTCATAATCGTTTATCCACACCTTCCGGTGATACACTCCGCACATTCTGTCAACAGATCGCAAACCTCGCCGCGACCGAGTGGCGGCCAAGTTCGATCCGATCCCGCTGGTCAGGATATCACCCACAGCGCGACCAATAACAAATATCCCTGATTGCGGAGGCGAAAATAGTATGATGAAAACCCTCTCTGAACCACGGAAACCGCCGACAGTGCGGACAGGTCCGCGGCACTGGTTTAAATTGACCCGTTCGCGGCTGTCCCGGCGAATTGTCTTTTATATATTTGTCAGCGTCGTTGTGATCGAAACAATTATTCTGATTCCGTCATATGCCAGGCGAGAACAGGATTTGCTTCAACAGCTAAGAGTGCTGACGACCGCCCAGGTCGATGTCCTTATGGACATGTTACCGGCCAAAGCCAGCCAGCCTGAAGTTTTCGAACAAGTCAAATATCTATTGATGGGCCCGCACATCCTCGGCGGGACCCTGTACGACGTAAACGGTAGCATTGTCGGCACTTTTGGTGAACAGCCGGATCTGTCATACACGAATATCATCTCGTCCGGCATTCTGAGCAAAAAAAGCTCGGACAGCCTGCGTGTCGATGATGCCTGGACAGCCACGCAAATGAGGCGGGCGAATGTTCTTATCCTGCGGCAGGATGCATCATCCGTGAAACGTGAACTGTGGGCATACACCTTGCGGATTGTCGGCTTGGTGCTCATCATATCCATGTTTGTCACTGTCGGAGCCTGGATTGCCCTTCATCCCATCGTTGTCATCCCGATTCTGCGCCTGAGAAAGGACCTGATCCTTGCCGGTGAAGCCCTCAGCAACGACAGTGAGACCCCTGATTTTTATGCCGAATCGGTTCACCGCCGGGATGAACTCGGCGAGGTGATCAAAGCGTTCAAACAAATGTACCACCGCATCGCTGAAGCCATCAGCGAACGCAAAAAGGCCGAAAGAGCCCTCCAAAAAAGTCTCGAACAGGTTGAAGCCTTCTCCCTGGCATTGAACACTGAGATGGTGCGCGGCCGGGAAATGCAGAAAAATTTCCTGCCTGCCGATTTGCCGCAACGTGCCGGATGGGAGTTTTCCGCTTTCTTCAGGCCGGCCCGGCAGGTGTCGGGGGACTTTTATGACGTTTTCGAATTGCCTGACGGATCGGTGGGCTTGGTCATTGCCGATGTCTGCGACAAAGGGGTTGGGGCAGCGCTTTTTATGGCCCTCTTTCGCAGTCTGATCCGGATTTTTTCCGGACAAACATTACTGCAAGGGCTCGATTGCCGCATTACTGAAAATCTGACGGACAACCGGTTGTCTCCTGAAGAGGCCAACAGGAACAACGGAACGCACAACAATGCCCTCAAGGCCATCAAGTTGACCAATGACTACATCGCCAAAAATCATGAGAACCTGGCCATGTTCGCAACCATATTCTTCGGGGTGTTGAATCCGGTCACGGGCGATCTGACTTTTATCAACGGCGGGCACGACCCGCTTTACCTTCTCGATCCTTCGGGAAGAGTCAAAGATCATCTCGGCCCAACCGGCCCGGCGGTCGGCGTTCGCGCGGATGTCAACCTGGAAGAGCGCCAGGCGCGACTCGAACCGGGCGACATCCTTTACGGATACACCGACGGTGTCACAGAGGCCCGTAACGTTAAGGGCGAGTTTTTTAGGGAAAAGAACCTTCTGGCCCTGCTCAAAGAGGGTGCCGACACGGCCGCCGGTCTTTTGGACAGAATCTCGGAAGAATTACAGGTATATACCGCTGATGCCGAACAATTCGACGACATTACCATGCTAGCGGTCAGGCGTGTCCCTTGACCCGGGTAATTCACCAATTCGACCTTGTTACCCCTGAGTCACTCCCTGAAAAAATCTCCATGAATTCAATGACCTCCGGCAAAGCCAGCCCAATGGCTTGTGAACCGCTCAAGGATGATCATGATCAGGTAAAACAACCATTCAGGAAGCAGGTTGACAACGGTTCCGAAAATATGTTGCGCTATGCAGGATATGTATTATAACTACCCTTAAAGTTTTGGACAGAAAGGGGAGATCGGGTCAGTGATTGTCAGACACTGGCACGAATCTATTTTTACATGCTTAAAAGGCACCACTTTCTGACCGGCTGATCAGAATCGGCAGTCAACATATGAATCCCCGAAATTAAGGAGAGGCCGAAAATGACGGAACAGCAAACAGCAGATCAACCAACGCCGGAACCCGCCGCTGCTGCGGAAACAGAAGTTATCCCGCGCAAGTCCCCGGGTGTAAAAAAACTGGTAATCCTGATCATCCTGTTGGCCGTGCTGATCGCTCCAGCCATGCTGATGCTTCAGTACGTCAAACCGAATGAGTACGGAATCAAGGTCACCCGGATCGGTATGGATCGCGGTGTTCACAAGAAAGTATACCAGGCCGGTTACCACATCGTCCTGCCATTCGGCATGGAAAAGATGAACCGCCTCCCGAAGGACATCCAGGTGCTGGAATTGACGAATAGCCCCGATACCGCATCGAGGATGGCCCGGATTGATAATGCGGCCCATATACAGACTTCCGACGGTTTTTACGTCGATGTCGATGTTTCCATTCTTTACCGAATCGTCGACCCCTACAAAGTGTTCACCATTATCGGACCCGGAAAACTCTATGAAGATAACGGTATCATCCCACAGGCCGAATCCAAATTGAAGGATGCTATGGGAGTTTTGACGACAGAAGAGTTTTACAACAGTCCCATAAGGGTTGACAGGACCGAAGTGGCCAAAGAGATGCTGAACGAGGAGCTGAATCCCAAGGGACTGCATGTCGAACAGGTCCTGGTCCGTTATTTCACTTACAGTGCGGAAATCCAACGCAACATCGAAGAAAAGAAACTCAAGGATCAGCTGGTGTTCAAAAACCAGGCCGAAGCCCGCGCAGCGACCGAAGAAGCCACACTGAAAAAAATCATTCAAGAAGGCGTGGTGGCCGTGGGGGTCGAGCTTGAGAAAGGGAAGGCATACGCCACGCAAAAGAGGGCGGAAAAAGACCTCTACGCCAGGCAGATAAAGGCCGAGGCGGATCTACTGGTGCAATTGGCCGAAGCCGAAAAGGTGCGCCTCAAGAACGACGCCCTGAGCGGTATCGGTGCGGAGCGCATGGTGGGATTGAAAATGGCCGAGGCGTACAAGGGGTTGGAGGTTATTGTTCTGCCGAGCGACGGCCCCAATGGTGTCAATCCCCTCGATGTCAAAAAAACACTCAAGCTGTTCGATGTGCGGAAGGAGGATGCCCAATGAAGCTGAGATCAACGATGCTGCTGTTGTGCGGGAGTTTACTGTTTATCCAGGGATGCGTTCTCCGGACCACCGGCGACACCGAGGTGGGTGTTCGAACACGCAAGCTGGCCCTGATTAATCCCATCGGTGTCGAAGAAAAAGCATACGCCCCCGGATCGACTTACTTTTTCCTTCCTTTCATCAATGACTGGAGTACATTTGACATCAAAGATCAGAACCTGGAGATGACCTTTACACTTAAACGGGGCGACCGCGATGAGAGGGACGACTTGTTGTTCAAGACCATCGACGGCAACGACATCAGCCTCGATGTCATCATTACGTACCAGATCGATCCGGACAAAGCCCCCTACATCCTGCAGTACGTCGCCCCGGACAACCAATCCCTGCAGGAGAAAATCGTGCGGACGGTGGCCAGAAGTAAACCCCGTGATGTATTCGGCGAGCTGAAGACCGAAGAGTTTTACTTTACAGATCAGCGCGTTACCCAATCCGACCAAGCCAAGGAGGCGTTGCAGGAAATCCTCGGACCCATGGGAGTCATCGTAAAAACCGTGTTGACAAGAGACTACCGCTTTAACGCCGATTACCAGCAAGCCATCGAAGATCGTAAAATTGCCGATCAGCAGGCCGAAAAAAACAAATCAGCCCAACGGGCGGCATGGGAGGAATACAAGCGCAAACTCGAGGAAGCCCGGGGGGAAGTCAATAAAATCGTGGCCGATGCCGACGGCGATTTCCAGAAGGCGAAAATTGAAGCCGATGCCTACCACGAAAAACAGAAGCGCATCGCCGAAGCCATAAAGACAGAGGCGGTCACTGAAGCCAAGGGAATCCGGGAGATGAACGAAGCAATGAACCGGGCCGGTGGTGAAACATTGGTCAAACTCAAGGTTGCCGAATCCCTCCAGGGCAAGAAAATCATCCTCCTTCCCATGTCTGAAGGCGGTATGAACCTCAAGACCACCGATATGAACCAGCTGATCCAGATGTTGGGGGTCAAATCCCTTGCTCCGCAGAAACAAGAGCCTTAACCCGCTTCGGGCCTGAAGGCTAATTTAATGCATCTTTTGACACTAGAATCGACCGATCTGTTGTCGCTGTCGATTCCAGCGAATCAGTTACACGAAACCCCTCAGTTAAGAATGCGATGAAGATTTATACCGGCAGCGGTGACCGGGGTAAAACCAGTCTCTTCAGTGGAGAACGACTTTCTAAAAACAATGTCAGAATCGAGGCTTACGGGGATGTTGACGAACTCAACTCGTACCTCGGCGTCCTGGCCGCTGCGCTGGGTCCTGATTCAGATAGCCGCTCAGAATTACTCGCCATCCAGTCAATGCTTCTGCACGCCGGCGCCTGGCTGGCCACTACCCCCCTGTCCTCCTCGACCGCTGCACTTGACGCATTCGACGAAGAGCCTATCCGTGCCCTGGAATCGACGATTGATCGCATGGAGCAGGCCCTGACGCCGCTGAACGCCTTCATTCTTCCTGGCGGACAAATGACGGCGGCTTTGGCCCACGTCGCCAGAACCGTCTGTCGCAGGGCGGAAAGGCATGTTGTGGCCATATCCGATACGAGAAAGAACGGCCAGCAGCGACCGGAATCATACCGTTTGCTGCTGGTCTACCTCAACCGGCTCTCTGATTACCTCTTCGTTCTGGCACGCTACTGCAATCAGATTGCAGGCGAAGAAGATCTCGTCTGGAAAAGATAGTTCTGTTTTCGCATGACCGCTACAGGAATGTCTTTCAGAGAACCGCCGGAGCTGTCTGAGTTTCTTAGAACGGCATGGTGGGTCGTTTCGCAGCAAGGCCGAGCACATTGATGAATAAAGTAGTTTACACGACTGAACTTCTGGAACGGCACTGGCTTTCCGAAAAAACCTTCGAAGCGATTCTTTCACGTCCTGCCGGATTCGCATTCACCCCGGGCCAGCGTATCCGTCTCCTGCACCAGTCCCTTGAAAGAGACTATTCTCTTGTGAGCGGCAGCGCCGAGAGGAACCTGGTTCTCTGTGTCCGGTCTGTCTCCGGTGGAAAATTTTCACCGCTTCTGGCAACTGCGGCCATCGGCACCCGATTTAACCTGACCGGTCCCCACGGCTATTTCGTCTACAGAAAATCGACGCGCTGTCCGGTATTCGTCGCCACCGGGACCGGTATCGCCCCTTTTGCAGCCCTGGCCCGCTCCGGCGTCGGTGACTATTTTCTTCTACATGGTGTCAGGGAGGAAAAAGACCTCTATTACGCGTCGCTCCTTCGGTCGAAGGCCCGACGATACGTCGCCTGCCTGACCGAAAACCCTCGGTCAGCGGCCGGTTTTTTCCATGGCCGCGTGAGTGACTATTTGGCAACCCGCCTGGAATCAGGCGCCTACGACTTTTATCTTTGCGGTGGGGAAGAAATGATCAGGGATGTCATCTGGGTTGTGGACGACCTTTTTCCTGAATCGCGGGTTTATACCGAAATCTTCTACTGAAAACCGGCATCAGAACCACTTGCACATGCTCAAAAGCAACATGGAGCTGACCATGGCAGTGAAACCAGTGGGTCATGTTCGCTATCAGGGCTACACCCCAGGCGCGGTTGGACGGATTACCGCAGCGCATGCCGTTTACTACCATAAGTACTGGGGCTTCGATGTGAGTTTTGAAGCCCAGGTCGCCGCAGAGCTTGCCGCATTCGTGATCGGCTTCCAGGCTGAGCGTGATGGCCTGTGGGAGGCCACCGTTGATGATGTTTTCACCGGGGCCATCGCCATCGCCGACACCGGCAATTATGAAGCGCGCCTGCGCTGGTTCATTGTCATGCCGCCCTACCAGCAGAGTGGCATCGGCAAGGCACTGATCCAGAAAGCCGTTGTTTTCAGCCGCGAAAAAGGCTACCGCCGGGTGTATCTATGGACTTTCGAAGGATTGGATCGCGCGCGCAAACTGTACGAGCTGAGCGGATTCACTCTCAGCCAGGAGCAGGCTATCCAGCAGTGGGGACAACGGATCAAAGAACAGCGCTTTGATTTGTTACTGTCATAAGGACCGTTTACCAGCTATCCATTCCGTTCATTCAACCCTAACTGTCCAACAGCGGAGGCATCATGCAATTCAAAGCTCAAAGAAAAGAAACCGTCGTTCTAAACCCTCTCAAGGACATGGCACAACGATCCATACCGAGCGAAATCCGCGAAGACCCGTTAACCGGTAGGACAGCTCGAATCTGTCATTTCATGAAGCTGCAGTGGGAAAAACCGGACTTCGAAGCCATGGTTACCGGAACGGAAAAAACGTGCCCTTTCTGTGCCGACAAGGTCATGAAGGTGACCCCCTGTTTCCCGCCAGAGCTTGTTCCGGAAGGGCGCATGACAGTCGATGACATGGTGCTCTTCCCCAATATTGCCCCCTATGACAGCCTTGGGGCCGTCGCCACCATGGGCGCCCGGCATTACACTCCCATGCTCGAAGTCACCACCGGTCGGATGACAAAAGCCTTTGGTCTGGCCATGGATTTCTTCAAACGGCTCGAAACCCTGTCCCATCCGGAGTCGGTATACCATTTGATCAACTGGAATTTCATGCCGCCTTCCGGCAGTTCGTTGATTCATACGCATTTGCAGGTCTTTGCCACGTCATCGGCCCCCAACCTCATGCGGGAAGAACTTAACGCGGCCCGGACCTACACGGAAAGCAACCAGACCAACTACTGGGATGATCTCGTGTCCCTTGAGAAGGAAACCGGCGAGAGGTATCTTGGCCGCACCGGGCGTATTGACTGGCTGCTCAGCTATGCCCCCTTGGGCGTGGCCGGCGACGTGCTGGCCATCGTGGATGGTGTCAGCAGCACGATGGGGTTGACCGATACGGACCTTGCAGACATCTCGACAGGTTTGGCTCGCCTGATGAAAGCCTATGATAGAATGGGAATTTACAGTTTCAATATGAATTTTTTCACCGGCCGGCCGAGCGACGATTTCTACCGTTTTCACCTGCTTTTTTCCCCGCGGACCTTTTTCAACCAGGCCCTGGGAACACCGGACATCGGCGCCCTGCGGAATCTTTTCAACGAAACCCTCTGTATGGCCTTCCCCGAAGATATTACCCGGATGCTGAAACCTGAATTCGAATAAAATCGTGGCACCATTTTAATGCAGCGGCGCTGATATTTCAGTTGAAGGGAATCAAGTTTGGCTTGATTACGATTCGCAATATCATCCATGTAAGGTCGAAGGAGAAGTTCTTGTTTTTGATCTCGTCGATTGGGGCGTCGTAAACAACAGCTTCATCAGTTTGATAGATGACAAATTGGTTTCGGAGCATTTAGAAACTAAACAGAAACGCACACTGCCTCATGCAAAACAGCCCTGACAAACGGTTGTAACGAACAGCGCTACTGGGTTGCCGCTGAGCCGGGGCGTTATATTTCTATGGTAAATAGATTATGATCCTATTGATAATAATATTTGGCGCCTTGACTCTGTTGGCCGGAATAGTAATTGTAATAAATCCGGAAGTTATATTCGGCTTTCTGCGAAATAATTTGGACAAGCTGGTACTACATATTCTGGCTGTTGTAATAAGACTAGTTCTTGGTGCTTTACTGATATACCAATCCAACATTTCTAAATTTCCGTTTGTAATTGAAGTTATTGGTTGGCTCTCTATTGTTGCCGCTATATTTCTAGTGATAATGGGACGCCGCAATTTCAACCGGTTAATGTCGTGGGCTTTGTCTTTATCAAAGTCTATTGGTCGTGTTGGCGGTATCATAGCAGTGGCATTTGGCGCATTTCTTATTTATGCTTTCGTTTAATAGGACTTTGCAGCGACAGAGCCAGTTGCGCCACTGCGTTTTTGAACGTTAGTACGATTTAAATATTTTTTGTGAAGAATGATTATTGATGACAGTTCGATTAAATAAAAAATCTCTTTTAAAGGCTGTCGACTATCTTGAAGTGAGAGATCGACTATTGAAACTGGCCGTCTCAAAATGTGGACCGCCGCCGTTGTGGAAGCGTGAGGAGGGATTTAAAACATTAATCTGCATAATATTAGAACAACAAGTATCACTTGCATCAGCAAAAGCCGCTTATGAAAAACTGTTGAGGAAAATTGGATCAATTACGCCTGTCAATTTTTTAAAACTTTCCGATGCAGAATTAAAGTTAATCGGGTTCAGTCGACAAAAGACATCATATAGCCGAAATTTAGCCGAAGCGATAATTACCGAACATCTTGATTTAACAGGGCTATCCGATCTTAATGACTCTCAGGCAAAAGAGCAATTGATGAACATCAAGGGTATCGGTCCCTGGACAGCAGACATATACTTACTGGTGGCACTTGGACGGCCAGATATATGGCCGAATGGAGATATTGCCTTAGCATCGGCCGTTCAGAAACTAAAGGGAGCTGCATTTCGGCCATCATTCGAAGAACTCAATAGAACGAGTCTCAAATGGAAACCATGGCGAGCTGTAGCGGCCAGAATTCTATGGCATTATTATTTGAGTGAGCGGAAATAAATCTTACTCTAACACTGCTCTTGCAGCCGACGCGAAGGACCATGCGGCTGAACTGTGTCGTTAGCTTTTAAGGAGAGAATTTGTGGTATCGAAAGAAGAAATGGATAAATTCTTGAGCTCTGTATATCCTCAAAATAAATGCATCGTTGAGGCGTTTGGCGATCAATCGGCTACCGTCAGACATAAAGTAGGTTTCGATGAATTACGCCCTGGTGGCACAGTGTCGGGCCCGGTTTTAATGACGGTGGCTGATTTCGCACTGTATGTGGCCATTTTAGGCGAGATCGGGTTAGTTCCGCTCACAGTAACAACTAGCCTGACAATCAACTTTCTGAGAAAGCCATCGTCAGATAAAGACATCATCGGGGTGTGTCGTTTATTAAAGGTTGGTAAATCATTAGCTATTGGCGAGGTGGCATTATACTCCGAGGATAAAACTGAACCAGTTGCGCACGTTGTTGGCACGTACTCCATACCGCCATCAAGTCAAAGCTAACAAAATATTGAGATACAACGGTCATTGGTGGTACCACTATAAATAGCTCTAGCAAGTCGCTGGAGAAACAACACGCAGAAAAGCGCGCATCTCACTCGAGCGTTGGTTTGTGAAAATATGCACGATAGCGAAGGGAGAAAGTAGCCATGATAAAACTGCATGATAAGAACACTCAGAAATTGATCGGCGTGATTAATGAGACACAACTCCAATTCTTAATAGATGAACTCGTGGAAGAAAGTAGTACAGACCAAGATTACTACATAAACCGAGATCAACTGGATCAATTAGAGAAGAAAGGAGGAGACGAGACGCTCCTCCAGATGTTGAGGGATGCGCTGGGTACCAAAGATGACATGGACATCATCTGGACCAAAGCATGAACCAATGATGCGCAGCTCGGGAAAACCAAACCATGCATAGGCGGCGACTCCGAGCCGGCCGCTGCACGTTCCGCACAGAGCGCCTCAATGCTGGCGTCAGATTTAACGAGCCTCGGAAAGGATCAATCGTGGAAAATTGGACCCTATCAAACGCGTACAATTTTCACGGACGATATGTCAAACATGGGCACGCCGGAACTGGCCCTGCTGTGGTCCTGATCCACGGAACCCCCTGGTCTTCGTTCAACCTTAGACATATTATCAAAGGATTGTCACAAGAATTTTCCGTTTATTATTTTGACCTACTTGGTTACGGACAATCCGATAAAAGCGCAGGAGATGTATCGCTTGGAGTTCAAAATCAAGTCCTTGACGAATTAATAGATCACTGGGAACTCGATTTCCCATACGTCGTAGGTCATGATTTTGGAGGCGCAACCATTCTACGAAACCATCTTATTGATCATCGTGATTTCAAGAAAATCGTCTTGATCGATCCTGTTGCCCTATCTCCTTGGGGGTCTCCATTCTTTTTGCACGTGCGAAAGCATGAAGAGGCTTTTTCGGGTGTACCGGATTACATCCATGAAGCGATTGTTCGCGCATACATTGGCACTGCCCTGTTCAAAGATATTGCACTAACCACAGTGGATTCGACAATTCGCCCATGGATTGGCGCTGAAGGGAAGCCAGCATTTTATCGGCAGATCGCCCAGGCTGATTCTCGATTTACCGATGAAGTCCAACCATATTATGGAAGCATTTCGGCTCCAGTTTTAATTTTATGGGGTGCAGAGGATGCCTGGATACCGATTGAACATGCTCAAATTCTTCAAAAATCTATACCAGGATCACAACTTAAAGCAATTCCCGATGCGGGACATTTAGTTATTGAGGAACAACCGCTGCAGCTCATTGAAGAAATCTTGAGATTCTTTAGATCTTAAGGAACAAGATCTAACCATTCTCTTGCAGCGGAGCGCAAAAAGCCGCGCCCGCTAAAAAGTAACCTTACACTGAAAGATCATGAAAAAATATATTTTCTTAGCTGTTGCTGCAGCATTGATATATGGGTATGTTCAAGAAAGAGGCGTTTCTATACCCGGATTTTCGTTATGGACTCAAAGTTCTGACAGTACTGCCAAAAAAGCATACAACAATAGACAAAGCGATGTCCAAGTTCAGGGGGAAGGTATCGTAACGAAGATATTGCCTGATGATCTTGAAGGATCAAGACACCAAAGATTTATTTTAGGGCTCAGTACCGGACAAACATTGTTGGTCGCTCACAACACCGATTTAGCACCCAGAGTCAAAAATTTAAGAACAGGGGATACAGTAGCGTTCTATGGTGAATATGAGTGGAACTCAAAAGGTGGCGTTATCCACTGGACCCACCACGACCCAAATGGCCGCCATATCAGTGGCTGGTTAAAACATGACGGTAAAACCTACCAATAACAATGTAACACGTAGCTGGAGAAACGTCGCTCAAAAAACCCGCGCGTCTCAGCTCAAGCGATATATCGACAAGTATATACAGGATAAAAAATGCTAAAAAAGATAGAGAAACCTGCAGTCATTGAAGCGGCAGGAAATAAACCCAAAATTATTGAAGAGTTTATTGGGAGCTCCTGCAACAATTTTTATTAATGACGACTGAACTGCATTGAAACGACAACGTTAATGGTCAGCCAACAGCAGGTAGAGACGCTCGTTCCAGGTTCCACAAACCTGCGACGTTATGTGTTTTATGAATCTTACAATACCTTAATGGTGAAAAGATGAAAAAAATATTTGATGGTAAAAAGGCGACAAAATTGGGCACCGAAAAGAATCCGGCTATTGTCAGCGTACAAACAAAAAAGAGAGTCAAGGAATTAGAATCCGTATTTGAAGAAAACGGTTGGAAATATCAAATTGAATTCGCACCGGATAAGCCCGAAGATATTTCAAACTTAGAATTATTATTGAATCCTATTAAAACAAGGATTGCCGAAAAAAAAGTGGGCCGCAATGAACCCTGCCCATGTGGTAGCGGTAAAAAGTATAAAAAATGCTGTGGGATATGAATTCGAGAACAGTCGCCTGAGGGGCGACCTGGGTGAAAGTCCCGGGTTGGGCCGCCATCAAATGAGAAATGAAGGGGCAAAGCGATGCAGAACAGCCAGTGGCCGTTGATACCGCCGGAACGCGGCGATGACCTGCACAACCTTGATATGGCAGGAAATGCCGACCTGGTGCTATTTATGGCCGGCAATCAATTCATGGCCATGCCGGACATCGTGACGGCCTTCCAGGAAGTCCATCCGGAAGTCGAAAAAATATTTTACGAGACATTGCCGCCCGGACTGGAACTCAACCAGATCATGGCCGGAGGGGCAATATTTAGAGGCGAGGAATTGCGCGTGTTTCCCGACATCTACACGTCCGTCAGCGAAAATGCCATGGATCGCCTCGCGGAGGCCGGTCGCATCGATGCGGGCCGCCACAAACCCTATCTGCACAACCGACTTTCCCTGATGGTTCCGGCTGGCAATCCTGCTGGCATTACCACCGTCGCCGATCTCGGACGGAAAGACGTCCGTATTTCCCAACCCGATCCCGAGAATGAACACATCGCTTTCCATATCATGGACATGTACCGCCAGGCAGGGGGCGACCAATTGCTAAACCGTATTATGAAAGAGAAACGCGCCGAGGGGACAACCCTTATGACAGTGGTCCATCACCGCGAAACCCCGCTGCGGATCGCCGAGCACTCAGTGGATGTCGGGCCGGTGTGGGCCACCGAAATCACTCACGCCCGGGCCATTGGACTACCCATTGATGCTGTCGAACCGGGAGAGAAATTCGATCAGCGTGAACGAATTAACTACTACGTCTGCCGTCTCAAAGCTGCGCGAAACCTTGAAAACGCCGAAAAGTTTCTGGTGTTCATCTCCTCTTCAAAGGCTCAAGCCATCTACGAAAGCCACGGATTTGTCTCATCACTGAAATAGTCTTCTATAGTGATTCAAAAAATTTCGTTCAATTATATACCGCTTTTCAAAAATATATTCCGAAATACGGAAGGGTGGTATAAGTGGTTGTAGAAATAAACGTCCGAATAACGGAACGTTTTTTTGACAACCACTATAAACAAAATTTGGTAGCGATAATGATTGATTTGCAAACGTATTACCCCTGGAGCGGCAAGAAGAAAAAACCTTTCCGGCCCTTTAAATATGTAAAACGTGCCATCTTGTTTGTATTGGCCACCTCCATCCTGTCCGTGATCGCCCTGCGCTGGCTTCCGCCGCCGACATCCTCTTTCATGCTGCAGGCATATACCCTGGATAGGTGGAACGGCCGCAGCGACGTGAAGCTCCACTACCATTGGGTAGACCGGCGCGATATATCACCGAATGCGGCCCTGGCGGTTATTGCGGCCGAAGATCAAAAGTTTCCCTATCACTGGGGGTTTGATCGGGAAGCGATCGTTGAGGCATTGGAAGAACGGCGCAAAGGGACCCGGATTCGCGGTGCCAGCACAATCACCCAGCAGGTGGCCAAAAATCTCTTTCTATGGCCGGGGAAAAGCTTTGTGCGCAAGGGAATCGAAGCGTATTTTACCGTGCTGATCGAAGTCCTGTGGTCCAAAAGACGCATCGTGGAAGTCTACCTGAATATCGCCCAGTTCGGACGCGGCATCTTTGGCATTTCCGAAGCCAGCAGGATCTTTTTCGGGAAAGCCCCCTCACGTCTCAGCCGCAAAGAGTGCGCTCTACTGGCAGCGGCACTGCCGAACCCCCTGCGCCTGCGGATAGACCGGCCGTCCACCTATATGCGGCAGCGAAGCAATCGGATTCTCAACGAAATGGGCCGTATGGGACGCATTGAACTGACGGCTTCCTTCCTGCGCTGAGTCTCCCTGTCAGCCGTGCGAAAATCTCTTACCGAAATGCTGCCCAGAGGGGATGGAGGTGGTTTCAAAATCTTAGATTACTCCCAAGTACAAGGCGGGGGCCGACGAAAAAACACAGCATATGTTGGCGTATGTACTCAGTATCCGGGCCAGGGCCACCTGCCACTGACCCAGGAGGGCCACATCACAGTGACTTGTCCGCCTTTGGCGGATTGGGTGTTAAATGGGGTTTTGAAACCACTTCTAATCACTTCCCGCCCGGAACGAAGTTTTCCGGGACCTGTACCGCCACCACCTCCCCGCGGGCGCAGACCTGGCCGGCGGCAATCAACTGCGAGGCGACCACGACCTTGCGTCCCTTGAGCTCTTTGACCGTCGCCCGCACCTCGAGGATCCCTTCGATCGGCGTCGGTCGCAGGTAGTCGACGTGCAGGGAGCCGGTCACATACCTCAGGGCCGGTTCGGTGTCCATCTCCCTGCCCTCGGCCCGGTATGCGGCAGCGGCAGCGGTCCCGGTGGAATGGCAATCGATCAACGAAGCAATAAAACCGCCATAAACGACACCGGGAACGGCTGTGTGATACGGGTGCGGTTTAATCTGACAAACGGTTTCATCGCCGTCCCAGTAACTCTTGATCTGGTAACCGACGTCGTTGAGCCGCCCACAACCGTAGCAATGGCTGAAATGTTCCGGGTAGTAATCCTGGATCGCTTTCTTCATTTCTGACTATCCCTTTCTCTGATTTAATACCGCTTTTCAAAAATAAATTCCGAAATACGGGATGGTGGTATAAGTGATTGTAGAAAAAACATTTAAACAACGGAACGATTTTTTGACAACCACGACAAGTGCTGCAGATCTCATCCGTTTACTTTAGAAAATTTTCGGGCGGGGGGGGAATGCCCGCTAGACCTTCAACGGCTGTGAGCTCGCCGGTAAATTGCCCCAGTGAAATCCGACTGGCAAGTTTGATCGGCAAGCGACGGGCATCTGCTGTCACCCAAACCAGAATGTTCGCACCGGCTAGCTTTTCAAATACCGGATTGACGCCTTTGAAATCCGGCTGCACGAGATACGTATCATACGCCGTGCCGTTTGCGGTCACAGATTCTCGCCGGGTTACCTCTGCTTCAGCAACGGTACATTTTAGTCCGTCGCTGATCGGGCGCTCGATCCGATCCCCGACATGCAAATCCAGCAAGCGGGTGTAATAATAAACTGAAAGCGGATCGAATGTTCCGGTCATAAGGGGAGTAACACGCTCCATTTTGCGCGTTTCAGATTTTGATCTAAAGAATTTTTCGATACGGTTAAAATAGGCCCGTTTCGTCTGCCAATCAAAATCGATAGTGACAACTTTTTTCTTGCGTCGTGTCTGGGTCTGTTCCCGGTATCGGAGAGAGCGGGTCATGCCAATGTCGGCATAGGCATCGATACGGCTGCGATAGCGGTAAAACAGATCAAGAAAAGCGTTGGTCTTGACCGTCATCACAAAGTGATAGACCGGCTGATTGCCCATATTTTCAACCGGCAGGAGTTCCAGCACCGCTTCTCCGGCCGGGATAGGGCCCCATTTGAGTTGAAATGTCAGTCTTTCCCCGGGAGAAAATGGACTTACGTGCATATCCCCCCAAGAAACGGTTGAAACGATGCAAAAGGCAGTCGTCAGAAATGCAGCCACACCCCTTATGGCATTTGAAACGCTCACTTCAGGGAAAACTCGGTTTCGATAACCTTGAGCAGGTCTTCGCCGATGGCAATACCGATATCGATGAATTGTGGGCCGTATTTGCGTCCGGTGACCGTCCGAAATGTATTTTTTATTCGACGCAAGCTTGCAAGGCCTGGGGGATAGCTGGCCAGGAATTCGGCCAGGGGTGGATTATGGTAGAAAACCATGCACCATAGGGTATCGGTAAAGTTGTCCGGACCCCAGCGAAATTTATCCGCATCATAAAGGCAGCCGGACACCAGGTCGCCGCGGCGGCTGTTGATCGGCATCCGCTTTTGAAACGCTTCGTGATCGTGAATCGCCAGCCGAATGTCTTCCCGCTCTTCGGTTGAAAAGGGATAGCTATTGAGCAGAACAGCCGCGTGGGCCGCCCCTTTGACGGCGTGGTTCGGTTCCTTGCGTTTGAGGTCGTGCAACAGGCTGGCGCATTGGACGGTCACCACGCACCTCTGAGAAACGTTGGCGTTCAACCCGATCCGCCCACCCTCAGCAATCATCAGCGTTCCGGCGTCCAGGGCCACCTTGGTGGCGTGTTGAAGCCCATGTCCGAAATCCTCCTCCAGGCGACCGGTCACATAGAAGCGCAGGTCCGATACGGTTGGGTGGGTATCAAATATATTGCGGGATAAAGCAAAAGCGCGTGACAATTCCGTGTAAAAATCAGGCGGCGGATATTGGGATACGATATGCCGGGCGCGATCGCGCAACCGGATATAGAAAGAGGCCATGATATTGGGCGGTGATCAAATGGCTCGTCGACATGATAGCACCAACCATGGCGGCACGCGCCTTGGGTCCCACGCGCCAAAAGACGGTGAAAGATGTTTGGGGCTATTAAACCTTCAGGGTAAAGGCCCTGTCGCAAACCTTCCACTTACCGTCTTCTTTGACGAGCTTCAGGGTTTCGTCAACCGTGTAGGTTTCGCCGATAAAAAAGAACTTGCCGACAAGAGTAAATATCGGATTGATGTTCCGTTTTCTTTGGGCAGTGATGTGCACCTCGGCTTCCGAGCTGTCTTGGCTGAGAATTTCGGTATGAACCGCATACAGCTGACTTCGCATATAATCGAAATCAAATCCGTTTATTTTAGCGTCAGCGGCCACCTGGGTCAAGTATTCGCTCACGATATCAGGCTCACCATTGCCGGCATAATCACTGCAGAGATAATCTGTCATTGACGGCTCAAGGTTGAAATAGGCTTTGGTAAAAGCGACCGCTGTCTTGGCCGGCGTATTCGGGTTATCGGCGATTACGAGTAAGATTTGTAAAATGACGCCGATGACCACCACCGATATGATCGTCATAAACCTGTCGCCCTGCTTCATGTGCGTCTCCTCCTTTAACCCTTTTTCGAGCCGTCCAACGCTACGATCGGCAATTGCCCTGAATAATTGACAATATACCCAGAACGCTGTGATTCGGGTGGTTTGCGTGAATCCGAAGCGAAACGGATGTGTTATTAACACGGAATATTTATCCAGACAAGAATTTTCTCGGCCGCTTCACGGGTAAAACCGCTTTGATCGTGTGACATCTCGACCGAAATGCCGCATAGGGCCTTGTGGTTATCAATTACGAAACGAACACCGGTCCGCCGGGTGGGGTTGGCTGGGCAGGGGGTGATCACATTTTTTGTTGATCGATTTGGCCCCGAAAACGTCAATCCGGCTAGTGAGCTTGAGGCTTTCGGCCCATAGTCCGCAGGCGTTACGACCGTATCGACGATTTCCTGATTGATCGCCGATGAATGACATTTGCACCACTTAGATCACAAAATCAATTTTATCACTTTTTTAACTGCCGACGATTCTTTCCAGAGTTTCCTGCATTCTTTTGCAGTCGATACAGTAGGTAGTAACGGGTCGCGCTTTGAGTCGTTTCAGGGCGATTTCTTCACCGCAAATCTCACAAATTCCGAATGTGTCTTTGTCCAATCGTTTGAGAGCATTTTTTATCTTCCGAATAAGCTTGCTTTCGCGATCTCTGATGCGAAGAGCCAGATCCCGATCGGTTTCCAAGGATACCCGGTCAAGAAGGTCGGATGCATAGACCGGTGAATCCAGCAGTCCGGTGATAGTTTGATCGGCGCGCTGCAGAAGCTGTTCCTGCCAGTCGATCAGCAATTCCCGAAAATATTTCAACTCTGATTTTTTCATGATCTACCCCCCGCGATAAGCTTACTTTACAGTTTGTTGTCCCGAAGCCTTGTGCCGCTCTGGACAGCCTTAATTCTCCAACAAAGACGCTTTAGATCGAGCTGTGATGTTACATCGTCTCTCTCCCGATCGAAATGGATGTGAATTTATACGTGATTTGACCAACCGGTTTTTGCCCAAAACACCGTTGATCGACTCCTTGAGTCTGTCTATGGCATCCCCGCTTCGGATGAAGTAAACAAGCACCGGGAAGTCCGGACATATTTGTTTGATTTCAAGTAGGAGGGCAAAGCTGTCGAACCCCTCTGATAGAGTATTCAACAGCACCATGTCCGGCTGAAACTCTCTGAGGTATTCCCAGACCGAATCGGCATTATCAACAATTGCCGTCAGATAACCTTCTTCGTGCAGTGATTTCGAAACCAGGTATCGATTATGGGGTTGATCATCCGCAATTAGAATGTGCGCTATTTGGTCCATCGATTGATCCTCGCATTTTACCGGTGGTGATCGTCAGCCATCTCTGCCTTATCCCTCCTATCTGGCAGTCCATCACACAAATAGGAGGCCTTAGGGGTCAATCAATTGCGAAAGACCTTTTGAAGCGACCGATAAAAACAATGTCTGCGCCCCGGTTCTGTATGCTCTTTATGTTGGCAAGCAGCAATCCTGAACCAAAAGAATGAATGTTCCTTAAGGCGGATGTATCGATCATGATTTTACGGAGACTATTGCTATTGTTATTCATTCTACCGTTATTGATTAATCGCAGGAGATGGTATGCTGAAGAACCATCGAAATCACCTCTGAGTCTCACAAACAGGCGCTGCGTATCCTGATTGATGACATCAACTCGAAAATTGTTTGCCATGTTGTAAAAACCTTCCCCCTTTCTCCTGATTGAAGTTTCCCAGGAGGTTTTGCACCGCATCGATACCGAATGGTTTAAACAACCACCCATCGGCCAAACCGGAGTTTAATTCGAGAGTGATATGGGGTAATCCGAAGAAGATCGGTTAATGGAACTTTGTAGTACTTTCGGGCATTGTATAAGGAAAAACAATGGGGGATGACTATTGATATAATATGGGGGTAAAACCAATATTATATGCCTAGGACAGGGTAGTTTGCAGATTTGAAGCCTTTGGAGTTATAGGGTGCACTTTGAAGTTGAATCTGCCTCTTCTCTGCCAGCGCCTCTCTCGGGACAGACCTTCCTTCGACTCGTTTTTGAGCGGCAGGCGCGGCTTGGCGCCACCGCGGGGGAGGATACCTTTGTCCTCCGAAGCGACCCATACAAAACGAGACTGCGATTTACTACCCTTGTAGGCGGAAACCCGGAAGCGGCGCACATGGAAGCTGCAACTCATCAAGAGCTGCTCAAATTTCTTGCTCGGCTCAGCCGACCACAAAGCCAGACACCCCTGGTCGCGCAGCGCCCGGCGACAGGCCAGAATTCCTTCACGACCGTACAGACGACGGTTCCCTGAATCTGTCATTTCGCTGGGACCATTATCGATATCCAGCAGGATCGCATCGAATCTGCTCCTGGAACGTGAGATAAGCTCGACGATATCGCCTGTCTTGAGGTCAACTCGTTCGTCACCCAGCGGCTGGCCGTTGAGTTCCCCGAGAAACTCACGATTCCATTCGACGACAGCACCCAACAGTTCACTCACCACCACTTTGGCGTGTGGGCTGAGCATATCGAGAGCCTGGCGCAGGGTATAGCCCATACCCAAGCCTCCGATGAGTATGCAGGGCGACTTGCGACCTGCCAGATGAGCGCAACCCAGCCGAGCCAGCTCCAGTCTCCGACTCGATGTTGGCGACTGTTCATCAAATCCTGACCGTTGATCTGGATCGAAAAATCACGGTCATGCTGATAAAGCACCATATTGCCCCCGTCCGGGGTCCGGGTTTTAGCTAATTCTTACTCGCGGTTTCATGGTGGCATCCTATTGGTGACAAATGGCACCTGGCAGAAATACCGGAACCGCGTTCCGGTTTTTGGTAGCCATAGCCTGCACTCACTCTTTTCAGGTAGATTGGTACAACAGTGTATCGTTTTCGGAGGTTCCACACCCACAACTTCATCGGAAACGAAATCGACCCACAGCCTCTGGCAAAGGGCGATGCCCGCTTCTCTCTCGCAGTGCACTATCCATTGGATAGTTGAAAGCGACAGGTCACCGTTTATCTCCCCTTAGTGCATTCCTTGAAGCTCTATCCACCAGTGTAAAAACCGATCAATATCATCTTTTTGATTCGATACCTGATGTCCACGTACTTTAACCAATTCGCAATCCAGCTGATCGATCATTCTATAAAACTTCTGATACAGCTCATAATTGTTGATGCGTTTATTCTTCTTTGAACGATAATCATTTTTCTCAAGCCGATCGCGTCTTCCCAGTAACCCCATAATGTTTTGAGAATCGGTATACACAAGTACCTTCCGCCCCAATGCTTGAATATCGCTTAGCGCCCATAATAAGGTCTGCAATTCCAGTTTCGTTGAAGACGTATGCTCAAATCGCTTCACTATCACGCGGGTCTTCAACGAATCCAACGACAGACCACGTTCAGACACAGCAAGGTAAGCCCCATACCCGATATTTGACTGAGTATTCACACTTCCATCCGTAAATAGTATCAGTTCATCCATAGAATATCATTTAGTTTTATAACGCTGAGTTAAGGGGACGGCGATTTTATGAAATAAGTAGTTAAAGTAAATTTTGGGGTTTTGGGGGACAGTCTTGCATGAATTCATTATGCCTCAATCAGTCTTAGCTTGCGGTCGTTAACTTGTTTCTCACCACGTCCTACCCCGGAAATTTCATCAATTGGCGGCTTTTATGGCCAATTGCACACCTTCAAACATATGATCAAATGTGTGATCCTGCAATGCGAGGGCATTCGGGGACGCAGCTGTACTTTTGTACCGCAAGTTCCCGACGACTCACCGAAATACATATAAACAGGCGAGAAGTCCAGCTATGCTGGGAAACGCGGCAAATGAAGGCAGGCGGCTCGCCTGTATGGTAAAAATATTTCTGCATTGTTTCTATATGGCAGAAACATAAAGTGTCCTGTTTGGTTAACTTTCAATACGATATTCAACGTCTTGTTATTATATTATTTTATTAGCTCTGCTGAAAATTTTTCATGAAATAAGCGGGTAAGAACTATTCGCATGTTGATTGCTATGGGAGCATTTCCGGTCCCCAGCAGAAAGTGCAGATGGATTTGAAAGCAATGCCTGAGCGTAGCAGGGGGTATTCGGCTCTGATAGCACCTGCGGCAGACGATATGTAAATCGTCCTTATCGGTGTTGTTTCGGAAAATCTTCCGCCTTTCGATACCGCGACGATGTGATGCAAACCACCCGGTGCATCTATTCTGGCTCTTGGTGGCATGATGCAGACCGTCCCCAAATAGTTAGTACTGTTGTCGACCTATTTTACCATATTGTTTTTAAGGTCCTTAATCTGCTCATCCTCACTTATTTGGGATAATTTGGCCATGCATTTCGTGTTAAGTTCCATCGCTCTTGTGATACTTTCCGCCTCGTTGTAGCAACGAAATTCAGGTGCATTACCGGATGGCCGTAAGTGGACTACTTCTTGATTAGCAAAGGTCAGACGGATACCATCTGTTCTGTCGATCGAATTAAGATCTCCGCACAGATCGCCAAAAACAAATTCTATCCTTTCTTTGTCCCCTATAAACCTACCAGTGGTAAAAAATTTTAGGATCGCTTCACTCTTTTCAGCGGGGAAATTTTTTAGTCTGTCGCTGGCGGTATAACGTTGGGGCAGGGAGGTAACAAGGTCAGATATTTTTTTACCCTCTTTGGCAGACATAGATAAAATGCTCAACAGAACGATGACGGCATCACGCGTCGGTAATGCTTTTAGAATCCGGCCATCTTTATTGATGTCAGATTGGATGAGAAATCCCCCGTTAGCTTCATAACCGACGACAGTTTTACTACCTTCTTCGGACGCTTCAATCATGGCTGAAACTACGTAGGGTGATCCTATACGTGTTCTGCGTATATCAGAAAAATATCCGCATTTTTCAAGTGCTGTATTACAGCTGATTGGAGCAACTACCGTGTTCGCACCCAGGTATTTTGAACACAATATACCGGCGATATCCCCACGTAACCAATTTCCATTTTCATCAGCTAAAAGGGGCCGGTCACTATCGCCATCAGTTGAGATTATTGAATCGAAGTTATATTCACGGGCCCAAGTTTTGGCCAGTTGTATATCTTCCGGTCGAATCGCTTCAGTATCGACTGGAATAAATGCATCTGAACGGTTTAGCGTTGTTGTTTCAGCACCGAGTTTGGAAATAATTTTTACGAGCAAGTCGCGTCCCACCGCCGAGTGTTGATAAACACCGATTTTCAATCCTTCCAGACATCCTCTGGGGAAAAAATTAAGATAGCGTTTAATGTACATTTCTTGGGCAGATTCTGTAACACGCCACTCTCCAGTGATTGAGTTTACAAATTTTCCTGATCGGTCAAACAATGAATCATCGACCATTATGACTTGTTTCCGTATTTCGGCTTCGTCATTCTTAAGGATTTCGCCCTCTATTTTGTTGAATTTTATACCATTTCGGTCATCCGGTATATGGCTACCGGTTACCATGATTGCTGGTATCTGCTTGGCGATCCCGTGTAAAGCGATAGCCGGAGATGGAATTTTACCGCAATTGATAGCAGTGTACCCATTATCCACAATAGCCCGTCGGATTGCTTCCATGATGCGATCTGTGCTGGACCTGAAATCTCCAGCGATGGCTACCCCAATATAATCTCTTTGATATTCAGATTTCGAACTTAAGTATTTTAAAAATCCCGCTGTATAAACATAACAAACAAAGTCAGTCATAGCGCCGACTAAGCCTCTCGCGCCACTAGTACCAAATTTTACACCGCTTGATATCATTAAATCTTGAACTCTAATTTTCACCGACTAATCCTTTCACCCAGACATCATTCCAGATTTTCATCAGTCTCGTTAAAGACTATCCATATTTAACGTAATTACCAATAAGCCCCGTCTCTCAATTCACAATAACTGAGCATGATTCCCTATGATACCGGCACCAAAAATTCATATGGTAAGGTATATATGCGGAAAATTACCGATCGGATTGATAAATATATTATTCTTTTTTGACGCTAATGCAAGATTTTCGTTTCTTCTACAAACTGGAGGGCCAAACCGTTTATTGTTAGTCTATCACATTGGACAGTTATTAGGTTTGGATATTTAGAGTTGGTGCGAACTTAGACGCACTGCGGCTGGATAATAGCAGGCGCTTGTTCACCCAATCGTTTGATACGTTGGAGCGATACGAAATAAAAACTCTTTTAGAAAAATACCAAAAACATTTTAAAACGGGTGGTAAAAATTTACTTTTGCTTGATGAGTTCTTCAATCTTACTCCGCCCTTCTATTATTTCTATTTCCGCCCACTCACGCTCCACAATTTGGGCTATGTTTTCAGCAATAGCGGTAAATAAATCTTTTGACTCCTCAAGGAATTGTCTATCTTCAAGTTCCGGTTTTTCTTTGAGAAAACACACTTCCAGAGTGCCAATTTGTTCATTATTCACCTTGATTTCTTGCGATAGTTTCCATTTTGTGCCTTTAAAAATTTTTGTTGTAAACTCATGACGATCAAGCATGATCCGAGCGCAAGTAATTTCCGGGTATTGAATTGCCGGAGGGATGAAATCGACAACCGCTTGGAGGACATGATTCAAGGAAAATTTCGTGTCAGCCATGATGCTTGAGATGCTATAGAGGCAGTTTAGTTCTTTTATACGTTCTTTAACTTTATGAGAACCAACCGCTATTTCTTTTTTGTCAGCACTTTTTAGATCTCTAATCTCTCTGTTCAGTTCTTCATTAATTTTCAACAGACTTATTGTGCGCCTCATGTGGCTGTATTCAACCAATTTTTGTTTCTTGTAAAATTCAATTTCTTTATGCACATGTTCCAGAACTTCCGCCGCTAACTGCTTGGTTTTGTGTTCCAATTCTTCATAGGTCAGTTTATTGGCCATAAGATTTTCCTCCAACAATCATTACTTAAAAATGCACTGATACAGTTTTATTCAGGTCGAAGGCCCTCGTGAATATAATTAAGCTTCACCATGCAATACATCTTTTTACCTCCTTAGCTGATATTTTGATAATGGCAACGAGATAAGAATCTATGAGTGGCTAAATTGGCAACTTAAGGCCTGATGATGGTGAATAGTGAAGGTTTATAGTGGTTGTCAAAAATACGTTCCGTTATTCGAACGTTTTATTCCTACAACCACTTATACCACCAATCCATATTTCGGAAATTAATTTTGAAAAGCGGTATAAATTTTAATCAAACAAAAAGGCATTCCCTCAATATTTGAAGAAATGCCCTTTTCACTAAGAAAAATAAAATTAAATCACAGTTACATTTGCAGCGGACGGACCCTTTTGTCCGTTCTCTATTTCAAACGTAACTTGGTCGCCTTCACTGAGGGATTTGAAACCGGAAGAATTGATTGCTGAATGATGAACAAACACATCCGATCCGTTTTCCTGCTCGATGAATCCGAAACCTTTTCGGTCGTTAAACCATTTAACAGTTCCATTGATCATAATAACATCCTCCTTTCTTTATAATTTCAACGTCGCAAACTGGAGGGTGCCACTACAACAAATGGACTGATCCTGCAGAAAGAAACTGTCCCGCATATTAACCGGGATTTGATTGATTAGGGATATGATAATCTTTAATTGGAAGAAAGCAAGCTAATAAATTGTTATTTTAGAAAAAATTAAGAATACGCATATAAACGTGCAAAAACGTAAGGTTACAGAAACAATGTCGAATACTCCGGTATTTCTTGCTCTCTTCTCTAAAACTTCTAACATTTTCCTTTGAATATCTACAGCAATTACCCTCCCGTTAGCTTTAACTATTTTCGCCAGACCAATTGAGAAATATCCCATGCCACAACCAATGTCTGCGACAGTCATGCCTTCTTTGACAACAGGGGCGAGTTATCAAAAGTATATGCAAGCCACCAAGGGCAAACATGATTCCCCATCGTTCTGTATTCCTCATATTCGGTTTAACACTGGCGCTCAGTGGCAGGAGCGAAGCAGACATCCACCGCAGCGAATGGTTCGGCATTCTATATCCTAAAAAGTGATATTCTGCCGGTCATTCCGTGAATCCACGCTCTCTCATTGCTATGCCTTTCTTGAAGAGTGCCATGCCCGTTTTCATCTTCCGGAATCCGTGTGTTTGGTAGAACCCTTCTTTTCCTGGTGACGCGTATAGAATGACGTTGCAATGCGAAATCTGGGGCAAAATGGTCTTCATGATTGTCGTTCCGATCCCCTTCCCTTGGAATTCAGGGAGAACCGCGCAATCATAGATAGCAGCTTGGTAGACGCCATCGGAAATCGCTCGGCCAAAACCGATCAGCCGGTCAGCATGATAGACAAACACGGTCGTATGACTGGCTTCAAATGCCCTTCTGTGCACATCGGGTTCGTCGTACGCCATTCCGACGCATTTCAATATTTCCGATACTGTCTTCCAGTCCACTCCGGCACAATTTTGCTTAACGTCTACTTCCATCAAAGACCTCGTTGTGTATGTTGTCGCCTAACGCCGCGGTTCAGTAGTTGAGCGTCAGCGAGGTCCAACTGAACCCGCTTTTTTTTCGCAACTTATTGGGCTTCGATATTCACTACTTCAATAATAGTGCCATACATATGAAAGCTCATTGCTTCCTTTTTTATCCGGGCTGTCACTTTCACTTTTAGACCGTCTTTTTTGAAAGACTCTGGGAGATTGATCGGATCATACTTTCCTCCATCATCAGCATCTATAGCATAGAAACCTCCCTCTATGTTCTTATACGTAACATTTCCCACTATTTCAAATAAGTCAGTGGGTTGTGCTGGCGTACTCTTAGATGAGGGGAGCTCATTTGACTCGGACACATTTGGTTCAGTGTTCTGGATATTCTCTGAAGTTTCTGTTTTGCCTTTGCAGCCAACAAAAGCCACAACACAAATGAGAATCATTAATGCCTGTTTGATATACTTCACGGTTGTCTCCCTTGCTGCGAACGCTACGCAATACAAGTAAGCTGGGCACAAACCCTGCGAGATGGCTTTATATGCGCTTGTCAGGAATTATAATGTTTGCTCAAAACGTCAAAAAGCCAATCGTGGTGCACTTGCAACTTGAATCTACCTTACACCATTCGTTTCGGTTTTATAAGTTCCAATACAGCGATTTCTGGATAGCAATTAAATCTGACGGGGTAAATGGCCCAACCAATTCCTCGACTAATAAAAAGCTGTGTTCTCGGTGTGGATATAAGACCACTGGAATAGTCTTTGTTTTTCACAGGTAACACCGGGGGGCCCCAAAAAGGAATTACAACTTGTCCGCCGTGAGTGTGACCACTTAGTACCAGTGACAAGGATGTATTAAATGCTGTATCAACAGAATCCGGATTGTGTGCCAAAAGTACTCTACATTCATTTCCATCAGAACAAGAAAAGGTCTTATCGATATTTAAGTCGTCTTCCCAGTAATCGCCGGCGCCACCAATAAAAATCCTGATCACTGCCCTTATAAATAGGTTTACATTCGTGCCTAATATTTTGTCCCGTTCTTTCTAACCAATAAAGAGATCTATCGAAATCCGCCCAGTGATCATGATTGCCCAGGACCGAATAAACCCCGTGCTTTGCTTCGAGTTTAGACAAAATAGGCCATACTTTATCAATTTGCTGGATTGCATTCCTCTCATGGACATAGTCGCCGGTGCAAACGATAAGGTCGGCTTCTAATCTATTCGTTCGATGAACTATTCCTTCGACAAAGGACTCCGAAACAAGAAACCCTAAATGCAAGTCTGTAAGTTGTGCAAGAGTGAATCCGTGGAAGGATGGCGGTAAATTAGCGATCGGAATCTTGTATCGATTTACTTGTACAATATTTCTTTCGATTAATACCGTATAGCTCCCCGCGAGAGCGGCAACTCCACCATATAGCGCAAATTTAAGAAATGTTCTTCTGTTCATTGGTTTAGAAGCATATCGGTTGGGCATCACCGGACGTTGGAAGCGCGCCAGCGCTGTGGGCGCTTCGTTGTGCAGGCCCTATTCTTCAGTGTCTTCGTCTTCCCAGTAGAGCGCGTTAGCACGTTTCTGGGCATCATATGCCGAGGCTGATATTTCCTTAACGCTCTCAAGGTAGATCATTGGTGGGTCTGACACGTCGTTCAGTACAGTGTCTTGGAGCCTGGTGTCGTTGCGAATAAATTCGAGAGCGAGAATTTCGGCCTGCTTTGGATCCTCTGCCTCCACAAGTCGCGTACTGTAGAACCGCATCTTTCTTGGTCCTCCGTCACCGTCTATCAAGAAATTCTGGCCGTTTAGGCGAACCAGGTAGGTCGTCATTTCATTCTCCTTGCTGCATAACGGCCGGTATGATCAGCAAGGTTGCCCTGCTAACAGACGATTGGTAAAATCGTCCGTATCGGTGTTGTTCCAGAATATCTTCCGCCTTTCGATACCGCGAAATATGATGTGATGCAGGGCACCCGGTGCATCGAATCTGGCTCTTCGTGGCATGTTTCAGACAGAATTATGATTTGTTGAGTAAATTAAGCCTTTTTGCAAGGCTGTCCCTGATGATCCGTAACCTCTGATACCCCCGCCTGTCTACGCCCGCTGAAATCGGCTGATCTGACCATTTTTCATTCATATGCCATTCAGGTGACCGTCTCCGTTGTTTGTACGGCGGGCTCGACGAGTTTGCCGATGGTCAATCCCTGGACAATGATGGAGAATACCACTATGGCATAGGTGATGGTCAGGATGATTTCGCGGTGACGACCCGGCGGCAGCGACAATGCCATGGCGACTGATATACCGCCGCGCAGGCCTCCCCATGTAAGAATTTTGATGACACTCGGACTGAACGTGCGAAAGCGCCGCATGATCACAATGGGCACTGCCACACTCACGAAGCGTGACAGCAGCAGCAGCGGGATCATCAACACGCTCGCAATCAGGTAGCTCTGGTTCCAGGAAAGCACCAGCACTTCCAGTCCGATAAGGACAAACAGGACCACGTTCAACACCTCGTCCACCAGCTCCCAGAAAGTGTCGAGGTGGTTCCGCGTGCGATCGGACATCGCCAGGAGCCGGCCGTGGTTTCCAATCAACAGGCCCGCCACCACAATGGCAATCGGTCCGGATAGATGGAGCGCGTCCGCAAGGGCGTAACCGCCGGCCACCAGCGCCAGGGTGATCAATACTTCAACCTGGTAGTTGTCGACGCTTTTCAGCATTCCGTATGCAACACCTCCGATGAGCAGTCCGTAGACAATTCCCCCCAACGCCTCCTTGGCAAACAGCCATGCCACCGTCCCTACCGTAATGTCGTGTCCACCTGCGGCTATCTGCAGCAACACCAGAAACACCACGACTGCCACCCCGTCGTTGAACAGGGACTCACCGCTGATTTTGGTTTCCAGGCTTTCCGGCACCCCGGCTTTTTTTAGGATGCCGAGCACGGCGATCGGGTCGGTGGGGGAGATCAGTGCGCCGAACAGCAAACAGTGCATCAGCGGCAACCCGATTTTTAGCCAGTCTAGTACAAGATAGGCCAGGATTCCGATGATAAACGTCGACCCGACCGTACCCACGGTGGCCAGCGTACCGATGATCCACTTCTGGTTTGCCAGGCGGTCCAGGTCGATGTGCAGCGCTCCGGCAAACAGCAGAAAGCTCAACATGCCGTGTAAAAGGGTTTCATCAAAATCGATGCTGTCGAGCAGTCTGAGTGCATCTTGCTCCAGTCCAAATCCCAGAGGACCCAGCAATGTGATCCCCAGGGATCCCACAAGCGAGATCGCCATCACCCCGATGGTGGTGGGCAGCTTGATGAAACGGTAGTTGATGTAGCTAAAGACAGCTGAAAGCGTGATCAATACGGCCAGAATGTTGAACAGTTTCATAATTTCCAACCCTCCTGGATTTGGAGGTCTTGCATGAATGCATTATGCGTCAAACAGTCTTAGCTTTCTGTCATTAACATGTTTCTCACCACGTCCTACCACGGAAATTTCATCAATTGGCGGCTTTCATGGCCAATCGAACACCTTCAAATAAATGATCAGATGTGTGATCCCGCATAGCGGTAATGTGTGATCCCGCATGCGGAGGCATTCAGTGGCGCGGCTGATTTGAGGCATTCAGTGGCGCGGCTGTACTTTGGTACCGCAAGCCCCTGACGACTCACCGAATTACATATAAATAGGCGAGAAATCCAGCTATGCAGGATAACGCCGCAAATGGGCGAATGCATTTGCCTTTTTTCTCTGGCTCGCCCGAAGGGTGAATATTTTTAGCCTTTTTTATCCATTCGTTGTGGTACGAAATGTACCCTAAATTTTACCGGTAGAACAGGATTTAAACCATCGAATATATGCTTATTTTGCATATTTGCTGAAAATATTCATGTAATGTGCGGGCTAAATGGATAGACTATAGACGAAACGAATAAATTAGTATAACCCTAAATGGAATTAGAAAAAAGCGACCGATCATAATGTATTTTACGATTCGTAGTTTGTTAATTCGACTTCATTTGCATATCTCATTCAGCAGTAAGATAGGAATGCGTCTATTTTTTCTCGATTTTGTTCACCCTGCGGAAAGGCTAATGATACCCCATTTTCAGTTTACAAGGGGTTGCACCGTCGCTTACTTTTTACCCTTTAAGCCTTGAATCTGGTTCACCTCGACTTTCGCCCAATTAGGGATTAGATTAAAAACTCCTTATGAAAATGCCCACATAAGCGAACCAATAACGACCCCCAATGGAGTACCGACCATGCCCACTAAACCTCAATCTGTCTATTTTTTTGGGACTTGTTTAATCGATTCCCTTTACCCGGCGGCGGGATTGGCAGCCATTCGGCTGATTCAACGCCAGGGGGTCGAAGTGATATTCCCTCAGAACCAAAGTTGTTGCGGGCAACCGGCATATAACTCCGGTTTCCCGGAAGAGGCCCGGGTAGTGGCCCGGAAACAAATGCAAACTTTATCTAAAAAATATCCGATTGTCGTTCCGTCCGGTTCGTGCGCCGGCATGATGAAACATCAATACCCCGAACTTTTTGCTGGGACACCGGACGCTGGACAAGCGCAGAAGTTTTCCGAACGGATTTTCGAGCTGACGGAATTTCTTGTAAGAGTGCTGAAAATCAAGCTCGAAGACCGGGGCACTCCGACCAAAGTCACCTGGCACTCATCCTGCAGTGCCATTCGTGAAATGGACGTGATAGAGGATTCCAAGTCCTTGATCCGCCAGTTGAGCAATGTGGAATTGATCGCACTGGATCGTGAAACCGAGTGCTGCGGATTCGGCGGCACATTTTCGGTCAAGCAGCCGCTGATATCAGCCGCAATGGTTCAGGACAAAGCCCGGAATGCGTCGGAAACCGGTGCGACCGTTCTGCTGACCGGGGATTGCGGTTGCCTGATGAACATCACCGGTGCAATGGAAAAGATGCGATTGCCAGTCAAAGGTAAACATATCGCCGAATTTATTTGGGAGAGAATCAATGCATAATGAGATGCCATTCGACTTTGCGACCAATGTGGCACGGGATCTTAAGAACACGCAACTGCGCCAAAATTTGCAGTCGGCAATGGACACGCTCATCAGCAAACGTAAGGCTGTATTTCCCGATCCGGAAGAAATTAAAAATCTCCGCGAGATCGGCAATGCGATCAAGCAGCAGGCATTGAGCCGTTTGCCTGAACTCCTCGAGCAACTGGAAAAAAAGTGCATTGAAAACGGCATCCAGGTCTATTGGGCCGAAACCGCCGATGAAGCCAACAGGATCGTCCTTGACATCATGCGATCCCATGACGCAAGCGAGATCGTCAAGGGCAAATCGATGGTGTCGGAAGAAATGCACCTCAACCACTTTTTAATCGAAAACGGAATCGAGCCGATTGAAACCGATCTAGGCGAATTTATTATCCAACTGGCCGGGGAAACCCCTTCGCACATCATTGTGCCGGCCATTCATAAAAACAAGGACGAAGTAGCCCGGCTCTTTCACGAAAAAATTCCGAACACACCTTACACCGAAAAAGTAGAAGAGCTCACTGCCATTGCTCGCAATACCATGAGAAAGAAGTTTGCCGCAGCACCGGTGGGCATAAGCGGAGTGAATTTCGCCATTGCTGAGACCGGAACGCTGCTACTGGTGGAGAACGAAGGCAATGGCCGGATGTGCACCACGGTCCCGCCAGTGCACATCGCGGTGATGGGGTTGGAAAAGGTTATCCCTAAATGGGCCGACGTACCGCCGCTGTTGCGTTTGCTGACTGGGTCAGCCACCGGCCAGCTCATCACAACCTACGTCAACATGATCACCTCTCCGCGGCGGCCGGGCCAAAAGGACGGGCCGAAGGAAGTGCATTTGATCATCCTGGACAACGGGCGATCTCACATTTTGGCCGACCTGGAATTCCGCCAGACCCTACAGTGCATCCGCTGCGGGACCTGCCTCAATCACTGCCCGGTCTATACCCGCATCGGGGGGCATGCCTATGGCTTTGTCTATCCCGGGCCAATCGGTAAAATTCTGACGCCTCAGATGGAAGGCCTCGAAAAAGCGGGGGAGCTCATTACGGCCTCGTCTCTATGCAATGCCTGCGGTGATGTTTGCCCGGTTAAAATTCCTATCCCCAGCTTGATCCGCCGATTGCGAGATGAAAGCCATTCTTCGGCAGCCACTTCGCCGGTGAAAGGACACGGCTGTAAACGGACCTCCATAGAACACCTGATCTGGAAGGCCTGGGCGCGCATGAATACCGTCCCGTTGCTGCGCGAAGCCAACGAGAAAATTATGGGTACGGTGGGAAACAAGATGCCCCCGGTCGGTCCGCTACGAGCCTGGACCCGCGTAAGAACGGCACCGAAGTTTGCCAGAAAAAGTCTGCATCAGCTTGCCCGTGAAAAAGGAGTCCGAAATGAATAGCAGCGCCCGTGAACGCATTTTCAACCGCCTACGGACCGCAACAACTGTATCGGCTGATCAGGAAACAAGGTCGATAGAGTCTATGCCCATACCCCAGCTGACCTACGAAGAGAAGATCGATCGGATTAAAACTCTCATGGGGGCCGTGCGTACTGAAGTATATTTGGTGACAGCCGACACCTGGGTTAAACAGCTTGAAACAATTGCAAAAGAAAAGAAGCTGAGTAACCTACTGATCGCACCTGAAACCGACTATGGCAAGGCCCTCCATAGCACCTGGCAAAACGGTCAAGAAGGGCTGCCAGCCCTCTTGAACTATGACGGAGAGATCGAGGATTTCAAAACAGAGCTGTTCGCGGTCGATGCAGCCCTGACAACCACCATCGGCGGCATTGCCGATCCCGGGGCCATTATCCTCTGGCCGAACGAAATCGAACCACGGCTCATGTCTTTGGTACCCCACATTCATATCGCTGTACTGGAGGCAGACAAAATTTACGCTTCCCCGGCCGATGCATTCGCCGAATTGGGCTGGTCAGAAAAAATTCCGACCAACGCCTTGCTGATTTCCGGCCCTTCAAAAACAGCTGACATCGAATTTATATTGACTTTCGGGGTGCACGGTCCCAAGGAATTGATACTGCTAATTATAGATAATTGAGCGAGCAAAAAGTCTGCAGCAACCCCTTATTAAACCTCTTAAACTCGGCGAATCGCGGTCGTCTATGAATATAGTGGACGGTCCTGAGTGAATGCATTATGCTTCAATCAATCTTAGCTTTCTGTCATTATAATGTTTCTCACCTCGTCCTGCCGCCCGACGGATTGAAGATGGATTCAGCCCGATACCTTCGGTGAAAACGTGCCACGTATCCAGTAAGAAACTTTCGCATGCTGGTTGCTAAGGGCGCATTGCCGGTCCGCAGCAGAAGGCGCAGATGGTTTGAAAGCAATGCCCAACCGCAGCAGGGGGTATTCGTCTCTAACAGCACCTGAGACAAACGATTTACAAGATTGCCTTATAGGGGTTACTTCGATATTTTCGCTTTCGAGACCGCGCCATATGATGTGATGCAAGACAACCGGCGCATATAGTATAGCTCGTCGCGACATGTTTCAGGCAGTATCATGATTGGTTAAGTCAATTAAGCATTTATGTAAGATCGTCCCGCATAACAGAAATTCGATCCTTCCCCTTTTTCTTGCTCTGGAACAGGCACTGATCGGCTGCCATGAGGAGTTGCTTTTTGTCCCTGGCATCATCGGGAAACGTTGCCAGTCCGAAGGAGGCCGTGACTCTGAGGTGGATCCCCTCCTGCTGGAGATAAAAGGCCGAGCTGATCCCCTTCCTAATCGCCCCAACTTTCGAAAGAGCCTCCTCACTGCCCTGGCCTGGGAGAATCACAATATATTCGTCTCCGCCATACCGAACAATACAGTCTTCAGTGTCGAGATGCGAATGGACGACTTCTGCCACTTCCTTCAAGACTTTGGCGCCAAGTAGATGCCCTTGCGTGTCCACAACCTGCTTGAAGTTGTCCATATCGAAGAATACCAGAGTCAACTTTTCTATTTCGGCAGATGCCGGACTCAAGCACTGGTTTAGATACTGGTGAAGGAACCGCGTGTTATTGAAGCCCGTGACATCGTCAGTAACGCTCTGCTTCTGAAACAGCTCATTCGTTCGCTCTAACTCCTCTTGGTAGTCTTTCAGCATCCGCTGGTTTTGTACCTGCAGGTCGACATGCCTGCGGAGTTCCAGCTGTGCCATAACCTGCCGGGACAAGGCGCGCGAGAGTTCGACCTGCGATTCGGTGAGGGAGCGTTGGACTTGATCGATTACGCAGAGAGTACCCAAGGCCTCGCCCTTTGGCGTGAGCAGGGGGGCGCCGGCGTAGAAGCGTATCCACGGATCCCCGGTAACAAGCGGATTGTCCACGAAACGTTCATCGGCCTGGACATCGCTAACAACTGTGATATCGGGTTGCAGGATGGCGTGCGCACAGAACGCGTCGTCCCGCGCCGTCTCAGGAATCGTCAGACCCACTTTGGACTTGAACCACTGCCGAGTGCTGTCAATCAAAGACACAGCAGCCATGGGCGTACGACAAATCTCGGAAGCCAACAAGGTTATGTCGTCGTAGGAATCCTCCGGTAAAGCGTCGAGAATCCGATAGTTGAGCAGCGCCTCGAGGCGCGCGGTTTCGTTGCTTGGTAATTCGACTTTCATCGTTCAATCCTTTCAGACCAATCTGAGATTGAGGTGGGGAAAGTTGCGTTGTAATGATTGATTGTAAGGGAGTCAGGCCAATGTGACTTTTTCTAACCGATTAAATTCCATTTTTTATTTTATTTATAGCGTTGGAGCTGAGCCGCGGGAAACGTATCAGCGTTTTCCTGGCGATTCTCCAGCGATTTGATCGACACTTACAGTGACATACAATTCCAATCCCGGCAAAGACCTTAATTTAACTTCATCAAGGTGCTAAACTCAATTGGCCATTACTACCGTAATATCAAAATCTGTATATGTAAAAATTACTTAAGCAGTTACTTGACTTAAAATTTTGGATTTGGGATTTTGGGGGCGGTCAGGAGTGAATGTCATATGCGTCAATCAGTCTTAGCTTTCTGTCATTAACATATTTTTCACCACGTCCTGCCGCCCGACGGAGTGAAGATTGATTCGGTCCCATACCTTCGGTTGAAAATTACCACGTTTTCCGTACGAACCTTTCGCATGCTGGTGGCTGCAGGCGCAGCCGTTCCGCAGCAGAAGGTGCAGATGGTTTGAAAAAGCAATGCCCAAGACTAACAGGGGCGTATTGGTCTCTTATAGCACTCGAGACAGGCAATTGACAAAATCGTCCTTATCGGTGTTGTTTCGGAAGATCTCTCCGCCTTTCGATACCGCGGAGATGTTGCCTTTCGATACCGCGGAGATGTTCTGCCTTTATTTGTTAGAAGATGTGGCCAACAGAAGACCAAAGCCAATGAATA
>CAVRBA010000031.1:0-48353 GCA_963719015.1 uncultured delta proteobacterium | reverse complement strand
TTATTTCCGAAATCTGATTCAGACAAATTAACGATTAACATTGTAACGATCCGGTTACCGCTTAATTTACGGGAAATAACAGATATGACGCATTTAGATCAAAAGACCCATTCAAATTGGACAATCCTTTTTATATGCTGGATTATCGCCTTTGTCTCAACATTGGGGAGCTTGTTTTTCAGTGAAATAATGGAATTGCAACCCTGTTCTTTGTGTTGGTATCAAAGGATTTTTATGTTCCCTTTGGTCATCATTTTTTTGGTCGGGCTCTTTTCGTTTGACAAAAGCATTATTAAATACGCCCTCCCTATAGCTATTGCTGGATGGGGATTCGCATTTTATCATTACCTTTTATATTCCGGGTTTATTCCTGAAAACTTGCAACCTTGCAGCCAAGGTGTTTCATGCTCAGAGACCTACCTTGACTTATTTGGTTTTTTGACAATCCCAATGCTTTCATTGATATCATTTTCCGTTATAGTCGTAACGCTTTTATATTAAAGGGGAGACTTTCAAGATGAAAAAGAAATATATAGTGCTGCTATCCAGTATCTCTCTTATTCTTTTGTTTGTACTTGGCGTTTATATATACAGAAACCATCAAATAAAAAAATATGGGTTTTTAGCACAGAAAAACGCTGCAACATTTATTAGAGAATATTCGCAAACGCTTGGCAGTGAGGATGCTAAAATCTACCTTGTAAAATTTACAGATCCTGGGTGTGAAACCTGCAGCAAATTCCACCCGTTCGTAAAGAAATTAATGTCTATATACCAGAATAAAATCAAATTGGTCATCAGATATGCCCCTTTTCATAAAGGGGCGGATGATCATGGTCAAAATTCTTGAAGCCGCAAGAAAACAAGGAAAATATTGGGAGACGTTGGAAGTTATGTATGAAAGCCAACGCTACTGGGCGAGCCATTCTAATCCACAGCCTCAATTAATATGGGATTATCTTCCAAAAGCGGGTCTCGATTTAGAAAAAATTAGAATTGATATGAATGACCCTGAAATCGAGAAAATTATCAAGCAAGATTTAGCAGATGCGAAAACACTTAATGTCAGGAAAACTCCTGGTTTTTTTGTAAATGGGAGGCCACTTCCCAGCTTTGGTTATAATCAATTACGAGAAGTAGTCGAATCGGAAATTATTGCAAATTATTAAATATGGAACAGGAATTATCATTACTCATTGTATTTGCAGCCGGCCTTTTGTCATTTCTGTCTCCCTGCGTGCTACCGCTTATACCGGGATATATCGCCTTTGTGTCTGGCATTTCTATTGATGATCTCACTGGACAGGATTCGACAAAAAATAATTTAGCGTCAGCCATGCTCAGCTCCGTAATGTTCGTGCTTGGTTTTTCTCTTGTTTTTGTGGTTTTGGGAGCATCGGCAACATGGCTCGGCGGGTTTTTAGTCCAGAGACTGCCGTTACTAACAAGTATCGCCGGAGTGGTCATAATCTTCTTTGGGCTGCAGCAGATCGGACTGTTCAAATTTGGTTACATGCTGACCACAAAGCAATTTGAGCTGCCAGCGGAAAAGCTGGGGCTGTTTAAAGCACCGCTGCTTGGAGCGGCGTTTGCCTTTGGTTGGACACCGTGCGTTGGACCGATTCTCGCCGCCATTTTGACATACGCGGCCACGATGGAAACAGTAGGCAAGGGAGTGATGCTGCTGACTATTTACTCCGCGGGCTTGGGAATTCCGTTTTTATTGACCACATTGGCCATGAGGTGGTTTTTCAGGCTTTTTTCAAAAATTAAGAAATACTATGAATCTCATCCAAAAAATCAGCGGCGCAATACTGGTACTATTAGGAATACTGATGATAACCGGGAAAATGACTCTAATAATGTCCAAACTGGGATTTCTTAACACATTAGTCTGGTAGCATGAGAGCGCTATCCAACAAGTTGGTTTTGATAATTAACCCGGGATGGTTTTGTTAAGCTTCCCTTACAAAATAATTGCGCATCATGCCCATATCCTTATATTCCAAGTAGTGACAATGATACAAGAGAAAATGCCAGGGTAATCATCAAAATCAACTAAGATTCTGATTCGCTCACCGGGCATAAGCAAAACTGTATCTTTCCCATCCTTCATCCAGATAGCCTTCATGCCTGAAACGTTTGGGTCTGGTTGCACTCGATCAGCATAGCCCGGCAATTCCCAAATCCCATCCCTTTCAAAATGTAAGTGAGGGATACTGGTCGTCCACGACGAGTGTTTACGACCCCGCCTATGCCTGGGTGTTATACAGTGACGACGGTAACGTGGGGGTGGGATTCAAGGGAAAAGTAGATTTTTGTGTCTGGCCGGTTCGTAAGTGAGTTTATTAAGTTCTCGATGAAACGGTCATTTGCGCCAATACATTAAATTTATTATGATATCCTTCTTTCGAAAAACCGCCAAGAAGCCGCAACGGGGAATACTACCCCTGGACGCTCAGATCGAGGCATGGCGCAAGGCAAAACACAAGATGGACTGGGGTATCGATCAGGATGAATTCGAAGCGATCGGTCCCGAACCAGAGTTATCGCAAGCGGACCGTCGCGACGGGTTTTCAGGTGTCATTTTATCCTATGGCTTCGGTGATGACGGTCACGGCCATTCCGATGCCAGATTGTCCAGCCGGAACGCCTGGGATTTTGCTATCAAGCGGAGAAAGCCAAAAACCTGGCAGTGCGAATACATCGATTTCGACCATAGCGAACATTTTCGTCTTCGGCCGGCCGCACTTCCGAGACCCAAAGGTTTTTATTTCTCGAAATTCAGACACGGTGAGCGGTTTCAGTATTTAACGGTTACCAAATTCCGTAAACGGTTAACCCAGAAAGACACCGGTTGTGGCCCGGAAGGTTTTCAACTATTAACAATCACCCACCCTCACTACGCCTCCATGATGAATTCCCGCCAGATGATGTTCATGACATTTGCCGACTTCGATGTCGCCCCATACGGCTACGGCGATTTCTTCGATGCACCTCAAGTATTCTGCAGCAACGACACCCTGGGGCTGGGCATCGGTCATGTGGATCGCAATTATCCGCTGTTCGGTATTCCGACCCTTAGATTTTGATATTTCCACTAGAACCCATCTCAAAAATATTCTAAGCGCCCATGGCGATGTTACGAACCGGCTTAAAATGCTCACATACTGCATGTATGCTCCGCTTTTTCGCCGTTTCGCGCCTTGCCATGAACCCTAATCCTCATTTTTGAGATAGGTTCTACTCAACTCGATGGCGGGTTTATTGCCTCAGCGGCCGGCGGAAAATATGCCTGCGATAAATTGTAATTTTGACATTGGTGATTACCATCAGAGGAACAAAAATTAAGGTGAGAAACAACATGAAAACAATCGCAAAAATGATTTTGTTGCTGATGATTATCGGTTTTTCGACGCCGGTGTCGGCAGTCAGTTCACAAAAGTTAAAGATAACGGCAAAAAATTCATCACATCAGTTTCCGTTTTTCGACACGCAAACCCCGGTATGGGCCTACAATGATTCAATACCCGGCCCCACCATTCGAGGCAAGGAGGGGCAAACTGTAGAGATCGAATTCATCAACAAACTGGACGAGTCTTCCAGCATCCATTGGCACGGTTTGATTGTCGACAACGCTATGGACGGTGTTCCGGGCGTCACCCAGGACCCGGTAAAACCCGGAGAAAGCTTTAACTATCGCCTGAAGCTTCGGAATGCCGGAACATACTGGTACCACCCCCACCTGAACGGCAGCGAGCAGTTGGGGCGCGGCCTCAAAGGGGCGCTGATCGTGGAGCCCAAAGATAAATTGCCCTGGTCTCAAGACATTGTTTGGCTTATCGACGACTGGGTCCTTCAAAAAAGCGGCAGTATTTTTCCTCGCTTCAACACCGGCCACGACCTGATGCACGATGGCCGATGGGGTAATGTGGTCACAATCAACGGCAATTATCAACCCGTGTATTCGGTATCTCCAGGCGAACGGATCCGCCTCCGCCTCATAAATGGTGCAAATGCACGAGTACTTATGCCCATCCTTAACGGAATCGATGCCCATGTGATCGCGGTGGACGGAAAGCCGGTGTCACAAATTTTCAAATATAAAGGCTTCGACCTCGCCCCGGGCAACCGCATCGATTTGGACATCATCATACCGACCGAAGTGCAGGGCCATACCTACATGGTTGAAGATGGATTCACGCGAAACAGATTTCCGTTGGCTTCGATAAAGGTAAAAGAGGTTCAACCTGTCCAGACACCGGTTTTCGATCCACCGACAGCTGAAGATTTTTTACCAGCAGAGGTTTTTTCAGACGTCACACCTTCCAAAACGTGGGATCTCGATGCCATCCGGGGGGGACAATACGGCATTGGATGGGCAATGAATCGTCTGCTGTGGCCCAATAGCGATACAGCCGAAATTCCGAAGGGGCAACCACAAAAAATCGTTTTTAATAACAACAGCTCGCGCTTGCATCCAATGCACATCCACGGAACGTTCTTCAGGGTGTTGGAACGCAATGGAAAACCTGAAGCAGAGCCTTTTACGAGGGATACCGTCCTTTTGGGTTCTCGAGAATCCGTTGTCATCGGCCTTGTGCCAACTGAACCCGGCATCTGGATGTCTCATTGCCACATACAATCTCACGCGGAAGCGGGTATGATGACTACCGTCAATGTGGCACCCCAACGTTCAGATTAATTTCAGGCTGTTCTCACTGTAAAGGCCTTGCCCAAGCCACATCCTTATCGATCCCTCTGGTTATTCCGATGCTATTCCGGCCCTCCCTGCCCATTCTCTATAATCGCCTCGGCCGATCTCAACCGCGTATTATTTACCCGCCTGACCCGACAGAATGTTAATAATGAAAGCGCACGTTCCCTCCCGGCGTACTGGGTATTATTATGGATAAAGTTGGATTTAAAAATCGCTTTGGAAATAAGGACGGTACTCTGGAACAGCCGGATATAGAGATCCCGCAGCAAACGGCTGAATCAACTGACAAACGATAATACTTTTGTCCAGGAAATGATCGAGGAGGGCGAATTGTCCCCGGTTGAGGCGGTTTATCATCCCTTGCAAAACGGCAGAAAAGACAATATAACCATCATTGTCATCCATGTCTGAGAAAATGGGCATCGGAAGCGATATACATTGAGCCTGACAGTCTACGAAATTGGATTAATCTCCGTATCGCTCGGCTGCGACGCTTTTGCCGTCGGTTTTGGCGTTGGTATGCGCTGTGGTGCACCCCGGCAAGTATTTCGGCTGTCGTTTCATTTCGGTCTCTTTCAGTTCATGATGCCCCTCATCGGTTGGATGGCCGCCCGTTATATCATTGACTGGACTCAAACGTGGGGAGCCTGGATTGCTTTCGGCCTCCTTTTTATTATCGGTGCCAAAATGGTTCGAGAGGGCACGGTGCATGGTGAAGAAAAAGTATCATGCCCCGATCCCACAAAAGGCTTGAGTTTGGTGATGCTTTCCCTGGCGACAAGTATCGATGCCCTAGGAGTCGGATTTGGCATCGGTATTTTGGGGCAAAGCTTTTTTTGGATGGCGGTGTGGATCGGCATCACGGCAGCCGCGATGACCTGGCTGGCCATGAAGTTGGGCAAAAAACTTTCCGGTAGGTTTACAAAACAGATGGAAATTTTCGGGGGTCTTCTCCTGATAGCCATCGCTTTTAAGTTGCTGCTTGTCGGATAATTCCCTTTCGGTATTGAGGATAAGGTGGGACGATATCCCGTTCACGCAAATGAAAGAAATCTGTCCCGACATCATGATGAGCCCGCCGTGTCATGCAATCGCCACGTCGGCTCCACATGTTAACAGCATTGGTGAGTTGGATGATTCCAGAATTAGAAAAGAGGGTTGAAATGGCGGCAGGTGTATTGCAATACCCTCAGATTCTGCAGCACCGGACATGGTTCGGGTTCAACGCAACAGTAACCCTTCGATCTAAATTTATGCATAAGACGGGTTTTGGAAACCTTTTGATTCTTCATCCAGCCGCAGTGAACTGGCTTCTCAGGCGGGGACTGAATACGAAAAACGTAATTTCCCTGAGCATCCAACATGAGGTCGGACATCTGCAGACCGTTCCTTTTGCACTGCTATATGCAGGTATACTGCTGTTGGCGTCTTGGGGGGAAGGCTCGATGGCCTGGTTCAAGATACCCTTTTTTGTAGTGTCCACCCAGGCCGCCTGGGAGATAACATCTGAATTGTATACCATATTTAGGGATATTGAAAGTTACCGCGCCTGTTATGATGGTGTCCAGAAACTCGCCAGGATCATCTTTTGGCTGTTGTCCGTCTTAATGGCCTTCACCGGTGCGCTCATCCTCTTGTTTTGATACCTTTAATTTGACGATGGTTTTTCTAAGCGTATCGTTAAAGCATGAAATGTAGTAAAAATTCACGTTTGTCAGTTTGGTCATATACTTTCTATTTTCAAAATAAAGACAGCATCGGTTCCTGCGGTGGGCACGATGATCATCACACTCCCAGCACAACAAGCCGCCGATTGATGACGATTTATCGAACAATAGGAAACTATCGCTCATCGATCTTGGTGAAGATGATTTAGAGGTCGTATCGATTGAGAAAAAAAAACAGATTTGAAGCGCCTGTGGCAATAAGAAGACTCATTCATCAGGGAATTGCCCGCCTGACGACCTATTGGCCGTACCTCTCCAATAAGCTGATAGAGGCATTTAAGCCCCTGGCATTTTACAAAAGTCCATGGGTAGAAGTGACCAAACCGCTGAATGAATCCAAGATCGCCGTCGTAACCACCGCCGGATTACACCACCGTGAGCAACCCGCATTCAACATGGCCGATTCCGATGGCGATCCTACATACCGTATACTTGATGCCGCCAGTATAGAAAACGACTTCACGATCACACACGATTACTACGATCACCGCGACGCCGATAAAGACATCAATATCGTTTTTCCCATTACCCGCCTCAAAGAGATGGCAGCAGCCGGCTGCATCGGTGCCCTGGCCGAACGGCATATCAGCTTCATGGGCCATATTGACGGCAACCACATCGACACGTTGAAAAACCAGACAGCTCCCCAAGTGGCGACACTCCTTAAAAAAGACGAAGTGGATGTGGTTCTGTTGACGCCGGCCTGAGGTATATGCAATCAATCCGTTGGATTGATTCAACGAGTCATCGAATCCGTCGGTATCGCCACCATCAGTATATCTATCGTCCGAAAATACACCGAAGAGATCAAACCACCGCGGTCGATCTTCTTACGTTGGCCGTTTGGGCATCCATTAGGAGAAGCCCACAACATCCCGCAGCAGGCCGCCGTACTTGGAAAGGCCTTCGAAGCCCTCTATCAAATAGATGAACCGGGTGAGATCATCGACGTAAATTGGCGGTGGCGTAGAGAAACATATCCCCCGGCGCCTTGGCTGGCTGATCCGCCGAGTTGCTGAAAAACCGGATTAAACACTGACATCCGACCATACGTATCGGTTCACAGGATTGAAACGTCCAATGTGCTTAAGACCACAAAATTGTAAGCGTTTACAGGGTGCCGCGGATGCAAGGCGTCGGGCGCGCAGACGTACTTCTGTACTTCAAGTGCCCGACAACAAAGCAGATGCGGTGCCCTGTGAATGCTTACGACCATACGGCATACTCATTTCCACTGGGATCGGCAAAGTGGAAACGCCGGCCACCGGGAAATGAAAATATGGGCTGTATGATCGAACCGCCGGCATTTTCAATTTTAGCCTGTGTTTGTTCCAAGAGGCGACTGTAGAACACGATAAGGGCACTGCCATTTGCAGTAGAACAATTTAAATCGGAAGTGTAAAATCCCCCGTCAAGGCCTTCATCTGAGAAGGCAGTGTAATCCGGACCGTAATCGACGAAGGACCAACCGAATACGTGTTCAAAAAATGTTTTGGTTGCTACTATATCCTTCGCGGGAAACTCTACATAGTTTATCTTCTCGTGTTCCTTCATCTCTCTTTTCCTAAATTTAGTTTGCGCTTGATTACGGCCAGCACCACCCTCCCAAGGATCATGCCGCTGGCGGTAATAAACCGTACGGACATTATCTCTGATTTGAAACGGCATGAAAAAAACTTATGGGACAGTCGGGAAGGCTTGATTCTTATTAGAATCAGAAATGGTCGAGCGGGCCGTTTATGTGATCGACCCAGATCTCAACGAAGGGGCCATATTCAGCAGTCCCCTTGAGGATGGGAACACATTCGATCCCTGCCTTTGTGAAAACCGACTTCCATGAGTCGTCTTCATCACCGGCCATATCGTTCTTGGCGTGGTCCCCGGCCACGGACATGAAAGGCATCAGATAGGCTTTCTTGATTTTCTTTTTAAGCAGCAGATCCCTGATCAGATCGACTTCGGGGTAGCCTTCAACTGTGCCGACGAAAATGTTCGGGTCCTGAAGTTGTAATTGAAACATGAGGGCGGCGTAAAACGCATTAGACGGATGATGCGTACCATGGCCCATAAGAACAACGGCTTCGTTTTTTTTCCGGTCTTCGGGAATGGACTCCAATATGGCTTCTACAATTCGCTGCATATCTTCCTGGGTCGCCATAAGTGGGTAGCCCAGGATAATGCTCTGAAAACCACCCATCATTTTATAAGCGCTTACAGTTCGGCGCAGATCGTGATATTCCTCACCGGCAATCGTGTGAAGCGACTGAACGGCCACATGGGTAAACGCCTCATCCTGCATCTTTGCCAAAGCGACTTCAGGCGATTCCAGATATTTTCCCTGTTTGGCCAGTTTTTTACGGATAATGTGAGAAGTATAGGCCCAGCGAACCGGTATATCCGGATACTTGTCCTTAACCCTGCGCTCGATGTTCTCGAAGGAAACCTGTGCGCTTGCCTGGCTCGAGCCGAAGGCGACGAGCAGGATTCCGATTTTCTTGGGAACCTTGTCGCCATGGCCACCGGCATTCACCCCAGCAACTGAGATAACCGAAAATACCAAGAGAACAAAAAGCACCATTAATTTCGATCGCATATTCCACCCTCCAACCTTGTTTTCCTATAGGGGATTTTCCCAATAAGAAAGCCCCTCAAACACCATCGGTTTGAAGGGCTGCACCCGGCTTATTTGACCCTCTTGTATAGCCGTACCATTCCCATTCTCCGTAATTCTTATGGCAAAGCCGTACTGTCATGCAACTCGCAGCTGTCGTTGGGGCAGAAGACGTTTAACCAAACGCCTTTCTGGCCTTTGGGTTCTATGCCCGCGGCCGGTATGGAGATCTTTCCTTCAGCGCTGACACAAGCTTGGTCCGGGCAGTCGATTTCCAACCAGATTCCTCGCTTACCTGTATTGTCAGCCGCCTGTTTCTTTTCCTGTGGAAGTCCGTCGATTTCAGCGTTGCTCAACACCCGGGCTTCCGGAAAATAAAAGGTAAACCTGGAACCGCTGTCTTGCGTGGTCATAACATGGCTCCTTTCTATAGCAGCAGGTGTGGTACCTTTCGTTATTCATAGATTCGTGTTTCTATAACGAGTGTTTATCCATAAACGGCCATTATTCCTTTGTGCGGTGTTCTCCGCAGGTTTCCGACCTTGCCTATCAAAATTCCTCATTTATGAATTGGACACTCTGTAATGGCCTACAAAAAACAATATGTCCAATCGGGGCAAAGTCAACGGGAGTGACCGTACCCAGGGCGTTATTTGTCGAACCTCTTATTATCGCCGTGCAAAGGGAAAAGCTGGTCCGGAGTGCCGCAGCAACCGCTGGTTTCTCCTCCTTCGCAGCCACCGCTGCAGCTGCACCTATCCGTTTGCTTGAAGCTGCGATAAAACTTTCGGGCCGTGAATATCACCGCCAATAAAACGATCATGGCAACGACGATGTTTTGCCACATGACAACCTTCCTTCAGAAACCCATTAGCGATCCCAACTGGAAAACCACTACCGCCAGCGTAAACGCTAAAAAGGTGTTGAATACAATCGAAAACGCGCCCCACTTCCAGGATCCGCTTTCTCTTGAAATACAAACCACAGAAACGAAACAGGGGGCGTAAAACATGATAAATAAAATGAGGCAGAGAGCCGTCAACGGCCGCCAACCCGGTGCCTGGGCCAGGGTATCCGCCAGGGGTTTACTGTCTTCAGGATCCACCTCTCCCAAAGAATACGCCGTACCTAAGGTCGAGATGACGACCTCCTTGGCGGCGATACCGCCCAGCAAGGCGATGTTTGTACGCCAGTCAAAGCCGGCCAAGCGGCTGACCGATTCAACTCCCTGGCCGACTCGGCCGGCAATAGAGTTTTTGAGACCGGCCTCGGCTTCGCGGGCATCCAACAGCACCATCTGCTCTTTGAAGTCGTGCGCCTGGTTTGACAGGATTCCATTGTCGCCGTCAGATTGCATCTCGCGGATAACCATTTCGGGAACAGCGGCCAGCAGTGCCTGACGCTCGGCCTGAAATCCCTGCTTTACACTGTCTGGAAGCCCCGGGTAACTCATCAAGGCCCACATAATGATCGATATGGCCAATATGATCGTTCCGGCCTTCTTGATGTACTGCCAGGTTCTCTCCCATGTATGCGTGGTCACCCCTTTGAGCGTCGGCAGACGGTAGGGCGGCAGTTCCATGACAAACGGGGTGGATTCGCCCCGGATAACCGTTGACCGCAGCAGTTTGGCCACCAAAAGAGCGCCTGCCCAGGCACCCAGTGTGATCCCGAACATCATCACGGCCTCGTACTGGGCGAAGAACGTCGCCACGAGTAGCGCAAAAACCGGCAGTTTGGCGCCGCAGTTCATGAAAGGAACGGTCAGTATGGTGGTAAGCCTCTCGCGGGGTGACTTCAGCGTGCGTGCCGCCATAACACCCGGTACAGCACATCCGCCGGCGATGCCGCCGGAAATGATGAACGGCATGACCGCACTGCCGTGAAGCCCGAAAATGCGAAATATGCGGTCGAGCATGAAAGCGACCCGGGCCAGGTAACCGGAATCTTCCAGGACCGCGATGCCGAAAAACATAAAAACGATCAGGGGCACAAAACCCAGAACGCCACCAACGCCATCGATGACGGCCGATATAAGAAGGGATTTCAGCACGCCTTCCGGCACGTGGTCGGACGCCAGCTGGCTTAGCTTGGCAATGCCGGTCTCCAGCCAGGTTACCGGTATCTCGCTATAAGTAAACGTAAACTGGTACAGACCGAAGAGCACGGCTACCATGACCAGGGGACCGAGATACCGGTGGGTGACTATACCGTCAATCCTATCGGACACATGCAACCGGGAAAGATCATTTGCGCGAGTGATAACCCCCTGATTCACGATCGAGCGAATGTATCCGTAGCGGTAATCGGCAATCATGGCCTCCGGATCGGTTGCGAGGGTTTCTTCGAGGTGGTCGCTCACCCGACCGGCGATTCCATCCAGCACAGCCGAAAGGCGCGAGTTCAGTCGTTTACCACGCTCGCGCATGTTTTCATCCGCTTCCATGTACTTCAGCGCAATCCAGCGTGGCAGATAGGTGTCAGTCAGGAATTGCTCGTCTCCGATCAATCGTTCCATCTCGAAGAGGGCCTGATCGATGTCCTGACCGTAAGAAATGAGCACGGGCGACCGGGTCTTATGGGAATTGGCAATCTCCTCTACGGCCTGCATCAATTCATCTTTACCCCTTCCGCTGCGGGCAATTGTGGGAATTACCGGCACGTTGAGCATCTCTGCCAACCGCTTTTCGTCAATCTTGATCCCGCGCCGCTTTGCGGCATCGACCATATTCAACGCGATACACACCGGAAGCCCCATTTCCAGCAGTTGAATCGACAGGTAGAGGTTTCGCTCCAGGTTTGCGGCATCGACGATGTCGACGACCACCGCCGGTTGTTCGTCGATCAAAAAATCCCGGGCAACAATTTCTTCGAGGGAATAGGCTGTCAGTGAATAGGTCCCGGGCAGATCGACAATAGTGAACCGCCGGTTGTCCTTAATATAAGCACCGATTTTTTTTTCGACCGTGATACCGGGGTAGTTACCCACATGCTGGCGGGCACCGGTCAAGGCGTTAAATAATGTCGTCTTGCCCGAATTGGGATTGCCGGCCAGGGCAATCGTTGCTTCAATGGAGTTCGTCAACATCCACCTCGATGTAATCCGCTTCGTTGTTGCGTAGGGTCAGGGTAAATCCCATCAGGCGCAAGGCGACCGGATCAAACAGGGGTGCTCTTCCGCGAACCTTGACCCGGGTCCCCGGAACAAGCCCCATGTCACGCATGCGGCGGCCCAGCTCGCCGCGAGCTTTGATGGTACAAATAACACCTTCCTGGTTGTCCTTCATATGGCGCATGCTCATGCACGGCATATGTATCCTCCAAATTTGATATTGACAGTACGAGATGAAAGAAGTTAGGTATACCTAACTTTCTTTAATGTCAACTATAATTTGTACGATCCCGGTAATTTTCAACCCGTTGATCGTCTCTTTCATCATGTCGATAAGGCAGGGGAGCGAACATGGCCAAAGTACTTCGGAAAATATCGGACAATCTCGAGGATTATCTCGAGACCATCCTTGAACTTGAAAAGACCAACAAAGTGGCTCGATCCAAGGAGATCGCCGTTAAGATGGGCGTGATGCAGGGCTCGGTAACCGGAGCGCTTAAATCTTTAGCTGAAAAAAACCTGATAAACTATGAACCCTATAGTTTCATCACACTGACCCCCGCAGGGAAAGCCTTGGCGTCAGAAATCGCCAGAAAGCACTCGGTCATAAAGGATTTTCTCCGAAACGTGCTGCTGCTCGATGACGAACGCGCAGAGGAAAACGCCTGCCGCATGGAACACGCCATGGACCGCACCGCCGTTGAAAGGCTGGTTCAATTCATCGAATACATCCAGTACTGCCCCAGGACCGGTGAAGACTGGATCCAGGCCTTCGTGAATTACTATTCGAAACAGGCGGCTGATCGCAATGACTGCCGGCAGTGCCTGGAATCATGTGTCGAGCGGTTTGGGCATACCGCCGAATAGCCAGCTTGGAACCACAGCAAGCCGATACCCCCAAATCACAACTTCGGAATCAATTTGGCACCCGCCAATTATACCGCTTTTCAAATATAAATTCCGCAATACGCAAGGGTGGTATAAGTGGTTGTAGATAAAAACGTTCGCAAAACGGAACGTTTTTTTGACAACCACTATTATCTCCACCCGTCAAGCGGGTGACATCAAGTAACCCCTTGAAGGCGGCAAAGGCAAAATCCCAAACCGAATTTCGAATTTATTCGTTTTCGCTGCATTTTCCGGGCCGGTTGAACCTCTCCGGATCCTCCGCCAGAGAGGGAAGGATTTGGTTAAATTAAACGCAATACTTTCCTCCTGACAAAAAGTTTCGTGCTGCCGATAGAGACGCTGCACTTGCGGTCTGATACCGATTGATATATGGTCTGCTAACGAAATGAAGCGATCTTCTTAAAGGGAGCACCGCCACTTGAAAGAGCTGATCTGTTACTGTTTTAATTACTCATCAGAAGATATACGGCAGGATGTCCTTGCCAACGGCCGTTCCCTGATCATGGAAGAGATCAGCACCGCTAAGCAGCTCGGTAGCTGCCAATGTGCAGCCAAGAATCCCAAAGGCCGCTGATGCCTTCCCGATGTCCGCCGGGTGGTGGACTTGGTAAAACCGGTACCGTAGGATAAAATCAATCTGGCAGGAATTCACCTTTGCACGTCCATCTTGAAGATTTCGTTCCCTTTGTATCCTGGATCCGCGGCTACGGACGGCGTTTCATCAAGGCCGATCTATTTGCCGGCCTGACAGTGGCCGTTGTTGCGGTCCCTCAGTCCATGGCATATGCCCTTATCGCCGGGCTGCCAGTCCAGTACGGCCTGTACGCATCGATCGTTCCCACCATCGTCGGCTGTCTGTGGGGCAGCTCGGCGCATCTGATCACCGGTCCGACCACCGCCGTGTCCCTGGTGGTATTCAGTTCACTCAGCCCTTTGGCCCAGCCGGATACCGCTCTCTACCTGGAATTTGCCTTTTTTTTGGCGTTGATGGTCGGAGTACTTCAGATAACCATGGGACTGGCGCGCCTGGGTGCCCTGCTTAATTTTGTTTCCCACTCCGTACTGCTGGGGTTTACCGCGGGTGCGGCGGTGCTTATCGCCTTCAAACAGATTCCCGGCCTGCTCGGAATCCAGATCGAAAAATCGAGCGTTTTCTACGAGCATCTTTTCAACATTGTTACTCATCTCCACCAGTCCGAAATCATCACTTTCATGCTGGGTGTCGCAACAATCCTTGTGATTCTGACCGTAAAGCGCATCCGTCCCAACTGGCCGGGAACCTTGATTGCCATGGTGCTGGTGGGTACAATCGTTGCCGTCTTCGATCTGGACCGCAAGGGGGTGGCGGTTGTCGGAGCCATCCCCCGCAGCCTGCCGCCATTTCAACCTGCCGGACGTCACGGAAGTCTCGCATGTCGGGCAATTGGCATCGGGTGCGTTGGCCATCGCCATCCTCGGGTTGGTCGAAGCCGTGTCCATTGCCAAGTCGATCGCCGATCAAACCCGGCAGCGGCTCAACATCAACCGTGAATTTATTGGTCAGGGCCTTGCCAACTTATCGGCCGCGCTCTTCAGCGGATATGCCGGCAGCGGATCGTTCACCCGATCAGCGGTCAATTTTAGATCCGGTGGCAAAACGCCCGTCAGTGGAATATTTTCCGGTGTTGCGGTCGCCGCAACGATCTTATTGGCGGCGCCACTGGCGGCCAAACTACCGATGTCCGCTCTGGCTGGCGTCCTCATGGTTGTTGCCTATGACATGGTGCGCAAGGAAGATATCGCCCGTACGATTCGGGCGACCCGCAGCGACGCCGTGGTTCTGATCATCACGTTTCTGTCCACCCTGCTGTTGAACATCGAATTTGCCATTTACGTCGGTGTGCTTTTATCCATCGGAATGCACCTGGCCGCCACCTCCCACCCACGCATTCACTCCGTCATTCCGGACCTTGGATCCGGTAAAATGATCGGATCGGCCTACGGCGAGACTTGCTGCCAGATGGACATCCTTTACATCGAGGGGTCGATCTTCTTCGGGTCAGCCACTTACGTACTGGACGACCTGAACCGTCGCCTGCGCAACCATCCGGAAATCGCTAACATTCTCATCCGCATGCATCGGGTCAACACCATGGATGCCAGCGGTATGCACATCCTCGAAATTACTCTGGAGGAAATCCGGCAGCGCGGCGGGGGACTGTACTTTTCCGGTATGAATCACCATGTTTTCGAAGTGTTCAAAAACTCCGGCTTTCTATCGGAAATTGGTGAGGCCCACATTCGAACCTCAACCGGCGCGGCCATCCGGCAGGCCATGCGGGAGTCGTTCTGCCCGGCAATTTGTGCCGCATGCGAATTAACGGTTTTCCAGGAATGCCCGGAACTGAAAAATGGCAACTGGGAAATATTCGGCCCGAACGTCCAACCCCGGGTTTGTTCTCTCCCCCGGACAATCTCGAGCGACCGGCAAGACGCCGATCCGGCAGCCGATACACGCGTGGACGGCGGAAAAGGAACAGGGGCAATATGATCAAGCTGCTCGTTTACACCGATGGGAAACCGGCGGCTCTCGCCGCCCTGCACTTCGCCGCCGAGCTTACGAAACGTTTATCAGCCGAACTGGCCGTTATCACCGTTCGCCGCGGTACTGATACCACCGAAGAGCCGCCACCGATCGGGGTGGAATTCTCGCTGGAAAAACGGGAATCCCTGCCCGTTGGGCTTAAAATTCTGGCCGGTGCGATCGATGTGCTTACCACTGAAGGTCTGCTGCACCCTCAGACCAACGTCACTATTCGCGATGTCCCCAAAGGCCACCTGTTTGTCATTAAGGCAAAAACCGGGGTACGCATCCTCTTCTACGAATGCTTCGGTCACTTTATCGAAACGATCAATCATGAAATCGACCGCAACGGCCATAACCTCCTGATCATCTCCCCACCCAAGCGCAAGGGGTTAGGACGCCTTGTCACCCGAGACACAACTCGAAAACTCGCGCTGGACCTGCACACCTCGGTTCTAGTGGTTCGCGGCGGGGGGCTCGACAGCCGATTCATAGTCTGCGCGGACGGCTCTCCCTCGGCGCGCCGTCAGTTTCCCCTGCTGAAAAACTTACTTCCCGCCATCAGAGAGCCAGTGGATCTGGTATGGGTAAAAAAGCCGGATGACGAAAAGGATGCATTAAAAGCGGCTGCTGAATGTCTGCAACATGCCAGAAATTGGCTTGAAAATTGTGACAGGAACGGTGTCGTCCATCGGCTCGAAGGCGACAACCCGGCGGATCTGATCATAGAGACCGCCGGCGGCAATGCCGTCATCGTCATGGGTGCCAGCCTGCGGCACGACGTGTACCGGCGCATGCTGGGAAGTCTTCCCATGCAGGTATTGGCCCAAACAGATGCGAGTGTGCTTTTGGTCAAGCTTCCGCCCGAGGCGGATTCCGATTTTTTTAAAGACCCATTTACCTGTTAAATGAGTGGCTTTGAACCAAGTTATAATCATGGAGGAACCATATGTCTGAGACTTTGATCGGCGTCATCATTGGGGGGATTATCGCCAGCATTGCACCGGTATTCACGCTCGTCATCGATCATCGCCGCTGGCGACGCGAATCAAAGCTGGCCTATCTGTTGTCTGAAAGAAAAAATCTTGAGACATTATACGCTAAAAACCTGAAAAGGTTTTCTAAAGCCATCGCGGAAAACAGTTTCTCTTCGGATATGATTTCAGATTTTCTGTTATCGATGCCCAAAGGATGTATCCAAAACCTTCAAAGCGTTTATGGCCGATCCGGAAAAAACCGAAAAAAAATGCAAACAATTCTACATGAACCTTGCCGTGGCAATGCGAAAATCACTGTCCGAAATTGACAATAAAATTGAAACCATCGTTTCGTAACTATCTGAGCGGTCGGGGAGTTTTTCTCGCAAATGCTGCACCAGAGCGGAGGGAATCATCAGCAGCGAAAGCGGGTCCCGCCGCGGCGGGATCAGAATGCATTCGGCAGCCATGGGGAAGAACAGCGGAAACCCTGGCTGCCAGATAGGGACCACAAATGGTGAAGTGGATTTAACAATTCTATATTATTATGAAAATCTTTTCTTGCCGTCGGTTGCCTTTTGCATGAATTTGCGCGCTGAAGTCGCTGGGCATTACCTCCGCTCCCGGTAGATGAGAACGCCCCCCTGAGCTCAACTATCTGAACAGTCGAGATTCTTATTTGTTTCGGGTTTCGGACGTCAAAATTAGAATTAATTCGGCTTCGCCGCATTTCCCCGGATCGGTTGAACCTCTCCGAGTCTTCCACATAGAAAGAGAGAGTTTGAATCAAAACCAAAATAATCGATTCTATATTCAAAAAAGAGGAAATTTTATGGTTTATAAAGAACGCTATCAGCTTAATATTTTTAGAATATAAAACATTTCGCACTCAAGTTACCTCCTATATCAAGACGCGCCACCCTTTCCATACAATGCGTTACAATGCGCGACAGGTCCCCATTTAAACAAAAAAATCTCTTGCTTTGGTCTCGAATTGGTGCTCTATGTTTTGCCAATAAGTCGGTTTAAAGCTGCTGCTCGCCGCCAACGGTTCGGTTTCTAATTCATCTTCCAGCTGCGATTCATTCTCACCCTTGATGCCGACTGCCTGATCCTGTAGCAATATATTCAATGACCTCCGGTAAGGCCGGAAAATGGCTTGGCAACCGCTCAAAGCAATCTTTTGAAACCGTTTTTCCGGTCAGCCAGTTGGTCCTTGAATGTTGTTTTTTAACGGGATGACACTCAGATAGAACTTTCGCCCCAAATCGCTGCATCGGAAAACCACCGGTGCAGAAGCGGGGTTGGAAGCCGCGACCCTGCAGACGGACTGCGGGGTCGTTTGAATGGGTAAGAACAAAACAAAAGGAGGAGAAAATGAAAAAGTTATTTCTGATTATGCTGGTCGTTATCGTTGGTCTGTCGCTCACGGGCATTGTTTCTGCTGCCGACAAGGATGCCATCAAGGCTCAAGTCGATGAAATCGTTATGGCCATTGACGGCGGCAAAATGGCTGGAGATTTCGCAGATGCAGCCAAAAAAGAGCCCTATTATGTTTACATTTTAGAAGAGAACGGCAAAGTGCTGGTTCACCCCTCGCTGGTTGGAGAAAGCCTGAAAGAGAAGGCTGCGCCCGCCTATGATGCCGTGGTCAAGGCAACACCAGAAGGCACATGGGTGATGTACGAATGGAAAGGTAAAGAGAAAAACGCCTATGTCCGGAAGACCAAAAGCGGCGCCATTGTGGGCAGCGGTTACTAGAAATAGTAAAGCACGGCATGTGGATACGGGTAATCGACTCGGATAGTAAAACGCCCAAAGCGGCAGGAGACATTCACCCGTCAGATTAGCGCAATGCCATAACAATCTGTGAAGAAGTAAACGGACGCAGGAGCCGATAAAAAGGTCTGCGTCCGTTTCTATTTTCGACCGAAGATGAACGTCCTAAATCTCACTTTTACACCCTTCCATATTTCGGAATTTATTTTTGAAAAGCGGTATAAGTAGAAAGCGTCAAAGTACAAAAATATAAACGAAAGGCTTTTAACACTGAAGGTAAATCCATGCACCATAAATCGTGTAATTTCAGCTATTTGGGTAGTTAAGGCAATGAATCTCTTGACATCAGTATGGTTTTTCATACGGATATGCGATTAAATTCCACGCTTAATTAATCAACAATATAAATGATATCAATATGTTAAATTAAATGGCACTTATTTTGCTTCTGAAAGACGTAGAGAATCGAATGTGCACGAACATATTTTTCTTCTGTCGAAAGTGGATCGCGTGATCTGACTTTCAGAAAGCGATCGGTGCCGTTGCCCACAAAAGATTTCCATAAGCATATTTTACTGTTGGAAATCAACCGCATCACCGGTTATGACAAAATTCATTGGCATAAACCACTCTAAAAAGGGACCGGGAGGCCGAATGGACCACATCACCGATGGCCATTGGCTTCAATCGCTCAAACTGTTTGTCAGAAATTTCACCCTTTTTCGCTCTCCGGAAAACCACCGACGAAGGGGGGCGGAAACCAAAATCCTGCAGATGGACTGCAGGGTCGTTTCAATTGTTTTGGACATAACGGAAAGGAGGAGAAAATGAAGAAGTATTTTCTGATTATGCTGGTCGTGATCGTGGGCCTATCGCTCACGGGTGTTGTTTCTGCTGGTGACAAGAATGCCATCAAAGCCCAGGTCGACGAAATCGTTGTGGCCATCGACGGCGGCAAGATGGCTGGGGATTTCGCAGATGCAGCTAAAAAAGAACCCTACTATGTTTACATTTTGGAGGAAAACGGCAATGTGCTGGTCCACCCCTCGCTGGTTGGAGAAAACTTGAAAGAGAAGGCTGCGCCCGCTTATGATGCCGTGGTCAAAGCAACGCCAGAAGGCACATGGGTGATGTACCAATGGAAGGGCAAAGAGAAGAACGCCTATGTCCGGAAGACTAAAAGCGGTGCTATCGTAGGCAGCGGATACTAGTCCGGATAACAAAACATCATAAACGGCAGGGTGAATATTCCCAAAAGAATACTGCCGTGCCCACCATTTGACCAGAAAGCCGACGGACGCAGGAGCACTCACCAACCTGCGTCCGTTTTTTTTTTCAATCTGTGTGAGATTTTCACCGACACGTGAGCTAGTTTCCGTCCATAAATGGCCCTTCATCGCAATTTCGGCGTCAATCGGCGGAATCGCTTGTGCGGCATACAGAAGTATGCTTCCGCGCAATTCCTTGATTTCCTTGAACTTGCGAAAAATTGCACATTTCTGGATCGGAAACTTATCAGTGCCCTATATGAAACCGCGGATGGGCACGAGATAGGAGAATTCAATCACCTCGCCATATCTGGCGCTCATAAATATCGCTGTAACGTCACCATGAGTTTATCCGGTGGAGGATTTTTTCATAATTGGTCAAAATTATCGATACTCTTTAAGTGGATGCCCGTGATATTTTCAATCTCCTAAGGAGCGGTGTCAACGTGTAATAGAGTAAAGCCACAGCCGGCAGGCACACGATAGACCAGGCAGCTATCGCCCGCAAGGTGGTATCCCAAAGTCGGTTTACGGTTCCCCAGAAATCGGATTTGAATAGAGCGACCAATTCCTGGGCGGAATATGGTAATGGTTCGAGACCAAACAGCCAATCCCCAAAGTGAAAGAAAGGAATAAGAAGGGCAAACTGAAGAGGATAAACGAGATAATTAACCAGCTGAATAGCCGGCAAGTTCAAGCGAAAAATGATTGCGACGACAGTGCATATGATTGTCGTAACACCGACCACCGGAAAAATACCGATAACAATCCCGCAGGCCAGGCCAAGGCCGACTTTTTCCGCTGAAATTCCCTGACGGAGCAATCGCACGATCGGATCGACAATCCGCCTTCTAAGAAACCCCGGTCTTTTCATCCAATTCGCCTCTTCTTATTACCTTTTCAACAATTTCAATTATGGCATACAATCAAACTTAAGTATTGAACTGTTTCATTTCAACAGACGACGATATGAAACGATAACGCCTCATTCGGCACGTAGGGAATTGACAAGGCAATAATACGAAGTTATAGTTCGATATATGTCGAACTATAAAAATGGAAAAATCGGCGAATTTTCAGAGGTTTTCAAAGCCCTCTCCAATCCGAATCGCTTGAAAATTTTTCTGCGACTGGCTTCGTGCTGCAGGCCGGGAACCGTCGGGTATTTTGATAATGCGAGCACGGCCTATATCGGCCAACTCAGCCAAGAGGTTGATGTGGTTAAGTCGACAGTTTCGCACCATATCAAGGAATTACGGCGGGTGGGATTGATCCAGACCGAACGCCGGGGCCAAAAAATCGCCTGCTGGGTCGCCCCGGATATGGTGACGGCGTTGAAAGACTTTTTCGAGTTTTAATATGTCAAACAGGATAGAAAAAGGATGAAGGAAATGGAACAGACCAAACCAGACAACGCGCGTCAATCCGTACGGGATCGTTACAGTCAATTGGCAACCGCATCACCCTGTGGGTGCGGTTCCTCATTGACGCTTTCCTGTTGTGCAGCCAAGCCTGCCGCTGCAGACACCATGGCTCAACGCATCGGCTATTCCAAGGAAGAGCTCGCCGACCTCATCGACGGCGCCAATATGGGCCTGGGATGCGGTAATCCGGGAGCCATCGGAAAGTTGAAACCGGGGGAGACCGTTCTAGACCTCGGCAGCGGCGGCGGTATCGACTGTTTTATTGCCGCCAGGGCCGTGGGGGATACCGGACGGGTCATTGGCGTCGATATGACCCCGGAGATGGTTTCAAAGGCCAGAGAGAATGCCGAAAAACTAAAAACCATTAATGTCGAATTTCGCCTGGGTGAAATCGAGCATCTTCCGGCAGCCGATGGGGAGGCTGACGTTATTCTTTCGAATTGCGTCATTAATCTGTCACCGGAAAAAACGAAAGTATTTCGCGAGGCCTACCGGGTACTGAAGCCTGGTGGGCGCCTGGCCATTTCGGACGTGGTCTCGATAGCCCCCCTGCCGGACCAATTGCGGGAGCAGGCCGCCATGATGACCGGTTGTGTTGTCGGGGCCGAAACCAGTTGAGCACCTGGAGGAGTTTGCTTAAGGAAAGTGGCTTTGTCGACATCCGCATCCAGGTTCGCCAGGAGAGCAGAGAGTTTATCAAGGAATGGTTTCCCGGCAGCGGAGTGGAAAATTATGTCGCCTCGGCAAACATCGAAGCGATTAAACCATTTCAAACAAATTAGATCACAGGGAAAATGGTTATGCGGAAGATTGAAGCCGTGCTGATCGTGGTAATCATTCTCGGTTGTACGGTAAAAGAGGAACCTTTAAAAACATTTACTGCGCTTCAGATAACCGAAGACAATGTTTTTTCTTACAGTTCGGTGCAGGTGAAAGTTAATCCAAATTTAGATTATTTGAATATCTCTGGGAACATAAAGAAGAATAAAAAATGGAATGACCCGACTAAAAGAGAATTTCATATTTTCACCCGTCCCGGTATAAACAAGATCGTATTATTAGAAATGCACACCAGAAATCGACCGCACACCTTTCAGGGATCTATAGAGGATTTGACGAAAAACATGGCAGTGATTCAAAAAGGCAGTAAGCCCATCGCCGGCAGGACCTGGGAAATCTTTACACGAGCACTCCCCGAATTTCCCGAGTACATATTAAGCGCCATCAGCCAAAAAGGAATCCGTATCGAACAGTATGGCTGCGGCCTGGAAATCGGTGCCGCCACTACCTTAGATCGCTTTAGCAGGATTTATATCAGCTACATAAAGGGCATAGAAGAATGCCAATCGCTTCCGCAGAATGGTAGCATCCTAAATCATGAGCAACTAAGTTTAATACAAGAATTTGTAAACCAGTTTGATGAAAATATCACGATTTCTGATCATTCCGGTGGATCATAACCTCCTGCTTCCCCAAATATAGAACGCATGTCAGGTCTCCTACCGGCAGGTAATCACCTCTACCAGCCCTCACATCATGTCAAATATAGCATGGCGCCCATCCACGGTTACACAAAGAGCACTGATCAGAATCCGATTCAGAATTGCCGATTGTCCGAAATTTTAACGAGATAAAAGTAGTGTGCCGAGTCGATCTATCGTGAACCGCACAACCTACGCTTCTGGAAACGCCGAACTGCGGAGACGGCTGGGTATCTCGATCCAAGGCCAAATATACTGACCGGCCTGCCCTAAAATATAGCTAACCTCGACCGTCCGCCACGAGGGGCAGCAAATGAAAAGTGACAAGGAATTAGTTGTTATCAGTCTGTAGAATGTGCAGTCCTGAGGCTATATGTGAAACCGCTGTCACGGCATCGCGGATGGCCGTAAAAATCAGGTTGGAGTGCTTCCGTTCCCTGAATGTCCCCTCTTCCTGAATTTCGATATAGGCCGGGCTGATGGCACCGCCGATCGCGTAAATACCTATGATGCTGGTCTGAAAGTCGGGGGTCAACATGATCAGACGATCGCCGGTCTTGCCGATTCTACAAACCCCTTCCGTGCACGTAATCTGCTGCAATCCAAGCGGTCGTAAACCGGCGAAGGTCCCTGGGTGCCGATACAGGCGATGACATGCTTCATCGGAAAGCTCATTCCCTGTTGCAGTTCGACACCGCCGCCAAGAGGCAATTCCTGGGTCTGAATAATCAGCCGATCCACGCCATCATCATCCACCTCGCCGATTTTGGGAATGGCTCCCTGAAGGATCTTGATGTTGCCCCCCAGCAGGATCTCTTCACCCAGATCCCGTGCCACATCCTTGTTTATCTTGAAGTTCTCGGCGCGATTTCCCCAATAGACAGGGGTGAAATCTTCTGCGGAACGTTTGGCCTTCGAAAGGGTCGAAACGACGTCTGCGGCAGCATTTCCGCCCCCCAGGACGAGAGTGGGGGCCCCGAGATGATCATCCGGATTGTCCAGTTTCCTGGCAACCGTTTTGGCCTCGCCGTACACCCCCAGCTCCACCGGGATATTACTGCCAAAGGACAATATGACATTGGCAGCCTGGTACTGATTCTCACGGGTAACAATTGTAAAACCGTGTTGGCTCTTTGAAATGTCCGTGAATTCCTCTCCCAGCCGGATATCGATCTTGCATTTCTCGATGCAGGCCTCTATTTTTACTATGTATTCCTCGACGGGCCTGTTGCTTCCGTCCGGCGTGAGTTCTTCGACAGGAAAAGGACCGGATTCTCCCTTGGGAATCGTCGGGTACACTTTTTTTCCCCGGGGGTAGGAATCGATGATGCCCTGGAAGACCTTTTGACCTTTTTCCAAAAGAAGATAGCTAAGACCAAATTCAACAGCTTTCAACGCACAGGCCAACCCGCCAGGGCCAGCCCCGATGATGGCAATGTCGTATGCTGTCATGGTGGATGTCTCCCCTTGATCGATGTTTATTCGAGTGTCTCATGCTCCACACCGGCACGCAAGGGGTTTATGTTAGAAACGGTAATTTTCGAATTCGTTTTCGGTGGGAGGTTATTGAAATCAGGGCATGCTCAGCTGTGGAACCTGCACTGGAGGCATACTCTAACCTAAATAGAGTGTTTGATCCTCTTAAAACTGGCACAGGGCACTTATCTTCGAACTAGAAGAGATCCGTGCCCTGTCCATTTCTTATCTTGGAATGCTATAGCTATCCTTATTTTGTTCGAAATTGGCTATGACAACTTTTGCAGCTTCCCGCGACAACACCAAACTGTGCCTTACTGCCCTCAAGATCGCCTGCCAAGGCCATTTGAGCCAGTTTAGCCGTCTCAGTCTCAAACGTCATTGCCGTTTTCTTGAATTCATCCTGATTTTTGAACACAGCAGCGCTGAGGGTGGTATCACCTTTGTCGGAACCGGGTTGTAGTGCCGCCTGCCAGGGCAGGGTCGCCAGGACTTTCAACACCTCGGCATTCTCAGCAAAAGCACTTTTATCATAAGGTGCCTTGCCTTGAACAACAGCACCCATGCGCTTGAAATGCTGCACGATCAGAAACATAACTGATTTACGATACTTGATCGCATCTTCCGGTTTTTCAAATTGCGCATGGGCAAAACCCAATGCTACGGCCAGGACAACAATGCAAACAACTGCTTTTTTGATTGTTCTTCATTACGTCTCCTTTCATTTGAAAGATTATCGGTAGAAAGATGAATTCCGCAATTTAACAGCTAACAATTGAAATGCTTATGCATTTCAGCTTGATTGAATCTATTATTGTATATCCTGGTACCATCCTAATCCTATTTGGCCATAACATGAACCGATCCGTGCCTGCAAGTTACAGCTGGGATAACGCAGTTCCAGCAAACGCATTTTTCCCGGCTTGGAGCAAAATGACAAACACAAAATATGTTCATCATTTATATCCATATTTATGTCCATTTGATAGTGTTCATACAAAAATAACCACTGCTCCGGCTGTGCGATGTCCTTTGTAGGTTACAGCTGCGGCATACAAAAGTATGCTGCTACGCCGCATACTTAAATGCTTATTTGTTCAGGGATCAAAATTCTCGTATATGCAAAGGACTCTTTGTAAGGTCTTTAATCACTCGCAGATGAGCGAATGATTAAAGGAAGGCATGCCTTGTTGCTTGAAAATATAAACCTCCTTTCATGGAGCACCATTCCACTGTCGCTCTTTTTAATTCTGCGGAATGGCGCTCCCATGGCAAATTCGATCCATTTTCAAAGCAACTTTTTACGGGCAAATATTACCCGTATTGATCTTTTTTTAATCCTCAAACTCGATCTGGTCCCAATTTCCGCTGGGAAGATCGAGCCGGGCTTTGACCAGATCGCCAACGCTAAGCTGGTTAAAGAAAGCCGCCTCGCCGATGATCGTGTCATTATCTTTGAAGTCGTCATTTTGAATAGTGTTCGTGTTCACATTCACTCCGATGATGGTCACCGAGTTAAACGCGGCGAAGCTGTCCACCGGACCCCGGATGATGGCCCTATCATCGGAGGTAGTGCTTTTCAGTTCGATCTCTGCGGCGATCACCGTTGTGCTGGTGGGACTGAAACGACGCCCACGTATTCTCAGGTTGTCGCCCGAATTGATCCCGCCAGGTTAGCGACACCGTCGAATTGAGTGAAGTCATCCGTTTGCACCGTGATTCCCGGAAGCCCTTCAAGCGTCAGGTTGCCGGCTCCGGCATTGACCGCATCCGCGTTGGCCTCGAACCTGACACTGTCCTTGAACTCGACCTTGACGGCCTGCAGAACACCGCCGGTGATCGGGCCCTTCCGTCTCCACCTTGGTACCGTTTGACAGATCGGCCTCGGTACCGTTAAAAAAGGCCGCCGCGGCATAGTTGACCGATTGGCCGTTTATGGCGAAGGTTTTAGCACCGGTATTGAGGTTGGCGATAAATCCTTCCACTCTTGCTTTGGCCACATTATCAACGCCGAGACCGGTCGGTTTGATTTCAACATCGGTCGCGTTGAGTGTATTTCCGGCAAGACTGTCACCCTTCACCTCTACATTGACGCCATTGGCCAGAGTGCCGTTTCTGGGAACGACTCCTGTGAAATCGATCGTCAGTCCATTCATCTGGAAGGTGCTCAGCGCATTATTCACATTGGAAACAACGCCCTTTATCTCGAACTGATCCCCCGGGACCGGGGCAAGCGATTTCCTCTCGATGAAAGACGCCCGGAGGGAACCATCGGCGTTGACGAAACCGCTGACCTCCACCACGTTATTGACGTTGCCCGGCCCGACATCGTTGAAATTGTCAAAACCCGGATCGCTATTGTCAAATTGGGTGACACCGTTTTCAACGATCACGCTTTGAGCCATAACGGTCAAGGTTTTCACAAACCCCGGAGTGGTTTCAGCGACCGCACTGATCGGCCCTTCGAGGTTGTCTTCAAATCGGATCCTGAAAGCCGATCCGGTAGTGCCGTTGTCGTCGAAAGAGCTATCCATGGCGACCAGCATCCCTTTCTTCAACCCACAATCGTCCGACAGTGATGGGCTGCATTGAAACGGCGCCTCATCCTCAAACTCGACCTCGGTGCCGCTGGTTTCGAATTCGATCCCGTTAACGATTATGCTGCCAAAACCTTCAATCTCACCGGCAGACACGCCCGTCTCAACAGCACCGCCCGGCAAGCCACCGGTGCCGCCTCCACTGCCGCTTCCCCGCCCCCGCCTCCGCAAGAGACAACTGTAATGAGCATCAAAAACGCCAATAACGTATGTATAAGAAATCGCTGTTTCATTGCCTTCCTCCAAATCATGAGATCGTCAATACTTTCTCGCTGTATTGCATTCATATCGTTTCATCGTACCCTCTGCAGATGCAATCGATCGATTCTTCCCACATTCTTTTTCATTTTATCCTCCTCGGTTGTTTTCTAATGGCAGCCTATAAGCGGCCACTAGTGTTATTGTATGAACAGTCGTCTCTGCATCTTGGGCTCTACCGAATGACAGATAATTCTATGGCTGCACTATATGTGTATATATTTCCAGTGTCTGTGACTTTGTCACAAACGGCCATTCCCTTGTAGGACGGGGTGTGCCGGTACCAACCGCATTGCGGGAATGGAAGAGAGGACTTCAGAGGTACAGGATTATATAGAATGGGTTTGGGAAGATAATCGGCGGTTAGATTTATAATAAACGGATATGGTTTCTGGAGAGGGCTATTCGACCTTTGTGTTCAAAATCTTTTAGCAGGCGACTGACGACCTCCCTCGAGGTGCCGAGGTCGTTGGCAATATTCTGATGGGTCGTTTGAAGTTGATCGTTTTCGGCTTTTTCAATCAAGTAATCCTCGAGACGAACGTCCAGTTTGCCGAAGGTCACTTCTTCGATAAGCTCGATGATCTCACCAAATCTCTGACTGAACAATGAAAAAATGAAGCCTCGCATGACCTGGTGTTCCGCCAATAGTCTTTTGAAAACACCTTCCGGTAAATACAACATTGTACCGTCTACCAACCCGACAGCATTCGCCGGGTAATTCCTGTGCGAGAGGATGCAAGCGGCGTTGAGGATACAGGTTTCGCCGGGGTAAATTTCATAAAGAGTGATTTCCCGACCGGTTTCACCTATTTTGTATACGCGTATTTCACCGGACAAAACAAGAGCAATACCAGGGCATCTGTCACCTTCAAGATATAGTTGGGTCTGCGAGAAAAAGGCCTGGCAGGAAGATGCCGCTAGTATTGTATCAATTATCAGCTTTTCGTCGTCCTTAAAAATTGGAAAAGCTTTTAAAAAATCTTCCGCTGTTACTTTTTTCATAGCTTCCACTGACATTTATCGTTTTAAATGCCTACCTTATATTTCAATGTGGCTGGTTTGGGAAATTTATTCCGCATATAGTGGTTGTCAAAAAAACGTTCCGTAATCCGAACGTTTTTTTCTACAACCTCTTATACCACCCTTCCGTCTTGCGGAATTTATTTTTGAAAAGCAGTATAATGGTCAGTCTTCTCTTTTTCACGTAAATTTTCCTCATTTTAGTTCAAAATGACCAACACATTTACAGACGAATAACGGTTGGTTTTCCTTCAGGACTAATATCGATGCCGATCGTATCCCCGGTTTTAAACCCGATTCGCCTAAACTCACTGACGATTTCTTCATGTCGGTCCACCCGCCAGTAGACTGTCCAGAGTGGATTGCGAATCGTATCGATACCGTACGCGTCATGACTGCACAAACTCAATCGAAATTTGTCCTTGGCAATCAGTGTATCGGCTTCGGACAAAAAAATATCGATGAAATAGAGGTTTTTATGAAGTGCTTTTGACAATTGAGCCTGCAACTCAGGTATTTCATCCAAATATTTGTTGGCCACTTGATAGAGGTTGTCCGGATTGTGAATAGACAACCCGAGTACGGCATATCGTTGATGCTTTAAAGCAAAAGTTTCCATATCTTTTTCGAATTTCTTGATGGTCGCAACGACATCATCAATCGTAGGATCAAGGTGCGTGTTCTCGCGTATCTTGTCTTCACATTGACTGATAATGTTGATGTAAAACTGCCGCGTATCCATCACGTAAAAGGGCCTTTCCCGGTAATTTCTGCGCTTTCGAATTCGACGGATACCATCTAAAGCGATAGACCTTTCGCTTTCAGCCTGCTCCAAAACTTCTACATTGGAGATGTCCTTGGCTTGCACGACGTAAATTTCGCCATCCCCGGAAATAACGTATTCAATTTCGCACGGGAAGCCGAGTGTTTCTTGAATTTTTTCCGATAGTCGAAACAGTTGGATATCATGGGGCGTCTGGGTAATAAACGGTTCGCTTTGCACCTTGTGAGTCCGGTCACGGCAGTAACCATATTCCCATTGTCCGCCGATCATCTTGGCCATGACGTTGGAACCTTCCACAAACGGCATGACGATCACGCCCATATCTTCGATATCGAAATCCGGTGCATGATTGAATCTTTGCTGGCGTCGAATCGATAGGCTTTTGGTGGACATTGCAAGCTTCATGATTCGCTTGCGGGCAAATTTGATTCCGGCCACATCGGCATATGTTTCAACAGAATCAAACGTACCGCTTTTAAATAATTCTTCTTGGGGGTGGGCGCTGCGGGCGATCACTTTGAAGCTTTCGCGATGTCCCTCGAGAAATCGGCTGAGCGCCTCGAAATCTTCGTTATGGAATTGTTCCGCCGGTACGTATAAAGAATCAGGCACTTTGAATTGACTTTTTTTTAGCAGAGACAATAACCGGGCTTTTTCCGGGAAAGGAGTCATTTCTGGTGTAATCACAACATTATACCTCTGAACCATTAGATTAATACTACGGTGAAGTCAAAAATATAGCGGTGAATTTGATTTGCAACCTGTGGCGGTCACCTTATTGTTGAAGTCACCGGTAATTGACCTTGACAAGTGGCGCGAAATACCGATAAAACTGACTGACTGATCAGTCAGTTTTATCGGTATTTTTGAGGTCCGCATGTCAAGAAAAGAATTGATTTTGCAATCAGCCGCACGGCTTTTTGCCGTCAAAGGATTCCGAGACACTTCGATTGCCGAAATTTCCCAGGAAACCGGCGTCGCCAGCGCCACGATTTTCTATCACTATAAAAGCAAAGAGGAACTTTTATTATCCATTCTGGCCAATATCAAGGAAACTATTATATCTGAGTTTAACCGATACTTCAATAAGCGACAGTTTCCTTCTGGTATGGATATGATCAAAGGTGCCGTAAGTTTTTACCTTCGCCTTGCCGGCGACCGCGAAGACATGTTTCTTTTGCTACATCGCCACTATCCATATGACCTGGCAGAGGATAACCCTGTTTGCAGAAAGCATCTGGAATCGATTCATATTGGCTTGGTCAATATTTTCGAATCGGCAATACACAAGGGACAAGGCGACGGTTCTATCGCCACTATACCTGCCACAAAGGCGGCCTTGCTTGTCTATTCCCTAGTGGATGGCATTGTTCGCTTAAATACGTACAAACTCTACCAGGCCGGTTCTTTATACGATGAACTCATCACTACAATTGATCGCATGCTTAAAAGAAATGGTGAGATTATTTCCGATAAAGAAGAAACTGATCACTCTGACGAAGTGTCTGAGGATTTATCGTCCAGACGATAGTCGGTGAAATCCTATATCGATATTTCTGTGTTCTGCGTCAATGAAACCGTGAAGAAGGAGCTCAAAAGGACATTGATGCAGTCCATGCCGAGACCCACCTGAGGGGAGAAGAGGCAAGCGGTGCTTTTAAAACAGTTATCATAGAACTTGCCACCACGGCCGAAAAGGAGGTTTTAGGTGTCTGTCATCTCCATATTCAGCGGTGCGTTCTGCAAAGATGATCTCATCGTGGAAGAAATCATCTCGAGTACTACCTATGCCCTCATCACCGACGAGGAAGTTTTGTCGCGTGCTGGTCGAATGGCCGGTATCGACCGTGAAAAATTCCGACGGGCCTTTTCAAGCAAGACATCGGTATTCAATAAATTTACGCATGAAAAAGAACGATCGATTGCCCATCTGAAACTGTCCCTGGCAGAATTTATGCGCGAAGATAATCTTCTGATATCCGGCTACTGCTCGCAACTCATACCTGCATCGATCAGCCATGTTCTTAGGGTTTGTCTGATCGCCGACCTTAAGTATAGAATCAATTTGGCTATGGAAAAACATGGGGTGACGGAAAAAGAGGCGGTTCGTTCAATCCACCGGGAAGATGAAGACCGCGCGGCCTGGATCGAGTTGCTGCTTGCCAAAAAAGATCCATGGGATCCGTCTCTCTACGATCTAATGTTTCCTATGGACAAAACTCCGGTGGAACAGGCCAATGCCTTGATTCAGGCAAACGCTCTCAAAACAGTCTTAAAACCTACGGAAACATCGCACCAGGCTGTGTCGGATTTTCTCCTGGCAGCCAAAACAGAAGTCGCCCTGACCGAGGAGGGGCACCAGGTGAAGGTTAAGGTTTCTGCCGGAGAAGTCACACTCGTCCTAAACGAATATGTGCTCATGTTGAGCCGGCTTGAAGAGGAATTTAAGTCGATCGTCCAGGAAATTCCAGGCGTACTGTCATTAAAAACTGAAATTGGAAAGGACTTTCACCAAACGACACTCTATCGCAAACATGATATTAACTTGCCTTCAAAGGTTTTGCTGGTCGATGACGAACGCGAATATGCACAAACCCTGTCCGAACGTCTTCAGTTACGCCACCTGGGTACAGCCGTGGCCTATGATGGAGAATCGGCTCTCGCCTTGGTCCAGGCCGATGATCCCGAGGTGATGGTCCTTGATCTAAAGATGCCGGGTATTGACGGCATCGAAGTGTTGCAAGAAGTGAAAGCAACACGACCGGAAATCGAGGTCATCGTTCTCACCGGCCACGGGGATGAAAACGACAAGGAAATTTGTCTTCAACTGGGGGCATTCGCATACCTGCAAAAGCCGATTGATATCGAGGAACTGCGTGAGACCCTGCAGAGAGCATACGAGAAGATCCGGAAAGGATCGAAACACCGCCATGGGGTAGGACCATGACTTTGGGCCAGGCTTTGTTGAAAAAAATAAGACCGAAATTCTGGGATCACCATGATGTGGCTGCCGGTGCCGACACCCACCTCTTCAGTTTCCGCCGCAAGTGGGTGCTCGTTGTGGTTCTCACGGCAGTGGTGGCACTGATACCGCTGTTTATGATCTCAGTGGTCAACGATGGCATCGCGCGCGACGCGATTGAATCTGAAATAATGCACCGTTCGACCCAGCTGTTGATTACTACCCAACGTACGCTTCAATTTTTCTTAGTCGAGCGTAAAACCACACTTGAATTTGTCTTGAGAGACAACTCGGCGGCGGAACTGGCACAATCTACCAGACTTGCCACCATCCTAAACAACCTTAAGCAAGGAGTGGGTGGCTTCGTTGACATCGCTGCCGTGGATGGTTCCGGAAATCAAATCGCTTATGCCGGCCCGTTCAACCGCCAAGGAATCAACTACTGCGAAGAAAAATGCTTCAAGGAGGTGTTAAGTCGCGGTTTCTATATCAGTGAAGTCGATCCTGAAGGTGATTCCAGGCATCACGTTATTATGGCGATAAAAAAAGCCTTGCCAGATGGTAATTTTTGGGTACTCCGGGCCACTCTGACCATCAAGACATTCAGTGACCTTCTCCGTCAACTTGAACTGGGCGATAAGGGAGATACCTTCATAATCAACCGGAACGGGATCCTGCAAACATCATCGCGCTTATACGGGAATCCACCGGGGAAAGTAACGCTTTCTATTCCCAGTTTCTCAGAAAAATCACAGGGTGTTCAGAATGCTAAGAGCAAGGATGGTTCGCTCATTATCGGCTATGCCTACCTACCCGAGACCTCTTTAATCTTGATGATTGTGCAGGATCGGAATGAAATGTTGCAATCGTGGAATGTCACCCGCTTAAAACTTTTGGGGTTATTGGCTCTCGGGGTGGCAGTCATTCTGTTCGCCATTATATGTATGGCGACATTTCTGGTTCATCGGATCCATGCCGCAGATCAAAAACGTATCATCGCATTACATCAGGTGGAGTATGCCAACAAAATGGCCTCCATCGGACGGTTGGCTGCTGGTGTCGCCCACGAAATAAACAATCCTCTGGCCGTTATCAGTGAAAAGGCAGGGTTGCTCCAAGATCTAATGAAGCTAAAGCCCCATTCTGTCCAGGATAAACGATGGCTTGGAATCGTGGAGGAAATCCTCTCTATGGTAAAACGCTGCGGAGCGGTGACTCGCAGATTGCTAAACTTCGCCCGGCACACACGGGTCAACTTTGAGCTTTTGGATTTAAGGGAAGTAATTAATGAGACTCTTGCTTTTTTGAGTGGGGAGGCAGAATATCGCCGTATCAATTTATCCACCGCCATGCCGGATGATCTTCCCTTAATTGAGAGCGACCGCGGCAGTCTCGAGCAGATACTGCTAAACTTATTCAACAATGCTTTTGCCGCCATGAGCAACGGCGGTCAGTTAGAAATTTCCGTGAGACAAAAGGGCAACCAGCATGTATCTTTGACGATCGTTGATAACGGTTGTGGTATTCCTGCAGAAGACATCAAACGGATTTTCGAACCTTTTTTCACAACCACAGACCGAAAAGGCAGCACCGGTCTCGGCCTTTCCGTCACTTATGGTCTGGTCAATGAACTCGGCGGCATGATCGATGTTCACAGTACTGTCGACAAGGGAACCCGCTTTGATATTAAACTTCCTCTCAGAAGGGAAGGCGATAACAGGATGCCCCGCGCCTCGATCGATACGGGCGTTGTAGAAGGACCCAATTTGAAGGATGAAGACAATGACACGCGAGAATGAATTCCACCTTGATGCAGGGCTGGTCTTTTTTGGAAAGATGTCGGCATCCATCTCCCATGACATCAAAAACTGTCTGGCCATCATCAACGAAAATGCCGGTCTGCTGGAAGACCTCTGCGTGGGGGCCAGTCAGGGAATGCCCCTAAAGCCTGACCACCTGCAGGCTGTGTCAGAAAAAATAAAAAAGCAGGTTCGACGGTCCAATAACATCATAACTCACATGAATCGTTTTGCTCACAGTATCGACAAGCCCACCCAGAATGTCGATCTGGTTGGCAGCATCGATTTAATGTGTGCATTGGGTGAAAGGTCCGCCGCCCTTCAGAATGTGACCTTGCAGGCTCAACTTCCCGATCATGCGGTGAAAGTTTTCTCTGCGCCCTATTTGCTGAATCATATTATCTGGCTGTGTCTCGAAACGGCCATACGAGCCATCGGGGACAATCGCACATTGCTTCTAACCATCGATAAAACGAAAGATGGGGCAATAGTCGTTTTTAAACCATTAAAAATCGTCCCTGGCGAAACGGCTGGGCTATTGAACCGGCAGGTGGAGGCTGATGGAATCCTTAAGATACTTGGCTGCCACAGTGAAAGCGGGTGCCACAGGTGAAGAATTGATACTTACAATTCCCTATCATATCAGCTCTTGAAGGTTTAATCAACCGTATGAAGGATATTTGTGTTCAAAGAAACTGTATAATCATAAATAAAGGAGACGTATGATGGCTGATAAAGTATTGTTGGTTGATGACGAGGAAGATTTCCTGGAAGTCATGGCCGAACGGATGAGGGCTCGCGGTTTCGATGTGACAACGTCGAGCACTGCTTCGGAAGCTCTGGAAATGATCGAAAAAGAATCTTACGATGCTATTATTCTCGATTTTATGATGCCTGCTATGGACGGGTTCGAAACCCTTGAGGAAATCAAAGAGCGAAGACCGGAATCTCAAATCATTTTGCTTACCGGTTACGCTACATTGGAAAAAGGGGTCGAGGCCATGAAACTGGGTGCTACCGATTTCATCGAAAAACCGGCTGATCTTGAAAAGCTCACCGAAAAAATCAAGGCCGCCAAGACGAAAAAAATGCTGATCGTTGAAAAGCAAACAGAGCAGAATATTAAAAAGCTGCTCCAGCGTTTCGGCTTTTAAAATGAGAATGAATGCTCATTTAATGAAATATACTTACTATCGATTAAATAATCGACATCGTATGATGGGTAATATTGTGACCTATCCCAATATATGCGGAATACCCTATGAGGACTTTTTGATTCGCATGGAGGAGTTTCATGGGTACCGCTCGCCGGGTATGCTTCTTGGCGGTTTCATGCTCGACCAGGCTCTTTTGCAGCTCGGATCGACACCTTATTTGAACGTCGTTTCCGAAACGGTGGTCTGCCTGCCGGATGCCGTACAGTTGTTAACACCGTGCACGTTCGGCAACGGTTTCCTGCAAGTAGTGGACTGGGGCAAATTTGCCCTGACGGCATATGACCGAACAACGCTTAAGGGCGTAAGGACGTGGCTGGAGCAAGGTGAACTCGGAAGGTTTCCTCTGATACGTAACTGGTTCGAAAGAACTGGCAGGCCACGAGAGAAACCGCCTTTTGAGCTTTTATCTAAAGAAATCCTATCGGCGGTTGATATACTGACTACGCACTCGCAATGTAATGCTGAATCGCCCCTTGAAGGATACCGGGCCGGTCCCAACCGGCCTCTGCCCGACATGTGGAGAGTCTTATTCCCTGCGTTTGGGAAGTGTCTGCCCGGCCTGCAGCGGAAAAGCATATTACGCGGCTGATTCCGGTGTTGCCGATGACGAAAAGAGAGTGTTGATCACCCTGAACCGCTGCGGATAGCGTTTTGCAGGGCTCTCTCCCAAAATTTCTCGACGGCATACGAGGCTTGTTCCCGGTCGATAATCATGCCTGAGGTCTTTCTCTAATATACACCGTCTGATTAGCGAACTTCAGATCTTCCGGTGTGTTGATATTGAAAAACGAATCCAATTTGGGATCGACCACTTGCAGTTGCGCATAAGGTATTCTTTTAACCTTGAGTGTTTCATACATACTATCTGTTTTGACATCTCCACGCCCTAGCCGATCCTCTATGAACGGAATACATCGCTTTGAATATACGGCACATAACGGTTGGAAATAGGACCCGGATGCGGGGGCAACAATGTCGACATCGACATCTATTTCCCTGACCAGCATACGCACCAAATCAGATTTCAATAATGGCGTGTCACAACTGGTAACAAACCCGTAATCGGCGGTCATATTCACCAGTCCGGAGTGGATACCGGTGAGGGGCGTGCGAAGGTTAAAGATATCTTCTACGATCCTTACAGGTTGGTTACCGTATAATTCCGGCTGTCTCGTGACCAGGAGAAGCTCTTTGAAACATCCATCGATAGCGGTCAGGATCCGGTCAAGAAACGAGCGACCGCCAAGATCCAGCAGAGCCTTGTTGCGTCCGCCCATACGGCTGTTCAATCCGCCGGAAAGTATGATTGCTGCACAGGTGGTTTGCATGAAAAAAGGCCTCGAACCGGAAGAGTGTTGATGGATGTATCACCGGATCGAATCCACCGCACGATGTCAATCCAACAGCTGAACACCTACCGTCGCGCCGTTTTCGAACCGGGAAACACCTTCCGGTATCAATAAAAGTGCATCGGCAGCAGCAATGTTTTTCAAGCGGCTGATATCTTCCGTTGGAGAAAATACCGTTTGACCATCTTTCCGATTAAAGCATCCGAAAATCGCCTGGGTCCAGTCCGCTTGTCCCTCGACCGTTTGATCCAATTGGGCTTGAACCCGGGGAAGATAAACGTCATCGTGCCCACAGATTTTCCGCAGGGCCGGCAGAACAACCTGAAGAAAGGCCACCAGATTGGAGGGCGGTCCCCCCGGAAGGATGAACACGGGTTTGCCACTCAACAACCCGAATCCAACCGCTTTGCCCGGTCCAAGTCGAACGTGATGGTACGATTTTTGCCACCCCAAATCGTCCAGAACCCGGACCATGAGATCCCGGTCTCCGGTCCACGCTCCACCGCTGGTGACCACGGCATCGTTACCCTCCATAGCACACCTTATGGTTTCTTCGAGCCGGCTCTACATCGTCCGGTACATGAAACACTTCGGTAACCAACCCGTAGCGACGGCACCAGCCATTTAGCGTCAGTAGATTGCTGGCATATACTTTCCCGGCGCAAGGAGCGCTTCCGGGTAGCATGATTTCATCTCCCGAAGCAATCAGGGCTACTGAGGGTCGATAATAAACGAAGATGTCTGAAATCCCTCCAGCCGCCAACAATCCGATTTTTCCCGGGCTAAGGTATGTTCCGGCGGGTACGACAAGGTCGCTACGCCTAACGTCGCTTCCGGCATCAAGAATGTTCCGTCCGATCGCTTCTGGTGCTGAAATATGAATGCTCCTGTCGGAAACTTTAACGAATTCTTCGGCAACCACCGTGTCGGCGCCGGCCGGAATTTTGGCCCCGGTAAGAATTCTCACGGCTGTTCCGGGCGGTACGGATATTTCGGTTGTCTCGCCTGCTCCCAGCACACCGCAGACCAATAACTGCAACGGGTTATCCTCGTCTGCATGCCGAACATCGGTCGCCCGGATGGCATAACCGTCTTTCATGGAAACATCCGAAGACGGCGAATCGACTTTTGCCGTCGCATCTCTCGCCGCCACGAACCCGGTACACTCCATCAGTGAAACGAGTTGCTCGGTCGGCGCGGGCAGGAGTCTGAATGTACGATCGAGGGCCTCTTGCAGTCCAATGAATCCATCCTTCAATTCAGCACCTCATTTAAAATTCCCGGTTCAATGCCCATCCTGTCATGGACCTTTACCGCGGTAATCAGGCGGAAGTCGCCAATTCATAATCCCGGCAACACACCGAAAAGTCGTTGAAGCCGGTCGAAACCATTCGGCTTACCTTATTGTTGAAACCGAAAAGCGCATCCACTTCATCGAGCCAGCGAGTATAAACAAGCCGGTTGGCCTGCTCCAGATGCACGAAAAAAGTACGGTCGACGATCCCTTTTTGAACGGCATGGTCTTTCAACCGACGAATTATATCCCGACCGTCGACCATCTGGCTGCAGGCCTCGGTACATCGGCCGCAGTCGAGGCACATCCAGATAGCCGGGCTGTTCAACAATTCATCCGTCAAGCCCAAGTTAAACATTCGAAACAGGGTTCGCGGGTCGAACACACTTCTTTCACAGGCAATCGGGCAGGAACTGCTGCACTCGCCACAGGTGAAACACGCCGCCGCGTGGGAAGGATCGTGACTTCCAAAATGGCCGTTTGTTCTGCCCTCTGTCGTTGTTAAGCGCACTGTCCTTCGAATTTCTTCGGCCGGTGAAAGCAACCAGTCGCACCACTGACGATCCGAAACTCGAGATCAACTTCCCGCGAAGACAGTTGACCACAGCCTGTTTTCGAGCCCGTTGAAAACGGGCGAACAACATTCGATACGTGCGAACCGTATCGACAGAAAAAATATGCCTCTCCAATGCGATCCGCCGAATGTGGGAAATGAGCTCTGAAGGCTTGACTGTGTTGGGACAGATTTGCAGGCATCGCCGACAGCCCTGACAGTACCAAATCGAAGGCTCGTTCAGCAACTCGTCAATCATACCGAAATTCGCCATCCGCACCAGCTTCTGCGGACGCAGTCGCCAGTGGCCGTATTGACCGGACATTCGAAATCGCAAGAACCGCACGTCCAGCAACGATTGATATCCGCTTTGGCCCCCTGATCGATCATTTTTCTGAAATCGGCATCGGGCGTCAACATCGAATCCATGCTTTCAAATTTCAGTAATTTTGGCACAGTAACCCTCCTCGTAACGATCAAATGATCAGTAGGTGTGTCACCTTTTATTTTACGGGCGCCTAATTTCATCGGCCCGATCGCCTCCGCGGCTTATGTTAAAGATAAGAGAGAATCAAAGAAAATCAAAGAAGATGGGAAACATATTGCCATATATACTTTGCAGAAACAGCGAAAACAATGGCTACCAAAATCAACTTGATACCCCGTTCCGGTAGGTAACGCTGCCACTTGGCCCCGCAGGACATACCCAGCAAGCCTCCCAGCCCGAATGAAATACCGAGAAGCCAGTCCGGAGGGGCAGCGCTTCCCTGATGAAGTGGGATGGTGCTGTAAAATACCACCCCTGCAAGAGATGTGATGAAATTGGCCAGAAGCACTGCACCTGCAACCGCATAGACCGGCAAATGGATGATTGTGACGAGAAAAGGTGCGAGGATGGCGCCCCCGCCAATGCCGTAAACACCGCTGATAATTCCCACACACAGAGCCGGGAAAAAAACCGACGGAACATTGAAACAGATCTCTTCACCCCTGAAAGTGAACCTGACCGTTCGAATCGTAGCGCTTATGTTACAGGTTTGATAGTGAGATTTCGATAGTGGTTTTACTTGGCCTTTATCCTGAAAAATCTTCTCGACCAACCGATAGCCGACATGCAGCAAAACGATACCAACGAATAACTTAAATGCGCGCGGATCCGGCAACAATCTTGACCCGCAGGAAGTATCCGATCAGCACCCCGGGCACGCGTGCCGGCGATGATGGCTGGCTGCCAACGGCCAGACGATGTGCTTTTCTCCTGGGCATAGCCGCAGGACGCCTCCTGGTGTGCCCACCACGTTGTATAGCAAATTGGTCGAACTGACCGCAGGCGATAGTGAAGCCGAGCACGCTGACCTGAATCGGGAGCAGGAGAAAAGCACCTGAAATTCCGGCCATCGAAGTGAAAAATGAGATGACGAAAGCAGCCATCGGTGGGACCAGTGCGATGGTTTCGATTCCGGCTACCGGAAAATGGATTTGTAAATACTCCATAAAACGCTCTACATACAATTTTGGCGCCGGATCGGATGAATTTTTCGATGGGCTGGATGCAACCCTCTCAGTTGCATAGAGCTTGTCTGCAAACACTTTCCTCATAGTATTCCGGGAGCAGGCGTAGCCAGGATGAAAGTGCAGAGACCTTCAGTGTCGTCCGGTGAAAACCGCGGAACATCCCAATCTACTGGTGAACTGCTGACGACCGCTATCAGATGTCGGTCATCCTTGCAGGCTGGTGGTTTTTGATTTTCCGGGCGAAAGACCTCGACTTTCGGCAATTCGGCTCTTTTAAATCCTTCCACCAAAACAATGTCCATCCCTCGCATCAAGGCAGCAATTCCAGCGGCTGGTGGTCATGATCTACATCCATGACCATTCCGATCCGTTTCGGCGATGTCACGATGGTCGTAGCGGCACCGGCCTGCTTGTGACGCCAGCTGTCTTTGCCCGGTTGGTCCATTTCGAATCCGTGGACATCGTGTTTGATGGTTCCCACCCGTGAGTCCGCGACGCCTCAGGGCTGCAACCAGATCGACTGTCACCGTCGTTTTGCCGGAACCGGAAAAACCGACAATACACAACACCGGTGGCAACTTTTCGCGGCTGGCAGTCGAAAAATCGGCAGGAACATCATTTTTCGTACAAGAAACGATTTTCATCCTCATCCTCCAATGGCGTACATGCCGCGATCGTGCGCTGGTTTACGACTCAGCCGGTCCAGCTCGTGTCGTCTGGGTTTGCCGGCAACGGCGCTGCGGATGATTGTCATCAGCTCATGCCGGCCGGCACCGCGGCGCAGTTGAGTTTTGACCTCGATCTCATCCCTGGAAAACAGACAGGTGCGGATTTTTCCGTCGGCCGTCAGGCGCAAACGGTTACATGAACCACAGAAGTGCCAGCTCAACGGCGCAATGAAACCGATCTTGCCAGTCGCCTCCGGGAGCCTGTACAGTCGCGCCGAACCGTTGTCGTTGCCGGACATGTCGATACAGGCACGGTCGATTCCAGGAATCCGATCCATAATTTCCCGGATCGACATGTAGAGCTCCCGCGTATCGGGTGTTACCGCCGCTTCGAAAGGGCATCAGTTCGATAAACCGCACCTGATAGGGTTTTTCGAACGTGAGACGCGAAAGATCGACGACCTCGTCAGAATTGATACCGCGCATAACCACCACGTTGATCTTGATCGGATCGAAGCCGATCGCCTCGGCACTGCGATTCCCTTTATAACTTTACCGAGTGCATCCTTGCCGGTAATCTTTCTGAAACGATCCCGATTCAGGGTGTCGAGGCTGACGTTGACTCTCCGCACTCCTGCGCGCCGGAGATCCCCGGCCAGTTCCTCCAGACGGGTGCCGTTGGTGGTCAATCGACAGATCTGTCGAGCCCTTTGATACCGGAGAGCATCCCGCAGAATTCGACCACGCCTCGACGGACTAGCGGTTCGCCACCGGTAATGCGGATCTTCGTAATTCCGGCAGTCACAGCCGCTTCTGCGAATCTGACCAATTCTTCGTAGGAGAGGATTTCCGAACGATCCAGCCGGGGACGGCCAGAAAAAGGCGGAGAGCAGTAGCTGCAACTCAAGTTGCAGAAATCGGTGATCGATATGCGAAGATAATCAATGATTCTTCCGTAGCGATCAACCAGGGTCATGGCAGGGTGTAATCCTTTTTCGGTCGTGATGTTTTCGTTAGAATCCCCCGGGTTCACCTCCGGGCTTTTGACATGGATCTTTTTAATGCTTTGGAAACACACATCAATTTTTTATCAAAGCCCTTTGCCAAACGGGCAGTGCGGATAGCTGCACTCCGGGCAATCCTTGCACAGTCCGCCGTGGCCGATAAATGCCAGCTCTTTCTTGCCGATCTTTTCACCAGACAGAATGCGCGGTAACACCAGATCCAGCACGGTGATGCGATGGTGGAGTCCACAGGCCGGCACACCCAGAAGGGGTACTTCCCCATCGATATATGCCGTCAAAAACATGGCCCCGGGCAGCGCCGCGGCTCCGTAATAAACTTCATCGGCGCCGGCGCGTCTGATCGCCGTGCGGGTGACATCGTCGGGATCGACACTCATGCCACCGCTCAACAGCAGCAAATCGCAGCCTTTGTCCAGAAGAGTACGGATAGCGTCTACTATCATTTCCACGTCATCCGGGGCGAAGACGATGTCGATCACTTCGGATCCCAGGTCGGTTATCTTGGCGCTGAGTGTCGGGGCAAATTTATCTTCGATCAACCCTTGATAGACTTCGCTGCCGGTGATCACCAGGCCGGCTTTGGCTTTGCGCAATGAATTGACGGAAACGACCCCGCCGTGCTGAGCGGCAATGGCGGCCGCTCGCTCGATCGGCGCGCGCTTCATGACCAGCGGGATCGCCCGGGTAGCCGCTACCAATTCGCCTTTCTTGACCAGGGTGTGGCTGTGTAGGGTCGCGCACATAACCTCGTCCACCATGTTGAAAGCAGCTAAGGCCGCCGTGTCCACCGATAGCAAACCATCGAAAGCAGCGTTCAGGCCTATCTTGCCTTCCTTCGGATCGTCTACGCCACTCGATTCCCTGTCCGGCCAATCCTTTGGCCAGTATCGAAGCGGCCTGATTTTCATGAATTTCGTCATCTTCCAAGTCGATGAGGTAGAGGTGATTTTTGCCAAGTTTTTGAAGATGGCAAATGTCATCATTGCATACCGTGTGGCCCTTGCGGTATGCCGGGCCCTTGAACTCGCCGGGACGGATTTCGGTGATGTCGTGAGCCAGTTCGGTACCTACGGCATCTTTGACGTCAATTTTTTTCAACACGGCTGTTCTCCTTGTTGCCATAGTCCTCAATGCATTTTAACCGGTGACCATTCACGACGGCTTTTCATTGGCGCCTGCCGCGACGTTTCTCTTTCCGGTGTCCAGTTCATATCCGGCCAGGCCACCTCCTTGGCGTGTGAAAAATAGCAGGCTATCGGAGCAGGGCTTGCAAAGAACACTCCCTTTTTCGATAACTTCGCGACGATCTCGAATGACCTGGCCGCAACGGCTGCATGCGACCTTTCGTTTCGTCGGTCCGGGCATGTCACACGCATCGAGAGTCACCCGAACTTTCTGCACTCTGAACAGAACACTGTCGGGCATTCGGCGATAAGCCGCCAATTGCCGGGCCGATTTGCCTTCGATTTCCGGAGCGTACATTGCAGCCAGACTGCGGGATTCTTCGGTGGAGAGGACCCGATAGGCCTTTCCGGTTTCCAAATTCACGAAAGTGGCCGCCATGATACCGTAATCCATAAACTTCAGACTCCGCCGCCCCAGTTTCACGCCGGTCACATGGGCCACGGCATCGGCTGTGCAGCGATCCATCTCGACAAAGACGATCAGCTTTTTGATCTGGTCGCGCCGGGTGGGTTCGTTCAGCCCGATCAAGCGGCACCCCAGCATGGACATCCGCACGCCCACGACCTGACCCGGACATAGATGCCCGTGGGCGGCAGCCGACTCCGTTCAGCAATTCCGAGAAAGGTTTCATCACGCCCGCTCCTTTTCCAGAACTTCATTAATCCAGCCCATGGCAGCTATCATATTCGGAAAACCGATGGTGGTCAGTGCCAGCATAAGCGCATGCATGATCTCTTCATGGGTCGCACCGGTTTCAAGAGCTTTGCGAGTCTGAGACATAACGCCCCCGCGTGAAGAGGCACCGATGGCGATACCAAGGTTGACAAGATTTTGGACCTTTGGCTCCAATGGGCCGCTCTCGCGACATTTTTTGCCCAGCTGATTGAAATCTTCGAAGATCTCAGGATAATTTTCAGTGAAATACTGATATATTTTAGGGTAATGCATGGAGAATCCTCAAAGTGCTTCCCGATAAGTAAGCCTCAATTTAAATGATATGATTCTACATCGCCTGACAGACTTTCAAGCTCGAGAGATATTCGAGATCTTCGGCGATATAAACTCTGGTCGCAGTGACTAAATTTCGATAGAAGTCAGATTTGGTGCCTTGCTCTGCATGGCGGGTAAAGTCCTCGATCCATGTGCCGAGGTGATCCTTCAAGAATGATTTCTGACGATACAGATATTCACACCCGGCATCCGTTTGATCCGATTGGATGGCATCAATTTCACTGAAAACAAGGAAATACATGAATTCCAGTTCAGCAGCGATGTGATCCGGCGGATCTTTGAAGGATTCCGAAATCGTCAGACCGCTGTCGCGATAGCGGTTACCGGCATCGACGGTCGAATCTCCCATTATTCTCCTCTCGCCTTCCAGATAAACGGATCCGTATGGCGGTGCCGGCAAACTGTACGGCCCGACAAAGAGACGAGCGAACTCTGACCGGAGTGGATCCAGATTTTCGACGATTTGAAGCTCGCTCCTCATCAAAACAACATGAGGCAGGGCTCGCGAGTCGAGCAGAGCGAGATGCCGCTCCATTTCTTTAAGACGATGGAGTCAATCTCGAGTCAGGTATATAGTAACAGTCCGATAAACCTTTGTAGATTTCTCGTCTGGCTGTTTCACGCAAGAGAAATTTTTCAATGATCATTACTCTACTCTCCTGAAGTGTTCTCTTCGGTCCATTATCAAGCTACGATTTCCTTCCTCTCCGGAAGGAAACATGATCCGGAGAGGAAGGAACCGATGGAGGAAAGAGCAGGCACACATTGCCCAGTTTAAGATCACGCCGGCTCGGCTTCCAGCTTGAGAAAGCGTTCGCCCAACGTGTAGAAGAGAAGCATTATAGCCACAAGCAAAAGCCTATACCCCCTTATTCGGGTACAGCTTCAAGTTTCAGGTAACGCTCTCCAATCGTATAGATCAGCAACATGACCGAAAACCCGAATAACACAACAAACACTTCGTAAACGGTCGGCATATAACTCACAATCTCAGGACGTCCTTCGGTCATCTGGCCCAAGGGCCTGACCACGCCGCTCAAGACAAACTCGAGCCGACCGGCAAACATACCAACGAGTAATGAAACGCTTGCGGTCACTTTGCCCCACATGGTGATTCGAATCGTGGGAACGAGCATCAAAACAGTTGGAATGACCAACCCCAGCCAAAACTCAATGTTGTAGGGTACCGATCCGATCATATGTTTGAAGGCGCCGTATTCCACTGCCGTGGAAGATATCCCGCCACTGATCGTACGCCACAAAAATAGAACCGCCACCATTCCCGCTATAATGCCCATTAATCTGGCAAACTCGTTATACAAAGCACTTCTTTCTTCCGTTACCGCCTGACCTGAAAGGTTCACATACACCATGCTAAACAAAATCAATGCGGCCATTCCCGAGGCAAGTCCGGTAAGCGGGAAATAGAACGAAAAAAACGACGCATTTAAAGAGGGTCGCGCATCAGTCATGCCTAGCAGCCAGCCAAGGGTCGTGGATGTAAAAATGGCAATCAGAAAAATAAGTACCCCAAGAGTTTTACTGATATGGCCCGTGTGTATTCTCCAGAAGGCACTTAGTAGAAGAACAAAGTAGACAAAGTAGAGTACAGCTAACCACCATAGTGGTGATGCCGGATTAGGTGAAAGAAGAATATAAACGACGTTCAACGGAGCTCCCAGGTGCAGGAGAAGACACACGAAGGAACCGAGCAACACGGCTATTTCAAGGTAAACCGTACGTTTTTCAACTACCTCGTACCGTTTGATACCAAATACAACTGGAAATGAAGAGATAAACGCCAGGCCTGCACTTGTTAGACTAAAAAAGATATACGTAGACAAAGGCAGTGTCCAAACCAGCACGTCTGTTTTCGCATAAAGAGAAAACCCGACGGTGTACACTTTGAATGTTGTCCAAAGACCAAGCAGTATACCTAAAGATAGAAGACCGATCCAAAGTTGTTGTTTTTTCATCTATACACCCCCTTTTGTCCTTGAGTAACCAGCCGCGCTGAAATCTCTGATGTAAAAAACTGCGGGGTCAGTTCCCACAGCTTCCTTCAGTCGAAACGGTCTGAATTTTCCCAGCAGTTGGTTCACTTGACTTTCCGGGTTATCAAGGTCTCCAAATATCCTGGCATCAGCCGGGCAGGACTCAACACAGCGCGGCAATTTTCCTTCATTGACTCGGTGATCGCAAAAGGTACATTTTTCCACAACTCCTTTAGGCCGGATACCGGGAAGCGTCACGTTTCGCTCAGGGTTATAGTAAGGTATCTCTTTACCACCAGCCTTGCGTACCTCTTCTACAGGAGATGAAGTCACACCCGGAATTAAGGAATTCTCTGCTTTCCATGAGGAATGGGCATTCTTCCAGTTGAAATAAATTACCCCGTAAGGGCAATTGATCATACAATACCTGCAACCAATGCACTTTTTGGGATCATGCATCGTGATACCGTTATCGAGTTTGTGCATAGCTTTCGTCGGGCAACCTCTGACACAGGGGGGATTTGTGCAGTGGTTGCAAAGAGTCGGTATATAATGAAAGCGCACATTAGGAAATTTACCTGAAGTTTCCGTTATTTTATGGGACCAGTAAACCCCTTCCGGCACGTTATTTTCGTTTCTACATGAAATGCTGCAAGAGCCGCAGCCGACGCACCGTTGGAGGTCGATGACCATTGCATATCTTGGCATTCTTAGCCTCCTTATACTTTCTCGATTTTAATCCGTGTTACGGCATAGTATGCCGAACTACCGCTCAAAGCCTCATATTGTGCTGGAATCAGGTCGTTGCTGCTGCCGCCCCGAGGTTCTCTTCCGAATTTTTTCGAGGCCAGTCGACCGTAGGCCCAGTGTCCCTGACCGTAGCATTTGGCCACGGTTCCGGGTCGTACTCCCTCCCAAAGTTTGGCCGTGCAAATCAGACTCCCTGTTGGTGATGATAGCTTTATGCGATCGCCTGACCCAATACCAATTTTTTCAGCATCCACCGGATTAATTTTAGCCACGTCGTCCCAGGTTTCGTCCCCTGGATCGAGATCCTTAAAGTCATAATACCAGCTACAGTTGGCTGATCGTCCCTCGCGATTCAGTCGCGATTTGTGGTCTACGTGGATAAAAGGGTACTCCTTTTCATCACCTAAAATGTATGGCTCCTCGTAATGGGGAATGAATGCTAAGTCACCCCGGGCCAGGTAATTGGTGGCCTTCATTACCTCGTCCACGGTAACGCCATGTTTTTCCGCGTGCTTTTCAAGGGCGGCTTTGAGGGTTTCGCTGTAGAACTCAAACATGCCGGTTTTGGTTTTCATCTTGCCCCAGCGCTTACGGAAAGGGTACGGATCCGAGTTCCACACACCGACCTTGGCAAATTCCTCCCAGCCACTGAACTTGTCCCCACCCTTATGCTTTGACGGATCCCAAAGATTTTGGGTAGCGTATTTCAGCGAATACAGGGCAAATTCTTTTTCGTTGGTCGGCTCCTTGCCGGTTTCCGGATCCTTATAGCCCTTGTAATGCTTCAGCAAATTGTCGAAGCCGCGATCAGCCAGCTTTTCGGCAAGCAACCAGGGAATTTCGGTTTCGTCGATCTTGTAATCCCAGACGTTTTTGACAATGGGCTGCATCAATGTGACATGGCGATATCCATTGCCGATGGCTTTAACATAGCCCCACTTTTCAAACATGTGGTGGGTATCCGGCAGCACGATGTCGGAAAACCAGGAGAACTCCGATGCGTTTGTGGTAATGTGGACTAAAAATGGAATTTTTGAGAGGGCTCGTTCCCAACGCTCTGGCTGCGGTGCTGAAAACGAGAAGTTGTTCATGTAACCAATGGCCACTTTAATCTGATAAGGATCGTCGTTCAGAATACCGTCGGCCGCATTGTTGGTAATGACGGCACCGCCAGGTTTCCCGGATTTAATACAGGGGATATGAAGCCGACCCCGCTGGTCGATCTTTTCATGTTTCTTGCCTTTTTTGGCGATTTCATCCATGAAATCGTCTGGCTTGGGAAACTTGGACGTAAATTCCTTGTTGGCTTTCAGTGTGCCGCCAATATTGTCAACAGCACCGACGATACCGTTGAGAGCGTGAACGGCCATTGCGGTATACCCGCCGCGCACTTGCATGCAGGGACCGCCGCCCAACCAGGATATGGCATGGGGTGCTGCCTTACCAAATCCGATTGCCACTCGTCGAATTTGCTCTACAGATAAGCCTGTTATTTCAGACGCCCATTCGGGGGTCTTGTCTTTTAATTCAAGATTCCAATACTTGACGATTCCGTTGGTGTATCCTTCTTCAAATGCTTCTTCATCAACCCATTGACCATTGATGAACAAGTTTTGACCATCCTTGAAATCCCCGACAAAAGGTTTGTACCAGAGCCCTTCGACGAGTAAAATATGAGAGATAGCCACGGCCAAAGCACCGTCCTGACCCGGCTTGATTGGCAAGCCACTCATCGGCCTTACCTGCGGAGGCCGACAGTCGTGGCTCTACAATAGCAATCGTGGCTTTGTCGACCACATCCCCCCAAACTTTGGAATAATATGAAACCTGGCGATTGGCAGCCAAAGGGTCAGCTCCCCAAAGCAGGACGTAATGGGCATTCAAAACATCGTATTGTCGGTAGCTCCAGATACCCTCGGTGTAATAAGGGCCGAATTTTTCCGCTTCAGCGCAAAGTGAACTGTGCGAGATGTTGTTGGGAGAGCCGATAATCTTTGTCATTCTGTCGTATAGGACATCCCGCATATACGAATAGCGTCCCCGCATGAGCATGTACTTGTGGGTTTCGTTGTTGTTGCGCAGCTCCATGATTTTGTCTGCAATAGTATTCAAAGCCTCGTCCCAGGAAATCGGCACGAACTTCGGGTCCTCATTGCGTCCTTTTTTCGGGTTGGTCCGCTTCATGGGGGTTTTGATGCGGTCCGGATCATAGATCTGCTGTATCCCTAAATGCGATCTCGGACACCCCGCCCCGAGGTTGACTTTCGAGTTGGGATTGCCCCTGACCTTCACTGCCCGCCCGTCGACCACATACACCTGTTT
>CAVRBA010000030.1:0-172812 GCA_963719015.1 uncultured delta proteobacterium | reverse complement strand
GAAGTTACTTTTTCTTGAATCCTATTTTGGCGGATCACACGGTGAATTTGCCAAAGGTCTGGTTGAACATTCACGTTATGATATTGACCTGATTACAATGCCTGAACGAAACTGGCGGTGGCGTATGCGGGGGGCGGCGCTTTATTTTTTAAATGCTATCAAAAACTTAAAAAAATATGACGGTCTGATAGTAACGGATCTGATGAGCCTCTCCGACTTTAAAGCGCTGGCCGGCAATGATTGTCCGCCGGTTCTGGCCTATTTTCATGAAGACCAGATTACATATCCGGGTGTGCCTGGTGAGAATAATGATTTTCATTTCGGTATTATCGATATTACAACGGCCCTGTCAGCTGATAAAAATCTGTTTAATTCAAAAATGCATCTTGAAAGCTTTCTGACCGGTGTTGAACATTTTGCCGGGCGTGTTCCGGATTTTCAGCCAAGCTGGATACACAATCACATTGCTGCTAAATCCGATTATTTACATCCTGGTGTGAGATTTCCCGAGAAGATCGATCCTTGCAAAAGAGATGATACCCTGCCCCCATTGATCATATGGAACCATCGATGGGGATATGACAAGAATGCCAAAGCGTTTTTTAAAGCCCTGGATAAGGCTTTATCCAATGGGCTTGAATTTCGTCTGGCAATATTGGGTGATAATTTTACGGTTGACCAGGAGGAATTCTCAAAAGCAAAAAAACGATATGGAGATCGGATCGTCCAGTTCGGATACGTATCGGAGAGAAAAAATTACATTGGATGGCTGAAAAAAGGAGATATAGTTATTAGCACTGCTTTACAAGAAAATTTCGGACTTTCGATTGTTGAAGCGATACGCTATGGGTGCCTGCCGCTCTTACCCAACAGACTCTCCTACCCTGAAATTCTTCCGGATATATTTCATTCGGATTTTATCTATGAGAACAGATACGATATGGATCAAAAACTGGCAGATATGATTGTGAATAAACAAGCCTATGGTAAAAAGCGTCAGGCGCTCTCAGAATCAATGGGCCGGTTTGCATGGGAAAATATGATTAAAGAATATGATAAGGAATTTGAAAACCTGTTTGAGAAAAAAAAGAGATAAGCGGTACGCCCATAAATATATAAATGCCGACGATAGTTTAGGCGGTGGATTGCGGTTTCACTTCATATACCATACTGATCGCGCAGGGTCCGTTTGAGAATTTTACCGGTTGCGGTTCGCGGAAATTCATCCAGAATAACGACATCCTTCACTTTTTGAAAACGCGCCTCAACTCTCTCGTTTACCCATTCCAGGAGTTCCCGGGGAGTATTCGTGGCTTCCTGATGCAGGATCACCGCTGCCACCGGTGTCTCGCCCCATTTCTCACTGGGAACCCCATATACCGCAACCTCTCGAACAGACGAATGTTTTATGAGAACTTCTTCAATGTCTCTTGGATAGACGTTGATACCACCGGAAATGATCATGTCCTTCATGCGATCCACCAGATGCAGGAAGCCCTCATCATCGGTGAAACCCAGGTCGCCGCTGTGGATCCATCTATTTACAATGGTTTGTCGGTTAGCTCAGGCTGCTTGTAATAGCCCGTCATTGCAAGGGGCCCACGCCCGATGATTTCGCCGACTTTCCCGACTGGCGTTCCTTTCCTCGATCATCAACAATCTTGATATCGGAAAAAAGGCGTCGGACATCCGACCGATTCCGTCTTACGATCAAAATCGTTTTTGTCCAGAACGGTAAAAAACCCTTCCGTCAACCCGTAGGCTTCGTAGAAAGTACCGGGCAAGTGCCGATTCCACAATTCCTTGTGCTTTTTATGCAACGGAGCGCCCATGCAGCAAATCGCTTCGATTGAAGACAAGGCTTCAGGTGAAAAATTAGGCGCATTGAGCATGGCAATCATTTGGGCCGGAACAGTTGTAATATGAGTGACCCTCTCTTTTTCGACAATTTCGACGAGTTGTCGGCCGTCTAAGTGACGTCCGAAAATAAAAGTTGATCCGAGGTACATGGCCGGCATCATAAGCATGAACGCACCGTTGAAGATGACCGCGCCCGTGTGCAGGCAAATGGATTCGGGCTGCATGCGCCACGACGAGGCAAATGTCGAACAGTAGAGTCCCCGAATATAGTGGGTATGAACGATTCCCTTGGGCAGTCCGGTGGTGCCGCTGCTGTATATGATATTCACCGGATCATCCTGATGAATGTCGATTTCATCTGGTTCGCTGTCCTTCGAACCGGTTTTAAGAAATTGATAATCCATGAAACCGGGCATCTCCCCAGAGACCAGATAAAAGCGCTCCGGTGGAATATGGCGCAGATCCGGCTTTACCGCATCCAAAAAATCCGCAGCCTCGGCTTCCGTAATGACCAAAACGGCATCCGAGTCCGAGATCAGGCTTGAAAGACCTTTTCCACGCAGAAGCGGGCTCAGCGGTACAGCCACCGCACCGATTTTGGCCGCCGCCCAAAAAACCTCCAGCAGTTCAACACAGTTATTTAAAACTGTCGCGATTTTGTCGCCTTTTTTTATGCCCAATTTTAGCAAACCGTTGGCCAAACGGTTGACATGGGAATTCAAAGACTCGAAGGTGAGCCGTTCGTCACCATAAATAAGTGCCAAATGTTTGCGGCGAAATTTGGCGTGCCTTGGAAGCAGTCTGCCGATATTCATATTTTCCTCCATTGGAAACGATTAGTTGCTCGTCCGGCAGTAAGAAGACCTGAGTGACCAGAGTATATGCACCCCTGTAGGATTCAATCCGACCTGTTGATTAACTGGCGTGAATTTGTATGCCAGCGACGAATATTTCTGCCGTGCAATCCGCTATTTCTTGAAATATAAATAACAGCTCAATGTACGGCGCGCAAGATGGGAGGGCACTCATTCGGGTTGGACCACTCAATCATTGGGTATTCCCGGGGCGTGAATCAGCAGACAACCCGGTACAACTCCTCCAGCAGTTTCACCTCCGCCAGAGTGCCCACGCGGCAGTATTTTAGCAGGTCCGTATAAATCCGCTCCTTTTCCTCTTCCGGTACTTCATTTCAAGAGGTTTGAGATACATCAGCGAGGCCGAGCCCTTCATGTCCTGGCGATACTATAGATCATGAAAATCCGTCACGATAAGACAGATTTTCATGGTACTTTATGGGCCGTGATCCAGCGTTCGTCCATCCTCGCTACACTAAATAACGCCCTTGCCCGCAGCCGCTTTGTTGTATTGGTCAGTCCGCGCCAAAGCGGTTAATCCAAGGATTCCCATTGGCGAGTCAAGTAGGAGCTGTTTCGGTGCTGGCTCTCTCAAAAGGCGAGAGTTTATTGGATGAACTTTGAAGGACAAACGGTGGTGGGTCACATGTGGGTCAGGCCTCCGCAAACCCGCTCCAGCCGTGCTCGGACGCCTTTTTTCACCCCTCAACCTGGTTTTCCCGACTTTGATAACCACATGTTGGTAGTCTACTTTTTAGGGAGCGAAACTTGCGTTATAAGCAAATCATTTCCATGCTTTAAATGATGCAGCTTTACTCCCCCCACGCGCGTTTGCTGCGCGCGATCTTCTTCCGGACCGTCTGCCATGTTTTGGTTTTCAAAAACGAGTTCTCGAATTTCACGAGCATTTCCCGGAACATGCCCAGCGGTACGGTGAAGGACAGCTGGCATTTGGGAGAATACAAAAAACACCCCAACCACGTCGCCGCGTTTGATGCAAAAGGAAATCAAATCGGGATCATTTTTAAAACCGCTTCTCCGCTGGATACGCCGCGGCTGATGAAGCGGCTCGTGCGAACAACTCGAGAGCGCTTTCAGGACGAAGATATCCACCCGCTACTGACGATTGCGGATTTTACGGTCCGTTTTTTGGCCATCCATCCGTTTCAGGACGGCAATGGGCGCTTGTCGCGAATTTTAAGGAACCTGCTGCTGGTTCGCACCGGCTACACGTTCGTGCGATACAGTTCCCATGAGAGAATTGTGGAGGCCAACAAGGATCAATATTACCAGGCGTTGAGATCGTCGCAACAGAATCTCGAATCGCTGCAGGATTTTTCTTCGACCTGGGCGGCGTTTTTTCTTGAATTGCTTAAGATACAAAAAGATGAACTCAACGCCAAGATTGACCGGGAGAGAAACGCGCACCGGTTGCCCGACCTGTCTCAAAAAATCGAAAGCCTCGCAAAAGACCACGGCCGCGTAACGGTCGCATTCCTGACCGGTGAACTCAAAGCGAATCGCAACACCATCAAGAAACATCTGCAGAAGTTGGTGGAATTCGGTCGACTGGTAAAGCACGGAAAGGGCCGGGGGACATACTACTCGCCCTACTGAAAACTGAACTGAGCGTTGTCTTCAAAAGTCGTTCGGTCCCGAAGATAACCCGGGCGTCCCTACTATCATTATATTGCAAAATACCGAACAATGGCATTATCAGAAATATTTTCAGATGACATCGAGACAATTTGACATTGGCGCCTGGATCATTCTCGCTTTCATTTTCGGATTCGCGATCGGCGTTTCAACCGGCTGGAATTGGTTTCCGGATCCTGACGATTGGGGACTGATTGCCAATATTACCCCCAACATCTCAAGTTATGCTGCGATCACTTTACCGTGGGTTGCTCTTTTGGCGTATTCGTTATTACGAAGAAAAATTTTCAAAGATAAATTATACGGTAGCTCGAAAAGGTTAAATGAATGAAACGAATATTGACCATCATTCTTAATCTGGCGCTGTTCACCGGTTCGGCCATGGCCGAAGATCTCAAAAGGCTCGACCTGGATGACGCGTCTTTGATCGGTACAACCATTCAAACCGATTCAAAGGTTAAAACAGCTCGATGATATCGTGTTATCAAAATCGCCTTTGAAGTAAGGCCAGGGGAGATGGGAAAATCCTTAAAAAAAAAGCAATGACCAAGACTCAATCTTTCATTTTTCTAAAACAAGAAACTGTTTGATCTGACAATACACTGAGTTGGGCTATGTTTACATGTGAAAAATTATTTGGGCGTCAGATAGTTGGTTTCTGATGGAGATACTACCGGTGTCAGGCCGACGATTCCAGATGGGAATAAATTGATCTTATCTTGAGAAAAATTTAAAAAGGCCGACTACCAGATATAGTAGTAGGCCTTCATGATTTCGAAGTTTTTAAAAGTTTCGCTTAATAGCGAGACTGTCGAAAAAGTCTAAAAAAAGCGATTTTGGCAATTTCGCATATAATAAAATCAATAGTTTAAAAACACCAACATCGCAGATTTAGGGTTTTTCGACAGTCTCAGCAGTAGGCTGGAACTTCGCTCTGTCAGTTTTTCCACTGATACATCGACCTTATCTTAGCTTAATCGCCACGGAAATATTTTTCCACTAGGACCTCTGAAGACCAAAATTTACTGGTTGAGGAATGGATTCTGCCATCAACGTAAACACCGGTGGCATCAGCGGTGTTTGAATTAGGGACATCGTCTCTATCGCTGACATTTCGGCTCATGACACCACGCATGCCAAATCCGGTAATGTGTCTGCCATCAAGTCTGTCGAAGGCCTTGCTTCTCCATTCTGAGTCGGAATCGGTTAGACGATGCGTTAATGCCACTAAAAGTGTTCCCTCATGAAGCGCCAATGCTGTTGGAGCGGCTCCGTCAACTGTCGTATCAATTATGCCTTGGTCCCCGAAGGTGTCGATCAACGCACCATCGCTTAATGATCTCTTTGAAAGAGCGAATCGCTCATTGCCGACCAATATATAAATACCTGTTACATCCGCGGCGAGTCCGACGGGTTCACCGACTTCCTTAGCAGTTGAGACAACGATGCCATCGACAACACCAAACATAGCATCCGGTTCTCCAGTTTCGGCGCTTCTTTTTTCAAGCTCTCAGGCCATCCGCTTCCAAAACACTTTCAGAAAACTGTATAAATACCGCTTCATCCTGCCCGCAGAAAATTTTCCTCAAATCTGTCAAGATATTCTTGGATAAACAATCGGTTAAATTTAATAGAGGAATACTGCCTGCCCAAATACTGCCGTGCCTAAACCTTTTAATAGGAAGTAAGCGGACGCAGAACCAATCACCAGCCTGCGTCCGATTCTATTTCAGGAATAAGGGTTATTATAACGAAAAAGCCTTGCGCCATTAAATAAAAACTTCAAAGTTTATAAAAGCAAACAAACCGGTTCCAGCACTGAAGGCAATTCCATTCAAAACAATTTGTGTAATTACTTCAACTTAGATGGGATTGGAGACGAATCGCCACTAATCAGTATGGTTTATCATACGGTTGAACAGGAGAAATCAACCCCCGGCAAAGATAAATTTCATATAATATCTGCATGTTAGAATAAATGGCATATAATATGCTAATAATTTTAGAAAATCGCCTCAGCAAAAACATTATATCTTCAATCGAAACTGGTTCATACGAAAGATCATCTCAAAACGATCGCAGTGTTGGCCCACATGTAGATTTAGTACACAAATTTTATTCATAATGCATAGAATCTCCCCGGAGAGATTTAGGACCTTTTGCGTAACTTGTATTCATATCAGAACCAATTTCAATAGTTGAACTGCCACTAAAGAGGAATATTAATGGGTAAAAGAAGCGGGCATCAACTGAAGAAGCGGTTGCTGCCATGGATCGGGTTGTTATACCTGGTATGTTTTTTGGTGACTGCCGGGTTGCCCGGTTTTGCGGCGGCTAGCGACCCACCCCGGAACGTCATATTTCTGATCGGTGACGGAATGGGGTTTGAACAGGTCAAGGCCGCCGGTATTTATTTGATGGGAGTTGAAGGGACTTTATCTTTCGAATCCCTTCCCTATCACGCTGAAATGACAACTTACTCGGCCAATTCTTCGGTAACGGATTCAGCGGCCGCCTCCACCGCCATGGCCACCGGCGTCAAAGTCAACAACGGGGTTGTCAGTGTGGAAATTCCCGGCGACGCAAGTGAGTTGGAAACTATTCTCGAATTCATGAAGGATAGAGGTAAAAGAACTGGACTGGTGACCACGACCAACATGACCCATGCCACACCGGCCGGCTTCGGCGGCCACGATAGCAACCGCAACAACACTTCGGCGATTGCCGGCGATTATTTAAACCAGACCCTGCCCAATGTGCTGTTCGGCGGGGGCGGAAATGGCATGAGCGTTTCAAGCGCCCTTATTGCCGGCTATACGGTGGTGACAGTTGCCGCCGAAATGCTGGCGCTTGATACAGCGGCGGCAAGCCTGGCTTCCGGACAGTTCGGCAGTGGCTACATGCCCTATGAATTGGATGGCCTGGGTGACCTGCCCCACCTGTCTCAAATGACCGAAATTGCATTGGACATCCTGGATAATAATCTCGATGGTTTCTTTCTGATGATCGAAGGCGGTCGCATCGATCACGCCGGCCATTCAAATGATATCCGGCGTAACGTACATGAAACCATTGAGTTCAGCTATGCCGTACAAAAAGTCATCGAATGGGCGGCCAACAGATCGGATACCCTCATCCTGGTAACCGCCGATCATGAAACCGGCGGGCTAACCGTTACTGCAAACACCGATGACGATGGTTATCCGATTGTCTCCTGGTCCACCACAAATCACACCGGCGTAAATGTGCCGCTGTATGCCTGGGGAGTAAATGCCCAACTGATCTCGGGCGTGATAGACAACACCGAATTATTTGCTATCGCCACAGCGTCTATTTGTCTTGGTGATTTTAATAATGACGGTGATGTTGACGGTGCGGATCTGGCATTGTTGATCGAGGAATTCGGTTGCACCTCGGGCTGTGCCTATGATCTGACCGGCGATGGGGAGGTGGATGCAGATGATCTGGCGGAACTGGCGATGCAATTTGGCGAAGGCTGTCCATAGCGCGAGTGCTGTATTCGCAGAGCGTTAGGAGCGTTTCACCTGAGGAGCACTTCGGCTGTTTGAGGCTAAGGTAAGAGGATAAGAAAATAAGAAGTTGGCGTGCAGAAAGCTCAAGGCTCAAAGTGAATACGAAAATCAGAATTGCCTCTGCCACCTAACATTATATGTTATGCGGCTTGTCGTTTTTGACACCGCAATCGCCAATTCAAATACTTTGCCAATATTTTGACCGAATGCTAATTCGGTATGCACCCCAAGATATTGTGGTCGGCAGGTATACTCAGAAACTTTTGATACCATATCAGTATCTGCATAATCGTTAAAATAAAGATACGTACAGATGATATCATCATGAGTTGAAGCCTGCGGTAACGATCCCCAATGTTATCGATGAATTCTTCCAGTATTGGTAATCAATCGATGACAGGAGATAAAATATGGGCATTAATAGCGTCTAGCGGCTCATGCGCCGATGGATTATATTGTAAAAAGTGTAATCCAAAATACGAAACAAACCTATTTTTGCATTTCGGTGTTTTTTCTTGCCTATGGTTGGCATGCTGCAACATTTTTATCACATTGGAATAATTTAATATTTTTTCTTTTGACGTCATTGGTCAGCCGTGGCCCGGTGTTTGCATGCTCTCAAAGATTAAAACAAATGGTATGGTTTGAACAGGACGATCCAAAGGAGAATGGATTGAGAAGACACATCCTACACCTGTTTTTCGTGTTCTGCATTGGCGCTTTTTCGATCTTTCCATCCGGCTGTGGTAGCGGTGGCGGCGAAACGGAGAACTCTGCCGGCCAGGCCATCATTTTCCCGCCGGTTAATCCGGAGGGCGGTCCGCCGGCCGGTAATCCGGACGGGACCGCGCCTGTCCCATTCGAGGCGGATCTGGAAGATGTGTCCAACCCCGATCATATTATTGGGGATGGTACGCCGGAGAGCTGTGGTGCTGAATCCTTTATCGACGCAGTCGCCCAGGGGGGAACCATAGTGTTTGACTGCGGCCCCGATCCGATTACGCTGACGCTTCCCAGACCGGCGAAGGTATTCAATGACGCCAACCCTGATATCGTCATCGACGGCGGTGGGCTGGTTTCTCTCAGCGGCGGAGGACAAACCCGGATTCTGTATATGAATACCTGCGATGCGGATCAGGTCTGGACCACACCCCATTGCCAGAATCAAGATCATCCCCGTTTAACGGTGCAAAATATCACGTTTGCAAATGGCAACTCCAGCGGGGAGATCGAATTTGACGGCGGTGGGGCCATATGGGTGCGCGGTGGGCGTTTCAAAGCCGTCAACTGCCGCTTTTTCAACAACGTGTGTTCCGATACCGGCCCGGATGTAGGTGGCGCAGCCGTCCGGGTGTTCAGCCAATACGAAGGTCTTCCGGTATATATCGTTAATTGCACCTTTGGTGGTGCCCAAGGTTATGGGAACGTGGGATCGAATGGCGGCGCCATCAGCAGCATCGGCGTTTCATGGACCATTATCAACAGCCTCTTTTCCTATAACCACGCCATTGGTTATGGCGCCAATCCGGCAGATCCCGGGACACCCGGCGGCGGCAGCGGCGGAGCAATATACAACGACGGAAACACGATGACACTGACGATTATCGGCACCCGGATCGAGTACAATGAAGTAAACGAACACGGCTCGGCCATCTTCTTTGTCTCCAATGATCACTCCGGCAATATCGTTATCGATGATTCGGTGATCACCAATAATGTCGGTGGCTCCTGGTACCCAGCCTATGACGGCATCTCCATGCACAGCGATACCCCGATCGCAGTGACGGATTCGATTATTGAGTCCAATTCTTAAGAACAGGCCTCACCATAAAAAAATAAATTACCGATAATATGAAAAATTCTGTGTTTAGTGACGACCAGGCCCACCTGCCGCTTTACGCCTCCAATCTACAACCGCTTTTACTCTTCTGGACAGCATTCTTCTAATTGCTTTTCCAATCCTTGTGAATAAGCTTCAAGTTCGGCTTTGGTCTTTTCGAGTTCTTCGATAATTCGGGAGCGTTCAAATTCTCTGGCCTCGACTTTGACCAACATCATACCAAATGACTCGGCCAATTCTGCCAGGAAACTTGGATATCTGCCTTTTTTAGATAACTCAAATATTCTATCAGAATCTGATTTTTCATATTGGCCAGTCGCAATCTTTTTACATGCCGAACTAAGCATTTCGAATAAATCAAGATAATATCGTTCAAAGTCCATTTTGTTTTCCTTTTATATCAATAAGGGTTTTGAGGGACGTTTTGAGGGACGTACATCAGTTTATAAGTTGAGGGGTTCGGATCTACTATTGGAATAGCATGCCACGGAAAGCAAGTCTTGATGCTTCTGGTTGCTTGCACCACCTTTTCTCAATGGGTATCGGTCGCCTGTTGATTCCTGATTTTTGTATCGATAAACGCATATAGCAACAATGGCTTGGCTGCAGGTTGCGGTTTCACTTCACATATCATACCGATCGCGCAGGGTGCGTTTGAGAACTTTACCGGTTGCGGTTCGCGGGAATTCATCCAGAATGACGACATCCTTCACTTTTTGAAAACGCGCCTCAACTCTCTCGTTTACCCATTCCAGGAGTTCCCGGGGAGTATTCGTGGCTTCCTGATGCAGGATCACCGCTGCCACCGGTGTCTCTCCCCATTTCTCACTGGGAACCCCATATACCGCAACCTCTCGAACAGACGGATGTTTTATGAGAACTTCTTCAATGTCTCTTGGATAGACGTTGATACCACCGGAAATGATCATGTCCTTCATCCGATCCACCAGATGCAGGAAGCCCTCATCATCGGTGAAACCCAGGTCGCCGCTGTGGATCCATCTATTTACAATGGTTTGTCGGGTAAGCTCGGGCTGCTTGTAATAGCCCGTCATTGCAAGGGGCCCACGCCCGATGATTTCGCCGACTTTCCCGACTGGCAGTTCCTTTCCTCGATCATCAACAATTTTGATATCGGTAAAAGGCGTCGGACATCCAACCGATTCCGGCTTACGATCAAAATCGTTTTTGTCCAGAACGGTAAAAAACCCTTCCGTTAACCCGTAAGCTTCGTAGAACGTGCCGGGCAAGTGCCGATTCCACAATTCCTTATGCTTTTTATGCAACGGGGCGCCCATGCAGCAAATCGCTTCGATTGAAAACAAGGCTTCAGGTGAAAAATTAGGCGCATTGAGCATGGCAATCATTTGGGCCGGAACAGTTGTAATATGAGTGACCCTCTCTTTTTCGACAAGTTCGACGAGTTGTCGGCCGTCTAAGTGACGTCCGAAAATAAAAGTTGACCCGAGGTACATGGCCGGCATCATAAGCATGAACGCACCGTTGAAGATGACCGCGCCCGTGTGCAGGCAAATGGATTCGGGCTGCATGCGCCACGACGAGGCAAACGTCGTACAGTAGAGTCCCCGAATATAGTGGGTATGGACGATTCCCTTGGGCAGTCCGGTGGTGCCGCTGCTGTATATGATGTTCACTGGATCATCCTGATGAATGTCGATTTCATCAGGTTCACTGTCCTTCGAACCGGCTTTGAGGAATTGATAATCCATGAAATTGGGATTCTTACCGGAGACCGAATAAAAGCGCTCCGGTGGAATATGGCGCAGATCCGGCTTTACCGCATCCAAAAATTCCTCAGCCTCGGCCTCCGTGATAACCAAAACGGCATCCGCGTCCGAGATCAGGCTTGAAAGACCTTTTCCGCGCAGAAGCGGGCTCAGCGGTACAGCCACCGCACCGATTTTGGCCGCCGCCCAAAAAACTTCCAGCAGTTCAACACAGTTATTTAAAACTGTCGCGATTTTGTCGCCTTTTTTTATGCCCAATTTTAGCAAACCGTTGGCCAAACGGTTGACATGGGAATTCAAAGACTCGAAAGTGAGCCGTTCGTCACCGAAAATAAGTGCCAAATGCTTGCGACGAAATTTGGCGTGGCTTGGAAGCAGTCTGCCGATATTCATATTTTCCTCCATAGGAAAAGATTATTTGCTCATCCATCAATAAGAAAACCTCGGCAACCCAATATTATGCACCCCTGTAGGATTCGATCGACCTCTTGATTTGCCGGTGTGAATTTGAATGGCAGCGACGGATGTTTCTGCCGTGCAATCCAGTATTTCTAGAAATACAAATAACAGCTTGGTGTGCGCTGCGCAAGATTGGCGTTGTGGTATCTGCCGACTTTCTTGGGTTTCCCCGTTTTCCCAGATGGGACCACGTCATCGTATGGTTATCTTGTTGTTCAATTGGAAATCTCTCAATATTATTCATTTTGAAGTCTTATCGCCACATATTCATGCCCCGAAATTCCTTTGTAAGGCGCCAAGGATTCTCTTACTTCAGCGGTCTCTTCCGCACCAACCAATTTGCGCCCTTTAGTCCGCTTATTTCACGAGTCGCAGTCGTTCATTTGCAAGGCATGAATATTTTCCAGCGCTGCTGAAAAATATTCATGCGGATAACCCTGACCCCGAGTTTTCCCTTCGTCTCTGTCGCAAATGTCCGGCGGCCGACAGCGGCACTCTCCGTCCCCCCTTCACCCTGGTCGGGTCCGGTGATGTGATACCCTGAGAGCAGGGATTCCGGATAAAAAAATTTTTATTTTAAAATTTGCAAAAATTGGAATTGCTGTTAAAAAAAAGGAATGCTGAAAAACCGGCAAATCGGAACGGATGGCTTGAATACTAAACCAGCGAAAGGAGCTTAAGATGATGTTGAAAAAGATCTGCACACTTACAGTTCTTGGTATGTTGATAGCCGCCTTGCCTGCCTGGGGATTGAATCTCGAGCCTGGCAAATATGAAATTACAACCAAAGTAGAGATGTCGGGAATGCCCAGCGGGGTGCCACCCCAAACAATGACCCAATGCCTGGATGAGCAGGACCCGGTGCCCGATTCCTCCGCCGACGCCCAGGGATGCAAGATCACAGACATGAAGACCACAGGCAACACGGTCACCTATACGATGGAATGCGACCAACAAGGCATGCAAACCAAGAGCACCGGTGAAATCACCTACAAGGGGGACACCTTCGAAGGCACTACTGAAACGAACATGGGGCCGGCAGCAGGCAACATGACCATTACCACTGTGGTTATAGGCAAACGCATCGGTAAATGTGAGTGAAGTCATCTCAAAAAAGTCTTTTCGCCCGATTTCGGCGTTGAGTCCTCGTCTCAAGTCCTCGACATACGTGAGTATGCCTGCGGGTTGATTCTCGGTCTCGCCTTGATCTCGAACAAAAATCCTAATTTTGAGATAGCTTCTAGGCTATCTGAATGAGACGCGGGGGGTTCGGCACCGAGCTGTTTTTTGCTCCTGGTGCTTTCACTGCCGCCAACAACGCCTCAAAGAACGTCTGACAAAAACAAAACAACTCACATACAGCGCCGTCAGGATGATGTCTGACGCCACCGGGGAGGGCTCCATGAAAAAGACTGCCATTAAAATTGGGTTGATGCTTATTCTATCCGACTTTTTTTTCATGCCGGCAGGAACCGAGTCGCTCCTGGCGGCATCTTTTTATGCCAACATGGTGGAAAGCGGCATACGCGCCTGGGTGGAACAGCCTGAAAAACCCGGTATAATAGCGCCCGCGCGGAGCGAAGCGACGGCCCCCGCTTTGGTGGCGGCGAACTCGCAAACGAGTGCCTCACCCCAAAAACCATCCGAAGCAGATGCCCCTTCTGCCACGGGTCCGGCCGTGAAAAATGCGGATACCGCCCGCATGGTGCTGGTGCTGGATGCATCCGGTTCCATGTGGGGCCAAATCGACGGCAAATCCAAAATCGAAATCGCCAAAGAGGTTGTGGCCGAGCTCATCGATCAAATTCCCGCCGATTTTCAGACAGGTCTCACGGTTTATGGCCATCGCCGTAAAGGCGATTGCAAGGATATAGAAATGGTGATCCCCGTGGGACCACACAACGCCGCCGCCATGAAAGCCAAAGTAAAGGGCATCAGCCCCAAGGGCAAGACCCCTCTGAGCGAGTCGGTCAGACAGGCGGCCCAGGCCCTGCGTTACACTGAAGAGCGGGCTACAGTAATCCTGGTCAGCGACGGACTGGAGACGTGCGATATCGATCCATGCGCCTTAGCCGCCGAGCTGGCCATGAGCGGTGTGGAGTTTACCGTGCATGTGATCGGATTTGACATCAGCAAAGAAGACCAGGGGCGCCTGCGCTGTATGGCCGACAAAACCGGCGGTCTTTTTCTTGCCGCGAGTAATGCCGGTTCTTTGCGCGACGCTCTTTTCAAAACCGTTGAAGAAGTGAAAGCGCCGCCGCCACCGGTGGTGGAAGATCCCGGTACGGCCGTATTGGAAGGACCGGCCAGTGTGCCGGCCGGATCGGCCTTCTCGGTTCAATGGGAGGGCCCGGACAGTCGCGGCGACTATATCGCTATTGCGGAAAAGGGCTCAAAGGACCTGAATTATAGAGACTATAGGTACACCAAAAAAGGCAACCCCGCCGATTTCACGGCTCCGGGAAAAGTGGGCGAATATGAACTGCGCTATATCCACGCCCATAGCCGCAAGGTGATCGGTCGCGCCGGTCTCGAAGTCACACCGGTCCAGGCAACGGTTCAGGCGCCGGCCGCGGCCGACGTCGCCGTCCAGTTTGAAGTAAAATGGCAAGGCCCGGACTATCCAAGCGATTATGTCGCCATTGCCCGGCCCGATCAGCGCGCGGGCAGCCAGGTCCATTATACCTACACCAAAAAAGGATCCCCGCTAAAGCTGCGAGCACCATCCGATCCCGGCACCTATGAAGTCCGCTACATTATGGGTCGAGGCAGTCATTTGTTGGCCAAAACCACCATCGAGATCGAGGCGGTCAGCGCTTCGGTAGAGGCACCGGCCGTGGCCGACGTGGCGATCCCAAGTTCGAGGTGACCTGGCAAGGGCCCGACAATAAGTCGGACTACATTGCCATTGCCCGGTCCAGACCAGAATCCGGGCAGCCAGGTCCATTACACCTACACCAAAAAAGGCTCTCCGCTAAAGCTGCGGGCACCATCCGATCCCGGCACCTATGAAGTGCGCTACATCCTGGGCCAAGGCAGTAAACTGCTCGCCAAAACCACCATCGAGATCAAGGCGGTCAGCGCTTCGGTAGAGGCACCGGCCGCGGCCGACGTGGCATCCCAATTTGAGGTGACCTGGCAAGGGCCCGACAATAAGTCGGACTACATCGCCATTGCGCGGTCCGATCAGAATCCGGGCAGACAAGTGAATTACACCTACACCAGTAAAGGCTCGCCGCTAAAGCTGCGGGCACCATCCGATCCCGGCACCTATGAAGTGCGCTACATCCTGGGTCAAGGCAGTAAACTGCTCGCCAAAACCACCATCGAAATAAAGGCGGTCAGCGCTGCGGTAGAGGCGCCGGCCGCAGCCGACGTGGCATCCCAATTTGAGGTGACCTGGCAAGGGCCCGACAATAAGTCGGACTACATCGCCATTGCGCGGTCCGATCAGAATCCGGGCAGACAAGTGAATTACACCTACACCAGTAAAGGCTCGCCGCTAAAGCTGCGGGCACCATCCGATCCCGGCACCTATGAAGTGCGCTACATCCTGGGTCAAGGCAGCAAACTGCTCGCCAAAACCACCATCGAGATCGAGGCGGTCAGCGCCAAGGTAGAAGCGCCGGCCGCGGCCGACGTGGCATCCCAATTTGAGGTGACCTGGCAAGGGCCCGACAATAAGTCGGACTACATCGCCATTGCGCGGTCCGATCAGAATCCGGGCAGACAAGTGAATTACACCTACACCAGTAAAGGCTCGCCGCTAAAGCTGCGGGCACCATCCGATCCCGGCACCTATGAAGTGCGCTACATCCTGGGCCAAGGCAGCAAACTGCTCGCCAAAACCACCATCGAGATCAAGGCGGTCAGCGCTGCGGTAGAAGCGCCGGCCGCAGCCGACGTGGCATCCCAATTTGAGGTGACCTGGCAAGGGCCCGACAATAAGTCGGACTACATCGCCATTGCGCGATCCGATCAGAATCCGGGCAGACAAGTGAATTACACCTACACCAGTAAAGGCTCGCCGCTAAAGCTGCGGGCACCATCCGATCCCGGCACCTATGAAGTGCGCTACATCCTGGGCCAAGGCAGCAAGCTGCTCGCCAAAACCAAAATCGAGATCGAAGCGGTCAGCGCCAAGGTGCAAGCCCCTGCTTCGGCAACTGTCAACACAGAGTTTGAAGTCACATGGCAAGGGCCGGATTATAAGTCCGATTATATATCCATTGCGCGCCCTGATCAGGGGCCGGGCCGTTATGTAACGTATACCTACACCAGCAGGGGTAATCCGCTTAAAATCAAAGCCCCCAATGTACCCGGCACTTATGAAGTTCGCTATATCCTTGGGCAAGGCAGCAAAGTGCTGGATAAGGCGACCATTACCATCAAGTAGGTGAGTGCTGGATATTCCTAATTTTCAAAGTTTTTGAATCAGGGAAAAAGGGGGGCGTTCGTTCAGAAAGTGCTGTAGATATGGACACATTTATGACAATTAGAAACCCATGCCACGATTAGATGCCCCCGGGGTTTTGCATCATGTCATGGGCCGGGGTATCGAAAGGAAAGAAATATTTTTCAACGATGCGGATCGCAGTGATTTTCTCGATCGGCTGGCTGTTTCAGTCGCAGAAGGCGCGCTGGATATCTATGCCTGGGTGCTTATGCCGAATCATTTTCACCTTTTGTGCAAGACCCGAAACCGGCCCTTGTCATCGAGCATGCGGAAAATATTAACCGGTTATGTGGTGAATTTTAATCGGCGCCATCGCCGCTATGGACATTTATTTCAGAATCGGTACAAGTCGATTGTGTGACCCGTTTTGTCGCTTCCGGTGAAAAGCCTGATGTTGATGATTTAATTGGAAAGTTATGAATTTTCTGCACGAACGTCCCCTTTTGTCTCGGAATGCGGAATTGGAGGCACCATTAAAATAGACAATATTCCTTAAATTTTCAATCTCCGCTCCTACGCCAGCGGACAGCCAGTGCAGTCCTTTATCAGGTTTTTCAATTTATCGTGTAGCACCGGGTAGGGACGGACTCTGCTTTGAAAGGATGTATTAAATCGAACGATCTTTCCTAATTTTGTTTTTCTACTTTCACTGGCACCACTTTGAGGGCCGGCATGCGTGCCTTGGGGTCGATAGGCACGGCACTCATCAAAGAGTTAAAATTGGGTTCACTGAAGTGAATCGGCGCAAAAATATACCCGCGCTGCATGCTTGCCTCTATATTGAGCGGCAATAGGACCGAGCCATGGGGGCTGGTTATGCGCACATGGTCATTCTCACAAAGGCCAGCGGCATTCGCATCCTCCGGATTCATATTCAAATAAGATGACGGTTTGAGTTTGGAGAGTTTGGTACTTCGGCGAGACATTTCACCGGTATTGAAATGCTCCAGCAAGCGCCCTGTGATCAATATGTATGGATATTCCTCCGTGGGCTCCATCAGGATGTCGGGTAATTCGACCGGCAGAAAGCGCGCCCGACGGTCGCGAAACCCAAAGCCGTCCTCGTACAACCGGGGAGTTCCCGGGTGGGATTCATCGTAACAGGGCCAAAAAATTCCCGAAGAGGTTTTCAGTCGGCTGTAACTAATACCGCTGAAAACTGGGGCTGCTTGACGGACTTCTTCCCAGATATCTTCGGTTGACGTGTATTGCCAGTTCGCCCCCATGCTGTTGGCCATTTCTTGAAGTATCTGCCAGTCCGGTTTGGCTTCTCCCGGGGGCTTCAGGCCGGCTGCCGTGTACTGAATTCGCCGGGCGGCATTCGTGAAGGTACCTTCTTTTTCTCCCACCGTCGCGGCCGGCAGGACGATATGGGCGTACTTGGCTGTCTCGATGGGAAAGATATCCTGAACAATAAGCAGGTTGAGTTTCTGGAGCATCCACTTGACGAAATTTGATTGCGGTTCGGAAACTACTGGGTTTTCGCCGATAACGTAAAGGGCCCTGATTTTACCCTCGGCAATGGCATGGATCATTTCAGGTGCTGCCAGGCCCGGTTCTGAGGGAATATCTGCTTCCCATATCGCGCCGACATGATAACGGGCGGCTTCGTCGTCTACCTCCATATGGCCGGGCAGCAGATTAGGCAGCGCGCCCATATCACCGGCGCCCTGTACGTTATTCTGACCTCGGAGCGGTGAAAGACCGCACCCGGGCTTTCCGATGTTACCCGTGAGCAAGGCAAGGTTCACCAGGGCGATGATGTTATCGGTCCCGTGCGCATGTTGGGTCAATCCCATGCCCCATATGAATATGGTTTTTTTGGCGTGAATCAGTTCGGCGGCTTTTTCCAGGTCTTTTCGCTTCACCCCTGCGCGTTTACAGGCCGCATCGACATCGAGATCCTCTATCGCTTTGCATAACGCCTTAAAGCCGATGGTCTGCTTTTCACAAAACTCCCGATCATGCCAGCCTTTGTCGATGATAATTTTGCATAACGAATTTATCCAGAAGATGTCCGTACCGGGTTTGACCTTAAGGTGGATGGCCGCATTTTTCACAAGATCCGTTTCACGAGGATCGGCCAGAATCAGGTTGAGACCGCCCTTTCTAGCGCGCTTTTTAACTTTCATCCAGATGACCGGATGAGTAAAAGTCGTGTGCGCCCCTACAAGAAAAACGGTTTCAGTGGCTTCATAGTCCTCCAGAAATGTGCTGACCGCGCCGTATCCCAGTTGCTGTCTCAGAGCCGCTTCAGATGGGCCGTGGCAAAGGCGGGCGCAATTGTCGATGTGATTGTTGCCTACAACGGCGCGCTGAAACTTTTGTGAAAGATAGGCTTCTTCATTGAGAATTTTGCCGCTACATAGCATCCCGATACTTTCAGGCCCGTACTTGCTGGAGATCTGCTCCAGGCGCCGGGAGGCAAATTGGATGGCTTCTTCCCAGGAAACAAGCTCCAACTGGGCTGCTCTGCGGATATAGGGCTGGGTTAGACGCTCCGGATGGTTTAAAAGCTCGTGTACCGTGAACCCCTTGACACAGGCGTATCTTGCATTTAAATCGGGATTCCGTCCTGTTGCGCTGCTTTTAACCGGTCGGCCGTTTTCATTCAGTGAAAGCTCGAGGTTGCAGCCAACCCCGCAGTAAGGGCAAACAATTGGGATTGATGAGGCCATAATATTAATTCCTTCCACTTCAATATTCATTAATCGTTTTTATTGTCAATTATGAAATATCAATAAAGGTTGAATTCGCCTACTTATCGTCAACCCAAATTGAGCGATTTTCAAGTTTGCCGCAGATACAAGGAAAATGTCGTTCCGCTATAGTGTACTATGCGGGACGGCATTTGACGCCGTAGATGCAGAAAAAAGGGGGACGAAAATGGGGGAAAATGGGGACGTTCGTTTATCACAATTAGAAACCCATGCCACGATTAGCACGATTAGATGCCCCCGGGGTTTTGCATCATGTCATGGGCCGGGGTATCGAAAGGAAAGAGATTTTTTTCAACGATGCGGATCGCAGTGATTTTATCGATCGGCTGGCTGTTTCAGTCGCAGAAGGCGCGCTGGATATCTATGCCTGGGTGCTTATGCCGAATCATTTTCACCTTTTGTGCAAGGTTCGAAACCGGCCCTTGTCGTCGAGCATGCGGAAAATACTAACCGGTTATGCGGTGAATTTTAATCGGCGTCACCGCCGCTATGGACATTTATTTCAGAATCGGTACAAGTCGATTGTGTGACCCGTTTTGTCGCTTCCGGTGAAAAGCCTGATGTTGATGATTTAATTGTAAAGTTATGAATTTTCTGCACGAACGTCCCCTTTTGTCCTTTTCCGGTCCGTGTGCTATCAGAGACGAATACTCCGATATCCCTTCAGTGTTGCAATATGCAACAATTAGTATTATATTTGCTACAAATCTAAGATATAGGAGGATTTCAACATGACTACCGCAGTTAGAGTATCCCAAGAATTGGTTAGGGAAGCGAAAATATACAGTAAAATTGATCAACGTTCTGTGACCGGACAAATCGAACACTGGGCAAGGATCGGTAAATGTGCTGAAGAAAACCCTGATCTAACCTATCATTTAATCAAGGAGATATTGATCGGCCTTGTTGAATTGGAACAGGGGGAATCTTCAGAATATAACTTTGGATAATTACCGATGAAAATTTTACAATCTCGCTCTTTTGAGCGAAAAGTTAAAAAATTCACAAAACGCGAAAAAAATAAGTTAGACGAACAGATTCGAAAAATTATGAATAATCCTTTTATCGGATCTGAAAAGAAAGGCGATCTTCGTGGGGTTTACGTGCATAAATTCAAACTTCAAGCTGTTCAGTATCTAATGGCCTATCGGTTTGTTGGTGAAGACCTTGAATTGGTTATGATTGGACCCCATGAAAATTATTACAGAGATTTAAAAAGTTATCTAAAAACTAAATAAAGTACTCCCCCGGGTCGGACCACGCCATCATATTGTATTCAAACGGAATTTTTTAAAAAATACTCCTTTTTAAGCCTTACAGTCTCATTCTCAGGTCCCGAAATGCTCTTGTAAGGCACCGGCGATTCTATTCGAATCTGTATGCCGCAGGTTCGAATCCTACCGGGCGCACCTATTAAAATCAGGTGGTTAGCCCAATTCGGGCTGCCCCTTTTTTGTCGAAACCAGAGAAGGCATCCAATCTACGAGAGTCAAATTATACAACGTCCACATAGGGTCTATACCTGAATCCAAATCCAGCATAAAATAAGAACCTCTTTTTAATTTTCATGCAGGATTCAAATTCTACATTTCCATGTTGACACACTCAAAGAATTTCATTAAATTATGACCAAAATTATGGTCAACTATAAAAGAGGTCTAATTATGGAGACGCTATCTTTGTCTGAAGCAAAAATGAAACTCAGTGAACTCATCGAAAGAGTTCAGTCAACCGATGCAGAAATCGTCATTACAAAAAATGGACGACCGGCTGCCGTGTTGGTGAGTCCTGATGAATTCGATGGCTGGAGGGAAACCATTTCGATTCAGTCCGATAAAGAACTGATGGTAGAGATAAAAAAAGGCATGTCAGCTTTAAAGAAAAAGTCCAAGCTGTATACCTTGGAGGAACTTTTCGAATAAATGATGACTTCGAAAGATCCGACTCGAATAAAACTTAGAGTGCCCGATGAAATCGTTGCCTTGATCAGAGGCTGTCACCCGCAGCTGAAAAGAAAAATTCGGGCCGGGTTGCGGCATATATTGGTTGAACCTGAATCGGGTAAGTCCCTAAAGGATGAATTGGAAGGATTGAAAAGTTACCGAATAAGCAAATTCAGGATCGTTTACCGTTTATCACCAAAACGGATTATTGACATTGTGGCCATTGGACCGCGTAGAACGATTTATGAAGAAACGTATAAAATCATCAAAAAAAAAGCAGATCAGAAATGACGATCGACTGTGCTCAAGTTGTGCCCGTCAAGGTCAACCATTTCTAAACGAAACCAAACGGTAGCTGAACTTTGAACTCCCCCGGGTCGGACCACGCCATCAGATCGTTATTCAAACGGCATTTTCCCAAAAATACTCATTTTGAAGCCTTATCACCTCATTTTCATGCCCCGAAATGCCCTTGTAAGGCGCCGGCGATTCTCTTGACTCACAGTTATCACCCGTTCCAACCATTTTGCGCCCTTTAGCCCTGATGCCGAGCCTTTCCTTCGTCTCTGTCCAAATGCCCGGCTGCCGACAGCGACACTCTCCGTCCACTTTCCATCCCGGAAATGCCTTACCTTCTTCACCGATTCATCAATCCAGTCTCTATAGGCTTCGGAATTACATCTCTTTCCCCATTGTCCCGGACAAGGAGGTGGATATGATTGGATCTTAATATGGCGTTTTCACGGTCAAAAACTTTATTATAAGTCTCCACATTGGACAATTCTAAACTGTTTTTCATATTATCACAAGCACTTGCCTTGGTCCGACCCGGGGACGACCATACAATTCTTCTTGAATTTGCCTGCGCACTGCATATGGTGTTGCTGTACCGCTCGATGCTATCAAAATAGGATTATGGAACCATGAACATAGGATCTCTTTATAAGCTGGCAGCATTCACTGACAGGCCTGACGGCGGTAATCCGGCCGGCGTTTGGATCGGGGCAACGTTTCCGGATCCCGACATGATGCAGAGTACCGCCGCCGAGGTTGGATATTCTGAGACGGCTTTTATAACGCCTGCTGCTGGACAACATCGCGTCGTTCGGTATTTCAGCCCTGAGGCTGAAGTCTCATTCTGTGGACATGCAACGATTGCCGCGGGTGTGTTGCTCGGCGAGACTGAGGGTGACGGTACCTACATCCTGAAAACAGCTGCCGGGGAGGTTCCTGTTACCGCACGCATCCGGGATGATATGCGTGAGGCGTCGTTGACATCGGTAGAGCCCACACACGTGATTGCTCCGGAGGGATTGGTTGATGAGACCCTTTCCGCACTCGGCTGGAGTCGCAAGGACCTCGACCAAACCATTCGTCCCGCCAAGGCTTATGCCGGAGCATGGCACCTGGTTTTAGCCGTTAACGAAGCGGAGCGCCTGGCCGAATTGGAATATGACTTCGAAATTCTCAAGACGATAATGCTTCGGGAGGATCTCACGACACTGCAACTCGTTTGGCGGGAAAGCTCTGATAAGTTCCACTCCCGAAATCCCTTCCCGGTAGGCGGCGTGGTCGAAGATCCCGCGACAGGTGCTGCCGCCGCTGCTTTAGGAGGGTACCTTCGTGCGGCCAATCTCATCGAGGTGCCAACCACTATAAATATTCGCCAGGGTGAAGCAATGGGACGCCCCAGTCGAATCACGGTGCAAATCCCTACCCTTGGCGGGATCGTCGTATCCGGCACGGCGGTCAGAATTTAAAACCATCGGATAGCAGGATGTTGACCAAAACCGATCCGTAAAACCACTTCTTTTGGGGCTATTTTGATCGATGGCAAACTAAAGGATAATTGTTTCAAACCGACTTCTGTTATTATTCACAAATTTGCCAGCATCCCTGCCGACCAGAGGATAGGCGGGACGTCCAAGGATAGGCGGTCCATGAATATATAAACAACTTCACCAATATATTCGATATTCTTCATGAATAATCTGGGTCAACCCGACAATTTAGTTGGTTAGGAAAATCTTCCGCCTTTCGATACCGGTACAGATAATGTGATGCAAGGCTCCCGGTGCATCTATTCCGGCTCTTCGTGACATATTTCAAACTACATCATGATTTGTTTAGTATATAAGTCAGTTATGCAAGACCGTCCCTCATAACCCATTCGCGGATCGTGCCGGAGACTTCAGTATTCTGAATGGTACCATCAACATCTCCAAATCGGACGCAAGGAACATCAAATCCACGGGTACCATTATCAGCAACATGATAATTCAGAAATTTATCAAACATACCGACCCAATCGTAATGGCATAAACCAGAAAATCCCAGTCCTTATATGAAAACGAGTTAGTGGCCTTTGAATAATTCATTCAATTTTTTTTATTGAAATTCATTTTTATTTATTCTATCCATAAAAGTATCCTTTTAATTCCAATTCGTCTATTTTCCATCATACTTATCGGTATTTTAGCCCTGATCGTCTGAATTCTGCACTGAGTCCTCGTCTTAACTTCAATCGTCAATCGCATCATAGGTAACGTTCCCTCCAGAGCTGCGCATTGGAGTTTTTCAATTCTTTATCGTATCTACAAAAAAGGAGTTCTCCATGGCAAACAGGCGCTTAAGCAAACGACTGATGGTGACCGTCCTGAATGTGGCGGTGATTTTTATTTTGATTGAAATCGGCCATGCGGCAGAACCCATTAAATTGGGAGTTGCCGGTGTTCACAGTGGCCAACTTGCATCCTACGGCATTTCAGGGTTGCGAGGAGTTGAACTGGCCGTCAAACATATTAATGAGCAAGGCGGCCTGCTGGACCGACCGCTTGAGTATATTGTTGAAGATGATTTATGCGAACCGAAGACGGCGGCTAGCATTGCGAACAGACTGGTCGTCAAAGGCGTTCATGCGGTTATCGGGCATACCTGCAGCGGTGCTACGCTGGCTGCACTTGAAATCTATAATGAGGCCCGTATCGTTGTCATATCGCCTTCGGCCACCAATCCCGCTTTGACCATGAGTGGTCGCTACCCCAACTTTTTCCGTACGATTGCACCCGACGATAAACAAGCCAGGGTGCAAGTCGAATTTACACTTGATGTTTTGAAGCAAAAAAATGTGGCTGTGATACATGACAAAGGCGTTTATGGTAAGGGACTGGCGGAATTCGTAAAGACGCTCCTTGAAAAATCCGATCAGGGCAAAATGGTATTGTATGAAGGGATTCCACCCGCAATGGTCGATTACGCCTTACTGGCCCAAAAAATAAGACGCTCAAAGGCCGATGCGGTCATATTTGGTGGCTACCACCCGGCTGCAACCAAGCTGCTCACTCAGCTGCGTAATATGAAGATGAAGGTCGTGTTTGTATCCGGCGACGGCATCAAAGATGACACGTTTATCAAAATGGCCGGGAAATACGCCGAAGGCGTATATGCGACCGCTCCCAAAGATACATCTAAACTGCCTCTGGCCGTGGCCGCAACGACAGCCTATCACAAGGAATATGGAGAAAACCCCGGTTCTTTTTTTCTGACGGCCTATGCGGCAACACTTGCTTTGGCAAATGCAATTGAAAAAGCCGGTTCTACCGATCAGGCTGCGGTTTCCAAAGCGCTGAAAACCGAATATGTGGAAACCCCGCTTGGAAAGATCATATTTGATGAACACGGAGATGTTATCGGGGTGAGCTTCACGATCTATCAGGTTCAAGACAGCAGATTTATAGAGCTACAATAAAACCCTGCCAAACATCAGGTTTTAAGGGACGTATATCTGATTATAAGTCGACAGGCGATTTCGGATCTGCAGCCGGAATCACATGCCAAGGAAAGCACGAATTGATGCGCCCGGGGTATTAGGGACGGGGGTATTAGGGACGGGTATTCTTATATTGGTATGAGTCATATCATCAGCATGAGTTTCTTTTCTTTCTGGTTATTCTCCATATTAGTGGAAGAATAACCAGAGATTTTAATATCCCCGTAGAACGTTGCCGCCTTCGCTGCCAAACATTGAAAGGGCAAAGGCCAATATCAAACCTATTGCAGCAATCGTTCGATATTTAGAACCAATCATTTCAACAATACCCCAAATACCAGCAAAACTAACAATCAATATCAACCATGTGTTTTTTGGAAACATCCCCAGCTTAGCTAAAATCACAGAACCAATAAATATTATTATCCCGATGTGATGGAGAATGGCATCAGTTAAACTTTTGTATCCACGAGAATCACGATGACTATCATGCACGACCTCACCTCCAATCAAAGTTCGATTCTTATACAAGGAATATACTTCTTCGGGCTGTACGCAAAGATAATAAAGCGTCTGTTTTTGACTGCTAAGGGTAACACAACAGGTCTTGGGCTTTGACCCCCAGGGAGGTTTTAGGCAAATGTCAAACGCGTTAGGTCTGAGGGTGGAGGCAAATGACAATGCATTCGGTCGGAGGTGGGAGGCCGGAGGTAAAACCATTTTATATTAAGAAAACTGGCGTCAGGCTTCTGACCCCCGGCTGCCGGCAATACCTGCTCAACGAAACCGCTTTCCCTAAAATCCGTTCATCACCCTTCAAACGGATCCCTGTTTTCCGCAACACCTTGGCCTTATCCAAGAATACCTTTGTTGCGCAAAGCATGCACCACCAGAAATGTCTGCCACTCCTGGTCGGCAGAACCCCAGGTGCCGTCGGTGTTCTGGCTATTGATAATATGAACCAATGCATTGTCGAACTGGGCATCGACCTCGGGAATATTCAGATGAGCCAAGGCGTTAACAGCCTGGGAAAAGGGAATATTCGGGCCCCAGTCGCCCCGTGCGGTCTGCCGAGCGGCAAACCAGGAAACGGCTGACCGGATCGCCGGCCGGAACCGATCATCCGGATGCACGACCAATGCCCGCAGTGCATTGTGCATGGCGGCCATGTCGCTCTGAAACTCAGCGGATTCCGCCACATCTGCCGCCAACTGCGTATAGAGTCGGTTCACTTCCAGAGCGGTTGCCTTGCCGAAAATGGCCAAAAGAAAAAGTGTCGCCGGCCCGATGAAAAACGCCCAGCTTGTCGGCAGCAAACGGGAGGCCTCGAAGTCGGTCCGGCATTAACACCATCTCGATTTTCTGCGGCCTGTCCCTGTTCTCGGCAATGAGATCGCTCAGGGCGGCTTCGATGAAAGGGTCCGGGTTCCGCACGGTCAGGTGCAGGCCGAAAAGCCGATGTAGCGTCTCGAGAATACGTTCGGATCGGTTGCCGGGACCCACACCAATAGATAGCAGCTCGGCAACCGTGGCATCGAAATCGGTCTTATACGATTCGGTTTCACCCTGGTTCAACCACTTTTGGCGGGCATAGAGGCCGGGTGGTGTTCGGCTGCCTTTAAATATCGTGTAGGGGCTATGTCTGAGTGTCGGTGTTGACATGGGCGCAGGTGCTCAACGAAACGCTCAATTCAGGTGCAAGTTAAATTAAGGGTGGCAACTCATGGGACCTACGAACGTTTTTCTCAGGGTGTGAATCAGCTGACAACTCGGTACAACTCCTCCAGCAGTTTCACCTCCGCCAGGGTGTCCAGGAGGCAGTATTGCTGCAGGTCCGCGTAAATCCGTTTCTTTTCGTCATCCGAAACTTCGTTTTTATGGGCTTTGAAGTACATCAGCGAGGCGGTCTCGCCGTCGGCAATCGCAAGGCCCGAATAACTAAGGGCCGGCACAAGGGCCGGCAGCACGCTCTTGAGCGAGGCCGAACCTTTCATGGCTGGGTGGTACAGGAACCTTGATCGGAACGGGACCAGAAGGTCGACCATGCGGTCGTTGACGGAACGCAGCGCCGCCGCGTGTTCCGGAAATGTTTCGGCGAGCGTTTCGTTGACGCCGGCCTCGAACGTCTGGTTGTAGACCACCACCGATCCCTTGCTGCCGCAACTGCCCACGAGCTCTTTGACGAAATCCGGCCGCGGGTCGCCGGAGACAGTGTGAAGGAAACCGGTGTGCGTAACAGGGCCGCCTTTTTCCTGCTGCACATGCAGTGAGAATTGAAACGGGATTTTCTGGTAGGGACGCGTGCCGTCGTAAAGGGGCACGGCCGGATTGATGGTCTCGTAGTCGAGAAAGAAAAGCGGGTACACGAACCCGTCGAGAAACTTGCTGATGGCGGCACGATCCACGTATACCCGGTTCTGATTAAAGGCATCGATCTCGATGCCCTGGCGTTGGGTGACATCGAAGTTCTCCGGGATGTCGGCGACATCGAGAATGCCTCTCGCCAACAGTATCTCCCGTTTGTCGCCCCTGAAAATATTGTAGACCGAGTAGGATGGAACGTGCTGCCAGCAGTAAGGGATGTAGTCGCAGGCAAAGGGCGCGGTGCACTGATCGCCGATGGGGACAGCGGGTTCATCCGGACTCGCCAGCACCGCCTTGAGCGGTTCCAGGCACTTCCTCACCACGGATAGCTTCGCCTCCACTTCCGCGGTGCAGTCCTCCAAGTGAAACAGTTTCAGCGTATCGATGGGCCCGCTTTTCACATATTGGTTGTCGATGTGCATCAGAATCGACTTGCGGATGTTGTAGCCTGCCCCGGCAAAAGCGTGGCGCTGCAGGGCCATGTCGTCGATGTGGTAGCCCTTGACGCTCGTGGTGGACTTGACCTCGACCAGGTCCCACGCCCCGGAGCCCCGGCATTGTCTCAAGATGTCGATCCGCGAGTAGGCCCCGTCCGGCGAGCAGGCGGCCGCCTCGAAGACAGCCGGCGGACTCAGTGCGACGGCTTCTTCCGTGGACCGGATGGTCGCGGCGATCTTGTAGTACTCCTCGACGATCTCAACCCCGCCTCCAAAGCACTTCTGCGCCAGGAGCCCCACCTCGTGGCCGCTGTCGAAAAGGTGCTGCAGAGCGGGGGAAATTTTAGGCTTCAGATCCGGCCGGTGCCGGTAGAGCCACAGAGCCTTGGGGCACTGAAGCCCCTTGAGGTACTGCGATTTCGAGATGACGGGATCATTTCTTATTCGATGTGCTTTTAAAGGGTTCAATTTAAGCAGATTCTCGTTTGATGACCGTCATACACAAAACTCTTCCGTTTAAGTTAAATCCTCATGTGTTTTCTTCAAAATTCTACCAATTTGAATTTTTTGGGGACAATATTTTTCAGCCATGGAATAGTCGGCCTTAAGAATATTTGCCTTAACATCTGGTTTTAACTTATTGAATAAACTTGAAGCGATATCCCGATCGCCATAGCTGTGATTGTACATGGAATAGCGCAATATATCACTGATCGGGATGTCAAGATTGACGGCCGCTTCGCAAATATTGCCGCATCCGGCACAGTAGCCGGGCGCCGTTTTTTGAGAATATTGTTCCAAGCGTTGTTTATCACCCTCGGATAACTGCTTTTTATTCACTGCGGCGGCAACATTAGCCTGCAGGATGGTCATATTCGGCATCGCCGAACAGATGCTGGCGATATTTTTATTTTCCCACACCACTTTAAGTCTCGCCTGCTCAGCAGTGTAGCCTTTTTTTAATAAATTGTCGGTCATTTTCAAGGCATCATCAGTTTCGGAGCCAATTGAGGCATAAAAGTTTGCGGAGAAAGCCGCCTGGGTTTTCATGGCTGTCAATCCTATTCCCGCTTTGACACAGGCATCAACCGCTCTCTTCATTTCGTCCTTTACCATGAGCCTGTAATTATAACTCATCATAATTCCATCGATCCATCCAAGTTCAGCCGCATCGAGCAAACAGTTTTCCATATTTTTATGAGAACTAAATCCAATAAAACGAATCTTTCCTTCCGCTTTGGCTTTCTCAGCCCAGGATTTGACCTCATTGGTCATTTCATTTTTGACGTCACTGACATAGTGAATGAAATACATATCGACGTACGATGTATGCAATCGTTGAAGTGAGGTGTTTAATTTCTCGGTTAATTTTTTCGGGTCTGAAGTTCTTGCTTTAGTGACCAGAAACACCTTTTCCCGATCGTTTGGGAACTTGGTAAAGTATTTGCCGATTGCTTTTTCATTTTTTCCCCAAGCATATGAATCAGCTGTATCCCAATAGGTTACGCCCAATTTAAAAGCCTGCCTGAATATTAACTGGTCATAAATATCTAATACACCACCCAACGAAAGAATAGAGACCTTTACACCTGTTTTTCCATATGGTCGCGTTGGCACAACCATTTGTTCAGTGACCTCCGCAGAAGAGATACCATGTGCCGGTGACACAGCGCTTAAGGGTATAAGAGCCGATCCTAAACCGACTGCGCCAGTGGTTTTAATAAAATCCCTCCTCGAAATATTCCCCTTTTTGCCAGGCATGCTTTAATTCTCCTTTTTTAAGTTAAAAACTGTCTTCTGACGATTGGATTTTAAAAAATTAGATGTCATTTCGGAATTGATCGCTGATTCTACAGTTATCAAATTCGATTATATATGTACAGGCTTGGCGAATTACTAGAACGTAACTCAAAAATAAGGATCAGGGTTCAGGGCAAGGCATGCAACGACGAAAGAGCGGCGCATACAGGTCGTATGTATTCAGTGTCAGGGGTAGGGCCCCCTGACACTGACCGATTCGTTTCATAACGCCGTCATGGGCACTTAGACTATTTTTGAGATGTGTTCTAATGAGGTCGTTGATATTTAAACACGATCTCACCGCCCGCTCGCATTCACTCGCGCGAGACGCAATGGACACAGAGAATTTCATTTTTTTGCTTTTCGCTGAGACGCCGAAAAGCAAAAAGCAACTTGCCCTTCGGGTCAACCGGAGGCTCCCGTGGTCACGCCATGGCGTGATTATTCGAGGATCGCGGTAGACTGACTGCAGCATCACCTCGAAATGCCTCCCGCTATGCGGGATCACACATCAGATCATTTGATTGAAGGTGTGCGATTGGCCATAGAAGCCGTCAATTGATGAAATTTCCGGGCTAAGGTCCTGTACCATCACAGCGCGGGCAAATGTGACACTCTTGACAAGATTTAAGATGTTAATAGGTTAATGAGACATAAATAATTATTATTAATCAACAATACGAGACATTATCTTGTGTAGATAGACTATACTTGTGGTTTCAGCTTTCGATGTAACAGTGTGATATGCGGGTCCGACCCTCAGGAGCCGTGAAGAAACAATATATAAGCATGAAAGGAAAATCCGATGAGAATAGCGCATAGACTCTCGTTGACGATATATTTCTTATTTTTGATGGGCTTTATAAATTATGTTCAAGCGGAAGAAGCTGGAACAACCGCTAAACAACAAGAATTGAATCAGGCCATGGAGATGATGAAGAAGTCAGGCATGGACCCGGAACAACTGCAGCAAATGGAAAATATTTTCAAAAACATATCGGACATGGAGGCCCAGAAAAAATCTTCTAAATTGAATGCGGAAAAACAGGAGTTTGAAGCGGCAACTGCGGGTTACGGCACCGCCCAGGTTGAGGTGGAGGGCAAGCAGTATGCGCTCAAGTTGCAAAAATGTGAAGTCAAAGACCGCAGCGCGGGTATTTTCACTATTCACGCGCGTCAAGCACCGGGTGCGGATGAAGGCGAATTACGTGTTCGCAGTAACGGCGCAAAATTTCAAAGTTACGTCCAATTTTCTACCAAAACGATGACATTCGATACTTACAAATCAGAAAAACCGTCATTTACGTTCGACGGTAAAACACTGAATTGGGAGGGTATCGTCGCCGCATCCAATGTCGCCACATCCAATAAGGAAAAAGTGCCGCTGGCATTGAATCTGAGTTGTGGCGCCGAAGCCGTATATTACGATAAACCATCCAGACCGCGTACAAAAACGCCTGTCAATGTCTTGACCTTGCACCTGGGTGACGAAACCCATCTGTTCGAGGCCGGGCATTGCACGACCGAGAAGTATCGAACGGGTAACTTGATGGTTGATTTCGAAGCCACTGCAACAGGCACCTTCCGTGGCCGTCCGGCGATTGTCCTGCTGACCAAAAGTCATGGCGTGGGGCTTGAAGGGAGGCATGCAGGTTACTTTTACGAACTTGACCTTCTGCTGGGCGAATTGTCGGCCGAACAGCGCAAACTCTCACCTCTCAAGGTGCAAAAGCAGCTCAATGACGTCGTGGAAAATTATAACCAGAAAGAATACGCGGCGCTTCAGAAAAAATACAGCAAGGAAATGTATGATAACTTGCCCCCGGAAAAATTGATCGAGACAATGAATTCATCGCAAGCGGAATACTCGCGGGTAGCGGAAAAAGCGAAAGCGATGCACTATCCAAAGGCCGGAAGTCAGGGCGGTATGATAACCATCAATGGCCGGGATGTCCTGTTCCGCGGCCCGGCGATGTCCACCAACGATTCCAATCGCACACCCGAGTTTCAGGATCTTTCGTCAATACCGGAAATTTGGGTTACCTGTGATGGATAGGCAGTAAGAGATGTCCGGCGCAACACTTGTGGTGATTGTTGTAGCTTGAATCCTAGGTGCCTTAAAAGGAATTTCGTTAAGCTGATTGGTTTTTTTTCCCGATGATCCCGCTTACCAGACATCTTCCCCATTTCGATGAAGTGGATTTTGATGAAACTTGAAAGGCAAAAGCAACTGCCCGCAGCTATCGATGCAAGACGCCTGTCCCTCGAAATTGGATATCGATATCCCCAAAAGCCTGACTTTCTTTTTACCGGCTTCTGTTTTTTGAAGCAGGGGTCTTACATGCTTCATCATATCAGACGCGCTTTCGACCGGATTCTCGACGGTCATACTGCGGGTGATGCTTTTAAAATCGAAATATTTGATTTTGAGGGTGACTGTCCGGCCTTTGGCATCACGCCTGTTCAATGAATTCTCTACTCTGAAAGACAGGGACTCGAGAATTTCGACCATCTGATCGATGTCGTCAATGTCCTCCGGCAGAGTCGTTTCTTTTCCGATGGATTTTCTGATCCTGTTTGGCTGGACCGGCCGGTCATCCAGGCCGTGGGCAATGTCGTAATAATAGCCGCCGGCTTTTCCGAACAGCTTCAATAACTGTCTCTTCTCATAAATTTTCAGGTCGGCACCCGTTTTAATCCCGAGGCTGAGCATCTTCTCCTCGGTGACTTTGCCGACCCCGAAGAATTTTCTGATGGGCAGTTTATCGATGAATTCATCTGCTGCCTCTGGCGGTATAACCGTTACCCCATCTGGTTTATTGAAATCGGAGGCCACCTTGGCCAGAAACTTGTTGAAGGACACCCCCGCCGAAGCGGTGAGTTTATCCGTTCGTTCGTAAATTTTCTGCTTTATTTCCCGCGCGATGATGGTCGCAGAACTCATCCCTTTATGATTTTGGGTAACATCGAGGAAAGCCTCATCCAGGGATAATGGTTCCACAAGATCGGTATATTCACAGAAAATTTCCCGTATTTGTGCTGATACGGATTGATAGACATCAAACCTTGGCCTGATGAAAACCGCTTTGGGGCACAGCCGGTGGGCGGTTGCTGATGCCATGGCTGAATGAATACCGAAATTTCTGGCTTCATAGGAGCATGCGGCAACGACACCCCTTGAATTGGGGCCGCCTCCCACAATGACGGGTTTTCCCTTCAGTGATGGGCAATCGCGCTGCTCAACGGAGGCGTAAAATGCATCCATATCGATGTGGATTATTTTGCGGATGGAGTCCATTACGTAAATAACCTGATCATTAGGAACATTCTACCCAAATACCGGATGTGAGTTTACCCGAAAATTTCGTAAAATCTTTGCAGAACGATGGTTTTTCTTTGCCTTGCTCGTCGCCTGGATCTGCCGACCCCCTTTTTTCTAAACGGCTTGTGTTTCGATCATGACCCGTGCCTCCTCCAATGAGAAACTGGCCTTTCAGGACAAACATTTGTGGACTCTTTTCATTCCGAAAAATCTTAGGGATGCGCTAAAATTCAAAATTAAGGGGATCTTACCAGACGGAATCCGATATAGTCGAATATAATGTCAGGCCTCAGACTGTAACGATTGGCTGATCGACAGCTCCTGGCGTCATCGGCCAATCCGCCACCCCGCAGCACACGCTCCGTGCCATTAGGTGGACCCATAGGGTCAGTGACAGAACCTGGCGGATAATGACCATACCAATCTGCACACCACTCCGCTACACTGCCGTGCATGTCAAACAGTCCCCATGCATTTGGATTCTTCTGGGCAACCGGATGGTGTGGATACGTATCTGAATTACCACAATACCACCCAATATCACCCAACGTTGAATCATAACCGCAATCACGTATGGATATTTCTCCATTTGCAAAGGCTGTATTGCTTCCGGCTCGTGCAGCATATTCCCATTCCGCCTCCGTCGGAAGTCTGTAATGATGCGTCCCCTCAAGTCTATTCAACTTATGGATAAATTCTTGCGCATCATTCCAGGATACGCGCTCCACCGGACAATTGTCAGTACAATTTATGATATGGAGCGGTGGTACACCCATTACGGCTTTCCATTGCCCTTGCGTAACTTCAGTTGTCTGCAAGTAAAAACCATTTGTCAAAGTTACCCATTGCTGTTTTTCATCACTCTCCCGGCCGAGCTCATCTGAGGGGCTTCCTCTTAAAAAAGATCCCGGCGGCAAATAAACAAATTCCATACCAATACTGTTTGAAATCTTTTTTTCTATTCTGGCGTTACCAAAAGATTTGCCATCTGTTGATTTAGAAGCGAATGAACCAGCGCTGGTAATCATGAAAATACACATGAGAACATATTTTATTTTGGACATCTTTAATTTCCCTCTAAAGACAGGCAACTTTTATCAATTTCCGTTTTCCAGCTATGGATCAGCCGGTGTTTTTCCATCCAATTCCTGGCCGAGAATCACCAGGTGGTGGGATCGATGTCATTCTTGCCGGAGCTTTCCGATATGTCAATATCCAAGTCCCTGGTCCAGTCATAAGCCTGCTTGCATCTGCGTATGTCGTATCGTAACGGGGCTGAACTAAATAGTGTCCATCTGCTCGTCGCGGATGACCAATAGCTAATTCATAGCCCTTGCATTAGATCAGTGGCTCGGATCGGGTTTTCAGGACCGCACTGTTTTTAAGGCCCTGCCTCATTTGACAACGATACGCACCGCACTTAAACTCATCAAGATGAATGCTCGTAACCTTAGGCGTTTAATCTTTGTGACAAGCCTGACCCGAATATTTCATGAAATCTTTTCACCGAACAGAAAAACAGAAGCAATATCGGGGCATTGGCCAAACTCGTGAACCGGATAGCCGAGGGACACTTTGTCCCTCCCCAAGATCTAATGATAGAGCTGAAAAGATCTCACCCTTCGGGTCAAACGGAGGCTCCCATGGTCACGCTATGGCGTGATTATTCGAGGATCGCGGTAGACTGACGACAGCATCACCTCGAAATGCCTCCCGCTATGCGGGATCAAACATCTGATCATTTGATTGAAGGTGTGCGATTGGCCATAAAAGCCGCCAATTGATGAAATTTTCGGGCGAAAGTAGACTCAAAATTTTCGGGTGTGTAGCGTATTTGAGAGCGACACCTAACTCATAGATAACGTAAAGGAGTGCTTGAAATGGCTAAACGTGTCGTCATCGACACTGATGAATGTGTCGGATGTGAATCATGTGTGGAATTGTGTTCAGAGGTATTTGCCTTTAATGAGGACGAGGAAAAAGCTGAAGTCATCATGCCGGAAGGTGGCCCTGACGATTGTATTGAAGAGGCGATAGATGCCTGTCCGACAGAATGCATAACGTGGGAAGAATAGAGAATTTCCACCTGCCGAACGGGTGGCATTAGGTAACCCCATCGATGGGGGCAAAAGCAATATCCCAAAGGTAAAATACGAAAAAATAAGCACGAATCTCGAAACAAATTCAAATGACACAAGAGCAATGACCGAAACTTACCACCAGCACCTTGCCCACCGAAATAATCGTGCTGATTCAGAACTAATTCGCTAACAGTGACGTTTGCTTTCCACGTTTTTGGCTTTTGAGCGTTCGGGTTTCGTATTTATTTCGAAATTGATCACGTGATCACCGCATTTCCCCGGTTCGGTAAACCTTTCGGGAACTTCACAGGAGGGGATCTATATCAAATCTCAGAGGTATAATCGCTGCTGGATTTTTCAGGATTCCTCCATAATGCGATATTTAAAAGAAACGAGGAACAATGAAAAAGATTGATCTAACCGAAGATGAATGGCGCCAGCGGCTGACGCCGGAGCAATACCGTATCTTGCGCAAAGAAGGGACTGAACGGGCATTTACGAGTCAGCTTCATGAGAAAAAAGACAGGGGCGTCTACAAATGCGCAGGCTGCGGTACGCCGCTTTTTGCATCGGACATGAAATATGACAGTGGTACTGGATGGCCCAGCTTTTTCGAAACGTTGTCCAGGGTTTTCGAAACGAAAAAAGATTCAAAGCTATTTCGCTCGCGCATCGAATACCATTGTGCTGTCTGTGGCGGCCATCACGGCCATGTTTTTGAAGATGGACCACAACCTACCGGTAAGCGATATTGCAACAACGGTGCGGCACTTATTTTTGAGGCGGACGAACAGAAAGTTCAGGATGCGTGACGAAATTCTCTGCGTCCTCCGCGTCTCAAGCGAGTGAATACGAGCGGGCGGTGAGTTTATTTCTAAATATCAACGACCTCAATAGTAATTCAATGGATACTGTACTGCACTGCAAAAAACGACAACGTCAATGTCAGATTCGATAAAAAAATCTGAAAACGCCTTCAGAAATTGGGTATGGGTGGTGGTTTTTGCGATTGCCTTTGCATGGGTTGAAAGCGCGGTTGTCGTCTATCTGCGCGAAATTTTCTTTGACGGTGAATTCAGCTTTCCTCTGATCGTCCATTGGGAGGACGGTAAACACGTTATCGATCCGTTGGTCCGAATCGAGTTTGGCCGTGAAATTGCCACAGTCGTCATGCTGGTGGCAGTGGGCTGGTTGGGCGGAAGGAACAAATTTCAGAAGTTTTGCTATTTTATGATTGCCTTTGGAATATGGGACATATTTTACTACATTTGGCTTTATGTCATGGTGAGCTGGCCTGAAAGCCTTATGACATGGGACCTTCTGTTTTATGTGCCGCTACCCTGGGTCGGTCCGGTAATCACACCGGTTTTGATTGCTTTGGCGATGGTGGTGGCCGGCTCCCTCATTATTTATTTTGATGAAAAAGGATATGATATCCGCTGGCGATGGACCGACATGGCTGTCGAACTGTTCTGTGGTTTGCTCATGATCGTGGCATTCTGCTGGGATTGGAAGAATATTATTCAGATGCCCGGCGATATCGAAAGAACAGGTATTCCCAACCCCTTCGCATGGTGGCTTTACCTGCCGGCATATATATTTTCCGTTATCTATTTTGTCGTGAGGTTGAGGCAAATCATTCTGGCTGGCCGCCCCACTCCGACAGGTGAACGACAATCATAGAAAATCTCGTGACTAAATATCACTGCAGGAGAAGTTTATGACATGTTGCCAAAAATATTGGGAGTGATTCTCGGCCTCGCCGCACTCAGTCTCTATGCCTGGAAGTTTAAAAATACTGAGTTATGCCGGCCATGAATCATGCTGACAATTGCCGGCGGTGTAGGTTACACCGCATATTTGATACTAAAACGATTGATATAAACAAGACGCTATTACCGCTATGTTCATCTTCCTCGATACCGAAACCACTGACAGAGGCCCGGCTGACCGGTTGTGCCAAATCGCCTTCAAAACTGAAGACGGCCTCACGGTCGACGAACTGTTCAACCCGGGCATGCCGATCTCCATCGACGCGATGACCGTTCATCACATCACCAATGAAATGGTTCTGGATAAACCCTCCTTTCGGGGAAGCGATGCATGGAATCAACTCCAGGATCTTTTGAAGTCGGACAGCAATGTTATGGTTGCCCATAGTGCGGTCTTCGATGTCGAAATGCTCAAAAAAGAAGGGATCGCGCCAAAGAAGGTCGTCTGCACTTACAAATTGGCCCGTTATTTTGACAAGGATGGGGTGATCCCGCGCTATAGTCTGCAATATCTGCGTTATTATCTCAAACTTAATGTCGATGCCACCGCACACACCGCCTTGGGGGATATCCTGGTTCTCGAAGCGCTCTTCGAGCATATTTATGCCAAGGCGGTTGAAGAATTCGGGGATGATGCCGTTGCCAAGATAATCGCAGTGTCGAATAAACCGGTGTTTTATCGTCGAATGCCTTTCGGGAAGCATAAGGGCCGGAAGATGGAAGAAGTGCCGGCTGATTATTTGAACTGGCTCGCTAAGACCGACCTGGATGAAGATTTAAGATCCACCGTTGAGCATTATCTGAAGTCCTGAGTGATTATTGTCGGTATGTTATACCGCTTTTCAAAAAGATAAATTCTGAAATACAAAAGAGTGGTATAAGTGGTTGCAGATAAAAACGTTCGTATAACGGAACGCATTTTTGGCAACCACTATAATATGGATTGAAGCCGTTCGAATGAATGCAAAGGAATGGGTCGTTTATCTGGTTCGGTGTGCTGACGAATCGTTGTATTGTGGAATTACCAACGATATTGACAAGCGATTGGTTACTCATAATTCAGGCAAGGGTGCCAAATACACCAAATCACGACTGCCCGTTGAGGTGGTCGGTGTCAGTTCGAAAATGACCAAAAGTAATGCCCTCAAACTCGAGCGCCACATCAAGCAAGTCCCTGCCGGCAAAAAAATATTTGAATTAAAGTAGGTTCAAGTCGATTGCAGATTATTGAATTATTTAAGGACGTGCCGGTTTACGGTGGGAGAGAGCAATGAATCTGGCACTCATCTTCGCCGCCAGCCTGGTGGCGACTTTCCTCGCTTGGACCATCTGCGGTTTGATCCCTGGCCCGGTGCTACGTGGTATTCTCCGCGCAACGGTTGTCGCTCTTTTTTGCTCACCGGGAATTATCATCGGCCATGGTTTGGCCGTGGTCCCGAGCCTGTTCGCCCTTTACGTTCAGCCCTCGATTTTCACGCTGACGCCAATGCTGGTTGTATGGTTCATCGCTTTGGGAGTCATTTTCGGCGTCCCAGCACTGCGTAACCATCGCAGCGAATGGCCGCCTTCGGGCAAGGACATTTTTCTTAAGACCTATGCTCCGAAATTCTTCTTTTTCGGGGTTGTCGCCGCAGCGCTGATGCTGGCATTGATGCACACCGACCAACGACTTGCCCTCTGGGCGGTGGTGCTCAAGTATGGACTGTTCTTCACCGGTGCCGTTGTCAACTTGACACTGTGCTACGGAGCCACCCGCGCGAAGCAAGCAAGCCCATTTTTGACTCCCCTTCTCTTTTCTGCCCCTGCCTTTTTTGTGACCGCACCCACCGTGTCCTTCATGTGGTACGGGGGCGGGGCTATCGGTGGACTGATCGGCAACGGGCGTCAACGCATCGCGGCCTGGGTCTCGCTGGGCGTTTTCATACCCCTCTGCACCTACGCGACGTTTCGAATCTACCTGGCCGCCACGGCAGCGCCTCATGTCAAGATTGGGGGCGGCGTGGCTGGTAACGCAGCGATGGCAGCCGTGTTCGCCGGCGTGGGCATCGTGGCGTGGTGGATGCTGAGGCGGCATGCGCGAGACGAACGATAATGCCCATAAAGAACTTCGTTCAATCTCAATATATGGTCTGGGTTAACTCTATTCTTTCATGAAATCGTATCGGGCCGGCGGTTTATATAACTCCGCATACTGATCAGGATTTATCGACCTGAGTTAGTCGAAATTCGTGGCTGAAGAACGAGGGTTTCGCCAATGGTTTTGAAACCCTCTACATATTGTGAAAATCGCGGCTAGTAACCTTGGGCGAGCGGCATTGTTTTTTCCATGTATTTTAATTCACGCGAAACTTCTCTGTACTCCAAATCCAGCGTTTTCAGTTCAGAACGAATTTCGGACCTTTGCGCGTCATTCAGATGATCCGAATACAGCTCCTTATCTTTTTTGCTTATTTTTCGTTCTAATTTTTCCAGGCGTCGTTGGAGTGAGGCGATTTTCGACTCATGTTCGTGGCGCTCTTTTCCTTTTATGTAACCAATTTTAAAATTCATTTCCAACTCGGCAGGACAAACATTCCGGTATGCTCGGCCCTGGCGTCCAATCTCGTAACCGTTCGCCTGCGAGCAGTATATTCGGATTCCATTATGGTAACCGGTTCGGAAGTTTTCCTCGAATTGCGAAGAACAAACGGATTGATATGCCATCCCCTTGCTTCCCAGTTCAAAGCCTTTTTGCTCTGTGCAGTATGACTTCAAACCCTTGTCATGCCCCTGGTAGTAGGCCTGGCGGTCCGCGTTAATGCCATGCTCCAGGCAGGATTTGGCGCGGTTATGAAAGGCCGTCCGAGGTTTCCCGTGCATTCCATCCATGCGGCCGGTTTCAAACCAGTCTGTCACCAGGCAGTCCTCTTTGGATACGGTTGCGCAGCCAACCAAAATGAGTAAAGTTGCCAGGGTTGAGATGATACCATTATATTTTTGCATAATGCCTTCCTTTTGTTGAACTCATCAGGTAACGCAGGCAAAAAAAAGCAATTTGTGTGTTGAAACGATTCAATGGGCCGATTATACCATTTTTCAAAAAATAAATTCCGAAATACGGAAGGTTGGTATAAGTGGTTGTAGAAAAAAACGTTCGAATAACGGAACGTTTTTTTGACAAACACTATATGTTTATGATCGTCCAAAGAGGAGGAAAACTTTAGGTATAACTAAGTGAGGCCTCGGGGAATTTTCATTAACCGGGAGCGTAGCCGTGCGTCATGTGATGCTCCGGGGGTATCGAGTGTCGCAGTATATTTGCGGATGCCAAAAACCGTGACAATATAGAAGCCATCTCATAAAAGTCTGTTCGCCCGATATCGGCGTTGAGCCCTCGTCTCAAATCCTCGACATACTTGAGTATGCCTGCGGGTTGCGACCCACAAATAAGAATCGATCAGGCGGGGAACCCCGCACAGCGGGGATCCTCGGTCTCGCCTTGATCTCGAACGAAAATCCTAATTTTGAGATCGCTTCTAATCAAACGCATGGCGGTAACACTTAATGGCCTGCCAAACCTAATGCGGTGAATATTGAAAGGAATATATGAATCTTTATCATAAAAACTTCTGGATGGATTTTCTTGGGAGAATTGGGGCACCGATATTCGCCGCGACTCTGGTCGGTTGTCTTTTATCGGAACAAGTCACTTATATCCACGGCCTGCTGTTGCTCATTGGAATTACATTTATGGGTATCAGCCATTGGTATGAATACCATCAGGCAAAAAAATTATAGCAGGTATTCATCTGACGGTTTTCCTTAAGTATTACGAGTTATTTGATATTATGTCACTTTGAATAGTCCATCCAATCGGTTACAAGCGTTACCCTTTGCAAGACACATCTCGGTCAACCGGTTTCCCGCCGCCCCATCTCGACAATTTTCTGTGCATATTTCTGACGCAATCGATCCAGCACTTTCCCATCGATTGATCCCTTCCAGGTGCTGATATCTGTGAATCGCTTCGGAATCTCTATCGAGGTTGGATCGTAGCCGGTTGATAAACGGATTTGCCACCGGTGTCGCTGCAAACCCTGCGACACTTGCGGTATGGTCTCTGCGAGGGTGTCGTATCCCACTGAATTGAGGCACTCTGCCAGGAGTTCTTCCTTGTATACACTCCGGGCAAAAAGACAGGCCACCATCGACGTCAAAAAAACCCTTTCCTGCTCGTCTTTGACCAGAAATTCGACGGCATCGTCCGGGTCTATTGCTTCGAATTTCTGATCGTAGGAGTAGCCGCTGGAGTCAAGGTGCGAATGCCGGAAGCCCAGGGCCTGGGACACGAAATAAACCTCGCCGGTGGCGTAACCGGCCATTTCCTGGCCCAGGACGCAGGCAAACTCACTCCCCCCATATCGGCCGGCGGCCTTTGCGGTTCCCTGAGCCAATAACTGGTAAAATGCATTCGATCCCGCGGCAAGGTGGCGGACGGCCTCAGTGTAGATCTTGGCTTCTCCGAATCTCAAGGGAACCAGGGTGTCTTCTTCCTTGATAATGCCCTGTTCCAATGCCTCGGTAGCCCAGGCCAGGGCGACCCCTGCGGACATCACATCGAGCCCGGTCTGCTCGACGGTGTCAAGGATATCGAGCACGGCAAAAGGATCGATCACGCCGAGCATGGCACCGGTGGCAAAAATCGGCTCGTAGTCGTAGGCGACCTGGCGATAGAAATACTGATTGGGTTCCATGAACTTCTCGCGCACGAAACCCACATGGATGCATCCCACCGGGCAGCCGGAGCAGGCCGTGTTGCGCAAAAGGGTCCGCTCCGCAAAATTTTCTCCAGTGATGGCTTCGATTTTCGGATCGGTCGTCTGCTGCAGGTTACGGATCGGCAGGGCTTTCAATCCGTTCAAAACGGCGACATTCACGGCTGTCCCCAGGTTGTGGTACTTGTGCATCATCTCGGTGTCAGTGAGTTGCAGGTGCACCTTCTGGAACAGCTTGGCGTATTCCTTTCCCTTCGGAAGCGCAAATGTGCCGTCACCCTGAATGACGATGCCTTTGAGGTTCTTGGCCCCCATCACTGCCCCACCCCCCAGCCTTCCAAAATGGCGGTAAGTATCGACGTTGATGCCGGCCATGGCAGAACCCCGCTCACCGGCAAGACCGATCCGCAGGATACTGCGGTGCCCGGATCCCTTGAACATGCGCCGCAACATCTTGCCGGTGGTCCCCACGTCCTTACCCCACAGGTAGTGAACATCCTTGATCTCGAGATGTTGCGACCCGATGGAAAGGCAGACCGGCCGCTCGGCCTGGCCGGTGACCACAAGGGCGTCGAGATCAGCAAAGCGCAACGAAAGAGCGCTTCGGCCGCCGGCATGACTTTCGGCATATTGATCATGATACGGTGACTTGAAAGCGCAGACGGTCTTGCTCATCAAGGGAAAGTACCCTGTGAGGGGGCCGATAGCGAAAATGATCGGTTGCCGCGGATCGTTCCAGGGCTGATCCACCTGCCCATAACGCTCGAAAAGGGCCGCTGCCAGGCCGCTGCCGCCCACGTGCACACCGCGTCCTTCCACCCTCTCGATAGTGCCGCGGCCGATGGAAAGATCCACAACGAGCACTCTGAAATTATCCCGGATCATGATGCTGCCTCCTTTGGCTCCTCTGTCGGACCCGACATGCCGGGCACATCGACCAATTCAAGACAGTCGTGCGGGCAGAACGGAACGCAACGGCCGCAATGGATACAAACGAACGGCTCGCCTGTTGGATCGAGATAGATGGCATCCACCGGACAGGCCTCATCGCAGGCACCGCAGCGAATACACAGGCTTTTTTTCACGACCACACCGCCGCCCTTGCGCTGGGAATAGGCCGCCGTGGGACAGGCCGCCGCACAGGGCGCGGGATCGCAGGCAAGACAGGGTTTGGCTTCGAAACCGGTGGACAACCCGCCCGAGGACAGGATACGGATGCCGGCCGTATCCCAGGACAGGCGCTTGTGCACCAGCCGGGCACACGCCAGGGAACAGGCGTGGCAACCGATACAGCGCTCCATTCTCGGGGTGATCAATATCTTCATCGGGAACCCCCTGATCGGACTGAAATGACGAGATTCAAAAAGACCGGAAAATCCTGGAAGATGGGAACTTTCTATAGGTACAGGCGAGTGTGGCAGGAATGCATTGGTGTGTCAATAACCATACAGGGCCGCAAGATTTTGCAATGGTCGTGGATGGCATTTCAACAGCACGCATAAAAGGAACCCCCTAATATTTCAATGAAAGCGATCTGAAGAAATTCCGGAAGACATCGGCCGTGCAGTCGTTGACTATATTTTGCACCAATAGTAAAGGTTTTTCAATTTGCAAACAAGGAGGTTTTCCGAAATGAAACCGACCGTTTTTCTGGCAAAGGTGGCCGACGGCGCACCCGTCGCCGACCAGGTCAAAGCGCTGTCAGCCGTGCTGGCGGCAACACGGTTTGCGGAACGGCTGCACCGTCTCGACATGCTGGCCGTCAAAGTGCACGTGGGTGAAAAAAACAATACCACCCACGTCAAGCCCGAACTGGCGGCCGCGGTCGTCAAAGTCGCGGAGACCGCCGGCGCACAGCCCTTCATTACCGACACCGCCACCTTGTACAAAGGCGAGCGGGAGAACGCCATCAAACACACGATTCATGCCTACCGCCACGGCTTTCACTATCGCCGGACAGGCGCACCCTTTATCGCGGTGGACGGCCTCAGCGGCACCGACGAAATGGAAGTAACCATCGACGGTGAACTCCACGAGAGCGTCAAAGTGGCCGGCCAGATTCTGCTGGCCGATGCCATGGTCGTCATCAGCCATGCCACCGGTCATATGGGCAGCGGCATCGGGGCGGCAATTAAAAACGTCGGAATGGGACTCTCGTCTCGCTCCGGGAAAATGCGCCAACACAGCGCCATCACCCCGGAGGTGGAACCAGACAAATGTGAAAACTGCGGTAAATGCCGCAAATGGTGCCCCACCGATGCCATCAGCGAACAGGAAGGGGTCTCCTACATCACCCAGGAGAACTGCATCGGATGCGGTGAATGCCTTGCGGTTTGCCGTTACGGGGCCGTCAAGTACGACTGGGAAATCGAGTCGGCCGTCCTGCAGCGGAGTATGGCCGAGCACGCCGCCGGAGTGGTGCGACATTTCGGCGCTAAGGCCGTTTATCTTAACGTGTTGGTCGAAATGACCCGGGACTGTGACTGTCTGAACAAAAAACAGAAAAAAGATGTGCCGGACATCGGTGTTCTCGGCTCGACCGACATCGTCGCCATCGATCAGGCCACCCTGGACCTAACGGCCCGCGCCCACGGCACTAACCTGGGCGAAAAATTCCACCCGGCTCTCGACCCGGCCATCCAGATCGTGCACGCCGAAAAGCTGGGCTTGGGAACTCGAAAATACCGACTGGAAGAAATCCGATAGAAAGGAAGTTCAATAACGCCTCGGAACATTCGGGGATGGGCACGAGTTATCCATCGTGCGAATGTCTATCCGCGCTTTTCAAAACCTCTCTTCAGAGTGGTAGTGAGTATATGTGCTGTGACGATGGCGGACCTGCTAATTCGCCAGATCCCGCTCGAGGGCTTCGATTTCGCGCTCGACACGGTTGGCCGACGAAGTGAAACGGGCCAACAGTGAATAAGCCACTGGAACCAGAAAGAGGGTCAGGGCAGTGGAAAGCACGACCCCTGAGATGATGACCACTCCGATGGTGAATCGGCTTTCCGCACCGGCACCGGTGGCCAAAACCAGGGGAATGGCGCCGATGGCGGTGGACACCGAGGTCATCAACACCGGGCGCAGGCGAGTGCGGGCGGATTCCAGAATCGCATCCGCCATCGATTTGCCTTCATTTCGCAGCTGGTTGGCAAATTCGACGATCAGGATACCGTTTTTAGCCGCCAGTCCGATGAGCACCAGAATGCCGACCTGGCTGTAGACATTGAGAGAACTGCCGGCAAGATACAGGCCGCCGAGAGCCCCGGCCACCGCCAGTGGCACGGTCAGCATGATCGTTAGAGGATGCACGAAACTTTCGAATTGTGCCGCCAGCACCAGAAACACGATCAAAAGAGAGAGACCGAAGGCAAAAACCAGTGCCCGCGAGGCATCCACGAACTCACGAGACTGACCTTTATAATTTATGACCGGCGCAGAGCCCAGTTCCTCCCGCGTAATTTTTTCCAGGTAAGTGAGGGCATCCCCCAGGAGATAACCGTCCGCGAGGGTGGTGGAGAGAGTGATGGACCGCAGGCGGTTGAACCGGTTCTTCGCCGCCGAATCGGCGAATTCTCTCAGGGACACCAAACCGGAGAGCGGGATCAGTTCACTCCCGGTTTCCGATCGGACGTAGATGTTGCGGATATCCGTGGGCGTCTGTTTTTGCTCTTTCTTGCCTTCGAGGATCACATCGTATTCCTCGCCGCGATCGATATAAGTGGTCACCTTTCGGAATCCGAGCATGGTTTCCAGTGTTCGACCGATCTGAGCAATGCTCACTCCCAAATCGGCGGCGCGGTCTTTATCGATGAAGACCTCCAGCTGCGGCTTGGTTTCCTTGTAATCACTCTCCAGGTTCGAAAGCCCTCTGTTTTCTTGGGCGCGTGCGATCAACACGTCGCGCCACCGCGCCAGTTCTTCGTAATCGCTGCCACCCAGTACGAATTCGATGGGCTTTCCGGCGCCGCCTCCCAGGCCGCGACGCGCCACCGTGAAGGCGCGGTATCCGGGCAGAGCCGTCAGTTGGCGATTGACAGCCGCCATAATCTCCTGCATAGACCGATCGCGCTCAGACCACGGGCTGAGGACCACGATTCCCCGGACGCTGTTGACCTCGTTTGTGCTTGCAAATGAAGCCGGCACCCTCAGCAGCACACGGGTCGCCTCCCCGTTTTCGTAGAGCGGCATCAAGACGCCCTCCATACGCTCCAGCATTTCGTAAGACTTATCGAACCCGGCGCCCTCGGGACCGTCGGCAATCACGAAGAAGGCGCCGCGGTCCTCCAAGGGAGAGTATTCCTTATCGATCAAGGCGTAGAACAAGGGGATCGATGTTAGAGAGATCGCAAAAATCACGGCGACGACCCACTTGCGTTGCATCAACCCCGTCAGCAAGCGGCCGTAACGTTCCGAGGTCGCTTCCTGCAGTCGTGACAAACGGCCGTACCTCTGCGGCGTGCCCAGGGGGCGCGCCTTCAAGATCCGGGAACACATCATCGGCGAGAGAGTCAGTGCCACCAGACTCGAGAGGCAGACCGCTCCGGCCAGAGCGATGGCGAATTCCGAGAAGAGCCGCCCCGTGTTGCCCTGCATAAAGGTAATCGGCACGAATACCGCCACGAGCACCAAGGTCGTGGCAATTACCGCAAAGCCGACCTGGCGTGTCCCCTTGAGAGCAGCCAGCAGGGGCGGTTCGCCCTGCTGGATGCGCCGGAAGATATTTTCCAGAACGACGATAGCATCATCCACCACCATGCCGATAGCCAGAATCATGGCCAGCAACGTCAGCAGGTTGACCGAGAAATCCATGATCCAAAGAACGGCAAAAGAGGCGATCAGGGACACCGGCACGGTAAGGGCCGGTACGAGAGTGGCCCGAAAGCTTCCGAGAAACAGAAACAACACCGCCACCACCAGTACGGCGGTGATGGCCAAGGTTTTGTAAACTTCTAAGATAGACGCTTCAATAAAAACGGACGTGTCGTAACTCTGAATCAGCTGCATCCCCTCGGGGAGAGTTTTGTTGACCACTTCGGCTTCCCGTTTTACGGCATGGGCCACATCGAGGGTATTGGCTTTGGACTGCCGGACGATACCAAGCCCCACCATGGGGATGCGATTGCCCCTCAGCACGCTGCGGTTATCCTCGGCTCCTCGCTCCACGCGGGCAAAGTCTCGGAGGCGGATCAGGTGGCCGTCCCTGCCTTGCCGGACCACCAACCGCCCGAAATCTTCAGCATTGTTGAATAAGCGGGTCACCCGCACGGTGAACTCTTTGCGGGTTGATTCCACGCGGCCCGCGGGGAGCTCCAGGTTCTGGGCTCGCAGCGCCTGCTCGACGTCGGTAGTGGTGACCTCCTGGGCGGCCATGGCCTGGCGGTCGAGCCAAATGCGCATGGCGTAGCGGCGGGCGCCGCCGACCCACACCCGCGCAACGCCATCCAGCACGGAAAATCGGTCCACAAGGAACCGTTGGGCATAATCGGTCAGATCCAGTCCATCCATGCGATCGCTGACCAGGTTCAACCACATGATGACGCTGCTGTTGGAATCGACTTTGAAGATTTCGGGTGGCTCGGCCTCATCGGGCAGGTTGTCCAGGATGCGGGAGATACGGTCCCGGACGTCGTTGACAGCCGCTTCCAGGTCACGGTCGATATAAAATTCCACCGTCACTTCCGAAATGCCGTCGCGGCTGACCGAATCGACGGAACGGATCCCTTCGATCCCGCTGATGGCATCTTCGACCACCTGCGTCACGCGGGTCTCAACGACAGCGGCGGCGGCACCGGGATATCTTGATTCGACAGAAACCACCGGCGGATCGATATCCGGGTATTCCCTAACCGGCAGTCGGCTGAAGCTGATAACGCCGAACACAATCAGCAATATGCTGAAAACCGTCGCCAACACCGGGCGCCGTATGGAGATATCGGACAGGAACATTGCTGGTCCTCAATTACCCGGCAATTCGACCGGTTTCGCGAATTTCAACCACGTTGACAATGCTGCCCGGCCGGACGCGCGTGAGGCCCTGAATGATTACCTGATGCCCATCCTTCAAGCCGCTGATCACTTCCACCTTTCCCGGACTACGCCGGCCCGTGACAATCTCTTTTTTCTCGACCGTATTTTCAGTAGTAACCAATAAAACGTATTTTTTATCCTTCTCCTGGATCACGGCCTCCTCAGGGATAATCAGGGAACGTGAGCGGTCCTTGACCAGGTCCACGGTCAGCAGCATGCCCGGTTTCAGCAAGCGATCCGGGTTGGGTATCTGGGCGCGAACCATCAATGTGCGAGTTTCGGGATCAACCCGGCTGCTGATTGCGGTCACCGAACCGTCGAATTTCCGATCAGGATAGGCGGGACTGTGGGCGGTGACGCCCATGCCGGTATTAAGAACGCCGATATAAACTTCCGATATGGTGAAATCGAGCTTGATAATTGAGGTGTCATCCAAGGTGGTGATGACCGAGTCTGAATCCACCACTGCGCCTGTGCTGATCTGGCGGGTGCCCAGAACCCCGGAAAACGGGGCCCGGATTGTGTAATCCTGCAAGCGCGCCTCCAGGTTGGCCACTTTAGCCCTCGCGATCTCCAACAGGCTTTTTTCTTCATCCAGTTGGGATCGGGAAGTGGCGTTCGTTTCTGCCAAGCGACTCATCCTTGCGAACTGCTTTTTCTGCTCCTGGAGAGCGGCCCTCTCCTCCGCCAGCAGGTATTGAGCTTCGCTGTCGTCCAGTTTGACCAACACCTGACCTTGGATCACAACGTCACCGTCGTCAAAAAATATACCGACGACACGGTCGTCTACTGTGGGAGTGATCATAACCGACTCGTTGGCCTTAGCCGTTCCCAGGGCCTCCAATGTTTCCGTAAATGGTTCGGTTCTCGCCACGGCGGTAACAATGGGAACCGGGGCTTTAGAAGGTGCCAGTGCCAATGCCTGTCCAGAGGTCTCATTTCCACTAATTCTAAACTTTGGGGAAATAAGCAGGGTTGCACCTGTGGCTACGCCTAAGATGATTAATATCATCAATGTGTGTTTTTTTTTCATGTATTCCTCATCAATTACATCCATACATTGTGAGTCTGAGCGCTGCTTCACTTCAGAAATTATCGGTAAAATAAAATGATAGGTTCAGAGGCAGACTAATAAAGCTAAGCTTAAGCACCCCTTTGGATGAATCAAGCTCACCCGCCCCGTGGTAATGAGTTTTCGATGATGGCTTCAGTGGAATTGCGCGTCTGGAATCGTCGGTTTTCTTTTTGTCTAAGTTACTGCTTTGAAATCGAAATCACATTATTTTTGACCTTATGTTGAAGCGTCCGTCATGGACTGTGAAGATAGGTACTTACTACTATAAAACCCTTAAACAACCCATATTGTTTGGAAGTTCATTCGTGCTGATTTTCGAACTGTAATCTGCTTGATTTAAGATCGGTTAAGTCGGTCGTGAGTGAGATAAGATTTTAAATATCGGAGGTTGTATTTGATGAAGTGGTCCTTTAGAATCGGCCGATTTGCCGGCATAGATGTATACATGCATTTTACTTTCATTCTGTTAATCAGTTGGGTGGCACTTGTACACTGGCAACAGGGACAAAGTGTTGCGGCCGCGGTGACCGGTGTGACCTTTATCCTGGTTGTGTTCCTTTGTGTGGTCTTGCACGAATTCGGCCATGCCTTGACGGCCAGACGTTACGGCATTCAAACGCGTGATATCATCCTGCTGCCGATTGGCGGGGTGGCACGTTTAGAACGATTGCCAACCAATCCGATGCAGGAGTTGTGGGTCGCACTCGCCGGACCAGCCGTAAATGTTATCATCGCTGTCGTGTTATTTGCTTGGCTGAAACTTACGGTGACACTCGAACCACTGCAGGCATTGACAGTTACAACCGGGCCGTTTCTGGAACGCATCATGGCAGTGAATCTGTTCCTGATAGCGTTCAATATGATCCCGGCCTTTCCAATGGACGGCGGCCGCGTGCTGCGCGCGATTCTCGCCACTCGAAAGGAATATGCCCGAGCAACCCAAATTGCGGCCACCATCGGACAGGGAATTGCCGTTCTGTTCGGGTTTATTGGCTTATTCTACAATCCGTTCTTACTCTTTATCGCGTTTTTCGTATGGATTGGTGCCACCCAGGAAGCGAGTATGGCCCAACTAAAATCGGCCATCGGCGGAATTCCGGTTCAGCAGGCCATGATCACAGATTTTAAGACCCTCAATCGATACGATAGCCTGGAGCGGGCTGTCGAACTGACGCTGGCCGGTTCTCAAAAGGATTTCCCAATCGTTGACAACGGCGACATAACGGGAGTGTTAACTCAAACCAACCTTATAAAAGCTCTTAGGGAAAGGGACCGCCATCCCACGGTCACAGCCGTGATTCAAAAGAATTTTGCGACGGTCGATTCCCTCGAGATGCTGGAAACGGCCTTCGCTAAGCTCAAAGATTGTAACTGCCACACGCTTCCGGTGACACGCGACGGAAAGCTTGTGGGATTGTTGACTATGGGCAATTTGGGTGAATACATGCGGATTCACGCCGCCTTGAAACGTTCATGACTTGGGTCTACTTGCGCCACAACCGCACCAGCGGTCCGGTTTCACCGAATACCGGGTCCGTCTCTGGCAGCGGAACGTTGGCCATGTTTCGATCCGCCTGGGGGCGCTCGCCGGCCTTGCCGACATTCATATCCCAGCTCTGACCAGCCGGATAGGCGCCGACCACGCGAAAATCTGGACTGCACCCCAGATTCTTGTGGGCCACACCGGCCGGAATGACGATGACGTCTCCCCGTTGTACTGAAAATTGGGGCCCTTCGGGGCCTCCCAATTGGACCTGCGCCTTGCCGCTCTAAACACCGAGTGCCTCATGAGCGGAGCTGTGATAGTGGTGGTGGCTGAAAATGCCGCTGCGCCAGGAACTTCCCCAATTATGCGATTCAAATAGCTGCTCGATCGCCCGGGCCGGATTTCTTCCAGGGAGTGTCAGCGTATCCTGGTAGATCAGAAGCGGCAGGCGCCCGTTGTTGGGAAAGGTGCCGTCATCGCCGAGCAAGCGATGGACGATGTTGTCGATATAATTTTGCTCCCCCATTTTTTAGACCCTCTTAAAAACCACCGTGGATCTGAAACGCTCAGCCGCGGCCGATTTGTTTTTTTCAATTATTCTGCATGCGCAAACTGGCGCGCGAGCATTTCCCAATCTTCAGGAGTGAGTTGTGCCACGAGTTGAAATTCGCCATTGCCCTGAGGCAAATAAACGACCGCCCCCGCCTCTCCGGTATATGCACCGGAGACCGCCCGCATGAGATTGCCGTGGGCAACAAAAACAGTGTTGGTACCTTTCCACGGTGGTATCGACAGCGCACGGCGGGCCCGTTCGATCACGGCATCCTGGCCCCCGATGAATTCCGCTGCTCGCATGTTCATGATCGCTCGCGTTGGCGTTACGGGGCCAAGGTCCAGGTATTGCGCAGTTTCTCGCGTTCGGCAATATTCACTCGACATCACGCGTCCGATGGGAATGCCCAGATCCTGGATGGCTTTACCAATCCTCTGCGCAACCATACGGCCCTCTGCCGAAAGCTGTCGCATCTTTTCCGGATCGCAGCTCGTCCAATCGCCCTTGATTGTAACGTGATCGTCCTTCGACCAATCGGTTGCCGCATGACGGAAATAAATGTTGTAGCCGCCCTGACGAAGCGCCTCGACAAGTGCCTTTCCGGATAACTGGTCCTGACTGCGGAAGGGTTGCGTACCCGCCGTGCATAGGAAAAGAAAGAGCAATACATACCCTCTTATTTTCATCATCGTTGCCGTGGCGCTTTGTCTTTTATGGATGTCTACACCAGCAAATCAGGCAATTCCATTAAACTTTTGATCTCAGCATCCGGTCGCCCGGGAAGCCGTTCCCTACTCTGACCAAAGCGATTCACCCACGCCACCTTGTATCCAAATGCGGATGCCCCCGAGGCATCCCAGGCGTTTGAAGACTGGAAAACAATTTCTCCGGGCTTTACGTTTAACCCATCAACGGCAATCTGGTAGACCCGGGGAGCGGGCTTGAATATGCCCACGTCTTCAACGGAGAAGTTTTTTTCTATCAACGCCGCTATCCCGGAATTTTTTACCGCCGCTTCAAGCATCGCCGGTGTGCCGTTGGATAAAATGGCGACCTTAAACCCGCGAGCCTTCAGCGTCGATAGGGCCTCGGGCACTTCCGGATAACAATCCAGGTAAAGATTGTAAAGTTTAAAGGTAGATAAGGCTTGTATCCAGCCAGGCGTATGTTTCCAGGTCCATGACTTCCCCGGCAACCGCCAGGCGTTCGGTTTTGATATAGGTTCCATTGATTTTTTTATAAAATCGCCGGTAGGGATTGAGTTTCAGGACCCGCACAAGCATAGAATAAATGCTATTTTGTTGTAACTGCGTGGCCAATGCGGAAACAAGGTTTCCACCGATACCCCGTCGCTGAAAATTTTTCAGCACATAAAGGGTGTAGATCTCGCCACTGTAAATATCGTTTCCATTCCTTTCGTTACCACCCGTAATAAAACCAACAACTCTGCCGGCATCTTCGGCCACGAAACTGATAACCTTTTTGCTGTTGAGTTCTTTCAAAAACGCCTGTTCATGCTGGGATTCCGACATTTCGTATAGAAAACCGAACGGAATCACACTCAGGTAAGTATCCCGCCAGGATTGCACGTAAATACGAGACATGGAATTTGCATCAGTTCTTTGGGATGGCCGAATCACCATGAGCGTTCGCCCTCATTCAATAACCTCTGGCGAAGCCGGATGAATGGCTTGTGAATCGCTCAAGGCGGTCTTTTGAAACCCTTATTTCGGGCAACCAATCGGTCATTGAATGTTAGTAGTTTAAGGTATCAGAAATCGACCCTACCGGATTTAAGCGATCTGTTGTTCGGCTGGATCAGCGCCATGAAAACCAAGTATGTATCTATTTTTATAAATACATAATAATCGTCGTCTCGGGAGTAATTTAACTCCTAAAACTGTCAAACTTTGGGAGTCTCCCAAGCAGAGTTGGGGGTTTACCAATGATTATTATCATGAATATAATAATGCCACGAATGAATGGGGTCAAAGCCTGCAGATTTGCCCGACCGGTGGTACAGAAAGTAGCCCCTGATTATCACCTGCCCTTTCCGGATCCTCTTCCAATTTTCGGCAAATCGTTGTAAACGATATGCAATAGAAACGACCCGAATTAAGCGGTATCATTACTGAGTAGGAGGCGTTTTGAAAAATATTCTCGCGATCATTGGATCGCCCCGCAAACTCGGCAACTGCGAGATCATGGCCAAGGAGATCAGCCGCCGTGTCTCGGAACCCCACGACCTGAGACTTCTGCGCCTGCCCGAATACGACATTCGGTCCTGCAGGGGCTGCTACACATGCCTGTTCAAAAACGAGTGCATCATCGATGACGATTTTCAATCGGTCGTACAGGCCATCGTCGATGCCGACGCGTTGATCGTTTCCGCTCCCACCTACTTCCTTGGGCCCAATGCCTGTCTGAAGCGATTCATCGACCGGGGAATTGCGCTGTATCCATATATAGAAAAACTGTGGAAAAAACCGGCGGTTGCAGTGGGAATCGCAGGGATCGAGGGCAAGGAAGGCTACACCATGCTGGGGTTGGAGAGCTTTCTGAAGATGCTCTTCTCGGATATAAAAATGCGACGCATCGTCTACGGAGCGCTACCGGGTGAGGTTTTTTTCAATCAGCAAAACCGCGATACGGCGGCGGACATGGCCCGGGCCCTTATCGGGGAACCCGAGACCGAAAAAATGCCCTGCTGCCCGGTGTGCGGCGGACAAACTTTTCGTTTTCTGGAGGACAGCAAGGTCCGGTGCATGCTGTGCAGCAATGCCGGTAAGATGCTTGTGGAAAACGACCGGCCTGTATTCGAGATAACCAGAAGCGAACATGAATTCTTTGTAACCCTGGAAGAGGCGCTGAAACACCGTGAATGGCTGGTGGGAATGAAATCGCGCTTCAAAGCGAACAAGGACCGCCTGAAGGAGATCTGCCTCGACTACCGCCAGTCAGGTCAGTGGCTGAAGCCGCCGACATCGACGACTGATGACAAAGTGACGTAAAACGATTTCAGAACATTTCACTGATTTTGGATGAGAATTCACCATGAATGCGAATAACGAAAGTAAAGTTGACGTCGACGCCGGTATTGCCCTGCTGGAACAACAGGTAGAGGCCGCCCGGCACCTTTTGGAATACCGGCCCCTGAATAAAAAGTTGTATGCCGCCTGGAATGAGGAGACCCGAAGCTGTCTAATGAAAACTTACGGCCCCGGATCGCCGAACATCCGCAACATCGAGTCGACCGTGGGCGCGACCCCCGTGTGGCTGGGGATGCCGCCGGAGGTGGCCGAAGCGCACCAGGCATCCCGGTTGGAAAGAACGGTGTCGATGTTGAAAAGCTGCATCGTTTCCTTGAAACGTAAAGCCGGCAACCCGGTGGGCGGGTAGGTACGACAGCCGCGCGTTCTGTCAACAAGCAGCCAGGATTCCAAAGCCCCGCCTGTTGGCCGGGATCTGGCGGCCCGCTTTATCCTCAGTTCACGTATCGTACAGAGCCGCATAAGCGATTCTTAAGGCTATGGACAACTCGTCACGCAAAATATTGAAACAAGTCTTCGGTTACGACGATTTCAGGCAAAACCAACAGGAAATCATCGAATCCGTTATTGGCGGAAAAGATGCGTTCGTATTGATGCCTACCGGCAGCGGCAAGTCGATATGCTACCAGATCCCTGCCATAATGGGCAACGGCGTCGGCATCGTCATCTCACCGCTGATTGCCTTGATGGAAGACCAGGTCAAAGGGTTGCTGCAAAATGGTGTACGCGCCGCGTACTTGAACTCAACCTTGCCGTTCCAAGAGTCGCAAAACGTCCAGCGCAAGGCCGCAGACGGTCGCCTGGACATTCTTTACGTTGCCCCCGAAAAGCTGCTCACTCCCGTTTTTCAGCAATTTCTCACTAACATCAAGCCGGCACTTTTCGCCATCGACGAAGCCCACTGTGTGTCCCAGTGGGGCCATGATTTCCGACCGGAATACCTTCGAATAAACGAGGTGACAAAGAATTTTCCGGACACACCACGGATAGCGCTGACGGCAACCGCCGATGCCATTACCCGCAAAGATATACTCGAGAAGCTCGAACTCCAGCGCGCAAAAGTGTTCATCAGTAGTTTCGACCGGCCCAACATCAACTATCGTGTGCAGGCTAAACAGGGGGACAAACAGCAGTTGCTCGCTTTCATCCGCAAAGAGCAACCGGAGGGCTCGGGCATCGTTTATGTAAGAACCCGCAAACGAACGGAAACGATCGCGTCTTGGCTTACTCAACAGGGCATCGCGGCGCTTCCCTATCATGCCGGATTGCCCGCGGACATCCGGTTTGAAAATCAGAAGCGGTTTCAGGAAAATGACACCCGAGTTATCGTTGCCACCATCGCTTTCGGTATGGGGATCGACAAGCCGGACGTCCGGTTTGTCGTTCACCTGGATTTACCTGCCAGCATGGAAGCCTATTACCAGGAGACCGGACGTGCCGGTCGAGACGGACAACCGGCGGATGCCTGGATGTTGTATTCGCTTGCCGACGTGATTGCGATGCGGCGGCTTTTTGAGTTGTCGGAAGGCAATGAAGAATTCAAACGTATTCAGCGGAAAAAACTGGATGCGTTATTGGGGTACTGCGAAGCGGTTGAGTGCCGAAGAAAGATTTTGCTGAACTATTTTGGAGAAAAATACGATGGGCCCTGCCAGACGTGCGGCAACTGCCTCAACCCTGTGGAAAGCTGGGATGGTACCGTCGCCGCTCAAAAAGCGCTGTCATGCGTTTACAGAACCGGCCAGCGTTTCGGGGCCGGTCATTTGGCAAACGTGCTGATGGGCAAGGAAAGCCAGCAGGTTCAACGCTGGAAGCATGACCGCATAAAAACCTTCGGTGTGGGCAAAGAACTGGACAAGAATTCATGGATGTCGGTGTTTCGGCAGCTGCTTTCGGCCGGGCTACTCTCGGTGGATTTGGGGCAAATTGCCGGCATCCGTTTGACTGAGAACAGCTGGCCTGTGTTGAAAGGGCAGCGCAATGTTTTTTTTAGAAAAGATTCGGTGTATTCAAAGACCCGGACGGCCAAAAAGCCTTCAAAGGCAACCGAGCGGTTCTTTGAAAACGAAGAAAGTCAGCAGCTTTTTGAAACCCTGCGAAAACTGCGACTCGATATTTCCCGGCAACTGGAGGTGCCGCCCTATATCATTTTTCCCGACAAGTCATTGAAAGAGATGGCTGCTGTCAAACCAGAAACCGTGGACGATTTTCTGCAGATTACAGGTGTCGGGGCGTCTAAAGCCCAGCGGTACAGTGCGGTTTTTCTGGATTGCATTCGTGGGGAGAAAATCGATTTGTCACGCTATATCGAAACTATTCAAAGCCCAGTGATGAAAGAAAGAGCTCACAACTTAAATATTTGAGAAGAGACCCTCGCATTGTTCTCCAAAAAGGTCAAAATCTTCAGAGATAAACCTCTGAAGATTTCGTATTTTGATGCCCAGGATAATTATCTGTTGACGTATTTTTTCTCGCTCTGATATCAAATTAATTGTCACCCGCGTATTTTTAGAAATGCGGAAATCCAACCTTTTTTTGGTGGAGCTGGCGCTTTGAAAGGCAAATCGTCAACAAAAAAGAGCGATTCCAAGGATTCGTTGCCTGGACTAAATGCCGCGGTGGATGGGACTCAGCGCTTCATCCCATTAAAGACAAAGCTCTTCATTCCTCCGCTGCGATCTGAATTGGTTTCACGGTCGCGCCTGTTTAAACGTCTGGACAAGGGCTTTCGCCGAAAGCTTACCCTTATTTCCGCACCGGCTGGTTTCGGGAAAACCACTCTTGTGGCCGACTGGGTTCGTCGGAACAAGATCCCGGTGGCCTGGTTCTCTGTCGACTCGGGTGACAACGATCCGGTAAATTTTCTTAATTATATCATCGCAGGGCTTCAGACGCTGGAGGCATGCACCGGCAATGCCGCCCTGACGTTGCTGCAATCTCCGCAGCCGCCCCATTTTGAATCCATTCTGATAAACCTGATCAACGATGTCAGTGATATCCGCAGAGATTTTGCATTTATTATTGATGATTATCATACGATCGATTCCAGCCCAGTTCATGGCATGATTTCATTTTTAATTGAACACCTGCCAGATCATATGCACATGATCATCGCGACCCGCTCTGACCTTCCCATATCGCTGTCCCGCTGGCGCAGTCAAAGCCAACTGACAGAGCTTCGAACGGCCGACCTTGGTTTTACTGCTGAAGAGTGTGCCAAATTCTTCAATGAGCGCTTGAAACTGAAACTCTCCCCCGATGAAATAGAGTTGTTGGAATCCCGCACAGAAGGATGGATTGCCGGATTACAACTGGCGGCCATCTCGATTCAAAATCAAAATGATCCATCCGGTTTTATCCGCGCCTTCTCGGGAGACAACCGCTATATCATGGACTATCTGGTGGAAGAAGTACTGAACCATCAACCCGAACAACTGCGAAATTTTTTGCTGCAGACCTCTATTCTCGAACGTCTGTCCGCCCCGCTCTGTGATGCTGTCACCCGCTCTAAAAACAGCCGCCGCATGCTGAATCAAATGGATAAGGTCAACCTGTTCATTATCCCGCTCGATGACCAGAGGTGCTGGTACCGCTACCACCATCTTTTTGCCGATTTGCTCAGGCAGCGATTGCGGGTAACACAGGCTGACCTTGAGGCCAAACTGCACAGCCGGGCAAGTCAATGGTTTGCAGAAAATGGTTATAAGAACGAAGCGGTGGATCATGCTTTTGCTGCACAGAATTATGCCCAGGCAGCGCAGTTGATAGAAGAAATTGCTGAAATAGATTGGGATCGTGCCCGCGAAAGTCGATTATTACAATGGGTAAGAAAATTGCCGGATGAACAAATAGAGACGAATCCGAAGCTCTGTATCTTTTATGCCAGAGAATTGTTTAAGAGCGGATACCTGGATAAAGCTGAAAAGAGACTGCAAGCCGCTGAGCAAATACTCGATTCGACTTCTATCAGCGACCCCAATAAGGAGAACTTGCAAGGCAGAATCGCTGTTATTCGTGCATACATGTCATCTCGAACAGGTGATGTCTCCCGTATCATTCACTTTAGTAACCGGGCACTGAAGTTTCTCCCCCAACGGGACTTGATCTGGCGCAGTGTGGCGGCCACGACATTAGGCTTTGCCTATGGTTGGGCCGGAGCAGGAGATCTGGTAAAAGCACAGCAAGCGTTTTCCGAGGCCATGAAAATTAGCGAAGAAGCAGGCAATATATATTATAATATTTTCGCTGGTAGCTGTCTTGGAGGAGTCATGCTGATGCGCGGTAAGTTTAGGGAGGCAGAAGATATTTGCCAGCATTCGCTGAGTCTTGCAATAAAGAATGGCATTGTACAGACGGGAATTGTGGGCAGTCTTTATGGCAATTTGGGCATGATTCTCTGTGAATGGGCCAATTTAGACGAAGGAATTGGCCTGATCACCAAAGGCATCGAACTGAGTGAACAAGGGCGTGATCCCGTAATCCTCGGCAGTTGCCGAATTAGTTTACTAAGAGCACTAATTTATCGGATGGATCTTGCCGGTGCATTTAAAGTAATTGAACAGCTCAATGAGAGTGTACGCAAATTTATGCTACCTCCCTGGATTACGAATACGACAAGCGCTTTCAATGTATTGTTCTGGCTGGCAAGCGGCGACTTGACCAAGGCCTTACAATGGGTAAAAGAACGAGGATTGACTATCGCCGATAAACTCGAAAACGTGCGCGGGATTGAATATTTAGCTTTGACCAACATTCTCATTGTTCAAAAGAAGTTGGACGACGCTGTTCGAATTTCGCAGCGTTTAGTTGAGATGGCACAGGCCGGCGATAATGCGTATTTGCAGATCGAGATTCGACTATTGCGATCATCAATATTTATGGCACTGGAGGATAAAGCAGCAGCGCTGGTTGAGTTGAGGTCAGCTTTACGGCTGGGTGAGCCTGGCGGCTTTATAATGATCTTTGTTAGCAAAGGAAAGCCCGTGGCTGATTTGTTGGAGGAAATTCTGGCGATCAGAAAACGGGATCATGACGAAACCACAGCCGGCTTTTCACTATCATATGCAAAAAAGCTACTGTCAGTCTTTAAAGCCACCACACCGCCCAAAATGGAAGGCTTAATGGACCCGATGAGCGATCGCGAATTAGAGGTTTTATATCTCATCGCGGCGGGATTAACAAACAAGGAAATCGCCGAGAAACTTTTCATTTCCTTAAATACCGTAAAAACCCACACCAAGAACATCAACAGCAAATTAAGCGTCAACAGCCGCACCAAGGCCGTCGCACGAGCAAAAGAGCTGGGACTTCTATAGCTCTCGGAGAGTACAAATCTCCGACTTTCCTGCACCTTGACCCCCTCCCCCTGCATCTAACACCTGAGTCCTGCATTAAAATCAAAAATATCACCCCTTAAAATCACACCTTGGTGTGATGACCGCTTGTGTCTGGTTTCATATATTCTCCTTAAATACCAACAAAAAAGCCAGATCATTTTATTGCCGTATACCTGGCTTCTTTGGAACCGCACGGAATAAGGAGATATTTCGATGACAAATCCGCCTAAATATCACGCCGCGGCAAATTACCGGATTAAGTTGAAAGGCCACCTCGACCATAAATGGTCGGACCGGTTTGAGCATATGACGATTTCCACTGAGGGCGGCGAAACAATTCTGACAGGTCCGGTTGCAGATCAAGCGGCTTTACACGGACTACTTATCCTCATCCGCGACTTGAATCTGGCGCTGCTAAAGGTCGAACTCATAAAATCGCACCAAGCGAATAAGCAATAAATCTCGTAAACTTCAATCAATTAGGGAGGAAAGATGAAATCATTACAATCAAATCTAGCCGGAATAAGAAGTGTGCGGTCAAAACGTTTGTCACAAAATAATGCCAACCTACGAGAAGGAGGATATATCATGAAAGCAAGAATTTTTGTTCAATTTGCATTAGGCTTTACCCTTATCCTGATTGTGCTAACGGCTTGCAGTGGTGGCGTTGAAAGTAATTTCAGCGTCAGTAGCGATGGTTTCAACTTCCCAGCGGGCGAACCCAAACTTTTTGCTGAGGAAACACTAACCACTGAATTGCCACTGTTGAACCAATCGAGAGTTCGGATTGAAGGTGTCCGTGGAGACATCGAGATCGAAGGGCGGGATGATACCAATACAGTAAAAGTGATCGCGCAGAAATGGGTCGGGTCGAATAGTTTGGAAGATGCTGAATTGAATTTGAACGAATTGGAGATTCTGGTCACAGATCAAATCGACGAAGTTTTAATTCAAACCCTTCAACCATTAAATAGTCAGGGCCGCGAATATATTGTTGACTACCATATTATACTTCCCAGAAACTTGGAAACCGAGGTGACCGTCATCAACGGAGACGTCGGCGTTTTAAACGTCCAAAATCGTTTATTGGTCGACGCCGAAAATGGGAATGTATTTTTAGCAAATATAACCGCAAACGTCATCGTAAGTCTTACCAATGGAAATATTGACAGCACGATGGTTAATCCCTTAGACGGTGAAATCAGGATGAACGTTGACAACGGGCATATTGATCTGAGCCTCCCGACGACAACTTCAGCGGAATTTTCCGCGTCTGCCACGAATGGTTCAATTATAACTTATAACCTGGAATTTGAGGCTACTGTGCAAACCAGCCAATCACTGACCGGGACATTAGGCCTTGGGGAAGGGGTGATCGATTTAGGTTCCAACAATGGTAATATCAGCGTGGTCGGTTTGGATTGATTCTGGTAGCATTAAAGGGTTAACCCGAATATTTCAACGCGCATGAAATCTTTTCACCGATCAGAAAAAAAGAAGCCATATCGGGACATTGGTCAAACTCATGAACCGGATTGGTGGGTGACAAAGACAGCGCCGCAAGTGATTATGTCAGGGAGATAAAACCCGGCTGAACCATTGGGATAGATGAAGCCACACGGTTAAAAGCGCCACCACCTGAAAATATAAACGGAAGCGGTGAATAAAAATGAAAAAAGATATAATGTCAGCTATGGGAGCAGTATTTTCCGTCGGTGGCTTTTCTATCAAACGATACCAAAAGGAGATATCGATTGCCAGAGATCGTATTTTAGAAGCGAGCCAGGTCGTAAAAACCGCTCAGGGACTCATCGAATATTCAACCGCCGGCAAGGGATTACCTGTATTATTTATCCATGGTGCCGGAGGCGGGCATGATATGGGCAGATTATTTGCCAGACGGATCGGTGATGATTTTTTCTGGATTTGCCCATCCCGTTTTGGCTATCTGCGAACGCCGATACCGGAAGATGCATCCTTTGAATCTCAGGCGGATGCCTATGCGGCGCTGCTTGACTATCTGCATATCGAAAAAGCCGCCATTATTGGATTATCTATTGGGGGTCCCTCGGCTTTATTATTTGCTTTGCGGCATCCAAACCGATGTGCCGCTTTAGTGCTCCTATCCGCTATCAGTAAAACGACGGTAAAACGTCCAATATCTGATTGGTTTTTTAATATTATCTTCAGTTCTGATTTCTTTATTGGGCTGTATCGCATACGGCTAAGAATACCCTCATCAGGAAATTTGGAGTCGATCCGGCAGTTCTCAAATCCCTTGCACAAGATGAAAAGAAATGGGCAGACGAGGTGCTGCATATTTTTCATCCTGCAAGCAAAAGATATCCAGGAATAAGAAATGATCAAAAAGCCACTATTTCGGATAAACAATATGATCTTGATAGAATAAACCTTCCGACATTGATTTTGCATGCATTGGATGACCGCCTGGTAAATTACGATTTTGCAAAATACGCGCATGCGCATATTCCCGATTCTGAGCTGATTACATTTCCAAGCGGTGGGCATTTACTGCTCGGACACCGATGAACAGTATCGGCAAGTTGTGGCCGGTTTTCTGAAAAAACATTTATAAAAAGAGTTAGGAGCCCCCATGAAAAAGAAACTGCCTATTTTTACCACACCTGAGAATCGCGCAAAGTATCTGGCCGCCTATGAGGCCATGTTTGCCCTGTGGAAAGTACCGCATGATTCCATTGACGTAAAAACAAGCTATGGTTCTACGCATGTCAATGTAAGTGGACCCGGCGATGGGTATCCGTTGGTACTTTTGCACGGAGCCGGTTTGACTTCAACTGTCTGGTTCGCCAACATCGCCGAATTAAGCGCCCATCATCGCGTCTACGCGGTAGATGTAATTGCGGACGCAGGCAAAAGCGTGGCTGATCGACTTCTGATGAAGCGGGCCGATTATGCACATTGGTTAAGAGAAGTATTTGACGGGCTCAACATCGAAAGAGGTTACCTGCTGGGCCACTCCTACGGGGGCTGGTTAACACTGAATATGGCCCTGGCTTATCCGGAGCGGTTGCGGAAAATTATCTTGCTGGCGCCGGCCGCATCTTTCCGTCCTTTAGGTTTCATAACCAAACTCATATTGCATCTGGCGGAATTCAAGATCCATCCCCCCGCAAAATCGATGTTACAGGTGGCGGCAGCCAAAGGGACGGTGCTTGAAGATACATTTATTCATCATATAGAGATGGTCATGCGATACTGTCGCCCGGCCACCAGCATGTTTCCGACCGTGTATACCGATGCGGAATTGAAGCAGATCGATCTGCCCGCTCTCCTTTTAATCGGTGCCGGGGAGAAGATTTATAATCCCCAAAAAGTAATTAAACGTGCGCAAAGATGGATGCCCGATCTCACAGCTGAAATCATTCCAAACGCGGGTCATATCCTGGTAATGGATCAGCCTGAAATCATCAATGCGCGTATTCTGAAGTTCTTAAGCAGTGACTCTAAAATTACCGCAGGCCCCTAAAAAAGGGGCTAACCCGGAAATTTCATGAAATATTCAGGCTAACCCTCGCAGAAATCAGTTCTCAGTGAATCGAGCGCCGGAAGATAGTCTGGGGCGACACCGACCGGAATCGATTCGTAGAACACCCCAAAAGCGTTGCCCGCAGTAGTCTCTAAGCGTTGCAACACTTCCCAAATCCCGCCAGCATCGACATCCCTAAGGTTATTATTTTTTACACACGTGAAACCGATACTAAATTTTACCTAACCTTTAACGAGCCTTTAAGAAATCATTAAATAAGCTGTTTATGTTTCGTTCAGTTCGAATACGGTCAATTGAATACCCCGTATTCTTCGACTTTTCGAGATGGACCGAATTTTAATCCCTAATTTTTTACGGAAAAGGAGGCCCCCATGCGAAGTAGATTTCTTAGAACGTTTCTTTGTTTATTTTTTCTGACATCGTTTGCTGTCTGCCAGGCATCTGCCGCAGAATTTAGCGTCACGGTGAAGAACCTGGCCAATGGTACCTGGTTTACGCCGCTTTTAATCACTGCCCATGACAGAGACACCCGTTTGTTTGAAACAGGCGAATTAGCCTCTAAAGCGCTGCAGGCAATGGCGGAGGGAGGAGATATTTCCGAATTGTTAGACGCTGTGGGTGGAGAGGATGCCGATACCGTTGCCACTCCGGCCGGCGAACTGATCGCCCCCGGAGGGTCGGTCCTCCCTGTGTTTCTGGATACCGACCGAACCCGCAACAGGTACCTGTCCATTGTAGCGATGCTGCTGCCCACAAACGACGGTTTTGTGGGACTGGATTCACTGCGTATTCCCAGATTTCCAGGAATCTACACTTATTTCCTGAACGGGTACGATGCCGGCACCGAGGCCAATGACGAACTCATCACCGGCGGGGGAAAACCGGGGCAGCCTGGCATTCCGGCCGATCCCGGGGGATATAACGGAACCAAAGGAACCGGTGCGGTTGAATTCGACGCCAATACCACCGTGCACGTTCACCGAAGCGTCGTAGGGGATACCGATTCCGATGGCGGTATTAGCGATTTGAACAGCACCATTCACCGCTGGCAAAACCCTGTTGCAGAAGTGATCATCAAGGTATATCGCCGTCACTCGCGATAAAGAAAAGATATGGTAACGGTTACGGTTTAAAGAACTGCTTTTGCTGCTGTCCGGAACCAGAAATCCAAAGAAAAAGCCAATCCGACCCACCCGGTTACTGGGCGCATCATGCAACTTATTTATCGTTTGAACTGTTTACTAGTGCCTGCCAGTTTTTTACTGGCGGGCACTTTTTGGGGCGAGATATGGGGATGAAAAGAGAAAAGTGATCTTCATGACTACTGCAGCCATTCAATCATCTCCAGCAAAGTCGGAGAAATGTTTGATGAACCGCTCAAAGCGGTCTTTTTAATCCATTATTTCGGGCAAACAGCCGCGGTCATTGAGTGCTGTTATATCATAATCATCGACTTGGGTCGTTGTGTACTTCTGGAACTGTCAAACTTTGGTAGAACACATCTCAAAAATAGTCTAAGTGCCCATGGCGGCGTTATGAAACACTCGGTCAGTGTCAGGGGGCCCTACCCCTGACACTGAATACATACGACCTGTATGCGCCGCTTTTCCTCGTTGCATGCCTTGCCCTGAACCCTGATCCTTAATTTTGAGATACGCTCTAGTCCCCTTAGCAAAGATAGGGATGTACCGATGATTATCATTTTTGTTTCACCCCAAGGTTGGCCAGCATCTGGCTAACGTCGGTTGTCGGCAGTTGGCAAACAAAGTTCGTGCACACATAGGCAGTAGCCTTGCCGTCAATTGGGACCATAAATTCGGTATACGGCGACAGTTGGATGATTTCAGCCGCCGCGGTCCTATCCGCAGGAAGAAACACAACGATCTTTCCCGGTACAAAGGGCCGACGCAAAGCCTTCAACATGGCGCCAGTGTCCCTGGCCCCGATTTTACCGGCAACGACGACCTCGTAACTCGGATTTAATGCATATTCCAACACCATCATCAAATATGCATGGCCCGGTGGGTATTTTTCGATCAATCCAGAAAAAGCTTTGGTAATGCTTTCGGCTTTTTTCAGAAAGTCTGTCTTGCCGGTAATATGGCCCAGCCGCAGTAAATTCAAGGCTGCAACTGAGTTCCCGGAGGGGATGGCACCGTCGTATATTTGCTTGTCGCGGATGAGAAGCTTCTCACTGTCGTCGGCGGTCATAAACAGACCACCGTTCTTGTCATCCCAGTAATGGGTCATCATCTGGTTGTTTAGACGGAGTGCTTCGCCCAAATATCTTGTTTTATAAGTGGATTCGTAGAGTTCCAACAAACCCCAGACCACAAAAGCATAATCGTCAAGATAGGCCGGTAAGCCGGCCTTACCCTGGCGGTACCGTTTCATTAACCGGCCATTTTTATCCTGTAACTTGAGCAGGATAAATTCAGCTGCCTTTTCAGCAGTGGAAATATACTGCCCGTCCTCGAGAGCTTGGCCGGCTTTGGCCAGGGCAGCTACCATCAATCCGTTCCAATCCGTCAGGATCTTGTCATCCTTGAACGGGTGGACCCGTTTTTCGCGAGTGCTAAAGAGCTTCCGCCGATTTTCTCTCAGATCCTGCAGCAGTTTTTTTTCAGAAATGCCCAATTCGGCGGCTAATTCCGTGGTGGAATTTTCAAGATGCAGAATATTGCTTCCCTGCGGTTGATTGGCCTCTTGTGACTGAAAATTACCGTCCTTTTCAAGGTTATAGGTTTTTTTCAATACGGCGTATGCTTCTTGGCCGAAAATGTTTTTAATTTCCGCTGTAGTCCACAGATAAAACTTTCCCTCAACCCCTTCGCTGTCAGCATCTTCGGCGCTGTAAAAGCCCCCCTCAGTCGAGGTCATATCCCGCAGGATGTATGCAAAGATTTCCCTGACCGTCCGAGCATAGAATGGTTTTCCGGTCGCCTGATATGCTTCCGTATAGGCAATTGCCAGCAGAGCCTGATCATAAAGCATTTTCTCAAAGTGCGGCACCAGCCATTGGGCGTCGGTGGAATAGCGGTGAAAACCGAAACCGATATGGTCGTAGATGCCACCGTACCTCATCTGGGTCAGGGTTCTTTCCACCATTGCCAGGGCCTGCGCGTCTGCTTCGTAATGATAGCGCCGGAGTAAAAAGGTCAATTTGTGCGGGCTCGGAAATTTGGGTGCCTGTCCGAACCCGCCATATTCGGAATCATAGCTTTCAGCAAGAAGGTTACGGGCTTTATTGAGAGTATCCCGGGTGAGAGTCGCAGAGGGACGGGTTTCGTCTATGCCGGCGAGCATAGCGGTGATCTGTTCGGCATTGTTCAGGAGTTTTTGACGATCGTTCTGCCAAATTTCCGCAACCTTCGGCAGAAGTTTCATCAAACCGGGAACGCCCCATCGGTCTTTTTTCGGAAAATAGGTGCCGGCAAAAAACGGTTTTTTTTCGGGGGTTAAAAAGATATTATTGGGCCAGCCCCCCCTGCCGGTGATCGCCTGTGTCACAGCCATGTAAACCTGGTCTATATCCGGACGTTCTTCACGATCCACTTTTATGGAAACAAAATATTTGTTGAGCAGGGCGGCCACTTCTAAATCCGCAAAGGACTCCTCTTCCATCACGTGGCACCAGTGGCAAGTGGAGTATCCGATGGACAGAAAAATCGGCTTGTCCTCGCGACTGGCTTTTTCAAAGGCTTCACTCCCCCACGGGTACCAATCTACCGGATTCGTGGCATGCTGAAGTAAATAGGGACTGGATTCATCGATCAGACGGTTGTATTTAGCTCCTTTTTGAGATGATTTCCGATCACCTTCTGTTGGCTGGGCGTATTTTTGGACTGGCGGCCAAAAGTCGACGACTGCAACCGTTAAAATGATGAAGATCAGCGATTTCAATATGTTGTGTTTCATTGATTTGTGCCCATGCCTATTCAATGTTTATGAGCCCCTGGGTTTTCGGTAATCTGGCAGTCAATTCTGTCAAAGTAAAACCCTGGAGATTTTTATACGGGAATTATGTATGCCCGTTCTTGCAGGCACGAAGAGGAAAACACCGCAACGGGTTATGTATTTGAAGTGTTCTATTCTTTCACTTTAGAGTAACCATTATTCACCCGCAAACAAATCACGCACGAGGCATAACGCATTTTTATCTCCTTTCTTTCCCGCCGGACGACATCCTGAAACATGGAAGGATACGCGGTCCTGTGAGGGTTCCTTTCGGGCTCTTCGCCTCAGCACCCACGGATGGACTCTATCACCAGGCAGATTTAAAATAAATTTTCAAGGGCGGTTTGTCGGTAATCGAAAATATCGTTAAGTTTTGCCCGAACGACCATTTTGTGCAGAATTTGCCCGAGTATTCCAAGCTTGAGCGCATAGTGCACGCTGTCCTCGACCTCAACCCCGCCGATCACTACATGGAATAAATTTGGATATTACGTTGAAAGCCGCGGCAGAATGTCCCGCCAATCCTGTTTGAAGCTGAGCATGGACAAATAGACGCAGCACCTTGGATAATATTCGTGGAGCACTTCAAGATTATCTACGGGATCGTATGCTTCTGCCTTTTCGTCCTTATCTTTACCGACACTTTTGTACAGAAGATCGATGTTTTTCGACATCCAGGCTTCAACGATAACAGGAATGTTAAAGTCTTTAAGTCTGTCGACGTTTTCGTCTTTTCCGATGATCGGTTGGGTCACAACAAACTTGGCTCCAGTGTCAATTTTCTGTTTCATTCGATTTAACTCGAAAGAAATCGGTTTGTAGGGATTGAAAGCGGCACCGGTAATGAATTGATCGGCGTATTCTGTGTTGATATATCGGATCAAATCAATGGAGGTCGTCACGCTCAGTTTGCCGCCGATGTCTTTTGGATCAAGCTTGGACAAAAGGGGCCCGCCATCCCCCCTGACAACCAGAATGTATTTCAAGCCCGTTTCAGCCGCCTTATGTAACAAACGGTCAAGCTCGTTTTTTGTATGGAACGTGTTCAGATTCATTACAATCTTTTCTGGATCAACGGAAAGGCCTTTAAGACCAATGCTTTCCAGAGCACCCATCCTCGGCTGCCCCATAGGGTTATCCGGTATGGATATGCCAAGCCCCGCAGCAATAATCCTGGCATACCGCTCAGCAAATCTATCCAGGAGGCTTTCAAGCTGATCGTCGGTCGATCCTTTCGGTGACAATAACTCCACTATATAAGGATATTTAAACATGACAACCTTCCTTATTTAATATGATTGACCAATCCTGACGCAAAATTTTACCACGCATGAAATTTTCGGGGTAAAAAACACTATACACTATACAGTTCAACCGGTCTCCTTGTCCAACACCATCCGTTTTTTTTCAGCACCCCAACGGTAACCACCCAGCAAGCCGTTTTTCCTAACCACCCTGTGGCATGGTACGGCGATAGCGAGTTTGTTGGATGCGCATGCATTGGCCACGGCTCGGGCGGCTTTGGGTTTACCGATTTTCTCGGCTATTTCAGTATAGCTGGCCGTAGAGCCAACGGGAATCTCGCGCAGCGCTTGCCAGACTTGGCGTTGGAATGCCGTGCCCTGGATATCCAAGGGGAGGTTCAATCGTTGGGACGGATTTTCGATGTGGATGAGAAGCTGCTTTACCCAATCATTCAAATCGTTATCACCCTCTTGAATGACAGCCCTTGGAAAACTCTCGAACAATCGCTCTCTCAGAACATCAGGGTTGTCGCCCAGCTCTATGGTGCATATACCCTTTTCTGTAGCGCCGATCAAAACCCAACCAAGATCGGATTTTACAACCGCGATTCTAATGCGGATGCCGGTTGCGCCCTTGCGGTATTGCGATGGCTTCATGCCGAGGTTATTGACGGCATTTTCATAGAAACGGCTGCTGGAAGCAAAACCCGCCTCGAAGATGGCATCCGTTACGGATGCGCCTTTTATCAACCGGGTCCGAACCTGCTTTGACCTTTTTTGCATGGCATATTGCTTGGGTGTAATGCCCGTAACTTTCTTAAACAGACGTTGGAAATGGAAGGCGCTCAGTCCCAACTGGGCTGCCAGGGTTTTTAAAGAAATGTGTTCTTCAGCGTTGTCCATTATTCTACAGGCCTTGATGATCGTTTCGGCATGTTGGTCGATATTTTCACTCGATCGGGGATTACACCTCTTGCAGGGTCGAAACCCGGCCCTCTCGGCTTGCTCCCAGGTATCAAAATAACAAACATTTTCATGATTCGGTCGCTTGGAAGAACAGTTCGGTCGACAGTAGACGAGTGTGGTCAACACCCCGTAGAAAAATACGCCGTCAGCCTCATGATCGCGCTGCAGAAGTGCGTTCCAACGGGTCTGATCGGTTGCATATGGACTGTTCATCCTAATATCTCATCCTCCTTATGCCATTTAACTTGCGTAACCGACAATATGACCAATGTCAGACAAAGGCTATCCGTTTTTTGCGGTCAAATTAATATTTTTATAAATTTGCTTATCAAACCAGCAAGAGTCCTCCGTCGATACTGCAAAAAGTAATGCGTCGGCGGTGTACCAAATATCTGGAATACAAGCCATTTCAGGGACGCACTTGCAATACGTCTGGGTGAATTTCCAATTTAGCCTCGTCCCGATAAACGGTTTGCGGTATAATTAAGTATACGATTCAGTGATCTCGTTGTCGGGTGACAGTATGAATGGACTTCAGAAGGAATTTACGGGCTGTTGATCTGAAAATACGTCGTATGCTGAGCGGTAACCAAAAAAAACGGACAGTATGGTTCGGATGGTTGGCCTTGGGAATCCTTATTTTCGGTTTTCAGACGATCGATGCCACTGTTTGGAAAACCGCACCGTCAGATGGGTCGACGACAGTACTGTTCTACATGAACGGTGATAATGATCTGACCGACGAAGTTTTGTCAGCCGTTGATGCAATGGAAACGGTTGGCTCCACAGCCAAGCTGAACATCGTCGCACTGGTCGACGGTCACCCCGGCGGTATCTCGCGTTTCGGCAGCGAATGGATTGAGACCCGCCTGCTGCATATAACACCCGACGATCAGACCGCTCAGATCAATTCCACAGTCCTCTCCGACTGGGGCGAGCGTGATTTGGGAGATCCGGACACGTTAACGCGGTTCATACGGGTCGCCCTCGATCTCTTTCCGGCTGAAAGATATATTTTTTGTACCTTTGCCCACGGCAAGGGCGTCATCGATACCGGCCGGCTGACAATTGAATCCAATCAAAAAACCTTGAGTATATCACCTGATGCGACCAGCCAAACGATTATGCCGCTGACCGCATTCGAACACGCACTCAAGAACGGTTTGAATGGTCGACGTTTTTCACTGATGATCTTGTTTTCTTGCCTGTCCAGCATGGTTGAAATCGCCTATGCCCTCAATGATGTAACGGATTATCTCATTGCCAGTGAGGACGAGATCCACCTTGTAAATGAACCTCCGGGGACTCACCAGTTACGCGGTATTTCTTTCGAAGGCCTGCTGCAGGATTTGAAAAACAACCCCATTCTGTCAGAGGTTGAATTAGGGCGCCATGTTATCGACCGATTCATCGAGCCATACAATCGAGACGTATACACGCTCAGCGCAGGCGGCAGTAAAAAGTTGAGCCGCTACCCCGCTGGGCTCTCCCTGATTGACTGCTGCGCAACAGTTCATCTCGCCGCCGCTTTGGATGAACTGGCCGGTGAGCTGATTGATCAACTGAACCAGCCGAATACTGCGGTGCAAACCCTGGCCGATTTGCAGGTCACATTGAAAAAAACGCCTTCTTTCAAGAGTTTTCTCAACCTTGAATATTACGATTTGTTAAATTTTCTCGCGCATATAGCCCGCACGACATCCGATTCCAATATCCGTGACAGGAGCCTTATGTGTATAAAGTTGCTGAAATCCAAAGTGATCAAATTCGAGAGACACACCTCAGACGTCAAATCAAACGGGTTGGCCATATTCTTCAGTCATTATCTGGTGCCCGGGAACGTGTTTACCGCCCACAGCTCGATGTATCGCCGGACGCGCTTCAGTCGACAGACCCGCTGGGACGAACTGATCCAAACGTACCGAACGCAATTGCAATTACGGCAATCGGATCTGTTGTTACATCAGTGCCGAGTGGCATATCGCGATCGCGACATGAAACGGGTTCGGCAATTGTCCCGCAAAGCCGTTCGGATCCTTTCCCAACAATTGAAAGACGGACGGGTTGAGGATACCCGAGAGTACATCGCTTTTCTCAGCACACTTCCACTAAACTTTCTGTCGGCGCCGCTCATTGAGGACCTCGAAAACCTGATCGGCGATGACGTCGATTCACATCAATTCATTGGACTTTCTCATCAGATTCAGCGTCTCATACAGCGATGACTTTCGAACAATAAATATACCGCTTTTCAAAAATAAATTTCGCAATACGGAAGGATGGTATAAGTGGTTGTAGAAAAAACGTTCGCATAACGGAACGTTTTTTTGACAACCACTATAGACCTGTCTATCAGAAATGAAAAAACCGGTGTCGATTCGCAAATGATCGACACCGGCAGCATTCAGGCGATTCCGAGTTGATTATTTAGGCATAAGGACCGTATCGATAACATGGATGACGCCATTGCTGGTCATAATGTCCGCTTGAGTCACTGTGGCATCATCGATCATGAGGCTTCCAGACTTCTGACTGACGCGAAATGATTCCCCATTGACCGTCTTGGCTGAGGATATTTTCATCGCTTCTTCGGCCGTGACCTTACCAGCGACGACATGGTAGGTAAGAATGGCCTGAAGTTTGGCTTTATTTTCAGGACGCAGCAGTTCCTCCACAGTGCCATCCGGAAGTTTTGCAAAGGCTTCATCGGTCGGAGCGAATACAGTGAAGGGTCCGTCGCCGCGCAGGGTGTCCACGAGGTCAGCTGCCTGGAGGGCCGCTACCAAAGTGTTGAAAGATCCGGCCGTAACCGCCGTATCGACAATGTCCTTAGAGTCTGACATTGTTTTGGCTTTACTGTAACTTCCGGCAAACAACAGCGCCGGCAGAGATATCAAGAGTGCTGTGATAACAAATATTTTGTAAGTCTTCATCTTTCTCTCCTTGAAATGGGTTTCCGTACACGATAAGCCGTAGTCGATTTTAACCATCTCTTCACATGAAAAGAGATTTAATTTAGCGCATCGACTAAAACGACTGAAAGCTTGCATGAAAAATATTCTGAGTGTACTGTTAATATGTTGTATACAATTTGTTCAATAAAGAATCATTGAACATGGGTGATAATATAAGGCCGAAATAAAGTGTGTCAATTAAAATAAAATAGATACTCCGACAGCTTTGGCCTGGCCCATTTCCCGCGGGATAACCCCACCACGATGTATAGTTTTTGTATAGATTATGTTAACTAAACAATTGGATCTTCAGTCGGTTCCGGCAACACGTCCCATCCCGAAGAATTCGTCCAAAATGAATACTGAAAATATGCTCACTCTAAATAATTACCGTTTCGCCGAAATGCTTATCGAAGAAAACCGTTTGGATCGAAACGGATTTGACAGTTGGCTTTTTTGCCCGGGGATGCTGTTCAATTCTCCGCAAAAATGGTGGGGTGATCATGGTTCGCGGGATTTTCCCCATGAGGGTGTCGATGTTTGCCTTTACAAGGATCGCTACGCCCAGATAAAGCGCTTGGACGAAAAAAATCGAATCCCGGTAATTTCCGGCGGTGTGGTCAAGGCCATCTTCACCGATTATCTCGGTAAAGCGGTCATTGTGGAACACGAGAACCCGGAGGACGACATTCGAAGGTTCTTGTCGATCTATGCCCACACTTCACCGCGGGCAGAAGTTCAAATCGGCACTATCGTGAATGAAGGAGATGTCATTGGCACCATTGCCGACACCAGCAGATCGAAAGCCAAAATCATCCCCCATTTACATTTTTCGCTCGGGCTCCCTTCCCCAGCACTCTCTTATGATGCGTTTTTCTGGAATATCATTCGAAAACCCGACCTGATCACCTTGTTGGACCCCCTGGAAGTCGTCGATATACCCCACCAGGTGCTTAATCCCGATGACCCGTACTGCCACAAGCTATAAAACGGGCCTTCGACCAATTGCAGACTTTCAGGGCTGCTATTGTTTAGTGTTTTCCTGCGGTAATAACAGGCAGCAAATCAGACAAGCAACGGCAGCGGCCAGGGTGGCCCAGAAGACAAGCAGGGTTCCGTGCGCAACCGCCTGATATAGGAGCGGAAGTGCGTCGGAGGGAAACTGGGCCCGAATTTCGGGCTGCAGCACACTGTCGGCGTTGCGGAGAATTTGACTGACCAAGGACTCGGGAAGTTTTCCCGCCTGGCTGCCCGTAAACAAGGATAGCAACTCGGTGGAAAACGCGGTGGTAAAAATACTGCCGCATATTCCGATGCCAACAGTAGACCCGAGATTACGCGAAAATTGGTGAGAGGAGGTGGCCACACCCAAATCGGAGGCCTCAACGCTGTTCTGCACCACGAGTACCGTTGCTAAAGATACAAACCCCATGCCGACCCCGACCAGTGCAAAAACCCAAAAACAGGTAACAATCGTCGTTGCAGTCGAAAATGTAAGCGTGAAAGCGCAGCCGACAGCAAGCAATACGGCGCCGGCAATAGAGGATTTTCTGGTTCCCCAACGATGAACAAAACGGCCCAGCACCAGGGAGCCTATGGACCAACCCAGACTCAGTGAAAGCACCGCTGTTCCGACCGCAACGGGACTTTTCCCCAAAGCCCCTTGGATAAAAAGAGGCGCAAATCCGAAAAACCCAAAGATAGCGAAGCTGCTCATGAAAACAGCAGCGTTTCCGACACTGAAGCCGCGAATGATAAAAAATTCAATGGGAAGGATCGGTTCCTCTGCACCTCGTTCGGCAAGGTAAAATAATACGCCAAATATAATGGTGACTGCGCAGAGGGTAAGGATGAGGGGCGAGTGCCAGGCATAATTTCGTCCGACCAGCAGGAAAATGAAAAGCAGAGCCAAAATGGTAATGGTCAGGGTCAAGGCGCCAGTGTAATCGATGGCCGCATTTTTCTTTTTTTCCCGAGTTTCGTGGAGAAACAGACTCACTCCGGCCAGAGACAGCACACCAAGCGGCACATTAATAAAAAAGATCCAGGGCCATGAAAAATAGGCCGCGATGAATCCGCCCATTGTTGGGCCTAATACGCTCGCCAATCCCCAGACGAAGCTTCCCAGTGAATAGATCTTCCCGCGTTCCTCGGGTGGAGAGATATCCGCAAGTACGATATACACCAGCGCGAAATTGCCGCCAGCGCCGATTCCTTGAATGGCACGGAAGACGATAAGAAAAAACATGCTTTTTGCAAAACCGGCCGCCAGTGATGCTACGATGAAAATCAGAATCGATACAATGTAAAGGGGCTTCGTCGGATAGATGTCGGCCAGTTTACCGAAAATGGGAAGAGAAACCGTACGTGCCAGGAGGTAGGCCGTATACACCCAACTGTAAAGATGAAGACCGCCCAGGTCTTCTACAATGGTTGGCATGGCAGCCGCCATCACCAGTGCATCTAGAGCCCCTAGAAAAAGAGCCAGCAGGGACGCGGAAATAATGAGATTCCGGCTTTTCGCCGGAATGGTTACGTTAGTAAAATTTGGCACGCCGGATTTCGATCCTCAGAGATTGAACGCACGCGCGGACATTTTGAAACTATGCGGTTGTTGCGCCGTTTGTCGTCATGTATCCAATGGTCTATTTGGGACATATAATGCCTTTTGACGGTAATGAGAAGCCCTTTCATATTCCGGGGTCAGTGGTCGATAGGATCCGGCAGGCGGAACCTGCCGAATATTATGGGCATTGTCGCTTGGCCGTTGCATCGGTGTTGAGCCGTTCTTGACATTGCATGGCCTCCTTTCCTATACTGCCCGAAAAATTATAGACGCTCATGGGAGCGTTTTTTGTTTTTCGAATGGTAACAAGGAGGAAATTTGATGCTGAAACTGGGAGAGAAGGGTGCCATACCCCAACGCGACAATGAAACCTATGCCATTGCACCGCACATTCCTTGCGGGTTGGTGACGCCGGAACTATTGCGACGCATTGCGGATACTGCCGAAATGTATAATGCCAAGGCAATCAAGATTACCGGTGCCACGCGCATCGCAATTATTGGTCTCAAGGAAGAGGATATCGACGGGGCCTGGGACGCGTTACGCCTCGACAAAGGTGCTGCCGTCGGCTTGTGCGTTCGCAGCATAAGAACCTGTCCAGGAAACACCTACTGTAAGTTGGGCCAGCAGGATGCCCTCAAATTAGGGTTGAAACTGGACGAAATCTATCATGCCAAAATGCTGCCGGGCAAATTCAAAATGGCAGTATCCGGCTGTCATCTGAGCTGCTCGGAGTCCTGGGTGCGCGACATTGGCCTCATTGGTAAGAAGGACGGCTGGGCGCTGGTTATCGGGGGAAACGTGGGGGCAAACCCGCGGATCGCAGAGGAGTGCGCCAGCGGTCTCGACGATGACGGCGCGCTGGCTGCAATCGACCAGGTGGTCGCCTACTACCAGGAGAATGCCAAAAAAGGTGAACGGCTCGGTAAAATGATCGAACGCGTCGGTTTGGCAGCGTTCAAGCAGGCGCTTACAGTGGTATAAGGTCAATGTCTTAATGGCTCAAATTTTGATGCTCGTCTTTTTATCAACAAGCCATCCTGTAAGAGGGAAAATGAGCCAAGGTAGAATGTAGTACACGGTAATGTACCAGTACCTTCCTAAAAACCGAAGGCCATGTCCAAGGTAAATTCCGGCATATAAAAGATCATAAATTAACAAAGGGACTGAAATATAGAATGACCACCACAATGAAACCATCACCCCTCTGCCCGGTCGGGCACTTTTGATACTGCGATACACTAAGAACCAAATCGGGGGCAATATTGCCAGGTCAAACATAATCATGAACTTCGTGGAATATTGCTGATAATAGTCTGGCAGCCCTCCGATCCAGAACAGGAACCAGGCAATGGAAACGAAAACCAATCGGCGGATATGACGATGCAAACCCATTATTTCTTGACACCTGCGTTTATACCGCTTTCCAAAGATAAATTCCGAAATACGGAAGGGTGGGATAAGTGGTTGCAGAAAAAAACGTCCAAATAACGGAACGTTTTTTTGAACAACCACTCTATCCGCCTGAATATACTACTATAGACCATACGCCGCACAGAAAGCCTTTCCGCGTTTAAGCTGTTGTGACTTTACTCAGTGATCAAATGAATGATATTTGCCGGATTGGCTATCCAAAATCCGCTCAACCCTTCTGGCAAGGGCTCGATTTCGTCACGTCTGATACCACCATTCTTCTCGAAATACACCGAAGCCGCTTCAATATCGTCTGTAATGACTTCCAGCCAGATTTCAGCCTGACTGATGCCGGAAATCCTGTCAATCCAGAGATTCTTGTCACCAAACTTGAATGCGACGGATTCATTGTCGTCGGATGATGAAAGGTCAACCTCTTCAAAGCCTAATATCTCTCTATAAAATGCAACCGTCCTGTCAAACTCATGCACTGGAACCTTGATGGCGATATTTTTTCCAGGGGTGAATTTCGGATTCATAATGTCCACCTCGTTTGCATCGATTTATTTCCTCAATTTCGGATGACTTTTTATTATCTTTGCCCCAGTCTTAGATTCTTTTCTTTTTTACCGTCAAGAACGCCTCGATCGCGTTGCATGCGACCGCAACGCCGTCTTCCGAGCGCATTTTTTGGCCAATCTGGTCTGCACGATTAATGCAATCGGCGTCCGCCAGCAATTCGTCGAGCACACGGGCCATTGCGCGGGCGGAACATCGTCTCAAGAGCAGTGTTTTGGAGATCCCCAAACGTTCGAGGCGTCGCGCGTTGTCCGGTTGGTCGTGGGCAAATGGAACGACCAGGGTGGGTTTGCCGGCCTGTAAGGCCTGCCCCGTTGTACCGATGCCGCCCTGGTGAACGATCGCAGCAGCCTTTGGAAACAGTTTCGAATACGGCACGTAATCCACGGCAATCACGTTCGGCGGGAGGCCTTCTGCAGGCAGATTATCTGTGTCTTTACCCACAATAAGCACTGCACGCCTTTTCAGCATATCCGCCGCTTTTGCTGCCATGTGATAAAATTTACCAGCCGTGTATACCGCCACGCTGCCCAATGCAAAAACCACCGGCGGCGGTCCAGCATTAAAGAACAGTTCGAGTTCTGGAGGCAAGTCGTTTTGTTCCGCTGCTGCATCATAAAATCCATAGCCTGTGAGGCAAGTATTGGGAGGCCAATCGGGTCGGGGTCGGGCCAGGACGCTTGAAAACATGGCCAGTACAAGATGGGGTGAAAATTGTCCCTCGAATATGGGATGTTTTCCCGGGGCGAGTCCCAGAACCTTCCGCAGCCGGCGCACCGGCCGGCACCATCCGCGTGTGACAAATTTAATTATTTTGATCAAAAGGCGGTTTGTTGCCGGTCTCAGCCTTCCCATATAAATTTGAAACGGAAAGCCCTGCAACACAGGCATGTCGTACGCCGACAAAAAGACGATGGGTGCGAGAACGACGGATATCCAGGTCAAATCACGTTTTTCGGCCGCAATATGGCCAGCATAGCTGATCGAGTGGGTGATCAGCACATCGGTGTTTCGCAGAAAAGCGTCCAAATCCGTGTAAGTGTCGCGGAGGGACGGAAAAACAATATCCCTCAAGATCACCTCGGTGCCCCGGCGTGGATGCATAGCCCGGCAAAGCAGGTCCTTATCATCCGGATCCAAATCCGGTCGGAGGGGGTGAAAGGCAATCCCGGCACCACGAACGGCATCTCTATGGTAAGCACTGGTGGCAATTACCGGCCGAAATCCCCGGGCCTGAAGCCCGCGCGCCAGGGCAATAAAGGGATTCAGGTCGCCAAGGGACCCGAAGGTCGTCAATACGATTCGTCCGTCATGAATACGGGCTCGGCTCATTTTCTATCTTTACTTAAAGGATTCCTGTCGCTGATTTCACCGGATCATCGTGAGATGTCAATTTCAATAAAAAGGCACTGACGAACGAACCTATCTTTCCAATTTATACCGCTTTCCAATAATAAATTCCGAAATACGGAAGGGTGATATAAGTGATTGTAGAAAAAAATGTTCGAAAAACGGAACGTTTTTTTGACAACCACTATAAACACAGAATAGAAAGATTAAAAATCGAATACGTTCCGCTTTTGCACTGATCTGCGTTGTACCTTCGGACCGGATCCGAGATTTTGCCATCGCCCCGCCACTTTGCGGAGCTGAACAGGAGTGTCAAGCCAACCATGGAAACCCAATTGGAAACAAAATACCGCAAACAGGGCGAAATGCTGGCCAACCGGGTTAAAAAGCGCTTCAAACACCTGTGCAAGCGTTTTGCGCGCCAGAATATAGAGGTTTTCCGACTCTATGACTGGGAGATCCCGGAAATCCGGGCTGTCGTCGACTGGTATGCCGGGCATTTGGTCATCGGCGAATACACCCGCAAGCAATCGACGCCCGAGTGGCTGCCAATGATGGGGGCCGCCGTGGCCGAGGCCCTCGAGGTGGCCGCGGAAAACGTGCACCTAAAGGAACGACGCGTGGGCAAACAGCGCGGCAAGCGCTACGAACGCATCGACCACACAAATCGAAAAATCGTCATCAACGAGCGGGATCTCCTCTTTTACGTGAATCCCTATGACTATATCGACACCGGCCTCTTTTCCGATCACCGCAAGACTCGCCTTATGGTGCGGGAGTTGGCCGCAGGTAAGGATTTTTTGAATCTTTACTGCTACACGGGTTCGTTTTCTTGCTATGCCGCTAAAGGTGGGGCGCGTTCGACGGTATCGGTGGATCGGTCGCAGACAGCCATCGACTGGACGCGCGAGAACATGGCGCTGAACGGCATCCCGACAGAAGGAAACAAACTGTTTCAGATGCCGACATTCCTGTTTCTGCACAAGGCCAGCCTGGACAATCAACGCTTCGACCTGGCCGTGGTGGACCCGCCCTCGTATTCCACAGACCGAACAGGCAAGCCTGATTTCGACATCGCCAAAGACCACCCCGAACTACTGAGAAGGGTGGTGGCGATCATGCGCAAAGGAGCCACAATCTTTTTTTCGACCAACCACCAAGCGTTCGAGGCGCGCATGGCAGGGTTGAAGGTCAGCGGAATTGAAGAGATTACCGCGCAGACGATTCCGGAAGATTACGTGAACAAGCGGAAACGGATTCATCGGTGCTGGAGAATATCTGTGTAAGGAAGCTATCCCGGATATCTCATTAAGATTTGAAAAACGGTATAAACCGTGGCCGGGCACTGCCTAAGATTTTCAATATCATCTCTCGCCTAAGACATCTCTAATGGTCGCAGCAATCTCCCTTCTTAACACAGGCTTGGAAACATAGGCGCGAATACCCATTGCCGATGCCTGTTGTTGATTGATCCGGGCACTGTAACCGGTGCAAAGTATGACAGGGATCTCAGGTTTTATGCGTAGAAGTTCTCTTGCCAATTCGTCACCGGTCATATTCGGCATGGTCATATCGGTGATTACCAGATCAAAGCTATCGGCCTTGGACTTAAACAACTCCAAAGCCTCTACACTACTGGTCCTGGTTGTAATTTTATAACCCAGAGATTCAAGCATATGTTTTCCAATTTCTACAAGAGCGACTTCATCATCTACAAAAAGAATCCGCTCTGCCCCGGTCGGGACAGGTTCTCCTTCTTGCGGCGGTGTTGCATCATACCTTATGACGGTTGGAAGATAGACTATAAAAGTAGACCCTTTACCCACTTCGCTGGAAGCGATTATCTTTCCGCCATTACTGCCGACAATACCATGGACCACCGAAAGGCCCAATCCGGTTCCTTCACCTTTATCTTTAGTGGTAAAAAATGGGTCAAAAATTCGATCGAGCATATGGGCCGGTATACCATATCCTGTATCGCTTACGGTCAATTCGATATACGGCCCTGGTTTCAACTCGGGGTGTTCGGCCGTTATACCTTCATTCGAATGTCGTATCTAACAACTTCACCGTTAACACACCACCTTTTTCCCTCATAGCATGTCCGGCGTTGGTGCAAAGATTCATTAAAAGCTGATGTATCTGTGTTGGGTCCGCTATTACCAATGAGTCACTTTGGATTTCCTGGCGTATTTCAATTGTCGTCGGTAGTGATGCCCTCAGAAATTTAATAACCTCTTTACTCATGACTTTTGGTTGGATCGGTTTGCGCTCGCGCTCGGCTTGACGGCTGAAGGTGAGAATCTGTTTGACCAGATCTTTTGCCCGCTCGCCGGCCCGGAATACTTCCTGGAGATATTGACTGAGGGTTGACTCTGTTTCAGTATCGATCATGGCCAGTTCCGTGTAACCTAAAATAGCTGAAAGGATGTTATTGAAATCGTGGGCAATACCTCCTGCAAGGGTGCCGATGGCCTCCATTTTCTGGGATTGCTGAAGCTGTACTTCAAGTTCTTTTTTACCGGTAATGTCTTCTATGATTCCGTCGTAGTATTTTACCTCGCCATCTACGTCCTTGACAGCCACCGCAGATACCGATCCGATAAATGGTGATCCATCTTTTTTCTTAAGTTTGACTTCATACTTTTTGACTGACCCATTCTTAAATATTTGTTTATTAAACTTTTCCCTATCGTCCGGATTCTGATATAAATCTGCCACATTTATTGCTTTGAATTCATCTCTACTCTGATAGCCAAACATATCCACGATGGCGGGATTGGCCTCTATGAACCGGCCCTGAGATCCCGTGGTGTTGCGGTATATACCGACATGTAGATTGTTTGTCAGCGTTTTGTAACGTTCCTCGCTCTGCCGCAAGGCGTCCTCCGCCTGCTTGCGTGCCGTAACATCGAAAAACATGGTTGCCATCATTCCCGGGCCGGTTTGGAAAGCATGAACCTCGAATGCGCCTTTTATCTGCCCATGCGCGTATTCAATTTGTTCATTTCGATAATGGGTGCCATCGGTACATACCTGGCAATAACGATCAGGGACCTCCGTCTCTCGCAAGGGTGGAAAAGCTTCTTCGATGGTTTTTCCAACAAATTGTGTATTATCTATTCCGAGGATTGAATCAGCCGCTGGATTGGACCCTGTGAATACAAGCCGTTTATCCTCCTCCAGCTTGTACATGTGCATACCCATTGGAGAGGCTTCGACAATTTTACGAAAATTGGCCTCGGATTTGCGAAGAGCCTTTTCGGCGGATTTTCGCTGCTGGTAGAGATCATCGAGTTCCCATTTCACGAGCTTTAAGGCCTCAAAAACGAGATGGAAAGGATGGTCCGGATCCTTATCTTCTATTTGACTGATTCCGTCGACTTCCCAGTTGATTTGCTCGATATAGCCAAGCAACTCCTCCGCATATTCCTGGATCTGTTTCGACCCCGCATTTTCTCCAGATGAATTTTTTATTGGCAACAAATTGGAAGGGAGAACGCCCTCGGATTCTTCTTCGGCAATGAGCTTCATGGCTTTATCTAAATCACTTGTGACGCGAACCTTGAATGGTACGAAAGGTTTCGCCAGATTGATCGCTGCCGTTAACAGCCTGTTGGAACCGTAAAAAATTATTAATTTGAAAGGATACTTCTTAAAGAACCTTAAAATAGAATTAACGTATCGTTTCCGAGCCTTCTGGCTGGCGCCACTTGATCCCGGCCAGCCCCAGAACGTAATAGTAAGGCTCCGAATCCAGGCCCGTCGAACGGACGACGTTTTCCTGCAATTCGACGGCTGGATCGATAATATCTTCTTTGACCTTACCATTGGTGATCCCATGAAGAACATTTCCATTAAGGATCTCAAATCGTACTGAAAAATTGTCAGCCTGAAAGTACCAATCAGGTTTTCTAAGCACCGGTAAATCCAGTACATGGCACTTACCCCCATTTGAAGAACTGATTTCGATTTTTCCCATCAAATTCATGATCGTATGCCTTTTTATTAACATCGTCACTGTTTAAATGCATTGAGTGAATAGATTATCGGCATTATTCGAAAAAACTTAATCTAACCGTGTCTGGATCCCCGAATATTCGCACCAATTATGCGTGCGCATGCATCTTGTGGGTCTGAGGGGGACACGGTTTGATATAGTTTTACCTAATTTGAGCGATTGTCGAGGTTGCCGCAGATACAAGGAAGATGTCGTTCCGCTATAGTCAGCTATGCGGGACGGCATCTGACGCCGTAGATGCGGCAAGATCGGCAATCCCGAAGGGTTTCAAATTTTAAAATTAAACTTTGATAGAATTCCTTATAAATAAGGCAGTTCCTCCTCCATTTAAAATTTGAAACGCTCACTTTAGGTTTAACTCTCTGATGGTGGACGAACACCTGCAATATGCCTGGTGCCGGAGTAAAGATGATTCCCAGTGTTCTTCGTAAAGAGACCGCATCCTTTTCTTTTTATGGTGAGTACCCGATTGGAGATCTATATTTTTTCGCGTTTGATTTCGAGCCAGGCCCGGTCGGCCTGGTTTCTTTTTTTGGAGTGATGGCAGCCATTTATATGCGATGCTGTTGGCCTGCAGAAAACGCCTTGGCATGCCGATCAACAGCGCCTTCCGCTGATCCCATGATCGTTTGGGCGGCCAGAAATTCGAGTAAATGAGCCGTGGGGTTGCTGACTGATGGATTCTTCAGGCCGATGCCGCTTGGTCGGTCGACCATTTCGATCTCGACCAATAGGAGTTTGCCCACCGCTGCACCGCATTGACACCCATTGATAGCAAACTCGAAGAAGGAATTCTCTATTTCCTTCAGATCCACGGTCGCAGCGCAACCATATGCCGCAGCCAAGCCGCCCGACACGGACTTCCAGCGGATAGTGTGTCAGGGCGGGCGCTGATGGAAGCGGCCCGAAACGCCACCAGAAGGCTGGCGGCGCGGATTCGAATCGTTGGTACGCAGATGGGGCGACCGGTGGATCCGTCGACGGCCAGAGGCCTCATTCGGTTCAAACTGCTCGAAACCGACGGAACAGTGGTGCAAATAATTTGATATGGGCGTTGTTCTGTCATTCCATGGCGGTCATCGCCGCCAAGAGAATGCCTTTGTGAAGGGGTTTAAAGTCGATCGAGGTTGGACGGCAACCAGTAAAAAGAGATACAGTCGTCCAAAACGTCTGGGATACCGTCGTGGATGGTTGGAAATTTGGGTTTCAAGCCAGTCGCCTGTTTCATCGTCCCGGGTATGACCGGCAGACGCAGATTCCAGCAGGATACCGCCCCACTCGGATACGGATTCGGATGACCGGTCAATCCGTAAAGGACATCCAATACGCGCGTTCCAAGGTGAGACAGCTTTTGGGGTATGTGCATCACGCGAAGTCGCGGATAGTAAGTTTTGAGTGAGTCGAAATAATCATTCCACGTGCAGGAGAGTTCATCGGCGACCACCCAAGTACCCGGTCGACGGTTTTTAGCGGCTTGGATTAAAGCGCGGGCGGCATCGAACACATGGATGTGCGCGAACGGGTTGTCTCCACGCCCCGGGAAGAAGACCCTGCCGTGCCGGACTTGGTCGAAAAGCAGGCTGTGAGCCCCGTAGACATGCGGAAGGCGTATGGAAACGAAGCAGACATCATTCTCTCGCGCCATCTTTTCGAGGCGTTGTTCCGCCTCCAACTTAGCCTGCCCATAACCAGACTTCGGTGACGGCGGGGTGTTTTGATCCAGAGGATTGGCAATATCACCGTAGACCAACAAACTACCGCCAAACACAAAATTGGAAACTCGCGCTTCGATTGCCGCCTGCATGAGATTTGTCGATCCGAGGACAATGGAGGGATACAATCGTGGATATGGTTCGAAAGCTGCGCGGGCGCCAAGATGAATCACGGTATCGACGCCCTCCAGGATGCGGCGCAGACTCTTGGGGCTGCGTATGTCGGCCTGCATGATTTCGGCATCCAATTTTCTCAGCATGAGACCGCGCACAGGCCGCCTGACCATCAGCCTGGGGCGCTTGCCGCGTTCAGCGAGCTGCCGCGAAACCTCGAGGCCGATGAATCCGGTGGCGCCTGTAACCAAAACTCTTTCCACGATCAATCTTCCTGGGCTGTCAGGGTCAGTAAACGATCGATGCGATTCAGCGCGATGCGGCAGACAATGCCGTACGGGACTCCCCAAACAGGAACGATGAAACTAACACGGCAGTGTTTGGGGCCCCAAGGCTCCAAACGATGGCCGGTGGCCTGAATCCCGCCCACACGCCAATCCCAATACTGCTGCGGCTCATAAGTCGTAATCGTGAAAGGCAACCACATGCCGATAATCGTACGTATTCGACCTGTCGATCCACGCCTGATGAATCTCTCCTGTGTATCTACCGCACGGATGGAAGGTCCCCACTTGCTCCATGTTTGCGTATCTGTTATCAGATCCCATACACGCACGGCAGAAGTGTTCAGTACCTTAGCGAATGCAACGGTCATTTGCAATGATTCCGGTCAAAGGTTTGTTCGTATGGAGGGAAACATGTCGGCCTGAAAATTCTGTGGCAATCGCTGCAAGGCCTTATCAGCCGATAGAGAACCGTCTTACCAACCATAGTGTGACCGCTGACGTGAATCCGGTCAAGAGGGTTCCCCATATAATATCGATGACAGATATGAATAGTGACCAGTTGCGAATGAGTGCGAGGCAGGTTAGATCGAAAGTGCAATAGGCAAAAAAGCCGAGCGCACCCCCCGTTAAGGCCGTCCGCAATATGCCATCACCCTCTTGGATCGCCGGGATCAGAACAAAGAACTGGATGCCGCCGATGTACATGAGATAGAAGAGAATTGCAGCCGTCCAATTAACGTTTTCACGCAGGAGGCTGCCGATGTGTCGCTCGTAGAGTCCCTTTGCGGCGGCACCCAGCCAAAACAGATCTATGATGAAGAAAACGCCGGCCGTCAAACCATAAACGACGAGCATGTTTCCGAACCCAAGTTTCATTCGACTTTTCCCACAATTACATTCCGCCAGTGGCCGGAGCCAATGACACACGGTCACCGTCTTTCAAAGATTGATTTGAGCCCGAAATCCTGTGATTCACGAAAACAATCTTTGCTTCAGCCTCTGTTATTCCGAAAGCATCCATAATCTTGGACACTTTTTCACCCTCGGTCAGTTCGATAACTGTGGTTTCGTTGTATTCACAATCGTATTTTTTCGCTAAATTGCCGAAACATTTAAAATTTACTTTCATTATATTTCTCCTTTAAATTTTAGCATTTTTTTGGGGAATAGTAACTGAAACGAATTGCCATACCTCGTTGCTTTAAAAATTGCAGTAGCGTAAAACTCCTTATGGCGTGACAAACCTCTTCAGGTGAGAGTATGCCGGCGGATAGATATTGCTTGATCTTATCCTCGGTTATATCGCCATCACGCAAACCAAATTCCGTGATGTCGGCGATCCGGCACTGATCTGAATTGATGGTCATTTTCGTGGCACTCCCATTCTTAGAAGCGATCGACCACATTAAGATTTCCCGAATACCGTCCCGCTGTCGACGCTTCCACACAGTTGTCGAGTTCCCATTCGGAAACGATGCGATTATCCCTCACTGCATTTATGGGACAATAGTATCCTTCACCTGTTTCATCCTCAAATTTTCCAAGTAATTCATTTGTTGTATTCATACTGCTTCCTCCTGCTGCGATATTCACACAATGTTCAAGCTGATTTATAAATTATGCCACAAAGTCGGTAGTTGTATAATGAGCACGGAGATGACATGGGGCAATACGAGCTGACTGACAGACGATTGAGGGGATAATCCTACCGATCCAATAGGCTATCATTCTGGATTCAATGTTATACCACTTTTCAAAAATACATTCCGAAATGCGGCGGGGTGGTATAAGTGGTTGTAGAAAAAAACGTTCGAATAATGGAACGTTTTTTTGACAACCGCCATATCTCCAAGTTTTCTCACCCCTAATCTTGCATTTTTCCCGCCTTCGAATTTCCAACAAATGGTTATTTTTAGTTAATTATTGTTATTATAAGGAGTTTTATAAAGTCATATTATAAATTTATTGACACTATCGGCACATTTTCCTAATTACTAACGTCGCCTGCACCCTATGCAAACCTTACAGATAAATTGCATGAGGCTAAAGATCTTAAATCGAACCACACAGAATGTTAATGGCATCATTCTATGTACCGGCCATCAGGTGTGACAAATCGATAGAGAAAGGAACGTTAGATATGTTGAAAAGCGGGATTAAGGCAACCGTGGTTCTATTGATGATATTTATTTCGATTTATTTTGTGCCCCCGGTAGCGGCAGAAAGCGAAAAAACCCTAATGATGGCCACCACGACGAGCACCGACAACACCGGTCTGCTAGATGACCTGGCGCCCAAATTTCAAAGCGCCACAGGCATCGAACTCAAATGGACGGCCACCGGCACAGGGAAAGCCTTGAAACTGGGCGAAAACTGCGATGTTGACATTCTCATGGTGCATGCACCAGCGGCTGAGAAAAAATTCATTGCCAATGGTTTCGGTACCGATCGGCGTGAAATCATGTACAATGACTTCGTTATCATAGGCCCTCCGGGCGACCCGGCTGGAATCAGATCCCAATCAATCAAGGAGGCTATGCAAACGGTCAAAGCGAAGAAAGCGACGTTTGTCAGCCGTGGTGATAATTCCGGGACGCATAAAAAAGAACTGTTCCTTTGGCAAGCCGCCGATCTGCCGGTACCGGAAAAAGAAAACTGGTATATCCAAACCGGCCAGGGGATGCTGGCAACGATTAATGTCGCCGCCGAACGAAACGGCTATACGATGACCGACAGAGGGACCTACATCAAATACGAAGACAATTTGGACGGAAATCCGCCACTGAAAATTCTCGTCGAGGGCGTTGCCGTGTTGCTTAACCAATACAGCGTGATCGCGATCGATAAAAAGCATTGCCCAAATGCTAAGAATGAGCAAGCGATGCAGTTTATTACTTGGATTACCGGGCCGGATGCTCAAGCGCTAATTAAGGGCTTCAAATTGCTGGGAAAGCCGTTGTTTACACCCAATGCAAAATGAGGCGAGTTCAACGTATCCGCCGACAGAATAGTCAGATATGGAAAAATCCAACCACCTGGGCTATAGCAGCAGATTGATAGGCTAGTGACCGCTTAATAATCGTCATTTTTCACACGAATCAGGGCCACATGAATTTCATACTCGATGGGTTTATACGGGCCATAGATTTACTGGTCAGCGGTGATGCCGAAACCTATTCTGCAATTCTCGCCACGGTGAAAGTATCGAGCTATTCCATTGTATGCAGCCTCATCATCGGCATCCCCCTGGGTTTTGGTCTCGGTTATTTCAATTTCAGAGCCAAAAAGCCGATTCGGACTGTCGTGGACACCCTGATGGCGCTACCGACAGTGTTTATTGGCCTTCTGATATATGCGTTCCTAACCCATCGCGGTCCTATGGGACACGTCGGCCTGCTGTTCACGCTGCCTGGGGTTGCCATCGGGCAAACAATATTAGCATTGCCGATCGTTATTGGCCTGACGGCGACAGCGGTCGAAAGCCTGGACAAACAGCTTCGCATTACCATCATGTCGATGGGAGCCAATCGGCGACAGCTTTTTATAAGCAGTCTTTGGGAATCCCGCCATGGCATCCTGGCAGGTGCGATAGCCGCCTATGGGCGGGTGATGACGGAGGTGGGAATATCAATGATGGTTGGCGGCAATATCAAATGGCATACCCGCACCATTACCACCGCGATCGCATTGGAAACCAACAAAGGGCAGTTCGGTATGGGAGTTGCTTTAGGCGTCGTCCTCTTAGTCATTGCTTTCTGTGTTAATTTCTCGGTCTCGTTATTGCGGCGCAGAGTCTAGCCCGCATATTTCATGAATATTTTTCAGTAGATCTGAAAAAATAACATGATAACAGTGAGATAAATTTTATTCTGCCAAAAGTTTCGGTGAACATTTTGTCCCCCAACGATCGGATAAAAAATGCTAAAAAATATTCACCCTTAGGGCGAACCGCAATCGCCCATTTGCTGCGTTATCAAAGGCTTGCGGTACCAAAGTACAGCTGCGCCCCTGAATGCCTTGCAAATGACCGAATGCGGCCCGAGAAAAATGCGGGCTAACCCGAATAGCCTTGATCAGAAAGCCTTCATTCGGTAAAAAACCGCATTTAATTGACCTATCAACCGTACAACGAGGAATGGAAACCCGCAAAAATGCGGGTCAAGGATCGTGTTGCCGATTTTCGAAATCACATCTCTCAAACATGCCTACACCGCTAAGACGGTTCTGGACATTGACCATCTGACCGTACAACCGGCGTCCATCGTCGGGCTCATCGGGCCGAATGGGAGCGGAAAAAGCACCCTTTTAAGGCTATTGGGGCTGATAGAAAAACCGAGCCAGGGTAAAATTCTGTTTAACGGTCAAACGGTTGAACCCTTTTCGGATGCAGCCAGATTTCAGATCACCATTCTGCCGCAAGAGCCTTTTCTCTTAAAGCGCAGTGTATTCAATAATGTTTCCTATGGGCTGAATCTGCGCAGAGATGCCGCTGGTGTGTCCGACCGGGTAGCCAAGGCACTTTCGCTGGTCGGTTTGGCCGGTGATGATTTCATGCGGCGTCCCTGGTATGCCCTTTCAGGCGGGGAAGCCCAGCGGGTGGCATTGGCGGCCAGGCTCGTCTTGAACCCCAGGGTCCTCTTGATGGATGAACCCACAGCCAATGTCGATGCCGCCAGCGCACAGCTAATCAAAGAGGCGGCGCTGAAGGCAAGAAAGGAATGGGGTACCACCCTTGTCGTTGCGAGTCACGACTGGCACTGGCTGTACGAAGTCTGCGACGAAATCTTGCACGTTTTCAAAGGGAAAATTTTTGGAACCGGCCGTGAAACCCTGATGTTCGGTCCCTGGGTGCCATTGGCCGCAGGGAAATGGGGTAAACGATTATCCGACAGGCAACTCTTGTGGGTGCCTCGACCGCCACACAATGATGCTGCCGCTGTCATCGACACCTTTGTGATCGCAGAAAACAACTTCCCAATAGCGAACAACGGTGAAGTTCTTCAAGGCACCGTTTCCCAGCTCAGTCTCGAAAGAAAAACGGGGCTGATATGGGCCACCATCATGGTGGGAGATCTTCCCTTTGCGATCGGTTTAACCCCTCAACAAACGCAAAGTCGAACGATATTTCCGGGTAAAGCCGTATACATTCACTATCGACCTGACAAGGTCAAATGGATCTAAACCGTGCGAGCAGACATTTTATTCTTGACAAGTACGAACGGTCGTTCTATTTTATATTATCATGACAAAAGGTGAAGATACAAAACGCGTTATTCTGGATGCCGGGTTGAAGATGGCGACACAGCTGAGTCTCGAAAGTGTCACGATCGGTAACTTAGCCAAAGCGACCCAAATGTCTAAAAGCGGCTTATTCGCGCACTTTCAGTCCAAGGAAAACCTCCAGGTTGACATATTGAAACATGCGGGGGAGCTTTTTGCCGAAGCGGTGGTCATCCCGGCTTTGTTGGAGAAACCAGGCATCCCGCGCATCAAAGCCCTGGTGGATAATTGGATAAACTGGAGTACCCGGATGACCGGCGGCTGCATTTTTGTCTCATCCAGCACTGAATTTACGGATCGCGCCGGCAAAGTACGCGATTTTATTCTGGCTCAGCAGGAATCATGGATTGACAGTCTGCGTCGCATCGCCCTCTCGGCAATTCGGGTCGGTGATTTTAGGGATGATATCGATTCTGACCAATTTGCCTTTGAGCTGTATTCTCTGCTGCTTGGATTTCACTATTTCGATAAGTTGCTCAACAATGCGGAAACCCAAAAACGCCAAGAAGCCGCACTTGATCAACTGCTGAATAATTACCGATAGGTTGGGCCCGTCCTCCCCTATCGTCCACATCATACTTGGCTATAATTAAGGAGAAATCATGACTGTTCGGCTGCGAACGCTATCCAATAATAGCACGAACGTACGTACAATTACTATGAAGCGATTCGTTATCCACGCTTTACTCAACCTTTCGTGGCGCATTGCGCCGGCCTTGGCCGTGGGATTAGTAAAGAAACATGTCTTCAGACCGGCAGGCTATCGAACAAGCATAGAAGAAGAGCAATTTCTGGATACCGGATCGAAGTTTCAGATCGATATTCACGGCAAAACGGTTCAGGGTTGGAAATGGGGTGAGGGGCCCGGTGTTCTCTTTGTTCACGGATGGAACGGCCGGGGAATCCAGTTCAAACTTTTCTTCGAACCGCTGGTGGAAGCGGGCTACACGGTGATAATTTTCGACGCACCGGCCCATGGTGATTCGGGTGGAAAAACATCCAGTTATTTTGAATGGACGGATACGATCAGAGCCGTTCTGAGTTCTCCAAACGGGTTCAATGTCAAGGGGCTCATCGGTCACTCCCTGGGAGGATCAGCCGTGATCAATGCCCTATCCAAGGAAAATATTTCCATCCCAGCTGTCTTGATTGCCCCCGTGTTCAGGCTCGAGGAGATCTTGTTCAATACCTTTAACCTCTATGGAATACCCGAGCGCGTGTACCACAGAGCAATCGAAGAATACGAACATCGCTTCGGTTACACCCTGAAAAACGCCAACCCCGGCAAACTCCTGCAGGCCATCGACGCGGAACTTCTGGTTATCCACGACCGGCAGGACCAGGCCATACCGTTTCGAGATTCCAGCGAAATGGCCCGCACCTGGCCCCATGTCATGCTACACGTAACTACCGGGTTGGGTCACAGACGTATCCTTTCGGACAGAGACACGGTCGATTTTGCAACTGATTATATGATCAACCAAATCGAATCATCCAAAATGCCGCAACTGGGATTCGAAGACCACCATAGAGCTGTCCGGCAGATTGGAAAAATATCAGCCGTAATTTAAACATAATGACAAAAATCAACAGGGAGAATACAATGCAAAATTATCAGGATATTATCGCAAAGTACCGTCAGGCCGATTTTGAACACCGTTTATCTCTTTTTCTGGAGCACCCTTCATTTCGAAATTCATTCGTTCGAATCGATCAGGGGGAAAACGAAATAAAAGGAAGATCTCGACAACATTCAGTCAAGGACAAACTCGGTCGCAAGTGGAAAACCTTGTGGGTCAGTTGGCTGTTGAAGTCTTCGCCCGATGGCATCACGAAATCAGTGCCGGATGTGTCCGAATAATAATATGTCGTGGTACTTTATCATAATTCGCGTAGTCTAGAAGGATTCAGCGTCAGCCGAAGCGGCCGCACTGATCGGGAAAAGCATCTTACCGCAAAGGTCAAGACTGTAACCACTCAGAGATGCAGCGATTTTCCGAAACTCATTTTCGTGCAACAATCCTAAAAATCGCTGGATTCCTTCTTCGAAAAACCGGTCTTTGTTTATCATCAGATCGTACCGCTCCCAGCGCAAGGGCAAGAAATCGATATTGAGCAGATCGGCTATGGCACGGATGGCCAGGCCAGCATCGGCCCGAGCGGAAAGGATTTCAATCCCAACATCCAGATGGCGCCCCACTTCGTGGTCGTAGCCCTTGATTTTGGAACCGTCGGCTGCGGCCTTCTTGAGCTCGAGATCCAACAGCAACCGGGTTCCGGTTCCCAGTGGTCGGTTGACGATAGTGAGGCCCGGTTGCCCGAGATCTGCGACACACGTAATCTTTTTGGGGTTACCCTTCTGAACCAGAAGCCCCTGTTCGCGCCGACAGAAATTGATAATTGCCGGTAATTTATCGAGCTCTTTGGTGACAAAATCGAAATTGTATTCCTCGTCTTCTTCCTGCAACAGGTGACTGGAAGCGATGTGGCACAAATTCTGCCGCAGCGCCTGCAATCCGCCCATACTGCCGAGATTACCGAAAACGGCAACATGCCCGGGGTGGCGGGTATTGAACAGTGAAAGGGTTCTCTCCAACAGTGGATCATTGCTGCCGGTCAAAATCAGCAGGCCATGGTAAGGCGGCAGCGGATGACCATTTTCAGGGTAGTTGATCGTATGCGATTCGAGCCATTGCTCCACCAGTTGTCGGGGGAAAAGCCACTTGCCGGTGACTTTGGTGGCCGGCAAACCTTTTTCCGAAATCAGTGTATAGACCATCTTCTCATTGACATCCAGAAACTTGGCCACCTCCTTGGTCGACAGCATCGATTTCATACGGTACCTCCTCTATTAATCAACCCTGCTAACCCCAGTAAAAGGGGAGAATAGGAAAAAACACAAGAAGTCGCTTATAACTTTAAGTCGTTTTCTGTCAAGAAATATAGGCCATAAAGACCAAAGTAAACCCATATTGACCGATTATGACATTGTTTTATCAAGGCGGAATAGAAGAAGCGCCTCATAGCCCCCTTCCCTCTCTATATTTGACCCGGCCCGTACGATGGCCAACCTTTTCCCTGTTCAATCGCCGCTGTAATTCATGATTGATCTTTGCCGATCGAACACATAAAAATAAAGGTTGTCTGTCTCCGGCCCGAACCGTAGGCTGTGGTAAAATATGGCTCAATTATGGCCGCGATTGAAAGGAGGAAAAATGAACGTTCTGGTATTGTACTATTCCAAGGGGGGTAACACTCGCAAATTGGCCGAGGCCATCGCCGGCGGCGTCGAACAGGTCGACGGGGTCACGGCCGTGAAGCGTCATACGCGAGAGGTAACCAAGAACGATTTTGCGTCCGCCGACGGCCTAATTGTCGGTTCTCCGGTTTATTTCGGGACAATGGCCGCTCAGTTGAAACAGATTCTGGACGAATTTGTCGGCGTACGCAAGAAAATGGAGAACAAGGTCGGCGCGGCCTTTGCCACATCAGGTGATCCCACAGGCGGTAAGGAAACCACGATGATTTCCATCATTCAGGCCCTGCTCATCTACGGCATGGTCATCGTGGGCGATCCGTTGTCGGCCACCGGTCACTACGGAACCGCCTGTGTGGGCGCACCGGATGGTGACACCCAGGAAAACGGACGTCGACTGGGCCGACGGGTCGCCGAGCTGGTCAAAAGAATTCACCAATAGGAGGAAATTGATCCTTGCGATATGAAGGACCCATATACCGACCACCAAGTGAAGCCGACAGCCTTCTGATACAGGCCACGGTGGGGTGCCCACACAACAAGTGCACCTTCTGTATGGTATATAAAAAGGGTCCACAATATCGGGTGAGGCCGGTAAAGAATATCTGCGAGGACATCGATGAGGCGTGTGCTACCAGCGGGGGGAAGGTGAAATCTCTCTTTTTCCCATCCGGCAATTCCATAGCCATGCCGACTCAGGATCTCGCCGCTATATGCCGATACAGCATGACAAAATTTCCGGGTCTTGAAAGGATCACCGTGTATGGGTCTTCCCACTACATCGCGAAAAAAGGATTGGCCAAGATGATCACACTTCGCGACGCTGGCCTGAGTCGGATTCATGTGGGGCTGGAAAGTGGTGATGATGACCTTCTTAAAAAGGTGAAAAAAGGAACCAACGCCAAAGAACAGATAACCGCCGGGAAGATCGTAAAAGAAGCGGGCATAGAACTCAGCGAGTATGTCATCCTTGGACTGGGAGGCATTGAGCGGACGGAAATTCATGCGTTGAAGACTGCCGAGGTACTTAATGAAATCGGACCGGATTTTATCCGTCTGCGAACTCTGGTACCCAAAATCAATACCCTATTATTGCATGAGATCAATAAAGGCCGGTTTCAACTTCTTACGCCGCATCAGGTTCTAAAGGAAACAAGAATTCTGCTCGAAAACCTTCAGTGCCGAACCCTCCTATCCAGTGACCACTACACCAACTACCTGAACTTATCGGGACATTTACCCGCAGATAAAGACGGACTTCTCGCTGAGATCGACCGCGCCTTGAAATGGGATCCAAGCCGATTTCGCGCCCCATTTATTGGGACGCAATAACTGGCAGAAAGAAAAGATGGTAAACACCACACCGGCCGTCATCGATGCACATGCCCACTGCGGGGAGATAGACCGCAGTTTTCAGCAGTCTTTCGAGAACTACGCGCAACAGGTTTCTGGAACAGACATCGGTGGAGTCGTCCTGTTTTCCCCCGTTCTGGAGATTTACGACCGCTATGACTTCTATTTTACCGACTCACCCGCCTGGCAACAACGCCGTCAGGAGAGCAACGCCCGCCTTCTTGCACTGAAATCGGTTGATCTGACCGTTTTTCCTTATTTTTTCATCTGGAACGATTTTGCCGTGGAACAGCTGACTTCAGCGCATTGCGGTATCAAGTGGCATCGCCATGCCGACGAGCCGGTCTACCGTTATGACGATCCGAAATGCCGGATGGCCCTAAATCAGATTCGGTGCAAAAACCTGCCGGTGGTGCTGGAGGAGGAATTTGATAACACGTTGGGTTTCGTCCGGGAGCTTGCGCAGGGTATAATCGTCATCATCCCTCATTTAGGTCTGCTCAACGGTGGTTTTCGGTCCATCGCCGATGCGGGCCTGTGGGAGTTGGAGAACGTGTGGGCGGACACTGCCCTGGCTTCCCGGGAAGAAATCCGCCAATATCTCCGCCGCTATGGTCACCACCGGCTGCTGTTCGGATCGGACTTTCCCTTCGGCAGCCCGTCAGACGAACTGCGAAAAGTCCGCAGCCTGGAACTCGACCCCTCAGTGGCAACGGCAGTAATGGGCGGCAATTTCATCCGCTTACAGAAAGCACGGCAGAGCGTTAATGAATAAACCTCCCGGCATCATCGGCATACCGCAGCCGTCATTGACACCATCAGGAGGATAGCGCCCTGATCAATTCACGGCAATAATCCGGGATATCCGCTACCACGCGCCCCCACACCAGGTTTCCCTCTCGAAAGGCAGGCTCGTCCGTCCATATGGCACCGGCATTTTTCATGTCGTCTTTGATACCGATGCTGCCGGTTGCTCTTTTGCCCTTGCAGATACCTGCACTGGCAGCGACCCAGCCGGCGTGACAGATGAATCCGAGGATTTTCCCCTGAGTATTCATCTCCCGAACGAGTTGCAGGATGTTCGAATCCCGGCGCAGCTTGTCCGGCGCCCAGCCGCCCGGCACCAATAGCGCCGCCAACTGTTCGGCGGTTATCTCCCTGGCGGAGATTTGGCTTTCGGCGGTCAGCCCGCCACTCTTGCTTGTGTACGTCTCACCGCTCTTGGCCCCAATCACTTTGACTTCTGCCCCTTCTTCTATCATCCGCATGTATGGCACCCAGAATTCGAGATCTTCGAATCCGGGTCCAACGAGAATACCGACAGTTTTTCCTTTGAGCCGCATCCTTCCCTCCCTCGGCCGTGGATTGTTCTATCCCGGAGATTTCATATAAGTTTTTGAGATAGATCTCTTAGACTGGCTGCTTCGTAAAAATATACGATCAAAATTCGTCACGTCAACAAGTTGATTGCGATGACATTGGCGGGAACACTGGCGGCCGGTGGGATGTCTTGGAATGTTTCAGAGAGTTCAAATCGATTGGCAATTATTGAACGAAGTACAAATGCCCCCGCTACTCCCCCGACACTGCCAAGAGGAAATCGAACAGGACCCATAGGAATGAAAGCAATGACAGGACGCACAACTGGATACTGTACTGGATTCGGAGTGCCGGGGAAAACCCGCGGACATCCATTGGGATGTCAGCTTCAGCGAATGATTACTTAGACCCGGGCATTTGCTCACTGATATCTTTAATTCTTTCCTTAGCCCTATCAGCAGCGCTTTCCGCTCGTTCTGTGTACTTTTTTGCTTGCGTTTTTGTGACGCCGCTCGAATTATCGACACCCATATTTTTCGTGACCAGAATTCCAACAATCAGCAATACAACGGCAAGGCCAATGAACAATGCTCCACGCATGACTATTATCCTTTTGAATGTGTCATTAATCACAAGACTGCAACAATTATAGCACAAAGCAGGAAAAAGGCGGGCACATTTTAGGTGTTTTATGTCGCGGTTAGTGGAAAGCAACTCTGACCTTGCCCTGAGGAAAAGGGTTTCTATATTTGACTATACAGCCTGAAAATATGAATGTTCTATCATCTTTAACGGCTATTCGCGCCGCCAGGGGCCGGATGATCCTCTGTTGATCGAATGGAAATGAAACGACCCCGCTCAGCGCATTCCCACTGCCTTTTCGAGGTGTTCTATGACCACCGGGTCAAGGCCAAGCATACCAGCAAGTTCTCTCATATATTCCTTTTCCGCCACGGTGTCCACCTCTATAGCCAGCAATGAGGCGGCATACAGGTTTGCCGCCAGCTCCGGTCGACCGGAAGCTGCCAGGACAATCGACTCGGTGTCCATCGGCAGGTTCATCTCCGTCCGAACGTACTCGAGGTTATCCGAGCCAACACCCATCTCCTGCAATTTGCCCAATAAGCGTTGCGTTTCCTCTGGGTCAATCTGGCCGTCGGCTTTACCTGCGTTTATCATCGCACGGAATACCAGTATTGTCTGTTTTTCCATTTCTATTTTCTCTTCGGTTGTTTGCGGCGCTCGTAGGCCGAGAGGAACAACCGGTTTGCTGTATCCTGCCTTTTTGAGCGCCGAAAAAGCCACTGCGCCGATAAGGGCCATTACACCGCCGCCAACCGCTCCCTGCATTTGACGCTCCCGGCCGCCAAGAAGCGCGCCGGCCAGTGCCCCAAGACCATAGAGGGCCAGGTTTCGTTTGCCACCGACGGCCTGACCCGCATCGCCGAGAAGGCTGCCCAATACAACACCCAGTCCGCTATTACCGGCAAGCATTTGCGATAATGATTGGCCGCGACCGTCGGATTCTCCGGCACCACCGAAAATATCTGTCAAACCACTCATTGTTCCCCGGCTGCCGGCACCCAAGGCGTGTTGCAGCCGCCTGCTGGATGAGCGCGATATTCCCGTTTGCATGATGGCCCCAAGTATATCACCGATACTCATTGGTATGTCTCCTGATAGATCGTGTTTGCTTGCTGGAAATGAGCCGGAGGATCACATCCCGCTCGCGACTGTCCATTTCTTCGAAACGACGGGACATACTGCCGGCGCAACATTACTTCAATGGATAAACAGTTTATTTTTTTTCGGAATACGGATTTTCTGCCCTGGATAAATGAGATTGGGGTTCTTGATCACTTCGCGATTGGCCTCGAATATGCGGGGGAATTCATTCGGATTTCCATAATACAGATTCGCGATGGTCGAAAGAGTGTCACCGACTCGAATCTCAAAATATTCGACTTCCTTCTGGGGCAGAGGGGCCGTTACATCATCAGCGATTACTTTCATCACGCCCTTTACATTGCCAGCCATCAATACAGTTTTTTCCTTGGCCTCGGCACTGTCGGCCGCTCCCGCAAGCCACACGGTGCCTTCTTTAAACTTGACGTTGAGTTTCTGAATGCCGGGGTTGGTGGCTTCGATGTGCGCTTTGATCTTTTCGGCGGCTTCATCGTTGCGATCAAATAATTTTTGGCCTATATTTTTAATAAAATCGATCATTTCCATTTTATGCCTCCCTTATACAAATTAGGTGGTTCCTGTTCGATCATCCTCGAATGGCCAGCTAATAGGTAAGCATGGGTTTCAGCTGTTTGGCCTGATCAACCCATGATTCGACCAGTTTGAAACTGGGCAGTTGCCGGACAATACGCTGGCCCGAAGCATTTTCGACCTTCATTTTCTCATGTAAATTCTGCGGGTTTCGATTCCGCAACTCCTTTACCGTATCAACGCCCGCCTTGTGGAGCAGTTCCGCATACTCACTGCCGACGCCCTTGACTCGGTAGAGATCGGCCATGTTCACCCACGTCAATATCTGATCCGTACCCACCCCCGTAGATTCGGCTATCGCCAAACGTCCTTTGGCGTCACGACCGAGCGCTAAAAGCCGATTGACCGTTTTTATGCCCGAAAATCGCAACTTCGTTGCGTACACTTGGCCAACGCCTTCTAAGTCTTCTATCGGATAACTTTTCACCTCATCCTCCTTATACGATGGATTAAATGTTGAGCACATTGAGATACCGCCATCTGAGCTTTTGTAACTACATCTTAAGAACCAAAATCCATGCCAACACATGTTCACCGCCGTAACAAAATGGCTTATATGATTGAAATTATGTCACTATTTAATTCCAATCACCCTAAGAGGAAGGTTTCACTTTTCGCAGCCCGTTGGGATTTCACCCGCTAGGGTGTGATATCCCCCGAAAGAACGCATGGAAAAATACGATGGCGATTCGCCTGGAAGGTGAAAGCTTTTGGTATTTTACAGTGGTCGTTTTGAACCGAATCGAAACGGGTGCAGGAATGTCGCCCGGTAGGTCGTATACTTGGAGCCAGAAGTAAAGAAATGTTGTATCATTCAGGAATCGTGATCAAAACCATGGGGTTGCTGTTCCCACCGGAAGAGAAATTGGCAGAACTTGCAGACACAATACCATCCCATGAGATCATCTTTTTTGATCTCCAGGATCGACCCGCATATTGGACATTCCAAGCGCATAACCTCTCCTTTTCCCAGCAAAGAAAGGCAAAAGGTATGCCACTGACATCTAGCGCCCCACACACCTGTGTGCGAAGCCGACATATTGAATGAATGCGGGGGTTGAATCAAACAGAATAGAGATTTATTGATGCAAAATACCGGGGGATATCCCCCGAGCAGGTAGTGAAAAGCCGCGGAAATATTACGCGAGGTCGTATTTAGCCATGCGATACCTCAGGGTATCTCGTGTCAGCCCGAGAAGACGCGCAGCTTTAGCTTTGTTTTGACCGGTTTGTTCGAGTGCAGATAGAATCAACTGTCGCTCCACATCTTCAAGAACGATGCCACCGGGTGGAACGGTCCACTGCCGGGTGTGCTTTAGAGCTTGGGGATCGAGGATAACCAGATCAACCGCATGAATCTTCTCGGTCTCGGTAAATATCATGGCCCGTTCTATACAGTTACCCAATTCCCTGACATTTCCAGGCCAGGGATAGTCGAGGAGCGCCCGCTGGGCTTCAGCTGTAAACCCTTTAACGTCTTTCTTGAATTCGATGTTAAAAACCCTCACTAAATGATTGGCGATGGTCAATATATCTTCACCCATTTCCCTCAGCGAAGGCATCTGAAAAGAAACCACATTCAAGCGGTAGTACAGATCCTCACGGAATCTTTTGCGGTAGACCTCATGCTGTAAATCTCTATTGGTGGCGGCAATGACGCGAATATTGACTTCGATCGGGGTGTTGCTTCCCAGTCGCCGTATTCTTTTCGTTTCGATCACGGAAAGCAATTTGCTTTGCAGATTCAAAGGCATCTCGCCGATTTCATCCAAGAATATGGTGCCATCCCGGGCCTCTTCCAACAAACCCGGCCGCATGTTGACGGCATGGGTGAAGGCGCCCTTTTCATACCCGAAGAGTTCGGATTCAATGAGATGTTCCGGCAAGGCGGCGCAGTTGATCTCGACAAAAGGAGCGGTGGGGCCCATTGAGCTGTAGTGAATAACTCGGGCGGCAAGGTTTTTCCCAGTGCCTGTATCTCCTGTCAATAGCACGGTTGCCGAAGAAACCCGACTAAGTTTTTCGATAATACCCCTGACATCTCTGATAACTTTTGAGTTTCCGAGGATACTGTCGCTTAGAAATTTATTACGAAATTCGGCAACATGTTGGTAGAGATAAAGTTCATACCTCTGCTGATTGATCTGCTGTTGCATCTGCGCTTTTTCGGTAGCATCTTCGATGACAAGCAGGGCGCAATTTGGGGTCTCGTCCGGCAAGACCAATAGATTCAGGTAACGTACCCGGCCTTCGATGTCGTGGCGATTGACATACTCGATTCGATAGTCACCTTTTTTAGTGATTACGATGTCGCTGATATACGACTCGTTGCCAACAATTTCGGGGAATATCGTTTCAAGGCCACCGAAACGATTCTCGTGACCGAGCGATCTCAGAAGTCTCTGAGCCGTTTGATTCATCTCGATCACATTGCGCGCATCATCGAAGCGGACCACACCCCAATTATTGTGCTTTATGAGTATCTGTAAATTGTCGATCATTATCAGGATTTAAATTTCATCGATAATTTCTGAAACGCCTTTTCGACCTTTTCGCCCGTCTTAGCACTCGATAGAAGGGAGTCGGTGTCAAAACGAGCGGCCAGTCTTTTCAATTCGGTGAGCACCTTCTCATCGTCCGTAAAAATATCGAGTTTGTTTCCGAGAACGACAACAGGAGACTGAGGGCAAATCGTGCGGAACTTCTCACAATATTCGTTTAGCCGCCCGATCGTATCCGGTCGGGTTAGATCCGCGATGGCAAGGGCTCCGGCAGCTCCCCTATAATAGTTTCGCGCCACGCTATCGAATTTTTCGAGACCGGCAATGTCCCAAATGATAAGCGTATGCTGGATTATTCGACCGGTTTGCGGCTCCTTCTGCGGAGAGAGGACCTTTTGACTCACCTTGACACCGATGGTAGTTAAATATTTTTCGTCAAATCGGTTATGAACAAAACGCTCCACCATGCTGGTCTTGCCAACAGCGAAGGCCCCGATAAGACAAATTTTTTTCTTGAGTGGTGTCATTTTTCCTTTGACACTCAGCGTAGACTGTCGGATGAAGAGTATGGAGTGCTGGGGCCGCCCCGTCGCATCGGTCGCCGGATGACCCAACCGGGCCGCATAAGACCGTTATACGCACCATAGCAGGCACGCGGGTGTGTCGACGGCTTTAAAATAGGCCGGTTTGGATAATAACTTCAACATAAAAAATAAGGGCGCATCCCCAGTAAGCCAATTCCAGCGATCAAACAACACTTAATCCTTCGTTGTCAAGTAGCGTCCAATTCCGGAGCAGTGATTTACGACAGCCTAATAACACCACGAATGCCCGAAAGGAGGAACTCGGTGGCCAAAGAAAAAAAACAAGCCGTCTCCGTATCGAAAAAAGAAACACAAACCATACAAAGCTCTGGGGATGACCATCTCCAGCAGCGTGCTCAAGACGCAGCGCACTTGGGCAGTATCGATAAGATAAGAGATATCATCTTCGGCAACCAGATGCGAGATTACGATACCCGATTCGAAGATTTAGAAAAATATCTAAAAAATGAAATCAAGCAGCTGAATGATGAGGCAGTCCAACGGTACGAATCGCTCGAACGTCTTATCGTCACGGAAGTGAAAGCCCTTGGTGACCGGCTGCTCCAGGAACAAAAGGCACGGTTGTCACAAGTCGAAAAGTTGGAACATTCCCAGAATAAGGAAGCCGAAGAGCTGCAGCAACTCGTGCATACAGAGATCGATTCACTATCCATGGAGATGCAAAAGAGATACACGGAGCAGAATGGAAACCTTGCACGAGAGGTTGGCAGCCTGCGAAGAGACAAGATCGAGCGCATCGCCTTCGCCGAGCTTCTCGAGGAGATGGCTCGGCGTTTATCTGATGATATCGCCGACAAATAAAATTACCACCCCGACACGAGTAAAATATGAGTGATTCTACCGAAATTAAAGATGGAAAGGATCCAATGCCTGAGGATACTTTGCGAAAAGAAAGGTCATTGGATGAACTACGCCAGCTCCTACTGCAGCCCATGCAAAAACAAATCAGCCGCCTTGTTCAGCGACTCGATGATCCACAACAGCAAGCCAAGGAGGTCAGCCGAATCCTACCGGAGGCCATCGCCTTGAGATCGGCGCGGGATAATAAAATCGAGGTTGTCCTGGAGCCTCTGACCGAAAAGGCGATTACCTCCTCGATCCGGAAAAACCGCAGGATTCTCGCTGACACTCTCGCCCCTATCATGGGGCCGGCCATCCGGAAGTCGATTTCCGCGGCCATCCAGAAGATGGTCCAAAGCTTCAACCAGGTCCTCGAACACAGCGTTTCGGCTCAGGGATTCAAATGGCGTTTGGAAGCCCTGCGCACCCGCAGGCCCTTTGCCGAGGTGGTCCTCCTCCATACGCTTTTATATAATGTGGACCAGGTGTTCCTTATCCACAGGAATACCGGTCTACTGCTCCAGAACGTGGTTTCGAAATCGATTGACGCTCATGATCCGGATCTTGTATCCGGGATGCTTACAGCCATCAAGGATTTCGTCCATGATTCATTTGGCGGTGATCCATCGGAGAGTCTTGAGGTGCTACGCGTCGGAGAACGCAGTGTCATGATCGAGCAGGGCCATCAGATCATTCTGGCGGCCGTAATTCGCGGCACCCCCCCAGAGGACTACCGCGTCGCACTGCAGGACGCATTGAGTGATATTCAGTTCAGGTACGGCGAACTAATTTCTCAGTTTGAAGGCGATGCGACCGTTTTCGAGACCGTTCGGCCGACACTGGAAAATTGTTTACGGGTGCAGTTCAAAAAAAAAAGCAGCACAAACAAATAATACCGATCGTGATGGCAGGGATATTGTTCTTGCTGATTAGTTTCGGCATTTACGCGTTGTACGCAAAAAATAAACGGTGGTCGCTCTTCATGGAACGCTTGCAGCGCGAGCCGGGCATCATCGTAACCCATACCAGGAAAAGTTTCGGCAAAATCAGTATCTCCGGCCTGCGGGATCCACTTTCCTCGGATCCACTGAAAATATTGGAGAGTGCTGATTTGGATGGACGCAAAGTCGAATTCCATCTCGAACCCTTTCATTCGACACACAAAGAATTTGCCCTGGAACGGATACAGATGATTATCGAGCCGCCGGCATCGGTCGAGATCGATTATAACGATGGCCGCTTGACCTTGTCTGGGTCCGCTTTTCATCAGTGGTTGGTGGAAACCGAAAAATTGGCCCAGGTACTTCCATGGATCGAATCCGTCCATACGACCCAAGTTACGAATATCGAAACGCTGTTACAGCCGCCAGAAACCGTATCTATGCGGCTGGATGGGCGAGTCCTTTATCTGACCGGAACGGCGTTTCACCAGTGGATTGCAGCAGCACGCAGCAGGGTTTCATCCCTGCCCGGTATCGTTTCATTGGATGAAAAGGGACTCGTTGACATCGATCGAGACAAATTCGAAGCGGCTCGTCAGGCACTTGAGAATCAGATCGTTTTCTTTGAAGCCGGTGGCAGTGAATTCGAAGCGGGACAGGAGGTGGCTTTAAAAATTGTTTACCAAACGGTTGAAGACTTAATGAAGTCGGCCGAAGAGCTTCAGCGGTCATTTCGGATCGAAATCATCGGGCATACAGACAATAGCGGATCAAAAGAAATTAACCTAAAGATCAGTCGTGATCGCGCGGAGGCGGTTCGCAAATACCTCACCGCAAGGGGAATCGCAAGAGATCGCCTTTCTGTTGTCAGGGTTGGTACGAACATGCAAGATCGGCAGGAAATCAAACAAGTGCGTGCTCATTCCAGCCGCAATGTCACTTTCAAGGTTGTGTTTCCATCGGAATCTTAACCCGAATATTTCATGCAATCTTTTCACCGGTCTAAATCGGCATCTTCCGGTGTCAGCAGTTGTCGGCATTCAGTCTCCTCTGTCCCACCGCAGTGGCCGCCATGACGACGCGCAGCCTCGCATAAGTGCCAGAATCAACAACATCTCAGGTCTGGCTTATAGTGGTTGTCAAAAAAACGTTCCGTTATGCGAACGTTTTTTTCTACAACCACTTAGACCACCCTTCCGTATTCCGGAATTGATTATCAAAAAGCGGTATAAATAAAAGATCCAATTAAATCATCATCGAATTCATTTCATTGTTAGATTCAGTCACATATAATGAGAGTTGGTATCGATATCGCCTTTTCCTAATTGAGAATGATCGGAAATATTTGCCGTATTGAACTGAGATTCTTCGCGACCGAAGGGAATTTAAGTACAATGGTCGACAGGTTCTTCATATCGCCAAGTCGAATGGCATCCCTTTAGGCGTCCTTATTAACAGACCGAATCTTTTACCGATCTGCCGCGCCTTCACAGCCGACCCAGCCCTCACGAATCGATCCACATTTCCCATCCGATCCAAGAAACACGATTTTCCAGATTTTTCTTTTGATAAAAGGCGGTTATTTTGAGAAAATATAAAGGCAGGCTCACGTTTTACCGGCTGGCATTTCATCGCTCGGCTCTGATTGTGGCGTATACAAGCGAGCCCTAAAATCGAATGAGCCGATCAGGATAAACTGTGGAAATGAGGTTAGCATACGGAGTCACTAAATAAATGATACGCTTAACAAGGTCGACCGCCCTGATTTTTGGGCTCATTTTACTTGCCCAATCGATAACCTTTGCCAAGACGGTCCCAGAGACCCAATTGGAAAGAGAGCTTTTTGAATACGGCTGGCGTGAACATGACGCCGGTCGCCATCTGAAAGCATGCCAAATTTGGCAACGGCTTGCGCGGCAGGGACACGTGTTGGCCCAGATCAATTTGGGAGCGATGTACGACAGCGGCAAAGGTGTGACAAGCAATCCCGGCAAGGCCGCTCAGTGGTACCGTGTGGCAGCTGAAAGCGGGAATGCATATGCACAGTATAACCTCGGCCAACTGTATACCGAGGGACGCGGCGTGGATCGAGATATGAGCCAGGCGTATAACTGGTTTCGAAAGTCCGCCGAGCAGGGGCTGTCGGTGGCCCAATATCAACTGGGTTTGATCTACGCTGAGAACGATGGGAGCCGGTATTACCCTCGAACCGGACCAGGTGTTGGCATCAACGGGTCGACGGGACCGGGAGACGCAACTCACTCTCAGAAAGGATCCGCCTCCCAAGCGGATCGCACCAACCGTGAGTTAGCCATTCAATGGTTTTTGCAAAGTGGATTATCCTATCTCGCGGAAAATGATATCGATGGTGCACTTAAGGCATTGGAATCTATTAATAAGCTCGACAGAAAAAATTCCCTGGGAAATGTGCTACTGGGAAAAATTCAGGCGAGACAGGATCCCTCCGCTCCGGGATTTTCCCCGTTGGTGATCGAAGGCGCATCTATCGGAACGGCTTGGCCCATCAACTCCGGCTATGTTATCACCAACAGCCATGTTATTTCGGAAAGCGCTGAGATCATTCTGGTGGACACTGCCGGAAACGAGATGAAGGCCTGGCCCGTCATTCGTGATGAAGTCAACGACGTCGCCTTGCTGGCTGTGGACGATACCAGTAAATTGCCGCCGGCCCTACCGTTGGCTCGTGAACGGGCTATCGAAGGTGACCCCGTCTTTACCATCGGCTTTCCCCGGATCGATATATTGGGGCGGTTACCCAAACGGACTCAGGGTACGATCAGTCAGTTGAATGGCCTTGATGACGACCCCAGCAGTTATCAAACCACTGTTCCGATACAGCCCGGAAACAGTGGAGGTCCCTTGCTCAATATGCAAGGCGAAGTCATCGGTGTCGTCCGCTCGATCATCGGTTACAAGACTGCACCTGGCGGCCCGACGGTTCTTCTGCAAGGTGCCAGCTGTGCCCTCAAGATCGATAAAGTCAAAGAACTTTTCTTCCATCTCCCCCAAAACACACATATCCTAAGCGCCCTGCCTCGCGGTTTGGATGATGTTGAGTCGTTATCGCGGCGGGTTCAAAAGTCTATGCTGATCGTCATTGCACGATAGCGGACCGGATCGACCGACCGTCGGTCCAAAATCCGAATCTAGCCCAAACACCGTGGCGTTCTGAATGCGCCTCTCTTTTTCACCACCCTCTCTCCTCGAATCAGAGTGGGTCATATCAACCGCTATGCGGTGCATATCCCCCGTCAAATGACCGCCACCCTACAATCACTTTTCCCGGGACAAAATTTTTTTATAGTGATTTCTTAGTGTTAAAAATATAAAGCCCGTCTTTGAGCGGCTGGCACGAATGTTGATTAAACATTCATATCCGCTGCAGATGGTAGTTATGCCAATTTTAATAGGTCCTGATACCCGATAGCGATGAGTCGAGCGAAAAGCTAATGATTAGCGCAGAGAATGCAGCCCATCACAACATGCTGTGCCAATTTTTCGATACCTTTTATCTTCATGTCGTGTTTTTTAACCTATAAACGGGTGGCATGACCACCAATTGCCCTTCTACTCAACAACAGTAAGTATGAAAGGAAATACAAAATGAAAAGCAATCCACTGAGTCTATTTTTCGGGGTCGTCATTCTGACCGGGTTTGTCGTTTTGTCCGGTTGTACAACAAATCCAGATGTGCGCGTAACCCAATTGCAGAATCAGCTCGAGGAGAATAACCAAAAGCTCGATGGCCTGCGAACCGAAAATCAAAAGAAGGACAGTGTCATTCTAACTTATGAAAAAAAACTCCGCCAGCAGCAATCGGCCACCGAAAAGGCCGATAGACAGGCACAGAAAGCCATGGCATCCAAAGCCTCGGCCAACATGGGAGACGGCAGCCTGTTCCCACCGAATGCCTCGGCCGGTGAATGTTTTGCCAGGGTCTTCGTCCCGCCGACCTACAGCACCAAAACGGAACAGTTTCTGAAAGAAAGTGCTTCAGAACGGCTCGAAGTCATTCCGGCTCGGTATGAGTGGGCTGAGGAAAAGATCCTGGTCAAGGAAGCTTCTGAGCGTATTGAAGTGATTCCAGCCAAGTATGCCTGGAAAGAAGAGAAGGTTCAGGTTCGGCCAGCCGCCTCTAAACTCGTGGAAGTTCCGGCAAAATATGAATGGCAGACGGACAAAGTCCTCGTAAAAGAAGCCCACAAAGTCTGGAAAAAGGGCCGGGGGCCGATCGAAAAAATTGATAACGCGACCGGTGAAATTATGTGCCTTGTAGATGTCCCGGCTTCATATAAGACTGTGAAGAAAAGAATGATGGTGAGTCCGCCAACTACCAAAGAAGCCAGCGTTCCGGCTGAATATGAGGCCATTAAAAAGAGAATGCTCGTCAAACCGGCCAGCCAACGCAAAATCGTCATTCCGGCGGAATACAAGACCGTGCGCGTACGTAAACTGGTTACACCGCCACAGGAAAAGCGTATTCCCATACCGGAGGAATATCAGACTGTAACGCGTACCGAAATGCTGACAGACGGTCACATGGAATGGCGGCGCATCCTGTGCGAAACCAATGTGACACCGGATATTATCCAAAAGGTCCAGTCCGGTCTGCGCCAAGCCGGATACGACCCCGGGCCCATAGACGGCAAAATCGGCCGACAGACAACAGGGGCGCTCAAATCCTATCAGCGCTCAAACAGTCTTGCCGTTGGTGGATTGACATATGAAACAATGAAGAAAATGGGTATCTCGAACTAGTACCGGTTAACCAACGGATATCCGTTTCCCGGATAACCCAAAAATACAAGACCCTGCGAGTAGTTATTGATTGCCCTCCAGGGTCTTGTTTTTTATTAAAGTACTGATTCTGCGATATTGGCACCTTGCAAAAGCCCTCGGCCTAATAGCAGAGGAAGAAATAACCGCCATGTTAAGCGCCATTGTCGCCAGAAATTTTTTTGCCTATTTCATCGAGTGAACAAACAAACCGATTTCTTCCACTTAACACTAAAGACGGATATATCCACAGTATGAAATTTTTGAACGATCACTAACACTTCGAATTCGTAATACACCAATCATATATCGGTACTCAATTACCCCACCAAGTGCTACATATGACGGATATGATGAGTAGATTTTTAAAATTAAGCTTGACAACCGCTCGATATTATTTTTGATTTGTATACGGTAGGAAGGTACCGGAAGGTTATCATTAGAAAGTGGGGTATACATGAGAAGGATTGTTCAATTTTTAAATATGGCCATTTTAACATTTTTTGCGACCTGCGTAATCTTGCTTTTTGGTGGGATCGAGTATCGGGCAGCCGAATTGATGCAGTCAATCGATTATCAGGAATCCCCTTATTCAATCGATGAAGATGAATATGAAAAGGAATTTAATCCGCGAAGCGATTATTATTTTCCGCAGGATAATATGTTTCAAGAAGCGAATAATACCTCTGTAACATACTTGTGATGACTTCATCGCCCTGTCGATTTCCCCAAAATTTCATTTATTTTTCGGGGTAGGAGCCCGGCATAGGTATTGGCAGGAAAACTCAATGTCAAACGGTTATACCGCTTTTCAAAAATAAATTTCGCAATACGGAAGGGTGGTATAAATGGTTGTAGAAAAAAACGTTCGATTAACGGAACGTTTTTTTGACAACCACTGTAACATCCGGCGGGCTCATTACCAACTATTATTGCACCTCGCGCTGCCGGCACTGTCTGTATAACTGCAGCCCCCATTGGCCCAAAGATTATAGCACCGCGGACACGGCCTAAATAATCCTTCAAACGATAAAATCATTAGGATTTGGAAATTACGTCCCCGGCCTGTGCGCCGGCCTGGCGATTTTCCGGGAGGATCTCGGTTATCCCCTCCAAGAGACTGCCTATCCGCTGTTACACCGGTTGTCCACTCAGGGTATCCGTGGATTTTACCAATGGGCCCGAGAGAGTTACAACTTTCGACCTGCCCGAATGAAATACCTCAACAAGTCCGATCTCTGCACCGAAATCAGGGCCTACTTGGTAGAGAACACTGGCGAAGAGCTCGCATAGCTGAGGCCATTGGAATTTTATACCCGACAGTAGCGGGATGCCTCAACCGAAGGCAACGGTCTCCCGATTCTTCGAACCGATCCGGCAGCAGACGCAAACGTTTATTTCTCCTGTAAAGTGCTCATTATTACAGAAGACCTGGAATCAATATTTCATAGAGCCGTTTGGAAAACTTATCCCTAATTGTAAAGATGGACGATCTGTCTTTCTACAAAATTCTGGATCATTTCAACCTTTCACACAAAGGCTACCGCAAGGTCAGAAAAGGGGTCAAAAAACGTCTTCTCCAGCATATGCAGAAGCAAAGTTGCGTGACCATCGATGATTATATCAACGCACTGTCTCGAACACCCACTATCGAAAAAGAATCCCGGATACACCTGACGGTGTCGATCAGTCGCTTTTTCCGGGACAAACGTCTCTGGGATCACCTCGAAAACCAGATCCTGCCGCAATTACTTTCGACGCGTAAGGGCGTCTTCAAAATCTGGTCATGCGGATGTGCCAGGGGCGAGGAAGCCTACAGTATCAACATAGTGTGGGATCGCTTGTACCAGGTGCACCCCAATCTCCCTGAACTCGAGCTATGGGCAACCGACATCAATCCGGCCTACATCGAGATGGCCCAAAACGGGGTCTACGGAATATCGAGCCTCAAGGAGCTGCCACAGCAGTTCATCGAGCGATACTTCGACAAGGTACCCGGAAAACAGCGCTATGTCTTGAAATCTTTTCTCAAAGAGGGGATCAGGTTCAATCAACACGACATCACAAATCAACCGCCCCCCTCTTCCGGATTCGATGTGATTTTTTTGAGAAACAACCTGCTGACGTATTGCAGGCCTCCGGAAAAAGAAAGATCAGTGGAAGCAATCCTCGGTGTTCTGAATCCTGGAGGTATATTGATCACCGGTTCTCACGAAAAACTTCCCGTGATCTTCGGCCACATGAAGACCGGGTCGGAACATCCCTGGATACACGAGAAGCCACAATCAGATTCAAGCAGCACAATGGGTTGAAGTAATTCATTTAAGAACCTATGAGGCGTCTTTTCGAACAATAACTATAAGGAGAAAGCGACAATGATCGTGACAACAACACCAACCATTGAAGGGAAAAAAATTACCGACTACCTTGGCATTGTCACCGGAGAAGCGATAATGGGTGCCAATATGTTCAAAGACATGTTTGCCGGTATAAGAGATATCGTCGGTGGCCGTTCAGGCGCCTATGAAAAGGAGCTGCGCAAAGCGCGTGAGCTTGCTTTCCAGGAGCTCGGCGAATCGGCCAGTGGTCTTGGAGCGAATGCCGTCGTTGGCGTCGACATCGACTACGAAGTCTTGGGCGAAAGAAATGGCATGCTGATGGTGAGTGTGAGCGGTACTGCTGTGAAGACTGAATAATGCGGTATTAGACCAAAAATCGATCTTCCTGTAGTTGAAATGACGATACTATTGCAGACAAATACCTTCGTTCCTATCATTTTGCATATAAAAATCGAGGTTTTTATATTGAGATGATCGTATCCACCAGTCAGCCATACTTTGCGCCCTATCCCGGTTTCTTCTACAAAGCGCATCTTTCGGACTATTTTGTCATTCTCGATGAGGTGCAGTTCCCCCGTAAAACAACCTGGATCAATCGCAACAGATTCAAAAACGACCAGGGTACCCTGTGGATGACCATCCCGGTGTTGAAAAAGGGCCTGGGATTGCAAAAAATCAGTGAAGTCAGTATTTGCCATGACGGAAAATGGAAGAAAAAGCATTTGCGCAGCCTTCAATGCGCCTATGCCAATGCCCCTTTTCTCACGGATCATGTGGATATACTCAATCGGGGTCTTTCTTCACGGTGTAAGTACCTTGTTGACTTGAATCTAAAGATCATCAACCATACTTTAGAATATATGAATATCGAGACCCAAATGGTGCGTATGTCGGAACTGGGCGTTACTGGAAAAGGAGCGCCGCTGATTATCGATATATGCAAATCTTTAGGTGCCACCCAATTCCTGGTTCAATCTTCGGCTTGGGCCTATTATGATCCCGCTCAATTCGCGTCGGAAGGTCTCGAACTGATCTCTTTTAGAAAGCGCGAGTATATTTACCCCCAACTGTGGGGGGATTTCATTGCCAATCTCTCCACCTTCGATATGCTGTTCAACTGCGGCGACAAAGCCCGAGATATCGTCCTGGTTTAACGGTCCGTTCAGCAGCGCGGGTCGCCATGACAGCACCTCAACCCCAACTGTTATCTGGGCATCACAAGGCCGGAAGAAAGGAGGCAAAACCACATGAAACCAATCGGTGCTGTGAATGCGCTTTATCCAATGCCAACCTTTGATTGCTTGACAGGGTACAAGGCGATGGTTAACCCAATTGAGTGAAGTTTTTTTCTAATTTTCAGTTATTTTCCTGATGTGGCGACCGGTATCATAGGTACAACCCGCTTGCATTCAGAATTTCGGCGGGCAAGAATTCTAAACAAATCCTAATACAGTTTTAAAACAATCAAAGACCTACCCAACCACCTCAGAAAGAGAGTATACCATGGCAAATGAGGGGCCGAACGACACGCAGGCAACTTTTGACGCCGACAATCTCGAAGCGTTGGTCACACGCGTGAAGCGTGTCGTCGATATCCGGGATCGCAAATATGGCATCCCACCGAAGACCTACCCAAAATGTTTTGTCGGCAGGGAGGCGGTCGTTAAGATGGTGGCGGAGGGTATCGCCGGCGATGATGAGGACGCCGTTCGCATGGGCAACATGATGGTGAATGCCGGGGTGCTGCACCACGTCTTGGATGCCCACCCATTCGAGAACAAAAACTTGTTCTACCGCTTTATCTCAGATGAGGATCACGGCATGACGGCCCGCACGACCGATGGCCGTTCCGTCAGCTGGGCGGACTTCGTAGCGCCGCTTACATCGGCAGAAGACCGGGCGTTCACACTCCAACCCGCTATTCCGGAACCCGACCCGGATCTGGCCAGGTTTGAGCAGGTCGACCTCGAAGCGTGCGGTATCTCACCGCTTGATGAGCACAACATCGGCCTGCTCGACAACGTACGTCCCAAGGAATGGGTGGATCCAACGCCCAAGCCCTCCTACAACCTTGTCGTGATCGGTGCCGGTTCCGGCGGCTTGGTGTCGGCCGCGGGTGCTGCGGGAGTTGGCGCGCGGGTGGCGCTCATTGAATCGCACCTGCTCGGCGGCGACTGCCTCATTGTGGGCTGCGTGCCGTCGAAAGCATTGCTGCGGTGCGCCAAGGCCGCCGCAGCCGTGCGCGATGCCGCCGCATTCGGCGTCAAGGTCAGCGGCGAGGTCTCGGTCGATTTCGGCTTCATAATGGAACGCATGCGTCGACTTCGCACAAGCATTGCACCGAACGACTCGGCCAAACGCTTCACCGAGACGCTCGGCGTGGACGTTTTTCTCGGCAAGGGTAAATTTACCGGAAAAAGCAGCATCGACGTCAACGGCAAGACACTCACGTATGCCAAAGCGGTGGTGGCCACCGGCGGCACGGCCGCCATCCCGGACATTCCAGGGTTGATAGACGTGCCTTATCTCACCAACGCCACGATTTTCAATCTGACGCAGTTGCCTGCCCGTCTCGGTGTCATCGGAGCGGGCCCCATCGGTATGGAACTTGCCCAGGCGTTCCAGCGTTTCGGCTCGCAGGTGACGGTTTTTTCGCGCAGCGACAAGATCCTTGAAAAAGAGGACCCGGACGCGGCCAGGATCGTTGAAACGTCGCTGCGGCGCGACGGCGTCACCTTCGCGTTTCACACCAGATATAAAGGCGTGGAGAGCCGCGGCGGAAAGCCTCCAATAACGGTTCTACTGGAAGACGGCGACGGGAAAGAACGCTCGCTGGAATTTGACGCTTTGTTGGTTGCCGCGGGACGCAAACCGGCGGTCAATGGCCTTGGGCTTGAGGCTGCCGGTGTGGCATACGACGAGCGCAAGGGCATCGAGGTCAACGACAAGCTGCAAACCACCAATCCGGATGTCTACGCCGTGGGGGACGTGGCGGGAAAGTACCAGTTTACGCACATGGCCGACTTCATGGCGCGCCTGGTGATTCGCAACGCCCTGTTCTTCGGCCGCGACAAATTCTCCAACTTCCTCATTCCCTGGGCGACATACACCGACCCCGAGGTTGCCCATGTGGGGCTCTACGAGAAAGATCTTGAAGAGCAAAACATGGAATATGCGACATTTACGCGTGAATTCTCCGATGTCGACCGAGGCATTGTCGATGGCGAGACAGAGGGTTTTGTGAAGATACATGTGAAAAAGGGCATCGGATCAGATCCTGGGGGCGACGATTGTCGGCAGCCACGCCGGTGATATGATCAGTGAAATCACGGTGGCCATGCAAAGCGGAATGGGGCTCGGCAAGCTGTCCAATGTAATCCACCCGTATCCGACGACAGCCGAGGCTATCCGCCAGTGCGGCGACGCATACAACCGCGCCCGTCTCACCCCGACCGTCAAAGGCATCTTTAACCGCCTCATGGCACTGAAACGTTGAAAAACTCTTCCGTTCTACCGGCAAAGGAGGTTTCTCCCCGAAAACACGGCTATGAAAACCACCTAATACGCAATGTCATGACCCGATCAGCTTCCAAGCCGTTTGTCATTCTTGTGTGAGGGAGACCTGTGGATATGAATAAAATTATAATGATCGGTATTTACCTGTTGATTATCGATCATGAGCGCTGATCCGGCGCTATCCTCGGGTATGGGCATTCGATGCGGGGGAGATCTGGTTTCGCCGGGCTACTTGAAGTATGAGGTGTTTCAAAGCTGCGGTGAGCCGCTCTCGCGAGAACTTGTTGGAGAAGTTGAGTTCAGAGATTCCGGCAGCATATACGATCGCCGCAACAGCCGGTTTAGAGATCGGGATAGCCGCGTTTTTCTCTATATCGAAGAATGGCTCTATAAGACAGACGGCCTTTATGTCTTGCGGTTCGAAGGAAATACCCTGGTCAACGTGGAATCGGTAAGGCGAAAATGAACCAAACAGTTTATACCGCTTTTCAAAAATAAATTCCGGAATATGAAAGGGTGTTATAGTGGTTGTAGAAAAAAACGTTCGCATAACGGAATGTTTTTTTCTATATCCACTATAACACCTAATTTTTTTGAATTTGAATCACAAAATAAAGAGACGAGAACGTCACGAAAACGACCTCCGAGGAATCTCCATGTCGCCAAACGAACGCAACGTACTGATCACCACCTGTTTTGGACACTTTCTGAGCCACTTCAATATGCTGGTATTTCCGGCAATATTACTACCATTGGCCACGCGTCTAAATCTGCCTCTGGCGGAGGTTCTGGGCATCTCTTTCTGGATGTACCTGCTTTTCGGTGTCACCGCCCTGCCCTGGGGAATAGCGGCCGATCGCTTTGGGGCCAAGGCCTTGATGAAGATCTATTTTGGTGGGGCCGGACTCTGCGGTTTAATCGCGGCGGGCTGGATCGATGCGCCCGGTTTATTTGCTCTGGCGTTGGCCGGCATCGGCCTTTTTTCAGGGATTTATCATCCGGCCGGACTGGGACTGATCTCCAAACAGATTACACGAGTAAGTTACGGTATGGGCATCAACGGCATGTTCGGAAACCTGGGTCTCGCCACCGCACCGCTGGTGGCCGGTATGGTCACATGGTTTTGGGGACCGCGAGCAGCTTACCTGGTTGTGGGCGGCGTTAACCTGGCCGGCCTCCTCGTCATGATGCTGCTGCCATTACCCACCAGTGCGGACGGTCCGGCCAAGGCTGTAGTTAAAAACGATAGCAAAGGCTTTATCATTTTGCTGGCGGCCATGATGCTGGGGGGAATCGTCTACCGTGGTGCCACCGTGGTTCTACCGGCCTACTTCGAACTGCGTAACCAGGGAATTTTCGAATGGCTCACCCATCACCTTCCGGCAGGATTCTCGGGCAACCTTGTGGCCACCACCATTACCTCGGCCATATTTCTGATCGGTATGCTGGGCCAATACATGGGTGGCCGGGTAGCCGAAAGTTTCTCGCTGCCGTACAGCTATCTGGTTTTTCATCTGATCACTATACCGGCGGCCTTTGCAATGGGCCTGGTCGTCAACCTGCCTCTGGTTATTATTGCGTTGATCTATTTCTTCTTTCTGCTCGGCATGCAGCCCATAGAAAACACCTTGGTCTCGCGTTTGACACCACCGCACTGGCGCCATTCGGCCTTCGGCATGAAATTTGTGCTCACCTTCGGTATGGGCGCTATCGCCGTCAAAGGGGTGCAGGCCATCGAGAGCGTCTATGCGATCACTTGGGTCTACCCCGCCCTCGGCTGTGTCTCCATTCTTTTGGTGATCACCATCGGTATTTTGATCAAAAGAATGGGATCAGAAAAAAAACAAACGATTGATCTTGTCCGCGGAGATAACCGCTGGGCTATTCCGGTCGACGCAGCGGATCATACTGGACGGTGATCCTAATTAGTGTCCATCCATAATGGCCTTTCCGCTGGCGCGTTCTCCTCGGGTTTCCGGCTGCGGCGTACGTAAAGTACGCCTCGCCACAAACCCTTGTGCGGCCTTGCCCAGCGAAAAAAATTCTCATTTATAAATTGGACCCTCTATAATGCCATCCACTTGTCGCGGATGGACACTAATTGAGTTACTTGGTGACTGTTATCGGAGATACAATTGTTTCCCGAAAATTTAATAAAATACTTTCAACAGACCTGAAGAGATGCATAATTCGAGCACGCAATAAAAGGTTTTCCTGCGAGATATTGCCGGTCACTTGTTCATCGATTGACTCAATAACAACGCTGAAAACCAATATCTCTTCGGGATAGTGTCAGCATAACCCTCGACTTTCGCTCAAACCAAGAGAAATTCGAGGCCATGTACCGCTAACGAACTTATAAGACAAAAGGAGGTTTCAGATGGCAGGATTAAAAGCCGGCGACAAAGCACCGGCCTTCACGGCTCAGGACCAAAACGGCAACACGGTGAAACTGGCTGATTTCAATGGCCGTAAGCTGCTCGTCTATTTCTACCCCAAAGCCAACACCTCCGGCTGAACCACCCAGGCTCAAGCGGTGCGGGATGCACTGCCCGAACTGGGGCGTCTTGGTGTGGCAGCTGTGGGTATTAGCCCGGATACTCCCCAGCAGCAGAAAAATTTCGATGACAAACACCAGCTCGGTTTTCCGTTACTCAGTGATACCGAACACAAGATTGCCGATTCTTTCGGTGTATGGGGAGAAAAGAAAATGTACGGCAAGACCTTCATGGGGATCGTGCGATCCTCTTTTCTGGTCGATGAAAACGGAAAGATAGCGGCTGTCTGGTATAAGATTAGCCCGAAAGACACGGTGCCTGAACTGTTCAAGGTAATCAGCAGCTAACCTGAAATTTTTGTGCCGTTTTCTCAGGGAACGTATTAAACATTTAATGTGGTAATATCGAATATTCTGACGCGTTCAGCAAAGGCAGAGTCAGCTTGACTCTGCCTTTTTCTACTTTTATAAATAGTGTCTACCCGTGAATGGAAGATGGCACTATTGGGTGTCCAATTCATGAATGAGAATTTTATTCGCTGGGCACTAAATAGGATTACCGCCATTTAGATTGAGGACCTGGCCCTCTTTAAGAGAAAGTTTTCTGACAGTATAGGGTATGTCAATATCTGAAATTGTTATGCGATACATCTCTCCCGGCATTAGCCAGCATAGGCTGAACTCGGTGTCACCGCCGGTTATATTTTTCGGGACTTGAAGATGGGTAAATTCCTTAAATTCTGCGATGTCGGGGTGGTATACAAAAACGGTGACAAGGGCATTGGTATCCGCTAAAAAGGAGGCGTTATTGATTGAACCATAAATCGCTGCCGTCTTAGACGTATCAACAAGATGAAGTACGGTTTGACATCGATAGTCCAATGGGCTCTCCGAACTGTTGCTGCCCGAGCCGGGTACTGTGCATAACAAGACCGCGCCGGTACTTAGAGCAGAAAACATTTTAAGAAGTTTCATTTTATCTCTCCGGTCAAGTGCAGATAAAGCCCATTGGATCAAAGAGTGATGGTTGTTGTTTCGTATACTGGTCTCGCTACCCATTTTGCCTGTGATCGATTAATTCCTTCTCTTTCTAATATGCAAAACACGTACCATTTGGGCATTTTTGAATCTATTCATAATAACTTCTGCATGTTAATCCATTTATTATACAAAAACCTGAAAAGCGGTGAGAGAAGTCTGAGTGGTATAACTCAATTTTCTTGTGGATTCTCACCCAGGAGAAATGTGAGTTAGGCCTGCGGGCAGGATTGAGAATTCGTTGTTATTTTAATCTGTTGGTATTGATATTAGCTAACATTCATATTTCACAGGGCATTATTTAATATATAGTATGTGAAGAATTATGCCGCTTTTCTAAAATAAATTCCAAAATTTGGAACAGTGGTATCAGTGGTTGTAGATAATAACGTTCGAATAACGGAACGTTTTACTGAGGACCACTGAAAAAGGCTCATTTACAGCCGTACATTGTCAATATTTTGTCAGGCAATGAAAGCTTTCATGATACTTCCAGGAGAATTTTCCGTCTGGCTATGGCATCTTATGCAAGAAAACATATGAGCTTTTCTTTCAAAATTCATGAAGTATTTTCCATAGTTTTCTATAAAACACTTCTCACGTCTCTATCTACCCCCACATTGACGACCGCCTAACATACTGTAATTCTATATAAAGCATTTCCAGTGCATCTTTGGCACAATCATTGTAGTAATTGGTATGAATTTGAATTCAATATCATTTATACCGCTATTCAAAAATAAATTCCGAAATACGGAAGGGTGGTATGAGTGGTTGTAGAAAAAAACGTTCGCATAACGGAACGCTTTTTTGACAACCCCTATTACCGTGAGCCCGCAATGTTCAATTCTACTTGAGGTAGTGTTATGAATTTTATTAAAATTATAACAAAATTTAAGTTTGGTGAACTGAAGATAAAAAGGGTTCAAATTATTTTGTTTTGGACGATACTCATTTTTCCGGTGTCGGGGTATGCTGATTTCGATCAAAGAAATTCTATTTTCAATAATCCTAAGTTTCAAGGACATCCGAATCTAGTACAAATAAATTACAATCTTAATAACGCTTTTGCAGTCGAAACCGTTATCTTTGGAAAGCCAGAAGTAAACAACCTTTACGAACCTTTTTCCAACGATGAAGTCATATCCGACGAAGAATTGATAACATCAGAAAATCTTTCCCAGCAGATGTTGGAACAGGCCCTTGTGCTCTGTCAAATATCTCAGGAAAATTGGCAGAGAGGTGAACTTGATGCTGCAATCGAATTACTCGATCAAGCATATTTACTTATACTGGGCATCAAAACATATGATAGTGAAGATCTGATTCAGCAAAAAGAAGATTTGCGATTTATGATCTCCAAGCGCATCATCGAAATTTATGCGTCGCGAGAGATCGTTATCCACGGTAGTCAAAATGAAATACCAGTGGTCATAAACAAACAAGTACAATACGAAATAGACCTATATACAAAAGGTGATTTGAGAAATCATTTAATTTCTTCGTACAAAAGATCAGGCAAATACCGACAGATGATCGTCGCTCTGCTAAAAGAAGAAGATCTTCCGCAAGAACTCTCTTGGCTACCGCTAATTGAAAGTGGGTTTAGGGAAACAGCACTTTCTAAATCTCGCGCCTTGGGCCTATGGCAATTTATACCCTCAACAGGATATAAATTTGGACTCAGCCGCAACCGATACATCGATGAACGTCTAGATCCGGATAAATCGACGCGAGCTGCGATCGGCTATTTAAGGGAGCTTCATAGCCACTTCGGGGATTGGGCTACTGTGCTTGCCGCCTATAATTGTGGAGAAAATCGGGTTTTAAGAATTATCCGCAAACAGAAGATAAACTACCTGGATAACTTCTGGGATCTTTATGCGAAACTGCCTCAGGAAACTGCGCGTTATGTGCCTAAATTTTTAGCCATTCTGCATATTGTAAAAAATTTGGGGAAATATGGTCTCGATAAAATAACGATCGATGAACCATTAACATTTGAATCACTGGAAGTCACAAAAAAGGTTCACCTTAACGATGTCGCTAAAATTACTGGAATCGACAGGAAACAATTAGAAGAGCTAAATCCCGAACTGAGGCGATTCATTGTACCCGGTGGAAAGTATACGCTTAAAATACCTGAGGGCAGCAAGCGGATGTTGCTGACAAATCTTGATCAGATTCTTCGCTTAAACCCTGCAAGCGTTAATTTCCTCAAACACAGAGTGAAATCCGGAGAAACATTATCTATGATCGCCCGTCGCTATCGCACCAGCGTTGCCAATATTATGCTGGCAAATAATTTACAAAGTGCCAATCATATTGTGAGCGGTAAAACGCTTAAAATTCCCCAAAAAACGAAAATTTCCAAACGAGATGAAAATCTCAAGTTGATATCGGGCAACAGCCAGGGATAGTGCCGTGAAACTATTGAATGAAAGCCAAATCGGTATACGGCAACCCTCAGACTGCAAATCAGTTTTGGTATCTTCTCTGCTCTTCCATCGATAAACTTTTACAGAATTTCTTCGCGACTCCGACAACATTAACATTGCCTTCCAGATTATAATGAAGATACCTGCCCAATCCAGCTTTGCTCACGCTATCCAAGCAAACACCTTCATCTCTATCGATACATTCGGAACGGATTCAGTTCACTTTCAACAATCGGAACATACAGGGAAATTGACACTGATAAATATCACCCGATGTATGGTCTAGTCCGGAAATTTCACAATTGTAGGCTTCTATGGCCAATCGCACACCTTCAATCAAATGATCAGATGTGTGATCCCGCATAGCGGGAGGCATTTCGAGGTGATGCTGTCGTCAGTCTACTGCGATCCTCGAATAATCACGCCATAGCGTGACCATGAGAGCCTCCGGTTGACCCGAAGGGTGAAATCTTCTTCAGTCTCTTTCATCTACAGCGATAGTCGGAGGGACGACAAATGCCCCTCATTTATCCTGTTCAAGAGTTCGACCAATGTCGCAATATGGCTTCTTTTTGGCTGCTCGGTGAAAAGATTTCATGAAATATTCGGAATAGAGCGATCGGCAGAGTTGGCATCACCGCAAAGTGCCTTGCCTAAGGATGCCTGCACCTCGTGCAAGGTTCCGGTGAGTGGTGAAGAGTTGATCTTTCCGGAACGACAGAAACAGAACTGCCAAGCCAGATACAGGTTATCGCTTGACACCCCGATACCGACTCGTTACCTTAGAAGGAATCAATTTTAAATGGTGAAATCAAACAGTTAAACAATATAGGCTTCAGATACGATGTCCACGACATTGACTCAAAGAATCGGATGGGTGGTGGTCGGCCTACTGTTATGGCTCAACCCACCCGCACCGCTTTTCGGTGACGCCACCGATATCTTGAAGTACGACCTGAAGCAGGCGCGTGAGAAGCTGCAAACGGACCTGGCCTTCAGAGACCGTATCGCCGCGGAAATGAAATCGCTCGAGCAGTCCACCAGTCCCGATCCTGACACCGTCGCCGCCTATAAGGGTTATTTGGACCAGGTGGATGCCATGGTGGCTGAGGACCGCAAAAAAGTGGCCCAACTCGAGGTCCTGATTGCCAAATACGCTGTTCCTGCAGTATCATTGTCAAGGGAATCGAACACTGACGTCCAACAAATGATGGACCCGAACATACCGGAAGAACAGGTCACGGATGAAGTACACGCTTTAGATCGAGAATTGGATACTTCCCTGGCAGCGTTCGATTCCATGCTTCTAAAGGAGTTGGAACTCATCCGGGCGAAGTCCACAGAACGAATGCGGGACCTGGCTGAGGAGGCGGCCGCAGCCGCGGAACGCTTAAAAGAAAGAGGCATCGATCTGGATGACGAACCACCGCCTGATTCCGTGACTATCGGGGACGGCACGCAGGGACAGGATCGCACTGAAACATCCGAATCCCCCACCGATGAAACCACATCGTCCCAAGACGCTGGTACGGGAGAAAATCAGGTCGCCAAGGATCCGGCAGCCCAACAGCAAACCGGTATTGGGGGAACCCCGCGGGACCGTGACGACCGCCATTCCGGACAAGACGACGATGACATCGTTGCCCGGCAACTGCGAGAAGCAGCCGAGAAAGAAACCGATCCGGAGCTCAAAGCAAAACTTTGGAAAGAATATGAAGCTTACAAAAAAAACCGCCGGCAAAATGATTGAGCGCTCCTGGCACGCCCCGCTGAATTTGTTGGCCAGCCGTAAAAAGCACATCCAGCCAATGTTATTTTTGGCGGCAATAATCGTTCTCGTATTTATCTCCGGTTGTGCCACGACATTCGGTACTCAGAAGGTCGTCCCTACCCAGATCCTGCAGGCCCAGGAAGAAATTCCGGAAGATCAGCTGTTGGACGTCGGTATTCTTGTGTTTGACACCAAGGAGATCACGGAAGAGTCCGCAGAAAAGGAAAGAACGACTCCTGAGGTTCGAGAAGCGGAATCGAACTACATGCCCAACCATTTGAAAAACACACTGCAACAGAGCAGCCAGTGGGGCGCGGTGCGGGTTATTCCGAATGAAACCGCCAGCACGGATGTTGTGGTAAAAGGAAAAATCATCAAATCAAATGGAGAAAAATTAGTGCTGGATGTTGAGGTCAGCGATGCCACCGGCACCGACTGGTTTCATAAATCCTACGCCATGGGCGCCAACCGAACAGCCTATGCTAACACCCAAAAAGGAAAGAAAGACGCCTTCCAGGACCTGTACAACACGGTTGCCAACGACATGGCGAATTACAAAGAACGACTGTCTCCACAGGCGATTCAAGACATCCGTACCATCTCTCAGCTGAAATTCGCGGAGGATTTCGCACCGATCGCCTTTACCGGCTATTTAGCCGCCGATAAAGGCGACAAGTTTACCATCACTCGTCTACCGGCCGATGACGATCCCATGATGATGCGGTTGCAACGAATAAGGGAAAGAGAGTACATGTATGTGGATGTGCTCAACAATTACTATGAGGAATTTTACAATGAAATGTGGTCGCCTTACGACAATTGGCGCCAATTGAGCTTCGATGAGCTGGCAGCCATGAAGAAAATCAAGCGGGATGCTCTGTTGCGCCAACTGGCCGGCGCTTTGATGATAGCCGGAGCGGTTGCGCTGGGGGTCAGTGACATCAACAACACGGCTGTCGTACAGACCGGAATGATCATCCTCGGTGGTCAGGTTCTCATCAATGGATTTAACATTTCCAAAGAGGCGCAAATTCACTCCGAAGCGATCAAGGAATTGAGCGAATCGTTTGGAAGCGAGATGAAACCAGTGGTGATAGAGTTTGAAGGAAAACAATACGAATTGACCGGTTCCGCTCAAGAGCAGTTTGATGCCTGGCGAAAGCTTTTACGCCAGATTTACTATGCCGAGACCGGTTTTGGGCCGGATGCGTCCGGCGACCCCGCAAACCCGGCTCTGTCGACCGATCCCTAACCCGCTTCTTTCAATAATATTTTTCATAAGAGCTGTTAAGAGAAGGATACGACACGTGAATAAGGTCCATGCTGATAACCTTTGACGGTGGTTTTATTCAGTTGCCATATAATGAAAAGTAAATAAATCCGCCACTTGTATTCTTAAAATAAAACGTGAAAAAAAACTCGCCGGATAGCATGCCGCACCCATCACGAAAAAAAAGCGCTTCGAAAAAGACCACCGCCGAAGTCATCACGCCCCAGTCCATTCAAGGACCGAGCCGCGCACCGCACCACCCTCCTCTTGAACGACACCGCCTTCGGAAAGTCTCGTTGCTTGGCTTGATACTGATAACTGTCATAGCACTGGGTGGTTGGCTTTTGTACTACCTAAAAACCCACCCCATTATTTCAGAACCGATGACCACCTCACCTGTCGCCGATGATAAGGGCAGCATGGGTCCAACGGATTCTATAAAAACCGCCCCCGCTGGCCCAGGAATAACCGAATCGGCAGAACAGGAGAGAGAGAAAGCACAAACTGAGCAGCAGCGCGCTGAACTTTCTCAAATCATATCCACCCTGGAGGACAAGGGCGTCGCCGTATGGGGCGAACCGTTATATTCAGAAATGAGCCGCCTCAGGCGAGAGGGTGACGCGCTGCTTTCGCAATCCGCCTATAAAGCCGCAACTGACCGTTACGCTGCCGCCCTCAAAAAAGCCAACCGGCTTACAAGTGGAACGCAGGCAGCCTTGCAACGATTCATCGAAGAGGGACTGGCTGCATTGGCCAGTGGGAGGGGCCAGACAGCGCGGAACAACTTCCAAGCAGCCCTGTTGATAGAACCTGGTAATGCGGTTGCCCAACACGGCCTGGACAGAGCCGCGCACACCGAAACCGTGATGCGCCTTATCGAATCGGGTAACAACCACGAGACCGACAGAAAATACGCCCTGGCCCTGGCCGACTACGAGCAGGCATTGGCGCTCGATCCCGAAGCAGAGCAAGCGTTTACCGGCCGTAGCCGGGTATCGGCAATACTCGAGGAAGAAAATTTCCAGCACCTGATGTCGGCGGGCCTATCGGCACTGAACCAAAACGATCTGAAGACAGCCCGATCCCGTCTGCTGGAGGCCAAGGCGATTCGACCAGATGATCGCGGGGTCCTCGATGCACTCGCCCAAACGAATCAGGCCATCCGGCAGAAACGGATCGAGGCTCTGCACCGGACGGCCATTCGAGCCGAACAATCGGAAGATTGGGAAAAGGCGTTGGCCTCCTATCAGAAGGTCCTTGGGGTGGACGATAATATTCGTTTTGCCGTTCAGGGCACGACGCGTGCCCAGGATTACATCCGTATAAACAAGCGGATCCGTTTTTTTCTTGAGAAGCCCACGGCTCTGGAAACGGATCGACAGCTTCAAAACGCGCTGTCGCTGCTCGACGAAACCGAGGGCTTCGAAACAAGGGGTCCCCGATTGAATGCCCGCATCGATCAACTGAAGGCGCTGGTCAGAGCGGCCCAGACACCGGTGCGCTTGATCATCGAATCGGACAACCAGACCGAAATAGCCGTCTACAAGGTCGGAAAATTCGGCCGATTTACCGTTCGTGAGTTGATCCTCAGGCCAGGCACCTACACGGTGGTCGGTTCGCGGAAGGGCTACCAGGATGTCAGAAAAACATTTCGGACCGAACCCGGTCAGATACCTCAGCGCATATCGGTTATCTGCAAGGTCAAGGTCTAAGCAGAGCGCATATGGTCGACAAGCCTATCGAAAAGCGGTCTCCCGCCGCCGAAACCATCTCTCCGATCCCTTATCGCCCCGCGGGCCAAAATCGCCGCATCTTTCCCGGAATCTCATGGAAATGGTTGGTCGGGGCCAGCCTGGCGATGGTTCTTCTCGGCCTCGTTGCCATTGCCGCTTACGTACTTACGGCCCGCCAGGTCTTGATTCAGATCGAGCCGGCACCGGTCGATATATCCATCCGGGGTGGCCTTTTGGCCCCACGCTTCGGTGACCGTTACCTGATGCGACCCGGAAAATACTCAATTCAGGCCACCAAGCCATGTTATGTCCCGCTCGAAGCCCAGCTGGTCGTCAGCTCGGAAAAGCGCCAGAACTTTCGCATGACATTACAACAACTACCCGGTAAGCTCTCGGTGCGGGCTCACCCGAAGGACGCCCCCGATGAAGACATTCAGACCGCTCGGGTCTACCTCGACAGCCAAGAGGTCGGGTACACCCCACTCATCGAACTGGCGGCATCGGCCGGAGTCCGCCGACTGGATGTTCAAGTCGAACGGTACCAAGATTATCATGGCACGGTAACCGTCGAGGGCTGCGGGCAACGCCAGGAATTGAACCTGGCACTGACGCCCGGGTGGTCCGACGTCTCTATCAGCTCTGTTCCTGCGGGAGCGCTCGTAATGGTTGACGGCGCACAAGTCGGCGAAACGCCAGTAACGCTGGAACTCCCGGCAGGAACCCATGAGGTGCAATTGAGCGCCGAGCGGCATGAAACGTGGCAGACCCGCCTGGTGACAGAAGCGGGCGTTCCCACGGAACTCTCCGATATTCGTCTGGCACCGGCCGACGGTAAATTGGTGCTAAAAAGCGCACCGGCAGGCGCGCGCGTGATGATCGGAGAACGCTATATCGGTCAAACCCCACTTGAGGTGCCCCTCGCGCCCGCCATCCCCCATATTGTTCATCTATCGAAAGCCGGTTACAAAGAGACCGTCCGCACGGTACAAATCGAAACCGGCGATGCAAAGACAATGGAAATCCTTTTAGAGGCCGTCAAAGGACTGGTCCATTTTTCCGTTCAACCGGCAGGGGCCGAACTCTTCATCAATGGCCGGTCGATGGGAAAAGTCCCCCAGCGGTTGCATCTTCTATCCACGGTCCAGACGATCGAAATCCGGAAGAAAGGGTATCGACCCTATCGAACTCGCATCACACCCAGCCCCGGATTTCCCCAGGAAATCCAGGCCGTTTTGAAAGCGCTGACGCCATCGGCAACACCATCAAAAGGAATTGTCAACGCGCGCAACGGATATACGTTGAAACTCATTCGCCCCGGTTCGTTCGTGATGGGATCATCCCGAGGGCAGCAGGGACGCCGTGCCAATGAAACCCTGCGAAAGATCAGGCTGAAACGCCCTATATACATGGGTGTGACGGAAGTCACGAACCGCGAGTTCAAAGAATTCCTGGCCGATCACGATTCGGGTGTCATAAAATCCATCCACCTGAATCCTGATGAGTTGCCGGCCGTACAGATCACATGGGAACAAGCGGCCCTATTCTGCAATTGGCTGAGTGCCAGAGAATCTCTGCCGGCGGCATATGTCCTGAAAAACGGCAAGCTGGAGGCTGCCGAACCCATGACCACCGGGTATCGACTGCCCTCCGAAGCGGAGTGGGAATACTGCGCCCGCTATACCCCCAGCGGCGTCAAACTTAAATTTCCCTGGGGCGCCAAATTTCCTCCGAAGCCGATGTCCGGTAATTTTGCCGACGTTTCCGCACAAGCCCTGCTGGCAAACACAATTGACGGTTACGACGATGGATACCCGGTTGCTGCACCCCCAGGAAAATTTCCGGCCAACGCTCTCGGGCTCTTCGATCTGGGGGGCAACGTGTCTGAATGGTGCAACGATTACTACGACATTTACAGTTACAATGCCGATAAGGTGGTCACAGACCCTACCGGCCCCAAAAACGGATCACTGCGAGTGGTCAGAGGATCCAGCTGGCAACATGCCAGCATCAGCTCCCTGCGGCTGACATACAGGGACTATAGCCACACCAAACGTCCGGATTTGGGCTTTCGAATCTGCCGCTATGCAGAATAGAGGATAAACGAGATGGCACGATGGGCCCTCATATTATGGACCGTCTTCGGTCTGCATTTGATTCAACTCCCCGGTTTCACCGATGGGAGCGGTCATCGCCACCATCTCCTGTCCGGCCGAATGGATCGGCTGGCGACATCGATCGATCGGCCGCCATCATATCAACTGACGGAAACCGATGACAGCGGTCCGACCAGAAAACAGGCGGTGGAAAAGAGCCCGGAGGCAGACAATCGTGCGCCACCTCCGGAGCGAAAACCCCAAGCAGATAAAAAGCGGCGCGACCGGCTGGTGCCCTTGAAACCAGCGCGCCCATCTGAGGAAATCAAAGCGGATCAAGCGGTAGATTTTCCCTATGACATATAGCGCTGAATCACTTATACCGCTATTCAAAATCAATTCCGAAATACGGAAGGGTGGTATAAGTGTTTGAAGAAAAAAACGTTCGCATAACGGAACGTTTTTTTGACAACCATTATTTGATCCGAGGATGTCGCTCGAGACCCAATAAACGATTACCCTGCACGATGGACGGCAACCATGAGAAAAAGCTTTCCAATTTCGTTTGAATTCGCCTACCAGCTATTTTCGCTGATACTGATCGTCATCGTTGTACATGCGGTCTATATTGGAATCATCCGCCCCAAAGCCGATACGATTCTGGCCCAACAGGCGGCGTTGGCAAAAACGGATGCCTCTCAGACCACTGAAAGATCGGTCTATGTCCTGGTCCGCGATTACGAACAGGAGGCTTGTTTCATATTACTGTTCTGGGCGCTGGCGATCATGATTTACAAGGGGGTCACGACAAGCCGCAATCGGGCGTTGCTGCAAAAAGACCTGCTCCCGCAGGCTGAAGGCGACCGCATTCTGCCGGAAGACACCCGCGAGTTGGCCCGAAAAATCCAGGCCTTGCCGAATCCTCAGCGCCATGCGCTCCTCCCGCGGGCGTTACTGGCAGGCCTGCAGCGATTCCGCACCACCCGCAATATCCAGGATGTTGCCAGCGCCACGCATGCCTACTGCATGGCAGAGGGAGAGCGGTTGGAGTCCGAGCTTTCCATGATCCGTTACATCGCCTGGGCCATTCCATCGATCGGTTTCATCGGAACGGTTAGGGGTATCGGCGATGCTCTGGGCCAAGCCCACAAAGCCATCGAAGGTGATATCTTCGGTGTGGTTCAAAGCCTGGGGGTCGCCTTCAACTCCACCTTGATTGCCCTGTTATTGAGCATTGTTCTCATGTTCATGCTTCATCAGTTAGAGCTGTTGCAGGAACGCTATGTTTCGGAAACTGACGCGTACTGCGAGGAGAAACTGACGAGCCACCTGCATGCGGCATAACGGCATCTGTGTCGCACCAACCGGTTATTGTTTGGCATGATGGCAGCATATTCCAGACATCAATCGCACGGATGCCAATTTAAAGCCTGCATTGCCCTGATTCAATGACCTTCACCAAAACCGGAGAAATAGCTTGTAAACCACCCAAAGCGGTCTCTTAAAACCCTTATTTCGGGCAACCAGCCAGTCATTGAATGTTGTTTTTTAAAGGAACCTTTTATCGATCTTAGCGGTTGTAAGCAGTTTACTATTATGTTGGATCTGCCCCATGAAAAATAGGGATCTATCCGTTTTTTATATTTTTTTATTATATAATCATCGTCTCAGATATTGGTTAACTCCTGGAAATGTCAAACTTTGGGAATTTCCAAAAAAAGCTGGGGGGCTTACAGATGATTATCACGGCAAAGGTCGATACCATGGCGCTATTATCTATTGAACTCAGTGATGCCGGCATCTTGGCGGCGGGTCATCAGCCGCCGCAATTGCTGGCTGTCGATGGAACGGAAACAGAAAGTCCCGGCTTTGCGCTGCCACAGAAAAATGGGCTGGTGGTGGGCCAGGCCGCAGTACGGCAGGCCCGGCTCCACCCCCAGAAGGTTCAGCACCGCTTCTGGGATCAATTGAGCACTGACCCGCTTAAACCCACCCAGCGCTTTGCGGGAACCCATGCGGAGATGGCCTTTTCTCATCTGGCCCACGTATGGGAAAAGATAAAACCACATGGGGACGAGGTCATGATCGCCGTTCCGGCCATTTACAGCCGGCATCAACTCGGACTCCTGCTCGGAATGACCCAGGAGTTATCCATCCCGATCAAAGGCCTGGTTACCCAGGCGGTGGCAGCAGCAACGCATCCCTATCCGGGAAGCCATTTGTTTTTCTTAGATGTGCATCTACACAAAACCGAGGTGACTCTTCTCGAACAAGGCGAGCAACTGCGCCTCGAAAAAACGGTAACCCTGGACGAACGGGGGCTGGTCCACCTGTACCGGCTCTGGGCTGAAACGATGGCTGAAGAATTCGTGCGTACCACACGATTCGATCCGCTGCATGATGCCGTCAGCGAACAGGCGCTCTACGATCGTATGCCGGAAATACTGAACCGCCTGCCGACAGATCCAACTGCGACCATAGACCTGCGTGCCGGCAGCGCCGTCCACCGCGTGAGCCTGAACCGGGATCTTCTGGTTCGACAGTCCGCTTCCTATCTTGACCAGGTTCGCGACCTCATCCGTTCGGTAATGGCGCAAACCCGCCGGCCGCAGGGCAAAGTAACGGTCTTGATGAACTATCGATTCGCCCGATTACCCGGGGCAACGACATTAATGTCCGATTTCAACCATCCGTGCCTGGTTGAACTGGAAAACGGCGCGAGTGCCCTGAACATACTACAAATTTGGGATCAGTTTGATTATCCGACGAACGGACACGGCGCCGCCTTTTTCACCAGCCGGCCCTGGCAACCGTTCGATACGGCCGGATCGCTGCAAAGCGAGCCGGTGAAGTCGACAGTGAGGCCCCCCACCCACCTGCTCCATCGAAACCTGGGTTATCCTCTATCCGACGCACCTCTTTTCATCGGGAAGAAAAACAGCACTGCGGGTGGCCGGGTTCTGATCGGTCGTGGGTCGCCAGAGACCAATCACCATCAGTGCTCCGTCCGTCGAGTGGGTGAAGAGGTTGTCTTAACGGTTATCGAAAATAAACAAATTTTTATCGACGACCAACCGCTGGAGAGTGACAGCACGGTTTTGAACCTTGGCCAAACATTTCGTGTGGGGACATCCGGGGAGATCATCCGGGTAATTGCCTGTCTGAATACCGATGAAACGTAAAAAAAAAATAAATGTCTTCAGCCTGTCGTTTCTCGACTGCATCACCTGTGGTTTGGGTTCGATCATTCTCTTGTTCGTGATCATCAACGCCAAGAGTGCCGCCCAGCAAGAGACGGTCACTTCGGATTTGAAGGCCGAGTCTTCCCGGCTGGAAGAATTGGTTCAGGAAGGCCGCAAGAACCTCGTGGTTTTGGCAAATACCCTTGAAGAGACAACCGCTCAGATCACATCCACCCAGGGGCGGTCCCGGAAGGTGATCGAGACCCTCAGCCCCAAGAAGGATGAACTGGCCGACAGGGACAAAGACACCCTCGCCCGCAAAGAGCACCTAAACAAACTGAAAGCCGATATACTTGCCCTGGATGAGGAACTGAAACGGCTCAGAGCCGGCGCTAAAACACAGGACAAACAAGGATCTCGCCTGCGGCCTTTTCCGGGACAGGGAGACCGACAATACCTCACGGATCTAAAGATGGGCGGGAATCGGATCTTGATCCTTGTGGACGCTTCGGCCAGCATGCTGGATGAAACCATCCTTGGAATCATTCGCCGACGGAACCTGAGCAGACAGGTGAAGGTCGACTCGCCCAAATGGCGGCGGGTCGTCGCCACAATCGAGTGGTTGATCAGCCAACTTCCCCGGACGGGAAATTACCAGTTGTACGTCTTTAACGAAACCGCTCGGCCGGTTATCGCAGGCACCGCTGGAACCTGGCTCGATGCCGGAGATCCCGATCGTCTGAATTTGAGCGTTGATCGCTTGCGGCGAGTGGTGCCGGCGAAGGGTACCAGCCTGCTCAATGCTTTCGGGGTCATCAAAGAAATGGACCCGCCACCGGATAACATCTTCTTACTGACAGACAGTCTCCCGACGATGGGTGCCGATAAGCCATGGGGCAGCCGGGTTTCCGGTGACAAGCGATTAAAGCTGTTTCGAGATGCCGCCCGCCGGGTGCCTTCTCGGACACCGGTCAACATTATTCTCTATCCGATGGAGGGCGACCCGATGGCCGCCGACGCCTATTGGCGACTGGCGAAAAATACCCGCGGATCCTTCTTCTGCCCTTCAAAGGACTGGCCGTAACCACAACACCGGCTGCGTGAGGTACCAGGCAGTTTTTAACTGCAGTCACCGACCCAGGCCTGTTAGACACGAATATAACGCATATGAAGACGTCCCGTCGCCAACGCACCGAACTTTTCAGTTTATCTTTTCTGGACTGCATTTGCTGCGCATTCGGAGCCATCATTCTACTATTCGTCCTGTCTAAGTTTGCCGAGCCGGTTGTAATAGAAAAAATGCGTGAAGACCTTGATGCGGAAATCATCCGACTGGAGCAGGAATGGGTCGAAATTCAAGGACAGACGGTCATCTTGAACAGCGATTTAACAGCTAAAAAAGAACAGCTCTCCGAAGAAAAAACAAAGCTTGCGCGCCTTCAGGGCGATTTGTCGGTTACCGAAGGTCAGTTCGCAACATCCAAAGATGATTCCGAGGTCCAAAACATCATTGAAGGTAAACTGGCGCAGGCCAAACAGGAGCTCACTGCAGAGATGAAGCGGCTCTTGCGACGCCATCCCCCTAAAACGGTAAGCAGCGTGGGAGGCATTCCGGTGGACAGCGAATACATCATTTTCATCATCGATACCTCTGGAAGCATGCAGCGTAATGCCTGGGCGCTGGTTCAAAAAAAGATGCGGGAGACCTTAAAAATTTATCCCCGGGTAAAGGGAATACAGGTAATGAACGACATGGGAGAATATATGTTCTCTCAGTATCGGGGCCAATGGATTCCAGACAGTCCCGCCCGGCGCCGGGCGATCCTTTCACGGCTGGCCGGATGGCGGGCGTTCAGCAACAGCAGTCCTGTGGAAGGCATAACAGCGGCCATCCGTACGTTTTATTCCCGAGACAAGAAGATCAGCCTGTATATTTTCGGTGATGAGTTCAGCGGAAATGCGATCCAACCGGTGGTCGATGAGGTCGAGTACTTGAACCGGACCGGTACCGGCGGAGCCCGCCGGGTCCGCATTCATGCCGTCGGTTTTCCGGTAGTGATGGGTTTCACCGACAAACGCGGAAATACGGGGGAGCGTTTCGCTGCGCTCATGCGGGTGTTGTGCCAACGCAATGGGGGAACGTTTGTGGGATTGAACTCCACCCGTCCATAGGCGAAGCAAGGCGCTTGAATATTTTTGATTGGTAAAAATAACTATCAACCATGCATAGGCGTGTTGCTTGACGATTTCAATCAGCCGCTGACACCTCTCTCTCATCTCTCAGATAGAATTGCTTGCCGCCACCGCCAGACTCCGGCAAACCTGGTCGACACTTTTCAATAAATCCGGCACCCTGAAAAGGCCACTCATCGCAGCCACACATCTTTTTGCAGTAACTGTCTCAAGGCCGATAGAGGTCACGTAAAGGGGTTTTGTGCTTTTTCCGCGATATACCGCAAAATCCTCCGAAATATCTTTGAAGGGCTTCTTTGCCACACCGATAACGGCAATCTTGCCTCTCAGAGCATTGTAAAGGTACTTGCCCAACCCGGGTTTGCTCACTCCATCTAAATATACAAATCCATCCACTAGGATGCAGGCGGGTCGGATTCTATGCTCTTTCAGTAACGTTAGTATGCAGGGTAACTCCCGTCGATAGAACTCTCCCGGCACATATTCGCTGAATCCGGAAACGGTACTCGTGATTGTTACGCTAGAGCGTTTATCATCCCACTTATCAAACACGACGCCAGCGACAAATGCTGTTTGGTCATCATAGGTGACATCTACGGCTAAAATCATATCGGAATCAGTTTTCGATTCTTTCCTTTTGAAGGATTTGCACCGGCAGGCGGTCACGATTATGACGGGTCACTTCAAATAGATGAACCTGCGGTCTTTGCTTTATTTCCCGTATCAGCCCACCGCCTTTCATCGCGACAGTGGCCAGCAACTGTGTGTCCGCAACCAGAATGTCGCGGACCAGTTCGCTGAACAGGTGCGAAAAAAGCTCCATTTTTCCAATTTCATCGATAATGATTAGAAGTGGTTTCAAAACCTCAGATCACGCCCAAGTGCAAGGCGTGGGCCGACGAAAAAACGCAGCATACATGGGCGTATGTGAGTATTTTGAGGAGGACCACAACACCGCAATTGGGTGTCAGAAGGGGTTTTGAAACCACTTCTAGCTCGACGGTCGGATCCAGCATATGCAGACCGGTTAGAAATTCCTCAAACCCCTCTGTGTCGACGCCATATTTTCCAACCCGATGCGAACCACCAATCGATGTATGTGACAACAAGCGGCGCTCGCCCTCAAACCCCTGCAGCTCGAAACCGACGCGGCTTCCCTTGGACTTTACTTCAGCTGTATAAAAACCGACAGCCTTGACCGGTTTCATTCGTTCGATGACCCGGCGGACAAGGGTGGTCTTTCCGACCCCGGGCAGGCCGGTAATCAATGTCTTTGGGTACTGCAACCGCATCGAATCTTACCCCAACACGCTCAGGGTTCTCATTTTTTCACCATCGGCTCGATAAGAGGCAGTTCTACCTCGGCATCCATCTCCAACTTGAATTCCACGCCGAGGACCTCTTGGATATGCACCTCGAAGGTCGCATAAACAATATTGCCACCGGGGAAGAAGTGTCCCCCGTAAAGACGACCTTCCGAGGTCGTCACGAGGCCGTGGAAATGAATAAAACCCTCGCCGTCATCCGGAATACCCAGCCGTCCCATGCCGGACCACATCTCGATCGGTCCGGGCAAGGACATATTGGGTTGGCGCTCCACCCGTCCCGGCATCGATTCGCTGCGCTGGATGGCAGGCGAAAATACCGCTTTGGCCAGGCTGCCGAACCCGTTCACCCAGGCCGCTTTCACTTTGTGAGATTTGGCCACCTCGATAATGCCCTGCACGACATCGCACCCCGGCAGCAATCGACTACTGATGATTCGGCCAGGCTCTCCTTGGGCACTTCGGAACCGATAGGTGCCCTCGTGTTGCTGCCAAATGTTCCAGGGAAAACTTTCGACCGTTTTATCGTTATCAGACATCGCTTGGTTGACCCCTTTCGGATAGTAATCGCTACAGCATGACCGACCCGCCGTTGCTGTCCAGGCAGGCGCCATTCAGGTAGGATGCCGAATCGCTCAAAAGAAAAGCGATCACCCTGGCCTGCTCCTCGCTGTCAGCCAGGCGGCCCAGGGCGATACGTTTCTCCAGGGTTTCGATTTCTTGGGCACCGATGTTGTCGTGGATCATGGGTGTATGGGTGGCACCCGGGCAAAAAGCGTTGGCGCGGATTCCCCGGGTGCAGAGCTCACGGGCCATGTGCCGTGTTATGCCGATCACGGCGTGTTTGGAAGCACAGTAATGCGCTCCGCCAATCAGACTGATGGAGCGGCCGGCCACACTGGCCACATTGACGATGGTCCCACCGCCCTGCTTCAACATCTCTCGCACGACAAATTGGTTACACATGAAGAGCCCGCGTACATTCGTGTCCATCAACTCGTCCCACTCCGCCATGGGGATGTCTGTAAACCCGGTCCTGAACAGAACGCCGGCACTGGTCACCAGGAAATCAATCCGTCCGAACCGCTCCAGGGAGTCATCCACCATTCGCTTGACATCTTGTTCTTTGGAAATGTCCGCGCACACAGCCAGTGGCGATGTCAGTCCTTCTTCTTTGCAAGCCTGGGTGATAGTATCCAAGCCGGTCCGATTGCGATCCACCAGGGTCAAACCGGCACCGGACTTTGCCAGCATAATGGCCAACGATTTCCCGATGCCGCTGGCGGGGCCGGTTAGGATTCCGCATTGATCGCTAAAGTCGTACTGAATTTTCATTTTCACCTCCTGGTGAATTCAATACCGTTTCAAATACAACGGCCGTTAACAAGTGCCGGGATCCTGCCCATGTCCGACGTGAAGAGTCCCATTCGCAGCACGAGACCGTAAAGCTGTTTTTTCACACCCGATCAACGGGTGATGGCGAGTCTCCGCTGCAGAGATACCCTTCATGGTTTTCATTCTTTCAGCCGTTTAACGAAATCCGACAAAACCATTCATGTACTTGGTGAGCTGCTTCATTACCCCTTCATCCGTCAAATTTCCCTCCTTATCGAATTTGCTCATCGCACCGCTGACCCACAAAAGTCTCCCGGACCAGACCTGCGCCCCCAATACACGCAAAACAGGGAGCCATGCATATTGTGAGAAGGCGGTACCAAAGTTGCCAGGTGTCGCGCCCATGAGCCCTACAGGTAAATTCGAAAACACGCGAAAACGGTCTTCAGGCGGTCGCGTCAGCCAATCGATGGCGTTTTTGAACACTCCTGGGATCGAATTGTTATTTTCGGGTGTAACCATCAACAAACCGTCGGCAGCAACGATGCGATCCTTCAGATCGGCCACATCCGGCGGAATGCCCTCTGATATCCTCGATATCCGCATTGTACAATGGGATCTCCTTGATTGGACGGATTGTTATTGAGCATCCTTCGGGAGCGGCTTCAACCGCCGCTCGTAAAAGTCCGGCATTATAAGAATGCTTCCTGAGACTTCCGGAAATTCCAATAATTTTTATCATCACTGACTCCTTTGGGCATGGTAATTAAGTTGAAGGGGCGGGGAGTTTCTCCCACAAATGCTTCACCAGAGCGGAAGGAACAATCAGCAGCGAAAGCGGGTCCCGCCGCGGGATCAGAATGCATTCGGCAGCCTTGGGAAAGAACAGCGAAAACCCTGGCTGTTAGATGGGGACCACCAATGGTGATGTGGATTTAACGGTTTTATATTATACCGCTTTTAAAAATAAATTCCGCAATACGGCAGGGTGGTATAAGTGATTGTAGATAAAAACGTTCGCATAACGAAACGATTTTTTGACAACCACTATATAATGAAAATCTGTTCTTTCCGTAGGTTGCCTTATGCATGAGTTTGCGCGCTGGAGTCGCTGATCATTCCCTCCGCTGCCGGTTAATGAAAACTCCCCGAGGGTTCAATTAAGTTAAGTATTAATTCGGATTATTGTCGAAGTCACAGATCCTCGTCTGGAAGATAACCGAAGAAACAACATAGCAAAATTCCCTTCTGAGGGAAAGATCTCGTCCCGCAATACTGAGCGATAGGGAACGGCACCTGACGGCGTACAATGATCCCCTCGATGTGGCGTTGTGGCTGCCCTCATTTGAAGGATAACTATGACCATTTCGTCAAATATCCCCTGCCAGTGCCTCCGGGGCATGGCGGCTATAATCGTCAAAACTACAGAATGAACAGATGCGGTCGTAATCATCCAGGATGACATGCATTCTGTCCTTGCCGAAACGGGTACTGAGAATCTGTTTCACCGCCATGAGCGTATCGAGATCGATCAACTGTTTAACAAAATAAAAAACGTCCTGCGAAAGCGCGAAGCCGGTTTTGTATCGCAGTAGCAACGTCCGGTAGGCAATGGCAGTCTTGGTATACAACTTTCGTGTGTTGAAGGCCAGCAACCGTTTCTGGATGTCCGCAAGGGCGTTTCTCTCGTACAGTTTCTGATTACAAATATCGTAAACCACCGTATTCATCGTAAAATCTATGGCACCAATTAGATTTTGAAGTACAGGGGCCAGGTGATATTTTTTGATAATGATGAAATCCTGCAGCAAACAAATGTCAATATCATAGGCCGATCTCGCGGGTCTCCAACGAACCCCGCCTATATCAGTGATGATGAAGCGATCATCCGGTAAAATTTCGGCCAAGTGAAAGTCGTCGCTAACAACACTGACGAAAAGATCGATGTCATCAATAGGCGGACTGCGGCCATGAAAGACCTCGATAATCAGGTTACGAATCGCTCCGCCGACCAGGTAGATGACGGCGCCTTCTGGAAGCGAATCGATCAGATAGTCAAGTGCTTCTCGGATCGGTTGCTGGGAAACAAAATCAGCGATTTTCCTTTCTGTGCTTTGCTCGCCCGTCACGTTCATGCTCCTCGCAGCACGAATCGCACCCGTTATTACCAGGTGGGTTTACAATACCGATTTTCCGGTGGCGCCGGCCCGAACGCCGTGGTTAACATTCTCGGATTTAACCTACGCCGACTATCGAAAAATGGATTCACCAACGCATGGTGGTATAAAAACAGATCATAAATATTTTGAACTGTAAGGAGGCAGTGAGAACTCGGAATGAGGGTCGGAAAACACAGATTCAGTGTTGAATTGTGCTCTGAGTCAAAAACATTATTAGTTCGACATATGGCTTTTTGTCAACAAGATATGGATTCTGGATCGTAAATAGGGCCCGGTCAGGCAAACAGGCTTAAAAGAGATCCGGCAGGAAAGAATATATTCGGAATTAAACTGCCATCTGAATAGTAAACTTCAGGATCTCTGATTCGATTGGTGTTATCAGTTATGACTGTATACTGGTTTGTCATGAAAAAATAGTCATCAACATATTTTTCATCGTCCTTAAGGGGTGTTCTGTAATCCATGGGCCTAAGATCGACATAATATGAAAAGTCCACGGCGATCCACTCGTCGTCGGATTCACGACGGTAGGAAACCCATGCATGTCCGCCAGATGCTGCTCCCGTACCCGCATCGACAAACCCTCCGTACAATCTTAGCCTCGCAGGATCAACACCGGCATTTAGTGCGAGACTCATAATCAGAAAGGCGCCATCCTCGCAATCGCCTTTCATGGTATTTAAAACCATAACCGGTGGCACCCAAAGCTCCGCATAACCATATTGGTCTTCGTCAGTCATGTACTCGAGGTTAAAGACGACCCATCTTTGAATCTTCTCCATTTTGACGTCATCAGTATCCATCGGATCGACAATCTGCATCGCCAGGTCTCTGATTGTATCATTGGGATATTGAAACCATATATTGATTGTACTTGGGTCGCGAATAAACTGATCTTTAGGAGTATAAGCATTCAGGTTCAGCTTGTTAATCGTTGTAAAGACAAGCGATACTGGATCCGTTTTAGCGGCGGTCCCTCCATTGATATCGTCAAAAACGGTCGCCTCACCCGGCCGAAGCATATCGACAAGAAGTTGGGGGTTACACTGACCGCAAGCATCTAAACCTAAAGGTGGTACTCTCAATTACACCTCCGTTTTAGGTAGCGAAGATAGCTGCATAGTTTATTATTTGCCGGGTAGACAATTGGGCCTTAAATATGTTGATTTTTACTACTTTGACGGCAATCCCCATTTGCCGATAAACATTGATGGCTGGATCTGACCACTATCGCTTATTAGATGGCTTTTTTAAGTTTTCTATTCTCGCTTCAAAATAGCAAAACGAATACCAAAAACAGACCTGGCATGAAAATATTGCTGCCGTTGTAGCAACCCGCTGTAATTATTATTATATACACTTGTTGCTTTCTACTCTTAATGACATAAAACTACTTTGTACTACCTCTTTGTGTGAACTTAAATACTCACTAGTGATGATCCCATTACATATCCAGGATCTATTTCATAATGGTTGTTAGAAGTGGTTTCAAAACCTCTTCTGACACCCAATTGCGGTGTTGTGGTCCTCCTCAAAATACTCACATACCCCCATGTATGCTGCGTTTTTTCGTCGGCCCACGCCTTGCACTTGGGCGTGATCTGAGGTTTTGAAACCACTTCTAGAAAAACGTTCCGTTATGCGAACGTATTTTTCTACAACCACTTATACCAACTTTCTGTATTGCGGAATTTATTTTTGAAAAGCAGTATAACTATTCATCTTTGCCAATGGAGTGATCCTTGTGGAATGTCATAAGTAGTGTCCATCCATAAATGGTCTTTTTCCGCTGGGCGGCGTTCTCCGCGGGTTTCCGGCTGCGGCGTACATAAAGTACGCCTCACCGCAAACCCTTGTGCGGCCTTGCCCAGCGAAAAAATCCACATTTATGAATTGAACACTTAAAAGCGCCTTGAAAAGATCGCGGATGGCACTAAGTAGGCCGGATGAGTATTTACTGAAATGCAGATATTTGAATTTTGAAGGAGTGATCTGTAGAAAACAAATGCGTTAGAGTTGATGAAAAATTCTGCCGGTTTTATTGATTAAGTATGCAGTCACTCGGAATCGACTGTTTATAATCTCCTCAGGAGGATTACCGTGCCCTCAGCGCCTGGTTTTTCATGGAGGATTCAGATATCAATCGCCCACGTAGTAGCCGTATTCCTTGGCATTAACATTGTTTCGCTTTTCCCAACCGATGGTTGAAGACGGCGTAGGACCATAATTATGACCTGGCCAGATAACAGTATCGTCAGGCAGCTCCATCAGCCGGCGAATCGATTGGCCCAACGTCGGGCGATGACCGCCGTGAAGGTCGGTGCGGCCGCTGTCACCGACAAACAGGGTGTCGCCGGTAAAGAGGTTCCCCTGCACGTGGAGGCAGATGCCGCCGGGGGTGTGACCCGGGGTATGAATGACATCGATGGTTAATTCACCTAACGGCAGGTTTTTTTTCTCTTTCAGTTGAACATCGGCTCCGGGGTATCGATCTGCATCGAGGGCATGGATGACAATTTTTGCCCCGGTCAAATCCTTTAATTCCGAATTTCCGGCGGTGTGGTCACCGTGACCATGGGTGTTGAGGATGGTAACGATTTCGAGGCCTTCGCTATCGGCCGCAGACACAATTTGTTCGACATCATTGCCAGGATCAATCACCAGGGCTTTGCGGGTGGTTTCGCAACCGATCAGGTAACAAAAATTGTCCATGTTGCCGCTGTCTATCTGTTTGATGATCATGATCTCCCTCTCTTACTATAACCGATCTCAAAAATAAGGTTAGGATTCATGGCAAGGCACGAAACGGCGAAAAAGCAGTGCATACATGCCGTATGTATTCAGTGTCAGGGGTAGGGCCCCCTGACACTGACCGAGCCAGTTCGTAACACAGCCATGGGCTCTTAGAATATTTTTGAGATGAGTTCTATGGATTGTTGCCATACTATTCTCGGGTGCGGTCATTTACTGATAATCTTCCGCTGCGTTTTTAGCGCCGATTGACCCGGCGATGGTAGATCCTGCAAGGATCGGGCGAATCAAAGGACGTCCGATCAGCCACGCAACAGGTCTCAAAAGCGGTACCTTGCGCATCAACACAATGTATGCATCGATCTCGGAAAGGATTTTCTGGTTCTCGGTTTTGACATATGGAAATTAATCAGAAAATCATTGCTCTGCAAGCGTGTACCCTGGCGCGTGCACATTTTATGAGTATATTAATGCTTGATTTCACCAGCACTTAATGGCTTATCTCATTACAGCCTCGTTCTCCTTTCTATGGCAGCGGCGACTCTATTTAAATATAGCCAAGCATGGAGGTTCACATGAATCGCCAGCAAATCATCGCGCACTTGACGATCAACGGTGATGTATTCAAGCACCTCTTTGAGAACCTGTCAGACGAACAGGCTCGCTGGAAACCAGGCGCAGACAAATGGTCTCTGCTGGAGGTCATCAATCATCTTTACGATGAGGAAAGGGAAGATTTCAGGAAAAGGCTTGCGCTTGTCCTCAAAAACCCAGGAGAGCCATGGCCGGCCATCGATCCTGAGGGCTGGGTGAACCAACGCCGGTACAACCAAAGGGACCTGCATGAATCTCTGGACAATTTTTTCGGAGAGCGCACAAAATCCTTGAAATGGCTACACGGACTGGATACGCCCGACTGGCAGGCCACCCACCGCCATCCCAAAATGGGCCCCATGTCTGCCGAACTGCTACTGGCCAACTGGCTGGCTCACGACCTGTTCCACATCCGCCAGGTTAATGATCTGCATTTCGCCTACCTGAGCAGAATGACGTCACCGGTATCTCTGGCTTACTCGGGGTGGGAACAATAGAAATCGATGCAAAATTTTGAAATTGCGTTTGTACAGATGAGATCGAATGCTTAAAATAGTGCCCATCCACGAGTCGTTAAAGGCATTACAGAGTGTCCAATTCATCAATGAGGATTTTTTTCGTTGGGCAAGTTGAGTACAATTATGCTCTCAATAGACACGAAATCCCGCTGCTATTTAGTGGGGGCCGCACAAAGATTTGCGGCGAGGCGGTACTGTACGTGCGCCGCAGCCGAAAACCTGCGGATAATCCCGCCATGGCGGGACCCAGCGGAATAAGGGCCATTTATGGATGGACACTAATCTAACTTTTTTCCATATATCATTCAATAAGGAGGCTCTCAGTGCTTCCCCAGGAATATTACAATCAGGTTTTCGATCGCCTGAATAGTTGTTTCGAACATTACGACTATTTTATTGCAACCGGAGCTGAACTGGCAGACGAAGGATGCGATCCGGCGTTTCCCGCCTTAGCGGCACCATTGGATCAGCTGGCGCACTATTCCATCGAACGCGCGCTGCAGGTCCATCTTCCCATTATTGGCGAAAGGTCACGGTCGGTTCTAATGCCGATTGATTTCGAGATTTTCCTCGGTGACGAAAACCATCGGTTGTATTCGGAAAAGGAGACCCAGAAAAAATATTTCGAACAGATCAAGCCCGTAGCCAATTTCATCGAGCAGATCTTTCGCTCGCGGGGTCTGCCCTATCTTTTAGATTACACGCCCTCCGGTGGTCACTTCCTTTTTCAGAACCAACTCGGTGACCCGGCAACGCAGGCGCTCGTGGGAATAGGATACCTGGAAGAAGATCTCATCAAGGCCTGCAACTACATCGACCCAAACGATCTTCGTCGAAAATTCGGTGTTGCCCTCGATGCGGCACGCGCTTTCAGCGGTCTGGGTAAACTCACCGAGTACATTGCCCTGTTAACCATGGACGCCTTCCAAGACAATGAGACAAAGGGCCTGTATCCTGTCACCATTTCCGACAGCGTTGAACGCTGCATCAATTTGGACAATACCTGGAGCGAAGGATCACCGTTTATGCGCTCCATACGCAGTCCATTCAGTTTGCACAAGAAAAACCAGGAAAAATATGGCAACGATCATCAACCGCCGCTGGTGGACGTCGTCGGGGCGATTTTTGACGGACGGGACATCGATGAAGAAAAAGATATGGACCATATTTTGGACTGTATGTGGGATTTGAAGCTGGCGGCAAACCATGCCCAAAGAACGAACGGCACGATACCCAATTCTAATGAAACCCTAATCGATTTCATCAGAGAGTACCAAAAATCGGATCTATACGAATTTCACCAAGATTTCGACGGTGAAACCGACATGCCTCGTGGAGAGGCGTTGGTGGCTGCCAGATATGAGCCAAACATCCCCGATTGGGCCCGAAACATTCTATACTACCCTAACCCATTGGCACTTCAACCGAAAAATCTTATCGGCTTTGTCTATGACTTCTGCATCCATGCAAACTGGAAACCGAAGCATATTGCCAATGTGCTGCGAGACCTGTATCAAGACCCCGCCTATGGCTGGACGCAGGATTTCTTCAAATACCCTGCAGAAGAAAAAGCGAATTATTGGGCCAGGGTGTACAGTGCCGTTGCCCTGTGGAGGACCGGCAGTTTGAATGTGGCAGCATAGCATTACTCTCGTCAAATAACAACGGCAGCGGTTCCGAATTCAGTTGGCGCCAACCTGTCCTTGGTAAGAAGAATACTCTATCTTTGGCCCGACTGCGCCGGACGCGGTCGACCCAACCCGCTCGAACGCAAATTTCATAGGAGAGAAAAATGCAAAAAACATGGTCCTATAACGCCTATCAGATCGAGGAGGGGCTGAAACCGGGAAGTTCCCAGTTTCGCTATTTTTTTACTGTTTCCGAAAGTGGTGAGAAGAAATGCCATTATTGTGTCTGGATCGTGGATGATGCGCTATCCCGCTTCGATCCGAACAAGGATTTTGACGCAATTATCTCTTCTCAAATAGAAACCTGGCACAAGTGGGTCAAGGAAAAAATCGATGCCAAAGATTTCAACAATCGTGCGCTGAAATTTGACCAAACGGGTAAGCACGAAATCAACCTGTCGGAAATGACAAAACATGTCAAAATGGATTCGTAACCCACATTCAAGTGCATACTACCCCTTTCACACTTGCTCGTCTCAGCGGATCTGAGTTCAATTAAATAGCGTGAAAGATGTACCGTGAGATGAAAACAAATGATGACAAAATAGAACATATCTCAAAAATAAGGATCAGGGTTCAGGGCAAGGCATGCGACGACGAAAAAGCGGAGCATACAGGTCGTATGTATTCAGTGGCAGGGGTAGGGCCCCCTGACTCTGACCGGGTCGTTTCATAACGCCGCCATGGGCACTTAGACTATTTTTGAGATGTGTTCTAGAAAATATTCTAAACGAAGGATAGACAATCCTGCAGATCTTACGTCTAAGGTGTGAATTCTCTTCGAAAGCCGACATATTCGAGCGCATCGAATGAATTGCTGCACAAAGGAAAGCAAATTAAAAACACGGCTGAACAATCCAACGGACGAACTTCGTCGCAGGCAGGTATAAAATATGTGGTCAAAGTTAGGAATCGGGGCTCTTTTGGTCAGCATCCTTCTATTGGGCTACCACATTTTGGTTGCCGTTATGCGAATGGGGCATACCGATCGATTCATATTCGTTCCCACGAGTCTCATCAAAATTCTGGGTACCGAGAAATTTCTTTGGATCAACGACATTCCGATCGGCTGGGTTCAACAGATTGCCCTTACAACAGTGAATATGCCGCTCTCTTTTCTGACATTCTGTCTCGGCATTTTGTTCTTTTTCATCCACATGGTCGCTTCTAATGCTTCCTGATCATCGCAGGAATAATCCGCTTAGCCCGAATATTTCATGAAATCTTTTCACCGCTTAACACCCATTCGGGCTAACGGTTGCTGCCACTATTCCCGGTGACGGCGTTGATCAGAAGCCCGGTGAGAAAAGTGCCCCCAATGGCAAGGCATTCCATGTCGAGGTATTTTTCGGCTGACTGCCGGAACAGAATCGAAGACTGGGCGGGAAACTCATCGTCCCGGTCATTGAAGCGGAAATATACGGCAATGCGCGGCAGAAAATCAAAGGTGGCGGCCAGGTCGAATGACGGACGCGTCGACAAAACGCCCCCCTGCACTTTGACAGGCAGTCTCGAGCACGGAAAGCTTGCCTGCAAAGGTGGTTTCGATAATCTTGTTCGTATTCGTCGTAAAATAACCGGTCAACGGTGCTGCGTCCTTAAACTCCCGGTAGGTCACCCATTCGCCGACCGCAGGCGTCGTCCCCGGGCACTGCAACACATAGCGGCAGACGTACAACGCTCACCGCAAAATTGGCTCTTTCTCCGGACGCATTGAAAACCCCCTCTTCCGAGACGCGAAGGGGAGTCCCGTAAAACGGAATGATCAACGCCCCGTCATCGACAGTTGCCCCCAAAGCATCCGCCCGGGACAATAGGTCGATGCCACCGACTTGTGTCAGGTAATCCTCCAGAGTGGTATCGAATACCTTCGCCTTTTTCATGGAAGCCTCTTTCAGGGCTGTCGACCCAAATCCGCGGCAGCATTTCCTCCCGAATGATGTCGATTCTGGATCCTATTTTTTCAGCTGCTCGATCTGTTTCAGAATGTCATCGTACTCATCTTCGAGTGCCAGCAGGTCCATCATCACCGGTGGTTTGACCGAGTGGGCCGGGAGCCTCCTTTTTGTTTCGGCGATCTCCTTGGCAAGTTCGCCGAGCCTTTGCCTGAGCGATTCCAACTTTTTCATCGTCTATGACCCCATCTGATTCAGTATCCAATGCCGGCGGGCATGACGTTCTTCGCATTGTCCGAATGACATGGTGTCACCGAATAGACCATGTCGCAGTCCGGACATTGCGCCAGCATGGTTCGCATCGCGAATATTTTGTCGCAGTTGACGCAGACAATCTCAAGCGGATTCGCCACAGGCATATTGTCGAATCCCATCATCCTGACCTTGTCTGCAACCTGTTGCCCGTTTAAAAAATTTCCTGAACAGCCTTCATGCATGGATATCCTTCTTTCTTTTATGTAATAAGTCAATGGTAAGTCACACTGAAAAGCCGAGAGTGAACGCGACAAGTTTGCCGCCGGGTCGTTTTACTGCTAACCTTAACCCATCGACACGCTGCAGTCCTTGGCTTAAGTCAAATTTTGACAACCCATTCTCACGGGGATTATCCATCCATTACCGGTCCCTTGCATTTCAATTATTTGTTTATATAATTGATAAATCACTGGTTTTAGCGGTTCAACGTTCACGGTTCCCGGTTACAGAGCCTAAACTGGTCTCTAAAATTCATATTATTCGACAATTGAGCCGAATTTCATGTTTCAACCGATGGGTTAAAGTCTGTCAACCCAAGAAATGGAGTATAAACGGATATCAGCATTTTTATACCTTTGAACCTTTGAATCCTCAACCTGAAACCGACCCGTTTAGATAATCAGTATAAACAACAAAATGAAACCACTGATAGAACATTACGAGATAGAGGAGATAGTCATCATGAAATCCATATTCACTTTGTTACTTGTAGTAACGATATCGTCATCAGCGATTGCTGCGGGAATGACCGTGCCTTACGAAGTCAATGGCACACCTTATGAAGGGTATTATACCAGCCCCTCGGCCAATGCGCCCCTGGTGCTATTGATCCACGACTGGGATGGCCTGACAGAGTATGAAGTTAGACGGGCCGACATGCTGGCGGCGATGGGGTATGCGGTGTTCGCAGCCGACCTCTTCGGCGCCGGTGTCAGGCCGACGAAGATGGAAGACAAGCGGCAGCATACCGGCGAACTCTACAAAGACCGCGATAAAATGCGTGCCCTGATCAACGGAGCCTTGAAAACGGCTCAGTCCAAAGGCGCCAATGTCGGCAACGCCGTGGTCATGGGTTACTGTTTCGGCGGCGCCGCCGTCCTTGAGTTTGCCCGGTCAGGGGCCGATATGAAAGGCTTTGTCACTTTCCACGGCGGTTTGAGCACGCCGGATGGCCAGGACTATTCCAAGACCAAAGGCAAACTCCTGATTATGCACGGCTCGGCAGATACGGCCATTACCATGGAAGACTTTGCCCAACTTGCCGTCGATTTGGAGACCAATGGTGTTGCTCACGAAATGATCACTTACGGCGGCGCCCCCCATGCTTTTACCGTTTATAACGACGAGAGATATAGAAAGAATGCGGACAGGAAATCCTGGCAACGTTTTACGGAATTTCTTGAGGAGACGCTATAGTGATTGCCCCAAGGTGTCACTGAAGAACGTGAATCCGATGCCTTTCGGGAAAACGGTCTTGTTCCCAAACCGTCGACTTGATTTCTGTTCATCGCAAGTGTAATCAATCAGCATGCAGGGCACTCCGGGATGGTTGTGCCGGGAACCCCATCATCGAGGTTGAAGGAGAAACCGCATGCTGAACATCCTTTTTGCCGCACCGGAGAACGCCTGGGGCGGATTTCTGGGAATCATCCGCAATCAGCTGCCGCAGCACCGGTTCACGGCCACTGGTCGTTTCGAAGTCGACAACCTGGCCGGCATCGACGTGTTGATCCCCACCATGTGTCCTGTCACCCGCCAAACGCTCTCACAGGCCGATCGACTCAAACTGATCCAGCAGTGCGGGGCAGGGCTGGAAGGCGTGGATATTGCGGCAGCAGTCGAGAAAGGAATCTTTGTGGCCAATGTACCTACCGACATTTCCGGAAATGCCGCTTCAGTGGCCGAACTGGGTATCTACCTTATGATCGGCCTGTGTCGGGACGTGCACGGTATGGCCAAGAGCCTGAAGGCTCGCAAAATGGGGCAACCCCAAGGAAGAGCCTTAGGCGGCCGGACCATTGGCCTGGTAGGTCTCGGCGGCATCGGCCGGGCCCTGATTGAGCGGCTGAAGGGTTTCAACGTGCGCATCGTCGGAATAAAAAACAGCAACCCGTCAGCGGTAAAAGCCGAACTGGGTCTGGATTGGGTGGGGGGGCCCGATCAGCTACCGGAACTATTGAGGCAGTCAGACTTCGTGTTTCTCTGCCTTCCTGTAACCCCTCAGAGCACTGGATTGATCGGCCGTGAGGCCCTTGCCTGTATGAAGCCCACCGCCTTTCTCATCAACTTGTCACGGGGCGGCCTTGTTTCCCGTGACGCTCTGGAAGCAGCCCTTGCAAACGGAACCATTGCCGGTGCCGGTCTGGATGTGTTCTGGGAAGAGCCCCCTGATCCGGATGACCCCATCTTCAGGTACAATGTGCTGGCGACACCTCACATTGGCGGGTCGACGGATCTCTCAATGCAGGGAATCGTCAAAGGCGTCGTTGAGAACATCCGGCGGCTGGAAGCGGGCCAGGCCCCCCTTAACTGCGCGCAGCCATGAACCAGGATGTAACGATATGTTCTCAGACTGTGATGATCATTCTTTCAGAATAATTCCGGAAGGTAACGACTCGCCGAACATGGCCTTCTGATCCTGTCTTGCGAGTGGCATGGTCTTGCGAATCGGATCGATCAGATCTGACGGCAATTCATATTCTTGCATCCAGGTCAACACCCGGGTACGCATCTTTTCATCCAGGTCCCGGATTCGGTCGTTGGTTTTTCGGGCCATCCGGGAAACCGCACGGGCGATTGTGATCGGATTGGAACGATCATAACCGAGAAGCCGCTCGATCCAGGGTGCCACCTCTGCTGGCGCTATGACACGGTCCACCGAACCGTATAGCAATTCGCGGGCCCCAAGCCGGGATAAAGCCCATAGATGCTGCGCTTTAATTTTTCGAGGGGACACCTCATCGATCAAATGCCCTCCCAACGCAGCTTTCTCCTTGGGATCGAGTTTTTCCATATTTGCTAACGCCATCCAGATTTCAAGGCGCTCCTGGACCGGGATTCTGGGCGAAGAGGTTTTCTTAGCGTACAAAACCGTGGAAATATTTTGGAAAAATTGCCTCTGCTGGCCGGGTGTTAGGCCAGCTGCGACTCGGCGCCACAGGATCCACCACTCCAGCCGGACCCGGGGATGCTTGGGATGCTTCAGGCCGCTCATGTACAACTTCCAGACGCGGCCGATGCGCTGCTTGTCGAAGCTTTCGCCGATGCCGGGGCGCAAGCAAAAGCCCAGCAGGTTCATCCAGCCGCTCTCATGAACAGGGCTTACATTTCGGACAGAATCCAGTTTAAGCAGATCATCGGCCAGCGTACGAATCATCCCAAGCGGCCAATCGTCACGGGGCAGTGCCACGCGCTGGGTGATACCGGCCACCAATTTTTCGACCCCCTGCTTGTTATTTCCCGTCAAAACCCGGCGCATATGTTTCTGCGCGGCACTGACGATCGAAGCATCCAGGATTTGCGAATCGGCCACATCGGAATTCTGGACGTCACTTCTCAGGTGAAATTGTAAATTCCAGCGATGATCGCTAACCTGGGAACGACACTTGAGTGCGAAGGTTCCTATTTCCGTATACTCCGCCTCGATCTGCACCGGCAGGGTTTTTTGCAGACCTTTTTTACCGTATTGGACGACGGTCTGCAACGGCGGCAGCGAGGTCAAGGAGCCGTCGATCGCTACGACGTCGCCATGCCTGTCACCACTGCGGTAGCTCGAGCTGTATAGGTCGAAACTGACCGGTCGGTTCGTCAGCACTTCGAAGGACCGTTCTGCCAGCGATATTGAATTGCCTTCCTCCAATCCCCGTTCCACGACGCAAACGGCTTCCTGAATCGAAGCTCTTTGAGGCTGACTCCCGGACCGCGTCACACCGAGATAATAGGCTCTGGGGCTACCACTGCCGACTTTCACCCCTTCGCCGATCTTCACCAGGCCGTAATAGACCGCTCCGAGCGCCACTGCGGTATCCAGATTCGGATTTTCCAGCACCCGAAGTTTAGGAGCGTGTGCCTCTTCGAAACCGTGCTGGATGGCCGTTTGAATCCGATGCTGAATGATTTCCGGTTTCAGGGAACCACCGTTAAACAGAATCAGGTCCGGTACCGGAATATCTCGGTTGATACTGCGACGAACATCTTCCGCATGCTGGTTGAGAAACCACAACAAATGTCTTGTTATGGCCGGCTCCTGTTCATAGGGCAGGCCGAATTCCGTAATCCCTTTACGACTGCCCGGCGTTTCCTGATCCGTCGTCCCGACAACCGGGAAAAATCCCTCGAGGACTTTTTCGGCCACCTCTTCCCGGCCCAGCACCGCCGTCAGCGTATTGGCAATCAATTTGCTGCCCTGCCCCACCACAGTCAGGTTGACATTCTGTGTGTCACCGTTCAGGAGGGACTCCTTTGCCTGTCGACATTGATGGCAAAGTTCCTTCCAACGTTGGGTGCTCATGGAGCGGCGAGATCCGGCCATTCGGGTCTCGACCAGCCGGGCCAGGGTGAGGTCGATGTTGTCACCACCCAAAATCAGGTGATCCCCCACGGCAATCCGCTCAAATCGCGGGCTGTCTTTATGCTCTGTAAGCACGATCAGTGTAAAATCGGTCGTGCCACCGCCCACATCACAGACGAGGATCAGTTCACCGGGTTCTAAAAATTCTCGCCAGGTTTTTTCGTGGCGCATCAACCAACTGTAAAAGGCCGCCAGGGGTTCTTCGAGCAAAATAAGGTCGCCGATACCCGCCTGTTTGGCGGCTTCCAGGGTCAGCTCCCTGGCAACCTCGTCGAAAGAGGCCGGGACGGTTATGATGACCAACTGGTTTTCGAGGTGCAGCGCCTCATCCTCTCCCTGGAACTGGTTCCAGGCCATTCGAATATGTTTGAGATAGGCCGCGGTGGCTGTCACCGGTGATATTTTTTTGATCTCACCGCTCGATCCCCACGGAAGGATTCTGGCGCGGCGATCGACCGCTGAATGGCATAGCCAGCTTTTAGCGGAAGAAACCAGCCGGTCCGGAACTCTGGATCCATGATCTCGGGCGAAAATGCCAGCAAAATGGGAATCCCCGTTGTCCCAGAGTCGGCGGATAGCTTCCCGGGAAATATCAAATTCTCCCGGTATGTATAAAAACGATGGCAGTACCGGCGCCGTCGAAACTTCACCGGGTGCGACCATCTGGGGCACCGCAAAACTTCGAATGCGCTTCGCATCGAGACCGTCGGCTTCAGTATCCAGAAACGACACCGCACAATTGGTTGTTCCCAGGTCGATGCCGATGATAAACCGGCGATCTTCCATTTTGATTGTCATGATTCTTCCCGTATGTTGAACTCGAGTTTCCAGCGATCAGCGCTGTTACGGGAAACGCACCACAGTTCCAGCGTACCGACCTCGGTCAGCCGGACCTGAATCGAAACCGGTATGACAGTGCCGGCTTCGCCCTCCAGGGTGGTTTCAACGGTCGTAATGGACGCGATCTCCTGTTCCCAATCTTCAATGACCATGCCCATTATATCTTCCGTGCGCACAGGGGAACCGAGAAACTCAAACTTGGCCGTTTCCCCGACCACCAGGTTGAATTCACGCTCGGTAAGCTCGGTTTCCGAGCCTTCCTCCATTCCGAAGGGGGCAACGCACAACGCCTTGATCGGCGCCGGCATACCCGGCACCGCCGGCAAAGCCGCGGCAACCCCGATGTAGTAAGTTTGATTCAACCCGCTGCGTATTCGAATACCGCGTCCACGCCGGGCCAAGCCGTAATAGGCCGCACCTCTGGCCACGGCAAGATCGAGGCTTGCGGATTCCAACTGTCGTGGCGGTTTCCCTTCCTGCCATGAAGTGAGGACATCAATGACCCGGTTGCGTATCATGGACGCTTTCATGACGCCACCGTTGAACAATAAGGCTGTGGGAACCACAGGGCTGGTTGCCGACTGCCGGTTGAGGAAATGGGATAGGTGCCGTGTCACCGCCGGATCGGTTTCATAGGCCAGCCCGGTCTCCTGGATGCCGGTTCGGGGAACGGCTTCCGGACGGGCGGCCGGCGGGCAATAGGGGAAAAATCCATCCAAAATCACCTGATCGACCACGCTTCGGGCCAGATCTGCTTGCAAGGTTCCACCGATGACACTGCTGCTTCTTCCTAAGATGGAGACAGGCACTGATTCATGGTCGGAAGTTTGCAAGAGCGCTTCTTTGGCATTTCGGCACTGGTTCCACAGGGCGCGCATCTGCCATGAATCCAGGCGCATCCCTTTTTCGTTCATCTGTTTGGCCACAGCATATGCCAGGGCAAGATCCATATTGTCGCCGCCGACCAATAGATGGCTTCCCACAGCAATACGCTCCAGTTCCAATGCGCCCGCTGATTCTGAAACCTGGATCAAGCTGAAGTCGCTGGTGCCACCACCAATATCGCAAACAAGAACCAGGTCCCCTGGAGTCACGGCATCGCGCCAATGGCCCTTGGATGCGGCGATCCATGCATAAAACGCCGCCTGGGGCTCCTCCAGCAAGGTAATGTTCGGCAGCTTCGCCATTTCAGCCGCCTTTACGGTCAACTCTCTTGCCACGGCATCAAATGATGCCGGTACGGTCAGGTATATGTCTTGAAATTCCAAGGAAAAACGTTCATCTTCCCGCGCCATGTGGTCGTTCCAGGCCCGACGGATGTGGTCCAATATAGCTGCCGAGGCTTCCACGGGAGATAATTTCACGACCTCGGACGCGGCGGCCCAGGGAAGAATGGCTTTTTCGCGGTCCACTGCCGGATGACACAGCCACGATTTAGCGGAGTGAATCAGGCGATGGGGTATTTCAGCACCGCGCTTGCGCGCAAATTCACCGGCGATGTACTGAGCCGAATCTTGCCAGGGCAAAACCAACGCATCGGGGGCAAGGTCCTTTTCTCCGGGAATGTAAATAAACGATGGCAGCATCTGCTGCGGGGCAACTGTCCCGGGGCCGACTAACTGCGGTATTTCCAGGATGTGCGTATCCGGCTGCTCGGACTTCTCCAGGTCAGATATGCGTGTATAGGCCAGGACGCTGTTGGTCGTTCCCAGATCGAGACCAATAATGAATTGGGGATCGTTCATAAAACCCTTCTTTTCATTTTTATTATAATAATCATCGTATCAGGTCATTTTGTACTTCTGGAACTGTCAAACCCTGGGCGTCTCCCCAGACAAGCTGGGGGTTTACCGATGATTATTATCAGGAGTAGAAATCTTTAAATTACACGGATCTCAGGTAATCTCGATTTCAGCGGGGGCAATGACCTTTGCGTTTTGGCGACCGGAGAGTTTCGGCAGATTGAATTTGCCGGTTTGCCATCCTTTGTGGCGTATGATTCCGGTAAAGGGAGGGTCGCCAACGACCTTACCTGTCAAGGTGATGAGGCCGGGATCGAAGTCTTCCGCCACGACTGTCTGTTCACCTTCCGCCTGTGCCATCACCGGTTCCGGCTTTAAATAATTCACAACCACCTGTTTGCAGCCGGCATGAATGTTTCGCACCGCAGAACCGATTTGGGCGTCGTCGTACTGGTCAAGATCCTCGGACAGAAAATCCATCAACCGGCCGTCTCTCTGCATTGCCGAAAACAAATGCAAAAACAATCGCCGGTCCGAAAGTTCTTTGTCCTGCGGAACAGACTTCGGGGCGGACTCCAACCGTTTGCCCGGGATGGACGGCCCTTTAAGTCCTGGCCGAACAAAAAGCCACACAATCAGCGCCAAGAGAAGTGAAAAGATTAAAATCCCCGGAAACACCGTGTACCAGTATTGGGGTCGAATGGTTGTCACCAGATGCCAGGCGCTACCTTCAGGAACCGAATTCTGCTGAGCAGCAAGCATCGGTTGGAGCTCGTTTAATAATTCGGTGACGCCCATCTGGACGAAAACGCCGAATGCGGTGCCAAGTATAAGGCCCAGAAAAATTAAGGCAACCAGAGCCTTTAGGTGGATTTTATTCTGTTGACTCATCGATACAAACTCCCCTGTAATTTAAAACGGTTAAACGAATAGAGACTGCGGCTTGGCAGGGCGGGACCCAGCGGGAAAAAGGCCGTTTACGAATGGGCACTATTTAGTGTCCATCCACGAAAGGGTGATGGCACGATTGAGTGTCCAATTCATAAATGAGATTTTTTTCGCTGGGCAAGGCCGCACAAAGGTTTGCGGCGAGGCGTACTGTACGTACACCGCAGCCGCAAACTTGCGGAGAACGCCGCCCAGTGGAAAAAAGGCCATTTATGGATGGACACTATTTAACGCAGTTGACCCTGCAATGCAACCAGGGAGAACCAATTCGAACAAGTGCCATGCTTTAAATTTAAAATTCGGGTTGAATTTATACGCATGTGTGGTCTGCAATGAATCACTTCTCTCCGATAATATCGATTAAATTTAATAATATGATCCTTCTGCCTGAAGTCAATTTTACATTTTTGTTGACACCCAGCACCAGCTGTTACAATGTGGCACATAGAGTTTCTAAGTCTATTGCTCTATTTAAAAATCCTCGATTCCGGCGATAGTATGAAAGTCAAATGGGAACAACGCGATTCGGAAGTGAACAGTCGGCATATTTGCCTTCATGCCGTACTTGTGGATAGACGGGTCGACGATTCCGAGAAGGAAATTGATCGATTGGGCTCGATTGAAAAGAGATATTTAAGTGTTAACATTCCGTGTACGCGAGAATTTCACCAAGGCCTGTTCTGGATGGGGGTCGATAAAAAACTGAATCGCCTTGGGTTAAATCAAGAAACAAGGTTGGCAATCGAATTGCAAATAGCTGAGACCGTTCCGAGACCCGGGGCCAACTGGGCACTTTGGGGCGTGACATGCATCCCGCGCTACGATTGATCTGATTTCATATCCATTACGTTATGACTTTAACTTTGTATTTTCAGGATATCTTGAAGGCATGAAAGCCGTTTTCACGCGGTAGAAATAATTTGTGCGACATTGACACAGGGGACATTATGGCAAAATCAATTGGTATATATGTAACGTCAGATCGGTATTTGGACAAGATCATTGAAATCTGCAAAGCCGCAAAAACCAAAGGGGTCGAAACGAAGGTATTTTTTACCCACACCGGGACCCGCCTATGTATGGATAAACGTATGAAAGAACTATTGGATACGGCAACAGTCGCTTTATGCAAAGTGGGTTTTGAAGACAATGCACTGAATTCAGAGGATGGATACATCGACAAAAAGGCGTACTTATCTCAATCGTGGCATGCGGAAATGATATATGACTGCAATCGTTACTTAACCTTTTAGCCCGCACATCATATCAAATATTCGGTTAGATAGGAGGGATAAAGAAAGAAAATGGAAAATGTTAAACACTGCGCCGTCGTCGTGAGAAGACCACAGGACGTGTGGGAAGGGACCCGGACGACACTCGGCCTTGCGGCACACAATTACTGGGCTTATCTGTTCGTTCTCGATGTCGATGTAGAAATGACGGAAGCGCTTAAAGAAAACCTCGAGTGGTTGGAAGAAATGGAATGCCCCTTCATTTCAAATTCTGAAAACAACTCAAATCATGGATTCAAATATTTAACGACGGATAAGCTGGCTAGAGAATTAAAAAAAATGGATTTGGTGATCCCATTCGGAGACCGTCCTGAAGCGAACATGGAATAAGGTAAGCGATGCCTCCTATACGAAAAAAAATGCTGCATATTCTCAAATCAGAACCTGACGATCTGCAGCGGACGCTCATGTACAATTTGTCTCTCGGCTACAACTGCCTCCAATTTCCTTTATATGAATTCGACGATATGGATCCTGATTATGAAGAGTTAATTGATCTTATCTTCGAGTTCGACGAAGTCATCACCTGGTGGTAGAGAAGGAAATCCGCTTCTCATCATTATGGCGCCTGTCTTGTATCGGATAGCCAAAGTGAAAAATCGAATAAAAAAACTGCAATGACCGGGATTTAATCTTGCACCTGTAAACATTGAGACAGAACTCGATCTACCAATAGATCTGACAGTGATATGATATTGCTCTCACAAGGATTAAGGGGATACCAAAACTTGGTTTAATTTAAATAGTTATCACAAGGTTGACTATTAGTGGGCGAGGTTCTGGAAAGCTCAAGAGAGTTAAATTGTTTCCGCACAATCTGCGCCGGCATTCAGCCAACTATGTATACTGCTCCGGTGTTCCGCTCGAAATTGTCTGATAGCGAGATACGTTTAATGCTGAAGCGCTGGTTTAAATTCTACAACAGCCAACGTCCCCATCAGGGTCTTGAAAATATGACTCCGGATGAGGTTTACCTCGGTGGTTGTCCAGAAGCTGAGGCTGCGTGATGATGATATTCTTTTTAGGCCTCAGCATTAAACATTTATTGTGCTTCCGCTTTTGCACCGGTTGGATTTTGTGAATCCCCTCGGCACACGGCCGTGACAATAAACTAACAATGGGGAGTAGATCCCCGGTTAACAAGCTGACCTATAGCTTAACTAGCTCTTAAGGTTGTCTAGTTGATGGGGTCCAACGCAACCAGTCATAAGTGCTTCCTCATGGTGAAGGTTATGAAAAGGGTTGCTGGCTTGCATTCTGACACTTCAATCAATTCCATTATTTATACCGCTTGATCTCGCCCGAGGCTATTCGGGCTTTATAGTTTCTGAGATCCTCTCTTAACGATCCCATCAGCATATATAAACCGATCACATTGAAGATAGACATGGCAAAGATGGCGGCATCCGAGAAGTCGATGACCGGTCCTAAGACTCATACTGCATCCGATAACGACAAACACGCAGAATATGATCTTAAAGATCAACTCTGAGGTCTTGCCTTCCCCGAACAAGTAAGTCCAGCTTTTCAGGCCATAGTAGGACCAGGAGATCATTGTGGAAAAGGCGAACAACAATACAGCAATAGCCAGAACGACACCGAACCAGGGGAATACGGACTGGAAGGCCGATGAGGTTAATGCGACACCGGTCAAACCTTCAGTGCCATAGGCACCGGTGATAACAATGACCAGGGCGGTCATGGTACAAATCACCACTGTATCGATAAACGGCTCCAGCAGAGCGACATATCCTTCCGTGAGGGGTTCGTTGGTTTTTACGGCGGAGTGAGCAATCGCCGCGGAACCGACACCGGCCTCGTTGGAGAAAGCAGCCCGTTTCAGACCTTGAATCAAAACGCCGATAATGCCTCCGGTAATGGCTGTGGGTGCGAAAGCCCCTTTTATGACAAGACCAAATGCCCACGGTATTTTACCAATGTTGGCCAGCAGGATGATCAGCGCCGTCCCCACATATAGAATGGCCATCAACGGGACGATCTTCTCAGTCACTTTGGCAATCGATTTGATCCCGCCAATGATCACAGCGCCAACAATAACGGCTAATATGAGCCCGAACAACCACCCGGTTTCGGTAAAAATCCCAAAGGTATTTGCGATCATTTGATGGGCCTGATTTCCCTGGAACATGTTTCCGCCGCCCAGACAGCCAAAAATACACATGACCGCAAACAGGGCTGCAATCACCTTACCGAACCCGGCCTTGCCCTTTTCCGCCAACCCCTTGCTCAGATAATACATGGGCCCACCGGAAACACTGCCGTCGGGATATTCTTCACGATATTTGACACCCAGGCTACATTCGGTAAACTTGGCGGCCATGCCACACAACCCGGCTGCGATCATCCAGAAGGTAGCACCCGGCCCGCCAATGCTAACTGCAACCGCGACACCGGCGATATTGCCCAATCCCACTGTTCCGGAGAGCGCCGTGGCCAGCGCTTGAAAGTGCGATACTTCACCGGCGTCCTCGGGATTCGAATAGACCCCGCGAATCAGATCGATAGAGTGTTTCACACCTGTGAATTGGATAAAGCCCATGTACACGGTCAAAAATATAGAGGCGATGATCAACCAGGCCACGATTAGTGGGAAACTGACGCCGTTGACGGTTACGGAGTAAAAGATGAAGGATACGAACGGCCCGAAAACTTTACCGAAGAAATTATTTACGACCTGATCTATACCGCCCCCGGGTTCCTGAGCAAAGGCAGACAGGGGCATCGACAGGATAAATGCCAGCCCTAAGGCGGCAATAACTTTAAATTTCACTTTCATATTTTCCCTTCTTTCATTGATGGTTTTCCTTGTGATAGATGCCGCTACGGTACGATGGTTACCGGAATGTGGGTGAGCTGTATCAACTTGGCGACCACACTGCCGAAGATCAAAGTCTTGACGCCGCTCTCACCAATCCGTCCCACCACGATATCAGTCGCACCATGCTTTTTGGCGAAATAAATCAAGGAGTCGGCCACCTGACCATGGCGTACGACGCCGGTAATCTCTAGTCCTTCAGATGCGAGTGATTCCAGCATCGGGTCCAGCACCCGCTCATTTACGGTCTGAATCTCCTCTTCGCGGCGCTTGTGACGCTCTTCGTTCTCTTCAGCGGTTTGGAAAGTGTAGGGCGACCATTTGATTACGTAAGCCAGAATCAACTTTGCCTTGCTTTTTTTGGCCCAGTTGACTGCATAATCTATGGCGCGACGATTATCTTCGGTGCCGTCAACACCGACTAGTATTGTTTCACTCATTATAGTTTTCTCCTTTTCAAAGCGACCCGTTGATTTACTGTATCTGGCCAAATTCTATGAAAGAGCCGAATCTGACATATACGCCCAATTCAATGATCACACCGGACACATCCCCGGCCTTGTCAAATTCGAGGCTGCCGGTGGCGCCCTCATAGTTGATCTCCTTGCCCGCCTTGAGTAAGGCCTTGGCTTTCTGCCATTCACCCGGAAGGATTACCTCGCCCGGGGCAGTTGCCACGGCCCGCAGGGCTTTGGAAAGTCCCTCGCGTTCGGCACTGCCATTCTTCTCTATCGCCAGCGCCAACAGAAATGCCGCGTCATAGGATTGAGCCGCAAAGGTTGCGGTGGGATTCAGATCATCTCCCCATGCGATCTTTTTAAAGACTCGCGCTCCTGTTGTATCCGGCACCCCTGGTTTGGTGGCAATCATGCCTCGCAATTTGTCAGCGCCGATAGCGCCAATAAGGGTGTCATTGACCATCCCGTCACCACCCACGAATTGATCAAAATCACCGCTCTCCGATGCCTGACGAATAATGGTCTGACCGGAGCCATTGGCATAGGCAAGGACGACCAGCGTTTCAACCCCTGAAGCGGCCAACTTACGTATCTCGGCACGATAGTCAGCCTTACCCTCCTCATGGGATTCGTTGGCGGCGATCTTGCCACCGGCTGCCGAGAACGCGGAGGCAAGCGCATCGGCAAAGCCTTTGCCGTAGTCATTGTTTACATAGGTAATGGCAATACTTTTTATCCCTTTCGACCTCAACAGACGGGCCATAACGCTGCCCTGATACAAATCAGAAGGCGTCGTACGGAACACTAGGTCATTGTCATTTAAAGATGTGATGGCAGGTGACGTCGAGGCTGGGGAAACTATTGTGATCCCGGCGGGTATGGCCACATTTTCAGCCACTGAAATGGTGGCACTCGAACATAGTGCGCCCACAAGGGCTACGACCTTTTCGGAGTTCACCAGGCTGTCGGCCGCTTTAGCCGCTGCAGCGGTATCCGCACAGGTCGTATCCGCGTTTGGCATGATAATTTTTTCCCCGGCGAGTACACCGCCTTGATCATTGACGTGCTTGACGGCGAGCTTTGCAGCTTTGTAAACCGCCGGTGTCATGCTTTTAAGCGGACCGGTGAATCCGCCAAGAAAGCCGATTTTCACCTCAGCCATAGCCGATCCGGCAGCAATGAGCATAGCGACTATTAACGTTAAAAAAAATAAACGTTTAAGGTAGATTGGCATTGACTCATCCTCCTCTTGATTAAGGTTTCTGGTTTCAACGTACCCGATCTTGAGGCCATCCACAGTAAAGATTTAAGTGATAAATTGGATGGGGTTTAGGTCTGCGTTTCTGTCCCTATCCCCGGTGATGGTGTCTTTTCAGGGCAGGAAATAAATCAGATGAGCTCATCAACCGGTGTGTAATCTGAGATTTAGTGCATCGGCAACGCCCCTGAAGGTAACTTTGCCCTGGACCACGTTGGCACCCTCTTTTTATTTCGCTGTTTTCCTGCAGGGCTTTTTTCCAGCCCTTGTCGGCGATCTCGAGAACATAGGGCAGTGTCGCGTTGGTCAAGGCCAGCGAAGATGTGCGCGGTAAAGCCCCGGGCATATTACTGACGGCATAGTGAACGATGGTGTCGAGAATGTATGTCGGTTGGTGATGGGTCGTCTCCTTGGAGGTTTCGAAGCAGCCGCCCTGGTCAATGGCGACATCCACCAGCACCGTGCCCTTTTTCATGGTTTTGAGCATGTCGCGGGTGATCAGAACAGGGGTCCTGGCACCGGGCACCAGCGCCGCACCCACCACCAGGTCCGCCTTGGCGATCAGATCACGGATTGTCGCCGGACTCGACTTAACGATAAAACAGTTTGCGGGCATCACATCGCTCAAATACCGCAGCCGCTCCAAATTGATGTCGAGAACATAGACGTTGGCACCCAAGCCGGAGGCCATTCTGGCGGCATTGCCGCCAACCACGCCGCCGCCGAGAATAACCACCGTGGCCGGATCGACACCGGGAACTCCACCGAGCAGAACGCCGTGGCCGCCCTGCGCCATTTCCAGATACTTGGCTCCCTCTTGAACGGCCATCGGTCCGGCGACCTCGCTCATCGGCTTGAGCAGCGGCAGAGACCCGTCTTCCTTTTGGATCGTTTCATAAGCGATGTTGATCGAACCGGTTTCAATCAGCTTGTGGGCCAATTTTTCCGATGCCGCCAGGTGAAGATAAGAAAAATAGATCTGGCTTTCTTTGAGAACCTCAAATTCGGAAGGTTGCGGCTCCTTGACGCGCAGAATCATCTCAGATCGGTTAAATATATCTTTGGATGACGCCACGATCTCCGCCCCGGCGTCTTCATAATCGGCGTCCTCGAACCCGCTGGGTTTGCCGGCCTGCTTTTCGATCAAAACCGTATGCCGGTTTTGCTTCATGACCTCCACCCCTGCCGGAGCCATGGCGACGCGATTCTCATCCGCCTTGATTTCTTTCGGTATTCCTACAATCATGGCTATTTTCCTTTGTGATAAAAGAATCCGATTGTCGGTCTCTTAAAAAGGAGACCCCGTTGATTAAAATCGCAACGTCGGCCGTTATGGCGTGCCGGAATGTCGGCTCCAGCAGCCATACGGCACACTCTGCGTCACGCGCCATCTTAAAGCAGCTCATCGATGGGGGTGTAATCGATACTGAAAGCATCGGCCACCGCTTTATAGGTTACTTTACCGTTGATGACATTGGCGCCCAATTTGATATCGTTGCTCTCCTTCATGGCCGTCTTCCAGCCTTTGTTGGCAATCTCGACCGCATATGGAAGGGTGGCATTGGTCAGGGCCATGGTTGAGGTTCGCGGCACCGCCCCGGGCATGTTGGCCACGCAGTAGTGCACCACACCGTCAACCGTGTAGATCGGATCGCCGTGGGTCGTGGCTTTCGAGGTTTCGAAGCAGCCGCCCTGGTCGATGGCAACATCCACCAGGACAGAACCCGGTTTCATGGTTTTGAGCATCTCTCTGGTAATCAACTTGGGTGCCTTGGCGCCTGGAATCAGAACGGCGCCGACGACGACGTCGGCCGTCTTGATGAGTTCACGGAGAGTGGCCGGGCTGGAAAACAAGCCGAAGCAATTGGCCGGCATCACATCGCTCAGGTAACGCAAGCGGTCCAGGTTCATGTCGAGGATATAAACCTTGGCACCCAAGCCGCAGGCCATCTTGGCCGCATTGATCCCAACGATGCCGCCGCCGATAACAACCACATTACCCGGATCCACCCCTGGCACGCCCCCCAGCAACACACCATGGCCGCCCTGGGCCATTTCCAGGTACTTGGCCCCCTGCTGAATGGCCATTCTTCCGGCGACCTCGCTCATAGGGGTCAACAGCGGCAAGGAGCGGTCCGGCATCTGAATGGTTTCATAGGCAATGCAGACACTTTTACTTTTGATAAGGGCCATGGTCAGTTCTTCTGCCGCTGCCAGGTGCAGATAGGTAAAGACAATCTGACCTTCCCGGATCAGATCGTACTCAGGCGGCAGCGGTTCTTTCACATGCATCACCATGTCGGATCTTTCGAATATTTCGCGGGCTGTTGCGACCATCTCGGCACCGGCTTTGATATACGCCGCATCTTCGAAACCGCTGCCGCTCCCGGCACCCTTTTCTACCAACATTTTATGACCATTGGCGATCATGACCTCAACACCGGCCGGCGTCATACATACACGATTTTCCTCTGTCTTGATTTCTTTTAAAATTCCCACGATCATGATTTTCCTCCTTTTGTTTATTGGTTTGATAATGTTCCCTTGGTCGACAACCTCCGGTTTCAAGCAAGGTAAGAGCAAGATGCTTGCCATAACTTCTGATGTGGAAGAAGAATGACGGTTGACGGAAATGTTGAACCGAATTCAGATGGGGGATGAAAATCCGTTGAATAATAAAAATTATAATATTAGAGGTTTATGATTTTATGGGGTGCTATAGGAATGAACAGGAGGAAGATCGTCGAATCGAGTTGAGATATGCTAAATTCAGAATAGGGTGCAAGCTATTGGCAACTTATCGTTCCATTAAAATCATTTATTTATATTAAATCATTTAATAACAGTATGTTAATAAAACCGGTTCATTAAGTTTCCGCCGGTTCATTAAGTTTCCATTTTTTTAATTTGTTCAACAAAGCCGTGTGGGATACACCGAGCCGCCTAGCTGCCTCACGGATGCTACGTGATGCCTGCAATGTTTCCATGACGATTTGTTTTTCGTATGAAATGATCCGCTCTTTCAACGAAAAGCGAACGGTATGATCGGAATTAATTACTTCCGCTGCTTTTTGCAATCCCTGGCCGATTTCATTACTAAAAAGAATACATTTTACCTCGATGGAATCTTCTTCAGATAAAAATGCTGCCCGCTCGACGACACTCTTGAGCTCGCGGACATTTCCCGGCCAGTCATGTCGCATCAGTTTTTGCATGGCCTCCTCGGTCATACCAGGGATCGGTTTTCCAAGTTTGGAGGCGAGCTGGAACAGAAAATGCTCCACCAGCAAAGGAATGTCTTCCATGCGTTCAACCAGCGGCGGAATGTGGATAGGCAAAACGTTGATGCGGTAATAAAGGTCCTGGCGAAAAATCCTTTGGCTTACGAGTTGCTCCAAGTTGAGATTGGTGGCAGTAATAATCCGGGGCTGAATGGGAATTTCTTTGGATCCGCCGATCCGGCGAACCCTTCTTTCCTGTAAGACCCTTAAGATCTTGGCTTGAGGCCCAACCGGCATTTCGCCGATTTCGTCCAAAAAAACCGTTCCCTCTCGTGCCACTTCAAACAGTCCAGGTTTGCCCTCTCTGCGTCCACCGGTAAATGCGCCGCCGACATAACCGAAGAGTTCGCTTTCAAGGAGCTGCTCGGGAAGGGCCGCACAGTTGATCGGCACGAAAGGCCCCTTAAGTCCAGCGGCGTAGTGCATCGCCCGTGCAAAGAGTTCCTTGCCCGTACCGCTGGCACCGCGAATTGAAACAACCATATCAGAGCCTGCAATTTTGCGGGCGAAGGCGACAGCTGTCTGTATTGTCGGGTGGCGACCAATGATATCGCTGAAGTTGATTTTGACCGGATTGGATATCGATCGGGCAAGCTTCTTAACCTCCTGCATATCTCTGGCGATTTCAACGGCGCCGACGATCCGTCCTTCAGAATCCCGGATGGGTCTGCCGGTGGAAAAATAATTATACCTGCCGGTAGCCGTGATCAGATCTTTTTTGACATTGTTAAATTTTTTACCTTCTAGACATTCCAGAATATGAAAGTCAGGCAGATTCAGGGCCTGCACATTGTTACCGAGCACACTGCTATCTTTGCAGTCCAGTGCACGCCGGGCCACGCGGTTAATGGTGGTCACCTTTCCCTCCCGATCGATGGAAACCACACCATCACTGATGTTGTCCAATACCACTCGAAAGCGGTTTTCTCTTTCTTCCTGGGGCAAGGTGTCGATTAAGCGGATTTGAATCAAGTCTGTAACTTTGGCCAGGGTTTCAAAAATTTCTTCGGTCGGGATTGCTGGCTCGGGCTTTTCAGCTTCCAGAAAAACATGAGCGCGATCTTCGCGGCGAACAACCTCCATAGACACGATATTGCCACCCTGCTGAGCAATGATGGTGGTAATATCGGCGACAATGCCCACTCGGTCTTTAAAAATGAGTTCCAGTTTTAGGTTCATGATTTCAGTCGCTTTGTTCGTCTGAGTTGGTTGGTTGAAACGTTCGTGCGCGATAGCCTGTTTTCTCGCATGCTCTCGACGAAATATTCGTGCGCTTAATATACAATTGCAGCTGCCAAAAAACCAAATATCAGCCGAATAAAGATTTATTTAGACTATATGGAAATCATGATGGAGGTCAATACTTCGACCTGCCAATATCTGCAAAATCGTAAAAGTTCAGATATGTAAAATGGTACCTATAGTTTGTCAGAACTTTGATTTTAATATGAAAGATCAAATATCAGGTTTTACTAATAAACAGGCCATACGACTAATACTGCTATTGATTAGAGTCTCAAAGGCCGTCTTACTCCGATAATGCAAACTTAACCGCCTGGGCGGCATGAATTTCGGTCGTGTCGTAAAGTGGCACGGGTGTATGCTTCTGCTGCACCAACAAAGCTATTTCGGTGCAACCGAGTATGACTGCTTCGGCCCCCTTTGCATGCAAATCATTGATGATTTTCAGGTATCGCTCCCGGGAACGGTTAGAAATCTTTCCAAGACACAGCTCGGAAAAAATAATCTTATGAACAGTATCCCGCTCTTCGGTATCCGGAACCATAACATCGATACCGAATTTATCGGTGAGCCGACCTTTGTAAAAGTCCTGCTCCATTGTAAAACGCGTACCGAGGAGTCCGACACGCTTTACCCTGTCAGCCAAGAGTTTCTCAGCGGTGGCATCGGCGATATGCAAAATCGGTATAGAAACAGTGCTTCCAATTTCCGGAGCGACTTTGTGCATGGTGTTCGTACAGATGATTAAAAAATCAGCACCGCCGGCTTCAATCGATCGTGCCGCACGTGAAAGGATTTCCGCTGTAGCAGGCCAGTCGCCTTTGGTCTGAAGCTTTTCGATTTCATCGAAATCAACACTGTACATGCAGATTTTGGCCGAGTGAAATCCGCCAAGGGCCTGTTTCACCCCTTCATTTATGGCCTTGTAATAGCTGGTGGTTGACTCCCAACTCATGCCGCCGAGCAGTCCGATAGTTTTCAATTTTCGATTTCTCCTTTGTTTTGCGGCGTCCCTATCATGCTCAACCTGACTGTCTCTTCAATACTTTCAGTCCATAAGGACAGACCGCCGAGCAAATTCCACAGTTGTGCCCGTTGTGGTACTGGAAGTAGTGTTCCTTTTTCCACCGGTCGCATGCGCGTACATCCAGAATTTTTTCCCGGGGCAAACCTGGATACCATGCGTTGCCGATCAAGGCATTTGCGGGGCAGGCATCGACGCACTCCGCGCACCGCCCGCAATAACTGCGATTCGTTGGCGACCCGCACGGCAGAGCCATATCCGTGAATACTGTTCCCAGGCGAACCCATGAACCGTATGGGCGGGTAATCAGCTGGCAGTGACGCCCAATCCAGCCAATACCTGCTCTGGTAGCGGCTGTTTTGTGAGGGAAGTCGCCCTTGATATTGATCGTATCCGTGCGCTCGGAAGCTTCCAGGCTGAGTGCTTTATCTCCGCGTTTAATTATCTCTATTGCCAGATTTACAGAAAGTTTGTTAATGCGCCGGTTAACCCTGGTGTACTCATCGGCATAGGCTTGATTCGGACCCTTTTGGATAGTGGCCATTATTTGTGGATCCATCGCCAACGCCATTGATATGGCTGATGGATACGGCTGACCGGCATTATCCAGGGGCGTGGGAAATTCGCGAAGATCGGCAACACCCCAAAGGGAAATGCTCTGTGCTGTCATCCAAGAGGAGAGCCAGGAAAGAAAAGCGGCTAAAGCGGCTGAGGATCCTGTCATCGTTGCGCGCCAAAGTTGGTTGTACAATCTAATGAATTTAATGGGATTCGGTATAATGGTTGTCAAAAAAACGTTCCGTTAAGCGAACATTTTTTCTACAACTACTTATACCATCTTTCCTTATTTCGGAATGTATTTTTGAAAAGCGGTATAAAAAAAGGCGGATTCACGTTATGTGATCCGCCTTGTATTATGGACTTTGACGCTCGTCAGCTTTAGTTGTCCAACAGCAGCAGCGCTTCAATCCTAGCCAAAACATTAAGTGCAACGACAGTGTATGTACTTCCATCAGTCAGCGTTGGCGTGACATCGATCACCGTTGTCGTGGTTCCCGTCGCATTGACCTTGATGTTTCTGGCGCCGGCCGGTACCTCCAGGTAACCGGAAAATTCTTTGAACGCAACGTTTGTCAATACGATGACATCGTCAACCAGAACATCCACATTGGGTGCATCCGGTGAAGCATGAACCACACGAACTCTCGCGTTCCCGGGTGTGGGACTCCGATTATCATCGGTCAGAAGCAAAGGTTCGATACTTGCCACGAAATTAACAGCCAGGACGGTATAGTCTGTTCCTCCTGATAGAGGGGGAGTTACGTCGATCACACTGGTCGATGTACCGGTAACGTTGACTTTTATATTTCGATTGCCTGCAGCGACAGCCGCATAATCCAAAAACTCCTTGAAGGCGACGTTCGCAAGCACGATTGTGTTGTCGACAAGAATGTCCACATTGGGTGCATCCGGTGAGGCATGAACTGCGCGAAGACGTGCACGGTTGTCACCGATCTCAATCGATGGCGCTGTCGGGTCGTTGGTGAGGACAATGAGAGTCACGGGTGACACTCCGCCGGTCGCATCTAAGGCAACCGCTGTCAAGATTGAACCGGCATCCAGGGCCACCGTTCCTGAATCGAATACCGGGACTTTTGAACCGGTAGCTGTAATCCTGATTTGATAATCGTCTTCGGGAATTTCAAGAAAGTCTGAAACATCCTCGAAGGCGACGTTCAACAGGGTTGGGGTGGCAGCATTGATATCCGCACCCGGAGCAGTGACATACACATCTACTGCCGGCGCACTTGGAGAGCCGTGTACAACACGGATTCTGAGCAAATTGCCGCTGGCTGGACTGCCTTCGTCAGGCAAAACCAGCGCAGCAATCTGTGCAACAAAATCTTTAGCGATGATCGTTGTAAACGAATCAGTGGCAAGAGTCAGGTTTGCATCGATTACAGTTGTCGACGTGCCGGCGACATTTACCTTTATATTCCGATTACCCGAAGCAATCGATAAAAACTGAGAGGCCGCTTTGTATGGTACATCCGCTAGTACAACTTGATTGTCGACGAGAATATCCACGTTAGGGGCATCGGGTGATCCATGTAAGACGCGAACCGATGCCGAGTTAAGAGGGATGGGGTTGTTGTTGTTACTATCGCTACAACCAGTTAGAACGGTCATACAGGCTAAGAAACTGAGAGCCGTGATCTGTTTTATATTGAGCATTTTTGTCCTCCCTTATAGTTAATGATAAAATTTAGGTCATAAACTTAACAGACTGAATATTAGGCCAGATGGTATTTTTACAATGATAAACGATTGGTGAATTGGTGAGAGGTTAAACCTATTGTTTTGGATTTTACGTCAAATGAACGTTTCAATTTATTTTTATTCAGGATATGACGATGACTCGGTCGCAATGGGCATGAAATGGTATGTAATTGGCAAGAGATAACGGGTTTTCTTCTCATTGTAGTTACGAATAATGAATTTTGGCGCAAAGACGTCCGTCCAGATAGGTGATTCGATTGGCGCATGAAAAGGAGGATAATCAAAGTCCCGTTAATTTCGAAGATGACATCTCCGCCATTGTCACATGGATCATGGCTGAGCTGGTGCGCCAGTTTCCAGTCTGCATGGCCAGTGACGAGTTCCATTTTTTCCCTCAGGCTCGCGCCGAGCATCCCGATTGGTCCCGTTGGGACGATTTTTCAGCGGAATCCATCGCTGAATTTGAAACGCTTGCTGGACACTGGCAGAAAACACTGGCGCATTTCTGTAGATCCGATCCGGATCCGGCAGCGGTCATCGATGCTGAACTCATCCAGCGGGTACTCCAAACCCTGGTGGAACAGTTGACCATCGTTTCCCCCCAGCGCAGTCAACCCACCTTTTACCTGACAATCATGGGTATCGGCCTGTCGGAAGCACTCGATCAGGGCCCACAGGCTTGGATTGCCCGCTTGAAAGGCCTTCCCGGCTTCATTCGCCAGGCCCGCGGCAACCTGCAAAGTATCCCTCAGAGCTTCAGCCGTATGGGGCTGCAGATGCTACACAGCCAGGTCGCCTGGCTGAAATCCCTGGCGCCACCCCGAAATCTCCTAATGCCGGTCATTGCTGCACTGTCTGAATTTGAGACCTTTCTACGGGAGGCCCCGCGTACCAAAGCGTATCTGCCCGATGTGGCCGTTTTTGAACACATTGCGACCGTGCACATGGGCTGCGGGCTAAAAACTGATGCCATCGCAGAGGCCATTAAGCAAGAATTGGACGAAACTCAGGAAATTTTAAACAAGGAGGCGGAACGCCTGGCACCCGGTCAACCCTGGCAAAAGTTTATTGACGGGCTGCCCCGACCGCAGGCGACCATCGGAAGCGTCCCAGAGATTTATCGTCAAACCATTGACCAGTTGTCTCAGCACTGCGTGGATCAGGGACTCCTGGCTCCCGAGGAGGCTTCGGCCTGGCCGGTCAAGGTCGAAATAATTCCGGAATACATGCGCCCGGTGCGCAGCAATGCCGCTTTTAGTGCGCCCCCCGGCCATCCGCCGCGCGGCGGAACTTTCTACATTCAGTCCACCACCAATGGAGGGCATGAATTACCAGCCGACTACCGTCTGCTGACTGCCCATGAGACCTTTCCGGGTCACCATTTGCTGGACAGCCGCCGCTGGGCCCTGGAGCGCGTTGCCCGGCGCCACATCGAATTTCCCATCTTCTACGAAGGCTGGGCCAGCTTTGCGGAAGAATTGATGTTCGAGACCGGGTATTTTGAAGATCCAATCGACCGGATGCTTCTGGTCAAACGCCGGTTCTGGCGAGCCATGCGCGGCCGCGTCGATCTGGAGATCCACATGCGGCAACGCACCCCGGACGAAGCCGTCGTCTTGCTATCCCAAAACGGTCTGGCGCCCACGTATGCCCGGACAATGGTGCAACGGTATATCTTGAAACCGGGCTATCAGTTAGCGTACACCATTGGACGGCGCCGGTTTCGGCGGCTTTATGATCAATTCCGGCAGACAGGTCAGGGGGCACCGGCATTTGCCCGCCGGGTCCTGGCCCAGGGGGAAATCACGTTCGATACCCTCGCTCACGTACTTTTCCAAGGAGGTTAACCGTGTCCAGTTTTCAAGGCTATCATTCCGAATGGAATTTGGGCAGTCCCGGCGGATGGGACTATCAGCGCATCACACAGGAAATCGCACAGGTCGTATGGCACGAGATCAACCGCGTCCGACCCACCGGGGTTGAACTGGATTTCGATCACCCCATGTTTTATCCGGTCGTCGGTTTCACTGAAATGCTGCTCCAGGTTCACCGCCGCCGCAATGGGAAAAATCCCGGCTTAATCGCCGTTGTGGCCGAAGAGGAAACGTTGACCGAGGTGACCGAAAACATCAATTTTGCTCGCCGGTTGGACGCTGTCGAGGGTATCACAGGCATTCTGGCCGCTCCGCATGAATTCGAGCTGAAAAACGGCCGGGCCTGCCACCAGGGCCGACCCGTCTCCCTGGTATTTATGGATTTCAACAACGATGTCTTTTTAAAATTGCACCGCCGCCACGACCTGTCCCCGCTAATGCAGGCTATCCGCGAAAATCGCGTGCTCAACCCCCGTGGCACTGAACCGATCAATGTCAAAAGTATGTTCGAAGTCATTACCGGTCCACAATTCAAAAGGTTTCATCCGGAAACAGTAGCACGCACACCCTGGACCCGGCGATTTTTCGAACGCCGGACCATTGGCCCCCAGGGTGAACCTATCGATGATCTGATCGCTTGGACTCGCGCGAACTGGTTGCAACTCGTTCTCAAACCGGAGCGGGGATATTCCGGCATCGGGGTCAAAGTGGGAGGCGTGGATCCATCCGGTGACGATGCTGTGGCCACCGCCCTGACACAGGGCGGCTATATTGTCCAGGAAAAGGTCGCCCTGGGTCTGTGGGGAGAAACCATGCCGGAACTCGACCACGATCAGGGGCGGATCGTGCTGAAAAATCGGCAGACGGATTTTCGCTGCCTGATCGGGCCGGACCAGGTTTTTGGCTTCCTTTGTCGATTCGGCGATGTACCCACCAATGTGGGTAGCGGCGGCGGGGTCCAACCACTGGCGATCCTTCGATCGAACCTGACGGTACGTGAGGCTGTCGACAGGATCAACAGCACCATTGCGGGTTTGGATTTCGCCGACCTGCTGGCGATAGACGAGAAACAGAAGGCCCTGGCCATGGAACAAAAATTCACCTACCTTCTGGGCCCCATAAAGATCGCCCTGCGGCCGCGTATCATCACCGCTGAGCAACTCGCAGACCTTCAGCACTATTGCACCGCCATGTGGGCCGACAGCGTTCAACTCGAACAGATGTGGTTTGCCGGCGAACTGGACGAATACATCGACATCGAAGCCGAAGAATTGGCGATCGCCCGGCTGCAGCCCTGGAAGGGGGGGCCGGCCATCTTTGCGGCCGACGGTCTTTTCGGCTTCGGCGCTCACCTGGAGGAACCATGACCATCCACGTGAATCCGGACTGGTGGAAAACGCTTTTCGACGAGGTCTACCTGGTTACCGACGCCCGCACTGTCGATAACGAAGACGCCACCCGCCGCGAAATCGATGTTATCAGCCGCCTGCTGCCCATGGCCACTGAAGACCGCATTCTGGATCTGTGCGGGGGACATGGCCGCCACACCTTGGAACTGTGCCGCCGCGGCTACCAGCACTGCACCGTTCTGGACTATTCGAAAGCGCTGCTCCGAATCGGTGCTGAAAAGGCTGACCGTCGACACTATCCCATCCGATTTATTCAAGGCGATGCCCGCCAAACTCGATTGGAATCCGAATCATTCGACCATGTGCTGATACTCGGCAACTCCCTGGGTTACATCTCTGACCCCGAATCCGATTTGCTCATTTTAAGGGAGAGTCAGCGGCTTCTTAAACAAGGGGGCTGGTTGTTGCTGGATGTCACCGACGGAGAGGCGGTCCGGGCCCGCCTGGCGCACACCGCATGGCACGAAGTCGACAATGACGTGGTGGTCTGCCGGCAGCGCGAAATACGGGACAACTGTGTATGCGCACGCGAAATGGTGATGAGTAAGGAACGCGGGCTGGTTCGCGACGCAACCTACTGCATCCGTCTCTACGATACGCGGGAACTGAAGAGGCTGGTAAGCAGCGCCGGTTTTCGTGATGTTAGCATCCACACCATGAATGAAACCCAGGATCCCAAAGTCGACCTGGGCTGCATGAACAACCGGCTGCTTGCCGTGGCGCGGCGGCTGCAGTAGCTTGAGAACCTAAATATAGAAATCGTTAGCGTCAGCCTTCAGTAATTCTTATACCTTCTTTGGTGATGGTCGCGTAAACGAATGGCCCGCCGATGTCGTCATTCTTTTCGGCCTGAGAAACCATTCCGTCACGAATGGCCGCCTGCATTTCATCGATATCGGCATTTTCGGCCGCTATACGGCTTAACTTATACTCCAAGCGAATGACCCTCGGTACGGTAAAGGCCGCGCCAATTTCGTCTCCGTCCAATTGGGGCAGCTTCTTTTTGGTCCAGAGAAAATACGTTTTGAACGGGCTTTTGGGATCCCGGATGGAACGCCCGGCAAGGATGAAATGAACATGGTGCGCAGGATCCAACGGTTTTATTTTACAGGCTTTCCGCATGAATTCAGTATATTCGGAAGCCAGAAATGGAAGGGCCGCATTGTAAACCGCATCGACATCACCCAGGTCTTCCTCTGCTACAAAATCCTTTAATGACCTGGCCATGCTTTCGCCGGCAGCAGCCCCTCCGGAAAGAATGACGGTATGGTCGGTCAGCGGAACCAATCGTGCAATCGAGAATTCTATCATTTTTCCTGAGGCATCCACATCGATAGCCTTGCTATCGGCGGCCAAAACAATTCCGAGTTTATTTTTGCATGCAATTAGTTGTGACATTGTATCTTCCTCCTCAAGAGTTTGTTGAAAAATATAATACACATGTCAGGCGGTAACAATTCCAACGAATCATTAACCCGAATATTTCATGAATATTTTTCATTATATCTAAAGTATTTACATAAAAACAGTGGGTTAAATCTTGTTCTGCCGAAAAGTTTCGGTGTGCATTTTGTACCCCAACGATCGGATAAAAAATGCTTGAAAATATTGAAGCACTCCCACCCTTCGGGTGGCCAGCTTCCACTGTAAGGAATATCTCATTGATATGCGCTCGCTTTTGCTCGCTATGCACTGCCACCCTTGGGGCCAACCACATTCGCCCATTTGCTGCGTTTCCCAGCATAGCTGGACTTCTCGCCTGTTTATATGTACTTCGCTGAGTCGGTCAGGGGCTTGCGGTACAAAAGTACAGCTGCGCCCCTGAATGCCCTCGCTTTGCAGGATCACACATCTGATTCATATTCGCTAAGGTGTGCGCCTCGCAAGTGAACGAATGCGGCCCGTGAAAAATGCGGGATAGGACGCTTAACCTGACCATTTCGATCCTCCCGGCCTGCCAGAGTGAAAATGGTTGCGCGATTGCTCTTAATGCAATATATTTGCATAGTGAAATAGGTTAACCAATTCGACAGATGTTTGATTAACCAAACAACTAATTGGTATTGTTAGTTAATTATTAATTCTATCGTGTCGTCTTGCCATAGAGATTTGGTTGCGAAACAAGGCCGATTGCAATGCAGAATAGTCACAGTTGGAATCCTGGTATGGCTCGGTTATTGAAAAAAATCCCTGCTATTATTCTATTTTTACTCGTTTTTTATCAAACAGGGTCCGCAAATGAACGTATATCGGTATTTGTAAGCATTGCTCCGCAAAAGTATTTTGTGCAACAAATTGGCAGAGAGCTGGTAGATGTCAAGGTCATGGTGCAACCCGGTGCCACTCCCCATACCTATGAGCCCAGACCGCAACAAATGGTCGCTCTTTCCAAGTCGAAACTGTATTTTGCCATTGGGGTTGCATTTGAAAAAACCTGGTTGAAGAAAATAGCCGCCACGAATCCCATAATGAAAGTGATCCACACGGATCAGGGCATCGAGAAGATCCCCATGGCCGTTCACCATCATCATAATGAAAAAGAAAAGCACCAAGAGAGGAGCGCCAAAGCAGGCGCAGATGACCACCGCGAAAACGACCGGCGCGACCCTCACATCTGGCTGTCGCCGCCCCTGGTGAAGAAACAGATCCGCACGGTTTTGACCGCCTTGCAGGAAATCGATCCATCCCATCGCGATGTCTATGCGGCCAATTACAATCAATTCGTTTCCCGAATTGATAAACTGGACGCTCAATTGAAGACCACATTCATGGACCAGCAGGGACTTCAGTTTATGGTGTTTCATCCATCTTGGGGGTACTTTGCCCACACCTATGGACTCGAGCAGATACCCATCGAGATCGAGGGCAAAAATCCCAAGCCGGGTCAATTGAAAGAGTTGATCGATCATGCAAGAAAAAACGGCATCAAGGTTGTTTTTGTCCAACCCCAGTTTTCTGCAAAAAGTGCCGCTCTCATCGCTAAAGAAATCGGCGGTCAGGTGGCATTTGCAGACCCGTTGGCAGAAGATTGGCTGTCCAACCTGCACCGGGTGGCCAACAAATTCAAAGCGGCCTTGAAATAGAAAGATGATTATGAGCACACCGATTGTCGAAATAAAAAATGTGGCTTTTGCCTATAACGGAGATTCCGTACTAAAGGATGTAAGTCTTAATATCTGGCCGGAAGATTATATCGCCATGATCGGCCCCAATGGCGGTGGTAAAACCACCCTGCTGAAATTGATACTTGGCTTGCTCAAACCAGATACGGGCGTCATCCGTGTCATGGGCCAATCGACTCAGAAGGCGTCATCATGCATCGGATATGTACCGCAGGATGTCCATATCAACCGCAGCTTTCCCATCACTGCCCTGGATCTGGTCCTGATGGGCAAGCTCGCCCCAAAAAAACGATGGGCCCGCAATTCGGCTTCAAACCGACGCGAAGCAATGGCGGCACTTGAACAGCTGGAAATGGCGCCCCGCGCGACTAAGAAAATCGGTGAACTCTCCGGCGGTCAACTCCAACGTGTCTTCATTGCCAGGGCTCTGGTGACAAAACCGAAATTGCTTCTTTTAGACGAACCAACAGCCAGCATCGACACAAAAGGCCAGGCGGACTTTTTCAAGCTGCTCGGAGAACTCAATAAAGACCTTGCCATTCTGGTCGTGAGCCACGATCTTCTCGCTATCTCCCGGTACGTCAAATCGGTGGCCTGTGTGAACAAGGGGCTGCACTATCACAAGCAGGCGGAAATTACCGGAGATATGCTGGAGACCATGTATCCCTGCACAGACGAAGAATGGTGCCCCGTGGAGCTGGTCGCTCATGGCTTGCCGCATCGGGTGTTAAAGAATCACTAACGCGAAATTTCATATTTTCCCAGGACAGGGGACGCAACGATGATCGATGCCCTCCAATTTGAGTTTATGCGCAATGCACTGGTGGCCGGTTTGCTGGCCAGCGTGATCTGCGGCATCATGGGAACCCTGGTGGTCGTCAACCGCATCGTATTTCTCTCGGGCGGCATTGCCCATGCTGCCTACGGCGGTATTGGCCTGGCCTTCTACTTTGGCTGGCCGTATCTGCCGAGTACCATCGGATTTTCCCTCATCGCCGCCATGGTGATGGCCGCCGTGAGCCTGAAGGCCAAACATCGCGCCGATACGATCATCGGCGTCATATGGGCCTTGGGAATGGCCTTTGGCATCATCTTGTTGGACCTGACGCCTGGCTATAATGTGGACCTGATGAGTTACCTGTTCGGCAGCATCCTGACTGTGCCCAAGTCGGATATCATGATCATGTTGTTTATGGGAGTCTTGA
>CAVRBA010000029.1:0-10218 GCA_963719015.1 uncultured delta proteobacterium | reverse complement strand
GGGATGATTCGGCATCCGATCGTTGGTTCGAAATCTTCGTCTTTGACATGGCCACTCAAGACAACGCCTTTGCTGTCTATAGCTCACAGCAACGCGAAGATGCCGTTCCGGTCGATCTCGGCCCCTATGCATACACAACGGCCAATGCTCTTTTCTGGGTCCATGGCCCGTATTACCTGGAGTTGATTGCATCGGAAGATTCAGACGAGGCCCGCCAAAGCATACTGCGGATTGCGAAAAACTTCAACAAAATCAAAGCAGTAGCCACCCGTACCGTCACGGAAACGGACCTATTTCCATCCCCTGGCCTCGATCCAAAAAGTATCACTCTGATACCCACCGACGCTTTTGGAATGGAAAAATTCGATCGGGTGTTTGTGGCCGAATACACGACAGAGGGAACCCTTCTGAGCGCCTTTATTTCGAATCGCGGATCCCCGGCAGCGGCCACACGACTGGCCGAAGACTACCGGCAGTTCTTGATCGCATTCGGTGGCAAAGCAGCCGAAACCGGGGGAGTCTTCATCGTGGAAATTCTGGATGCATACGAGATCATCTTGACCCACGGTCCTTATATTGCCGGCATTCACGAAGCCACCGACCGGGACCGGGCCATGGTACTTGCCCGGTCTTTGCAGGCCAACATAGAGGATTCCATTGGCAGACAGAAAAACACCCCCGAATAGGGTTAACAGCGACTTGAAGCGGCGAGACTTCCTGATCCGCAGCGCCAAGGCCGGTCTCACGATATTTGCCGCCGGCGGGCTGGCCGGCCTGTTCCATGACCGCCTCGGGCCACAGCAGGCTAACATCGCAACATCCGCCGGAGTGCGCCTGGCTGATTTCTCCATACCAGGTCTGAGTCCCCGATTGGGTATCGCCAGAGGTGCGGATCGCGCCATAACGCTTAACAGGGCGTTGAAGGCTGTCGGCGGCATCGCGTCATTTGTCAAACCCGGTGACCGTGTTTTGCTGAAAGTAAATGCCGCCTTTGCCTCACCACCGGTGCTATCCGCCACCACTCACCCACAGTTGGTGGCAGAAGTGGTCCGGCTTTGCCTTAAAACCGGCGCAGCGTCGGTCAGCGTCACCGACAATCCGATAAACGATCCGGCAAGCTGTTTCTTGCTGACCGGTATCGCTCGCGCCGTGGAATCGGCGGGTGGCAGAGTCGTATTGCCCCAGGAGAAATACTTCCGGCCGATCACCGTTCCCGGTGCACGCCTCATCCGTAACTGGCCGCTACTGTTCGAACCTTTCAAGTCTGTCAACAAACTGATCGGCATGGCTCCGGTCAAAGACCATCATCGCAGCGGGGCCTCCCTGACAATGAAGAACTGGTATGGCCTGCTCGGCGGGCGGCGTAATATTTTCCACCAGGATATCAACACAATCATCACGGAACTGGCCCTGATGGTAAAACCGACCCTGGTTATTCTCGACGGTACCGTCTCGATGGTTACCAACGGTCCCACCGGTGGTTCTTTGTCGGATCTGAAAGAAACCCGTACCATGATCGTCAGCACGGATCAGGTGGCCGCGGACGCCTTCGGCGCGACACTCATCGGAAAATCCCCCGCAGACCTGCCGTTCATCACGATGGCCGCCGAAGCGGGTGCCGGCAGCGCCGATGTCACGGCCCTCGATCCGGTTTTTGTGCCTGAAGCCTGATAGTGGAACCACCTTAAACTGGCGCTATATCGGGTAACCCGCAGGACATATGATATGAGAATTCGCACGACCCGACGTATCTCCCAAGTATTTTTCAGTTTGCTTTTTCTCTGGTTCTGCGTGGTCACAACCCTGGGAGACGCCTGGTGGCAGCTGCGCGGCTGGCCGGTGAACTGGTTCCTGGAGCTGGATCCCCTGGTGGGGCTATCGACCCTGCTGACCACCGGCACCTTGTACGCCGGCCTGGTCTGGGCCCTGGCGACGATCGTATTGACTGTTCTGTTGGGCCGTTTTTTCTGTGGTTGGATCTGCCCCTTCGGCACCTTGCATCAGGTGGTGGGATGGCTGGGACGACGCCACAAACCGGCGCTGGAACAGGCCCGGGTCAACCGGCCCTCCCGCTGGCAGTCCGTCAAATATTGGATTCTGACCTTCCTGCTGGCGGCTGCCGCTGCCGATCTGCTCAAATCACTGACCCTGTCGCCGCGGAGCGCCCCCTATCTTATGGGAACACTTGTTGCACTGGTTCTCGCGGCCGTCTTGGCGCACATGATTGTCCCCCGACCGGCCAGGCCCTGGCTGACGGCATTTGTTACGATTACCGGGCTTTGGACTGCGGCAGCTTTTTTTGCCGAGGATTCGCAGTGGCTGTCGGCCTCGCTGCAGATCGGACTGCTCGATCCACTGTCGCTTCTCCATCGCTCGGTCAGTCTGACCTTACTGCCCCTGGTGGACGAATCTCCCATCGGCTTGACCGGAAGCAATCGTTGGTACGATGGCGCCTGGTTGATCGGATTCATTTTTCTTGCCGCTGTTTGGCTTAACCTGAAAGTTCCCCGCTTCTACTGTCGTTTCGTCTGCCCGCTGGGCGCCCTGCTCGCGCTTGCCGCGCGAAACGCATTGTGGCGTATCGGGAAAAAAGAGGCCGATTGCATCGACTGCCTCGTATGTGAAAAAAATTGCGAAGGCGCCTGTACGCCCGCTTCCATTATCCGCGTCCATGAATGTGTTCTGTGCATGAATTGCCGCCAGGAATGCCGGCACGGCCTGATCGAATATGGTCCGCGTCGCTCGGTAGCAGGTGAAATCGACTCCCCGGAATTCAGCCGGCGACAGTTTGTCGTATCGACCCTATCGGGACTAGCCGCCGTGCCACTGCTGCGCTTAAACGGTCGATTGGCGAGCAATTGGGACCCGCAATTGGTACGGCCGCCAGGCGCTCTGGTCGAATCTGAATTTCTGGACCGCTGCATAAAATGCAGTCAATGCATGCGCATCTGCCCCACGAATGTGATTCATCCGGCCGGATGGGAAGCCGGTCTGGAGGGCCTATGGACACCGGTATTGAATTTTCGAATCGGCACCAGCGGTTGCCAATACAAGTGTGTCGCCTGTGGAAACATTTGCCCCACGGCGGCCATTCGCGCCATAACCCTCGATGAACGCCTGGGCCGAAACCGTTATACAGACGCCGGTCCGATCCGCATCGGTATGGCCTTCGTTGACAGGGGGCGCTGCCTGCCTTGGGCCATGGACATTCCCTGCATCGTGTGTCAGGAGAATTGCCCTGTGAGCCCCAAAGCGATCGTGACCCGAACAGTATTTTCGATTGTGGCCACCGGTGGGCCCTTGATTGTCGCGGCGTCCGACTTTCAGAAAATCCGATTCCGGTCGGAAAGCCTGGTCCCCGGTCGGTTGGCAACCGGCGACTATTATTGCCGTGAAGAAAATAGAGACGGATCGGTACCGCTCCGTATCGTAAGCAATCTGGCCGGCGAACTGACCGTGGCGGCCGATCGCTTGTGGAAACACCCACCGCCTGCAGGCAGTCGGATAGAAATACTTATCCGGCTTCAACAACCTTACGTGCGACCCGAACAGTGCATCGGCTGCGGCGTTTGTCAGCACGAATGCCCCGTTCGCGGTCGACGGGCGATCCGGATCACCGCCGAAAACGAAAGCCGAAATCCCGATCATGCCATGATCATAGAGACTTAGATAAAGAAAGGACGGATATCATGCCTGAAAAAAAACATCACCACTTCACCCGCAGATCGTTTCTCAAGGCGGCCGGTTCCGTCGGCCTGGGTTCACTTGTGGCCGCTTATGGCCAAAACGCGGCGGCATCCACACAACCGGCGGCTCCGGTCGATTCGACGGCGACCGTACCCACGCGTCCATTCGGTAAAACCGGTGAGATGGTGCCGATTCTTTCCCTGGGCGGCATGTTCGACATTCCGAATAACCAGCTGCTGCTCAAACAGGCCGTCAAGTGGGGCGTCACCCACTGGGACACAGCCAATTCTTACGGAGGGGGACGCAGTGAAAAGGGGATCGGGAAATACTTTTCCCGATATCCGGCAGATCGGAAAAAAATCTTTCTGGTAACCAAATCCGGCGCCTGGACAGTAAAAGGGATGACAGATCACCTGGAAAAATCTCTCGAAAGGATGCAAACCGATTATGTCGATCTGCTGTTCGTTCACGGTATCAGCAGCATTCGGGAGATGGATAACGACGTCAAAAATTGGGGTGAAAAGGCCAAGTCCGAGGGCAAGATTCGCTATTTCGGCTTCAGCACCCATAGCAATATGGAAGAATGCCTCCTGGATGCAGCCAAGCTTGGATGGATCGATGGTATCATGATGACCTATAACTACCGCTTGATGCATTCGGACAGGATGCAGGCAGCCGTGGATGCGTGTACGCGGGCGGGCATCGGCCTCACGGCCATGAAAACCCAGGGCGGCGGCCCGGTGAAAACCGAAACGGAAACGGAAATGAAACTGGCCGGCCATTTCCTGGAAAAAGGATATACAGACGGTCAGGCAAAACTCAAGGCGGTTTGGGAAAACCCGCAGATCGCCAACATCTGTTCCCAGATGCCGAATCTGACGCTGCTGATGAGCAACGTGGCTGCGGCAGTGAACAAAACCCGCATCAGCGCCCGTGACAGGCAGTTGCTGCGACACTATGCCCGCGAGACCCAGTCGGATTATTGTGCCGGTTGTACCGGTATCTGTGAACCGGCGGTTGCCCACCAGGTGCCCATTGGTGATGTCATGCGCTGCCTGATGTACAGCCGCAGCTACGCCGACCTCAAACAGGCGCGCGGCGTATTCCGAGACATACCGACCGAAACCCGCGAGCGGTTGAATGAGATCGATTACTCTGCAGCAGAGCGTCTTTGTCCCCGAAACCTTTCCATCGGCCGGCTCATGCGTCAGGCGGTTCGGGAACTGAGTTAGTTTCCGTCCATAAATGGCCCTTTTCCGCAATTTCGGCGTCAATCGGCGGAATCGCTTGTGCGGTTTACGCAAGTGCGCCTCCGCGCAATTCTTTGAATTCCTTTAACTTGCGGGAAATTGCACATTTCTGGATCGAAAACGGATCCGTGCTCTTTATTTAACCGTGGATAGACACTATCTATCCTAGATGCTTCATGAAATTTTACCAGGGACTGGAGAATGACATGTCAGTGAAAATGGTCTATATGACGGCCGGAAGTCGGGATGAGGCCCGCAATATCGGCCGGTCGCTGGTTGACGCCCGCCTGGCGGCCTGCGTTAACATCATCGACAGGATGAAATCGATCTTCAGGTGGGAGGGCGCCATCGAGGAAGCCGAGGAAGTCGTTTTGATTGCCAAAACGACGGTTACCCGCTTACCGGCACTGATTGAGCACGTGCGGGTGAACCACAGTTACGAGTGCCCCTGCATCGTGAGCCTGCCGGTGGAAAACGGCCATCAACCGTTTTTGGACTGGATCGCGGCTGAAGTGGAGAGTTCGAAGTGACCCTGGACGAAAGGCTACTTTTGCCGGCCGCCCGATAACTAGAAAGTTCCTCACTTATTGAATAGGTTGTAGCATAGCAATGAGCACCGACCAACAGGCTGATCCACCGGGGGATACCTCCGGCCCAACCGCACCTGCCCCGGCGGCCTCTGCCGACGGTCCCGGGCTGCGCAGCCAACGCCATCGATCCACCGGAAAGCTGCCGCACCGTGTAATAGAAGTCATCCAGGAGCAACAAAACGCCGCCGAGCGTCTTGTGGGTTGGTTTCAGCTGGCGGTAGTGGTTATATTCGGACTGCTCTACACGGCTGCGCCCAAGACCTTTTCTTCCGAAACCCCATTCGAGCCGGTCCCATGGGTACTCGGGACTTATCTTTTACTGACGCTACTGCGACTGGTCCTGGCCTATCGCAAGACGCTTTCCCCGCCGTTGCTGTTTTTGTCGATTATCATCGATATGGGCGTTCTGCTGGGGATGATCTGGGCCTTTCATCTGCAGTACCGGCAACCGCCCGCTTTTTACCTCAAGGCCCCTACCCTCCTGTATGTTTTTATCTTCATCTCCCTGCGGGCCCTGAGATTCGAAGCCCGATACGTGATCGCCGCCGGCCTGTTTGCCGCCACGGGATGGATACTGATCGCCGCATACGCTGTCTTTGCCGGCGGCGGGCAGGAGACAATCACCCGTGATTACGTAATCTACCTGACCGCTAACAAGGTTCTCATTGGGGCGGAACTCGACAAGGTTCTGACGATTCTGACCGTCACGGCCATTCTGGCCGTGGCCATTACCCGCGCCCGAAGACTGCTTGTCCGGGCAGTCGCTCAACGCACTGCCGCGCAAGACCTGTCACGTTTTTTCGCCCCTGAAATCGCCCGACAAATCACCGCGGCTGAAGAACAGATACGGGCCGGCCAGGGACAGGTGCGCCATGCCGCCATATTGAACACCGATATCCGCAGTTTTACGCGCATGGCGACCATGATCGCGCCGGATGAACTCATGGCTGTTCTTGCTGAATACCAATCCCGATTGGCACCCGTTATCAGGCGCCACGGCGGCGCCATCGATAAATTCATGGGTGACGGCATCATGGCAACCTTTGGTGCGGTAGTGCCGACGGATACTTACGCGAGTGATGCGCTGAGAGCTGTTGACGACATCATGACCGAAACAAACGCCTGGCAGTCGGAGTGCCGGGCCCGGGGACAACCACAGCTCCGTATTGGCGCCGCGGTGGCGACGGGCCGGATTATTTTCGGTGCGGTCGGCGATAAAACCCGATTGGAAGTCACGGTGATCGGAGACGCCGTCAACATGTCCGCCAAGCTCGAGAAACACTCCAAGGTGGAAAACGTGCGCGCAGTGTGCACTAAATCCGCCTATGACGAAGCATTGGTCCAGGGCTACAAACCACCGACTGACCGCCGGATTTTGACCGCACGGCTGATCGAAGGTCTGCCCGATCCGCAGGATATCGTCATCATTGCTGAGTGATAAATGATTTAGGGCTTTTATTTTGTCCGCTGCTGTGCTTTGATCCCGCCGCAGCCATCAAAGACCTGTTCCAACCTTTGCATCTGACTGTCTTTACTCCATGAAATTAATGCTTATTATGGACCTGTTTCGAGTGCAATAAATATAAGGAGGCACGTAAATGTACAACAAAGTTGTAATGGACCATTTCAGAAACCCAAGGAATGTCGGCGTGATTGAAAACCCAGACGGTGTCGGCGAGGTCGGCAATCCCTTGTGTGGCGACATGATGACAATCTACCTGAAGATCGATAACGAGAACATCGATGACATCAAGTTTCAAACCTTCGGATGTGGGTCGGCCATTGCCGTCTCGAGCATGCTCACCGAGATCGCCAAGGGCAAAAGTTTGGATGAAGCCAAAAAAATCACCAACAAAGACGTGGCTAAAGCCCTCGAGGGTCTGCCGAAGAATAAACTCCACTGTTCGAATCTGGGCGCGGATGCGCTGCAGATGGCAATCAAGGACTACGAAGACCGTAAAGCCGGTAAAAAGCGACCGGAGTTGATCCGGATCGACAAGCACGAGCACTCTCACGGCGAACAGTGCTACTGCCCCTATTGCGATATCGAACTGGAAGGCAGCACAACTTTTTGCAATGCCTGTCAGAGCAGTTTAGAAGAAGAACATTAAACCGACTGGAGAATTTGGACCGATGAAAATCATCAACCTGGATCACATATCTTCCAAGCCGCTGCTGCCGGAAGTGAAAGCGGCCATGATCGAAGCCATCAACAACGATCTATCACAATCCCTCCAGTCAGCATAAAAGTGGAGAGGTGGCGGCCGAAGCCCTCGTTCAAGCCAGGGGATCGGTTGCCGAACTGATCAATGCTGCCCTGCCCAAGGAAGTGGTATTCAATTCCGGCGGCACCGAATCGGTCAATCATGCCATCAAGGGCGTGGCCATGGCCAATGCCGAGAAAGGCAAGCATATCGTCACATCGAACATCGAGCACAATGCCGTTATCAGGAGCCTTCGTCGCCTCAAATCGATGGGATACAAGGTGACCTCGGTGTCGGTGAACGAGAAGGGACGCGTCAACCCCCAGGAGGTGGCTGACGCCATCACTGATGAAACGATCCTGGTGTCGATCATGCACAGCAACAACGAAACCGGGACCATTCAGCCCATCGAGGAAATCGGCGCAATCACACGTGAAAAGAAAGTGATCTTTCACACCGATGCCGTCGATTCTGTCGGCGTGGTGCCGATTGACGTCCAGAAAATGGGTGTCGATCTACTCAGCTTTGCCGCTAACAACTTTTACGGCCCCACCGGTGTCGGCGGGTTGTACATCCGTCGCGGTACGCGCATTTTCCCCCTGATTGACGGCGGTGTTCAGGAAGGCAACAAACGGGCCGGGACGGAAAACCTGCTCGGCATCATCGGCACGGGTGTTGCCGCCGACATCACCCGCCGCAACCTCGATCAATGGTACAACCACTACAAAGCGCTCACGAACAAACTGCTCAATGACCTGCCCGAGTACATAAGCGACTACATCATCAACACCCATCCCGAACACAGCCTTCCCAACATGGTTTCGATGTCGGTACAGTACATCGAGGGTGAAAGTGTCATGCTGATGCTCGATGATGACAACATCGCCGTGTCCACGCGATCGGCCTGTGCCACCGGATCCCTGACGGGCATCGCATGTGCTGATTTCCTTGGGCCTCAGTCATGCGGACGCCCAAGGGACTCTGGTGCTGTCCTTCGGTAAAGATAACACCGAAGAAGATGTCACGGCATTTTTGATCGCATTGAAAAACGTGGTCACGACGTTGCGGAACATCTCACCACTCTACCAGAAAGTTGCCCAAGGATAACAGACCGTACCGTTGAACAGGGCCAGTGGCGGATTGCAATCGAAGGATTCGGGGGCCGGAAAGGCCTACGGTTGACATCATGAAGATCACAGACAACCTGCATGCTTTTATGTGGGCGTCCAGTACGGTAAACAATTGCAACACCTACCTGATCAACGGCACCACCCCCATCCTGATTGATCCCGGTCATGCACACCTGTTTGATCACGTCCTCCGGTCTCTGGAGGAGGTGCCTCTGGCGCTCGACGACCTGGGAGTGATTTTGAGCACGCATGCCCACCCTGATCACATCGAAGCCGTTGAGAGATATAAACCTTCCTCAGCCCTGTTCGCCATCCATCAGTCGGATTGGGAGCTGGTCCGTGCCATGGAACCCCAACTTCTGGCCATGGGACTGCGACTCGAAAACGTGACTCCCGATTTCTTCGTCACCGAGGGAACGCTCGACATCGGGGGCACGAGCTTGCATGTCTTTCATACCCCCGGTCATTCGCCGGGTTCGGTCTGTTACTACTGGCCGCATCATAAGGTGCTGTTCACCGGTGACCTGATCTTTAAGGAAGGACTGGGCCGTACAGACCTGCCCGGCGGCAGCAGCACGCAATTAAAGGAGAGTATTCTACGGATGGCGGCCCTCGATATCGAATGGATTCTGCCCGGCCACGGGGAGATCATTCAGGGAGCAGATGCCGTCCGCCGCAATTTCGAGCAGTTGGAATCGTTTTACTTCATGTATATATAAATTCGGGGCGGCAGTTTTACAGACTCTGTTATGAAGGAAAAACGGGCAAGAGACTGAACCGGGACCTGCCGAAGAAGTCATTCATCCGTTGCGCTGTTGAAGCGAAAAACGCCGTCTCATCTTCACTGCTGTGGGGACTATGAAGAGAAATGGCTATAGTAAAAAGCCGATACAACAAGAAGGGTTTTCAACACCTCAGACAGCGTTCGAGGGCATGACGCAGAATGATAAAATTGCGGAGCATTTAGTAAATTTATGTCGGGCGCGAGATTCGGTCACTGTAGCCCTTCCATTAAGACGTAAAAATAAGACTCGATCTTTCAATTTTCAGACAAAGACACAACTTGACCTGACGATATGCTAAATTGCGATAAGTTCTTGAACTTTTCAGGGGACAGATCTTATACTGATAGAAAGCAACTAACAAAAATATCGCCGGTATTAAATCACAATATATAGTTCCTGTGTCAAATTAAGAAGCTGCGTCATTCTTTCAGAATAGTACAACCTCTCCTCTTTCAGCCTGGAATCAAAGTATAGCAGAAGATCACACACCCTAAATCTTAGGGATTATTACTTTGTATTAGTGGATGAAATCCGGAATAAATTGTAAGAACTGAAATTTCAGATTTATAGCC
>CAVRBA010000028.1:0-29787 GCA_963719015.1 uncultured delta proteobacterium | reverse complement strand
CCAACCGCTGGCTTTGCAACCGCTTGAAACCCGCAGATAAATACAGCTCCGCTTTGCCGTTGATCTTGTCGGACAGTGAGCGAGCTTCGAAGGTTTCAGGCGGTGTCAATGTCGTAAATCCTTTGGGCAGGGGCATCATTGCCGCTGGCGCCGACAAAGCCGGGGGTGACGAGCTGTTCACTGTCGGTTCAGAATAAAGCTGGACGACAGCGGGATTGAAATCGGATTGAACCTTAAAGATACTGACAGCAATAAGGGCCAGTGCCGAGAGAATCCCCAAGCTAATCAGCTTTTCGGTCAGCGGTGGTTTCGCTGGAGTTTTAACATCTATCGTCATGCAACCTTCGTTCCTTTCAGAATGGTGGATGGCGGTTGGCTGATCGAGTTGGCTTACGTCCCACAGACGCGCAGCGGCACCGGGTCGAAATTGGCCTCAGAATCAGGAGGGTCGCCCCGGTATCTATGGGTCCGGTTATTGGATAATTGGCTGAACCCACCTGCAACGATGACTCAGCCGGAGTAACTATTGTTAGTAAAAATGGTTCTACCTGTCAAACCCATAGTAATTCTGACGCTGACCAGGAAGGATTGGACGGCTTTTGTGAGCTGAAATCCAATTTTTTGGTTGAAATTTTTCCTATTCTATTGCATTCATACAGCACACAAATCGGGTGGGTATCAATTACCTTTTAGTAACGCATATACGGTTGATCGGCGCAGTATCACGAATCAAAGGGGGATTGACAATGCAGGCCAAAGCAATGGGGTTGTTGTGCGCGGTGTTGATTATCATGTTCGGATTGACTCTCAATGTTTTCGGGCAGGACGCTGTAGAAGAGATGTGTGTTCCAATGGGCGTGATAACGCTCAGCCCGCCGGAAGGGGTCAGCCCACAAAAGAGCGCGGTCGAATTCCCCCATGCAAGGCATTTCGCAAGCGATTGCAAACAGTGCCACCACACATGGGAGGGTGACGAGAAGATTCAAGGATGCATGACCAGCGGTTGCCATGATCTAACCAGTGCGCCGAAAACATCCAATAATTACCTTTCTTACTCCGACGTGTCGATCAAGTACTTTAAATATGCCTTTCATAAGTCCTGTATCGGGTGCCACAAGGATATCCGCGCCAAGAACCTGGCCACTGCAAAATCATACCAGGTGCTGGACGAAGCGCTGCCTTCCAGCGGCCCATCGGGCTGTATCGAGTGTCATCCCAAATAAATCCGGGAGGCAATTTAATAAAAAAATGGCTTGATATCGAACTCTCTCGGACCGGCAATCGAAGGGCATGCGGCTTGCATGATCGCGTCTTTGGCGGTATTATTTTCTATGCAATATTTTTTTAATTGATTCAGCCTCATTTAGGGGTGGTCCAGCGGCCACCCTTTTGTATTGCGTTATCATTGACCCGGCGGGTCAACCGACGGTGTGACGGCATGCCGGATGACGTGCTATCGTATAATAATCTTCATTCAATGACCGCGGCTGATTGCCTGAAATAATGGTTCTTAAAGACCGGCATTGCGCAGCTCACAAGCCATTGCTCCGGCTTTGCCGGAGGTCATTGAATTCCAGCATCAGGATAACGAGTGAACGCCAACCAGCGGCAGTCGATGTTGTGCCCCAACTGCGGGAAGCTTATCAGTCGAAGCGAACCGCGATGCCCTTACTGCGCTCTCAAGCGACCCGCTTCTTTCTGGAACCGTTTTTCGAGTGCCATCGGACTGAAACATTCGGATCGCCTCATCCGCGGTGTGGTGGCGGTAAATGTCGGTCTCTTTCTCCTTTCCCTTTTGCTCAGTTCTAGCCGCATCGGGCTGTCGATGAACCCGTTGGTATTCTTGTCGCCGGATATTAAAAGTCTGCTTTTACTGGGAATGACCGGCACGGTCCCTATTGACGAATACGGGCGGTGGTGGAGCCTGCTGTCAGCCAATTATTTGCACGGCGGCATTCTGCACATTTTTTTCAACATGGTCGCTTTTACGCAACTCGCTTCGCTCGCTGTGAGAGAATTCGGCACCTACCGGATGTTCATCATCTACACCGTCGGGGGGACGGCCGGTTTTCTGGTATCTTACCTTGCAGGTAATGATTATACCATCGGCGCCTCGGCAGCGGTTTGCAGCCTGATCGGGGCCGTCCTGTATTACGGTAAGAGCCGCGGCGGGGTCTACGGTCAGGCGATCTACCGCCAGGTCGGTGCGTGGGCGATCGGGCTAATCATATTCGGCCTCATTATACCGGTCATTGATAGCTGGGGGCATATCGGCGGCGGCATTGCCGGTGCGTTACTCGGTGCTCTTTTGGGCTATCAGGAAAAGAGGCGGGAAAGTCAGGCTCACAGGCTTCTGGCCGGTTGCTGCGTCAGTGTCTCCATCGCTGTCCTCGGATATGCGGTCGTTACTGCCATCCTTTATCAACTCCAGGGGTAATCCGTCTACTTGTCATCGGGTGTTCGCAACCGGTTGACCCGGAAATGCGTTGTCCGATTCGAAACACAATTCACTTTCAGATTACCGATGGACTCTTCGTTAAAACGATGGCCTCAAGGCAAAGGAGCAATTTCATGTTTGAACGTGTTCGATACGGCTCCGTTTGCAAGTCCAGCGCTTGAATTTGAGCGGCAGGCGGGTGTTAATATTTAAAAACTGATTGATTTTCTAAGGAAAATTGACTAAAATACTTTCATGGAAAAACAAATCATCGCCTTTTTCGAAACGCTGAAAACGAACAAAAGACTCAGCACATTCGACAAAGCCTCCACAAAGCAGGCCATTGTCATCCGGTTGTTGTCCCTTCTGGGATGGGATATTTTCGATGTCGATGAAGTCAAACCGGATCACTCTGTAAAATCTTCTCTAATCGATTTCGCATTGCGAACGAGCAATATCGACACCGTCTTTATCGGTGTGGAAAAAGTCGGTGAGGATCTCAAAGGTTGCCAGAAGGAACTGCTCGGCTCGGCTCTCAATGAAGGCGCAAAGCTGGCCGTATTGACCGACGGGGTAAGGTGGTGGTTCTATCTTTCTTTCAGCGAAGGGTCGTTTGAGCAGAAAAGATTTTGTGCCTTCGATCTTTTGAAACAACCGTCCAAGGAAGTGGCGACCCGACTAATCGAACTGCTTGAAAAGGACAATGTGGCCAAGGGCAAAGCCCTTAAGATTGCCGAATCGATTCAGACCAAACGCCAACGCAAACTCATACAAAAATCGATGGGAAAGGCCTGGAACCAGATTATTTCCGAGCCCCACGAGAAACTGGTTAATCTTTTCAGTGATACTGTCGAAAAATTGTGCGGTTACAAGCCCGATAAAAAAATGATCGCCGAGTTTTTGACAGAACTCGGCCAAGCCGGAGCCGTCGAAGAGGCCGCCGAACAGGAAAAGGCGTCTTTTCCGAACCCCCAAACCTACAAAGGGCAAGTTATCAACGCATTTACCTTCGCAGAAGACTCTTTCAAGGTGGAAGCCTGGGACCAATTTCTTCTTAAACTGTGTGAAGTTTTGATTAAGAAGCACGACCAGGACGTCGAGAGACTGCTTTGGCATTCGGTGGACAACAAGTATTACTTTAGAGAAGACCCCGATGAATTGCGGCTTCCGGTCAATATCGAAGGCACCAATATCTTAGTGGAAACCCATCTAAGCCCAGAAGACACCGTCAAGGTCGCCCACTCCATCCTGACCGCTTTTGGATATTCCGGCGATGACCTGGAAATCAAGTCCAAAAAAAAATGACATCTTGACTCCAGCGCATAAGGTCTGACGATTTTTTAACGCCGAATCCGCCCTTTATACCGTTTATCAAAAATAAATTCCTAAATTCAGAAGGGTGGTATAAGTGGTTGTAGAAAAAATGATCGAATATCAGAGCATTTTTTGACAACCACCTAACATTCGCCCGCAAGCGCATATCGGGTCACAGTACGGTGATCTCCCACCACTCTTCGGAGATCATGCAAAGTCGCCGCTCGAGAGTATTTTGATGACTATGCGGAATAATAATCATCGGTAACCCCTCTACGTTACTGGAGAGACACCCAAAGTATGACAGTCCCAGAAGTTAACATATACCTGAGACAATGATTATTATGTATTATTAAAAATTTATTGACCGGTTGGTTGCCCGAGACAACGGTTTTAAATAGCGGCTTTGCCAGAGGTCATTGAATGAAGGAAGAAGGATCGAAAATATGCACAAAGAAGGCACGCATGGAAATGCCCTTGCGGTGGAATCTTGCCCCGACGGTGACGGCGCAGTCGAGACGCTATCTAACGGCTGCTGAGCAAAAACCGCGTCTGCAGGTGCAGCGTCGGAACGTTTGCAGGCTGCCGGAGAAGCTCCGGATGAGGCCGTTTGTTGCGGTCCACCCGCCGGCCCGCCCTGTAGCCCCTACGAGCGGCCGGGATACCGATTATGGCATTTTGTTACCGAATTCGAAAAGACATCTGTTGGCGAAGTTCCACGGGTCAGAACCGTCCTTGACACTACCGATATCCTTGCCGGTGTCAAAGTCCGTTGCGGCATCGGACGCAACAGCTATCTGATTGCTCCCGGGCTGTATTGTACCGGTACCCCCAGTGAAAACTCACCGGTTTTGGTCACGGCCAACTACAAGCTATCCTTCGATATTCTGCGCCGAGAGCTGACTTCTATCGACGCCTGGATCCTGGTGCTCGACACACGCGGAATCAATGTCTGGTGTGCCGCCGGCAAGGGAACGTTCTCCACCGCCGAGGTGGTGCGTTGCGTCAAGAATGCCGGTTTGGAGCGGCTTGTCAAACACCGGCGGCTTGTACTGCCCCAGCTGGCGGCAACCGGTGTCGCCGCCCATCGTGTAAAAAAAGAGTGTGGATTCGAGATCGTATGGGGCCCTGTCAGAGCCAAGGATCTAAAGCGTTTTCTGGAATCTGGCCTCAATGCCGATGCCGGTATGCGTCAGGTGACTTTTTCCCTAAGGGAGCGTTTCGTTCTGATCCCGGTGGAACTTGCCGTGATCCCTAAATATCTGGTTGGGGTGTTGGTCGTTGGATTCATCCTTTCCGGAATCGGCCCGGGCGGATTTTCTTTTGACGACGCCTGGCGCAGAGGGTTGATGCTGACTGCGGCCTGTGCGGCCGGAATCATCGGTGGCGCTATTGCCGTACCGCTTCTGCTGCCCTGGCTGCCCGCACGGGCTTTTGCATTGAAAGGCCTCTTTACCGGGGTATTATCAGGGGTGACGCTGGCAGTGGCCGCTTGGCACAACCTCAACGGGTGGGAGCTGTTGTCTCTGTTGATCTGCACGGTTGCTTTCAGCTCCATTCTATCCATGAACTTCACGGGCGCAACGCCCTTTACATCGCCTTCGGGTGTCGAAAAGGAGATGCGCCGAGCGATTCCCTGGCAGGGGGCCGCCGTTCTTTCCGCTGCAACCATATGGGTGGCGGCGGCTTTCGCGTGATTGTCAGGCCCGTTGCCGGTTGGATAAGTTCGTTTCGTGTCCATCCGTGAAAGGAAATGAGATGAAAACCTTCAGGTATCTTCCTGATGTTGCCACACTGTCCCTCGATGCGGACGCTTGCGTGGGATGCGGTATGTGTGCGGCGGTCTGTCCGCATGGCGTTCTGGTGGTGGAAGGAAGAAAGGCTCTCGTGGCCGACTTCAATGGTTGTATGGAGTGTGGCGCCTGCGCCAACAATTGTCCGGTTGCGGCAATTCGTGTCTCACCGGGAGTTGGATGCGCCGCCTACATCATTCAGACCTGGATCAAGGGTAAACATTCGGCGGCTTGCTGCTGAACACCCTTTCCGCTCTCATTTTAGTGGTTGTCAAAAAAACGTTCCGTTAATCGAACGTTTTTTTCTACAATTACTTATACCACCCTTCCGTATTTCGGATATTATTTTTGAAAAGCGGTATAAAGATGTGAGAGAGAAACCCGGCGACCCTTCAATTGTCTATAATCCTCGTTCTATTCCCAAAACTCATGAAAGTGGTGCACCGGTCCGCTGCCTTGTCCGATTCGATAGGCCGCCCCGGCCCGGATCGCACTGGCAACATACTGTTTGGCGCTTTGGACGGCCGCTTCGATATCAAGGCCTTTGGCCAGGTGAGCGGCGATAGCGGAAGACAATGTGCAGCCGGTACCATGGGTGTTGGGGGTCGTTACGCGCCGGTCCGGCATGACCACGATACGGTTTTCGCTGCCGATAAATAACACATCGCTGCTATCCGCTGTTTGCATGTGGCCACCTTTGACGAGAACACTGCGGCAGCCCAGTTTAGCCAAGTCTCTGGCAGCCGCCTGCATGCCATCTAATCCGTCAATTTTGCGCCCCAGTAGGACTTCCGCTTCCGGCAGGTTCGGCGTTACCACCGTTGCCAAGGGAACCAGAGTCCTTTTGAGAGCCACAATAGCCTCATCCTGCAACAATTTGTCACCGCTTTGGGCAACCATGACCGGATCGAGAACGATGGTGTCCACACCGTACTTTACCAGGCTATCGGCGACCGATTCGATCAATTCAGCAGAATAGAGCATGCCGATTTTAACGGCATCGACACCGATGTCGCCGATAACCGCTGCCATCTGTTGGTTGGCAAAGGCGGGCGGCACCGTATGGATACCCGTCACTCCCATCGTATTTTGAGCGGTCAATGCCGTGATGACTGACATTCCATAGCAACCCAAAGCCGAAAAAGTTTTGAGATCGGCCTGGATCCCAGCCCCGCCGCCACTGTCTGATCCGGCAATAGTCAACACTCTCGTGTAACCGCGGTGGACCGCCGCTCCATTCTTGTCCGCTGACATGTTTCATGACTCCTTTTTGAAGTGATCCCAACCTGTGGGAGCGATAGTTCGCGTCTCGCCGTCAGTTTCAATCAGCTCGAAGGACTTGGTGTCGGTTATTTCACCGATTCGGAAAAGCGGACGGTGAAAAGTTTCGTCGAAATCCCTGACAAGTGCGTCGGCGTCAGCTGGATCGACTGTCACGAGAAGCGTGTAATCTTCTCCTCCGGCCAGAGCATGGTTGACGGGATCGAATCCCAGGTGACGGCAGAATTGCTCCAGGGCCGGGGAGAGCGGTATCCGATCACCGAAAAGGCGTGCACCGACCTTGCTTTCGCGCAGGATGTGACCGAGGTCGGAACTGAGACCGTCACTGACATCTATGGCGGCATGAACACCTGGCCGGCGGGCCAGAAAGCGGCCCTCGTGCAGACGGGGGCGCGGCAGAAGATGTGCATTCAGAAGGGCTTCGAGGTAGGGTTTGTCCGCTTTGATCCGGTTCAGTAGCAGGTGGAGTCCCGCGCGGCTATCACCGAGAAATCCGTCCGTTAAAATCACGTCTCCGGCCTTGGCGGTGTCACGATAAAGGATTTCACTTTCCAAAACCGTGCCGGTTACAGTGAGGTTGATAATCAGGTCGCGGGTGGAACGTGTGGTATCACCGCCGAGGATATTGACCTTGTAAGGGGCGGCCAGAGATTTCATCCCCCGGTAGATGTCCTCGAGTTCGGCGAGAGTGCAGTTTTCCGGGATAGCGATGCTGACAAACGCGTTACCGGCTGTTCCGCCCATGGCGGCGATGTCGCTCAGGTTGACGGCCAGGGCCTTATACCCGAGATTGAAGCCACTGGTGGCATCTCGTAGAAAGTGGACGCGCTCCACCAGAAGGTCAGTGGTCACAAGCGTCAGGTGGCCGGCCTCGGTCCGAAAAGCAGCCGCGTCGTCACCGATGGCCTTGACGATCCCTTTCGGCTGGATTAAACACCCCCGGCTGATACGGTCAATAAAACCGAACTCTCCGATTTCTTTCAGACGCATCTTTTTCTGGCCTTTTGAATGACGTGCATCAGCCGTCGAGCTGCCCGTTCCGGATCTTCGGCGGCGACAAGGGCCGAGACCACCGCCACACCGTCGGCACCGTTGCAGATGACGGCAGCGGTATTGTCCCGATTCAAGCCTCCGATGGCGACCAACGGGAGCTTCACGATCCGACGGATTTCCGCAAGACCCTCCAAACCGAGGGCCGGTGCCGTGTCGGTCTTGGTTAGTGTTTTATAGATAGGGCTGACACCGAGATAATCCGCCCCGCCCTTTTCCGCCGCTATGGCATCTTCGACGGATTCGACCGATATACCGATGAGCATCCGTCCTTTTGAAATGGTCCTGGCCATCTCAAGGGGCATGTCTTTTTGCCCCAGGTGAACGCCTTCGGCTCCAACGGCCAGGGCCACATCCAGCCGATCATTGATGATCAGGGGAATGTGCAGGGATGCCAATAGATCCTTTATCCCCTGGACCTCGTGGATAAACTCTCGTGTGGTGGCTGTTTTCTCCCTGAGTTGCACGCAAGTGACACCGCCACGAACGGCTGATTCAACAATCTCGCGGGTCGATCGACCGCGGGAAAGGCCTCTGTCTGTCACCAGATATAGGCTGTAATCGATGTTTTCCGGTTTCATGGTGGAAACGTCCCGGTAGTGAATGATTTCCCGGCTGATTCGCGTGTCTGCTCGGCAGCGGCGGCATGATACTATTGCCCGTTTACAAATCGGCAACAGTGCTGCAAATCTTCGGGTGTAATCGTGTAGAGGGCATCCAGCAGCTTGATCATGAAGCTGCCCGGCGCTGCGGCAGTCTCTGCCGCTACTTCTCCGGCCACCCCAAAGTAGGCCAGGGCCGTTGCGGCGGCGCTTAGCGGATCCGGGTCGACCGCTAAAAAAGCACCGATCGTCGCGGTAGCCGTGCAGCCTGTTCCGGTAACACTGGCCATTAGCGGATGACCGTTGGCGATCCGAACCGTTCGCTCACCGTCGGTGACGAGGTCGACAGGTCCGGTTATCGCGAGAGTTGTGGCCAATTCGACCGCCAACGTTTCGGCTGCTTGGGCGGCATCTTCGACACCATGGATCGAATCGACGCCTTTTGTGCGGGAGTCGGCATGCCGCAGGGAAAGAATTTCGGAGGCGTTACCCCGGAGAACGCCGACGCCGACCTGCGACAGGATTTTTTTAGCCGATACCGTCCGCAAGCTGGTTGCGCCGGATCCGACCGGGTCGAGAATGATCGGAGTGCCCAGTGCGGTCGCCTTTTTTCCGGCGGTGAGCATCGATTCGACCCAGTCTTCGGTCAGAGTGCCAATGTTCAATACCAGCGCCCCGGCAAAGGAGACCATTTCCTCTACTTCGCTGATGGCATGAGCCATAACGGGCGAAGCCCCCATGGCCAGCAGTGCATTGGCCGTGTAATTCATGACAACCAGGTTGGTGATGTTGTGGACCAGCGGCTTCTGCTTCCGGATCTCTGCCAGGTTCCGCGCGGCCTGTGCCGGCAAATTCTCCATGGTGCGACTCCTGTTTATATTAATGTTGATATTTAAATTGAGAACTACCTTTTGCTGACCGTCAGTTCCGGTATAGGCTGAATGGACCGGGAAGGGGATGCTCCCCCCCAAAAAAAAGAGCCGTTCCCATGGGGAAACGGCATACAGGTTCAGTTCCGAGAATTGGTATGTAGTGTCGTTTCCCTACGCTGGTATTACCCAGGTCAGGTTCGAAGGGTATCATCTCAGGCCGCGCTTCATGCGGCCACCCCACGCTTCAAGGCGTACACTGAAGATGATTAAGGTCTGGCGAGGCACATGTCAAGCAAAAAGGCGACAGGGGCGCCGTCCACAGGGCTTGCTGTTACCCGACTACAGCCGCGCTAAATGTATGCCCATGCAACCAGCGCGAATGCGCTTCAAAAAATCAGGTTTAGTACCCCAGTTCTTCGTTGATCAGAACCACCTTGATCCGACCTTTTGGAAATGATTTTTCGGTGATGGTCCACGTGTTGCAGATCCGATCGGGGCTCTTGCATTCATCACATATGGCGGTCTTGCGGCAAGGCGTATTTTTTCCCAATCGCATAACGTTGACCGGTGCCGCATAGTTTTTGATGCGATAGAGGGCTTCTTCAAGATCGGAGACGATCTTGTTGCGGCCGACCAGGATCACGACATGTTTGGGTCCAAACGTTATCCCGCCGATCCGGTTTCCGATCATATCGAGATTGACGAGTTGACCAGTTTCGGTAACAGCATTCGTGCCGCTGAAAAAGAGATCCACCAGCAGAGACCGACGCCGGCGCTCCAGCATCTCATCTGCCGGTATCGTTTTGTCGAATGTATCGAGGATCTCGATGCCCGGTCGGGCCTTGAGGGTCGTCATAGAGACCGGAGGCAGAGAAGGTCATCGAGCCGCCCCAGGATATGCTGGCGGGTTTCACCACCGATAGGATCGTTCCTATGACCAGCTTTTTTGCCTCGGCTGCATCACCACACACGTATGCTTCGAAATTGTTCGCTTCCAGCGCCTTCTTCAGCGCTCCCAGACGGATTTTCCAGTAAGTGTCTATGGGGCTGGTGCTCATAATTCCGTCCTTTCGCCGGTAAAATTAAGTGGTGTTGCAAATGTTGAGTGTCTGAATGCAGATTATTCACTATTGCCCATGGACACCTTATAGTGAACCGGCCCGAAAAGAGTCAAGTAGGGAAATCGAACGGAATCGTTTTATTTGTGCACGATCAGTTGGGTTTGAGATTCAGTAACCAGGCGCTTCTGCCACCGCCGGACCGATGCGCTGCCGGATGGCTGGGGAAACACCTTGCGAGCGTGCCGCTTCCCCTGTATAATAACTGACACTAAATCCCCATTTTTCGCCGATCGGGAAACCGCCCCGGTCATGCTCTCGAAAAAAGGCGCAGCGGCATCAACGACATTCAGGAGACTGGTGGATGGAAAAATTTTTTGGAGAAATTTTCCTTCAAGCGATCGAGATTTTTACTCTGGTCGTCGGTGCTATCGGTGTGTTCCTTTCCCTGCTTTTGCTGCTTGCACCGCTGAGGCTTTAAAAACACAGCGCGATTTTGAACCGCGCGGTGGACATTGACTCAAAAATAACGCACTTCGTCGATAGAGATATTCCGACCGACAACCTGATCTACCGCCACAACATCATTTCCGGGGTCTGCCTGATGGTCGCCTCGGCGTTTATTCTGGTGTTTTTATTCTATCGTCTCGATGTTGATGGCTTCCTGAAAGTATTTTTCGCTGACAGAGAATTCAATACTATCGATGAGATCCTTTTCAGCTCCATGGCCTTGATCGGTAAAATTGCCGGCGTGATCGGCATGCTGATTGGATCGATCTTGTTGTTCAGCCCCGAGCAAATGCGGCAGATCGAAAAGCGGGTGGACACCTGGTTTGTGACCAAACCGCTGTGGGATAAATTGGATCGCCCCTTCGAGAACGTGGATGCCCTTGTATTTCGGCGGCCGACGGTCTTTGGCATCATCGGCCTGGTTACTTCGCTATTTTTGACCTTCCTGGCAGTTAAAAATCTCCTCGATTAGGCCAGTATCCATCCATAAATGACTCTTTTGCCCCGGGGCGGTGTTATCGGCCAGGCTTTTATTCTGCGGCCTTCCCAGTAAAATGAATTCTGATTTATAAATTGGATACTCGATCGTACCATCAAGTGTTACAGAAATTCCAACGACCATTCTCACCACTATGGGTAATAAATATACATTTTTAGGCCTTATCCCCTTTTGCTACGGGTAAAAAAGTTACACCCTTCTGTTGCCAAAATCTCCAGTCGCCCCTATTTTTATTCAGAATCAGAATCCCGGTTGGAGACGGGTACAACCGGCCGGGATTGCTCACTCGAAGAGCTCATAAAATCTCTGGACTAAACGGTATCCCTTACACGGTTTCTGTGGTTGGCACCGGATTTGCTTCGCATACAATCCATGCAAATATCAAAAAAAATGAACCGGCTCTGGACCGGTGTACCGGTCTGGATCTTCATCGGAACGGTTCTCATACTGATTCCGGTCTTTACCGTTCTGACTGTTGAGAACATAAACCGGCAAAAGGAAAACACCGTCCGGTTGCTCGTAGAAGAAGGCGCAGCGCTGATCCGTTCTTTCGAGGCCGGAGCCCGGACCGGAATGATGGGCCATATGATGGGTGGTTTCAAACTCCAGCACCTGCTATCCGAAACGGCGCAGCAACCTGACATCATTTATCTAATGGTTACCGATGCCCGCGGGGCCATTCTTGCCCACAGCGATCTCACCCAAGTCGGTCAGACGTATGGTCGCGACCTCGATTTCGACCAGATATTCCAAACACAATCGGTACAATGGCGGCGGGTTAAGTCGGTTGACGGGCGTGAGTCTTTTGAGGTGTATCGACGATTTGATCCCTCCGGACCTCCTTGGGGGCGGATGCCAGGCAGAAAAGGGGTACCACCGCACACGATGCCGGCGTTTCCGATGGGTCAACGGAATTCCCAGGCACCGCAGTTCATTTTTGTGGGGCTCGACAATTCCGCCATCCTTGCCGCTCAACTGGCCGATTCCCGCCACACGATCGTGATGGCGGTCGTTTTGCTGTTGGTGTGCGTGTCCGGCATACTGCTGCTTTTCTTGACCCAGGGTTACCGGTCCACCCGTGCGTCGTTAGACCGAATAAAGGCCTTTTCGGACAATCTGGTCGAAAACATGCCCATCGGGTTGATTGCTCTCGATGATCGGCGTCAAATCGCCTCGTTCAACCAGGTGGCGCAGTCGATTCTCGGTTTTGCACCGGATCTGGTCATTGGACGTGCTGCCGCAGATGTATTGCCGGGTGAAATACTTCGGCGAGATCGAAAGGATGTCACCGACCGGCGATGTGATCGAGAGAGAAATCGACTGTCTTCTCGAAAGTGGAGATCGCCTTCCCCTGTCATTCAGCGCCAGTCCCTTGCACGATGGCGAAAAGCATTTTCTCGGATTTGTTCTGCTTCTCAAGGATCTGCGGGAGGTCCACTCGCTTCGCAAAGAAATACTTCGTAACCAACGCCTGGCGTCCGTGGGGCGTTTGGCAGCCGGAGTGGCTCACGAGGTTCGCAATCCCCTTAGCTCCATCAAGGGGTTTGCCACTTATTTCAAGGAGCGCCACCGTGACAAACCAGAGGATCAGCAGATCGCCGGGATCATGATTCAGGAGGTCGATCGACTAAACCGGGTGATCGGCCAGTTGCTCGATTTTGCCCGGCCGATCAAAATCATTCCGAAAAAGGTGTCGGTTCCGCAGCTGATCGCAGATGCCCTTAAACTGGTGGAAGCCCAGGCGAATGAGAAGGAAATCCATGTCGAATGGCATACCGCCGAGAGACTGCGCGAAGCCTCCCTCGACACGGACCGGATCAACCAGGTCCTGTTGAATCTATTTCTGAATGCACTGGAGGCCATGGAATCCGGTGGCCGTCTGACCGTCGATGCGGATAAGGATGAAGAGGGGCGTTGGATCATCATCCGCGTTGCCGACACCGGTCATGGCATCCCCGCACAGAATTTATCCAAAGTTTTCGACCCTTACTATACCACCAAGTCAACCGGAACCGGTCTGGGTCTGGCGATCGCCCACAATATCGTCGATGCCCACGGCGGAAGAATCGATGTGGCGAGTCCTGCCGGGCAGGGGACAACATTCACCCTCCGGGTTCCACTTACTGGATAGAGAGACATTCGATGAGCGAAGGCAATCCAATCCTTGTGGTCGATGACGATGTCGCCCACCGCACCATGCTGCAGACCCTTTTGAGTCAATGGGGTTACGTGGTGTTTGAAGCCGATGACGGCCAGTCGGCTGTCGAAAGTGTGCGGGAAAGATATTTCGATTTGATTCTCATGGATGTGCGGATGCTGAAAGTGTCCGGTCTCGAAGCGCTCGAGAGAATCAAAGCCTACAATCCGGCCATCCCGGTTATCATCATGACCGCCTTCTCATCGGTTGAGACCGCTGTGGCGGCTCTGAAGAAAGGCGCTTACGATTACCTGACCAAGCCGCTCGATTTCGACAAGCTGAAACTAATCATCGGCCGGGCCGTCGAACACATTCAGTTGAAGGCCGAAAACCGCATGTTGAAGGAAACCATTGGAAAACACTTCGACCGGCGCAACATCATCGGAAGGAGCCCATCCATGGTCCGGCTGCTGGAATCCGTAGCACAGGTTGCACCGTCTGAGGCCACCGTGCTGATTACAGGCGAATCCGGAACGGGCAAGGAATTGATTGCCGGCGCGCTCCACTTCAACAGTCATCGAAAGGACGGCCCCTTTGTCAAGATCAACTGTGCCGCGTTGACCGAGACTCTTCTCGAATCGGAACTGTTTGGTCATGAGAAAGGCGCTTTCACCGGTGCCGAACGCCGAAAAGAAGGCTGTTTTGTACAGGCCGATGGTGGCAGCCTCTTCCTTGACGAGGTCAGCGAGATGTCGGTTACCATGCAGGTCAAGCTGCTGCGGGTCCTGCAGGAGCGGGAGGTGATCCGGGTCGGTGGTGAAGTGCCGCTGCCGGTGGATGTCCGGGTGATTTGCGCCACCAATAAAAACCTGGAAGATCTGCTCCGACGGGGTGAATTTCGGGAGGATCTCTATTACCGACTGAACGTGGTCGGCCTCACCTTGCCGCCGCTGCGCAGCAGAAGGGACGATATTCCCCTGCTGGCCCAGCATTACCTTGAATTGTTTGCCGCTAAAAACAGCAAGATGATCGAAGGCTTCACGCCCCAGGCGCTGGATGCGGTGTTGAGGCATGAATGGCCGGGAAACGTGAGAGAATTGATGAACGCGGTCGAAAGAGGGGTTGTGTTGGCCCGTGGTCAACTTCTTGACGCACCCGACCTGCGGCTGCCCGGCGAACAGCCACCACCGGCGGTAGCCGGTCATGCTGCGGAGGCAGGGATTCCGGAATCGCTGGAGGCGGTCGAACGGGAAACCATCCTCAAGACCCTTGAAATGGTTGAGGGTAACAAGAGCGAGGCCGCCCGGCGCCTCGGTATCACCCGTAAAACCCTGCACAAGAAGTTGAAAAAATATGAAGGGGCCAAGGCGACCGATGTTGCCGGCTGAGGCGTGCAGATTCTCACTGCCGCGGGTCGATAGTCTTCGGTGACCTCACTGAAGTGGACGCAACGAACCCGAAAATTTCATGAATTTTTGTTCGAGAGTGGTGAAAAAGAAACAATGCTGGGTGATGACAGGTGATACCAATATCCCGTTTGGTCGGGATAATCTTGTCGACGGTAGAACGGTACGCGCTTTACTCGAAGCCAACAGGCCTTATGTTAATATAAAATTTAAAGAGCGCGAGGAAAAGCAATGAACGATTCTACGGCAATCATTCGGCGGTGCCCCACATGCGGCACGCGAAACAAGATCCCGGCTGATAGAGCCGAAACCAACGCCCGGTGCGGTAAATGCCATGTCCTTATGGGTACTGCTTCCGTAGCTGAGGATGCATCCGTCAGCTATACGGTTCGCTGTAGCGAATGCAAGACGCGCAACCGGGTACCGGGTCACAAAATCGATGCCGGGGCCAAATGCGGAAAGTGCGGATCGGCCCTGGCCGCCTCCGAACTCTTCATCCCTCAGCCGGTTATGGTGACCGATTCCAATTTCGAAAACACGGTCATGGCGTCACCACTGCCGGTTCTATTGTTTTGCTGGGCACCCTGGTGCCCGACCTGCGGTGCCGTCGCCCCAATTATCGATGATTTTGCCAGAGAGTCCAAAGGAAAGATCCGGGTCGGGAAGGTCAATATCGACGTCAATCAGCAGATTGCCGCCCGCTTCAACATTCTCAGCGTGCCTTACCTGTTCATTTTTGACAATGGCGAACTGAAGGAGAGCCTGCCGGGTGGGATGCAGAAACATCAATTGATGATGAAGTTGGCCCACTATCTCTGATGAATTCGACATGAAAGAAAACTGTCGCCCGCTGGTAGAATCGGTCTGCCGCATTCTTCGGAATGGACTTGAAGCCGACGGGGGGCTCGTCGATTATATCGATACGGTATTTTCCTGCCCATCAACTATCGAGCTGAAGCAGATCATCGGCGATAACGCCAACCCGGAGCGGGATGGTCTACTGGAACTTATTTTCTTCCCTGACGAAACGATTCAGCAAGAGATCGAAGAGACCCTGGACGATGCCGTTTTCAGCGGCGAGGATGTCGCTATCGTCACCGACGAACTTTCAAGACGTCTGCTGCGGACGACCCTCCTGTTTCCTGACGGACGCGGCATACTGACTCTGGACTTTCCCGAGGACATGATCGACACCTTCCTGCACCGCCTCAATCTGACCCGACGGATAAACGCTGAGCTATTGGATTCCGTCGCGGAACACATTGCTCCCGCAATTCGCACGGCCGTCAAAGTGAAATTGCGAAACTTCCGCAAGAACCTTGGTGAAAAAAAAGTGCAGTTTCTGGCTGTATTTTTCGAAAAGATGGGTCCGGACGGACAGATCTTTACATGCCTCGATTTCGTGCTGGATATGTTGGAAGACATTGACGATGATGCTGAAGTATTCGATGAATTGACCAAAAGACGACAGGCTTGTCGGAATCAGCTACAGAAAACGATACTGTTCGAAGAGAGGCTGAAGAGAGACAATATCGAAACTCTGATGATGCGCGGTGAGCGTGCCGTCCACCTGCCGAAAAGCGAACTTCTGATGAAACTTGCCCTCATCGATCATATCAGCCTTTCGGTATTTGGAAGGGTTGCAGCGGCAGCTCGCGAGAACCAGGATGGCCCTGGGTTTGCGCTCCAGTCGACCGATGGTTTCAGAGACCTGGTGCGGCGGTTACAAAACTAAACGAATGTATATATTGCCAATCACAAGCAACCGGGTCGTCGTTGTTTACAAACAAAACGTTATCGCGTAAAAAGAGCGCTCAAGATGGATTGACCTGGCTGCCTCGATCCCGGCTGTAAGATCTCCACTGTGTGCCGAAAGGCAGGCGGACATTCAAACTTAAAAGGAGAATCAAATGAAATGGGTGATTCGCTGTGTCGTGTTGGTACTCGTTCTGACCGGGTTTAACCGGGGGGCAGTCACGACGGCAAATGCCGCTGGCACGTTAGACGGCGTGGAAAAGCTCATCGAACAGATCGAACGCCGTTATGATGTGGCCGGTTTTACGGCCGATTTTCACCAGATTTCAACCATCAAGGCCATGGATATCGCCGATGAGGCCAAGGGAAAGATATACGTTCGAAAACCTGAAATGATGCGGTGGGAGTACGAAACACCCGATCCTCAACTCATCATTACCAACGCGGATCGGCTTTGGATTTATCGGCCACAGGACAACCAGGTGATTCTCGGTAAGGCACCGGCTTTTCTGGCCGGCGGCAAGGGCGCCGGATTCCTGGCCGATATCAGGGTACTGCGCCGAAAGTTCGAGATATCTCAGGTGTCTTCAGACGATGACAAATATCATGTGCTCAAACTCGTCCCACTCGACAAAACCGCCGATGTTGTCGACATTCTTCTGCTGGTGGACAAAGATTCATATGCGGTTCACCAGGTGGTTACTTACAACGCTTATGGTGATGAAACCCGCATTACTCTGTTGAATGCGCGCATTGGTGACGTACCGGATCCATCGCTTTTCAACTTCACCATCCCGGAAGGCACCGACGTGGTGACCATGGATGAATGACACGTGCCCATCCACCAATGGTTGATAACCCTATCGAATGTCCGATTCATAATTGAAAGTGCATTTTGACGGGTCGGCCGCAGAGATAGACCTGGCCGAGAATACTGCCCGGTTAATAAAACATCACTTTATGAGTGAAAACACCGAAGGATGAATGGCAGCATGGATGATATCAAGCAGAGAATCAGAGGGTTGGTCGCAGAACGCAATGCCATTATTCTGGCCCACAACTATCAGCCGCCGGAGATCCAGGAGTTGGCCGACCTCTGTGGCGATTCGCTTGAACTGAGCATCAAGGCATCCAAGACCGATGCAGAGGTCATCGTATTTTGCGGTGTCCACTTCATGGCCGAGACCGCCTCGATCATTTCGCCCGCTAAAACCGTTCTTCTTCCTCGGCATGATGCGGGATGCCCCATGGCCGATATGGTCGACCCGGATTCGCTCGAAGCAAAACTGGCCAAGTTACCGCCGATGCCGGTTGTTACCTATGTGAATTCGACGGCTGCGGTTAAAGCCCTTTCGACGATTTGCTGCACGTCGGCCAACGTTGTGCGGGTTGTCAACAGCCTGGTCGAGGATGAAATTCTCATGACGCCTGACCGGAATCTTGCCTTGTACGCAGCGTCCCAGACGAACAAGAAAATTCAGATATGGGAAGGCTACTGCCCCACCCACGATCGTTTGACCCCTGCAGATGTGAAGAAGGCCAAAGAGAAGCATCCGGGGGCCATTTTTATCGCCCATCCCGAGTGCCGACCGGAAGTGTTAGCGTTGGCGGATGCCGTTGCAAGCACATCCGGAATGCTGCGTTACGTGCGGGAATCCAGCCACGGGGCGTTTATCGTTGGCACCGAATCCGGTTTATTGTATCCCATGAAGAAGGATAATCCAGGGAAAGCCTTTTTCCCGGCCTCGGAAAAAATGGTGTGCCCGAATATGAAGAAGATCTCTCTGGATGATGTGGCCCGAAGCCTGAAAGACATGACAGGCGAAGTAAAAGTTCCGGAAGACATCCGCCGCCCGGCATTGAAGGCAGTCCAAAAAATGCTGGATCTGTCGTAAGGGTAAGTGACCATATCGCCGACAGTGTTCTGCTGGCGGTCGCTTTTTCATTGTTGGTATGTGGGCCAGGGGCAAAAATAGGATTGGGATTGCGGGCGCTACCGTGGAGGTTCCACCGACTCGATAGCATTTCGAATTTGTCTTTTTAGTCCCTCCCTGAAAAGGATCCGTGAAAATTTTGTGCTATACCAAGTCTTCCGGTATATCGGCGTTGGTATAGACTTTCTGGACGTCGTCACAGTCCTCAAACATGTCCATTAGCCGGATCATCTGCTCTGCTTCCTTTCCGGCGAGATTCGTTGTTGACTGCGGCAGCATGGTGACTTCTCCTTCGATCGTGGCAATGCCGGCCTTTTCTATGGCGGCCATCACGTCTTCGAAATCTTCGGGTGCGGTGATGACTTCGAAATTGCTGTTATCCTCGCGCACATCTTCGGCGCCGGCTTCCAGGGCGACCTCCATCAGAGTATCCTCGTCGGTCACCGAACGCTCCACCACGATGTATCCTTTTTTATCGAACATCCAGGCGACACAGCCGTTTTCTCCCATACTGCCGCCATTCTTATTGAAAATGAATCGGATTTCAGATACGGCCCGGTTTTTATTGTCTGTCAACGAATCGATCAGGACTGCGGCGCCGCCAGGACCGTAGCCTTCGTAGATGCTCTCATCGTAACTGACCCCTTCGAGTTCACCGGTCCCTTTCTTGACGGCCCGATCGATGTTGTCTTTGGGCATGTTCTCGCTTTTAGCGGCTTGGATGGCACTGCGTAGACGGGGGTTTGCGTTCAGATCACCGCCCCCCATACGCGCGGCCACAGTGATTTCCTTGATGAGTTTGGTGAAAATTTTCCCTCTTTTGGCGTCGCTGGCCGCCTTTTTATGTTTGATGGTGGACCATTTACTATGGCCTGACATGGTTTCCTCCTATCGTCTTCCGATTGCGATGATAAATATTTCCCTGCTCGCTTTGCGGCTGCTTTGGGGTTTGAAGATCCTTAACTTATCGAATACATTACTGACCTCATTTCGATAGGCTTGAAATTCCGCACCCTGGAATATTTTGCTGACAAAAATGCCGCCGGGTATCAAAAGACGGACCGCCACATCCAATGCCGCCTGACAGAGATTGTATGAGCGTGCCGCATCAATCGACTTTTGACCTGTGGTGGCGGGGGCCATATCGCTCAGCACGGCGTGATAGTCCTGGCCGATATTTACCAGCAGCGTGTCATCCGGCGCAAGAATATCGCCGATATGAACGGTGGCATTGGCCGGCAGCCGAATCTTGACCGGCTGCAGATCCACTCCGACGACCTTTCCGCGGGGCCCAATGAGTTGTGCAGCATACAGCAGCCATGATCCGGGAGCGCATCCGAGATCGAGAACCCGGTTGCCTTTATTGAGCAGGCGAAACTTACGCTGTATTTCCTGCAGCTTGAATACGGAGCGGGCCGGATATTTTTCTTTGCGGGCGCGTTCCGTATAGTGATCATCCCATCGGTTGCGTTTTACTGCGTTTCGTTTCATAAAAAAATGTTTCTCTATAATATTATTGACCGATTCCCGTCAAGATCAATGCAACGTACACGCCACCCTCGCCGAATTGACCCCTTTTGATAAAAAAGGTGGAGTCTACCAAATATCCAGAGCGTAACATTTTATCGTTAATGCCCATCCACGAATATGTAATGGCACCGTTGAGTGTCCAATTCAGAAATGAGAATTTTTTCTGCTGAGCAAGGCCGCACAAGGGTTTGCGGCGAGGCGTACTATACGTACGCCGCAGCTGGAGACCTGCGGAGAACGCCTCCCAGCGGAAAATAGGCCAGTTATGGTTGGACACTGTTTAGAATAGTGTTTCAATCCCTTCCTCAATGTTGCGGATACCGGACAATTTCATCGCGCTGTTATTTGTCAGACGCTTGTGGTTGCTCTGGGGCAGAAGGCAGCGCGTGAACCCCATCTTTTGGGCTTCGGCAATTCGGGTTTCGATCTGGCCGATACCGCGCACCTCGCCCGTCAGGCCCACTTCGCCGAGAACCAGCGTACTTTCGGGTATCGATTTGTCCAGGAAACTCGATGCCACGGCCGCGACAATGCCCATGTCGACGGCCGGTTCGTCGATTTTGACACCGCCGGCAACGTTCATAAATATATCGTGCCCCAGCAAGTGCATGCCGAGCTTTTTCTCCATGACCGCAACCAGCAGCGATACGCGATTCTGGTCCAGCCCGAGGATGGTCCGCCGGGATGTTCCGAAACTGCTGCTGCTGGCCAGGGCCTGGATTTCGACCAGGATCGGTCGGGTGCCCTCCAGACTGGCTGTCACTACCGATCCGGGTGCGTCAGTCGGACGCTCGGCAAGAAAAACAGCCGACGGGTTGCCGATTTCTTCCAGGCCGCGACCTTTCATTTCAAACACGCCGATTTCGTTGGTGGATCCGAAGCGGTTTTTTACTGCGCGCAGTATCCGGAAGACGTGGTTCCGGTCACCCTCGAAATAAAGCACCGTGTCCACCATGTGTTCGAGAAGCTTCGGTCCGGCGATGGCCCCTTCCTTGGTCACGTGGCCGACCAGGAAAAAGGGAATACCGCTGCGTTTGGCCATGAGCATCAGGCGGACGGTTGATTCTCTAACCTGGGAGATGCTTCCGGGAGCCGATGTCAGCTCGCTGTTGAACATGGTCTGGATCGAATCGACGACCACGACCGTCGGTTTAACCCTGTCCACCATTTGCAGAATCGTCTCCAGTTCCACTTCGGCCGCCACCAGCAGCTGGGGCGAAACGGTTGCCAGCCGTTTGCTGCGGATGCGAATCTGGCGGATCGATTCCTCCCCGGACACATAGAGTACCCTGTGACCGTTGTTGGCCAGGCCATGGAGGGCTTGAAGCATGAGCGTGGATTTCCCAATACCGGGATCCCCGCCGATCAACACCAGGGTGCCGGGGACAACGCCCCCGCCGAGAACGCGGTCGAACTCGTCGATCCCGGTGAGCCATCTGTATTCGGATTCGATCTCGATGGCGTCTATGGGCACCGGGTCGGCCGTGGCTGCTGCCAGCGACCGGCTCTTACCGAGCGGCGACAGCGGTTGTTGGCGTTCCTCGGTGAAAGCGTCCCAGCTGCCGCAGTCAGGACATTTTCCCATCCATTTGGGCGCCTGATACCCGCATGACTGGCAGACAAATATTGTCTTGGCCGTCTTTTTCACAGTTTAAAAATCCTTCTGATTATGGTAAATTATATACCTTTGACCCTAATTGAGCGAAAGTCGAGGATGCTCCGGGCCCAAGGCATCAAGGGTGAAGCCGTATTAATATACTGCGAACCATTGATAACGTAGCAGATGGTGCGTCATCGGCTTTCCCGCAGGGTAAACAAGACGGGATTTAAAATGGACATTTAGAACTCAGCATGGGAAGAGCGAATAAATTGCATATCAAATTACAAATTGCATTATAAATCAGATATATAAAAACCGATCCCGCTTTGTTTACGATCATTTAGGGTTTAACACTTCGATACAGCCGGTGCAACCGGTATATCATACGCATATAATGCGCTTTGGATGAAAAATAACGAACCTGATGATGGGGGAAAATGAAAAGAATAAATGCGGGACGACGCTTGATGGGAATTGTGGTGTTGGGTTTTTTAACGCTTACGGTCTCAGCCGTACTTGCGACCGGCACTGACGACAAGGGGGAATACTACGGCTCGTTAGAGCAGAGGCTCATTGACGACGGTTTCGATGCAACCTTCATCCGCCAGTTGTATGCCAGGCCGGAGGTCAAGTTCGAAACCAAGGGGATATCGGCGTATTTTGTCCACCGGGAATCCAAGGTCAACTACGGCCGTTACACGGATCGGATTCATATCGACAAGGCCAGAGAATACATGCAGCGCCACAAGGCGGCCTTCGATAAAACGGAAATGACATACGGTGTCGACCGCGAGGTGATTACAGCCATTATTCTGATCGAGACCCAATTGGGAACGTTGCTGGGAAGCCGGTCGGTTTTGAACACCCTATCGACCATGGCGGCCCTCTCCGATCCCAAAGTGAGGAATCTTTTGTGGCCCGAAGTAAAAGAGACACCGGGGCTGACCCGCAAGGTTTTCGATCAGAAGGCGGCCAAGAAATCCGGTTGGTCTTACAGGGAACTGAAGGCCTATCTTCAGCACACCACCAATGAGGGTTTCGATCCCGTTGTGCTGAACGGTTCCTTCGCCGGGGCCATGGGCATTTCCCAGTTTATGCCCAGCAATATCGATCAACTGGCCAAAGACGGCAACAACGACGGCAAGGTCAATCTGTTCGACGACGAAGATGCCATTGCCAGCATCGCCTTCTATTTGAAACGGCACGGCTGGTATCCGGGTATCACACGGAAAAAAGCGACCAAAGTCATCTATCACTACAATCACAGTGACCGCTATGTCGAAGCGATATTAAATGTCACCGAAATATTAAAAACGTGATCATGGACCTGAAATCAATCGCCATATTCCTTGGCCTGTGCGTACCCTTTTTCCTTCTGACGATCTGGGCCGTCGTCGATGTCGCCCAACGCGACTTCGAATCCAATCAAAAAAAGGTTCTGTGGTGGGTCATCGCCTCGATTCCGTTTGTCGGCTTCATCCCTTATTTTTTAGTGGGTATTCGTCAGGGGAAAAAGTTGGAAAAATAGAAGCAGAGCGACCGTCAAATCGAGGCCGGGATAAAATCCGATTGACTTTCGGTCGTAACTTATTTATTGAACTCAGGATTATCCGCATAAAAATGGTCCCATCGTCTAGTGGTTAGGACGCCGGCCTCTCACGCCGGTAGCGGGGGTTCGAATCCCCCTGGGATCACCACAAACAATATCAGGGGGTTAGGTGCTTATAATCTATCCCCTTTTTCTTTTGGTTTTTAGCATCTCCCCACACTATTCCCCACATGCCACCTGGATATCAGGGTAAAACCAAGTAAATTATAATTTAAAATATGCAATGCGCAGTTACTGCGATTTTGTAAAATCATATGAATAATTAGTGTTCTGTGTTTTTTCCCGATGTCCTATTTAAGGTTTTGTATATAATGCCGATGTAATACCAGATAGTTAATTTTCCGAATATCTGAAATAGGAATAATTACTTATCACTTCATTTTATCAATACACGGACTCAAATATTGATTCTAAAATTTTTGTTATCGATATTCCCGGACCGCAAAAATAGAAAAATGTAAGAAAGCTGATAGATTCATATTATTCTAAATTCTGGGGTAAAGCACAGGTGATTACTAAAATTCGCATAGAGCATAGAGCTATTATACGGAGGCTCCCATGACAGAAACAAAGGATGATGGTGATATTCGTTCCCTTTGTGAACAGTACACGAAACTAAAGGATAGCTATAAAGAAGCATCGTCTAATGTAAATAAACTTAAAGAAATCAAGGGAGATATTAGCGAAGACAACTATAGTAAATATATGGATGAAAATATACAAAATTTAAAAGACATAGAACCTGAATTGGAAGAAACCAAATCGATTTTGATAAAGGCGCTTGAATCGAAAATAACTACGAAAGATAGCTTAGAAGACGAAATCAATGAACTGAAGGTTCGTGTAAAAGAAAATAACAGACTTTTTGAGATTGGGGTAATTAGTAAGAAAGAACTTAAGCACCAGAATTATAAATTAGAGCGTCCTCTGACTGAAAAGAAAGCAAAACATATACAGGTCGAAAAAATTGTAGTTATGCTAAAGAAAGCACTAAAGGGCACATCGACTATTAATGAAGAGCCACTTGAAGATATTCCTTACAATGGGTCTGAAGGGGATGACTCCGGAATTTTTTCCCTTTTCCTGGATGATCTCCAATCTGGTTTTAGAAAGATAGGATTCCCTGATCAATTTTTAAGAAAATCGACTAATTTTATTCAACGATTTTTTGCATTTATACTACTAAGTCAATTGCTATTTTTAGTTTCATATATAATCTTAAGGATTGAAGTATCTCTAAATGTCGATTTTTCCATTATTGGATCAACTTACTGCGTATTCATTTTATTTGGCATTATATTACTTATTCTCGTTCTTTTTAAGGGGGTAAAAGCAAAGGCTGCAACGTTCTTTGTAACCAGTCTAATCTACTTCTTTCTTTCTTTGTACCTCGCATTGATCACTGGAGCCTTCAAATGGTATGAGTTTATGTGGATATCCTTTTTAGGATCTTGGGGAATTTGGAATATAATATTTAGTGTAATTGTTTTAGTAATAGGAATTGCTCGTACCTTCATTAAGGGCGTAAGCGCTGACTACATTCAAGAAACAACTTGAGGCCTTCTATTAAACGTGAGACTTATTGTCAATGACAAGGGATAAGTCAAACCCAAAATTAAAAAGGATATACCTCTTCTCGGATATCACATTAAATCTAAGTTTTTGATCTGGTGGACTTATAGATGATTTTAAGTGTGTGGTACAAGACTTCGCCTGACTTCAGAGATACCTATTCAATTTTATTTCTGCCAATTACTATTGGAAAAATGCCAGAGATCGATCTTGGTGGAATCATCAGAGACCCATTCTGCTGGATGGGGTATTAATCCTAAAAACACTGAACCAGAACATCCCTTCGCTGCTGGTCTTAACACCTCGATGAAAGATTCTTGATCGCTCACATGTGGGCCTATAAATAGTTTGTTTTTCGCAGAACCGAGGACAAGCTTGTTAAAATCTACCAGTGCCTCACGACTATTTTTTGCGAACTCTGATTCAACCTGCCATAGGACCTCTTTAATGTAATAGAGTTTTTTCTTATGTTTAGCGGATTCAACAACACTAACCCGGCAAACGCACACATCATATAAAAGTTCATTTAACAGGAAATCCTTTCGGTTGCCTCTGAAATGTTTAGAAAAAACCAGGATTGATTTATCATTGTAATGTGAACGGAATGCCTGTGCGAGAGCTTCGACCCAATTTCGAGACCGTCTGCTGTTGATTTTTTGTTTGGAATCAGCATCCACAGGCATACTAATCGCTGATGATAATGCGTTCCTGATCAAGGTCCTGATTTCACTCATTGGATATCCTTTCTTTGAATTTATATGTTATTGGATTTCGATGGTCTGATAAGGTATGGGGTTAAGTCCATTTAAAAATTCTTTGTCGTTTATTGTACCATAGTCCCTCATATCGTTCAGCAATTCTGCTTTAGTGGGATAAGCGCTGAAAGGGAAATCATGGAAAAGCTGCCTTAAAAATATAGGTGCCTGTCTATCAAAATAAACAAACACGGATGACAAAAATCCGTTGGCGTTCGTTTCAATCTCAAAGCTTCCCGACCGGCTGCTATAAAAATATTGACCTTTCTCAAATATATCATTCGACTTCTGATGTTTAAATCGAAGCCAGATGCTCAATGCAGTAATACTACAATCAACTATTTGATATTCGGAGATATGGTTTACCCACCATCCTATTGTGCATCCTCGAAATTTATGAAAATTTTTGACAGGAGCATAGCTGTCAATTCCGATATGGACTGGTTGACCCTTAAATATTCCATCCAGAATATTATGAATGACTGTCGACAATGTAGTTTGGAGTAATGGATAGCGCTTCAAATGGAAGAGGGTTTTATTCCCTTGATCAATAAATTGCATAAATAATCGGCTCTTTGTAAGTTGATTATGATTACCCGTGCGTCGATCCTGTTATATATATTCGATTTTCGAGCCGATAAATTTACTGATTTTTAAATCTGCATTATTTACAGAGGGTTAGAAACTTAATCCGCAGCATCAAATATAAAATTTCCATTCAGACAATCCATTCGATCAATTCCTAATATCATTTAGTTCAGATGGGTAATTACATTTCAGATTTCAAAAGGCGTTCGACCGTATACCTCAAATCCTCTTCGAGATCGGTTCCGGCCAGCCACTGCAGATAATCAACTGGCACCTCCTCCATCTTTAACCCTATGTGTTTTCCAAAAGGCATCCTCCGATATAGTACCGGACTGTTTGAAACCTCAATCATCCTTGCAACGACATCATCCCCGAATTCCTCGATCGCTTTGGCATGAATGCGATTAAACAACGCTTCAAGGACCAGGATATCGCCCAGTGCGGTATGCGCAGTGGCATCGACATTGAGTTTCAGATAATAGCGCAGGTATTGCAGGCTGTAGCGCGGAATCACACCATCCTTGTCGAAATAGCGGGCCAACTTGTATGTGCAGACCACATTCTTTGGCTCGATCCCTTCCTTCTTGAGCATGTCGATATCAAATGCGGCATTATGGGCGACCATGACATTGTCATCGGTCTTAATCAGATCTTGAAGCTGTTGCCATTCGTCACTGCCGTGGAAGGAGGGTTTGTCTTGAACCATTTCATTGGTGATGTGATGCACGGTCATGGCATCGATGGATATGGGCATCCCGGGATTGAACAATTCGTTGACAGTGATGCCATCCTCAATTTTGAAGGCGATCTGGCAGAGGCGATCTGTGGGGCCGGAACCTGTGGTTTCTGTATCGAGGAAGATGAACATTTCGTGAGCTGGATTTACCTTATATCAATCGTTTCAAAATCCAATATGCAGCGTACCCGACGCCGAATCCCAACGGTAACATGATTCATGGTCTACACAATGGCGTTTCTTTAAATTTCCAGATGCATAGAGACCGACTGCTGCAACGCCAAAAATTGCGCCAATTATTTTTGGGACCATTTCCATTACGCCTTTCAATTCTCAGCTATCTTGTACCTGATCGAAATCCCCGCGCCAACTAACGATTCGTGACTTACCTTTGAATCGGTTTTTCAAATCTATTTTGGATTTTTTTGAAAGTTACCCTGTAAAAACCTTGCTTTACTCCGAAACATCCCCGAGATCTTTATAGTGTCCACACTATAAGTGCCTGTTTCGATCACAAAGTTATGACCTCAAATTAGGTATGCTGCCGCCAGGACTTAGTTTCGAAATCGAACCCTTGTTGACTGATTAACGCTGTACAGATCTCGACCACCGACGCGTCGTACAATACCCCTTTCTGTGTTTGTATCTCAGCGAGCGCGGCCTCAGGCCCTAATTGGGGTCGGTACGGGCGAAAAGAAGCTATGGATTCCACAACGTCTGCCACCGCCAATATCCGTGCTTCCAATAAAATTTGATCCCCTTTCAGATGACGAGGATAGCCGCTGCCGTCGATTCGCTCATGGTGTTGGTATATGGTTTCGGCTAACGGCCAAGGGAACTGAATATCCTTAAGGATTTCATAGGCTGTGCGCGGGTGCATCTGGATGATGGCCAATTCATGCTCTGAAATCGGTCCGGGTTTATTTAAAATGGCGGATGGAATATTGATCTTACCCAAATCGTGGATGGCGGCAGTCATGCGTAAGCCCTGAATGCGTTCCCAGGAAAAGTCCAACTGGGTGGCGATAGCACGGCACAATTTTGCCACCCGTCTTTGGTGACCAGCGGTATACGGATCGCGTTTCTCGATAGTGGTGGACATCGCTTGAATGATAGCGCCCATGTTTTTCCGAAGTCGTTCATGGCTGCGATTCAACGCCTGCTTCACTCGTCGGAAAGCGCTGGCGTCCGTGAAACGTTCTACATATCCCCCGATGGCACCGCTTGCATCCGGATAGGCCGTGGTGGTCACGATCCAAGGCGCCTGTTTGCCGTTTTTGCAATGGGCCTCATCTTCAGACACCAGTTGATCGCCTGGCGAACGAAGTCTCGACAACGGGCAGTTAGGCGTGAAACAGAGCTCACTGGGAAACACATCATGGCACTTTTTACCGATCAGATCGGATCCGTCGATGCCTGATAAAGCGGAAAATGCACGATTGACAAATAGAATATTGAAGCGCCGATCAGTTATGATCATTCCATCGGATAAGGCATCGAAAATCCGCTGCCAATCCTCATGGCTTAACTGTGTCTGGGCAGTTTGTAAATTTGAAGTCATTATTTGATGCTCCGCCAAGCCTGAACCAATTATAGAGTAATTCTTTGCCTATACTCTTTTCAATCCTCTGCTATCTTATAACTGATCGAAATCCCGGAACTGCTGGTTGTGTCTATGGTGGTTTTGTAATCGGGCAGGCCCTTTACGTAGTCGAGAAAATCCCCCATTCCCTTCATTCCGGTATTTCTTGCGTTATGGGCCGTAAAACAACCGCCCACTTCAAGTTTCGGTGCAAGCGCCGTGAAATAATTCTTGGACCAGTCCTTGTCTGCATCGACAAAGACAAAATCGATGGGGCCCTCGAGTTTCTCCACCAGCTCATGGGCATCCGCAAGCCTGGCATCGATATATTCAGAAAGACCCGCCTCTTCGAAATTGGCAAGGGCTCTTTTGTACCTGTCTTCATCAATTTCGACTGTTATGAGTTTGCCACCCGTTTTGCTGAGAGCCCATGCGATCCAGATCGCTGAATGTCCTGTGGAGGTTCCGACTTCAACTGCTTTTATGTAATTATTCTTGAGAACGAGATCATACAGGACTTTACCGTCTGAGTAGGGGTATATTCCAATCATGCCACGTGCCTTTACGGGTCTCCAGGAACGTTTCAACCCGATCATCGAGGGCCTTTTTCATCCCGGATTTCCTTACAAATGCCGCTGCGAATTGAAAAGCTCAGAAATGGATCAGGACGATAAGGAGAAATGGTAGGAACGCCTTATTTGAAAAACCGGTCATTTTTTGCATGTCATTAGATCCGTCTCTTGAATTCCGATAATGAAGATAACAACTGTAACCATATATCGACTGAACACCGAGGTCAAACAAGGATGGTAATGCCGAGGATCGTTGAAATTTTATCAAACTAACCGAAAAAACGAACTGGAGTTCGTAATTTAAAGGGATATCGAAAACAAACCATTCCAGAAATTTGATTAAACGAAATGAAGGTTGATCTTTACCATAGAATTTTTTGAATACTTCATATTCAACATCACAAACTTAATTTAAGGAGAATCCCAATGGTGGCGAAAAAGAAATCAATCGATGGCGCGAAGCTGATTAAAATGGTTGAGGACAAAGTGCCCAGACCCGAAATCATGAAAAAATTCAATATCAAGACATCAAACCAGTTAACCTTAGCATATGCAAGGGCTCAAATGGAAGCAGGTAAGGGCGGTGGTCCCCGAA